>NZ_BSTN01000173.1 GCF_030269545.1 Actinomadura sp. NBRC 104425 | reverse complement strand
ACGACCTGTTGGCCTTCACCGGCTTCCCTCGCCAGATCTGGCGGCAGATCTGGTCCAACAACCCCCAGGAACGCCTCAACAAGGAGATCCGGCGGCGCACCGACGTGGTCGGGATCTTCCCCGACCGCACCGCGATCATCCGCCTCGTCGGCGCCGTGCTGATGGAGCAGACCGACGAGTGGACCGAGGGCCGCCGCTACAT
>NZ_BSTN01000172.1 GCF_030269545.1 Actinomadura sp. NBRC 104425 | reverse complement strand
CGTTGTCGGTTCCGGCCGAGGTGCATCGGCGGCTGGTGGAGCTGGCCCGTGCCGAGGGCGTGACCCCGTTCATGGTGTTGCAGGCGGCGTTGGCGGTGATGTTGTCGCGGCTGGGTGCGGGTACCGATATTCCGATCGGGTCGGCGGTGGCGGGCCGTGGCGATGAGGCGTTGAACGATCTGGTCGGGTTCTTCGTCAACACGCTGGTGATCCGCACCGACCTGTCG
>NZ_BSTN01000171.1 GCF_030269545.1 Actinomadura sp. NBRC 104425 | reverse complement strand
CAACGACAAGCCGCATTCGGCGACTGGCTCGACTGGTACAACTACCACCGACCCCACACCGGCATCGCAGGCCAAACCCCAGCCAGCCGCGTCACCAACCTGTCCGAACAGCACACCTAGGCCGTGTTTAGAAAGTGGTCTTGGTGAGGGCGCGGAGCCAGATGTCGATCACGGCGATGTGGATGGTGGCTTCGTAGCGGACGGCGAGCTTGTCGTAGCGGGTGGCGACCGCGCGGTGT
>NZ_BSTN01000170.1 GCF_030269545.1 Actinomadura sp. NBRC 104425 | reverse complement strand
CCATCCGGCGTCCACCTGGCCAGGTCACCGGTCCGGTACATCCGCTCACCCGAACCGAACGGGCACGCCACGAACCGCTCACCCGTCAAACCCGCCCGGCCGACATACCCGCGCGCCAGCCCGGCGCCGGCGATGTACAACTCACCCACGACACCCACGGGCACCGGCTCGAGGCTGTCGTCCAGCACGTAGATGCGGGTGTTGGCGATCGGACCGCCGAACGGCACCGGACCACCACG
>NZ_BSTN01000169.1 GCF_030269545.1 Actinomadura sp. NBRC 104425 | reverse complement strand
CGAGAGCGAACGCCGCGCCGCGCTTGCGCCCTGGCTGCACATGTACAACCATCACCGCGGCCACACCGCACTCGGCGGCCTCCCACCCGCCAGCCGCGTCACCAACCTGTCAGGACAGAACACCTAGGCCGTGTTTAGAAAGTGGTCTTGGTGAGGGCGCGGAGCCAGATGTCGATCACGGCGATGTGGATGGTGGCTTCGTAGCGGACGGCGAGCTTGTCGTAGCGGGTGGCGACCGCGCGGTGTTGT
>NZ_BSTN01000168.1 GCF_030269545.1 Actinomadura sp. NBRC 104425 | reverse complement strand
TTTCAACCGGCTCAAGCAGTGGCGCGGCATCGCCACCCGCTACTGCAAGACCGCCAGTTCCTTCCAAGCCGCCGTCACGTTGGCCGCCCTGCTGATGTGGCTATGACACTTTGACGACACGCCCTAGCTGTGCTGTTCGGACAGGTTGGTGACGCGGCTGGCTGGGGTTTGGCCTGCGATGCCGGTGTGGGGTCGGTGGTAGTTGTACCAGTCGAGCCAGTCGCCGAATGCGGCTTGTCGTTGGGTTTCT
>NZ_BSTN01000167.1 GCF_030269545.1 Actinomadura sp. NBRC 104425 | reverse complement strand
GAACAGCGGGTGCCGGGCCAGCGACCGCTCCGGCGCCAGCTCCTCCACCAGCCGCTCGAACGGCACGTCCTGATGCTCCAGCGCACCCAGGGTCGTCTCCCGCACCTGGGCGAGCACCTGCCGGAACCCCGGGTCACCCGACAGGTCGGTGCGGATCACCAGCGTGTTGACGAAGAACCCGACCAGATCGTTCAACGCCTCATCGCCACGGCCCGCCACCGCCGACCCGATCGGAATATCGGTACCCGCACCCAG
>NZ_BSTN01000166.1 GCF_030269545.1 Actinomadura sp. NBRC 104425 | reverse complement strand
CCCGGGCCCGCCGCGCGACACGCTGACCTGCTCCAGCACCGGCACGAACTGCGGGCTGTCCCCGCGATGCCCTGCCGTCAGCACCACCGACAGCGGCTTGCGGCCCTGCTCACAGGCCAGATGAATTCTGGTCGTCCACCCACCGCGCGAACGCCCCAGCCCGTGATCGGCCGGCTCCGGCCCCGGCGGCTCGACTTGACCCTGATGGTCGTGGCGGGCGCCCGCGGAGTGCTGGTGGGCCCGGGCGATGGTGGA
>NZ_BSTN01000165.1 GCF_030269545.1 Actinomadura sp. NBRC 104425 | reverse complement strand
GGACGATCACCGCGACGTCGGCGACCGCCTCGTGCCGCGCCAGCACCGCCTCGACCTCGCCCAACTCGATCCGGAACCCGCGCAACTGCACCTGCAGATCCGACCGGCCGAGATACTCCAAACGCCCGTCGCTGCGCCACCGGGCCAGGTCACCCGTGCGGTACATGCGCGTCCCGGGCCGACCGTAGGGGTCGGGCACGAACCGTTCGGCGGTCAGCGCGGGACGGTTCCAATAGCCGCGCGCCAAACCGGCCC
>NZ_BSTN01000164.1 GCF_030269545.1 Actinomadura sp. NBRC 104425 | reverse complement strand
GGCGCACCGGTGTGACGTACGCCACGGGCCCGGGGCGTCACGGACCGGTGGGCACCGGCACCGTATGCGTGCACGACGAGCCGAGACGGGCAGGAACCGACCATGAGCGAGCCGCACACCGACGCACCGGCCACCCGCCCCGCGGACCCGGCCACCGAGGTGTTCGTCTCCCACCGCAACCTGCTGTTCACCGTCGCCTACGAGATGCTCGGCTCCGCCGCGGACGCCGAGGACGTGCTCCAGGAGACGTGGCTG
>NZ_BSTN01000163.1 GCF_030269545.1 Actinomadura sp. NBRC 104425 | reverse complement strand
GAAACACCCGGTCCCATTCCGAACCCGGTAGTTAAGCTCTTCAGCGCCGATGGTACTGCATGGGTGACTGTGTGGGAGAGTAGGACGCCGCCGGACGTTTTCTTCAGTTGGGAGGCCCCCGCCGTTGCGGCGGGGGCCTTTCTCTTTTCCTCGAGGTGTTTTCCGGGGTTGTTTGGTGGCGGTGCCGCCGCCGTTCTGGTTTTTGTGCCGGTCGTGATCAGGGTGTGGCCTGGTCGGTGTCGCCGGGATTCCCCG
>NZ_BSTN01000162.1 GCF_030269545.1 Actinomadura sp. NBRC 104425 | reverse complement strand
GGACCGTACTCATTCACCACCACCGCATCCGGCGCCAACCCCAACCACGACACAACACTCGCCCCGGGCAGCGCCTCACCACCGACCACCCAACGCCGCGCCGCACCGGCAACACGATCGCAAGACAACATCTCGGCCAGCATCGGCAGATGCGCCGGAACCACCTTCACCACATCGAACCCACCAACCGACCCCAACACACCGGCCAAGCCCTCCACACCACCGTCCGCACCCACCGTGATCGCCGCACCCGCC
>NZ_BSTN01000161.1 GCF_030269545.1 Actinomadura sp. NBRC 104425 | reverse complement strand
ACCTCAGAAACCCAACGACAAGCCGCATTCGGCGACTGGCTCGACTGGTACAACTACCACCGACCCCACACCGGCATCGCAGGCCAAACCCCAGCCAGCCGCGTCACCAACCTGTCCGAACAGCACATCTAGGCCGTGTTTAGAAAGTCCTGGTTGTCGGTTCGGTCGCGGCATGTCGGTGCCTGGATACAGGTGAGGTCTCCGGTAGATGGATCAACGACCAAGAAGACCATCTGCACGGAGACCTCGATGGCC
>NZ_BSTN01000160.1 GCF_030269545.1 Actinomadura sp. NBRC 104425 | reverse complement strand
CCAAGGAGTCGGCAGCCGCGTTTGTGGACTCGTGCGCAGGCGTTCTTCGCCGCCGCCGGAATCACCGTGCGCCGTGTACTGACCGACAACGGCTCGTGCCACCGATCGCGGCTGTGGCGCGACACCCCGACCGCCGCCGGAATCGCGCACAAGCGCACCCGCCCGTTCCGGCCGCAGACCAACGGCAAGGTCGAGCGCTACCACCGCACCCTGCTGGACGAATGGGCCTACGCCCGCCCCTACGCCTCCGAGAGC
>NZ_BSTN01000159.1 GCF_030269545.1 Actinomadura sp. NBRC 104425 | reverse complement strand
GGGCTGTGATGCGGGCGGCTGGAGCGGTCGTGCATGCCGGCGGCGCCCAGCTGCCGGTAGCGGGCGGCCCATCGTGCGGCGGTGGTGTGGCTGACGCCGAACCGTTCGGCGGCCCGGCGCAGCGGCCAGCCGTCCTCCACGACACACCGGGCCAGGCGCAGGCGTCCGGTCGGGGTCAAGGGGGCGTTACGGTGGGACACGAGGGCCTCCTGGACGTCGGTGCAGATGTCGTCGCAATCCACACCGAAACCAGAA
>NZ_BSTN01000158.1 GCF_030269545.1 Actinomadura sp. NBRC 104425 | reverse complement strand
CCACTCGGGGAAGTAGGACCCGCTGCGCAGCTTCGGGATCGCCAGTTCGACCGTGCCGGCGCGGGTGTCCCAGTCCCGCTGCCGGTAGCCGTTGCGCCGGTTGACCCGCTCGCTGCTGCGCTCGCCGCAGCCGGCGCCGCACACCGCATCCGCCTCGGCCGACATGAGCGCCTCGGCCATCGTCTTGACCATCGACCGCAGCAGATCCGGCTCGCACGCACCGATCTGCTCGGCAATCCACTCGGCAGGGTCCAC
>NZ_BSTN01000157.1 GCF_030269545.1 Actinomadura sp. NBRC 104425 | reverse complement strand
TGAGTTCTCGGTTGTCGTCCTCGGGGTCTTGTGCGGTGCCGTCGATGACGCGCAGTCTGGCTTTGGCGAGGAACTCCAGGCCCATGTAGCGGCGGCCCTCGGTCCACTCGTCGGTCTGCTCCATCAAGACGGCGCCGACGAGGCGGAGGATCGCGGTGCGGTCGGGGAAGATCCCGACCACGTCGGTGCGCCGCCGGATCTCCTTGTTCAGCCGCTCCTGCGGGTTGTTCGACCAGATCTGCCGCCAGATCTGGC
>NZ_BSTN01000156.1 GCF_030269545.1 Actinomadura sp. NBRC 104425 | reverse complement strand
GCCTACACCGAGATCCTGCCGGATGAGACCAAGGAGTCGGCAGCCGCGTTTGTGGACTCGTGCGCAGGCGTTCTTCGCCGCCGCCGGAATCACCGTGCGCCGTGTACTGACCGACAACGGCTCGTGCTACCGATCGCGGCTGTGGCGCGACACCCTGACCGCCGCCGGAATCGCGCACAAGCGCACCCGCCCGTTCCGGCCGCAGACCAACGGCAAGGTCGAGCGCTACCACCGCACCCTGCTGGACGAATGGGC
>NZ_BSTN01000155.1 GCF_030269545.1 Actinomadura sp. NBRC 104425 | reverse complement strand
GGCCGAGGCGCTCATGTCGGCCGAGGCGGATGCGGTGTGCGGCGCCGGCTACGGCGAGCGCAGCAGCGAGCGGGTCAACCGGCGCAACGGCTACCGGCAGCGGGACTGGGACACCCGCGCCGGCACGATCGAACTGGCGATCCCGAAGCTGCGCAGCGGGTCCTACTTCCCCGAGTGGCTGCTGGAGCGGCGCCGCCGGGCCGAGCAGGCCCTGATCAGCGTGGTGGCCACCTCGTATCTGCTGGGGGTGTCGAC
>NZ_BSTN01000154.1 GCF_030269545.1 Actinomadura sp. NBRC 104425 | reverse complement strand
ACCAACGCCCAGAAGGCTGCCGCCGAGGCAGAGCTGCGCAGGGCCGAGGCGCCCCAGCACCGCGTCCTGACCCCTGAGCAGATCGAGAAACTGATCAGCGCGTTGGGCGGGCTCGTCTCGGCCCTCAATGCGGCCACACCGGAGGAGCGCCGGGAGGTCTACCGCCGCCTCGGCATCCGGCTCACGTACCACCCCGGAAAACACGAGATCCGGGTGGAGGCGAACCTCGACCCGGATCGGATCGCCGCGCCCCATG
>NZ_BSTN01000153.1 GCF_030269545.1 Actinomadura sp. NBRC 104425 | reverse complement strand
GCCCGGGCCCGCCGCGCGACACGCTGACCTGCTCCAGCACCGGCACGAACTGCGGGCTGTCCCCGCGATGCCCTGCCGTCAGCACCACCGACAGCGGCTTGCGGCCCTGCTCACAGGCCAGATGAATCTTGGTCGTCCACCCACCGCGCGAACGCCCCAGCCCGTGATCGGCCGGCTCCGGCCCCGGCGGCTCGACTTGACCCTGATGGTCGTGGCGGGCGCCCGCGGAGTGCTGGTGGGCCCGGGCGATGGTGGA
>NZ_BSTN01000152.1 GCF_030269545.1 Actinomadura sp. NBRC 104425 | reverse complement strand
GATCAGGGTGTGGCCTGGTCGGTGTCGCCGGGATTCCCCGCGGGATCTCGAAATCTCGATATCTCGCGCTTATGCGGTGTCGAGATCTGTCGGGGATCTTTCAGGCGACGACCGGCGGCAACCTCCAGCTCGTACGCGGTGTGCGCGTTCGGCATCCAGGTGCTCAACACCGCCAGCGCGCAATCCTCGCTTGTCTGTGCGATGTGATGCTCGTCGTCGGGGCTCGGCCCCGAGGGCTTCTTCCGGCCGGTCGGCGG
>NZ_BSTN01000151.1 GCF_030269545.1 Actinomadura sp. NBRC 104425 | reverse complement strand
GCGGATGGTCGTGGGTTCCGAGACGGTCGGTGAGTCGCTGGCCCGGGAGTGGGCGCGGGGGCGGCGGCTGGTTCACGCGTACGGTCCGACCGAGGCGACGGTGATCGTCGCGGTGGGTGAGGTGGATCCGGGGCGTGGTGGTCCGGTGCCGTTCGGCGGTCCGATCGCCAACACCCGCATCTACGTGCTGGACGACAGCCTCGAGCCGGTGCCCGTGGGTGTCGTGGGTGAGTTGTACATCGCCGGCGCCGGGCTGGCGC
>NZ_BSTN01000150.1 GCF_030269545.1 Actinomadura sp. NBRC 104425 | reverse complement strand
TGCGGAACGCGGCCACCTGTTCGTCCAGCACCTTCGACATCTCCGACACCTGGCTTTTCGAAATGCCCTGGATGCCCATCTGCTCGACCAGTCTGTCCACCCGCCGCGTGGACACCCCCAGCAGATAGCTGGTGGCGACCACGCTCACCAGGGCCTGCTCGGCCCGGCGGCGGCGCTCCAACAACCACCCGGGGAAGTACGACCCGCTGCGCAGCTTCGGGATCGCCAGCTCCACGGTGCCGGCGCGGGTGTCCCAGTCCCGCTGC
>NZ_BSTN01000149.1 GCF_030269545.1 Actinomadura sp. NBRC 104425 | reverse complement strand
TACGGTGCCGGTGCCCACCGGTCCGTGACGCCCCGGGCCCGTGGCGTACGTCACACCGGTGCGCCGTCACGGGGCCCGGTCCGGCGGCGTCTCGTGGTCGTCAGGACGCCGCGCAAAGGCCGCGCGGTCCGCGCCCACCAGTGAGGAGCATGCCATGGAGGCTCGATTCGACCTGTTCGCCAGCGAGACCGCGGCGAAGTTCGCTAAGCGCGTGTACGCCGCCGGCTCGGTTCTGGAGGCGTCGTCGCTGCCGAAGTCCGTTCGCGAGTTG
>NZ_BSTN01000148.1 GCF_030269545.1 Actinomadura sp. NBRC 104425 | reverse complement strand
GCCGGGCTGGCGCGCGGGTATGTCGGCCGGGCGGGTTTGACGGGTGAGCGGTTCGTGGCGTGCCCGTTCGGTTCGGGTGAGCGGATGTACCGGACCGGTGACCTGGCCAGGTGGACGCCGGATGGGCAGTTGGTGTTCGCGGGCCGGGCCGACGAGCAGATCAAGATCCGTGGTTTCCGGATCGAGCCGGGTGAGGTCGAGGCCGCCCTGCTGGCGCATCCGGATGTGTCCCAGGCCGCTGTCGTGGCCCGTGAGGATACCCCGGGCGACA
>NZ_BSTN01000147.1 GCF_030269545.1 Actinomadura sp. NBRC 104425 | reverse complement strand
GACCAGATCTGCCGCCAGATCTGGCGAGGGAAGCCGGTGAAGGCCAACAGGTCGTCACGGGCCTCGTCCAGATGCTGCGCGGCCTCGGGGTGCTTGGCCTCCAACGAATCCACCACGCGGGCGTGCTGGGCGTGCACCTCTTCGGCGGCGGGCTGGTCGAAGATGGTGCGCACCAGCGTCGCCACCCACGGCTGAGCCGACTTGGGGACTCTGGTGAGCAGGTTGCGCAGGTAGTGGGTGCGGCACCGCTGCCAGGACGCCCCCGGCAGCGTCG
>NZ_BSTN01000146.1 GCF_030269545.1 Actinomadura sp. NBRC 104425 | reverse complement strand
AGATCCGTGGTTTCCGGATCGAGCCGGGTGAGGTCGAGGCCGCCCTGCTGGCGCATCCGGATGTGTCCCAGGCCGCTGTCGTGGCCCGTGAGGATACCCCGGGCGACAAGCGGCTGGTGGCCTACGTGGTGCCCGCCGGTGATGCTGGGCCCGGTGCCGAGGTGCTGCGCGAGCACGTGGCCCGACGGTTGCCCGACTACATGGTCCCGGCCGCCGTGGTCACGTTGGACGAGCTGCCGTTGACCGTGAACGGCAAGCTCGACCGCAAGGCGTTGCCCGC
>NZ_BSTN01000145.1 GCF_030269545.1 Actinomadura sp. NBRC 104425 | reverse complement strand
TCGGCCAGCACCCGCTCCGGCCTCGTCCTGGGGCGCCCGGGCCCGCCGCGCGACACGCTGACCTGCTCCAGCACCGGCACGAACTGCGGGCTGTCCCCGCGATGCCCTGCCGTCAGCACCACCGACAACGGCTTTGCGGCCCTGCTCACAGGCCAGATGAATTCTGGTCGTCCACCCACCGCGCGAACGCCCCAGCCCGTGATCGGCCGGCTCCGGCCCCGGCGGCTCGACTTGGCCCTGATGGTCGTGGCGGGCGCCCGCGGAGTGCTGGTGGGCCCGGGCGATGGTGGA
>NZ_BSTN01000144.1 GCF_030269545.1 Actinomadura sp. NBRC 104425 | reverse complement strand
CGGTGTCAACGCCGACGGGCACCGCGAGATCCTCGGGGTCGAGGTGGCCTCGGCCGAGGACGGCGCCGGATGGCTCGCCTTCCTGCGCGGGCTGGTCGCCCGCGGCCTGTCGGGGGTGCAGCTGGTGATCTCCGACGCCCACGCCGGGCTGGTCGAGGCGGTGGGGGCGACGCTGCCGGGGGCGTCCTGGCAGCGGTGCCGCACCCACTACCTGCGCAACCTGCTCACCAGAGTCCCCAAGTCGGCTCAGCCGTGGGTGGCGACGCTGGTGCGCACCATCTTCGACCAGCCCGC
>NZ_BSTN01000143.1 GCF_030269545.1 Actinomadura sp. NBRC 104425 | reverse complement strand
AGGATCAAACTCTCCATCAAGGTCCAAACACCCACCACACCGTGGCAGGCCAAACCTCAAGAGAAATCCCAGCACGACAGCCCCAGAAGGGACTGCCTGCCTCAAAGAAACCCCACCCCGAAACCAATAGTCCCAGGGCTAACAGGGGCGGCCAGACTCGACGCCTGGCCCATCAAAGGCACTGGCTTTTAGCACGCTGTTGAGTTCTCAAGAAACGGACACCCACCGCGCGGTTCCCGCTTTCGCGTTCCCCGCCCCGGGGCGACTCTTTTAATCTACCAGATCCGATCGGGCT
>NZ_BSTN01000142.1 GCF_030269545.1 Actinomadura sp. NBRC 104425 | reverse complement strand
AACAGTCCCAGGGCTAACAGGGGCGGCCAGACGTCGAACGTCCAGCCGACTAAAAGGCACTGGCTTTTAACACGCTGTTGAGTTCTCAAGAAACGGACACCCACCGCGCGGAACCCGCTCTCGCAGGACCCGACTCCGGGGCAACCCTTCCATGTTACCGGAACCTTTCCGCCTGTCAACCCAGACCATCCGATCCGGTCTCCAGACCCAGCCCGGCCTCCGCACACCGACCACCCGGACGACCAAGATCGCCCAAAAGATCACTTACGGAGGAGTCCCGCGGGCCGGCCACCGC
>NZ_BSTN01000141.1 GCF_030269545.1 Actinomadura sp. NBRC 104425 | reverse complement strand
GGTCACCGGTCCGGTACATCCGCTCACCCGAACCGAACGGGCACGCCACGAACCGCTCACCCGTCAAACCCGCCCGGCCGACATACCCGCGCGCCAACCCGGCACCCGCGATGTACAGCTCACCCACGACACCGACCGGAACCGGGGTGAGCCTGTCATCCAACACGTACAAGCGGGTGTTGGCGATCGGACGACCGAACGGCACCGGACCATCACGATCCGGATCCACCGCCCCGCAGGCCACCATCACCGTGGCCTCCGTCGGCCCATAGGTGTTCACCAGGTTCCGACCCGCCGACC
>NZ_BSTN01000140.1 GCF_030269545.1 Actinomadura sp. NBRC 104425 | reverse complement strand
TTGACCGTCAGCGGCAACTCCTCCAGCTGCACGAAGGCGGCCGGAACCATGTACTCGGGCACAGCGGCCGACAGATGCTCGCGCAGAGCCGCAGCGTCTACCGCACCGTTGGACGGCACGACATACGTCACCAGGCGCTCGTCTCGGACCAGCACCACCGCACGGTCAACGCTCTCGTGCTCGGCCAGGACGGCCTCGACCTCGCCCGGCTCCACCCGGAACCCACGAACCTTGACCTGCTCGTCGGCCCGGCCGACGAACTCCAACCGGCCGTCGCGCGTCCAGCGGGCCAGGTCGCCGGTGCGGTACATCCGC
>NZ_BSTN01000139.1 GCF_030269545.1 Actinomadura sp. NBRC 104425 | reverse complement strand
GGGCTGTGATGCGGGCGGCTGGAGCGGTCGTGCATGCCGGCGGCGCCCAGCTGCCGGTAGCGGGCGGCCCATCGTGCGGCGGTGGTGTGGCTGACGCCGAACCGTTCGGCGGCCCGGCGCAGCGGCCGGCCGTCCTCCACGACACACCGGGCCAGGCGCAGGCGTCCGGTCGGGGTCAAGGGGGCGTTACGGTGGGACACGAGGGCCTCCTGGACGTCGGTGCAGATGTCGTCGCAATCCACACCGAAACCAGAAGGCCCTCCTGTCGTTCAACAACCACCCACGGCGTGTCGCCTGTCACCAACGTCCCCGAACAGCACACCTAG
>NZ_BSTN01000138.1 GCF_030269545.1 Actinomadura sp. NBRC 104425 | reverse complement strand
GAGGGCGGCCGCACCGTGAACGTGCACGTGCTGGTGGCGACCGGTGTCAACGCCGACGGGCACCGCGAGATCCTCGGGGTCGAGGTGGCCTCGGCCGAGGACGGCGCCGGATGGCTCGCCTTCCTGCGCGGGCTGGTCGCCCGCGGCCTGTCCGGCGTCCAGCTGGTCGTCTCCGACGCCCACACCGGGCTGGTCGAGGCGGTCGCATCGACGCTGCCGGGGGCGTCCTGGCAGCGGTGCCGCACCCACTACCTGCGCAACCTGCTCACCAGAGTCCCCAAGTCGGCTCAGCCGTGGGTGGCGACGCTGGTGCGCACCATCTTCGACCAGCCCGC
>NZ_BSTN01000137.1 GCF_030269545.1 Actinomadura sp. NBRC 104425 | reverse complement strand
CGAACGGGCAGGCCACAAACCGCTCCGCGGTCAGGGCGGCGCGGTTGACGTAGCCGCGGGTGACCCCGGCGCCGGCGACGTAGAGTTCGCCGGTCACCCCGGCGGGAACGGGCTGCAGGAACTCGTCTAACACGAACGCCTTGGTGTTGCCGATCGGGCAGCCGATCGGCGGCGTTCCCGGACCGTCCACCACACCGACCGTCGCCATGACGGTCGTCTCGGTCGGACCGTAGGTATTCCAGAGTCGGTCACCGCCTGCCCAGCGGGCCGCCAGGTCCGCCGACAGCCGCTCGGCGCCCAGCACCCACCGGCCCACACCTTCGACCTGCGCCGGATCGA
>NZ_BSTN01000136.1 GCF_030269545.1 Actinomadura sp. NBRC 104425 | reverse complement strand
TTGGCCAGGTCACCGGTCCGGTACATCCGCTCACCCGAACCGAACGGGCAGGCCACGAACCGCTCACCCGTCAAACCCGCCCGGCCGACATACCCGCGCGCCAGCCCGGCACCGGCGATGTACAACTCGCCGACCACACCGACCGGAACCGGCGCCAACGCGTCATCCAGCACGAACAACCGCGTGTTGGCGATCGGCGTACCGATCGGCACCACACCCGACGCCACCACATCCACCGACAACTCAGCCGTGGCCACACCGATCGTCGCCTCGGTCGGACCATAGTGATTGAACACCCGCCGGCCCCCGGCCGCCCGCACCAGCTCGCCCACCCACTCTGC
>NZ_BSTN01000135.1 GCF_030269545.1 Actinomadura sp. NBRC 104425 | reverse complement strand
CGTATGCCGAGTTGGAGGCGCGGTCGAACCGGTTGGCCCGGTATCTGCGGGACGCGGGGGTCGGTCGTGAGTCGGTGGTGGGTCTGTCCCTGCCGCGTGGTGTGGACGCGATCGTTGCCGTGGTGGGGGTGTGGAAGGCGGGTGCCGCCTATGTGCCGCTGGATCCGGAGTATCCGGCCGACCGGCTGGAGTTCATGCTCGCCGACAGCGGCGCGTCCCTGCGCATCGACTCGCTCGATGACCTGATCGCGGAGCAGTCTTCCGAGCCGCTGGGGGTCGGGCTGGACCCGGCGAGCCTGGCGTACGTCATCTACACCTCCGGTTCCACGGGCCGTCCCAAGGGCGT
>NZ_BSTN01000134.1 GCF_030269545.1 Actinomadura sp. NBRC 104425 | reverse complement strand
TCTGCAGGTGCAGTTGCGCGGGTTCCGGATCGAGTTGGGCGAGGTCGAGGCGGTGCTGGCGCGGCACGAGGCGGTCGCCGACGTCGCGGTGATCGTCCGCGACGACCGTCTCATCGCCTACGTCGTCGCCTCCGGCGAGATCGATCCGGCCGAGCTGCGCGGGTTCGCAGCGACCCAGCTGCCCGGGTACATGGTCCCGGCGGCGGTCGTGACGCTGGATGCGCTGCCGTTGACGGTCAACGGCAAGCTCGACCGCGCCGCCCTGCCCGACCCGGGGGTGTCGGTGCGTGTGTCGTCGCGGACGCCCCGGACGGCCGAGGAAGAGGTGCTGGCCGGGTTGTTCGCCG
>NZ_BSTN01000133.1 GCF_030269545.1 Actinomadura sp. NBRC 104425 | reverse complement strand
GCTCCACGGTGCCGGCGCGGGTGTCCCAGTCCCGCTGCCGGTAGCCGTTGCGGCGGTTGACCCGCTCGCTGCTGCGCTCGCCGTAGCCGGCGCCGCACATCGCGTCGGCCTCCGCGCTCATCAGCGCTTCGGCCATCGTCTTGACCATCGATCGCAGCAGATCCGGCTCACACGCCCCGATCTGCTCGGCAAACCAGCCCGCGGGGTCCACACTGGGGTTGTCGGCCATCGCGTCCTCTCCTTCGATCTTGGTTTTCGGCTTCTCGAAGGATCACGCGATGGCCGTCTCATTTCACGACGCCACGCCCTCTGACCTGCATCAACTCGTACACCACCTCCGTGGACGCA
>NZ_BSTN01000132.1 GCF_030269545.1 Actinomadura sp. NBRC 104425 | reverse complement strand
AGGGGTCGGGCACGAACCGTTCGGCGGTCAGCGCGGGACGGTTCCAATAGCCGCGCGCCAAACCGGCCCCGGCCACGTACAACTCCCCCACCACACCCGGCGGGACCGGCCGCAGCCTCTCGTCGAGGACATAGAGCCGCAGGTCGGGGATGCCGGTTCCGATCACACTGCCCGTCGCCGTGGCCGCATATGCCCGGTCGAGGGCCTGGTAGGTGACGTGGACGGTGGTCTCGGTGATGCCGTACATGTTCACCAGCACCGGAGCGTCGTCCGGGTGCCGCGAGTACCAGTCCTCCAGCCGCCCCAGCTCCAGCGCCTCACCGCCGAACACCACCAACCGCAACGCCAGATCCGCAC
>NZ_BSTN01000131.1 GCF_030269545.1 Actinomadura sp. NBRC 104425 | reverse complement strand
TCGAGAAGATGAACGCGCGCCGCAAACGCCAGTCCCGGCTCGAACCGCACAAGCGGATCGGGGAGCGGATCAACCGCCTCGATGCCTACATCGGCGCCCCGCGCCCCTCCAAGGTGATGGTGTGGACGCCGGCGTTGACCAAGCGGTTCCTGGACCGCGCCCGCGGTCACCGGCTGTATGCGCAGTACCACCTGATCGCGTTTCGGGGCCTGCGCCGGGGCGAGTCGTGCGGTCTGCGGTGGAGCGACCTGGACCTGGACAACGGGACGGTCACGATCCGGTGGCAGATCACCCAGATCGGATCGGAAACTTTCGAGGGCAAGCCGAAGACCGAGGCCGGGGAGGCGACCATCTGCCTCGA
>NZ_BSTN01000130.1 GCF_030269545.1 Actinomadura sp. NBRC 104425 | reverse complement strand
TCGGCCAGCACCCGCTCCGGCCTCGTCCTGGGGCGCCCGGGCCCGCCGCGCGACACGCTGACCTGCTCCAGCACCGGCACGAACTGCGGGCTGTCCCCGCGATGCCCTGCCGTCAGCACCACCGACAGCGGCTTGCGGCCCTGCTCACAGGCCAGATGAATCTTGGTCGTCCACCCACCGCGCGAACGCCCCAGCCCGTGATCGGCCGGCTCCGGCCCCGGCGGCTCGACTTGGCCCTGATGGTCGTGGCGGGCGCCCGCGGAGTGCTGGTGGGCCCGGGCGATGGTGGAGTCCACCGACACGCTCCACCCGACCAGCCCGGCGGCGTCGGCGAAGGCCCGCAGCTTCGCCCAGATCAACG
>NZ_BSTN01000129.1 GCF_030269545.1 Actinomadura sp. NBRC 104425 | reverse complement strand
GCACGAGCCGTTGTCGGTCAGTACACGGCGCACGGTGATTCCGGCGGCGGCGAAGAACGCCTGCGCACGAGTCCACAAACGCGGCTGCCGACTCCTTGGTCTCATCCGGCAGGATCTCGGTGTAGGCAAGGCGGCAGTGGTCGTCGATGGCGGTGTGCAGGTACCCGTAGCCCAGGTTGGGGCGGCCGGGGACCGTGCGGGGCCGGGCCGGATCGCGGTGGGCCGCGCTGTTGCGCCTGCCGATGGCGCGGCCGTGCACGCGGTGGCCGCCGCCGTCGGGGATGTTGCCCAGCTTCTTGACGTCCACGTGCACCAGGTCACCGGGCGGGTGTTCGTAGCGGCGCACGGGCCGGCCGGTGGCCCGGTCCAG
>NZ_BSTN01000128.1 GCF_030269545.1 Actinomadura sp. NBRC 104425 | reverse complement strand
CCGGAGTCTTCTGCAAGACCCGGTCCGAACCGTCCAACCGGTACCGGTCCTGCATCCACAGCAGACGATTCACGATCGCCCCGTGCGAGACCGCCACACCCTTCGGACGACCCGTCGAACCCGACGTATAGATCACATACGCCACGTCGTCCACGCCCACCGGGACCTCAGGGGCCTTCGGACCATCCCCGCCGACCAGCTCACCGTTCACCACGAGGACGTCAGCCCCCTCGGGCACGACATGCCGGGTGGCCGACGTGCACACCACGACCGCCGGGCGGGCGTCGGCCAGCATGAACTCGATCCGCGCCGCCGGATACCCCGGATCCACCGGCACATACGCCGCCCCCGCCTTCAACACCCCCAGCAGCA
>NZ_BSTN01000127.1 GCF_030269545.1 Actinomadura sp. NBRC 104425 | reverse complement strand
GGAGACCTCGATGGCCAGGGTATCGATCGCGGGGCGCAAGGACTTGACCGACCGGCAGTGGCGGGTGCTGGAGCGGCTGCTCCCAGAGGGTAAACGCCCTGGCAGGCCTGCCAAGTGGACGCGCAGGCAGCTGATGGACGGGATCCGGTGGCGGACCCGCGTCGGTGCGCCGTGGCGTGATGTGCCCGAACGGTACGGGCACTGGCAGTCGGTCTACAGCCTGCTGCGGCGCCGGCAGCGTGCGGGGATCTGGGCGTTGATCTGGGCGAAGCTGCGGGCCTTCGCCGACGCCGCCGGGCTGGTCGGGTGGAGCGTGTCGGTGGACTCCACCATCGCCCGGGCCCACCAGCACTCCGCGGGCGCCCGCCACGACCATCAGGG
>NZ_BSTN01000126.1 GCF_030269545.1 Actinomadura sp. NBRC 104425 | reverse complement strand
ACCGAGCACATTCTGCTGGGCCTGATCCGCGAGGGTGAGGGTGTGGCGGCTCAGGTGCTGGTGAAGCTGGGCGCGGACCTGAACCGGGTGCGCCAGCAGGTGATCCAGCTGCTGCACGGCTACCAGGACAAGGGCCCGTCGGGGTCGAGCGGCGCCAGCGAGCCCGCTCCCGCGACGTCGGCGGTGCTGGACCAGTTCGGCCGCAACCTGACGCAGGCAGCCCGGGAGAGCAAGCTGGACCCGGTGATCGGCCGCGAGACCGAGATCGAGCGGGTCATGCAGGTGCTGAGCCGCCGCACCAAGAACAACCCGGTGCTGGTCGGCGAGCCCGGTGTCGGCAAGACCGCCGTGGTGGAGGGGCTGGCGCAGAAGATCGTCAAGGGCGAGG
>NZ_BSTN01000125.1 GCF_030269545.1 Actinomadura sp. NBRC 104425 | reverse complement strand
ACCGAGCACATTCTGCTGGGCCTGATCCGCGAGGGTGAGGGTGTGGCGGCTCAGGTGCTGGTGAAGCTGGGCGCGGACCTGAACCGGGTGCGCCAGCAGGTGATCCAGCTGCTGCACGGCTACCAGGGCAAGGAGCCGGCCGCCTCCGGTGGGCCCGCCGAGTCGGCGCCGTCGACCTCTCTTGTGCTCGACCAGTTCGGCCGCAACCTCACGCAGGCCGCCCGGGAGAGCAAGCTGGACCCGGTCATCGGCCGGGACAAGGAGATCGAGCGGGTCATGCAGGTGCTGAGCCGCCGCACCAAGAACAACCCGGTGCTGGTCGGCGAGCCCGGTGTCGGCAAGACCGCCGTGGTGGAGGGGCTGGCGCAGAAGATCGTCAAGGGCGAGG
>NZ_BSTN01000124.1 GCF_030269545.1 Actinomadura sp. NBRC 104425 | reverse complement strand
CACGGTCCGGAGTGCTCATCCGCGCGAACGGCGAGACGGTGTGACAGACAGATTCGCGCGGATGAGTGCTCCGGCTCGCGGGGGGCTGGGGGCCGCGAGGCCCCCGCTTCGGGCATGTCCAACCCCGCCGACGCTCCGGGCCGGCGCCTGCGTGACCTGCCCAAGGGGGCTGAAACAGGGGCTCGGGCTCGTCGCCCTGGTGCTGCTTGTCGCGTGGCCTTCATGGCGTTCCCTGCTGCTGGCGGGGCGGTCGCGCGGCGCGGCGCGGCGGGATCGGACCGAAGAGGCCGCACGCCCGGCGCGCCGGGGCGGGCGGCCGCCCGGCGGCCCGCGCAGCGGGGCGCCCTTGAAGACGTAGAGAAAGTTTTCATCCAGCGGGCGGCGTGGTTG
>NZ_BSTN01000123.1 GCF_030269545.1 Actinomadura sp. NBRC 104425 | reverse complement strand
GCATGAACTCCACACGCTCGGCCGGACTCACCGGATCGATCGGCAGATACGCCGCACCCGCCTTCCACACACCCAACATCGCCGCCACAACATCCACACCACGCGGCAGGCGCAGCGCAACCACCGAACCGGCGCCCACACCGAACCCGACCAGCACCCCAGCCAACCGAGCAGCCTTAGCGTCCAGCTCGGCATACGTCACCCGCACCCCGTCGTGCACGACCGCGACCGCATCCGGAGCTCGACGCACCCACTCCTCGAACAATTCCAAAACCGTGCCCTCCGGCACCGCAGCCGCAGTGTCGTTCCACTCGTCGAGCACGAGACGACGTTCCTCGGCGTCCAACACATCGACCGCGCGCAACCGCACGTCCGGAACCTCGCTCACGGTCT
>NZ_BSTN01000122.1 GCF_030269545.1 Actinomadura sp. NBRC 104425 | reverse complement strand
TACGCCAACGCACCCCACAGCTCCCACACGGTGAAGTCGAAGGCGTAGGAGTGGAACAACGTCCACACATCATCCGGCCCGAAATCGAACCAGCACTCCGTCGACCGCAGCAACCGCACCACATTGCGATGCGGAACCACCACACCCTTGGGACGACCCGTCGAACCCGACGTGTAAATCACATACGCCGGGTGCTGCGGGTGGATGTCCCGCCCCAAGTTGGAGTCGTCGTAGCCGGGCGCGTCCACGTCGTCCGGCCCGAGGACCAGGGCGGGACGGGCGTCGTCGAGCATGAAGGCGATCCGGTCGGCCGGATAGTCCGGGTCGATCGGCACATACGCCGCCCCCGCCTTGAGCACCCCCAAGACCGCCACGACCAGGTCCACCGAACGCGGCA
>NZ_BSTN01000121.1 GCF_030269545.1 Actinomadura sp. NBRC 104425 | reverse complement strand
GCGCCAGCCCGGCGCCGGCGATGTACAACTCACCCACGACACCCACGGGCACCGGCTCGAGGCTGTCGTCCAGCACGTAGATGCGGGTGTTGGCGATCGGACCGCCGAACGGCACCGGACCACCACGATCCGAATCCACCTCACCCACCGCGACGATCACCGTCGCCTCGGTCGGACCGTACGCGTGAACCAGCCGCCGCCCCCGCGCCCACTCCCGGGCCAGCGACTCACCGACCGTCTCGGAACCCACGACCATCCGCTCCACATGCGCCAGATCGTCCGGCTCCAACACCCCCAGCAGCGACGGCACCACACTCGCCACACTCACCTCAGACAGCTCCCGCAGCAGCCGCGGCTGAGAACGCTGCTCGTCACCGGCAACCCACAAGGTCGCGCCAT
>NZ_BSTN01000120.1 GCF_030269545.1 Actinomadura sp. NBRC 104425 | reverse complement strand
TCGGTGATGCCGTACATGTTCACCAGCACCGGAGCGTCGTCCGGGTGCCGCGAGTACCAGTCCTCCAGCCGCCCCAGCTCCAGCGCCTCACCGCCGAACACCACCAACCGCAACGCCAGATCCGCACCGGGCGCCTCCCGGTCGGCGGCCATCAACTGGTAGAACGCCGACGGCGTCTGGCACAACACCGTGACCCTCTCCGCCTCCAGCAGCTTGAGGAAATCCTCCGGAGAACGCGACGTCAAATACGGCACAACCACCAGACGACCGCCGTACGCCAACGCACCCCACAGCTCCCACACGGTGAAGTCGAAGGCGTAGGAGTGGAACAACGTCCACACATCATCCGGCCCGAAATCGAACCAGCACTCCGTCGACCGCAGCAACCGCACCACATTGC
>NZ_BSTN01000119.1 GCF_030269545.1 Actinomadura sp. NBRC 104425 | reverse complement strand
CTTGCGGTACTCGTCGAGGGTGGTGGCGCCGATGGTCTGCAGCTCACCCCGCGCCAGCATCGGCTTGAGAATGGACGCGGCGTCGATCGCGCCCTCGGCGGCGCCCGCACCGACCAGCGTGTGCAGCTCGTCGATGAACAGGATGATGTCGCCGCGGGTGCGGATCTCCTTGAGCACCTTCTTCAGCCGCTCTTCGAAGTCGCCCCGGTACCGCGACCCGGCGACCAGCGCCCCCAGGTCCAGGGTGTACAGCTGCTTGTCCTTGAGGGTCTCGGGCACCTCGCCCTTGACGATCTTCTGCGCCAGCCCCTCCACCACGGCGGTCTTGCCGACACCGGGCTCGCCGACCAGCACCGGGTTGTTCTTGGTGCGGCGGCTCAGCACCTGCATGACCCGCTCGATCTC
>NZ_BSTN01000118.1 GCF_030269545.1 Actinomadura sp. NBRC 104425 | reverse complement strand
GCCCATCCGGCGTCCACCTGGCCAGGTCACCGGTCCGGTACATCCGCTCACCCGAACCGAACGGGCACGCCACGAACCGCTCACCCGTCAAACCCGCCCGGCCGACATACCCGCGCGCCAGCCCGGCACCCGCGATGTACAGCTCACCCACAACGCCCACGGGCGCCGGTGCGAGCGCCTCGTCCAGCACGTACAACCGGGTGTTGGCGATCGGACGGCCGATCGGCACCACCTCACCCACAAGCCGCCCGGCGGCCACCTCGAAGACCGAACACCCCACAACCGCCTCGGTCGGACCGTACTCATTCACCACCACCGCATCCGGCGCCAACCCCAACCACGACACAACACTCGCCCCGGGCAGCGCCTCACCACCGACCACCCAACGCCGCGCCGCACCGGCAACACGATCG
>NZ_BSTN01000117.1 GCF_030269545.1 Actinomadura sp. NBRC 104425 | reverse complement strand
CACATCGCCGGTGACGGTTGGTCCATGACTCCCCTGGGTCGCGACGTGTCGGCGGCTTACGCGGCGCGGGTGCGCGGTCAGGTGCCGGAGTGGGAGCCGCTGCCGGTGCAGTACGCCGATTACGCGTTGTGGCAGCGTGAGCTGCTGGGGGAGGAGTCGGACCCGGACAGTTTGCTGTCGGCGCAGGTGGAGTACTGGCGTACCGCTCTGGCTGGGGCGCCGGAGGAGCTGGCGCTACCCGCCGACCGGCCGCGTCCGGCGGTGGCCGGTCATCGCGGGCATCGGGTGTCGTTGTCGGTTCCGGCCGAGGTGCATCGGCGGCTGGTGGAGCTGGCCCGTGCCGAGGGCGTGACCCCGTTCATGGTGTTGCAGGCGGCGTTGGCGGTGATGTTGTCGCGGCTGGGTGCGGGTACCGA
>NZ_BSTN01000116.1 GCF_030269545.1 Actinomadura sp. NBRC 104425 | reverse complement strand
CCCCGGCACTGCGGGGGCGGTGCGCGACCCCGACGCGGCCGAGTGACCACCGGCTGGGTGAAAGCATGTGCCGACCTAGTGCTCACCCCAACCATTCACCTTCGTTCTTTTACTTTTTGATTTGTTTTTCACCATATTTGAATTCCAAGCCCCGTTCTAGGCCGCCAATAATTGATCTATTACTGGGATTTCAGCGATTGCACCTGCTAAGGAACCGACCTTTGTCCTTCTTCCTCCTCCACGTCGGTGCATTTCTCCCTTTAGAGGCCAATAATCTTTGATTATGAGAGATAACATTCTCCCCCGGGGGTGCAATGATGAGAGGACACACGTTTTGCTGGGTGTCAGGCGTTGATTTCTGAGCAATAGTGGTTGGTGATCACAGTGCCTTTCTTGAGTGTTGGGGTCTTGGACACACT
>NZ_BSTN01000115.1 GCF_030269545.1 Actinomadura sp. NBRC 104425 | reverse complement strand
GGCCCTCCGGCCGGGCGCTGCGAGCGCAGCACCATGAAGTCGGCCGACCCGGCGAACCGGCCCATGGCCGTCCCGTCCGGCAGCACGTCCAGCCGCACCAGGGCACCGCACCCGAAACCGGGCGAGTACGGCGCCACGATCACCCCGCCCGGCCTGGTCTGCTCGATCCACGCCCGGGGGATCTGCGGCACCGCGCACGTGGCGTGCACCCGGTCGTAGGGCGCTGCGGCGGGCCACCCCTCGGCCCCGTCTGCGATCACCACCCGGCAGTCGCACCCGGCCGCCTTCAGCCGCTCGGCCGCCTGCATCCCGAGCATGGGATCCACCTCGACCGTCGTGACGTTCTGCGCACCGACCCGCTCCGACAGCAGCGCGGCCGTCCACCCGGACCCGGTGCCGATCTCCAACACGCGGTGATGGTCATACGGGTCGAGCTGCT
>NZ_BSTN01000114.1 GCF_030269545.1 Actinomadura sp. NBRC 104425 | reverse complement strand
CTAGGCCGTGTTTAGAAAGTGGTCTTGGTGAGGGCGCGGAGCCAGATGTCGATCACGGCGATGTGGATGGTGGCTTCGTAGCGGACGGCGAGCTTGTCGTAGCGGGTGGCGACCGCGCGGTGTTGTTTGAGCAGGTTGATGCCGCATTCCACGGCGTGGCGCAGCCGGTAGGCGGCCGGGTCGAACACCGGCGGCCGTCCTCCGGCCGAACCCTTGGCCTTACGGTGCGCCTGCTGGTCGGCCTTGACCGGGATGGTGGCCTTGATCCGACGGCGGCGCAGGTAGGCACGGTTGGCCCTGGCCGAGTACGCCTTGTCGGCCAGCACCCGCTCCGGCCTCGTCCTGGGGCGCCCGGGCCCGCCGCGCGACACGCTGACCTGCTCCAGCACCGGCACGAACTGCGGGCTGTCCCCGCGATGCCCTGCCGTCAGCACCACCGACA
>NZ_BSTN01000113.1 GCF_030269545.1 Actinomadura sp. NBRC 104425 | reverse complement strand
CACCCGACCAGCCCAACCGCTCCGACACCGACGCCACATAGTTCGCCAGCGCCCCGTGCGTCACCGCCACCCCCTTCGGAACACCGGTCGAGCCGGAGGTGTAGATGACGTAGGCCAAACCGTGTGGGTCGGCGGGCGGCGCGCCGTCGAGGGGGCCGGGGGTCTTCTGGAGTTCGTCGAGCCAGATGACCGCCGTGCTCGCGGGCCGCTCGGCCAGTGCGGTGTCGGCCTGACGATCCGCCAGCACCACTCGGGTGCCGCTGTCGGCCAGCATGAACGCGATCCGCTCGGCGGGCGACTGCGCGTCGAGCGGCAGATAAGCGGCCCCGGCCTTCCACACACCCAAAATCGCGCCGATCATCTCAACGCCGGACGGCAGGCACAGCCCGACCACCGACTCCACACCCACACCCGCATCGCGCAGAAGGCGGGCGACCCGGTCCGCCC
>NZ_BSTN01000112.1 GCF_030269545.1 Actinomadura sp. NBRC 104425 | reverse complement strand
AACACCGCGCGGTCGCCACCCGCTACGACAAGCTCGCCGTCCGCTACGAAGCCACCATCCACATCGCCGTGATCGACATCTGGCTCCGCGCCCTCACCAAGACCACTTTCTAAACACGGCCTAGGTGACCCATTCGGCGCTTCTTGCCCGACCGGCCTCACCGGGCGCGAGAAGTAGAGTTCGGACTGCTCACGCCAAGGGGTGCTTCCCTGCGGTCTGCTGTCATCGGGTGTCGGTCACAGCCGGAGGGCGAAGCTGTCCGAGAGGCTCCGCCACCAGCTGATGAATGATGGCGCAGCTCTCCCACGGCGCCTTCGCACGCACGGTCCGGAGTGCTCATCCGCGCGAACGGCGAGACGGTGTGACAGACAGATTCGCGCGGATGAGTGCTCCGGCTCGCGGGGGGCTGGGGGCCGCGAGGCCCCCGCTTCGGGCATGTCCAACCCCG
>NZ_BSTN01000111.1 GCF_030269545.1 Actinomadura sp. NBRC 104425 | reverse complement strand
CCTGGTAGCCGTGCAGCAGCTGGATCACCTGCTGGCGCACCCGGTTCAGGTCCGCGCCCAGCTTCACCAGCACCTGAGCCGCCACACCCTCACCCTCGCGGATCAGGCCCAGCAGAATGTGCTCGGTGCCGATGTAGTTGTGCCCCAGCTGCAACGCCTCGCGCAGCGACAGCTCCAGCACCTTCTTGGCACGCGGAGTGAACGGGATGTGCCCCGACGGCGCCTGCTGCCCCTGGCCGATGATCTCCTCGACCTGCTGCCGCACCGCCTCCAGGCTGATGCCCAACGACTCCAGCGCCTTGGCCGCGACCCCCTCACCCTCGTGGATCAGGCCCAGCAGTATGTGCTCGGTGCCGATGTAGTTGTGGTTGAGCATCCTGGCCTCCTCCTGAGCCAGGACGACAACCCGCCGCGCGCGGTCGGTGAACCTCTCGAACATCTCGTCGCTCCTC
>NZ_BSTN01000110.1 GCF_030269545.1 Actinomadura sp. NBRC 104425 | reverse complement strand
CTAGGGCGTGTCGTCAAAGTGTCATAGCCACATCAGCAGGGCGGCCAACGTGACGGCGGCTTGGAAGGAACTGGCGGTCTTGCAGTAGCGGGTGGCGATGCCGCGCCACTGCTTGAGCCGGTTGAAACAGCGCTCGACGACGTTGCGCCGCCGGTAGACCTGCTTGTCGAAGACCGGTGGGCGGCCGCCGCGGCGGCCCCGCCGGGCCCGGTTGCGGGCCTGGTCGGCGCGTTCGGGAATGGTGCAGGCGATGCCATGGCGGCGCAGCCAGGCGCGGATCGCGCGGGTGCTGTAGCCCTTGTCGGCGATCACGTGATCGGGTCGCACCCGGGGCCGGCCCGGCCCGACCCGGGGCACCCGGATCGCGGCCATCACCGCGGTGAACCGGGTGCAGTCATTGACATTGCCGCCGGTCACGACCAATCCCAGCGGGCGTCCTCTGCCGTCGCAGGCC
>NZ_BSTN01000109.1 GCF_030269545.1 Actinomadura sp. NBRC 104425 | reverse complement strand
TGCGCATCGACTCGCTCGATGACCTGATCGCGGAGCAGTCTTCCGAGCCGCTGGGGGTCGGGCTGGACCCGGCGAGCCTGGCGTACGTCATCTACACCTCCGGTTCCACGGGCCGTCCCAAGGGCGTCATGGGCCACCACGGCGGCATGGTGAACCTGGTGGAGGCGCTGCGGCCGGTCCTGGGCGCCGCGCCGGGCAAGGCGGTTTTGCAGTTTGCGTCGTTCAGCTTCGACGCCTCTGTGCTGGACATCGCGGTGACGTTGTCGTCGGGTGCGACGCTGGTGATCGCCACGCCGCAGGAGCGTGCCGACTCGGCGGCGTTGACCCGGATACTCAACGAGCAGGGCGTGGATGCGGCGAGCATCGTGCCGTCGCTGTTGCGCGTGCTCGATCCGGCGCAGGTCGAAGGTGTGGGCCGGTGGGTGCTGGGCGCCGAGCGGCTGTCGGCGGACCTGGCGG
>NZ_BSTN01000108.1 GCF_030269545.1 Actinomadura sp. NBRC 104425 | reverse complement strand
ACCACCGAGAACGGCTTGCGCCGCACCTTCTCGGTGAGCTGGCCGCCCTCCTCGTACCCGACGTAGCCGGGCGGGGAGCCGAACAGCCGCGAGACGGTGTGCTTCTCCATGAACTCGCTCATGTCCAGCTGGATGAGCGCGTCCTCGTCCCCGAACAGGAACTCCGCCAGCGTCTTGGACAGCTCGGTCTTACCCACGCCCGACGGCCCGGCGAAGATGAACGACCCGCCCGGCCGCTTGGGGTCCTTCAGACCGGCGCGGGTGCGCCGGATCGACTGGGAGAGGGCCTTGATCGCATCGTGCTGGCCGATGACGCGCTTGTGCAGCTCGTCCTCCATGCGCAGCAGCCGCGAGGACTCCTCCTCGGTCAGCTTGAACACCGGGATGCCCGTGGCGGTGGCCAGCACCTCGGCGATCAGCTCCTCGGTGACCTCGGCGACGACGTCCATGTCGCCGGCCTTCCACTCCTTCTCCCG
>NZ_BSTN01000107.1 GCF_030269545.1 Actinomadura sp. NBRC 104425 | reverse complement strand
AACAACACCGCGCGGTCGCCACCCGCTACGACAAGCTCGCCGTCCGCTACGAAGCCACCATCCACATCGCCGTGATCGACATCTGGCTCCGCGCCCTCACCAAGACCACTTTCTAAACACGGCCTAGCGCCAGCTGCCCCGGCGACAGCCCCGGGCCTGCCATCCGAGGGATACAGACCTGCGAACTCCTCATCCTCGAACAGCACGTCCAACCGGTCCCTGATCAGCATCGCCGGAGTGCCGTGCGGGGTTGCGTCCACGGAGGTGGTGTACGAGTTGATGCAGGTCAGAGGGCGTGGCGTCGTGAAATGAGACGGCCACCGCGTGATCCTTCGAGAAGCGAAAACCAAGATCGAAGGAGAGGACCCGATGGCCGATGACACCAGTGTGGACCCTGCGGGCTGGTTTGCCGAGCAGATCGGGGCGTGTGAGCCCGATCTGCTGAGATCGATGGTCAAGACGATGGCCGAAGCGCTCATGTCGGCCGAGGCGGA
>NZ_BSTN01000106.1 GCF_030269545.1 Actinomadura sp. NBRC 104425 | reverse complement strand
CACCGTCCGCACCCACCGTGATCGCCGCACCCGCCGCCAACGGCACCAGCACACTCGTCACCGTCAAATCGAACGCCAACGACGAATACAGCGGAGCACCGCCCGACCCCACCCGATACGCCCCAACAGCCCAGACCACATAATTCACAAGCCCACCGTGCGTGACCGCCACACCCTTCGGCACACCCGTCGAACCCGACGTGTAAATCACATACGCCAACCCACGCGGATCCACCGGCACAGACGGCACCGCCTCGACAGCGTCCGCCGAGCACGCCTCCTCGAGTGCGATCACCGCAACGTCGGCCACCGACACGTCTTCCAGCAGGTCGCCGGTCGTGACAAGGGCGACCGCACGGCTGTCGGCCAGCATGAACTCCACACGCTCGGCCGGACTCACCGGATCGATCGGCAGATACGCCGCACCCGCCTTCCACACACCCAACATCGCCGCCACAACATCCACACCACGCGGCAGGCGCAGCGCAACCACCGA
>NZ_BSTN01000105.1 GCF_030269545.1 Actinomadura sp. NBRC 104425 | reverse complement strand
CGTTCGCGCAGCGTCGGCTGTGGTTCCTGCACCAGTTGGAAGGCCCCAGCCCCACCTACAACATCCCGGCGGTGATCCGGCTGACCGGCGACGTGAACGTCGCCGCGCTGGAGGCGGCACTGCGGGATGCGATCGCACGTCACGAGCCGCTGCGCACCGTCTACCCATCCGTCAACGGTGAGCCGTACCAGCAGATCGTGGATCCGGTGAACCTCGACTGGGCACTGCAGGTCCGGCAGGTCGAGGCCGGGGAGATCGCCGAAGAGGTGGAGCGGGCGACGCAGTACGCATTCGATCTGGCGTCGGAGGTGCCGATCCGGGCGTGGCTGTTCAAGGTCGCTTCGGACGAACGAATCCTGGTGCTGGTGGTCCATCACATCGCCGGTGACGGTTGGTCCATGACTCCCCTGGGTCGCGACGTGTCGGCGGCTTACGCGGCGCGGGTGCGCGGTCAGGTGCCGGAGTGGGAGCCGCTGCCGGTGCAGTACGCCGATTACGCGT
>NZ_BSTN01000104.1 GCF_030269545.1 Actinomadura sp. NBRC 104425 | reverse complement strand
CGCGGCGGTGCTGGTGCTGCTGCCGCTGTTCATCGCCCGGTGGGCGCTGGAGCAGACCCACGCCCAGCAGCAGGCGCACGCCGCGACGCTGGCCGCGCTGTGCCAGGCGGTGGAGACCAAGGACTACTACACCCGCGGCCATTCCGAGCGGGTGTCGCGCGGGTCGGTGATGATCGCCCAGGAGATCGGCATGCGGCCCGACCGGGTCGAGGCGATCCGGTATGCGGGCATGCTGCACGACGTCGGCAAGCTCGGCGTGCCCACCAAGGTGCTGCAGAAGACGGGGGCGCTGACGGAGGAGGAGTTCGCCGCGATCCAGCTGCACCCCATGCGCGGGCTGGAGATCGTGCGCGAGATCGGGTTCCTGGACGAGGCGCTGGCGGGCATCATGCACCACCACGAGAAGATGAACGGCACCGGCTACCCCATGGGCCTGGCCGGTGACGAGATCCCCGAGTTCGCCCGCGTGATCTCGGTGGCCGACGCGTTCGACTCGATGACCTCCACCCGCTCCTACCG
>NZ_BSTN01000103.1 GCF_030269545.1 Actinomadura sp. NBRC 104425 | reverse complement strand
GTCACGTATGCGTCTGCTCCACCGCCCGCGAGCAGGTGGTGGAACAGCAGGCCCTCCTGCAGCGGGGCCAGCGGGTACACGTCGGCCACGTTGGCGGCGCCGCCGTCGACGCCTGCGACGATCCGGTCCAGCTCGGCCTCGGACAGCTCCACCAGCGGCAGCATCTCGGGCGTGATCCGCTCGGCACCCTCCGGGATGAGGTTCTGCGGAACCTCCACCACGTCCGCGCCGGCGACCCGCGCCAACCCTGCCGGTGTGGGCGACTCGAACAACGCCCGCACCGACACCGACACACCACGCCCCCGCAACACCTCCACCAACGACACCGCAAGCAGCGAATGCCCGCCCAACTGGAAGAAGTCGTCATCGACGCCGACCGACTCCACGCCCAGCACCTGGGCGAAGGCGGCGCAAAGAATCTGCTCCTGTACTGTGGCCGGGGGTCGACCGGTGCCGGCCGTGTACTCGGGGGCGGGCAACGCCTTGCGGTCGAGCTTGCCGTTCACGGTCAACGGCAGCTCGTCCAACGTGACCACGGC
>NZ_BSTN01000102.1 GCF_030269545.1 Actinomadura sp. NBRC 104425 | reverse complement strand
GCCGCCGCCGTCGGGGATGTTGCCCAGCTTCTTGACGTCCACGTGCACCAGGTCACCGGGCGGGTGTTCGTAGCGGCGCACGGGCCGGCCGGTGGCCCGGTCCAGATGGGCCAGTGGCGGGCAGCCGTAGCGGGTCAGGACGCGGTGCACCGTGGAGGGTGCCAGGCCCAGGCGGGCGGCGATGCGGGCCGGGCCGAGCCGGTGGCGGACGCGGGCGCGCACGATCCGCCGTTCGATCCGCCGGGGCGTGCGCCGGGGGCTGGTGTGCGGCCGGCTGGGACGGTCGCTCATGCCCGCCGGGCCGTGCTGCCGGTACCGGTCGGCCCAGCGTTTGGCGGTGGTGGCCGAGACCTGGAAGCGTTCGGCGGCCCGCCGCAACGACCAGCCTTCGTCCACGACACAGCGGGTCAGGCGTAGACGGCCCAGTTCGGTCAGCGGGGCGTTACGGTGGGGCACGAGGACCTCCCGGCGGGTGGTGCGAAGTTTCGTCGACTCACACCACGCCAGGAGGTCCTCCCCATTTCAAGATCATCCAGCTGTGTCGCCGTCACCAACGTCCATGGTCAGTACA
>NZ_BSTN01000101.1 GCF_030269545.1 Actinomadura sp. NBRC 104425 | reverse complement strand
GCGCGCCGAGGCCGGCATCCGCCCATGACTTCAGCGAGTACCGCCGCGGCGGGGACGCTGTGAAGGCGGCTGCCCCTGGTGGCCGGTGCACACGACAAGGGGCCGGTGGCGCCGTCATCGACGCCACCGGCCCCTTCGGCCGCGCACCTTCTCGGGGCCGGCCGGTACCGGGCGGTCACTTCAGGATCGGGAAGCGGCGCACCAGGGCGGTGTTGCTCCACCACCGGCCGAGGCCGAGCGTGTCGCCCGCGCGGACCAGCGCGAGACCGACCAGCAAGACCGCGTAGACCAGGTGGTCGTCCATGAAGGGATTGTTCTCGGGCGGCAGCACGGCGCTCCACATCATCACCAGCAGCAGGGCGCCGCCGGCGGCGGCGATGCGCATGCCGATGCCCAGCACCAGGGCGGTGCCGATCCCGGCCAGGCCGATCATGAACAGCCAGTCGGCCCAGGCCAGTCCGGCCATGTCGTGGTAGAGGCCTTCGAACGGGCCGGTGGGCGAGTTCTTCAGGAAGCCCTCGGTGGGGCTGCCGCCCTCGATCCACGCCTTGGCGGCGGGGGTCTCGTGGCCGAGGCCGAAAAGCTTGTCGAGGAACGCCCAGGCGAACACCCAGCCCAGCGCCAGCCGGGCGACCGCCCACAC
>NZ_BSTN01000100.1 GCF_030269545.1 Actinomadura sp. NBRC 104425 | reverse complement strand
TGCGGTGGAGCGACCTGGACCTGGACAACGGGACGGTCACGATCCGGTGGCAGATCACCCAGATCGGATCGGAAACTTTCGAGGGCAAGCCGAAGACCGAGGCCGGGGAGGCGACCATCTGCCTCGACACCGCGACCGTCAAAGTCCTGCGCGCGCACAAGGCCCGCCAGAACGCCGAACGGCTGCGGGCCGGGGCGGCGTGGGTCGAGACCGGTTACGTGTTCACCACCCCGACGGGGGAGCCGGTGTCTCCCAACCAGGTCACCGAGCAGTTCGAGCAGTTGTCGATGGAGGCCGGGCTGCCGCCGATCCGCCTGCACGATCTGCGGCATGGTGCTGCAACCTTCTTGCTGGCCGCCGGGTACGACATGAAAGTGGTCCAGGAGACTCTGCGGTTGTCCTCGATCACCATTGCCGCCGACATCTACACCAGCCTGCTGCCGCAACTGGCCCGCCAGTCCGCCGAAGACGCCGCCGCCATCGTCCTCAACAACGACCACCACGCCACATCCGCCAAGCGCTGACTCAGAAGCCCCTTTGCCGCGCGTGTACTGAAGGCACCGCGCCGCAGTCCGAGGTGGAACACAGTCGACAACCCGGGGCAGCCCTGTGCAGGGCTGCCCCCTTCCATGCCCGTCTACCCGCGT
>NZ_BSTN01000099.1 GCF_030269545.1 Actinomadura sp. NBRC 104425 | reverse complement strand
GCGGTCGGCTGAGTTGGTGGGGGTGTTGTTGGGGGTGTTGAAGGCGGGGGCGGCGTATGTGCCGGTGGATCCGGCCTGGCCGCGGGCTCGTCGTGAGGCGGTGTTGGCGGGTGTGGATGTGGTGGTGGACGACCCGTCCCAGGTGCTCGCCGAGGAGACCGATGGTGGTGGGCGGGTTCGCGTTGGTGTGGATGCGGACGATGCGGCGTATGTGATGTTCACGTCGGGCTCGACGGGTGTGCCGAAGGGGGTTGTGGCCACGCATGGCGGTGTGGCGGGGCTGGCTGCTGACAGCGGTTGGGGTGTCGGTGCGGATGATCGGGTGCTGTTGCACGCGCCGCACGTGTTCGACGCGTCCACGTATGAGATCTGGGTGCCGCTGGTGAACGGCGGGACGGTCGTGGTTGCGCCGCCGGGTCAGGTGGATGGTGGTGAGCTGGAGCGGTTGATCACGGCGCATGGGTTGTCGCATGTGCATGTGACGGCGGGGTTGCTGGGGTTGCTGGCGGTGGAGTCGCCGGGGGTTTTTGCGGGTGTGCGTGAGGTGTTGACCGGTGGTGATGTGGTGGCGGTGTCGGCGGTGGAGGCGGTGCGGGCGGCGTGCCCGGGTGTGGTGGTGCGTCATTTGTACGGGCCGACCGAGGTGACG
>NZ_BSTN01000098.1 GCF_030269545.1 Actinomadura sp. NBRC 104425 | reverse complement strand
GCGAGGACTCCTCCTCGGTCAGCTTGAACACCGGGATGCCCGTGGCGGTGGCCAGCACCTCGGCGATCAGCTCCTCGGTGACCTCGGCGACGACGTCCATGTCGCCGGCCTTCCACTCCTTCTCCCGCTGCGCCTTCTGGGCGAGCAGGCGCTTCTCGCGGTCGCGGAGCGCGGCGGCCTTCTCGAAGTCCTGGGCGTCGATGGCCGATTCCTTCTCCCGGCGCACCGCGGCGATCTTCTCGTCGTACTCGCGCAGGTCCGGCGGGGCGGTCATGCGGCGGATCCGCATGCGCGACCCGGCCTCGTCGATCAGGTCGATCGCCTTGTCCGGCAGGAACCGGTCGGAGATGTAGCGGTCGGCGAGGCGGGCCGCCGCCTCCAGCGCGCCGTCGGTGATGGAGACGCGGTGGTGGGCCTCGTAGCGGTCGCGCAGGCCCTTGAGGATCTCGATGGTGTGGCTGAGGGACGGCTCGGCGACCTGGATCGGCTGGAACCGCCGCTCCAGCGCCGCGTCCTTCTCCAGGTACTTGCGGTACTCGTCGAGGGTGGTGGCGCCGATGGTCTGCAGCTCACCCCGCGCCAGCATCGGCTTGAGAATGGACGCGGCGTCGATCGCGCCCTCGGCGGCGCCCGCACCGACCAGCGTGTGCAGC
>NZ_BSTN01000097.1 GCF_030269545.1 Actinomadura sp. NBRC 104425 | reverse complement strand
GCGAGGACTCCTCCTCGGTCAGCTTGAACACCGGGATGCCCGTGGCGGTGGCCAGCACCTCGGCGATCAGCTCCTCGGTGACCTCGGCGACGACGTCCATGTCGCCGGCCTTCCACTCCTTCTCCCGGGCGGCCTTGGCGGCCAGGAGCTGCTTCTCGGAGTCGCGCAGGGCGGCGGCCTTCTCGAAGTCCTGGGCGTCGATGGCCGATTCCTTCTCCCGGCGCACCGCGGCGATCTTCTCGTCGTACTCGCGCAGGTCCGGCGGGGCGGTCATGCGGCGGATCCGCATACGCGACCCGGCCTCGTCGATCAGGTCGATCGCCTTGTCCGGCAGGAACCGGTCGGAGATGTACCGGTCGGCCAGCTGAGCGGCGGCGACCAGGGCGCTGTCGGTGATCGACACCCGGTGGTGCGCCTCGTAGCGGTCGCGCAGGCCCTTGAGGATCTCGATGGTGTGGCTGAGGGACGGCTCGGCGACCTGGATCGGCTGGAACCGCCGCTCCAGCGCCGCGTCCTTCTCCAGATGCTTGCGGTACTCGTCGAGGGTGGTGGCGCCGATGGTCTGCAGCTCACCCCGCGCCAGCATCGGCTTGAGAATGGACGCGGCGTCGATCGCGCCCTCGGCGGCGCCCGCACCGACCAGCGTGTGCAGC
>NZ_BSTN01000096.1 GCF_030269545.1 Actinomadura sp. NBRC 104425 | reverse complement strand
CGGGTGTTGGCGATCGGACGACCGAACGGCACCGGACCATCACGATCCGGATCCACCGCCCCGCAGGCCACCATCACCGTGGCCTCCGTCGGCCCATAGGTGTTCACCAGGTTCCGACCCGCCGACCAGGCCCGTGCGACTGCCCCACTGATCGCCTCGGCCCCCACCAGCAGCGTCCGCACGCCGACCCAATCCTCGGGATCGACCACCTCCAGGACGGACGGCACCACGCTCGCCACACCGACCCCGGCCAACGCACCCACCAATCGGGGTTCGGAACGTTCGCGCTCTCCGGCGACCCATAACGTCGCCCCGGACCCCAGCGCGACCCCGACATCCAGCACCGACGCGTCGAACCCGAACGAGGCGAACTGCAACACCCCGACACCCGGACCCGCACCCATCACCGGCCCGAACACCGACACCAAATTCGCCAAAGAACCGTGGGAGACACCCACGCCCTTCGGCACACCGGTCGAACCGGACGTGTAGATCACGTACGCCAGGCCACGCGGATCCACCTGCGCGGGCGGCACCGCCTCGACGGCGTCCACCGCCCCCAGATCCTCGACCGCGATCACCGGAACATCGGCAACCGACACGTCTTCGAGCAGGTCGCCGGTCGTGACGAGGGCGACCGCGCGGCTGTCGGCCAGCA
>NZ_BSTN01000095.1 GCF_030269545.1 Actinomadura sp. NBRC 104425 | reverse complement strand
GCCGGGCTGGTCTTCGCGCACCACGACCGCGACCCGCCCCACCGAGGCGTGTGCGGCAACAGCCGCCTCGATCTCGCCCAGCTCGATCCGGAACCCCCGAATCTTCACCTGATCGTCGACCCGACCGAGGTACTCCAGCTCACCACTCGCCGTCCAGCGGGCCAGGTCACCCGTCCGGTACATCCGCTCACCCGACCCGAACGGGCACGCCACAAACCGCTCCGCCGTCAACCCCGGCCGCTTCAGGTAACCCCGCGCGAGCTGCACACCCGCCACATACAGTTCCCCGGCCACCCCGACCGGGACCGGCTGCAAGGACGAATCGAGCACGTAGACGCGGGTGTTCCACACCGGACGACCGATCGCAATCACCGATGCGTTCTCATCCGGCGGGCAGGGCCGGAAGGTGACGTCCACAGCGGTCTCGGTCGGCCCGTACAGGTTGTGCAACTCCACCCCCGGAAGACGGCGATGGAACTCGACCACCAGGTCGACCGGCAGCGCCTCACCACTGCACACCACCCGCCGCAACCCCTCACACCGGCCCGAGGCGACCTCAGGCAGGAACACACCCAGCATCGACGGCACGAAATGCACCGTCGTGACCTGCTCCCGTTCGATCGTCTCGACCAGGTAGGACGGGTCCTGATGGCCGCCCGGACGCGCCATCACCAACCCCGCGCCGGTGATCAGCGGCCAGAAGAACTCCCACACCGACACATCGAACCCCGCCGGAGTCTTCTGCAAGACCCGGTCCGAACCGTCCAACCGGTACCGG
>NZ_BSTN01000094.1 GCF_030269545.1 Actinomadura sp. NBRC 104425 | reverse complement strand
TCAGCGTGGTGGCCACCTCGTATCTGCTGGGGGTGTCGACGCGGCGGGTGGACAGGCTGGTGGAGCAGATGGGCATCCAGGGCATCTCCAAGAGCCAGGTGTCGGAGATGTCGAAGGTGCTGGACGAACAGGTGGCGGCGTTCCGCAACCGGCCGCTGGAGGGCGGTCCGTATGCGTTCGTGTGGCTGGACGCGTTGACGCAGAAGGTGCGTGAGGGCGGCCGGATCGTGAACGTGCACGTGCTGGTGGCGACCGGTGTGAACGCCGACGGGCACCGCGAGATCCTGGGGGTCGAGGTGGTCTCGGCCGAGGACGGCGCCGGATGGCTCGCGTTCCTGCGCGGGCTGGTCGCCCGCGGCCTGTCCGGCGTCCAGCTGGTGGTCTCCGACGCCCACGCCGGGCTGGTGGAGGCGGTGGGGGCGACGCTGCCGGGGGCGGGCTGGCAGCGGTGCCGCACCCACTACCTGCGCAACCTGCTGACCAAGGTGCCCAAGTCGGCTCAGCCGTGGGTGGCGACGCTGGTGCGCACGATCTTCGACCAGCCCGCCGCCGAGGAGGTGCACGCCCAGCACGCCCGCGTGGTGGAATCGCTGGAGGCCAAGCACCCCGACGCCGCCGAGCACCTGGCCGAGGCGGAACCCGATCTGCTGGCCTTCACCGCTTTCCCTCGCCAGATCTGGCGGCAGATCTGGTCGAACAACCCGCAGGAGCGGCTGAACAAGGAGATCCGGCGGCGCACCGACGTGGTCGGGATCTTCCCCGACCGCACCGCGATCCTCCGCCTCGTCGGCGCCGT
>NZ_BSTN01000093.1 GCF_030269545.1 Actinomadura sp. NBRC 104425 | reverse complement strand
CCACCTCGGGCAGCCGCAGCCCGACCGCGAATGAGGCGTCGTAGTCGTCCCAGGCGACCGCGTCGGGATGCAGGGTCGTGGACGATTCGGCCGCGCCGGTCAGGTCGGTCGGTGGTTCGGGGCGGGGGGTGCGCTGGGCGCGCAGCCACATGAACGCCACCGTGTTGTCGACGAACCCGCCATGCGCCGTTCCGCACTCGTCGACCGTCAGACAGACGAGTGCCCCGTTGTCGTAGGCGGTTCCCCACGGGGTGAGGATGAGCCCGCCGGGACGGGTCTGCTCCACCCACGCATACGGGATGTGCTGGACGGCCGCGGTGGCGATGATCCGGTCGTACGGCGCGCCCGGCGCATGGCCCTCGGCGCCGTCGCCGGTCACCACGGCGGGCGTGATGCCCGCTTCTGCGAGCGTCTTGCGGGCGCGGTCGGCGATGACGGGGTCGACTTCGATTGTGGTGACGTTCTGCTCGCCGGCCATGTGCGCGAGCAGGGCCGCGTTCCACCCGGTGCCGGTGCCGATCTCCAGGATGCGCATGCCCGGCTCCACCTGGAGGTGGCCGAGCATTCTGGCCACGATGGACGGGGCGGAGATCGAGCTGGTGATCAGTCGTCCCGTCTCCGTGTCCGGGGTGGCGCCGTCGTCGACCTGCGTGATGATCGGCCCGTCGAGATAGGACATCTCCAGCCACACATCCGGATACTCGTCGCGGCGTCGTGCGCTGAACCCGCCGCCGTCGCCCTCCCCCCAGATGAGGTCCGGGACGAACCGGTGCCGCGGCATGGCCAGGAACGCCGGACGCCACCGGTCGGACAGCAC
>NZ_BSTN01000092.1 GCF_030269545.1 Actinomadura sp. NBRC 104425 | reverse complement strand
TTTCAACCGGCTCAAGCAGTGGCGCGGCATCGCCACCCGCTACTGCAAGACCGCCAGTTCCTTCCAAGCCGCCGTCACGTTGGCCGCCCTGCTGATGTGGCTATGACACTTTGACGACACGCCCTAGGGTGATCTTCGCCTGGTGGTGGCAGGCGAGCTTGGCATGATGGTCAGCCACACCGCCGTCACTCGAGCCGGTCGATACGGCGTTCGACCACATTGCGGCGCCGGCGAAACGGCCGCACCGGAGACAGATGGCCACCATCCCGGTGCGCGGCGGGGCCGCTTGGCCCGCCCGCAGATGGCGGCGACGGTGCCACGGGCCGCAGCACACGGCGGACCACCGGCCGCCCCTCACCCACACCGCAACCGAAAGCCAAGATCCACAGCGTACGCACACCACAGTGAAACCAGCCCGGTAACGACAGATGAGCTTGCCAAACCGCGTGCAAAACCGCGCCCCCGCTCAGGCCGAATGAAACAGCATTCGACCACGTTGCAGCATCGGCAGAGCGACCACACCGAAGACGGGCTACCCCCCGTCCCAATCCGCCTCCCAGATCCGGCAGCGATCCCACAAGTACACAGCACACAGCGGACCACCCCGCCGCCCCTCAACCCCAAGATCCACAGCGTACGCACACCACAGTGAAACCAGCCCGGTAACGACAGATGAGCTTGCCAAACCGCGTGCAAAACCGAGCCCCCGCTCAAGCCGAAGGATGTGCTGTTCGGTCACGTCCAGCGGAGTGGTGTATGAGTCGGCCTCCGCGTGATCCTGTTGCTGCAGGTTAAGCGGTGAGTTCTCGGTTGTCGTCCTCGGGGTCTTGTGCGGTGCCGTCGATGACGCGCAGTCTGG
>NZ_BSTN01000091.1 GCF_030269545.1 Actinomadura sp. NBRC 104425 | reverse complement strand
GGCACCGCCTCGACGGCGTCCACCGCCCCCAGATCCTCGACCGCGATCACCGGAACATCGGCAACCGACACGTCTTCGAGCAGGTCGCCGGTCGTGACGAGGGCGACCGCGCGGCTGTCGGCCAGCATGAACTCCACACGCTCGGCCGGACTCACCGGATCGATCGGCAGATACGCCGCACCCGCCTTCCACACACCCAACATCGCCGCCACCACGTCCACACCACGCGGCAGGCACAGCGCAACCAGCGACTCCGCACCCACGCCCAGGCCACGCAGGTAATGCGCGATCCGATTCGCCCACGCGTCCAACTCGGCGTAAGTCAGCTCAGCGCCCTCGAACACCACCGCAACGGCATCCGGAGCCCGACGCACCCACCCCTCGAACAACTCCACAACAGCCGAGCCCACCGCGTCCGTCGCGGTGTCATTCCACCCGCGCACCAGGAGATCGCGCTCGCCGACGTCGAGAAGGTCGACGGCGCGCACGCGCGTGTCGGGCGCCGTGGTCACCAGGTCCAGCACCCGTATCCACCGCTGGGCCATGGCCTCGACCGATTCGGCGTCGAACAAGTCCACCGATCCGGTCATCGTCCCGCGCAGCCCGGCGGGACGGCCCTGCTCGTCGAGGGCCTCGCGTATCACTACGTCAAGGTCGAACCTCGCCGGTACCTCCGCTGCCCCTTCGTTCATGTCGGGCAGCCCGCTGCCGACGCTCACCCCGGGCAGGTCCAGGGCCGCGCGCTCGATGTTCTGGACGGTCAGCATGACCTGGAACAGCGGGTGCCGGGCCAGCGACCGCTCCGGCGCCAGCTCCTCCACCAGCCGCTCGAACGGCACGTCCTGATGCTCCAGCGCACCCAGGGTCGTCTCCCG
>NZ_BSTN01000090.1 GCF_030269545.1 Actinomadura sp. NBRC 104425 | reverse complement strand
GGCCGCTGCGCCGGGCCGCCGAACGGTTCGGCGTCAGCCACACCACCGCCGCACGATGGGCCGCCCGCTACCGGCAGCTGGGCGCCGCCGGCATGCACGACCGCTCCAGCCGCCCGCATCACAGCCCCAACCGGACACCACCGCGCATCGAGGCGCAGGTGATCGCCCTGCGCCGGGCGCACCGCATCGGCCCGCTCCGCCTGGCCGCCCGCACCGGCATCGCCCCCTCCACCGCGCACCGCATCCTGACCCGCCACGGCCTGCCGCCCCTGGCCGCCTGCGACCGGGCCACCGGCGAACCCATCCGCCGCTACGAGCACCAACGCCCCGGCGACCTGGTCCACATCGACGTCAAGAAACTCGGCCGCATCCCCGACGGCGGCGGGCACAGGGCCCTCGGGCGCGCCGCAGGCCGCGCCAACCGGCACCGCGACGGCGGCGGCCACCTGTACCTGCACACCGCCCTGGACGACCACTCCCGCCTGGCCTACACCGAGGCCCTGGCCGATGAGACCGCCGCCACCTGCGCCGCGTTCCTGGTCCGCGCCACGGCCTGGTTCGCCGCCCGCGGCATCACCATCCAGCGCGTCCTGACCGACAACGCCTGGGCCTACACCAAGACCACCTGGCGCACCACCTGCGCCCAGCTAGGCATCAACCCACGCTGGACCCGGCCCTGGCGGCCCCAGACCAACGGCAAGGTCGAACGATTCCACCGCACCCTGCTCGAAGAATGGGCCTACCACCAGCCCTACACCTCAGAAACCCAACGACAAGCCGCATTCGGCGACTGGCTCGACTGGTACAACTACCACCGACCCCACACCGGCATCGCAGGCCAAACCCCAGCCAGCCGCGTCACCAACCTGTCCGAACAGCACA
>NZ_BSTN01000089.1 GCF_030269545.1 Actinomadura sp. NBRC 104425 | reverse complement strand
GTGAGCTGTACATCGCGGGTGCCGGGTTGGCGCGCGGGTATGTCGGCCGGGCGGGTTTGACGGGTGAGCGGTTCGTGGCGTGCCCGTTCGGTTCGGGTGAGCGGATGTACCGGACCGGTGACCTGGCGAAGTGGACGCCGGACGGGCAGTTGGTGTTCGCGGGCCGGGCGGACGACCAGGTGAAGATTCGCGGGTTCCGGATCGAGCCCGGCGAAGTCGAGGCCACCCTCCACGCCCATCCCGATGTCGCGCAGGCGGCGGTCATCGCGCGCGAGGACACCCCGGGCGAACGGCGCCTGGTCGCCTACGTGGTCCCCGCCCAGGGTGAGACGGCCGTGCTCCCGTCCGGTGACCTGCGGGATTTCCTGGCGCGGCGGCTGCCGGAGTACATGGTCCCGGCCGCCGTGGTCACGTTGGACGAGCTGCCGTTGACGCCGAACGGCAAACTCGACCGCAAGGCCCTGCCCGCACCCGAGTACACGACAGGCGCAGGCAGAGCACCGGCCACGGTCCAAGAAGAGATCCTCTGCGGCCTGGTCGCCGATGTACTGGGCGTGGAGTCCGTCGGCGTGGACGATGACTTCTTCCAGTTGGGCGGGCATTCGCTGCTGGCGGTTCGGCTGGTCTCCCGCGTTCGGGCCGCGCTCGGTGTGGAAGTGCCGCTGCGGGCGTTGTTCGAGGCGCCCACGGTGGCGCGGCTGGCGGCGCGGCTGGCCGAGGAGGCGGGGCGGGCTCGGCTTCCGCTGCGGGCGGGTGAGCGTCCGGAGCGGGTGCCGCTGTCGTTCGCGCAGCGTCGGCTGTGGTTCCTGCACCAGTTGGAAGGCCCCAGCCCCACCTACAACATCCCGGCGGTGATCCGGCTGACCGGCGACGTGAACGTCGCCGCGCTGGAGGCGGCAC
>NZ_BSTN01000088.1 GCF_030269545.1 Actinomadura sp. NBRC 104425 | reverse complement strand
GCCGTACCCGCCCGGCGGATAGGCGTTGAAGACGCGGTCGATCGAGCGGCGGACCTCCCGGTCGAGCAGGGCGCGCGCCAGACGGCGGTCTTCCATCCGCACGTCGGCCAGTGCCAGCCGCAGCCCGTGATGGGCCTCCTCGCACAGGCGGCGCGCCTCGGCCAGGTCGGTTCCGGTGGCCACCAGGGGGTTGTAGGCGCCCGACGCCACATCGTCCGGCAGGTCCTCCACCGCGTCCACCAGATGCGCGATCCGACCGAAGAACCGCCCCGCCTCCGCCAACGCCTCGGCGTTCTCCTCACGCCCCGCCAGCACCGCGGTATGCGCGAACACCGCCGCCACCGCCGTCTCGGCCGGCTCGGTCAACTCCAGCAACCCCACACCCCCCGCGGCCTCCAACAGCGGCTGCCGCGCCACCGCCTCCCGCAACACACCCGCATCGAAACCGACCCCCGCCCCCGTACGCACCCCCGCCGCATCCCACCGATCCGCCATCCGCCCCGCGGCCGCAGCCACCAACCGCCGCGCATACGCCCCATCCCCGTCAGCCACATGATCACGGGTCCTCCCCGCCGCCAGCAGCAGCGACGCGGCCGCCGCCAACCGCGCACCCTCCGCCCGCGCCGACACCACCCGCGCCCCCCGCATCCCCCGCAACGCACACGGACCCGCCTTGCGACGCGGCGACGCCTCCGGCCGCTGCGCCTCCACCAGCACCGACACCAGCAACCCGTCATAGTTCGTCACCAGACGCGCCGCCTGCCCGTGCTCACGCCGCAACGTCAGACACAACCCGCACAGATGCGCCAACCAGTCCTCAAACAGCCCCCCGCACAGCACATGCCTGCACGGACGCACCACACCGAACATCCTCCGGGCACTCCCCCCACTGGATGGACCGCGACAACACACACGGACGCG
>NZ_BSTN01000087.1 GCF_030269545.1 Actinomadura sp. NBRC 104425 | reverse complement strand
ACCGATTCGCCCGAGCATTCACCTCCCCATACGTCAACGACACACCCTCACACGACACCGCCACCGCACCCGGACGAACCGCCGCCTGCGCCTCGAACAGATCAACGATCGTCGAGGAATCCGACGGATCGCCGGCGGTGCCGCCGGCCCACTCGCCCAGCAGGGCGTCGCGTTCCTCAGCGGTGAGGATGTCGGCGGCGCTGATGGGGGCGTCCGGTTCGGCGGCGACCTGGCGGAGCAGGCGTTCGAAGCGGGCGGCGAGCTGTTCGGCGGTGGAACGGTCGAACAGGTCGAGGGCGTATTCCACGGCGCCTTCGAGGTGGCCGTCGCGTTCTTCCAGGTAGAGCGACAGGTCGTATTTGGCCGTGGTGGACGGGAGCGGTTCGGCGGCGGCGGTGAGGCCGTCCAGGTCGAGGCGGGCCTGCGGGTTGTTCTGGAACGACAGGACCACCTGGAACAGCGGGTGCCGTGCCATCGACCGGGACGGGTTGAGCACCTCCACCAGGCGTTCGAACGGCACGTCCTGATGGGCATAGGCGGCCAGGTCCGTCTCCCGCACCCGCGCCACCAGCTCGCGGAACGACGGATCGCCAGACGTGTCGGTCCGCAGGACGAGCATGTTGACGAACATGCCGACCAGGTCGTCCAACGCGTCATCCGTACGCCCCGCCACAGGCGACCCGATCGGAATGTCGGTCCCGGCACCCAGCCGCGTCAGCAGGGCGGCGAAAGCGGCCTGCGTCACCATGAAGAGGCTGGCGCCGCTGCGACGGGCCAGGGCCACCAGCCGGGCGTGCAGGTCGGAGTCGAGCCGGAAGGGGACCGTGCCGCCGCGGTAGGACGCCTCGGCCGGACGCGGCCGATCAGCAGGCAGCGCCAGCTCCTCCGGGGCGCCCGCCAACGCCTCACGCCAGAACGCGATCTGCCGCGAGAT
>NZ_BSTN01000086.1 GCF_030269545.1 Actinomadura sp. NBRC 104425 | reverse complement strand
CAACGCATCTTCCGCGAGTTCCTCGGCCTCGAGGACTCCATCGAGAAGGGCCTGTTCGCCATCGCCGAGGGCCTGACCCGCGATGGCATCCCGTGCCCGTCCGCCCACGACCGCGCCCGCAACCCGCACCGCGAAGGAACCGCCTGGGCCAAGGGCACGGTCCGTGCGATCCTCACCAATCCTCGCTACACGGGGCACCAGGTGTGGAACAGACAGCGCAAGGACGAGGTCCTCATCGACGTCAACGACGTCTCACTCGGCCACATCACCAAGCTGCGCTGGAACGAGCGCGACCGGTGGGTGTTCTCGAAAAAGGTCGTCCACCCGGTCATCATCTCCAAGGAGACCTTCGAGCAGGTGCAGGGCAGGCTCACCGCCCGTCGCTGCCAGCGTGGCGGAACCAAGGCCCGCGAGAAGACCACGCGGCACTACGCGCTGCGCGGCATCATCTACTGCGGTTTGTGCAACCGCAAGATGCAGGCCCACACCTACAAGGACTACATCTACTTCCGGTGCCGCTACCCGCAGGAGTACGGCCTCGCCAACAAGGTCGAGCATCCGCGTAACGTGTTCGTCCGCGAGAAGCAGGTAACCGCGCTCCTGGATGCCTGGCTCGCCAAGGCCTTGGCCCCGCACCGCATCAAGGAGACGATCAACGACCTCTACGGAGCCCAGGAGCCGCCCGTCAACACCACCGCGCTCCGGGCCCGCGCGAAGATCGCCGATTGCGAGACCAAGCTCAGCCGTCACCGCGCCGCGCTGGAGGCCGGGGCCGACCCCGTCACCGTCACGAAGTGGATCGCCGAGACCAACGCCCAGAAGGCTGCCGCCGAGGCAGAGCTGCGCAGGGCCGAGGCGCCCCAGCACCGCGTCCTGACCCCTGAGCAGATCGAGAAACTGATCAGCGCGTTGGGCGGGCTCGTCTCGGCCCTCA
>NZ_BSTN01000085.1 GCF_030269545.1 Actinomadura sp. NBRC 104425 | reverse complement strand
GTGCCGAGGTGCTGCGCGAGCACGTGGCCCGACGGTTGCCCGACTACATGGTCCCGGCCGCCGTGGTCACGTTGGACGAGCTGCCGTTGACCGTGAACGGCAAGCTCGACCGCAAGGCGTTGCCCGCGCCGGAGTACACGGCCGGCACCGGTCGACCCCCGGCCACAGTCCATGAAGAGATCTTGTGTGGGGCCTTCGCGCATGTGCTCGGCCTCGAATCGGTCGGCGTGGACGACGACTTCTTCGAGCTGGGCGGCCACTCCCTGCTCGCTGCCCGGCTGGTCTCCCGCATTCGCGCCGCCCTGGGTGCGGAACTGCCGCTGCGGGCCCTGTTCGAGAGGCCGACCGTGGCGGGGCTGGCCGCGTGGCTGGCCGCGACCGAAAAGCGCCCTGCCCGGGCGGCCCTCGCGGCCGCGAAACGCCCGGAGCGGCCACCGCTGTCGTTCGCGCAGCGTCGGCTGTGGTTCCTGCACCAGTTGGAAGGCCCCAGCCCCACCTACAACATCCCGGCGGTGATCCGGCTGACCGGCGACGTGAACGTCGCCGCGCTGGAGGCGGCACTGCGGGACGTGATCGAGCGGCATGAGCCGCTGCGCACCGTGTATGCAACCGCCGACGGCGAGCCGTACCAGCGCATCCTGCAGATGCGGGACGTGCATTGGGCGCTGGAGGTGCGCCGTGTCGATCCCGAAGACCTGACCGAGGCCGTCGCGCGGGCGGGCCGTCACACCTTCGAGCTGTCCGAGGAACTGCCGATCCGGGCGTGGCTGTTCGAAGTCGCCCCGGACGAGCGGGTCCTGGTCCTGGTGCTGCACCACATCGCCGGTGACGGTTGGTCCATGACTCCCCTGGGTCGCGACGTGTCGGCGGCTTACGCGGCGCGGGTGCGCGGTCAGGTGCCGGAGTGGGAGCCGCTGCCGGTGCAGTACGCCGATTACGCGT
>NZ_BSTN01000084.1 GCF_030269545.1 Actinomadura sp. NBRC 104425 | reverse complement strand
GGAGCATGCCATGGAGGCTCGATTCGACCTGTTCGCCAGCGAGACCGCGGCGAAGTTCGCTAAGCGCGTGTACGCCGCCGGCTCGGTTCTGGAGGCGTCGTCGCTGCCGAAGTCCGTTCGCGAGTTGGTGATGCTGCGCGTCAGCCAGATCAACGGCTGTGCGATGTGCATCGACATGCACACCAAGGAGGCCGCGGCCGCCGGGGAGGAGGCCGTCCGGCTGCACCTGGTGGCGGCGTGGCGGGAGGCGACCGTGTTCAGCGAGGCCGAGCGGGCGGCGCTCGCGCTCGCCGAGGAGGGCACCCGGCTCGCGGACGCGGGCGGCGGCGTGTCCGACGAGACCTGGGCGCGGGTGCGGGAGCACTTCGACGACGACCAGACCGGCACGCTGATCGCGCTGGTCGCGATGATGAACGCCGCCAACCGGATGAACGTGATCGTGCGGACCCCGGCCGGCTCTTACACGCCCGGCATGTTCGCGAACACGCTCGACTGAGCGGGCGGCCCGGCCCGCGGGCGGGACGGGCCGGTCGCCCGGCGCGCCCGGCGCCCCGCGACGGGCGCGCCGTGTGGAAACCGGGCGCGGTGAACCCGCGCCGTGCGAACGCGTCCCGCACGGCGGCCTCGACGGCGCCCCGGCCGTCCCGCTCGACCAGCGCGAGCACCGATCCGCCGAAGCCGCCGCCGATCATCGGGGCGCCCAGCGCCCCGGCCGCGAGCGCCGCATCGACGGCCGTGTCGAGTTCGGCGGCGGACACCTCGTAGTCGTCCCGGAACGAGGCGTGGGAGGCGGTGAGCAGCGTTCCGACCTCCCGCGCCCGTCCCGCCCGCAGCAGCCCGACGGCCGCGAGGACCTGAGCGTTCTCCCGCACGACATGCCGGACGCGCCGCGCGGCAACGGGGTCGGTGAGGCGGGCGAGAGCGCCGTCGAGGTCGGTCCCGTCCCGCAGGTCCGCGACGCCGAGGGCCCGCGCCGCCGCGGCGCAGGTCCGGCGGCGCGCGCCGTAACGCGCCGTCCGCGTTCCGGTGCGGCGACCGGGTGCCGACCACGAGGAGGTCGAGCCCCGCGGCCCCGAAGTCGCACGGGACGGGCTCGGCGGTCAGGTGTCGCGCGTCGACGAGCAGCGCCCGCC
>NZ_BSTN01000083.1 GCF_030269545.1 Actinomadura sp. NBRC 104425 | reverse complement strand
GCGGGTTGCGGGCGCGGTCGTGGGCGGACGGGCACGGGATGCCATCGCGGGTCAGGCCCTCGGCGATGGCGAACAGGCCCTTCTCGATGGAGTCCTCGAGGCCGAGGAACTCGCGGAAGATGCGTTGGACGACAGGCGCGGCGTCCGGGTCGATCGCCAGCTTGTAGAGCCGTTTGCCGTCAGCGGCCTTGGCCGGGTTGGGGTGCGGTCCCGCATCTTCGAGTTTGTAGCCGTACGGCGGACGGCCGCCCAGGTAGCGGCCCTCGCTGGCAGCGATGGCCGCCATGCTAGAGCGGACGCGGGTCTTGATGCGCTTGCGTTCGCCTTTGGACAGGCCGCCGAAGACCGACATGATCATGTCGTGGGCCTCGTTGTCGGCGTCGATCGGACCGCCGATCTCGGGCACCCACAAGGGGACACCGTAGTGCTCGAAGATCGGAAACGTGAGGCCGTACTGGCCGCCGTAAAAGGCTCGGTGTGGTTCTCCGATCACAACGGCGTCGAAGCCCCTGTTCGGGTCCTTCAACACGTCGAGTAGGGCACTGGCCTGCGGGCGTCGGGCCCACGGGATCGATCTGGAGCGATCGACGTCGAAGTACTCGGCAACGATCTCCCCTCCGCACGACTCGATCAGGGCGAGGGCACGGCGAAGCTGCCAGGCCTTGGAGGCGGAGGGGTCCTGCTTGTCCTCGGTCGACACTCGGCCGTAAAACGCGAACCGACGTGGCCGCTGGACGGCTCCGGTGAGCTCGTCGTGGTCGTCGGCAGGTTCTGGCGCAATGGCCTTCATTCGTTTGTGTGCTCCTTGTCGTCGTCTGGCTTGGAGGTTCGTTCGGCCACTTCGCGCAGGAGCCGGAGCAGCGCGCGAGCCGCGCCGGGCGTGAGCCGTGGCGGCTCATCCGGAACGACGACCCGCAGCTTCCTGCCTGGGCCAGTGGCGCGGTTGTGGGTTTTTTCGGTCGTCGGGCCCTGTGCAGTGACTCGTCTTCGGCGCTGTCTGCCGCCTGACGCGGAAAGGGTCGGCGGCGCGTTCTTGCGACGTTGCGCTCGGTGGGGCCCGGTGTTGTTGGGGTTGCGTCCACGGAGGTGGTGTACGAGTTTCCGCAGGTGAAGAGCGTGGCGTCGTGACGTGAGACGGCCACCGCGTAGATCCTTCGAGATGGATGATCAAGAAGAAGGAGACAACGCGATGGCCG
>NZ_BSTN01000082.1 GCF_030269545.1 Actinomadura sp. NBRC 104425 | reverse complement strand
GACGGAGGACGAGAGACATGGGACGTGCGGTCGGTATCGACCTCGGGACGACCAACTCGGTCGTCGCGATTCTGGAGGGCGGCGAGCCCACCGTCATCGCCAACGCGGAGGGGTCGCGGACCACGCCGTCCGTCGTCGCCTTCGCCAAGAACGGCGAGGTGCTGGTCGGGGAGGTCGCCAAGCGGCAGGCGGTGACCAACGTCGACCGCACCATCCGGTCGGTCAAGCGGGAGATGGGCACCGACTGGAAGAAGCGCATCGACGACAAGGACTTCACCCCGCAGCAGATCAGCGCGTTCGTGCTGCAGAAGCTCAAGCGGGACGCCGAGGCCTACCTGGGCGAGACCGTCACCGACGCGGTCATCACCGTGCCGGCCTACTTCTCCGACCACCAGCGGCAGGCCACCAAGGAGGCCGGGCAGATCGCCGGGCTGAACGTGCTGCGCATCATCAACGAGCCGACCTCCGCGGCGCTGGCCTACCACCTGGAGAAGGAGAACGAGGCCACGATCCTGGTGTTCGACCTGGGCGGCGGCACGTTCGACGTGTCGCTGCTGGAGGTCGGCGACGGGGTGGTCGAGGTCAAGGCCACCAGCGGTGACAACCACCTGGGCGGCGACGACTGGGACAACGCGATCGTCCAGTGGCTGGTCGAGCGGTTCAAGAACGCCAACGGCGTCGATCTGTCCAAGGACAAGATGGCGCTGCAGCGGCTGCGGGAGGCGGCCGAGAAGGCCAAGATCGAGCTGTCCAGCTCCTCGGAGACGCAGATCAACCTGCCCTACATCACCGCTTCGGCGGAGGGGCCGCTGCACCTGGACGAGAAGCTGTCGCGGGCGGAGTTCCAGCGGATGACCGCCGACCTGCTCGAGCGCACCAAGAAGCCGTTCCACCAGGTCATCAAGGACGCCGGCATCAGCGTCAATGACATCGACCACGTCGTGCTGGTGGGCGGTTCGACGCGTATGCCGGCGGTGACGGACCTGGTCAAGGAGCTGACCGGCGGCAAGGAGCCCAACAAGGGCGTCAACCCCGACGAGGTCGTCGCGGTGGGCGCATCGCTGCAGGCGGGTGTGCTCAAGGGCGAGGTGAAGGACGTCCTGCTGCTGGACGTCACGCCGCTGAGCCTGGGGATCGAGACCAAGGGCGGCATCTTCACCAAGATCATCGAGCGGAACACCACCATCCCGACCAAGCGGTCGGAGGT
>NZ_BSTN01000081.1 GCF_030269545.1 Actinomadura sp. NBRC 104425 | reverse complement strand
GACCGCACCGCGATCATCCGCCTCGTCGGCGCCGTGCTGATGGAGCAGACCGACGAGTGGACCGAGGGCCGCCGCTACATGGGCCTGGAGTTCCTCGCCAAAGCCAGACTGCGGGTGATTGACGGCGACTGTTCCGGGGACGAGAGCGACCAGCAGGCGATCACTGCTTAACCGGCAGAAACAGGATCACGCGGAGGCCGACTCGTACACCACTCCGCTGGACGTGACCGTGCTCTGGGGCGGTTCGAAACCGGGTCGGGCTCGGTCGTCTGTGGCCGGGGGCGGCTCGGAATACCACATGCTCAGCGCGAGCCACAGCGCCCCGGCTCGCCTCGGCGACGGCCGGCAGCGACCACAACGACGTCACACAGCCGCCGCCCTGAAGGCCGCGCCGCCCGTCCGAGGGACGGTTGCACTCCCCTCGTCGGCGCCTCAGGCATCCGGCGGCCGCCCGCGGCCACCAACCAGGCCACGCCGGGCCAACCGACCACTTTCAGCCGGTCCGCAGGCGAGCCGACGACAGCCCCTGGCAACGCGGAAACGGCAGCCGGGTGCACACGGTCGGACGTGCCGAGCAGGCGGAAGCGGAGCCGGTCGGGTCGCCGGGCCCATCACCGCCGACCGGCCGGAAGAAGCCCTCGGGGCCGAGCCCCGACGACGAGCATCACATCGCACAGACAAGCGAGGATTGCGCGCTGGCGGTGTTGAGCACCTGGATGCCGAACGCGCACACCGCGTACGGGCTGGACACCGGCGCGTCCGACAGCCGTGCGCCTGGGCGAAGGCGGCACCCGCGACAAGCCGCATCGAGTCCCGAGCCACAAGCGATGTCGCAAGGGGACTCCCAACCGCTCCACAGGCGAGCCGCAACCAATCTCTGAAATGCAGAGCCGGGCCTCGACACCGCCTACGCGCAGGACCGCAGCTCCCGCCCCTCCGGGAGACACCGACGGCACCCGCCGACCCGCACGTCCATAACCACGGCCAACACAGACAAGAGCGCCACGGTCACTGGCGAGCAGGGCTCACCGATTCCGGCACCGCCATTGCGACCGAACCACATGCCGAGCCAAGAGCAGGCCTGGCCGGATTGCTGCCGCAGCAGGTCGAGCGTGGCACGTCATCCCGGCCGCGAGCGGCTGGGAACGGAAGGTGCCGCAAGGAACCGCATGGCGCCGGTCGTCCGTGGCCCGGGGGCGGCTCGGAGCACCACACGCTCACCGCGGGCCCCGGCGCCCCGGCTCGCCTCGGCGACGGCCGGCGGCAACCGCAACGATGTCACACAGCCGCCCTGGGGGCCGCGCCGCCCGTCCGAGGGACGGTTGCACGCCCCCTCGTCGGCGGCCCAGGCGTCCGCAGCCTGACCGCGGCCGCGAGCAGGCCGCGCCGGGCCGACTTCTCGCAGCCGCCTCGCAGGAAATCCACCCTCGAAATATCGGCAACGGAGCTCGACACCACTTCGCGCAACCGGATCCCCCCAGAAGTCCTGGCGGTGCCGGTCGGCCGCGCTGTAGCGGGGTTGGCCGCCCTCGTCGGCGGCCCAGGCGTCCGTCGGCCGACC
>NZ_BSTN01000080.1 GCF_030269545.1 Actinomadura sp. NBRC 104425 | reverse complement strand
CCTTCCACACACCCAAAATCGCGCCGATCATCTCAACGCCGGACGGCAGGCACAGCCCGACCACCGACTCCACACCCACACCCGCATCGCGCAGAAGGCGGGCGACCCGGTCCGCCCGCGCGTCGAGTTCGGCGTAGGTCAGCTCCACGTCTTCCGCGACCAGCGCGACCGCATCGGGCGTGGTGCGCACGTGCCGCTCGAACAGCTCGATGACGGTCGGGGCCTCGGTGGCGGTCGCGGTGTCGTTCCATTCCCGCAGCAGGCGGTCGCGTTCGCGCGCGTCCAGGATGTTCACGGAGCCGAGTGCCGGGTCCGGTCCGCCGTCCAGCGCCTTCGACAGCGCGTCGACCAGGTTCTCCACCGCCGTGGCCACCAGCACTCCGACCGCACGCGCGTCCACGGACTCCACCGCGAGCACGCTCAGGCTCAGCCCCTCGGCGCCCATGTCGTTCACCGACACGGTCAGCGGATAGTTGTTCTGGACCCTGGAGTAGACGTTCCGGATCCCTCGCACGGTCGGTTGCTGCTCGTCCCTTGCAGCGCCGCCGCCGATGTGCCGGTAGTTGAACAGCGAGGTGAACAGCGGCGTGTCGCCCGCAATGCCGCTGGCCTGCTGCGCGACCGCCAGCGGCGCGTGCTCGTGCTCCAGCAGCGCCGCGAGCTGCGACCGCATCGCCCGGACCGCGGCCAGTGCCCCGGTCCGGCCGGTGCGCACCCGTACCGGAAGGGTGTTGATGAACGGGCCGATCACCCGGTCTGAGCCCTCGCCGGCGTTCATCCGTCCGAAGAGGACGGTGCCGAAGACGACGTCGTCCCGGCCGGACAGGGTGGCCAGCACGCGCGCCCAGGCCACGTGCAGCACCGTGGCCGCACTGACGCCGAGCCGCTGCGCCACCTGCCGCAGCCCGGCGGTCGCCTCGTCGGGGATCGGCACCAGCTCGGACACCACGCCGGTGCCGTCGATCCGCACGTCCGTCAGACCGAGCGGCGCCGTCGTCTCGGTCACGTCGCCGAGCAGGTCGGCGAAGAACCGCTCGTGCTCCGCCCGTGCCGCCCTGTCGCGGGTCTGCGCCACGAAGTTGCGGAACGGCAGCGCCTCGCCCAACCGGTCGGGCTCGCCGGCGAGCACCGTCCGCAGCTCTTGGATGAGGACGTCCATGCCCTGGTGGTCCTGCACCATGTGGTGCATCCGGATCAGGCCCAGCCATCGGCCGTCCTCTGTTTCGGCGATGTGCAGGTCCATCAGCGGCGCGCGGCCCAGATCCATCGCCGAGCCCACCATGGCGACAAGGGCTTGCACCTGGTCGCCATGGCTGTCGTCCAGGGTGTGTTCGATCACCGGTAGTTTCGCTTGCCGCCACACCACCTGGACCGGTTCGCGCAGGTCCTGCCAGACCACGGCCGTCCGGTAGATGTCATGCCGGTCGATGACCTGCTGCAGCGCCTCAACGAACCGGCTCACACGGGCTCGCGAGTCGAACTCCCATACCTGGACCGTCACGTATGCGTCTGCTCCACCGCCCGCGAGCAGGTGGTGGAACAGCAGGCCCTCCTGCAGCGGGGCCAGCGGGTACACGTCGGCCACGTTGGCGGCGCCGCCGTCGACGCCTGCGACGATCCGGT
>NZ_BSTN01000079.1 GCF_030269545.1 Actinomadura sp. NBRC 104425 | reverse complement strand
CACCCGACGCCACCACATCCACCGACAACTCAGCCGTGGCCACACCGATCGTCGCCTCGGTCGGACCATAGTGATTGAACACCCGCCGGCCCCCGGCCGCCCGCACCAGCTCGCCCACCCACTCTGCGGACGCCGCCTCCCCGCCCAGCACGATCGACCGGGCGGGCATCACGCCGTCGATCCCGGTGACGGCGGACAGCGCCGCCAGGTGCGACGGCACGCCTTTGGCGAAGTCGATCCGCCGCGTCCGCAGATAGTCGCGCACGGCTCCCGGGTCCACCGCCGCCTCGGAATGTAGGACGTGCAGTTCCCCACCGGTGGCCAAGCTGATGAACAGCGCCGTGTTGCCCAGGTCGGTCACCTGCGGCTGCAGAAGCGCGTACCGCACCCCGACCCCGCCCCACTCGAACCTGGCCGACACCGAGGCCACGTAGTTGGCCAGCGCACCGTGCGTGACCGCCACTCCCTTCGGGGTGCCGGTCGATCCCGACGTGTAGATCACGTATGCCAGGCCATGCGGGTCCACCCGCGCCGGCACGGCGTCACCGGCGGGCTCCGCTGCTTCCTGAAGCTCGTCGGTCCAGACCAACGGGATGCCCGCCGGTCGCCCGGACGCCACCGCGCCCGCCTCGCGGTCCGCCAAAACCACCTCGGCGCCGCTGTCGGCCAGCATGAACGCGATCCGCTCGGCCGGCAGCGTCACGTCGATCGGCAGGTAGGCGGCCCCGGCCTTCCACACGCCCAGGATGCCGATGATCGTCTGGAGGCCGGGGCGCAGGCACAGCCCGACCATCGATTCGGCGCCCACACCCATGCCGTTCAGGTACCGGGCGATGCGGTCCGCGGCCGCGTCCAGTTCCCGGTAGGTCACCTCTGCGCCGTCGGCCACCACGGCCGTCGCGTCGGGGATCGCGGCCGCCTGCCGCCGGAACAGGTCGGGAACCGCCTGGTGGGCGTCCGGCGCGGCGGTGTCGTTCCACTCGTCGAGCACCCGGTCCCGTTCCCGGGCGTCGAGCACGTCGACCTCGCGCAACCTCAGGTCCGCGGACGCCGTCACGCGCTCCAGCACCCGGCCGTACCAGGCGGCGACCCTGGACGCCGACGCCGCGTCGAACAGGTCCGCCGCCAGCGTCACGAACGCGCGCAGCCCCGCCGGGCGGCCCTGGTCGTCGAAGGTCTCGCCGACCGTCACGTGCAGGTCGTACCGGGCCGGCGGCGCGGCGGCCGCGTCGATCGCGGACGTGCCGGCCTCGACGTGCACGCCAGGGAGCTCCAGCTCGGCGCGCTCGATGTTCTGCATGGTCAGCATGACCTGGAACAGCGGGTGCCGGGCCAGCGACCGCTCCGGCGCCAGCTCCTCCACCAGCCGCTCGAACGGCACATCCTGGTGCGCGAGAGCCCCCAGCGTCGTCTCCCGCACCCGGCCCAGCACCTGCCGAAACTCCGGATCACCCGACAGATCCGTCCGGATCACCAGAGTGTTGACGAAAAACCCGACCAGATCATCCAAAGCCTCGTCGGTACGCCCGGCGACCACCGCACCGATCGGAATGTCGGTACCCGCACCCAGCCGCGACAACATCACCGCCAACGCCGCCTGCAACACCATGAACGGGGTCACGCCCTCGGCACGGGCCAGCTCCACCAGCCGCCGATGCACCTCGGCCGGAACCGACAACG
>NZ_BSTN01000078.1 GCF_030269545.1 Actinomadura sp. NBRC 104425 | reverse complement strand
CGTAGTTCCTTTGCCGCGGGGAGCGAGCGTGCGTTCTCGGGGGCGAGGTCCAGTGCCATCCGCGCGGCCGTAAGGTAGCGCGTCCGCCGCTGCTGGGGCGGTATGGCGTCGATGATCCGCGCGGCCTCCTCCATCCCCGTCTTCGGGTCGGTGCGGACCTGGAGTGCTGCGGCGTGGAGGCGGACGCCTGTGGCGGTCAGGTCGTCATCGGCGCCTCGGCCGCTGAGCACTGTGTTCTGTGCCTCCATCGCGTGCTTGACGTCGTTCGCCAGGGTGTAGATGAGGCTCTTGTCGAACCACAGGCCCTCTTCGCGCTTGGCCCAGTGCGGATCGAACGGTGTGCCTCCGGGCATGCGCTCGAATGCTGTCTCCGCCTTTCGGAGTGTGACGATGGCTTCGTCAAGGCGTCCCAGTCGAGCAAGAGCCCCGGCCTCGGCACACAGGGCGGAGACGAGCGGAGCACTGGGCTGATCTCCTGCCAGGCGTCGTGCATGCTGCGCGGCTGCCAGCACCGCGTAGAGATCATCGGATCGGTCGCCCAAACGGTAGAGCGCTTCGCGGCTGCGCACCCAGGAGGCGAGCATGTCGTCTCCGGACTCGTCGCTCAGGGCCCGGGTCTTGATCCACCACCGGTGGGATTCTCTGCGGTCTCCGAGATCCAGAAGCTTTCCGGCGATCAGCAGCGCGTGCTGTGCGGCGGCGTGGGTGAGGCCTTTGCGCACCTCTTCGGGCTGCTCGCGGGCCAGGTGTGGGGCGATCGCGCTGAACTCGTCGGCGAGTGTTTCGAGGATGGTGGCGGGCGGCTCCTGACGTGCCCGCTGGCTATAAAGGAGCGCCGCGTTTTCCCAGTCGTCGATCATCGACTGGGAGACGCTCGCGCCCGGGATCTTGGGTTCGGAGACCTGCCATGCCTGGGTGAGGGCCGCCAGGACGGGGGCGACGGTGGCGCCGGCGGTGACCTTCGCGCCGTCCTGCAGGAGTTCGCGTCGCTTCACGGGGCCGTGCTCCTTACCGGAGACGATGAGACGTGTTTTCACGTTACGCTCGTTGGCGGTGATTTCGTCCTGGAGTTGTTGGATCAGGCGGCGGACCTCGAACAGGCAGCCTGCGCCGTCGATCGCCTGGTCGAGGGCCCTGGTCGTTTCCAGGGTGGGCAGGCGCTCTCCTTTCTTGATCATTGAGATGTACGCCTCGCTGCAGTCGGCGGCGTGGGCGACCGCTTTGTTCGGGCGGTTGTTGATGCGCGCGAGATGGGAGAACACCCGGGCGTAGATCCGCATGCAGATCATCGCGGTGATGTTTTCGGGCCGGTCGTTCATGATCACCCCACAGTTGCCTTGTGGTGGGCGGGCCCCGCTGCTCACCCAGAGTTAACACCCTGGCACCGACGATAACCGGTGCTGGTTGGTGAAGTGTGCGGCTCACGAATATTGGCCGACGCGCGCGGCCGGTGCCCCGCCCCCTGTTGCCGGCCGCGCGCGATCAGACCGACCCGTCATGCCGAGAGAATCCCACCAGTGAGCGACTGTCAAAACTCGATCTTCGATACGGACATCGACCGGGCGCTCGCCGAGTTGCGACGCCGTTTTCCCGGCGTCTGCCTGTGGTACGGCACCTACACCGGCCACTTCTGGGCGATGATCCAGGACGCACGCGGCGACCGCTTGATCGAGGCATCGTCCTTCGCGCAATTCTCCGAGTACCTCACCGAGGCCCTTTAC
>NZ_BSTN01000077.1 GCF_030269545.1 Actinomadura sp. NBRC 104425 | reverse complement strand
GCCATCGCGTTGTCTCCTTCTTCTTGATCATCCATCTCGAAGGATCTACGCGGTGGCCGTCTCACGTCACGACGCCACGCTCTTCACCTGCGGAAACTCGTACACCACCTCCGTGGACGCAACCTGCAGGCACTGGCTTCACCCGTCCGCGGCGGCCCCGGTCTTATGCCTCCGCACGCGCCCTCAGAGGTACCAGTGCCGTGATGCGGTGTGCAGACTCGGCGGTATCAGCGGCCCAAGAGACGCTTGAGCCGGGACCGGATCGCGCCGGGCTGACGGCCGAGTTTCTCGGCGATCTCGGCGATGGCGGTGCCGCTGTCGTGCAATTGCCGCAGGAGCCGCTCTTCTTCGGCGGTCCACGCCTTGTACGCCTGCGGGTGGGCGGTGCGGATCTTCTCCACCGAGTAGGTCTTGGCCGACCGCAGGTCGATTTCCGAGACCGCCGTCACGGGAAAGTCGGCCTGGACTGCGCCGTCCAGCAACAGCAGCAGCCGCCCGTCGTCGATCCTGATCCGGTCCGCCTCCACCTCGGCCTGTGTGGCTCGTTCACCGCCGTGCTGCTGCGGAGTAGTGAACCTGATGCGGATCATGCACGACATTGTGCCGCCCTGCTACGCCGTTTCTCCCGATCTGGTGGACGGTGCGACGACGACAGCGGATCCCAGCAACAACCTCGCCGTGTAGCGGTGAACGTGTCGGCGTACAGGGTGATGTACGTGGAGGGCTGCCGAGCATGGAGCCGGTGGATCTGGTGCAGGGCGCCGTCGCAGTCAACCGCGGTGACCATCCGTATGGGGCGGCCAGGCTTTCGGCATACGGCCCTTCGGAACATGAGCCCCGTCTCGGTGCTCGCATCGGCCAAGACCTGCCACTCTTCGTCGGCCGGCTCGCACTCCGCCCTTTGTCTTGGCTTGGGCAAGGCTTCCTGGGCAATAGACGGGCCGGGGCGGCCGATCGCTCCGAGGCGGGCACGAGCATTGACGACGGCCGTGTGCATGCGCCCATCGGGTTGAGCGGCCATTGGAAAAGGCGCGCGGGGCTGGTCACATTTCTGCCGCTGCAGTTGCTCCTCTGGGGTGAGCGCCGCCTGCGTGATGTCGTAGGTTCCGATCACCGGTGCCCCCTGGAGTCACCGACGGGCCGATCGTCGGCTCGTCCGCAAGCGCGGTCGGTCGATTCAACGGTGGACGTCGGCTGGACCGGCGTCCTCCTCGATGACTTGCAGAAACGGCGGCCCTGGGCCACCAGTTCGACGCCCCTGCGAAGGTCGTCGGCCGTCCCCAGCTCCGCGACTTCACCGAGGCCAACATCGCCGTGGTGACCGGCGTCGCGTGCCGCTCCCACGAACGCGTCCGTGAGGCGGTCGTGCACGGTCATCCAGATCTCGAAGACCTCGTGGGGAGGTTGGTGGGCGGGGCCGACCAGATCCGACACCATACCGGTCTCGTCCGATGGTTCTACGTGGCGTCGTCGACGTGAGCACCGACGCAGTCAAACAGCCTGCCGGTTAAGCCACGCACGGTCCGTTTGCTAATCCAACTAAATGAAAACTCGTCTCCCCTGCCATATACTCCCAGGTCAGCAAGTGTCGGCCCCGCGCACGCGGGGATGCTCCCTCGCCGCGCTGGCCAGTCCTAGGTGTACTGACCATGGACGTTGGTGACGGCGACACAGCTGGATGATCTTGAAATGGGGAGGACCTCCTGGCGTGGTGTGAGTCGACGAAACTTCGCACCACCCGCCGGGAGGTCCTCGTGCCCC
>NZ_BSTN01000076.1 GCF_030269545.1 Actinomadura sp. NBRC 104425 | reverse complement strand
CGAGGGCCTCCTGGACGTCGGTGCAGATGTCGTCGCAATCCACACCGAAACCAGAAGGCCCTCCTGTCGTTCAACAACCACCCACGGCGTGTCGCCTGTCACCAACGTCCCCGAACAGCACACCTAGAAGCTGTCGATGATGACGGCGAGCACGGATGTGATCCCCACCACGACGGCGACCACCACCACACAGACGAACACGGCGAACCAGCCGAGCAGAATCCCCACCAGCGCCCTGCCGCGCCCGTCCCCGCCCAGCCGACGCCCCCGGGACCGGCCGAAATGCCCCGTGACGATGGCGGCCACGCCGAGCAGGAACGCCATGCACATGTAGGCGACGACGAACGGCGGAACGAGGAAGGGCAGCACCAGGCAGCACATAGCCCCGCCACCGGCGTACAGGCTCCACTTCGCCGCAGTGTTCCTGCTCGGCGTCTCCTGCTGCGCTCCGTCCGCCATCGTCCCTCCGGCCCTTCGACGCGATACGCGTTCGCCATCCACGCCATCGTCTCTGATCTCGAGAAGGCGACGCGCCATCGTATCCACCGGCCTGAAGGCGTTCACCGTCCAGAGGGGGCCGGGCCTGTCCGATCCGCACGGCGGCGGTTCCTCGCGACCCGGCCACCCCCGGCCACCCACCGAGGGGCAGGGGCCGGACGGCCCCTGTCTCGGCGCCCATCCTCGCGGACGGGCCGTCTAACGGTCGCCGCGATCGGTCGCTACGTCAGGAGTGCTCTGTCAGTCGCCCCACTTGTGGTCGTGGCCGTCCTTGTGGTGTTCCTTGTGCTCTTCCTTGTTCTTGTGCTCGTCCCGGGGATCTTCCTTGTGGAACTTCTTGTGGTGGTCCCTGTAGTCGTCCCAAGGCTTCTTCTTGAAGCCGTTCCAGTGACGCTTCTTGTGATGGTCCCAGAAACCGTCCCATTTGCCGTGATGCTTGCGGTCATGGTCCGGGTCGTGGCGCTCGTACCAGCCCGCCGTGGCGGAGACGGCGATGGGGCTCGCCATGGCGGCCGGCGCCGTCATCAGAAGACCACCCAGAGCGGCGGACGCGATACCTGCTGCGGCGAGTCGTTTCATCATCTGAGCCTCCTAGATCGCTCTCTTGCCCGCGAAACGCAGTGCACGGCTAGAGATAACCCGCCGCCCCGAACCTCATGCGGCCGAACGATGAACACATCTATCGCTTGGCGAGATCCTTGCCGCCCGTGGGGTGCATAACGTGAAATGCACGGAATGTCCCGCATGGGAAATGACCGATGTGTAGATCATTGACTGTTTCTCATCCCACTCCCATCGGACGACAAGGCTCCCGGCGGCGCGCGACCGGTCCCCAGAAGGCGGTGCACCCGCTGTCGGACGCCGGTGGAACCTGCCAGGCGCCGAATCCGCGCGGGACCAGAGCAGCGCGGCGGTGCGCAACCGTGTCCACCGACCTGCGCGTAGATAGGGCCCTGGTACGTCGGCCGAGATCACGTCCTCGCAAGGCGGAATCGCTCATTGGCCCGTTTCCGACCGTGCCTCCGCATATCCCCGCCCGGCCCTCGAAACTTTATGTCCAGCCGTCCGACGCCGCTGAACCGGGCTTTTCGGTGCCCGTCGAGGACGGTGACCGCCATCGAGGTGACCGCCATCGAAGTGTGGCGCTTCCATAACGAAGACGCCGACGCGCATATCCTCCTCGACGGCGCGGGCGTCTTCCGCACCCCCGCCCGCGTCCTGCCAGGGGCCTCTCCGGACAGGACCACGACGTCCCCGACGCGGACATCGAGCACCCGACCGTCCCCGGGCTGACCCTCGCCTTCACCCGTAGGCCGGTCACGAGGTCCCCATGGACACAGACGGCATGCCGCGGTACTTCGAGTCCGTCCTGGTTGCCGCCGAGGACTGCTACTGACCGAGCACCGCAACGGCCGCCCAGGACATGAACAGACGCAGCAATCCGGCGGTGGGCGGGGCGAGCACGGTGCCCAGCGTCAGGCGCCTTCGGTGAGCTCTCGTAGTTCCTTTGCCGCGGGGAGCGAGCGTGCGTTCTCGGGGGCGAGGTCCAGTGCCATCCGCGCGGCCGTAAGGTAGCGCGTCCGCCGCTGCTGGGGCGGTATGGCGTCGATGATCCGCGCGGCCT
>NZ_BSTN01000075.1 GCF_030269545.1 Actinomadura sp. NBRC 104425 | reverse complement strand
ACCGGATCGTCGCAGGCGTCGACGGCGGCGCCGCCAACGTGGCCGACGTGTACCCGCTGGCCCCGCTGCAGGAGGGCCTGCTGTTCCACCACCTGCTCGCGGGCGGTGGAGCAGACGCATACGTGACCATGCAGGTCCTCGAGTTCGACTCGCGAGCCCGTGTGAGCCGGTTCGTTGAGGCGCTGCAGCAGGTCATCGACCGGCATGACATCTACCGGACGGCTGTCGTATGGGAGGGCCTGCGCGAACCGGTCCAGGTGGTGTGGCGGCAAGCGAAACTGCCGGTCGTCGAGCACACGCTCGACCCGGACACCACCGACCCGGCCGACGCGCTGCTGGCCACGGTCGGCTCGGCGATGGACCTGGGCCGCGCGCCGATGATGGACCTGCACGTCACCGAGACCACCGACGGCCGGTGGCTCGGACTGGTGCGCATGCACCACATGGTGCAGGACCACCAGGGCATGGACGTCCTCATCCAAGAGCTGCGGACGGTCCTCGCCGGGAAGGCCGACCGGTTGGGCGAGGCGCTGCCGTTCCGCAACTTCGTGGCACAGGCCCGCAGCGGGGTGCCGCGCGCCGAGCACGAGCGGTTCTTCGCCGACCTGCTCGGCGACGTGACAGAGCCCACCGCCCCCTACGGCCTGATGGATGTGCATGGCGACGGCAGTGACCTGGTCTCCGAGGTGGTGTCCGTCCCCGACGAGGCGGTGGCGGGCCTGCGCGAGGTCGCGCGGCGCCTGGGCGTCAGTGCGGCCACGGTGCTGCACGTGGCCTGGGCGCGCGTGCTGGCCACCCTGTCCGGCCGGGACGACGTCGTCTTCGGCACGGTCCTCTTCGGACGGATGAACGCCGGCGAGGGCTCAGACCGGGTCTCCGGGCCGTTCTTCAATACGCTGCCGGTCCGGGTGCGCACCGGCCGGGTCGAAGTCCGTGCGGCGGTGGAGGAGATGCGGTCCCAGCTGGCCGGGCTCCTGGAGCACGAGCACGCGCCGCTGGCGGTCGCGCAGCAGGCCAGCGGCATCACGGGCAACACGCCGCTGTTCACCTCGCTGTTCAACTACCGGCACGCCGGGCAGGAGGCCGATCGTGCCGAGCAGGAGCCGATCGAGGGGATCCGGCAGGTCGCCGTCCGGGTGCAGAACAGCTACCCGCTCACCGTGTCGGTCAACGACTGGGGGCAGGGCGGTCTCAGCCTGAGCGTGCTCGCGGTGAAGTCCGTGGACGCGCGTGCGGTCGGAGTGCTGGTGCGCACCGCGCTGGAAAACCTCGTCGCCGCGCTCGCCACCGCACTGGACGGCGGCCCCGACGCCGCCCTGCGGTCCGTGGACATCCTCGACGGGGCGGAACGCGACCGGCTGCTGTCCGAATGGAACGACACGGCGACGGCGACGACCGGCGTGAGCGTCGTGGAGGCGTTCGGCCAGACCGTCGCGGCCATGCCGGACGCGGTCGCGCTGGTCGCGGAAGACGTGGAGCTGACCTACGCCGAGCTCGACGCGCGGGCGGACCGGGTCGCCCGCCTTCTGCGCGATGCGGGTGTGGGTGTGGAGTCGGTGGTCGGGCTGTGCCTGCCGTCCGGCGTTGAGATGATCGGCGCGATTTTGGGTGTGTGGAAGGCCGGGGCCGCCTATCTGCCGATCGACGCGCAGTCGCCCGCCGAGCGGATCGCGTTCATGCTGGCCGACAGCGGCGCCCGAGTGGTGCTGGCCGACCGGGACGAGGCCGGGGCGTTCGCCGACGCTTCGTCCGAGGCCTCGTCCGAGGTGCGCGTGCTCTGGCTGGACGACCCGCACGTGCTCACGGACCGCCCGGACTCGCCGCCTCCGATGCAGACCGATCCACACGGTTTGGCCTACGTCATCTACACCTCCGGCTCGACCGGTGTTCCGAAGGGGGTGGCGGTGACGCACGGGGCGCTGGCGAACTATGTGGCGTCGGTGTCGGAGCGGTTGGGCTGGTCGGGTGCGGGTGCCCGGTACGGGTTGTTGCAGCCGCAGGTGACCGATCTGGGGAACACGGTGGTGTTCGTCAGTCTGGCCACGGGTGGGCGGTTGCATGTGGTGGATCGCGGGTCGGTGACGGATGCCGAGGCGGTTGCGGGCTATCTGGCCGAGCATCGCATCGATCATGTCAAGGCGGTGCCGTCGCACTTGGCCGCCCTGGCGTCGGCGGCCGGTGTCGAGCGGGTGGTTCCGGCGCGGTCGATCGTGCTGGGCGGTGAAGGTGCGCCTGCAGAGTGGGTGGGCGAGCTGGTGCGGGCGGCCGGGGGCCGGCGGGTGTTCAATCACTATGGTCCGACCGAGGCGACGATCGGTGTGGCCACGGCTGAGTTGTCGGTGGATGTGGTGGCGTCGGGTG
>NZ_BSTN01000074.1 GCF_030269545.1 Actinomadura sp. NBRC 104425 | reverse complement strand
GTGGCGTCGATGACGGCGCCACCGGCCCCTTGTCGTGTGCACCGGCCACCAGGGGCAGCCGCCTTCACAGCGTCCCCGCCGCGGCGGTACTCGCTGAAGTCATGGGCGGATGCCGGCCTCGGCGCGCGTCACGGCGCGCCGCCGTGACCGAACCGCCCAACGCCGACCCCCGTGTGCCGTCTGCTTGCGGTGACACCCGGCACCGACACGGTGGCCAGTGACGTTCCACCCGGGCGGATGGACCGCCCTGTTTCCGCCGGGCGGGGCTGATGTCGTGACGGCAGAGCAAAAGCCCTACGGGTCCGGGTCGCCCGGCCTTCATGCCTTGGGAGGCCGATGATGTCGGCTTCCATGTGACCGAGGCGGGCCGGCAAGCGTTGCTGCGCGACGGTGGGATGGTGCATATCCGGCCGCTGGTGCGGTCGGATCGCCGGGTGCTGCACCGCTTGGTGGACCGGATGTCGGAGCAGTCGGCGTACCTGCGGTTCTTCACCGGGGGTGTCCGCACCCCCTCAGAACCTGGTCGACGCATCACTTCGCGCTGCCTGGCGCACCTCGTCTGCCGTCATGCCCCGGATGCCGCGCAGGTTCGCGCCGCGCAGGTTCGCGCCGCGCAGGTTCGCGCCGCGCAGGTTCGCGTAGCTCAGGCCCGCGTCGCGCAGGTCCGCGTGGCGGCGTGTTGATGCCGATCGCTTGTCGGCTAGGACGATGTCGTCTGCGCGTGCCTCGGAAGGATCGGGGAGGACGGCGCCACGAACCAGACGGTTTTGACGCCGAATGCGCGGGCGAGCTGATGGTAGGTCTCCATGACGCGAGATGCTGCTGGGCTTGCTCGACCAGCGCTGATGGTGCGTCGCGAGTGAGCGAGTGTTCGCCCTGTTCCTCAGTGCTGTTGCGCCTGTGTCCGCCTGCGTGCGATGGTCCGACCTCGTTCGTAGAGGTTTCTGGCGTGAGTGTTCTTCTGGTAGTGGCTGAGTGCGGTCATCATGGCGCGGAACCGGTCGTCGCAGCGTCCTGACTGCACGTCTTCGTATTCGTCGAGCATGCGATGCCAGTCACCGCAGGCTTCTTCGAGGCGTCCCAGTTGGAGTTTGCGTTCGGCGATGGTGCCGAGGTGCCGGACTCGTACTCGCCGGTAGACGCTGTGCCGTTGGCGGTCGGCTCGTTCCAGTGCCTCGATGGACTCTTTGCGGTCGCCGAGTTCGTAGCGGACCTGGGCGATGTGGTAGTTCAGGGCTGCGGAGTCGTAGGAGCCGAAGGTCTTGGCCTGGGATTCCGCGCGTTCCATTGCGGCTTCGGCTTCACGGAGTTTTCTGAGAGCGGTGTCGCGGTCGCCCCATTGGGCGGCTGCGTGGGCTTGCTGGCCGGTGAGGAAGGCCAGCATCCGTGGTCCGGCCTTGGGTGAGGCTTCTGCGGCGGCGTCGGCGAGGTGGAGGGCGTCCTTGCTGTGTCCGAGGTCGACGGCCTGGACGCTCATGCCGCGCAGGGTGGTGCAGTAGGTGAGGTGGTCGTCGGCGTACCCGGCTAGTTCCAGGGCTTTGAGGAAGTAGCGCTGGGCCAAACCGTCGGCGCGTTCGTCCATCGCCATGTAGCCGGTCAGGTAGCAGTGGTCGGCGGCGGCCGACAGCATCTGCCGCCGTACCTTGTCGCTTGCTGTGGCGTGGAGATACGGAGTGATGGTGTTGACCAGGAACGCCGCTGCCATCGGCCGCACGGTTCGACCGCCGAACTGGTCGTCCAGCGCCGACAGGTGTTCTGTCATGGTGCGGACGGCCTGGACTTCGCGCGGGCCGATACGGGTGTAGGGGTTCTTGCGGAGCTGCTGAAAGCGCCCGCTGATCTCGCTCCAGTTCGGGATCGCCAAGGCGGCCGAGTACATGCCGATCGCGCCCAGTAGCGTCCGCCGTGAGGGATCCATGTCTGCGCTCCCCAGTTCGAGCAGTTCCGCGAAGATGTCCAGGTTTTCAGTGTGCGCGGTGCTGCCGGTGGGGAAGCCGGCGGCCGCCAAGGTGATGGGGCGGCCCAGGCGGCGTGTCAGAGCTTCGCAGACTAGGGGGCGCACGCGTGGACGCGGCAGTGTGCCGCTGAGCCAATGGCATACGGCGCTGTCGTCGTAGGACAGACGCATCCCGGCTTCGTCTCCGATGCGGTTGACGGCTCGGGCGAGCTGACCGTTGTTCCAACGTGCTTCGTTGACCAGGGCCGCAAGCGCGGTGTTGGGGATGCGTGACGTCGCCGTCATGGCAGCGGCCTTTCGAGCTTTCAAGGCTTTCAACCTCTCGGGCGGCGTAGGCCCTTCATCGGCCTGATGTACCCGCGTTGACTCGAAGAGCAGCCGCACCGGGCCGTGACAGAGGGGCCCGGTTGTGGCCACCCGGGTCACGTCCAGCGGAGTGGTGTATGAGTCGGCCTCCGCGTGATCCTGTTGCTGCAGGTTAAGCGGTGAGTTCTCGGTTGTCGTCCTCGGGGTCTTGTGCGGTGCCGTCGATGACGCGCAGTCT
>NZ_BSTN01000073.1 GCF_030269545.1 Actinomadura sp. NBRC 104425 | reverse complement strand
CGCCCTCACGCACCTTCTGGGTGAGGGCGTCCAGCCACACGAACGCATACGGCCCACCTTCCAGGGGCCGGTTGCGGAACGCGGCCACTTGGGCGTCCAGCACCTTCGACATCTCCGACACCTGGCTCTTGGAAATGCCCGTGATGCCCATCTGCTCCACCAATCTGTCCACCCGCCGCGTCGACACCCCCAGCAGATACGAGGTGGCCACCACGCTCACCAGGGCCTGCTCGGCCCGGCGGCGCCGCTCCAGCAACCACCCGGGGAAGTACGACCCGCTGCGCAGCTTCGGGATCGCCAGCTCGACCGTGCCGGCGCGGGTGTCCCAGTCCCGCTGCCGGTAGCCGTTGCGGCGGTTGACCCGTTCGTCCGAGCGCTGCCCGTAGCCGGCGCCGCAGATCGCGTCGGCCTCGGCCGACATGAGCGCTTCGGCCATCGTCTTGACCATCGATCGCAGCAGATCCGGCTCACACGCCCCGATCTGCTCGGCAAGCCGGCCCGCGGGGTCCACACTGGTGTCATCGGCCATCGCGTCCTCTCCTTCGATCTTGGACTTCGCTTCTCGAAGGATCACGCGGTGGCCGTCTCATTTCACGACGCCACGCCCTCTGACCTGCATCAACTCGTACACCACCTCCGTGGACGCAACCGGGCCGCGTCCGGTGGGTGGTCATCGGTGGGTCTCCGCCAGGTCGAACAGCGCATCGGGCGCGGGTGGCTCGGCCCCGGCCGGGTGTGACGGTGTGGCCGGGGCAACGTTGGCGTGTCGGTGTCGAGCTGGCGGGGCGGGGGCGGCCGCCCCCAGGGAGCGGGGTCGGCCGCAGTCTGCTGCCCGGTTTGGCGGGCGGTCATTGGTGGTCCCCAGCGGTGTCGGGCCGGGCGGGGGTTTACCTCATGGTGAGGTTCTATGAGCTGCTCTGCCAGGGACACGGCCCGTCCGACGCGCTGCGCACCGTCCAGTTGGAGCACCACGCAGCCGGGGACCCAGTACTGAACTGGGGCGCCTTCGTCTGCTACGCACGTTCGTCCGCAGTGCTCCGGCCTTCATGCAGGGGTGAAGCGGACCCTCCCGCGTAGCGGGGCGAGGAAAACCGGATCACCCCGGGCGATCCGGCGTCTGCCCGGCTCAGACTAGGCGGGATGTACTGACGCCGGACGCTGATCAGCGCTCCGTCCACGCTCCCAGCGAAGTAGGAGCCCGGCCAGAGCACACCCCCCTCAGCGCAAAGCGCGGACTCCACCACCTCGCCATGACACACCGCGTCGGCAGTCCCGTCCTGGCACCTCGACGACCGAGGACTTGGGCGCCTTCTTGCTCTCGGCGAACATGAACCGTTCGCGTCCCTGCTTCCACCGCCTGCGCCCACCGGTGCGGACGCCGAACGCGGACGGGCCGCGCCAGAAAACCGGCGCGAACGCCGTCGCAGACCGCCTCGACGCGGTCGCCCATCTGACCTCGCGGGGATGCGCCGTGCACGGCTCGGCGGCCGGACGCCCGGCGCCGCAGACGCCGGGCCCGGTTCCCGTTGCCCAGCTTGCCCGGTACCTCACTGCGGCGCGCAGCAGTCGCCAGCCGCTCCTTCCCTGCGGGGCCGGGGAGGCGGCCGGTCGATGTCGACGGCGAAGAGCGTGCGGTCCGTCCTCCTCAGGCTCCTGCTGGAAGAGCCGCCTCGACGAGGGGGCCTGGGAACTCGCGGCCTCCCCGTCCCGCCGGAGGCGACGCTCCCGCACTGCGGTCTGGCCCTCAACCGTCCGCCCGCGGGATTTTCAAGATCTTTTCTGTGGAAAACATCTTGAAAATCCCTTGTCTCCCGGTTGATGCCCATCCCTCAGCGCGGGGAGCCGGCCCCGTCGGGACGGGGAAGACCGCAAGCCCCCAGGCCGCCGACCGAGGCGGCCGCCCCTCCCGGCAGGAGCCAGAGGAGGACTCATGGACAACCGCTTCACCGTCAACATCGCCGGTCGTCTCGCCCGTGACCCCGAGCTGAAGTCCTACGACTGGGGCGTGCGCTGCGAGCTGCAGATCCTGGTCATCCTGCGCAAGGTCAACCGGGACGGCGACGTCTACTCCGCCGAGCGGACCATCCGCGTGACCACCCTGGACACCACCCTTGCCGGCCGCATCGCCCGGGAGTTCAAGATGGGCGACCGCGTCGAGGTGGTCTGCGACGACATCCGCCCCGGGCGAATCTGGTACGACCCGTCCGCGTTCGATCCCCAGACCGGTGAGCGCGGCCGGTGGAAGCAGGGCCGCGAGCGGTTCATCATCGCCGAGATCAAAAAGGCGCCCAAGCCCAAGGCCGCCAAGGTCGCCAAGGGTGGTGAGACCGTCGACGCGGCGCGCCAGGCCGAGGCCGAGGTGCTGAACGGAGTCACCGGCTGACCCGCTGGCCCCTCGGGGGCGCCGCCCCCGAGGGGCCAGCCCTCTGCACTGCCCCAAGGGTCGTCGGCGGAAAGGAACGACCCATCGTGTCCGAAGCATCCCCGCGTGCGCGGGGCCGACCGAAATCCTCGGCGGACAACCGCTCCAGCAGGAGGAGCATCCCCGCGTGCGCGGGGCCGACACACGAAAACCGCGGCCGCCGCAGAGCTGGGGAGGAGCATCCCCGCGTGCGCGGGGCCGACTCCGCCTGCCGTACCCCAGCGTTGAGCGCGGCGGGAGCATCCCCGCGTGCGCGGGGCCGACGGGCGGCGCGCTAGGCCGTGTTTAGAAAGTGCTGGTTGTCGGTTCGGTCGCGGCATGTCGGTGCCTGGATACAGGTGAGGTCTCCGGTAGATGGATCAACGACCAAGAAGACCATCTGCACGGAGACCTCGATGGCCAGGGTATCGATCGCGGGGCGC
>NZ_BSTN01000072.1 GCF_030269545.1 Actinomadura sp. NBRC 104425 | reverse complement strand
GGCAACCCACAAGGTCGCGCCATACGACAACGCCACCGCCACATCCAGCACCGACGCATCGAACCCGAACGAGGCGAACTGCAACACCCCAACACCCGGACCCGCCCCCATCAACGGCCCGAACACCCCCACCAGATTCGCCAGCGAACCGTGGGAGACACCCACACCCTTCGGCACACCGGTCGAACCCGACGTGTAGATCACATACGCCAGCCCACGCGGATCCACGGACGCCATGGCGTCGGACCACCCGGCATCCGCCCCGCCGGCAGGCGAGTCGAGATCGTCCAACCACACCACCGGCACATCGGCCTCACCCACCACCGCACCATGCGCCCGGTCCGCCACGACCAACTCAGCCCCGCTGTCGGACAGCATGAACGACACCCGCCCGGACGGAAGAGCAGGATCGATCGGCAGATACGCCGCACCCGCCTTCCACACACCCACGATCGCCGCCACCACGTCCACACCACGCGGCAGACACAACCCCACCACCGACTCCGGGCCAACCCCCAGACCACGCAGACGACGCGCGAACCTGTCCGCCCGGACGTCCAGTTCGCCATACTCGACCCGCGAACCCTCGTGGACCAGGGCCACCGCATCCGGAACAGCGGCCACCTGCCGCGCGAACAACTCCAAAACCGTCCCGTCCGGAACCGTCGCAGCGGTGTCGTTCCACTCGAACAGGAGCCGATCGCGTTCGCATGCGTCGAGGATGTCCATCGTGTCGAGGGCGACGTCGGGGGCGCCGTCCAGCGTGCCCGCCAGTGCGTCGCAGACGCCCTTCAGCGCAGTACGCAGCATCCGACCGACCTCGCCGGCGTCGATCGACGCCGCTGCCTGCACGTTGACAGTCAGCCGGTCGGCTCCCAGGTCGTTCACCGACACTGCCAGCGGGTAGTTCGTTCTCTCCCGGTCGTAGACCTTCCGGATGCCCTCCATCGGCTGCTGTTGCCGGGTGCCGGTGATCTCCTGGTTGATGTACCGGTAGTTGAACAGCGAGGTGAACAGCGGCGTATTGGTCGTGATGCCGCTGGCTTGCTGGGCGACCGCCAGCGGCGCGTGCTCGTGCTCCAGGAGCTCGGCCAGCTGGGACCGCATCTCCTCCACCGCCACGCGGACCCCGACCCGGCCGGTGCGCACCCGGACCGGCAGCGTGTTGATGAACGGGCCCAGCGCCCGGTCGGAGCCTTCGCCGGCGTTCATCCGTCCGAAGAGGACGGTGCCGAAGACGACGTCGTCCCGGCCGGACAGGGTGGCCAGCACGCGCGCCCAGGCCACGTGCAGCACCGTGGCCGCGCTGACGCCGAGCCGCTGCGCCACCTGCCGCAGCTCCGCGACCATCCGACCGGGAATCGGCACCAGCTCCGAGGCGAGATCCGTGCCGTCGCCCCGAACGTCCGTCAAGCCGTAGGGGGCGGTGGGCTCGGTCACGTCGCCGAGCAGGTCGGCGAAGAACCGCTCGTGCTCGGATCGGGCGACTTTGAGGGCCTGCGCCATGAAGTTCCGGAACGGCACCGTCGATGCGAGCCGCTCGGAGTTCCCGGACAGCACCGTCTGCAGTTCCTGGATGAGGACGTCCATGCCCTGGTGGTCCTGCACCATGTGGTGCATCCGGATCAGGCCCAGCCATCGGCCGTCCTCGACCTCGGCGACGTGCAGGTCCATCAGCGGCGCGCGGCCCAGGTCCATCGACGTCCCGGTCGCGGCGAGCAGCGCCTCCACGGGGTCGGTGGCGTGCGGGTCGAGCGTGTGCTCGACCACCGGCAGCGTCGCTCGACGCCACACCACCTGCACCGGTTCGCGCAGGCCCTCCCAGACCACGGCCGTCCGGTAGATGTCGTGCCGGTCGATCACCTGGCGCAACGCGTGCACGAAACCGTCCAGGCGGGTCCGTGAATCGAATTCGAGCACCTGGACCGTCACGTATGCATCCGCGCCGCCGCCGGCGAGCAGGTGGTGGAAGAGCATGCCCTCCTGCAGCGGCGCCAGTGGATACACGTCGGCCACATTCGCCGCACCGCCGTCGACACCCGCGACGACCCGCTCCAGCTCCGCCTCGGACAGCTCCACCAGCGGCAGCATCTCGGGTGTGATCCGTTCGGCACCCTCCGGGATGAGGTTCCCCGGGACCTCCACAACATCCGCACCGGCAGCCCGAGCCAACCCGGCAGGCGTCGGCGATTCGAACAGCGCCCGCACCGACACCGACACACCACGCCCCCGCAACAACTCCACCAACGACACCGCGAGCAGCGAATGCCCGCCCAGCCGGAAGAAGTCGTCGTCCACGCCGACCGACTCCACACCGAGCACCTGCGCGAAGGCGGCGCACAGGATCTCCTCCTGAACCGTGGCAGGAGCCCGGCCGGCCCCGGTGGAGTACTCGGGGGCGGGCAACACCTTGCGGTCGAGCTTGCCGTTGGCGTTCAACGGCAGCTCGTCCAACGTGACCACGGCGGCCGGAACCATGTACTCCGGCAACCGCTCAGCCACAAACCGCCGCAGAGCGTTGTCATCAAGGCCGCCGTCCACGGGCACCACGTAAGCGACCAGCCGCTTGTCGCCGGGGGTGTCCTCACGGGCCAGCACGGCGGCCTGGTGCACGTCCGGGTGGGCCCGCAGAGCGGCTTCGACCTCGCCGGGCTCGATCCGGAACCCGCGGATCTTGACCTGGTCGTCGGCCCGGCCCGCGAACACCAACTGCCCGTCCGGCGTCCATCTGGCCAGGTCGCCGGTGCGGTACATGCGCTCGCCCGAGCCGAACGGGCAGGCCACGAACCGCTCACCCGTCAAACCCGCCCGGCCGACATACCCGCGCGCCAACCCGGCACCCGCGATGTACAGCTCACCCACAACGCCCACGGGCGCCGGTGCGAGCGCCTCGTCCAGCACGTACA
>NZ_BSTN01000071.1 GCF_030269545.1 Actinomadura sp. NBRC 104425 | reverse complement strand
TCGCGTCCTCTCCTTCGATCTTGGTTTTCGGCTTCTCGAAGGATCACGCGATGGCCGTCTCATTTCACGACGCCACGCCCTCTGACCTGCATCAACTCGTACACCACCTCCGTGGACGCAACCCAGAGCACGGAGGCGGGTGATCACCGCCCATGACGCTTTGCCACGCTCGACCTGCTGCGGCAGCACCCGGCGAGGCACGCTCGCGGACCGGGACGCGGTGCAGCCTGGTGGCGCCGGGTTCGGTGAGCCCTCCCTTCGGCGGCCTCGCCGTTCTTGCCGTTGCTGATCGTGGCCATGGACGTGCGGTCCGCGGGTGCCGTCGGTGTCTCCCGTAGGGGCGGGGAGCCGCGGTCCTGCGCGCATGCGGTGTCGAGCTCCGTCGGCGACATTCTCGGGGGTGGATCCTCGGTGAGGCGGCTGGGAGTGGTGTGCCTGGCGTGGCTTAGGACGCGGTCCGGTTGGTGTGCCCTGCGTGCAGGTGACCGCGAGGCGCTTGTCTTTGCTGAACGCGATCATGGACGTGGCGCGGTCGGCCGGTGTCGTCGGCGTCCCCTCGAGGCCCTGGCTTCGGCGGGGCAGCACCGTGGCGGCGGAACGGGTGATCAGGATGGCGTGTCCCGCGGTCGGCGGCTGCTTGAACGGACCGTCGGTGATCGCCGGCGGCGTGGACGTCAACGACGCGGCCCCCGGCCGCGGGCCGAGCGGCCTTGTCGCCCGGCATGGCGCCCGAGCCGGTCACCGTCGGCGGGTCTCCAGCTCCTCCAGGTAGGCGGCCGCCGACTGCAGTTCCTCTTCGCTGAAGACGCGGACACCGGCACGTTCGAGTAGCGCCGTCGTGACACCGACGCCCGGTGTCGTCTTCCCGGAGAACGTGCCGTCATAGACGCGGTGGCTGCCGCAGGACGGGCTGCCCTCCTTGAGGATCGCCAGGCGGGCGCCCGAGCGCCGCGCCGCCTCCACGGCCAGGCGGGCGCCGCGAAGGAACGACTCGGTCACGTCCGTCCCCGATTCGGTCACCACCTGGGCGGTGCCGTCGAGCACGGCCGCGCCGTCAGCCGGCGATCCGGATCCCACGATCTCGGCGGGCGGGCGCGGTACGGGCAGACCACCGGACACCTCCGGGCAGAACGGCACCAGGCGGCCCTCGTCCCGCCACCGGTCCAGCAGCCGGTCGTCCACCCGCTTGGCGCCGCCGTCGTAACGCACGCGGCTGCCGAGCAGACATGCACTGACCAGGACCTTCTCCACGTACACCAGCCTATTCGCGCCCCGGCGAGGAGTGCCGCGGCTCTGATCGGGCACTGACGGATGGTCGGTCCCATCCCGTTCCCATGGAGCTCGGCATGGTACTCCTCGGCAAACCGCTCGCGGAGGCGCCCGCCCGGCAGCGCCCCCGCGGGTCGGTCGTGGTGTCCTGGCTCACCACCACGGATCACAAAGTGATCGGCTACCTGTATCTCATCACGTCCTTCATCTTCTTCCTGCTGGCCGGGCTGATGGCCATGGTGATCAGGGCGGAACTGTTCTCCCCCGGCCTGCAGTTCGTCAGCAGAGAGCAGTACAACCAGATGTTCACCATCCACGGCACGGTGATGCTGCTGCTGTTCGCCACGCCGCTGTTCGTGGGCTTCACCAACGTGATCATGCCGCTGCAGATCGGCTCGCCGGACGTGGCCTTCCCGCGGCTCAACATGTTCAGCTACTGGCTGTTCCTGTTCGGCGGGCTGATCGTGTTCGCCTCGTTCCTCTCGCCCGGCGGCGCGGCCAGCTTCGGCTGGACGGGATACACGCCGCTGTCCGACGCGGTGCGCTCGCCCAATCCCGGCGGCGACATGTGGATCATGGGCCTGGTGCTGTCGGGACTGGGCACCATCCTGAGCGGCGTCAATTTCACCGCCACGATCGTCGGGATGCGGGCGCCCGGGATGACGATGTTCCGGATGCCGATCTTCACGTGGAATGTGCTGCTGACCAGCCTGATGGTGCTGATCGCGTTCCCCATCCTGGCCGCGGCGCTGCTGGCGCTGGAGGCCGACCGCAAACTCGGCGCGCACATCTACGACCCGGCGACCGGGGGCGCGCTGCTGTGGCAGCACCTGTTCTGGTTCTTCGGCCATCCCGAGGTCTACATCATCGCCATCCCGTTCTTCGGAATCGTCACCGAGGTCATCCCGGTGTTCAGCCGCAAACCGCTGTTCGGCTATTTCGGCATGGTCGCCGCCACGATCGCCATCACCGGGCTGTCGATGACGGTATGGGCGCACCACATGTTCGTCACGGGCCGGGTGCTGCTGCCGTTCTTCTCCTTCATGACGTTCCTGATCGCGGTACCGACCGGGGTGAAGTTCTTCAACTGGATCGGCACGATGTGGCGCGGGACGCTGAGTTTTGAGAGCCCGATGCTGTTCGCCATCGGCTTCCTGGTGACGTTCCTGTTCGGCGGGCTGACCGGCATCATCCTGGCCTCGCCTCCGCTGGACTTCCAGGTCCACGACTCCTACTTCGTGGTCGGTCACTTCCACTACGTGGTCTTCGGGACGGTGGCGTTCGCGATGTTCGCGGGCTTCTACTTCTGGTGGCCGAAGATGACCGGGAGGATGCTCGACGACCGGCTCGGCAAGCTTCATTTCTGGGGGCTGTTCATCGGCTTCCACACCACCTTCCTCGTCCAGCACTGGCTGGGCGCGGAGGGGATGCCGCGGCGATACGCCGACTACCCGAGCGAGTTCGTGGCGCTGAACCGCGTGTCCAGCGTCGGGGCGTTCATCCTCGGGGTGTCCACGCTGTTCTTCCTCTACAACGTCTACGTCACCGCACGGCACGGCAAGCGGGTGAACGTCGATGACCCGTGGGGCTTCGGTAATTCGCTGGAATGGGCGACGTCCTGTCCGCCGCCGCGGCACAACTTCACCGCCATCCCGCGGATCCGCTCCGAGCGTCCGGCGTTCGACCTGCACTATCCGCGGCTGCCGGGCCGGGGAGAGGACAAGCACGCCGAGGAGACCCAGACCTAGGCCGTGTTTAGAAAGTCCTGGTTGTCGGTTCGGTCGCGGCATGTCGGTGCCTGGATACAGGTGAGGTCTCCGGTAGATGGATCAACGACCAAGAAGACCATCTGCAGGAGACCTCGATGGC
>NZ_BSTN01000070.1 GCF_030269545.1 Actinomadura sp. NBRC 104425 | reverse complement strand
GCAGGAAGGCGAGCCATCCGGCGCCGTCCTCGGCCGAGGCCACCTCGACCCCGAGGATCTCGCGGTGCCCGTCGGCGTTGACACCGGTCGCCACCAGCACGTGCACGTTCACGGTGCGGCCGCCCTCGCGGACCTTCTGGGTGAGGGCGCCGGCCACACGAACGCATACGGCCCACCTTCCAGGGGCCGGTTGCGGAACGCGGCCACCTGTTCGTCCAGCACCTTCGACATCTGCGAGACCTGGCTTTTCGAAATGCCCTGGATGCCCATCTGCTCCACCAGCCTGTCCACCCGCCGCGTCGACACGCCCAGCAGATAGCTGGTGGCGACCACGCTCACCAGGGCCTGCTCGGCCCGGCGGCGGCGCTCCAGCAACCACCCGGGGAAGTACGACCCGCTGCGCAGCTTCGGGATCGCCAGCTCCACGGTGCCGGCGCGGGTGTCCCAGTCCCGGTGCCGGTAGCCGTTGCGGCGGTTGACCCGCTCATCCGAGCGCTCGCCGTAGCCGGCGCCGCACATCGCGTCGGCCTCCGCGCTCATCAGCGCTTCGGCCATCGTCTTGACCATCGATCGCAGCAGATCGGGCTCACACGCCCCGATCTGCTCGGCAAACCAGCCCGCGGGGTCCACACTGGGGTTGTCGGCCATCGCGTCCTCTCCTTCGATCTTGGTTTTCGGCTTCTCGAAGGATCACGCGGTGGCCGTCTCATTTCACGACGCCATGCCCTCTGACCTGCATCAACTCGTACACCACCTCCGTGGACGCGACCGGTCCTTCGAGTCCCGCACAGTGATAAAGCCCTGAAGGGCTGCCAGCTCTACGCAAGCGTTCTGCTCAGTGCCACTGTGGCTGGACTTTCGCCAGTTGGGTGCCATGGCAGCACCTCCACTGTTTGGGGGGGCTGTTGATCGGGATGTCGCTGGGGGATCAGGTCAGGTCGTGGTGTCCGTTGCGGATGCGGTGGGTGAACGCTCGCCAGTCGTCGGAGTTGAACTCCACGCGGGGGCCGTTCGGGTTCTTGGAGTCGCGCACCGCGATGATCTCTCCGAGCTGCGCGATCTCCACGCAGTCGCTCTTTTCGAGGTCGGTTCCGCTGTGGCTGGACTTGCGCCAGACGGGAGTCATTCGAACTCCTTCATGACTCGTTGGACCAACTCGGCAGATGCATCCACCGGGAGCGCTCGATCACTGATGCGATCGAAGCGGGCTCGATACGAGCGTACATCCGTCGCATCCACGACGAGTCGCCCGCCGATGTTTGCTTCGACGTACACCGAGTCGTTGCCGTCCACTGTCATGATCTTGAAAGCCCCGTTGCGTCCGACGTGGGCGCCGGCGCTTTGAGGAACTACCCGCACGGAGATGTTGGGCTCGCTGCCAAGTTCCAGCAGCCTAGCGAGTTGACCGCGCATGACCTCCGGTCCGCCGACAGGTTGTCTGATGACACCCTCATCGAGGATCACCCACAGGTGCGGGCGCGGAGTCCGGAACAGGCACTCCTGGCGCTTCATCCGGACTTTCAGACCGGCATCGACATCTTGCGCCCCATCTGCGAGTGCGATCGCTCGTGCGTACGGCTCGGTCTGGAACAGGCCTGGGATCCAGGCGAGCTCCCATATCCGGAGTTCGGAGGAGCGGACCTCCATCTCGAAGTGTGTCTTGAACCATTCCGGGTCGTGGCCCGACTTGGCGAAGAGGACCAAGATCTGGAAGAGGCCGCGCGTGTCCCATTCGCGATCAAGGACCCGCGCGTGCTTCTCCAGAAGCTTGACCTGACCGGATTCAAGGCGCGAAACACTCGACCGATCAAGATCGAGTATCGCTCCCAGGGTGCTGCCGGACATCCGGCGCTCCTCGCGGTGTCTGCGCAGCTGAACCGCTATGAGGTCCCATAGCGACCTTTCCGGATTCAGTGACTCTCTGGCGCTCATTGATCACCTTGCGTTGTTGTATCTGCTGAACGAACCTTCCGAACGTAACCCGGAAGGCGCATCCTTGTCCTACGAACAAGCGAACTCGAAGGATCGGAAATGGACCCACAAACCGCCAAGGAAGATCGGGAGCTGGCCGAGCTGCGCCGCGATTTCACCGGCCACCGGATTTGGCGATCCGTGCGTTGGGACGGGCGGTTGAGTGATTGGGTGGCCACCCTTCATGACCCGAATGCCGGAATTCACCCCACGATAATTCGTGCAAATGCCGCCGAACTTCGCGACGCATTGCGCGAGGAGGCCGAGCGAGCCGCTGCGCGCAAGGGGCTGCGGTGATGAAACGGGTGCAATACAACGCGGCCTGGTCACCGGTGGGGACCGCGCCGCGGGGCGCGGTCCGGTGGGGGGAGGTGGGAGCGGTGCGGCCGGCGGGCATCCCCCCGGGCGCACCGGCCGTGCCGCTCCACCACACGCCCGTGCCCACGAACCGGCGGCCGGTCGCCGAGCCGGCGGACGAGCGGACGCGACAGACCGTCAGCGCCCACGTCGAGGGTTGCTTCCCCGGTGTCCAGTGCTGGTGGGGGCTCTACACGCGCCGTTGGTGGGCCTACGTCCCGACCCCGCAGGGCGACCGCCTGTTGGAGGCCGTCACCCCGGACGCCCTGTTCTGGCAGGTCGTGGAGCTTGTACGGAGAGCACGCACGTCGTCGTGGACGGCGAATCGGTGACGCGGTGGACTGCCCCGGACGCGCGGGTCATCGCCCGCCCCACGCGAGTGCGGGTGTGGCGTCCGGGGGCGAGGGGCGAGGAGATCGCGCAGCGGGTGGCGCGTACATAGCCCCTGCACATAGACACCAGCGCGGCGCGCGGGCCGCGCTGGGCCGACAACACACAGAAGCACGACGGAAGGAGAGGCCTCATGGGGCGACACGAGGGCGGCCAGGGCGGCGAGCGCAAGACCCCTGGCGGGACCGGTGACACTCAGAAGGGCACCGGGCACGGCGGCAAGGGAGACCACACCAAGGGCAACCCGAGTGACGGGCGCAAGTCGTGACCGACTGGCGGAAGATCATGGATCGGGTGCCGCGGAGCCTGTTCATGCCGTCGGTGGTGTGGGCTGATCTCGGCCCGGGGCCGTGGGTTCGGGTGGACCGCGAGACCGACCCGGCCGAGTGGGAGCGGGTGGCGCGGCTGGACCTGCCGCTGATCACCCAGTTCGAGGATGGTTGCGCCGAGGGCGAGGGGCTGCCCACGTCGTCGTTGTCGATGCCGACCGTGGTGGCCGAGTTCCTGGAGCAGCTCGACCCGTATGACCATCACCGCGTGTTGGAGATCGGCACCGGGTCCGGGTGGACGGCCGCGCTGCTGTCGGAGCGGGTCGGTGCGCAGAACGTCACGACGGTCGAGGTGGATCCCATGCT
>NZ_BSTN01000069.1 GCF_030269545.1 Actinomadura sp. NBRC 104425 | reverse complement strand
CCGGGGCCGGCCCGGCCCGACCCGGGGCACCCGGATCGCGGCCATCACCGCGGTGAACCGGGTGCAGTCATTGACATTGCCGCCGGTCACGACCAATCCCAGCGGGCGTCCTCTGCCGTCGCAGGCCGGATGGATCTTGCTGGTCAGCCCGCCCCGCGAGCGGCCGAGCGCCTGGTGCCCCCCGTTACCTTCTTCGTGACCCGGTTACGGGTCCTCGGCCTCTGGATCTGGCATGACTCTAGTTCCCCGGTCGTTTCATGATCGAAAAAGTGGTGTCACCGGGTCCGGAGGCATCGGCAGACCGCTGATGAGGGGCATGACCGCACAGCCCTCGGGCTGGCAGGCTCTTTGTAACGTGGATGCCGGCACGCTGATGCCGCTGGTGAGGCCGGGGCGAGTACGTCACTTCGAACGGAAGGCAGCACGTGACCGATCCCCGCGATATCGGCGTCTTCTGCGGCCTGGACGTCGGCAAGGGCGAGCACCACGCCACCGGCCTGACCCCGGCGGGCGGGAAGGTGCTCGACCGGCGGCTCCCCAACAGTGAACCCGAACTGCGGGACCTGTTCGGTCGGCTCCGGGACCGGTACGGAACGGTCCTGGTGGTGGTCGACCAGCCCGCCTCCATCGGTGCTCTGCCGTTGGCGGTGGCCCGCGATACCGGCTGCCGGGTCGCCTATCTGCCCGGCCTGGCGATGCGGCGGATCGCCGACCTGTACCCCGGCGAGGCCAAGACCGACGCGCGGGATGCGTTCATCATCGCCGACGCGGCCCGCACCATGCCGCACACCCTGCGCCGGCTCACCCTTCACGACGAGGCCGTCGCCGAGTTGCAGATGCTCGTCGGGTTCGACGACGACCTGGCTCAGGAATCGACGCGCGTGACCAACCGGCTCCGCGGGCTGCTCACCCAGATCCATCCCGCCCTGGAGCGGGTCCTGGGGCCGCGTCTGGATCATCCCGCCGTCCGCGCCCTGCTGGAACGCTTCGGCTCCCCGGCGCAGCTGCGACAGGCCGGGCGCGGCCGACTGGTTCGCCTGCTGCGGCCCAAGGCGCCGTGCATGGCCGAGCGCCTGGCCGACGATGTCCTGGCCGCATTGGCCGAGCAGACGGTCGCGGTGCCCGGCACCGACGCCGCCGCACTGATCATCCCCAGCCTGGCGCGCTCGCTCAGCGCCGTCCATGACCAGCGTGCCGTACTGGCGGCCCGGATCGAAGAACTACTGGAGGCCCACCCTCTTGCCCAGGTCCTGACCTCGATGCCCGGGGTCGGGGCCAGGACCGCCGCCCGCATCCTGATCGACGTCGGTGACGGCAGCCGGTTCCGCACCGCCGCCCACCTGGCCGCCTATGCCGGACTGGCTCCGGCCACCCGAGCCTCGGGCTCGTCCATCCGCGGCCAAAGCCCGCCCCGGCGCGGCAACCGGCAACTCAAACGGGCCTTCTACCTGGCCGCATTCGCCTCGCTGCGCCACCCGGCCTCACGGGCCTACTACGACAAGAAGCGGAGCGAGGGCAAGCATCACGTCGCCGCGCTCACCTGCCTGGCACGCCGACGCGTCGACGTGCTGTTCGCCATGCTCCGCAACGGCACTCTGTATCAACCCCCAACGCCCTTCCCTGCTTGACGAAGCACATAGGGGCACTTTTTGCGGGCGCCGGCGGCGTGCTGGTGAGCGCGCACGATGGTGGAATCCACGGCCACCAGCCAGTCGATGTCCCCCGCGGCGTCGGCGCGTGCCTGGGCGGCCTGCAGCATCCGGGTGAAGGTGCCGTCGGCGGCCCACCGGCGGAAGCGGGTGTGCAGCGACCGCCAGGAGCCGTACCGCTCGGGCACGTCCCGCCAGGCCACCCCGGAACGGAACTTGAACACGATCCCGTTCAGCACCCGCCGGTCATCGGCCCGCGGACGTCCCATCCGCTGCTTGGGCAGCAACGGCTCCAGCACAGCCCACTCGGCATCGGTCAGCTCATGACGACGAACCACGCCCTACATGATCCACATCAACCAACCAGCTCACAGCCACTTTGAAGACACGACCTAGTCACCGGACACGGCCTGTGGCGTTGTGAATCGTGGTTGAGCATGGGGCCGGTGACGGTGGCGCGCTTCGCCGCCACCGTCGGATGCTGCGTCAGGCTGGCGGCCGCCCATCCGGGGTATCACTGTGTCGCCGGACGTGGTCTGGGTTCGGGACGAGTGGGGTGTTTGCAGGGCAGGCGTTCGCGGAGCGTGACGTGGGTGCCCTCCGGTGTCGTGAACGGGGAGATCTGGCACCCGAAGTCGCGCACTGGCGCTGGTCGTGGCGGTGGCGGCGTGCGTGAAGATGTCGATCAGTAGCCGGGCGGGCCCGCCCGGCGATGCGGCTGCTCTGCCGATGCCGCAACGTGGTCGAAGACCGGACCAACCGGATCAAGTGACGGCGCGATATTGCCGCCCGCCACGCCATGCTCGCCTATCACTGCCGTGCCGTATTCACCCTGATCAACGCATTGTTGCGGATCTTGGCCTTCGGTTTTTGAGTGTGGGTCGAGCGGCAGCCGGGTGGTCCGCTGCACGCTGCGAGTCTGTGGCTTCGCCGCCGTCATGTGCGAGCGGCCGGGGTGGCGGTCGCCTGCCTGTCTTCGGTGCGGTCGCGCTGCCGACGCCGCAACGTGGTCAGGGTCGCCCTGATCACCGCGCCGCTGAGGATCCGGCATGATCCGCCGGACATTGTCCGGCAGCTGCGACGGTTGATCACGCTCGAACGCTGGCTGACCAGCGTGCGGGCACGGCACCTCGGCAATGCGACGGAACGGCAGACGCGAATGCGAGTGATCGAGGCAGATGGAGGGGTACGACACCGTCGACCATGCCGTGTCGCGGCTGCGGCTCTGCAGGACCGCCCGCACGCGGGTGAGCTACGGACGGCCTCGGTGCGGAGGCCCGCCGGCCGCCTCGATTTGACGGCCTCGATCTTGCCTGCCTAAAGTCTTCCGCACCCGAGGGATGCGGGACGCCGCGAGGCGGACGGCCCCGGGGACCAGATCTGAAGCGACCCCAAGCGGTGCTTGGGGTGTTGTAGACTGATCTGGTGCGCCTGAGCGGGGTGCAGGACGCCAGCAAGGCGGCCAACCCGGTGGGCAATCTCCTACGAGTCGACACCGAGCCCGAGAGGGCTCCCGTTCGACTTGTGGAGTTCTGGGTCCGACTTCCATTGTCAAATTGACGCAGAAGCGGTCAATTTGACAGGAGGAAAAGGCCCGGTAGATTAAAAGAGTCGCCCCGGGGCGGGGAACGCGAAAGCGGGAACCGCGCGGTGGGTGTCCGTTTCTTGAGAACTCAACAGCGTGTTAAAAGCCAGTGCCTTTGATGGGCCAGGCGTCGAGTCTGGCCACCCCCGTTAGCTCTGGAGCCCCTCGTGGGGTTTCGGGGTGGGGTTTCTTTGAGGCAGGCGGTCCCCTTTTGCGGGGACTGTCGTGCTGGGATTTTCTCTGAGGTTTGGCTCACCACGTATTGTGGTGGGTGTTTGGACCTTGATGGAGAGTTTGATCCTGGCTCAGGACGAACGCTGGCGGCGTGCTTAACACATGCAAGTCGAGCGGAAAGGCCCCTTCGGGGGTACTCGAGCGGCGAACGGGTGA
>NZ_BSTN01000068.1 GCF_030269545.1 Actinomadura sp. NBRC 104425 | reverse complement strand
AAAGAATCTGCTCCTGTACTGTGGCCGGGGGTCGACCGGTGCCGGCCGTGTACTCGGGGGCGGGCAACGCCTTGCGGTCGAGCTTGCCGTTCACGGTCAACGGCAGCTCGTCCAACGTGACCACGGCAGCCGGGACCATGTACTCGGGCAGACACCGCGCCACGAAATCCCGCAGGTCACCGGACGAAAGCACGGCCGTCCCGCCCCCGGCGGGCACGACGTAGGCCACCAGCCGCTTGTCGCCCGGGGTATCCTCACGGGCCACGACAGCGGCCTGGGACACATCCGGATGCGCCAGCAGGGCGGCCTCGACCTCACCCGGCTCGATCCGGAAACCACGGATCTTGATCTGCTCGTCGGCCCGACCCGCGAACACCAACTGCCCATCCGGCGTCCACCTGGCCAGGTCACCGGTCCGGTACATCCGCTCACCCGAACCGAACGGACACGCCACAAACCGCTCACCCGTCAAACCCGCCCGGCCGACATACCCGCGCGCCAACCCGGCACCCGCGATGTACAGTTCGCCGATCACCCCGATCGGGACCGGGTTCAGCGCATCATCGAGAACGTACAACCGGGTGTTGGCGATCGGACGGCCGATCGGCACCACCTCACCCACAAGCCGCCCGGCGGCCACCTCGAAGACCGAACACCCCACAACCGTCTCGGTCGGACCGTACTCATTCACCACCACCGCATCCGGCGCCAACCCCAACCACGACACAACACTCGCCCCGGGCAGCGCCTCACCACCGACCACCCAACGCCGCGCCGCACCGGCAACACGATCGCAAGACAGCATCTCGGCCAGCATCGGCAGATGCGCCGGAACCACCTTCACCACATCGAACCCACCAACCGACCCCAACACACCGGCCAAGCCCTCCACACCACCGTCCGCACCCACCGTGATCGCCGCACCCGCCGCCAACGGCACCAGCACACTCGTCACCGTCAAATCGAACGCCAACGACGAATACAGCGGAGCACCGCCCGACCCCACCCGATACGCCCCAACGGCCCAGACCACATAATTCACAAGCCCACCGTGCGTGACCGCGACCCCCTTCGGCACACCCGTCGAACCCGACGTGTAGATCACATACGCCAGCTCATCGGGGGCGGTCGAGACGGACGGGGCGCCGACGTCGGCGCCGGCCAGCGATTCCAGGTCGTCGACCGCGATCGTGAGCATGCGGCCTGCGGGGAGCTCTTCGAGCAGGTCGCCGGTGGTGACGAGGGCGACCGCGCGGCTGTCGGCCAGCATGAACTCCACACGCTCGGCCGGACTCACCGGATCGATCGGCAGATACGCCGCCCCCGCCTTCCACACACCCAACATCGCCGCCACCACGTCAACGCCACGCGGCAGGCACAAGGCCACCACCGAACCGGCGCCCACACCGAAACCGACCAGCACCCCAGCCAACCGAGCAGCCTTAGCGTCCAGCTCGGCATACGTCACCCGCACCCCGTCGTGCACGACCGCGACCGCATCCGGAGCTCGACGCACCCACTCCTCGAACAACTCCAAAACCGTGCCCTCCGGCACCGCAGCCGCAGTGTCGTTCCACTCGTCGAGCACGAGACGACGTTCCTCGGCGTCCAACACGTCGACCGCGCGCAACCGCACGTCCGGAACCTCGCTCACGGTCTCCAGAACGCGCACCCACCGCTCGGCCAGACCCGCCGCCGACGCCATCTCGAACAGATCAGCCGAAACAGTTACCGAACCACGCAACCCGGCCGGACGCCCCTGCTCGTCGAACACCTCGCCGACGACGACATCGAGATCGAACTTGGCCGGGACCTCCACCGGCCCGTCCGCCGCGAAGCCCCCGCCGCCGGCGGTCACGCCCGGCAGATCCAGCGAAGCGCGTTCGATGTTCTGGACGGTCAGCATGACCTGGAACAGCGGGTGGCGGCCGAGCGAGCGTTCGGAGACGAGCTCCTCGACGAGCCGTTCGAACGGCACGTCCTGGTGTGCGAGAGCCCCCAGCGTCGTCTCCCGCACCCGGGCGAGCACCTCACGGAACTGCGGGTCGCCGGACAGATCCGTGCGGATCACCAGCGTGTTGACGAAGAACCCGACCAGATCGTCCAGCGACTCGTCGGTGCGTCCGGCGACCGCCGCACCGATCGGAATGTCGATGCCGGCACCGAGCCGCGACAGCGTCACCGCCAACGCGGCCTGCACCACCATGAACACCGTCACGCCTTCGGCGCGGGCCAGTTCGGTGATCCGCTGGTGCACCTCGGCGGGCACCCGCAACGGCACGGCATACCCGACGTGACTGGGCACTGCCGGACGGGGCCGGTCGGTGGGCAGCGCCAGCTCTTCCGGCGCCCCGGCCAGCGCCCGCCGCCAGTACTCGATTTGAGCCGACAGCAGACTGTCCGGGTCGGACTCCTCCCCCAGCAGCTCACGTTGCCACAGGGCGTAGTCGGCGTACTGCACCGGCAGCGGTTCCCACTCGGGGGCCTCACCGCGCACCCGCGCCGCGTAAGCCGCCGACACGTCCCGGCCCAGCGGTCCCATCGACCAGCCGTCACCGGCGATGTGATGGACCACCAGCACCAGAACCCGCTCGTCCGAAGCGACCTCGAACAACCACGCCCGGATCGGCACCTCCGACGCCAGATCGAACGCGTACCGGGACGCCTGCGTCACCGCGTCGGCCAGTTGTTCGGGTTCGACGCGGCGGGTCTCCAGGGACCAGTCGAGGTCCCGCATGTCCAGGACGTGCTGGTACGGCTCGCCGTCCGCGGACGGGAACACCGTGCGCAGCGACTCATGACGGCCGATCACATCGCGCAGGGCGGCGTTCAGCGCGGCGACGTCCAGGTCACCGCTCAGCCGAACCGGCACCGGGATGTTGTAGGTCGGGCTCGGACCCTCCAACTGCTCAAGGAACCACAGCCGACGCTGCGCGAACGACAACGGCACCCGTTCTGGACGCTCCGCCGCCCGCAGCGGCTGACGGGCCTGCTGCACGCTGGTCCCCGCGAGGCGGGCGGCGAGGCCCGCCACGGTCGGCGCCTCGAACAGCGTCCGCAGCGGCAGTTCCACGCCCAGCGCCGTCCGGATCCGCGACAGCAGCCGGACCGCCAGCAGCGAATGCCCGCCCAGCTCGAAGAAGTCGTCGTCCACTCCCACCGATTCCAGGCCGAGCACGTGCGCGAAGGCCCCGCACAAGATCTCTTCGTGTGCGGTGGCCGGTGCCCGGCTCGCGCCGGTGGAGTACTCGGGTGCGGGCAACGCCTTGCGGTCGAGCTTGCCGTTGGCGTTCAACGGCAGCTCGTCCAGGGTGATCACGGCGGCCGGGACCATGTACTCCGGCAAACGCCGCGCCACGTGCTCACGCAACACCTCGGCACCTGGCCGAGCGTCACCGGCGGGCACCACGTAGGCCACCAGGCGCTTGTCGCCCGGGGTGTCCTCGCGGGCGACGACAGCGGCCTGGGACACATCCGGATGCGCCAGCAGGGCGGCCTCGACCTCGCCCGGCTCGATCCGGAACCCGCGAATCTTCACCTGGTCGTCCGCCCGGCCCGCGAACACCAACTGACCATCCGGCGTCCACCTGGCCAGGTCACCGGTCCGGTACATCCGCTCACCCGAACCGAACGGGCACGCCACGAACCGCTCACCCGTCAAACCCGCCCGGCCGACATACCCGCGCGCCAGCCCGGCGC
>NZ_BSTN01000067.1 GCF_030269545.1 Actinomadura sp. NBRC 104425 | reverse complement strand
CAACTCCGCCGCGACACGGTCACTGGCCGCATCCAGCTCGGCATACGACCACCGCACACGCTCATCCGCCACCGCCAACGCACCCGGCGTACGCCCCACCTGCGCAGCGAACAACTCCACCAGCGTCACCGACTCCACAGCGTGCACGGTGTCGTTCCACCCCGACACCACAACCTCACGCTCGTCGGCGGCCAACGCGTCCAGACGCCCCACCAGCAGCCCGGGATCGGCCGCCATCTGCTCCAGCAACCGCACCAGCCGCCGGGCCAGCGTGCGTGCCGAGGGCTCGTCGAACACGTCGGGGCGGCAGTCCAGCTTCAGTTCGAGTCCGTCACCCGGTCCCACCACGAGCGACAGCGGGTAGTGGGTGGTCTCCTGGACGTCGCCTCCGGTGAAGCGCAGGCCACCGAGGTCCGGCGGGCCCTGCTGGTCCATGGGGTAGTTCTCGAAGACCAGCAGCGTGTCGAAGGTGGCGCCGGAGCCGGCGAGCCGCTGGATCTCCGCCAGCCCCAGGTACTGGTGGTCCAGTAGCGCCGACTGCTCGGCCTGCACCCGGCCGAGCAGCGCAGCCACCGTCTCGCCCGGGTCCAGCGTCACCCGCACGGGGACGGTGTTGATGAACAGGCCGAGCATCCGCTCAACGCCCGGCAGGTCCAGCGGACGGCCCGCGACGGTCGCGCCGAACACCACGTCACGACGCCCCGTCAGCCTCCCGACCAGCAGCGCCCACCCCGCCTGCACGACCGTGTTCAGCGTCACCCCGACGCCGCGGGCCAGGGCGCGCAGCCCGTCGGCGAGCGTCTCCCCCGCCTGGACGGTCAGGTTGGACGGCACCACCGGGACGTCGCTCGCCGGGGCGACAAGCGTCGGCTCCTCGACCCCGGCGAGGGCCTCGCGCCAGGCGGCCCGGGCGCGGTCCTTGTCCTGGCGGGCCAGCCACGCGAGGTATGCCCGGTAGGAGGTCGCCCGGGGCAGGCCGGTGGTGACGCCTCCCGCCGTGTAGACGGCCCACAGCTCGTTCATCAGGACCGGCAGGGACCAGCCGTCCAAGACGATGTGGTGGGTGGTGATGATTAGCCGGTGCCGGTCCGGTGCCAGTTTCAGCAGAAGCAGCCGGAGCAGCGGCGGCACCTCGAGGTCGAAGCGGCGGCGGTGCTCCTCGGCGGCGAGGCGGGCGGCCTCCGCCGACGCGTCGTCCGGTGCCCGGTCGGACAGATCGACCTCACGCCAGGGAATCTCCACGCCCCGGTAGATCACCTGGACGGGCGCGCCCGTGGCGCGCTGCCGGAACCCGGCGCGCAGGCTCGCATGCCGGTCGAGCAGCGCCTGCCACGACCTTCTGAGGACCTCGGTGTCCAACGGGCCGTCGAGGTCGAGCACCCGCTGCCCGACGTACACGTCCGGAGCGTCCTCGTCGTAGACGGCGTGGAACAGCAGGCCCTCCTGCAAGGGCGACAGCGGCCACACTTCCTCCAACATGGACTCGCTCACTTAGGCCCCTTCCGCGCCATCTTCTTCGCCGTCATTTCGAATTCGTCGAGTTCGTGCTGGGAGATATCGGTGAGGGGGAAGTCGGACGGGGTGTGGCCTCCGGCGTCTCCGCCGTCGGTGTGCGCGACCAGTCCGGCCAGCATGGCCGTCCACGTCCCGGCCAGTTCCTCGACCGCGTCGGCATCCAGCAGCTCCTCCGGCCAGGACAGGGTGAGGGCGAGGACGGGGCCGTCCGCGAGGTCCTGGACGACGGCCGATATCTCCAGCGTGTGCGAGGCGGGCATGCGGGGATCGACTCCGCCGTCGAGGCCCCCGACGGGCTGCCACGGGCCGGGCTGCCGCTCGTCGGCCGTCGCGGTGAACCGGCCGAGGTAGTTAAAGCTGATCAGCGGTACCGGCAGGGCGGCCAGTTCGGCGGCGGTGTCGGGGTTGAGGTGGCGCAGCAGCCCGTAGCCGAGCCCGTCGGACGGCACCGCGCGCAACTGCTCCTTGATGCGCTTGAGCAGTCGGCCCGCGTCGGGCCCGCCGGTGCGCACCTCGGCGGGGTCGATCGGCCCTGCGTCGAGGCGGACGGGGTGGACGCTGGTGAACCAGCCGACCGTCCGCGACAGGTCGAGGGTGTCGCAGGTGCGTCCGTGGCCCTCGACGTCGATCAGCACGCCGCCGCCGTGGCGCCGCCAGTCGGTGACGGCCGCCGCCAGCCCGGCGAGCAGGACGTCGTCCACACCCGCGTGGAACGCCGCCGGAACACGGGTCAGCAGCGCCTCGGTCACCTCCGAGGAGACCGACACGTCAAACCGCCGCATCCGCGCCATCACGTCGCGGGCCGGGTCCAGCGGGCGCTTGCCGATCCGCGGGTCGGGGCCCTCCAGCATCGCCTTCCAGGCCGGCAGCTCGGCGACTCGTTGGGCGCCGGTCGCCTGGGCCTTTAGTTCGAGGGCCCAGCGCCTGAACGGAACCGGCACGGGTTCAAGTTCACCGTCCGGCGCGTCGTAGGCGCCGGCGAGATCGGGCAGCAGGATGCGCCACGAAACCCCGTCCACCACGAGGTGGTGGATGAGCCAGAGGAGCTTGCCTTCGGTGTCGGGGCCCGCGTCGAACCAGACGAGCTGGGTCATCACCCCGGCCGCCGGGTCGAGCCGGGATTCGGCGGCGCGGAGCTGCTCGTTCAGCGGCTCGGCAGCCGGCACACGCAGCAGCGGCGGGTTCTTCGACGGCTCGCGTTCCGGGATGACGAGCTCGGCGCCGTCGAGCCGGGCACGCAGCACGTCATGGCGGTCCAGGACGGCCCCGACCGCACGGGCGAGACGATCGAAGTCGAGCCCGGCCGGGACCGACAGCAGCATCGACTGGTAGAACGCCTCACCGCTCGACCGTTCGATCGCCTCCCGCATCACCGGCAGCAGCGGAACCCGTCCGGTCGCCTCGACCTCGTCGGCCGCACCCCCGTCTTCAACGGGGGTGGCGACGGCCGCCACGCCCGCCGGGGAGCGGTGCTCGAAGACCTGTCGTGCGGTGAACACCAGCCCCGCCCGGCGGGCCCGCGACACCAGCAGCATCGACATGATCGAATCCCCGCCCAGAGCGAAGAAGTCGTCATCCGCTCCGACCAGGTCAAGGCCCAGCACCTCGGCGAACAGGTCGCACAAGACCGCCTCGGTCGGGTTGGCCGGTGCCCGGCCCCCCGCCAGGCCCGCAAAGTCCGGCGCCGGCAACGCGGCACGATCGACCTTGCCGTTCACCGTCAACGGCAACGACTCCAACACCACAAACGCCGCCGGAACCATGTACTCCGGCAACCGCCCCGCCACATACTCCCGCAACACCGCGGCCTCCACCGGAGCACCGTTCGGGACGACGTAGGCGACCAGGCGCTTGGTACCCGGCTGGTCCTCACGAGCGACCACCGTCACCCGCCCCACCGACTCATGCCCGGCCAGCACGGCCTCGACCTCACCCGGCTCCACCCGGAACCCGCGAATCTTCACCTGCTCATCGGCACGCCCGACGAAGACCAGCTCGCCATCCGGGGTCCAGCGGACCAGGTCACCCGTGCGATACATGCGTCCAGAGGTGAAGAGGCACGCCACGAACCGCTCAGCGGTCAACCCCGGCTGCCCCAGATACCCGCGGGCCAGTCCGCCCCCGGCCACATACAACTCCCCCACCACCCCGACGGGAACCGGCTGCAAGAACCGGTCAAGCACGTACACCCGCGCGTCGTCACGCGGTCCCCCGATCGGCAGCACACCCGGAACGTCCGCTCCAGCGGGCAGCTCGAACGTGGTTGCGCACAGCGTCACCTCGGTCGGCCCGTACAAATGACGCACCACCACACCCGGGCACGCCGCCCGCACCGCCTCCACCGCCGACACCGCCACCACATCACCACCGGTCAACACCTCACGCACACCCGCAAAAACC
>NZ_BSTN01000066.1 GCF_030269545.1 Actinomadura sp. NBRC 104425 | reverse complement strand
GATACCGGGCCAACCGGTTCGACCGCGCCTCCAACTCGGCATACGTCAAGGACACCTCACCGCACCGCAACGCCACCGCATCCGGCGTCCGCTGCGCCCACGCCTGGATCTGCTCGGGGATCAGGGCATCTGCGACCGGCGCCCGCGTGGCGTTCCAGCCGGTCAGTAGGAGTTCGCGTTCGTCCGGGGTGAGGATGTCGAGCCGTCCCACGCCGCTGTCCGGGGAGGCGGCGAACTGCTCAAGGATCGACAGCAGGTGCCCGGAGAACGCCTGGGCGGTGGCCTCGGTGAACACGTCCGGCCGGTAGTCCAGCGACAGTTGCAGGTCCTCGCCCGGCAGGACGGCGAGCGTGAGCGGATAGTGCGCGGGGTCCTTGACCTCGGTGCCGAGGAGACGCAGCTCGCCTATCCGCTTGGGCCCGGACGAGTCTCCCGGGTAGTTCTCGTAGACCAGCAGCGTGTCGAAGGTGGCACCGCCTGTGGCGGCCTGACGCTGGATGTCGGTCAGTCCGAGATGCCGGTGGGCCAGCAACGCGGCCTGCTCGGCCTGCACGCGCACCAGCAGGTCGCTCACCGTCTCGCCGGGGTCCAGCCGTACCCGGACGGGAATCGTGTTGATCAGCAGTCCGAGGATGCGCTCGACACCCGCGATCTCGGCCGGCCGGCCGGAGACGGTCGTGCCGAACACCACATCGCGGCGGCCGGTCAGCTTGCCGACCAGCACCGCCCACGCGCCCTGCACGACCGTGTTCAGCGTGAGGCCGTGCGCCCTGGCCATCGCGCGCAGGGCCGCCGCCAGCGATTCGCCCGCCCGGATGACCACCCTGTGCGGCACGACCGGCTCGCCTCCCGTGACGGCGGGGGCCACGAGGGTCGGCTCGTCCAGTCCGGACAGCGCCTGCCGCCAAGCGGCCCGCGCCGCGTCCCGGTCCTGGCGGGCCAGCCATGCCAGGTAGTCCCGGTAGGAGGTGGCGGCGGGGAGCGCCGCCGGTTCGCCGCCGGCCTCGTACAGCGCCCACAGCTCCTCCATGAGCACCGGCAGCGACCAGCCGTCCAGCACCATGTGGTGCATCGTGATGACCATCCGGAACCGGCGCGGCGCCAGCTTCACCAGCAGCACCCGGATCAGCGGGGGCGTCGCGAGGTCGAACCGCCGCCGGTGGTCCTCGACGGCCAGCCGTTCGGCCTCCGCGAGGGCCGCTTCTCCGGTCAGGTCCGAGAGGTCGGCTTCGCGCCAGGGCAGCGTCACCTCGCGGGAGACGGCCTGGACGACCTCCTGCGCCCCGGCGAGGAGGCGGACTCCGGCGCGGAGGCTCGCATGCCGGTCGAGCAGCGCCTGCCACGCTCCGCGCAACCGCGCGCCGTCCAGGGGGCCTTCGAGGTCGAGGGCCCGCTGCCCGACGTACACGTCGGCGGACCGCTCGTCGTAGACCGAGTGGAACAGCAACCCCTCCTGAAGGGGCGCCACCGGCCACACGTCGACCAGCCCGGGAACGGCGGCTTCCAGCTCTTCGACCTGGTCCTGGGCCAGCGACACCAGCGGGAAGTCCGAGGGGGTGAATCCGCCGCCGGTGTGCGCGACCAGCCCGGTCAGCATGGCCGCCCACGTCCCGGCCAGTTCCTCGACTGCGCTTTCGGTCAGCAGTTCGGACGGCCATTCGAGGGTCAGGGTCAGTTCCGGGCCTTCGGGAAGGTCGTGGACGAGCCCGGAGACTTCCAGGACGTGCGCCGCGGGCGTCCGGGGGTCCGCCCCGCCGACCAGGCCGCCGCGTCCCACCGGCTGCCACGATCCGCCGAGGTCATCGGCGGTGCCGCCGCTGAACCGGCCGAGGTAGTTGAAGCCGATCTGCGGTACCGGCAGGGCGGCCAGTTCGGCGGCGGTGTCGGGGTTGAGGTGGCGCAGCAGCCCATAGCCGAGCCCGTCGGACGGCACCGCGCGCAACTGCTCCTTGACGCGCTTGAGCAGTCGGCCCGCGTCGGGCCCGCCGGTGCGCACGTCGGTCAGATCGAGGGCGCCGGGGTCCAGGCGGACGGGGTGGACGCTGGTGAACCAGCCGACCGTCCGCGACAGGTCGAGGGTGTCGCAGGTGCGGCCGTGGCCCTCGACGTCGATCAGCACACCGCCGCCGTGCCGCCGCCAGTCGATGACGGCCGCCGCCAGCCCGGCGAGCAGGACATCGTCCACACCCGCGTGGAACGCCGCCGGAACACGGGTCAACAGCGCCTCGGTCACCTCGGGCGGAAGCGTGACCGTGCGCGTGTTCATCGTGCCGATCACGTCGCGGTCCGGGTCCAGGGGCCGGTCTCCGAGCACCGGCTCGGCACCGTCCAGCATCGCGGCCCACAGCGGCAGCTCCGCGACACGTTCCGCCTTCGCGGCCTGCTGCACCAGGTCCAGAGCCCAGCGCCTGAACGGAACCGGCACGGGTTCAAGTTCACCGTCCGGCGCGTCGTAGGCGTCGGCGAGATCGGGCAGCAGGATGCGCCACGAAACCCCGTCCACCACGAGGTGGTGGATGAGCCAGAGGAGCTTGCCTTCGGCGTCGGGGCCCGCGTCGAACCAGGCGAGCTGGGTCATCACCCCGGCCACCGGGTCGAGCCGGGACACCGCCGACCGGGTGTGCTCGTCGATCACCCGGTCGGCGGGTGTCCCCTCGCAGGGCACCCTGCGGACGAGTTCGGCGGGATCGACCGTTCCCGGCTCGGGGACGATCAGCTCGGTGCCGTCGAGTCGGGCACGCAGCACGTCATGGCGGTCCAGGACGGCCCCGACCGCGCGGGCGAGACGGTCGAAGTCGAGCCCGGCCGGGACCGACAGCAGCATCGACTGGAAGAACCCGCCTTCCAGCGCCATGCCTCCGGATCGTTCGATCGCCTCCCGCATGACCGGCAGCAGCGGTACGCGCCCGGTCGCTTCGATCGCGCTGGCCGTGTCGTCCTCTTCGACGGGGGTGGCGACGGCCGCCAAGCCTGCCGCGGAGCGGTGCTCGAAGACCTGTCGTGCGGTGAACACCAGCCCCGCCCGGCGGGCCCGCGACACCAGCAGCATCGACATGATCGAATCCCCGCCCAGAGCGAAGAAGTCGTCATCCGCTCCGACCAGGTCAAGGCCCAGCACCTCGGCGAACAGGTCGCACAAGACCGCCTCGGTCGGGTTGGCCGGTGCCCTTCCCCCCGCCAGGCCCGCAAAGTCCGGCGCCGGCAACGCGGCACGATCGACCTTGCCGTTCACCGTCAACGGCAACGACTCCAACACCACAAACGCCGCCGGAACCATGTACTCCGGCAACCGCCCCGCCACATACTCCCGCAACACCGCGGTGTCGACCGAACCATTTGCCGGGACGACGTAGGCGACCAGGCGCTTGGTACCCGGCTGGTCCTCACGAGCGACCACCGTCACCCGCCCCACCGACTCATGCCCGGCCAGCACGGCCTCGACCTCACCCGGCTCCACCCGGAACCCGCGAATCTTCACCTGCTCATCGGCACGCCCGACGAACTCCAACTGCCCGTCGCTCGTCCAGCGGACCAGGTCACCCGTGCGGTACATCCGCTCCCCCGCCCCGAACGGGCAGGCGACGAAACGTTCAGCGGTCAGGCCAGGTTGATCCAAGTACCCGCGGGCGAGCCCGCCCCCGGCCACATACAACTCCCCCACCACCCCGGCAGGAACCGGCTGCAAAAACCGGTCAAGCACAAAGACGCGCGCATCGTCGCGGGGACGCCCGATCGGCAACACACCCGCAACCTTCGCTCCGGCCGGCAGCTCGAACGTGGTCGCGCACAACGTCACCTCGGTCGGCCCGTACAAATGACGCACCACCACACCCGGGCACGCCGCCCGCACCGCCTCCACCGCCGACACCGCCACCACATCACCACCGGTCAACACCTCACGCACACCCGCAAAAACC
>NZ_BSTN01000065.1 GCF_030269545.1 Actinomadura sp. NBRC 104425 | reverse complement strand
ACGACCTGTTGGCCTTCACCGGCTTCCCTCGCCAGATCTGGCGGCAGATCTGGTCCAACAACCCCCAGGAACGCCTCAACAAGGAGATCCGGCGGCGCACCGACGTGGTCGGGATCTTCCCCGACCGGGCCGCGATCATCCGCCTCGTCGGCGCCGTGCTGATGGAGCAGACCGACGAGTGGACCGAGGGCCGCCGCTACATGGGCCTGGAGTACCTCGCCAAAGCCAGACTGCGAGTGATTGACGGCGGCCCTTGCGGGGACGGGACCGACCAGCAGGCGATCACTGCTTAACCTGCAGAAACAGGATCACGCGGAGGCCGACTCATACACCACTCCGCTGGACGTGACCCAAGCACGCGCCCGCACATGCCATTTCCAGCGGCAGCACACCCGAGAACACTGAAGATCACGACTTACCACTGGAGTACTAAGCGAGGATGCCCCTGTCGCGGCTCCCAGCAAGTCGCTCAACAGTGATAGCGAACGAGCACGACCTCGATTGATCATGGCAGGCTGGACCCGACCACCTGGCTGATCACGGGGACGTGCTCGTTCGCTTCGTCGCTGCTGACCGTTTCGGATCAGCTTCCGCTTATCCCGTCATCTATGTCCTCCCGGGTCTGATGTTGAAGATCAGTGCCATGGAGCAGGCACTCGGGACAGTGCGGGATCCGGTGCTTTGGTCGTGGCGGCGGCTCCATGATCGCGCGACGGACGGCCACTTCGGCTTCGCGAGTAGGTCGCTGGCGCAGGTACAGCGGAACGTGCAGAGCCAGTTTGATCAAGTAGATGACACGTTCGAACCCCCGGCCATTGACCCTGAGAGACGCGCGCAGCAGCAGAACAGCCAGCACGGTCCAGATGAGTGCGAACACGGCGGCCAGACCGGCCAGGCAGATCCATACGAGCTGTGCAGGATCGATACCGAAGGCGATGAGGAGCATCCCCAGCGGTGCAGCGAGAGTAGTCATGCTGTGCGGTTTCAAGATCTGGCGTATGCTGGGCGGCTGAGGCACGGGCAGCTTCTCCTAGCTGTTCGTGTGCGGGCCACCACCTCTGTTCCTGAACCGACCGGAGGCGGTGGCCCGGTCTTTTTCGGGCTGACAGAGTTTCGGACATCGCTACATCGTCCATCACCCCCTATACGGCTCTGACCTCTGATTTAGCCCCGCCCGACGCTTGACGTCCATGTTTCTGGACAAGACGAGACCATGCGGCTACCGGTAACAACGATCATCAACGTTCGCTAACATCACGGAATCTTCCGAACGATGGCGAACGCAGTGTGCACAATGGCGGAGAGAGACTCGTTGAGAGGATCTTCAGATGCCGCCTCGACCGCGCGCCCTGGACCCAGGCGACCCTCGGCAGCGCTTCGCCCTGGAGTTGCGCGACCTGCACCGCCGCGCAGGCAAGCCCCTCCAGCAGGCTCTGGCCGAGAAGCTCCATTGGTCTCACACCACACTGTCCGTGATCTTCAACGGGCACCGCTTTCCTTCCTGGGAGCAGACCAAGGCCCTGGTGAAGGTCCTCGGTGACGACCCGGCAGACTGGCTGGAGCGATGGCAGCGTGCGGACCGAGAAATCAACGAAGACGTCCTCATGGCTCGGCCGCAGGAGGGCATCGAGCAGCCTGCCTGGTACCTCAACAACGAGCAGTTCTACGCGAACGCGACCGAGCGGGTCAAAGTCGCCAACAGCCGAATCCTCGTGACCTACATTCGTCGTAGACCGCCCGACTACTACACGAGCGAAGCCGCAGCCGCATACTTCGCCGCTGTAATCGAGTGGGCGAAAAAGCCGGGAGCTCGATCAGTACGCCGCATCATCTGCATACCGAATTCTGAGATGCATGCGTGGGCGACCCGACACCACGAGGAGACTTTCGGAGTACGCAACTACGAAGTACGCGTCGTGCGATGGGACATTGATGCGGACGGCATCAACATGGCGCTCTTCGACGACTCGACGACCTTCCTGGCATTTTCTGGAGCGGCCTCGCAGGAGCTGAGTGGATTTCGAGTGGATAGTCCGCAATTCCTGCGCTACTTTGTCGGCTACTTCGAACAACTGTGGTCGACGGCGCGCCCCCTGGAGGAATATCTGCGGGAGAATTCATAGAAGATCTGCTTGCCTTCTTTCAGGCAAGTCACCCTGAATGGGGAATGCTCTGAGTTGGCTTATCACATTAGGTGGGCTCGTGACAGAGGTCTTCCTGGGAAGGAAGATCCCGATGCATTATGGCACTACTTCGGTGCTTGGCTGATATCTCTCGGGTAGAGAAGAGTCGGAGGGGTGCCCGTAAAGATAGCTATCACGGCTGGCGAGGTGTCCGAACCGTGCGGAGTCGTCGTCGTGTTCGACGGCGAGGACGGCTCGGCCGCACGCAAACGGACCGACCAGAACTACAAGGCGAACCGGCCTACCGGGGACCAGGGCCTGGAACCGATCCGTGCGCTTCCCGACATCGAACGTGGCGTGGGTGCCCACGGGATCGGCTGGCTCGAGCTCGACGACGCCGAAGTCGACGACCTGATCGCCACCCTCGTCCACGCCACATCCGGACTACGACGAGCAAGATCATTTTCGACTCTACAGGCAGCGGTGTGGTGGTCGCCGTTGGCCTGTGTCGATGGAGCAAAAGCGCCGGACAGGATCTTCTGGAACGTCCGTGGCCCTGGATGCTGAAACTGCCCTAACAACCCAACAGCCTGTGGATTGAAAGTCACCGCAGAATATGCTGGATCGGTATGGGTGGTGTCACGTTGTGCCATTCTGTGTGCGTCCAAGCGTTCCAAGTTCAGGCTGCGTCAATACAGAGCATCCCGTACTTGTGCCGCCGAGCCGACATAGGGCCGCTGCCACTCGCCAACCGCATCCACAGCGGGGTGTGCCGGGCGTTCTGGCCTGACGGGCGGAAAACGTCACAGGGCGGTGAGTAGCACGGGGGAGAAGCGTTCAGTATTCGCGGTTGCAACACCCGAGTTGAAGACCTCTCCCGCCTGCGCGGGGAGAACTCCGCTGCCCGTACGGTGGCTGACACCACGCGCATCCTTGTCTGCGCGAGCGGGGGGTGATCCGGGCAGCGCGTCGCCGCCCGCGTCGCGGTCATGCGCGCCGGCCGGGTGGTCGCGACGGGCATGCTCACCGAACTGGTGGAGAGCCCCGATTTCTTCGTCCGCGGCTTCTTCCACCCGGAGGAAGCGCTCTGACCGCGTGGCCGCCGGTCTCGACGAGGGATGCACCGAGCTGGAGAGGATGCCGATCCATGGCGCTGCCCGAACACCCGGCCGAGCGGTACCGGCAGGTCGCGGGCCTGTTCACCGAACGCGTCCGCGGCACCCGGTCGTGTGACGCGCCCGCACCGGTCGCAGGGTGGACCGCCCGCGACGTCGTGCGCCACCTGACCGAGTGGTTCCCCGTATTCCTGGTGTCCGGCGCCGGCATCGAGCTGCGCCGCGGACCCTTGGTGGACGCCGACCCGGTCGCCGCGTGGCAGGTCTACAGCGGCGCCGTGCAGGAGGTGCTGGACGACCCCGGAGAGCGGGCGGCGGGAGTTCGCGAACCCGCACATCGGTGAACTGGCGCTGGTGACTGCGATCGACCGCTTCTCATGGCCGACGCGTTCACGCGCCTGGGACCTCGCCCGGGCCACCGGCCAGGACGACCGGCTCGACCCCGACTTCTGCACCGAACTCCTCGACGGCTTGGAGCCGATAGACGAGGTCCTCCGGTCGTCCGGCCAGTACGGCTCACGCGTCGAGGTGCCCGCCGACGCGGACGTCCAGACCCGGATGCTCGGCTTCATCGGGCACGACTGAGGCGGGCGGGTCAGCGGGTAACGGTGGTCTCCCGGCCGATGTGGGACAGCTTCTCCGGGTTCCGCACGATGTAGAGGCCGGTGATCAGGCCGTCGTCGATCCGCATCGCGACGACGGTGTCGATCTCGTCGTCGATCCGGACGAGCAGCCCGGGGCGTCCGTTGACCTGCGCCTGCTCGACGGCGACCGCGCTTCGCAGCCGGGTCCATCCGGCCTCTAGTAGGCGCGCCACCTTGCGGGCCCCCACGATCGGCTGCACCACGGCCTGCCGGACGCCGCCGCCGTCGCCGAGGAGGACGACGTCGGGTGCGAGCATGTCGACGAGGCCCTGCAGGTCGCCCGTCTCGAGCGCCCGCCGGAACGCGTCGACCGCGGCCTGCGACTCGGCCGGGGAGACGGGGACGCGCGGGCGGCGGGCCGCGACGTGTGCGCGCGCCCGGTGGGCGATCTGCCGGACGGCGTCGCGGCTCTTGCCGACCGCGTCCGCGATCTCGCCGTAGTCCAGGTCGAACACCTCGCGCAGCACGAACACCGCGCGCTCGGTCGGGGCGAGGGTCTCCAGCACCAGCAGCATCGCCATCGAGACGCTCTCGGCGAGTTCGACGTCCTCGGCGACGTCCGGCGAGGTCAGCAGCGGTTCGGGCAGCCAGGGGCCGATGTAGGACTCCTTGCGGCGGCGCAGCGTCCGCAGCCGTATCAGCGCCTGCCGGGTGACGATCCGGACGA
>NZ_BSTN01000064.1 GCF_030269545.1 Actinomadura sp. NBRC 104425 | reverse complement strand
GGCACCGCCTCGACGGCGTCCACCGCCCCCAGATCCTCGACCGCGATCACCGGAACATCGGCAACCGACACGTCTTCGAGCAGGTCGCCGGTCGTGACGAGGGCGACCGCGCGGCTGTCGGCCAGCAAGAACTCCACACGCTCGGCCGGACTCACCGGATCGATCGGCAGATACGCCGCCCCCGCCTTCCACACACCCAACATCGCCGCCACCACGTCCACACCACGCGGCAGGCACAGCGCAACCAGCGACTCCGCACCCACGCCCAGGCCACGCAGGTAATGCGCGATCCGATTCGCCCGCGCGTCCAGCTCCGCATACGACAACTCGGCCTCGTCCGACACCACAGCAGGCGCGTCCGGAGTTGCCACCACCTGCCGCTCGAACAGCTCCACAACAGTCGAGCCCGCCGATTCCGTCGCGGTGTCATTCCACCCGCGCACCAAAAGGTCCCGTTCCTGCGGGTCGAGAACATCCACCGTGTGGAGCGCGACGTCCGGGCCGCCGTCGAGTGTCGTCGTGAGCGCGGTGACCAGGTTCCGTACCGCCGTGCAGAGCATCCGGCCGACGGCGTCCACGTCGACGGAGCTGACGGCCTGCACCGTGAGGCTCAGCTCTTCGCGGTCCGGGTCGTTCACCGCGATGCTCAGGGGGTAGTTGGTCTGCTCCTGAACGCGGACGATGCGGATGCCCTGGAAGTCATGTCCTCCGGGTTCGTTCACGCCCTGCGCGACATGCCGGTAGTTGAACAGCGACGTGAACAGCGGCGTGTTGCCCGCGATGCCGCTGGCCTGCTGCGCGACCGCCAGCGGCGCGTGCTCGTGCTCCAGCAGCGCCGCAAGCTGGCTCCGCATGTGCCGGACGGCGGCCCGTACCCCGGTCCGGCCGGTGCGCAGCCGGACGGGCAGGGTGTTGATGAACGGGCCGAGCGACCGGTCGGAGCCCTCGCCGGCGTTCATCCGCCCGAGCAGCAGGGTGCCGAACACCACGTCGTCGCGTCCCGACAGCACGGCCAGCACCCGGGCCCACGCCACGTGCATCACCGTGGCGGTGCTGACGCCGAGCCGCTGGGCGACCTGTCGCAGGGCGGAGACCACCTCGTCGGGAATCGGGAGCACCGTGGAGACGACGTCGGCGCCGTCGCCCCGCACGTCCATCAGCCCGTACGGCGCGGTCGGCTCGGTGACGTCGCCGAGCAGTTCGGCGAAGAACCGCTCGTGCTCGGCCGGTGCGACGGCGCGGGTCCGCGCGACGAAGTCGCGGAACCGCAGTGCCTTCGCGGGCCGGTCCGCCTCGCCGGACAGGACGGCGCGCAGTTCCCTCAGCAGCGCGTCCAGGCCCATGCGGTCCTGGACGAGGTGGTGCATGCGGACCGCGCCCAGCCACCGGCCGCCGGCGGTCTCGGCGATGTGCAGGTCCATCAGCGGCGCCCGGCCCAGGTCCATGGCGGCTCCCGCCTGGGTGAGGAGCGTGCCGACCGGGTCGGCGTCGGCCGGATCCGGCGCGTGCTGCACGATCGGCAGCGTCGCGCGCCGCCAGACCACCTGGACCGGCTCGCGCAGTCCTTCCCAGGCCATGCTGGTGCGGTAGATGTCGTGCCGGTCGACGATCTGCTGCAACGCCCGCGCGACCTCGTCCAGCCGTTCCCGCGAGTCGAACTCCAGCACCCGTACGGTGACGTACACGTCCGCGCCGTCGTCGGCGAGCAGGTGGTGGAAGAGCATGCCCTCCTGCAGCGGCGCCAGCGGGTATATGTCGCCCACGTTGGCGGCGCCGCCGTCGACACCTGCGACGATCCGGTCCACCTCGTCCTGGGACAGGTCCACCAGCGGCAGCATGTCCGGCGTGATCCGTTCGGCGTCCTCCGGGATCGTGCTCTCCGGTACGGGGGGTGCCTGGTCTACCACCGCGCGCGCCAGCCCCGCCGGGGTGGGCGATTCGAACAGCGCCCGCACCGAGACAGGCACTCCGCGTCCACGCAGGCGCTCCACGAGCCGGACCGCCAGCAGCGAGTGCCCGCCGAGGCGGAAGAAGTCATCGTCGACGCCGACCGATTCCACGCCCAGTACCTCGGCGAACTCCTCGCACAGGATCTCCTCCTGCACCGTCGCCGGTGCCCGCCCGGACCCGGTCGGGTACTCCGGGACGGGCAGCGCGCCGCGGTCGAGCTTGCCGTTCACCGTCAGCGGCAGCTCGTCCAGCACCACCACCGCGGTGGGCACCATGTACTCGGGCAGTCGGCCGGAGGCGAACTCCCGCAGGTCGCCGGGGTCGGTCCCGGTGCCGGGATCGGCGGGCACGACGTAGGCCACCAGCCGCGTGTCGCCCGGGACGTCCTCGCGCGCGACCACGGCCGCCTGCGCGACGTCGGACCGCGTGCGCAGCACGGCCTCGATCTCCCCGGGTTCGATGCGGAAGCCGCGCACCTTCACCTGCTGGTCGGTCCGGCCGAGGAACACCAGTTGCCCGTCGGTCGTCCACTTGACCAGGTCTCCGGTCCGGTACATCCGCTCGCCCGAGCCGAACGGGCAGGCCACGAACCGTTCGCCGGTCAGCGCGGGCCGCCCGGCATACCCGCGGGCGAGCTGTACTCCGGCGAGGTACAGCTCACCGGTCACACCGGGCGCGACGGGCTCCAGCCTGTCGTCGAGGACGTAGACGCGGGTGTTGGCCACCGGCGCGCCGATGGGCACCGGACGGCCGTCGTGCCCGGGGGTGCACCGCCAGGCGGTGACGTCCACCGCCGCCTCGGTGGGCCCGTACAGGTTGTGCAGCTCGACGTCGCCGAAGGCGGCGAAGAACCGCGCCTGCGTGTCGGGGGGCAGCGCCTCGCCGCTGCACACGACCATCCGCAGGCTCGGCAGCTCGCCCACCGCCGAGTCCAGCAGGAACGCGTCCAGCATGGACGGCACGAAGTGCAGTACGGTCACCTGCCGCGTGCGGACGAGGTCGGCGACGTATCCGGGATCGCGGTGGCCGCCGGGCCGCGCGATGACCAGCGTCGCGCCGGAGATCAGCGTGCAGAACAGCTCCCACACGGACACGTCGAAGACGGTCGGGGTCTTCTGCATCACCCGGTCGCCGGCGCCGATCCGGTAGTGGTCGCGCATCCACACCAGCCGGTTGACGATGCTGTGGTGTGAGACCAGCACGCCCTTGGGCCGTCCGGTCGACCCCGACGTGTAGATGAGGTACGCCGGGGAGCGCGCGTCGACCGCCCGGTCGGCGCGGCCGCCGCCGTCGGGGACCGACCATCGGGCGACGGCGTCCGGGTCGTCCAGGACCACGGCCGGCGCCGCGTCCTCCAGCATCAGCGCGATCCGCTCGGCCGGGTAGCCCGGGTCGACCGGCAGGTAGGCGGCGCCCGCCTTCAGGACGCCCAGCAGCGCGACGATCAGTTCGATGCCGCGGTCCAGCACCACCGCGACGACCGATTCCGGGCCGACCCCGCGGGCGGTCAGGTGGCGGGCCAGCCGGTCCGCCCGGGCGTCCAGTTCCGCGTAGGTCAGCTCCTCGTCCTCGAACACCACCGCGGTCGCGTCGGGGGTCCGCCGCGCCTGGGCCTCGAACAGCTCCGGCAGCGTCGCCAGCGCGATGTCGGCGGCCGTGTCGTTCCACCCGTCGAGCACCTGCGCGCGCTCGCTCGGGTCGAGGACGTCGACGGCGTGGACGGGCTGGTCCGGTGCCGCGGTCACGGCCTCCAGCACCCGCGTCCAGCGCTCGGCCAGGGATTTCACCGAACCGGCGTCGAACAGGTCCGCGGCCCCGGTCAGCCACCCGCGCATCCCGGCGGGCCGCCCCCGGTCGTCGAACGTCTCGCGCAGGTGCACGTCCAGGTCGAACCGGGCCGCGTCGGCCGGCCCGTCGAGCACCTCGGCGTGGACGCCGGGGAGGCTGAGCGCCGCGCGGTCGATGTTCTGCAGCGTCAGCATGACCTGGAAGAGGGGGTGCCGGGCCAGTGACCGGGACGGCGCCAGCTCCTCCACCAGCCGTTCGAACGGCACGTCCTGGTGGGCCAGCCCTTCCAGGCTCGCCTCGCGTACCCGTCCCAGCACCTGCCTGAAGTCCGGGTCGCCCGACAGGTCGGTGCGGATCACCAGCGTGTTGACGAAGAATCCGACCAGGTCGTCCAGGGCCTCGTCGGTGCGTCCGGCGACCGCCGATCCGATGGGGATGTCGGTGCCGGCGCCGAGCCGGGACAGGGTGACGGCCAGGGCGGCCTGCAGGACCATGAAGGGGGTGGCGCCTTCGGCCTGGGCGAGGTCGACCAGTCGTTCGTGCACCTGGGCGGGCACCCGCACCGGCACCGCGTGGCCGCGGTGGCCGGCCACCGCCGGGCGCGGCCGGTCCGTCGGCAGGACCAGCTCCTCCGGCGCGCCCTCCAGAGTCCGCCGCCAGTAATCGACCTGAGCCGACAGCAGACTCTTCGGATCGGACTCCTCACCCAGCAGCCTCCGCTGCCACAAGGCGTAATCGGCGTACTGCACCGCCAACGGATCCCACGCCGGGGCCTCGCCCCGAAGCCGCGCCGCGTATGCCGCCGCCAGGTCCCGCCCCAGCGCGCGATGGGACCAACCGTCGGTGGCGATGTGGTGGATCACCGTTGTCAGGACCCGCTCATCGGCGCCCAGGTCGAACAGCCACGCCCGGATGGGCATGTCGGCGGCGAGGTCGAACTCGTGCCGCGCGGCCTCCGCGATGGCGTCCCGCAGCTCTTCGGCCGTCGTCCGGCGGACTTCCAGGTCCCATGCCAGATCGCGGGCGTCCAGGATGTGCTGGTAGGGCTCGCCGTCCACGGCCGGGTAGACCGTGCGGAGCGGCTCGTGTCGGGCGATGACGTCGCGGAACGCCGCGTTCAAGGCCGCGATGTCCAGGTCGCCGGTCAGCCGTAGGACGAGCGGGATGTTGTAGGTGGGGCTGGGGCCTTCGAGCTGGGCCAGGAACCACAGGCGACGCTGAGCGAACGACAGCGGCACCCGCTCCGGACGCTTCCCCGCCCGCAACGGCAACCGCGCCCGACCCGCCTCCTCG
>NZ_BSTN01000063.1 GCF_030269545.1 Actinomadura sp. NBRC 104425 | reverse complement strand
GCGTCGACGACGGGTTCTTCGACTTGGGCGGTGACTCGATCATCGCGATCCAGCTGGTGTCGCGGGCCCGCCAAGCGGGGTTGGTGATCTCCCCGCGCGAGGTGTTCCAGCACCAGACCGTCGAAGAACTCGCCGCCGTCGCCCGCCCCCTCGCCGACGCCGACGCCGTCGAAGCCGAACCGCCCGGGACGGGCACCGGGCCGGTCCCGATCACGCCGATCATGGCGTGGCTGCGTGACCGGGTGGGCGGCGACGCCTCCCTGATGGCCGGGTTCCACCAGTCCATGCTGCTGCGCACCCCCGCAGACCTGGGCCTGGACAGGCTCACGGCCGCGTGGCAGACGGTCCTCGACCACCACGACATGCTCCGCCTCCGGCTCGACGTGGACGAAAGCGGCGACGGGGCCGGGGAGTGGCGGCCCGTGGTCCGGCCCGTCGGGGACGTGCGCGCCGCCGGCCAGGTGACCCGGGTGGACGTGGCCGGGCTGGACGCCGACAAGCTCGCCGCCGTCATCACCGAGCATGCCCTCGCCGCCCGCGACCGGCTCGACCCGCGCACCGGGGCGGTCGCGCGGCTGGTGTGGTTCGACGCGGGCACGGCGCAGGGCAGGCTCCTGGTCATGCTGCACCACCTCGTCGTCGACGGGGTGTCGTGGCGCATCCTGCTGCCGGACCTGGTCACCGCGTGGGCGGGCGGCGAAGTGGAACCCGTCGGAACGTCGTTCCGGCGCTGGGCGCAGCGGCTCACCGCCTCCGCGTCCGACCCCGAACGCGCCGCCGAGCTGGACACCTGGCTCGACATCGTGGACGGTCCCGACCAGCGCATCGCCGACCGGGCACTCGACCCGCGCGTGGACATCGCGGCGCGCGCCCGGTCGCTGACGCTCACCTTGCCCGCCGACGTCACCGCGCCGCTGCTGACCGACGTGCCCGCCGCCTTCCACGGCCGCGTGGGCGACGTGCTGCTCACCGGGCTGGCGCTGGCCGCCGTCCAGTACCGGCGGCGGCGCGGCGGACGCGGCACGAGCGTCCTCGTCGATCTCGAAGGGCACGGCCGCGAGGACGTCGTCCCGGGTGCGGACGTCACGCGGACGGTCGGCTGGTTCACCTCGATCCACCCGGTGCGGCTCGACCCGGGTGCGGTGGAGCCGGGGGAGATCCGCGCGGGCGGCCCGGCGCTCGGCACCGCGTTGAAGAAGGTCAAGGAGCAGCTCCGCGGGATCCCCGACAACGGCATCGGCTACGGCCTGCTGCGCCACCTCGACCCGGCCGCCGCCGAAGAACTGGCCGACCTGCCGCCCGCGCAGCTGGCGTTCAACTACCTGGGCCGCGTCGCCCCCGGCGACGACGGCGCCGACTGGAGCCTGGCGCCGGAGGAGACGCCCTCGGGCGAGGACCCGCGCATGCCGATGGCGCACGCCCTGGAGATCAACGCGGTCACCCGCGACCTGCCCGGCGGCCCCGAACTGAACGCCACCTGGACCTGGCCGGACGGCCTGCTCGCCGAGGACGACGTGCGCGAACTGGCCGAGGCGTGGTTCGCCGCGCTGCGCGGCCTGGCCGCCCACGTCGCCGCCGGCTCGGCCGCCGGCGGGTTCACCCCCTCCGACCTGCTGGTCGACCTCGACCAGGGGGAGATCGACAAGCTCCAGGACGCGTGGAGGAAGCAGCAGTGACCCGGTCCGACATCGAGGACATCCTGCCTCTGGCGCCGCTGCAGCAGGGGTTCTTCTTCCACGCGCTGCACGACGCCGGGACGGCATCGGGCACCGACGTCTACACCGCCCAGCTCGTCCTCGACCTGGAAGGCCCCCTGGACGCGGCCGTGCTGCGGGCCTCCGCGGAAACCCTCCTGCGCCGCCATCCCAACCTGCGCGCCGCGTTCTGGCACGAGGACCTCAGCCGCCCGGTCCAGGTGATCCCCCGCCACGTCGACACGCCCTGGGAGGAACTCGACCTCGCCGGCGCCGCCGACCCCGACGCCGAGGCCGCCGCGGCCGTCGAACGCGAACGGTCCCGCCCGTTCGACCTGACCGACCCGCCGCTGCTGCGGTTCGTGCTGCTGCGGCTCGGGCCGCAGCGGCACCGGCTCGTCCTCACCAACCATCACATCCTGCTGGACGGCTGGTCGACGCCGCTGCTGGCCACCGAGCTGTTCGCGGTGTACGCGGCGGGCGGGCGGGACACCGGCCTGCCGCGCCCCGCCCCCTACAAGAACTACCTGGCCTGGCTCGCCCGGCAGGACCGGGCCGCCGCCGCGGACGCCTGGAAGGCCGCCCTCGCCGGAGTCGACGGGCCGACCCTGGTGGCGCCCGAGGCGGCCGGACGCCCCGCGACGATGCCGCGGCGCACCGAAATCGAACTGGACGAGGCGCTGACCAGGAAGCTCACCCGGCTGGCGCGCAGGCACGCCGTCACGCTGAGCACCGTGCTGCAGGGCGCCTGGGGCCTGCTCGTCGCCCACCTCACCGGCCGCGACGACGTGGTCTTCGGCGCGGCCGTCTCGGGGCGCCCCGCCGAGCTGCCGGACGTCGAGTCCATGATCGGGCTGTTCGTCAACACCGTGCCGGTGCGGGTGCGGGCCCGGCCGGGCGACTCGTTCGCCGACGTCCTCGAACGCGTCCAGGACGAGCAGGTCGAACTGCTGGCCCACCACCACCTCGGCCTCACCGATATCCAGCGCGCGGCCGGGCAGGCAGCGGTCTTCGACACCGTCACGGTCCTGGAGAACTACCCCTACGACCCGTCCGCCGCCGGCACGGCGATCAACGGCGTGCGGGTGGCCGGCGTCGACTCCCACGACGCCACCCACTACCCGCTGTCCCTGGCCGCCGTGCCCGGCCCCCGGCTCACCCTGCGCCTGTACCACCGGCCCGACCTGTACGGGGACAGCGACGCCGACCGGCTGCTCGGCCGCCTGCGGCGGCTCATCGAGGCGTTCGCCGCCGACCCCGGCGGGCCCGTCGGCCGCGCCGACCTGCTCACCGAGGACGAACGCCGCCGCACCCTCACCGCCTGGAACGACACCGCGGACGCCGTCCCCGATGCCACGATCACCGGCCTGTTCGAGGAGCAGGCGGCCCGGCGGCCCGACGCCCCCGCCGTCATCGACGGGGACACCGTCCTCACCTACGGTGAGCTCGACGCGGCGGCGAACCGGCTCGCCCGCGTGCTGGTGGACCGCGGCGCCGGACCCGAGCGGATCGTGGCGGTGGCGCTGCCCCGCTCGGCCGACCTGGTCACGGCGACCCTCGCCGCGGGCAAGGCCGGGGCCGCGTTCCTGCCCGTGGACCCCGAGTACCCGGCGGAACGCATCGCCCACATGCTCGGCGACGCGCGCCCGATCCTGACGGTCAGCACGTCGCGGCACGCCGACCGGCTGCCCGCAACCGACCGGCTCCTGCTGCTGGACGACCCCGCCGCCGCCGCGCTGATCGACGCCCAGGACGCCGGCGCACCCCGCGACGGCGCGGCGCCGCGGCCGGACCACCCGGCCTACGTCATCTACACCTCCGGATCGACCGGCCGCCCCAAGGGCGTGGTCGTCACCCACGCGGGCATCGCGAGCCTGGCCCGCGCGCAGATCGACGGCATGGCGGTCGGACCCGACGCCCGCGTCCTGCAGCTCGCCTCGCCCGGCTTCGACGCCTCGGTGTTCGAACGGCTGGCCGCGATCGGCTCCGGCGCCGCCATGGTGGTCGCCCCGCCGGACGTGTACGGCGGCGAACGCCTGCGCGACCTGATCCGCGACAAGGCCGTCACCCACGCCGTCATCACGCCCTCCGCCCTGGCCACCCTGCCGTCGCAGGACCTCGACGGGCTGCGCACCCTGCTGGTCGCGGGCGAGGCGTGCCCGCCCGACCTGGTCGCCCGCTGGGCCGCCGACCGCCGCATGGTCAACGCCTACGGCCCCACCGAGACGACCGTGTGCGCCACGATGAGCGGGCCGCTGCCCGACGGGCCGACCCCGCCGATCGGCACGCCGATCCGCAACACCCGCGTCTACGTCCTGGACGGCGCGCTGCGGCCGGTGCCGCCCGGCATCCCCGGAGAGCTCTACGTCGCGGGCCCCCTCCTGGCCCGCGGCTACCTGGGACGGCCCGAGCTGACCGCCGAACGATTCGTCGCCTGCCCCTACGGCCGGCCCGGCGAGCGGATGTACCGCACGGGGGACCTCGTGCGGTGGCGCGACGACGGCACGCTCGACTACCTGGGCCGCGTCGACCAGCAGGTGAAGATCCGCGGGATCCGGATCGAACTCGGCGAGGTCGAGGCCGTGCTGACGGCGCACGAGACGGTGGCGCACGCCGCGGCCGCGGTCCGCGACGGCCGCCTCGTCGGCTACGTCGTGCCCGCCCCCGGCGCCGCCGTCGACGAGGCGGAGCTGCGCCGCTTCGCGGGCCGCTCGCTGCCCGACCACGCCGTCCCCGCCGTGCTGGTGGTGCTGGACGAACTGCCGCAGACCCCCAACGGCAAGCTGGACCGCGCCGCGCTGCCCGCGCCCGCGGCGCAGACCGGCACTGGCCGCGCCCCCCGCACCCCGCGCGAGGAGATTCTCTGCAACCTGTACGCGGAGGTCCTCGGGCTGGACCGGGTCGGCGCGGACGACGATTTCTTCGCGCTCGGCGGCGACTCGCTGACCGCCGTCCGCCTGGCCGGGCGGGTCCGGTCCGCGCTCGGCGTCGAACTGCCCGTGCGGGCCCTGTTCGAGGCGCCGACCGCGGCCGCGCTGGCCGGGCGGCTGGACGAGGCGCAAGGACGGGTCCGGCCCCCGCTCGTCCGCCGGGACCGGCCCGAGGTGATCCCGCTGTCGTACGCGCAGCGGCGCCTGTGGTTCCTCAACCGGTTCGAGGGCGCCCGCTCGGCGACCTACAACATCCCGGTCGCGCTGCGGCTCACCGGCCGCGTCGACCATGACGCGCTGCGCGCCGCCCTCGGCGACGTGGTGGCCCGGCATGAACCGCTGCGGACGGTCTACCCGGACGCGTCGGGCACGCCGCGCCAGCACATCCTCGACCCGGCGGTCGCGCGGCCCCGCCTCCCCGTCGTCGAGACCGATGAGGCGCACCTGCCCGCCGCCCTCGCCGACGCCGCCGGGCAGGGCTTCGACCTGTCGGTCGAACCGCCGCTGCGCGTCCGGCTGTTCGCCCTGGACGACGACACCTGCGTCCTGCTTCTGGTGCTGCACCACATCGCGGGTGACGGCTGGTCGATGGCGCCGCTGGCGCGCGATGTGATCGGCGCGTATGCGGCGCGGGTGGAGGGGCGTGCGCCGGGGTGGGCGGAGCTGCCGGTGCAGTATG
>NZ_BSTN01000062.1 GCF_030269545.1 Actinomadura sp. NBRC 104425 | reverse complement strand
GTCCGGCGGCGTCCTACTCTCCCACACAGTCACCCATGCAGTACCATCGGCGCTGAAGAGCTTAACTACCGGGTTCGGAATGGGACCGGGTGTTTCCCCTTCGCCAAAACCACCGAACAACCAACACCAACCCCAACAGGGCCGGCAAACCCATATCAACCTGTCAACAAGCAGGGCTCCCGTTTGCTTTCCGAGAACCACACAGGGACGCGAACACCAACCACACCACAGCAGGTCTTGTGTATGTCAAGCCACTCGGCCTATTAGTACCGGTCCACTCCACACCTTACGATGCTTCCATGCCCGGCCTATCAACCCAGTCGTCCACTGGGAGCCTTACCCCCGACCAAAGCCGGGGAGGGAGAACTCATCTCGAGGAAGGCTTCCCGCTTAGATGCTTTCAGCGGTTATCCCGACCGGACGTAGCCAACCAGCCATGCCCCTGGCGGGACAACTGGCACACCAGAGGTCCGTCCGTCCCGGTCCTCTCGTACTAGGGACAGACCCCCATCAATTCTCCAACGCGCACAGCGGATAGGGACCGAACTGTCTCGCGACGTTCTAAACCCAGCTCGCGTGCCGCTTTAATGGGCGAACAGCCCAACCCTTGGGACCTACTCCAGCCCCAGGATGCGACGAGCCGACATCGAGGTGCCAAACCATCCCGTCGATATGGACTCTTGGGGAAGATCAGCCTGTTATCCCCGGGGTACCTTTTAGCCGTTGAGCGACACCGCTTCCACACGCCGATGCCGGATCACTAGGCCCTGCTTTCGCACCTGCTCGACCTGTCAGTCTCACAGTCAAGCCCCCTTGTGCCCTTGCACTCACCACCTGATTACCAACCAGGCCGAGGGAACCTTTGGGCGCCTCCGTTACCCTTTAGGAGGCAACCGCCCCAGTTAAACTACCCACCAGGCACTGTCCCCCACCCGGATCCACGGGCGCGGGTTAGACGCTCAATGCGACCAGAGTGGTATTTCACCAACGACTCCACGAATACTGGCGTACCCGCTTCACAGTCTCCCACCTATCCTACACAAGACACACCAAACGCCAATGCCAAGCTGCAGTGAAGGTCCCGGGGTCTTTCCGTCCTGCTGCGCGAAACGAGCATCTTTACTCGTACTGCAATTTCACCGGGCCTGCGGTTGAGACAGCGGGGAAGTCGTTACGCCATTCGTGCAGGTCGGAACTTACCCGACAAGGAATTTCGCTACCTTAGGATGGTTATAGTTACCACCGCCGTTTACCGGCGCTTAGATTCTCAGCCTCGACCCCCAAAAGAGTCTAACCGGTCCTCTTAACGTTCCGGCACCGGGCAGGCGTCAGTCCGTATACCGCGTCTTACGACTTCGCACGGACCTGTGTTTTTAGTAAACAGTCGCTTCCCCCTGGCCACTGCGACCGCACCCAGCTCCCACCGCACAAGGATGATCACCAGACGCGGCCCCCCTTCTCCCAAAGTTACGGGGGCAATTTGCCGAGTTCCTTAACCGCAGTTCACCCGAACGCCTCGGTATTCTCTACCCGACCACCTGAGTCGGTTTAGGGTACGGGCCGCCGGCACACTCGCTAGAGGCTTTTCTCGGCAGCATGGGATCACTCACTTCACCTAAAACGGCTCGGCATCACCCCTCACCCACAACGGTGCGCGGATTTACCTGCACACCGGGCTACAGGCTTACCCCAGGACAACCACCGCCTGGGCTGAGCTACCCTCCTGCGTCACCCCATCGCTCACCTACTACCGCATCGGGCCCCACGCTCCCCCAAGAAACAAGCCCGAAGGCCCGTAACCGGGATCGGATGGTTAGCATCAACGGCCTCGGCGCTGGCGCGTACCAGCGGGTACGGGAATATCAACCCGTTGCCCATCGACTACGCCCGTCGGCCTCGCCTTAGGTCCCGACTTACCCTGGGCGGATCAACCTGCCCCAGGAACCCTTGGTCATCCGGCGCACACGTTTCCCACGTGTGAATCGCTACTCATGCCTGCATTCTCACTCCCACACCCTCCACCGTCGGATCACTCCACGGCTTCACCGGACGCAGGACGCTCCCCTACCCGTCCGACACAACATCGAACGCCACGGCTTCGGCGGTATGCTTGAGCCCCGCTACATTGTCGGCGCGGAATCACTTGACCAGTGAGCTATTACGCACTCTTTCAAGGATGGCTGCTTCTAAGCCAACCTCCTGGTTGTCACGGCAACTCCACATCCTTTCCCACTCAGCACACGCTTAGGGGCCTTAGCCGATGATCTGGGCTGTTTCCCTCTCGACTACGAAGCTTATCCCCCGCAGTCTCACTGCCGCGCTCCCACTTACCGGCATTCGGAGTTTGGCTGACGTCAGTAACCTTGTCGGGCCCATCGGCCAACCAGTAGCTCTACCTCCGGCAAGAAACACACGACGCTGCACCTAAATGCATTTCGGGGAGAACCAGCTATCACGGAGTTTGATTGGCCTTTCACCCCTAACCACAGGTCATCCCCCAGGTTTTCAACCCTGGTGGGTTCGGGCCTCCACACCGTCTTACCGGCGCTTCACCCTGCCCATGGCTAGATCACCCCGCTTCGGGTCTACAGCATGCGACTATCAACGCCCTCTTCAGACTCGCTTTCGCTACGGCTACCCGCCACCGGTTAACCTCGCCACACACCATAACTCGCAGGCTCATTCTTCAAAAGGCACGCCATCACCCGACAACCCCCACAAAGTGAAGGCCCAGGCTCTGACGGCTTGTAGGCACACGGTTTCAGGTACTCTTTCACAACCCCTCACCGGGGCACTTTTCACCTTTCCCTCACGGTACTGGTCCGCTATCGGTCACCAGGAAGTATTCAGCCTTACCACGTGGTCGTGGCAGATTCACACGGAATTCCACGGGCTCCGTGCTACTCGGGACAACACCCAAGAGAGGCCCCGCAATTTCGCCTACCGGACTCTCACCGTCTACGGTCGGCCATCCCAAGCCGTTCGGCTATCACGAGACTTTCTCACTCTCCGCCGGCATGGCAGTACCGGCCAGGCGCTCCCACAACCCCGCACACGCAACCCCTGCCAGGTATCACACGCGCACGGTTTAGGCTCCTCCGCTTTCGCTCACCACTACTCACGGAATCACTATTGTTTTCTCTTCCTACGGGTACTGAGATGTTTCACTTCCCCGCGTTCCCACCAACCGCCCTATACATTCAGACGGCGGCGACACCCCATGACGGGTGCCAGGTTCCCCCATTCGGAAATCCCCGGATCACAGTCTGGTTGCCGACTCCCCGAGGCATATCGCAGGCTCCCACGTCCTTCATCGGCTCCTGGTGCCAAGGCATCCACCGTATGCCCTTAAACACTTGAACACACAAGACGAACAAACTGCTGCAGCAACAGACGACAACCACAACAAGTCATCATCTGCCAGAGATGCTCGCGTCCACTGTGCAGTTCTCAAAAAACAACCGGGACCACCAGACGACCAACCCGTCACCAGGCCGCCGCCTGACCCCGCAGTCCAGAGGCCCCGGGCACACGCCCGTTCCCTCAGGACCCAACAGCGTGCCCACCAGACACCCCACCCGAACCCGCCGTTCCCACTCCCACCACAAACGATGGGCGGTACTAACCAGGCCGCACAGGACACCCAGTGAATAACCAGTGCTCCACAACCATGAGCAGCCACCCGGCGGACACCCGCCGCCGACAGCAGCCACCGACCACAACCCCTCACCCCCACCAAAAAGGAGGCCGGACGCCGTGGCCAGCCGATGCTCCTTAGAAAGGAGGTGATCCAGCCGCACCTTCCGGTACGGCTACCTTGTTACGACTTCGTCCCAATCGCCGGCCCCACCTTCGACCGCTCCCCCCACAAAGGTTGGGCCACGGGCTTCGGGTGTTGCCGACTTTCGTGACGTGACGGGCGGTGTGTACAAGGCCCGGGAACGTATTCACCGCAGCGTTGCTGATCTGCGATTACTAGCGACTCCGACTTCATGGGGTCGAGTTGCAGACCCCAATCCGAACTGAGACCGGCTTTAAGGGATTCGCTCCACCTCACGGTATCGCAGCCCTCTGTACCGGCCATTGTAGCATGTTTGCAGCCCAAGACATAAGGGGCATGATGACTTGACGTCGTCCCCACCTTCCTCCGAGTTGACCCCGGCGGTCTCCCATGAGTCCCCACCATCACGTGCTGGCAACATGGAACGAGGGTTGCGCTCGTTGCGGGACTTAACCCAACATCTCACGACACGAGCTGACGACAGCCATGCACCACCTGTCACCCGCCCAAAAAGGACCCCGCATCTCTGCGAGTTTTCGAGTGATGTCAAGCCTTGGTAAGGTTCTTCGCGTTGCGTCGAATTAAGCAACATGCTCCGCCGCTTGTGCGGGCCCCCGTCAATTCCTTTGAGTTTTAGCCTTGCGGCCGTACTCCCCAGGCGGGGCGCTTAATGCGTTAGCTACGGCGCGGAATCCGTGGAAGAACCCCACACCTAGCGCCCAACGTTTACGGCGTGGACTACCAGGGTATCTAATCCTGTTCGCTCCCCACGCTTTCGCTCCTCAGCGTCAGGTAAGGCCCAGAGCACCGCCTTCGCCACCGGTGTTCCTCCCGATATCTGCGCATTTCACCGCTACACCGGGAATTCCATGCTCCCCTACCTACCTCTAGTCTGCCCGTATCGAATGCAGACCCACAGTTAAGCCATGGGCTTTCACATCCGACGCGACAAACCGCCTACGAGCTCTTTACGCCCAATAATTCCGGACAACGCTCGCGCCCTACGTATTACCGCGGCTGCTGGCACGTAGTTAGCCGGCGCTTCTTCTGCAGGTACCGTCACCCCAAAAAGGCTTCGTCCCCGCTGAAAGAGGTTTACAACCCGAAGGCCGTCATCCCCCACGCGGCGTCGCTGCGTCAGGCTTCCGCCCATTGCGCAATATTCCCCACTGCTGCCTCCCGTAGGAGTCTGGGCCGTGTCTCAGTCCCAGTGTGACCGGTCGCCCTCTCAGGCCGGTTACCCGTCGTCGCCTTGGTAGGCCATCACCCCACCAACAAGCTGATAGGCCGCGAGCCCATCCCCGACCGAAAAAACTTTCCACCACCAACGGATGCCCGCAATGGTCGTATCCGGTATTAGACCCGGTTTCCCAGGCTTATCCCGGAGTCAGGGGCAGGTTGCTCACGTGTTACTCACCCGTTCGCCGCTCGAGTACCCCCGAAGGGGCCTTTCCGCTCGACTTGCATGTGTTAAGCACGCCGCCAGCGTTCGTCCTGAGCCAGGATCAAACTCTCCATCAAGGTCCAAACACCCACCACA
>NZ_BSTN01000061.1 GCF_030269545.1 Actinomadura sp. NBRC 104425 | reverse complement strand
AAAACCGTGCCCTCCGGCACCGCAGCCGCAGTGTCGTTCCACTCGTCGAGCACGAGACGACGTTCCTCGGCGTCCAACACATCGACCGCGCGCAACCGCACGTCCGGAACCTCGCTCACGGTCTCCAGAACGCGCACCAGCCGCCGCATCAGGGACTCGGCCGAGTCCACGTCGAACAGGTCAATCGACGCGATGACAGAGCCGCGCAGCCCGGCGGGACGCCCGTGCTCGTCGAACACCTCGCCGACGACGACATCGAGGTCGAACTTGGCCGGGACCTCCACCGGCCCGTCCACTGCGAAGCCCCCGCCGCCGGCGGTCACGCCCGGCAGATCCAGCGAGGCACGTTCGAAGTTCTGGACGGTCAGCATGACCTGGAAGAGGGGATGCCGGGCAAGCGACCGCTCCGGCGCCAGCTCCTCCACCAGCCGCTCGAACGGCACGTCCTGATGCTCCAGCGCGCCCAGGGTCGTTTCCCGCACCCGAGCGAGCACCTGCCGGAACTCCGGGTCACCCGACAGGTCGGTGCGGATCACCAGCGTGTTGACGAAGAACCCGACCAGATCGTCCAGGGCCTCGTCGGTGCGGCCCGCGACGGCCAGGCCCACCGGGATGTCGGTGCCGGCGCCGAGCCGCGACAGCGTCACCGCCAGCGCGGCCTGCACCACCATGGAAACGGTCACGCCTTCGGTACGGGCAAGTTCCGTCAGCCGCTGGTGCACTTCGGGCGTCACCCGCAGGGGCACCTGGTGGCCACGGTGGGCCGCGACCGCCGGGCGGGGCCGGTTGGCGGGCAGCGCCAGCTCTTCCGGCGCCCCGGCCAGCGCCCGCCGCCAGTACTCGATTTGAGCCGACAGCAGACTGTCCGGGTCGGACTCCTCCCCCAGCAGCTCACGTTGCCACAGGGCGTAGTCGGCGTACTGCACCGGCAGCGGCTCCCACTCGGGGGCCTCACCGCGCACCCGCGCCGCATACGCCGCCGACACGTCGCGGCCCAGCGGTCCCATCGACCAGCCGTCACCGGCGATGTGATGGACCACCAGCACCAGAACCCGCTCGTCCGAAGCGACCTCGAACAACCACGCCCGGATCGGCACCTCCGACGCCAGATCGAACGCGTATTGCGCCGCCCGTCCCACGGCCCTTGGCAGCTCCTCCGGTTCGACCTGGGAGACCTGCAGGTTCCATTCGAGTTCCTGCGGATGCAGGATCCGCTGGTAGGGCTGGCCGCCTACGGACGGGAACACGGTGCGCAGGGGCTCGTGACGCGCGATCACGTCGCGTAGCGCCGTGTCCAGGGCCGCGATGTCCAGCTCACCGGTCAGCCTGAGCGTGATGGGGATGTTGTAGGTCGGGCTCGGCCCTTCCAGTCGTTCGAGGAACCACAGCCGCTGCTGCGCGAACGACAGCGGCAGCCGTTCCGGACGCTGCCCGGCGCGCAGCGGCGGGCGGGCGCGGTCCAGGCCGCCCTCGGTCAGCAGCGCGGCCAGCCGCGCCACCGTGGGCGCCTCGAACAGCACTCCCAGCGGCAGTTCCACGCCCAGGACGGCGCGGACCCGCGACGCCAGTCGGATCGCCAGCAGGGACTGCCCGCCGAGCTCGAAGAAGTCGTCGTCCACCCCCACCGATTCCAGGCCGAGCACGTGCGCGAAGGCCCCGCACAGCAGCTCCTCCTGGACTGTGGACGGTCCGCGTCCCGCTCCCGTCGCATACTCCGGCGCGGGCAGGGCCTTGCGGTCGAGCTTGCCGTTCGGGGTCAGCGGCAGCTCGTCCAGCGTGACCACGGCGGCCGGGACCATGAATTCCGGCAGCCGCAGGGAGGTGAACTGGCGAAGCTCGTCGACGTCGATGTCGCCGTCCGCGGGCACGACGTAGGCGACGAGGCGCTTGTCCCCCGGGGCGTCCTCGCGGGCGACCACGGCCGCCTGCTTCACATCCGCGCTCGCGTACAGCACCGCCTCGATCTCGCCCGGCTCGATCCGGTATCCGCGAATCTTGACCTGGTCGTCGGCCCGGCCGACGAATACGAGTTGTCCGTCCGGCGTCCATTTGGCCAGGTCGCCGGTGCGGTACATCCGCTCGCCGGAACCGAACGGGCAGGCCACGAATCGTTCGCTGGTCAGCCCGGCGCGGCCGACATAGCCTCGGGCCACGTTCGCCCCGGCCACGTACAGCTCGCCGACGACACCGGCCGGGACCGGCGCCAACCACTCGTCCAGCACGAACACCCGGCAATTGGCGATCGGCGTGCCGACCGTCACCACACCATCCGGCCGCAACGGCCACGACATCGACGCGCACACCGTCGTCTCCGTCGGACCATACGCGTTGAACAACCGACGCCCGACCGCCCACCGGGCCATCACATCGGCGTCCAGCGCCTCACCCGCCGACACCAACGCCCCCACCGACCCCAATTCAGGCGGATCCACAACACCCAGGACCGCAGGCGGCAGCGTCGCATGCGTCACCCCATGCCGCACCACCACCCCGACCAAGCCACCACCCGGCGCCAGCTCATCCGCCGGCGCCACCACCAACGCCGCCCCCGAACACAACGCCATCAACACCTCGGACACCGACGCATCGAACCCCAGCGACGCAAACTGCAGCACCCGGCAACCCGCACCCACACCGAGCCGCTCCACCTGCGACACCACCAGGTTCACCACACCGCCATGACCAACCCCCACCCCCTTCGGCACACCCGTCGAACCAGACGTGTAAACCACATACGCCAACCCCGCCGGATCAACCACAGCCCCCGGCGACACCTCCGGGCACGCGGCGATCCCGGCACGCACCACCGGCTCGTCCAACACCACCACCGGCAACGCGGCGTCACCGGCCACGGCCGGCACACGATCCCGCACCTGCGTGGCGGTCAACACACACGCCACTGCCGCGTCGGCGAGCATGAACTCCACGCGTTCGACCGGAAGCGCCGGATCGATCGGGAGGTAGGCCGCACCGGCCTTCCACACACCCAGGATCGCCGCCACCACGTCCACACCACGCGGCAGGCACAGGCCCACCACCGACTCCGCGCCCACGCCCAGGCCACGCAGGTAATGCGCGATCCGATTCGCCCGCGCGTCCAGCTCCGCATACGACAACTCGGCCTCGTCCGACACCACAGCAGGCGCGTCCAGAGCCGCCACCACCTGCCGCTCGAACAGCTCGACGACCGAGGAGGCGTCACGCTTCGCGGTGTTGTGGTCCCACCGGTGAAGGATCTCGTCGCGCTCCCGGGCGTCGAGGACGTCCACCGAGCGCAGCAGAGCGTCCGGCGCATCGTCCAGAGCGGCGACCAGGTTCGCCACGGCGGTCAGCAAGAGCCGGCCGACCAGTCGCGGATCGGCGGGGCGAACCACCTGCACGCCCAGGCTCAATCCGGCGGCGCCGAAGTCGTTGACCGATACACCAACCGGGTAGTTCGTCCGTTCCTGAGCGAAGACGGTTCGGATGCCTTCCAGCGTCGGTCGACGGTCGGCCTCCGCGGCCTGGGCATCGACGTTGCCGCCGACGTGCCGGTAGTTGAACAGCGACGTGAACAGCGGCGTGCCGCCCGCGATCCCGCTGGCCTGCTGGACGACCGCCAGCGGCGCGTGCTCGTGCTCCAGCAGCGCCGCAAGCTGGGCCCGCATCTCCTCGACCGCGGCCCGTACGCCGACCTCGTCGGTACGCACCCGTACCGGCAGCGTGTTGATGAACGGGCCGAGCACACGGTCGGCGCCCTCACCGGCGTTCATCCGCCCGAAGAGGACTGTGCCGAAGACGACGTCGTCCCGGCCTGCCAGCGTGGCCAGTACGCGGGCCCACGCCACGTGCATCACCGTGGCCGCGCTGACGCCCAGCCGCTGCGCCACCGTCCGCAGGCGGGCCACCAGCTCGCCGTCCACCGGGACCACTTCGGACAGCACGCCGGTGCCGTCGCCGTGCACGTCCATCAGCCCGAACGGCGCCGTGGTCTCGGTCACGTCGCCCAGCAGCTCGGTGAAGAACCGCTCGTGCTCGGTACGGGACACCGCGCTGCGGGCCTGTGCCACGAAGTTGCGGAACGGCAGTGCCCGCGTCAGCTGCTCGGCACCGTCGGTGAGCATCGTCCGCAGCTCTTGGATGAGGACGTCCATGCCCTGGTGGTCCAGCACCATATGATGCATGCGCACCAGTCCGAGCCACCGGCCGTCGGTGGTTTCGGCGACGTGCAGGTCCATCAGCGGCGCCCGGCCCAGATCCATGGCCGCCCCCGCCGAGGCGAGCAGCGTTTCCACCGGGTCGGTGGCGTCCGGGTCGAGCGTGTGCTCGACCACCGGCAGCGTCGTCCGCCGCCACACGACCTGTACCGGCTCGCGCAGGCCTTCCCAGACCACGCTCGTGCGGTAGATGTCATGCCGGTCGACCACCTGCTGCACCGCCCGCACGAATGCGTCCAGCCGGGATCGCGAGTCGAACTCCAGCACGCGTACCGACAGGTAGGTGTCCACGCCGTCGCTGGCGAGCAGGTGGTGGAACAGCAGGCCCTCCTGCAGCGGCGCCAGCGGGTACATGTCGGCCACGTTGGCGGCGCCGCCGTCGACACCTGCGACGATCCGATCCAGCTCGGCCTCGGACAGCTCCACCAGCGGCACCATGTCCGGCGTGATCCGCTCGGCTCCTGCCGGGATCGCGTTGGCCGGAACCTCCACGGCCGCCGCACCGGCCGCCCCGGCCAGGCGCGCCGGGGTCGGCGCCTCGAACAGAGCCCGCACCGACACGGAGATCCCCCGGCCCCGCAGCCGCTCCACGAGGCGGACCGCCAGCAGCGAGTGGCCGCCGAGGCGGAAGAAGTCGTCATCGACGCCGACCGACTCCACGCCCAGCACCTCGGCGAACACCTCGCACAGAATCCCCTCCTGAACCGAGGACGGAGGCCGACCGGTGCCAGCCGTGTACTCGGGGGCGGGCAACGCCTTGCGGTCGAGCTTGCCGTTGGCGTTCAACGGCAGCTCGTCCAGGGTGACCACGGCTGCCGGAACCATGTAGTCGGGCAGCCGCCGAGCGACGAACGCCCGCAGGTCATCGACGTCGACATGGCCGTTGGCGGACACGACGTAGGCCACCAGACGCCGGTCACCCGCAACATCCTCACGCGCGACAACGGCGGCCTGCGCGACCTCCGGATGCGCCAGCAGGGCGGCCTCGATCTCGCCAGGCTCGATCCGGAACCCGCGAATCTTCACCTGCTCGTCCGCCCGGCCCGCGAACACCAACTGCCCATCCGGCGTCCACCTGGCCAGGTCACCGGTCCGGTACATCCGCTCACCCGAACCGAACGGGCACGCCACGAACCGCTCACCCGTCAAACCCGCCCGGCCGA
>NZ_BSTN01000060.1 GCF_030269545.1 Actinomadura sp. NBRC 104425 | reverse complement strand
AGATCGTCCGGCTCCAACACCCCCAGCAGCGACGGCACCACACTCGCCACACTCACCTCAGACAGCTCCCGCAGCAGCCGCGGCTGAGAACGCTGCTCGTCACCGGCAACCCACAAGGTCGCGCCATACGACAACGCCACCGCCACATCCAGCACCGACGCATCGAACCCGAACGAGGCGAACTGCAACACCCCAACACCCGGACCCGCCCCCATCAACGGCCCGAACACCGACACCAAATTCACCAACGACGCGTGCGCAACCGCCACACCCTTCGGCCGCCCCGTCGAACCCGACGTGTAAATCACATACGCCAGCCCACGCGGATCCACCGGCACAGACGGCACCACCTCGACAGCGTCCGCCGAGCACGCCTCCTCGAGTGCGATCACCGGAACATCGGCCACCGACACGTCTTCGAGCAGGTCGCCGGTCGTGACGAGGGCGACCGCGCGGCTGTCGGCCAGCAAGAACTCCACACGCTCGGCCGGACTCACCGGATCGATCGGCAGATACGCCGCACCCGCCTTCCACACACCCAACATCGCCGCGACCACGTCAACGCCACGCGGCAGGCGCAGCGCAACCACCGAACCGGCGCCCACACCGAACCCGACCAGCACCCCCGCCAACCGAGCAGCCTTAGCGTCCAGCTCGGCATACGTCACCCGCACCCCGTCGTGCACGACCGCGACCGCATCCGGAGCATCCGCAACCCACCGCTCGAACAACTCCAAAACCGTGCCCTCCGGCACCGCAGCCGCAGTGTCGTTCCACTCGTCGAGCACGAGACGACGTTCCTCGGCGTCCAACACATCGACCGCGCGCAACCGCACGTCCGGAACCTCGCTCACGGTCTCCACAACGCGCACCCACCGCCGCGCCATGGCCTCGACCGATTCGGCGTCGAACAGGTCCACCGACCCGGTCATCCAACCGCGTAGTCCGGCCGGACGCCCTTCCCGGTCGAAGGTTTCCGAAAGCGCCATTTCCAGGTCGAACTTCGCTGCGGCGGCCGCGCCGTCAACCCGGATGGTCCCGGCCGCCACGTTCGGCAGGTCCAGCACCGCACGGTCGGTGTTCTGGACGGTCAGCATGACCTGGAACAGGGGATGCCGGGCCAGCGAGCGTTTCGGGGCGAGCTCCTCCACCAGCCGCTCGAACGGCACGTCCTGATGCTCCAGCGCACCCAAACTGGTCTCCCGCACCCGGGCGAGCACCTCACGGAAACGCGGGTCGCCCGACAGATCCGTCCGGATCACCAGCGTGTTGACGAAGAACCCGACCAGATCGTTCAACGCCTCATCGCCACGGCCCGCCACCGCCGACCCGATCGGGATGTCCGTACCGGCGCCGAGCCGCGACAACGTCACCGCCAATGCCGCCTGCAACACCATGAAGGTGGTGGCACCCTCGGCACGGGCCAGCTCGACCAACCGCTCGTGGACGTCGGCCGACACCTGCACCGGCACCTGGTGACCACGGTGAGTCGCCGCCGCCGGACGGGGCCGGTCAGTAGGCAGCGCCAACTCCTCCGGCGCACCCGCCAGCGCCCGCCGCCAATACTCCACCTGAGCCGACAGCAAACTTTCAGGGTCGGACTCATCCCCCAGCAGCTCACGCTGCCACAACGCGTAGTCGGCGTACTGCACCGGCAACGGCTCCCACTCGGGGGCCTCACCGCGCACCCGCGCCGCATACGCCATCGACACGTCGCGGCCCAGCGGCGCCATCGACCAGCCGTCGCCAGCGATGTGGTGGACCACGAGCACCAAGATCGGGTCGTCCTGGGGCGGCTCGAACAGCCAGGCCCGGATCGGCACCTCCGACGCCAGATCGAACGCATACCGCGTCGCCCGCGCGACCGCCTCACCCAGCTCACCGGGCTCGACCCGGCGGACCTCCAAAGCCCAGTCCAGGCCTCCCACGTCCATAATCCGCTGGTACGGCTCACCGTCCGCGGACGGGAACACCGTACGAAGCGACTCGTGACGACCGATCACATCACGCAACGCCGCGTCCAACGCCGCCACGTCCAACCCACCGCTCAACCGCACCACCATCGGCAGGTTGTAGGTCGGGCTCGGCCCCTCCAACTGCTCAAGGAACCACAGCCGACGCTGCGCGAACGACAACGGCACCCGCTCCGAACGCTCACCCGCCCGCAACGGCAGCCGCGCCCGCCCCGTCTCCTCGGCCAGCCGCGCCGCCAGCCCCGCCACGGTCGGCGTCTCGAACACCGTCCGCAGCGGCAGTTCCACGTCGAGCACGGCCCGGATCCGCGACGCCAACCGCGCCGCGAGCAGCGAATGCCCACCCAACGCGAAGAAGTCATCGTCCACACCCACGGACGGCACGCCCAGCACGTCCGCGAACACACCGCACAAGATCTCCTCCCGCGCCGTGACCGGCCGGCGGCCGTTCGGTGTGCTCTGGGCCGTGTAGTCGGGCGCGGGCAGGGCCCGGCGGTCCACCTTCCCGTTGACCGTGAGCGGGAGGCGGTCAAGCGGTACGACCGCCGACGGCACCAGGTAGGCGGGCAGACGCTCGGCGACGTACACCGGCAGCGCCGCCGCCAGGTCCGCGCCGGTGTCGTCTCCGGCGGGCACCACGTACGCGACCAGCCGCTTGTCGCCGGGGACGTCCTCGCGGACGATGACCTCGGCCTGCGCCACCGCCGGGTGTCCGACAAGGGCGCTGCGCACCTCGCCCAGCTCGATCCGCATGCCGCGGATCTTCACCTGCTGGTCGACCCGGTCCAGGAACAGCAACCGGCCGTCGGCGCTCCACCTGACCCGGTCCCCGGTCCGGTACATCCGCTGCCCGGGCTCGTACGGGCACGCCACGAACCGCTCGGCGGTGAAGGCGGGCCGCCCCACGTACCCGCGGGCCAGCCCGGCCCCGGTCGTGTAGAGCTCACCGGGGACGCCGATCGGCACCGGCCGGAGCGACTCGTCCAGGACGTAGACCCGGTTGGCCGCCACCGGGGTCCCGATAGAGACGCCGCCGTCCGCCTCCACTTCGGCGCTGCGGACCGCGTGCGTGGTGGTGAACACCGTGCATTCGGTCGGGCCGTACACGTTGGTCAGTTCGGTGCCGGGCAGTTCGGTCAGCACCCGGCGGCTGTGCGCGGGCGACAGCACGTCGCCGCCGGCCCATACCTCGCGCAGGCCCGCGAGCGCCTGGATGTCTCCGTCCACGACCTCGTGGAACAGTCCGGCGGTCAGCCACACGGTGGTGACGCCGTGGGCGGACACGAAGTCCCGCAGCTCGCTCGGCGACTGCTCCGCGCGCGGCGGGAAGGCCAGCGCCGCGCCGTTCAGGAGGGCGCCCCACACCTCCAGGGTGCTCGCGTCGAAGGAGACCGACGCCAGCTGGCTCACCACGTCCCCGGCCCGCACGCGCACGTGCTGCGCGACCCGGTCGATGCCCTGGTGCAGGACGACCACGCCCTTGGGCACACCGGTGGACCCGGACGTGTAGATGACGTTGGCCGGGTGCTCGGGCCGCAGGTCGCGGGGTGGCGCGTCCGCGGGGAGACCGGCGAGCTCATCGATCGTGGCGGGGTCGTCGAGATCCACGACCGGCAGGTCGAACGCGGTGAAATGGGCTCGGGTGGTCCGGTCGGCCAGTACCGCGACCGCCGCGGCATCGGCGAGCATGAAGGCGACGCGTTCGGGCGGGTAGTCGGTGTCGACCGGGACGTACGCGCCGCCCGCCTTGAGGACGCCCAGCCACGCGACGATCAGGTCCACGCCGGGATCGACCGCCACCGCCACCGTGGCCTCCGGTCCCACGCCGAGACGGGCCAGGTACCGCGCCAGCCGGTTGGCGCGCGCGTCCAGCTCCGCGTAGCCGACCTCGAACCCGGAGCCCACCAGCGCCACCGCGTCCGGCGTGCGCGCCACCTGCGTCTCGAACAGGTCCGGGATCGTGCCGCGGACTTCGGCGTCCCGGCCGCGGCTCCACTCGTCGAGCAGCAGCCGCCGCTCGTCCGCGTCGGACACCTCCACCGCGCTGAGCCGGGTGCCGGGACGGTCGGCGACCGTTTCGAGGACGCGCCGCCACGCGCGGGTGATCCGTTCGACCGTCGGGGGCTCGAACAGGTCCGCGGCCCCGACGACCACGCCCCTCACCCCGCCGGGGGCTCCGGTGCCGTCGAACACCTCGCTCACCAGGACGTCGAGGTCGAACTTGACCATCCAGGCGTCCCGCGGCACCCGGCCGTCCCCCATGGCGGGCTGTCCGGACGTGCCGTCGCCCGTGTTCTGCAGGGCCAGGACGACCTGGAACAGCGGATGGCGGGCCAGCGACCGGGCCGGGGCCAGTTCCTCCACCAGCCGTTCGAACGGCACGTCCTGGTGCTCCAACGCCCGCAGCCCGGCGCCGCGCACCCGGCCGAGCACGTCGGCGAGGGTCGGGTCGCCCTCCAGGTCGGTGCGGACGACCAGGGTGTTGACGAAGAACCCGACCAGGTCCTCCAGGGCCTCGTCGGACCGACCCGCGACGGCCACACCGATCGGGATGTCGGTGCCCGCGCCCATTCGGGACAGCGTCACCGCCAGCCCGGCCTGCAAGATCATGAACAGGGTGACGCCTTCGGCCCGCGCCCGCTCCAGCAGCCGCCGGTGCAGGTCGGCCGGCAGGTCCACCGGTACGCCGTGGCCGCGGTGACCGGCCTCGGCGGGACGCGGGTGGTCGTAGGGCAGTTCCAGCTCCTCCGGCATTCCGTCCAGGGCGGTGCGCCAGTACTCGACCTGCGCCGACAGCAGGCTGTTCGGGTCCGACTCGTCCCCGAGCAGCTCACGCTGCCACAGGGCGTAGTCGGCGTACTGCACCGGCAGCGGCTCCCATTCCGGGGCCTCGCCCCGGAGCCGTGCCTTGTACGCGGCCGACATGTCCCGGCCCAGCGGTCCCATCGACCAGCCGTCGCCGGCGATGTGGTGCACCACGACCAGCAGCACCCGCTCGTCCGAGGCGACCTCGAACAGCCACGCCCGGATCGGCACCTCCGCCGACAGGTCGAACGCGTACCGGGACGCCTCGTCCACCGCACGGCCCAGTTCTCCGGCCGGAACCGGCACGACGCTCAGCTCCAGGTCGAGGTCGGCCGGGTCCAGAATCCGCTGGTACGGTTCGCCGTCCACGGCGGGGAAGACCGTGCGGAGCGACTCGTGCCGGGCCAGCACGTCGCGCAGCGCCGCGTTCAGGGCGGCGACGTCCAGGGGCTCGCTGAACCGGATGACCAGGGGGATGTTGTAGGTCGGGCTCGGCCCCTCGAGCTGGCCGAGGAACCACAGGCGGCGTTGCGCGAACGAAAGCGGCACCCGGTCCGGCCGCGGCCTGGCGCGCAGCGGCTGACGGGTCCGGTCCGCCCCGGCTCCCGCGAGGCGGGCGGCCAGTTCCGCCACGGTCGGCGCCTCGAACAGCGTCCGCAGCGGCAGTTCCACGCCCAGCGCCGTCCGGATCCGCGACAGCAGCCGGACCGCCAGCAGCGAATGCCCGCCCAGCTCGAAGAAGTCGTCGTCCACCCCCACGGACGCCACGCCGAGCACATCGGCGACCAGCCCGCAAAGGATCTCTTCGTGTGCGGTGGCCGGTGCCCGGCTCGCGCCGGTGGAGTACTCGGGGGCGGGCAACGCCTTGCGGTCGAGCTTGCCGTTGGCGTTCAACGGCAGCTCGTCCAGGGTGACCACGGCTGCCGGAACCATGTAGTCGGGCAGCCGCCGAGCGACGAACGCCCGCAGG
>NZ_BSTN01000059.1 GCF_030269545.1 Actinomadura sp. NBRC 104425 | reverse complement strand
CGGTCGGGTCGACGATCAGGTGAAGATTCGGGGGTTCCGGATCGAGCTGGGCGAGATCGAGGCGGCTGTTGCCGCACACGCCTCGGTGGGGCGGGTCGCGGTCGTGGTGCGCGAAGACCAGCCCGGCACGAAACGCTTGGTCGCCTACATCGTTCCCGCGGAGGGGGCCGGTGTGGATGAGGGCGTGTTGCGGGATCATGTGGCGGGGCGGTTGCCGGAGTACATGGTTCCGGCGGCGTTCGTGGTGTTGGAGGCGTTGCCGACCACGCCGAACGGCAAGCTGGACCGCGCCGCCCTCCCCGCGCCGGATTTCGGTGGCCGGTCGGGTGGGCGTGCCCCGGCGAACGCGACCGAGGAGGTGCTGTGCGGCCTGTTCGCCGAGGTCCTCGGCCTGGACCAGGTCGGCGCTGAAGACTCCTTCTTCGACCTTGGCGGTGACTCCCTCCTCGCCATGCGGCTGATCGCCAGGATCCGGGCGGTGTTCGCCGTCGAAGTGGAGATCAGGGCGCTGTTCACGACGCCGACCGTCGCGAGCATCGCCCAGATCGTCTCGGCGGAGGGCCGGGGCACCACCCGCAGGGCGCTGACGGCTCGCCGCCGCCCGGACGTGGTGCCCCTGTCCTACGGGCAGCAGCGCATGTGGTTCCTCAACCGCCTCGAAGAGGAAGGCTCCGGCGCCGCCTACAACCTGCCGCTGGCCCTGCGCATCTCCGGTGAGCTCGACGTCCCCGCGCTGGAAGCGGCCCTGGCCGACGTCGCCGACCGGCACGAGAGCTTGCGCACGATCTTCCCCGAGACGGGCGGCGTCCCGCGCCAGCACATCCTGACGGGCCGCGCCGGTCACCCCCGGTTGAACGTCACGCCCGTCGAGGCGGCCGAGGTGGACCGGGTGCTCGCCGAGGAGACCGAAGCGGGCATCGACGTGGAGCGCGAACTGCCGTGGCGCATCCGGTTGCTGGTCCTCGGGGACGACGAGTACATCCTGGTGATCACGGCGCATCACATCGCGGTGGACGGCTGGTCGCTCAGCGTTCTGGCCCGGGACGTGGGCATTGCCTACGCGGCGCGGCTGGAGGGGCGGGAGCCGGATTGGGCGCCGTTGCCGGTCCAGTACGCCGACTATGCGATCTGGCAGCGTGAGGTTCTCGGTGACCTGGACGATCCGGACAGTGTGATCAGCGGTCAGCTCGGTTATTGGCGTGAGGCCTTGCGTGATCTGCCGGAGGAGCTGGCCCTGCCGACGGACCGGCCGCGTCCCGCCGTCCCCTCGTTCAAGGGCGCGATGACGCCCGTGGGCGTGTCCGCCGAGGTCCACACGGGCCTGACCGAGGTGGCGCAGCGGCAGGGCGCCAGCGTCTTCATGGTGGTGCAGGCCGCGCTGGCGGTGTTGCTGGCCCGGCTCGGCGCGGGCACCGACATCCCGCTCGGCACCGCGACCGCCGGCCGGGACGAAGCGGTACTCGACGGCCTCGCCGGGTTCTTCGTCAACACCCTGGTGCTGCGCACCGACGTCGGCGGCGACCCGTCGTTCACCGATCTGGTGAAGCGCGTCCGCGACACCGACCTGGCCGCCTACGCCCACCAAGACATCCCGTTCGAACGGCTGGTGGACGACCTCAGCCCCGTCCGGTCGCTGTCGCGTCAGCCGCTGTTCCAGGTGATGTACTCGCTTCAGAGCGCTGCGGGCGACCGGCAGGGCCGCTGGGAACTGCCGGGGCTCCAGGTCGATCTGCTGCCGCCCCGCGAAGGCTCCGAGGCGGCCCGGTTCGATCTGTCGGTCACCCTGTCGGAGCGGCGCGACGAGCACGGTGCGCTGGCGGGCATTGGCGGCGGCATCCAGTACGCCACCGACCTGTTCGACGAATCCACCGCGCGTTCCATCGCCGACCGCTTCGTGCGGGTGCTGGAGCAGGTCGCGGCCGACCCTGAGCTGAGGGTCAGCCAGGTCGATGTTCTGGACGAGGCCGAACGTCACGTGTTGCTGACGGATTGGAATGCCACCGCGCGGCCTGTCCCGGCGGTGACGGTGCCGGGCCTGGTTCAGGAGTGGGCGGAGCGCACGCCGGATGCGGTGGCGTTGCGGTGCGGTGAGGTGTCCCTGACGTATGCCGAGTTGGAGGCGCGGTCGAACCGGTTGGCCCGGTACCTGCGGGACGCCGGGGTCGGTCGTGAGTCGGTGGTGGGCCTGTCCCTGCCGCGTGGTGTGGACGCGGTGGTGGCGATGGTGGGTGTGTGGAAGGCGGGCGCCGTCTATGTGCCGCTGGATCCGGAGTATCCGGCCGACCGGCTGGAGTTCATGCTCGCCGACAGCGGTGCGTCCCTGCGCATCGACTCGCTGGACGAGTTGATCGCGGAGCAGTCTTCCGAGCCGCTGGGGGTCGGGCTGGACCCGGCGAGCCTGGCGTACGTCATCTACACCTCCGGCTCGACGGGCCGTCCCAAGGGCGTGATGGGGCACCACGGCGGCATGATCAACCTGGTGGAGGCGCTGCGGCCGGTCCTGGGCGCCGCGCCGGGTAAGGCGGTTTTGCAGTTTGCGTCGTTCAGCTTCGACGCCTCTGTGCTGGACATCGCGGTGACGTTGTCGTCGGGTGCGACGCTGGTGATCGCCACGCCGCAGGAGCGTGCCGACTCGGCGGTGTTGACGCGGATGCTCAACGAGCAGGGCGTGGATGCGGCGAGCATCGTGCCGTCGCTGTTGCGCGTGCTCGATCCGGCGCAGGTCGAAGGTGTGGGCCGGTGGGTGCTGGGCGCCGAGCGGCTGTCGGCGGACCTGGCAGCGCGCTGGTCAGGTGGCGATCGGTTGTGGAACACCTATGGGCCGACCGAGACGACGGTCATGGCGACGGTCGGTGTGGTGGACGGTCCTGGGACGCCGCCGATCGGGCGTCCGATCGGCAACACGCAAGTGTTCGTGTTGGACGAGTACCTCCAGCCCGTGCCGGTCGGCGTGACCGGCGAACTCTACGTCGCCGGTGCGGGCGTCACCCGCGGCTACGTCAACCGCCCCGCCCTGACCGCCGAGCGGTTCGTGGCCTGCCCGTTCGCCCCAGGCGAGCGGATGTACCGCACCGGCGACTTGGTCCGCTGGGCTCCTGAAGGCGTGTTGGAGTTCGTCGGCCGAGCCGACGAACAAGTCAAGATCCGTGGGTTCCGGGTGGAGCCGGGCGAGGTCGAGGCCGTCCTGGCCGAGCACGAGAGCGTTGACCGTGCGGTGGTGCTGGTCCGGGACGAGCGCCTGGTGACGTATGTCGTGCCGTCCAACGGTGCGGTAGACGCTGCGGCTCTGCGCGAGCATCTGTCGGCCGCTGTGCCCGAGTACATGGTTCCGGCCGCCTTTGTGCAGCTGGAGGAGTTGCCGCTGACGGTCAACGGGAAGCTTGACCGGGCCGCGTTGCCTGCCCCCGATTTCGCGGGCCGGTCGGCGAGCCGCGCCCCTGCCACTCCCACCGAGGAGGTTCTCTGCGGCCTGTTCGCCGAAATCCTCGGGTTGGAGCAGGTCGGGGCCGAAGACTCGTTCTTCGACTTGGGCGGTGATTCGCTGCTGGCGATGCGGCTGCTCGCCCGGATACGTGCGGTCTTCGACACCGAGATCGGCATCCGGACGTTCTTCACCGACCCCACCGTCGCCGGACTCGCCAGGGCCGTCGTCGTGGGCACGGATCAGGCTCGTCCGCCGCTGACGGCCCGGCCCCGTCCGGACAGGCTGCCGCTGTCGTACGGCCAGCAGCGCATGTGGTTCCTCAACCGCCTCGAAGAGGAAGGCTCCGGCGCCGCCTACAACGTGCCGCTGACGTTGCGGCTGTCCGGCCCCCTGGACGTGAACGTGTTGAAGGCGGCGCTTGCAGATGTCGCGGAACGGCACGAGACCCTGCGCACTATCTTCCCCGAGGTCGATGGCGCGCCTTCTCAGCGCATCCTGACCGGTGAGGCGGGACGTCCCCCGCTGACGATCAGTCAGGTGCCCGAGGCGGAACTCGCCGAACTCGTCGAAGCCGAGGTGAGCCGTGGATTCGACGTCGGCACGGAACTGCCGTGGCGCGTCCGGCTGGTGATCCTCGATGAGAACGAGTACGCCCTGGTGATCACGGCGCATCACATCGCGGTGGACGGCTGGTCGGTCGGTGTCCTGACCCGCGACCTGGGCATCGCCTACGCGGCGCGGCTGGAGGGGCGGGAGCCGGATTGGGCGCCGTTGCCGGTCCAGTACGCCGACTATGCGATCTGGCAGCGTGAGGTTCTCGGTGACCTGGACGATCCGGACAGTGTGATCAGCGGTCAGCTCGGTTATTGGCGTGAGGCCTTGCGTGATCTGCCGGAGGAGCTGGCCCTGCCGACGGACCGGCCGCGTCCCGCCGTCCCCTCGTTCAAGGGGGCGTCGGTGCCGGTCGGGATCTCCGCCGAGGCACACGGTCGGCTGGTGGAACTCGCCCAGCACAGCGGCTCCACGGTGTTCATGGTGGTGCAGGCCGGCTTGGCGCTGCTGCTGTCCCGGCTCGGCGCGGGCACCGACATCCCGCTCGGCACCGTCACCGCGGGCCGGGGAGACGCCGACCTCGACGGCCTCGTCGGATTCTTCGTCAACACGTTGGTGTTGCGCACCGACGTCGGCGGCAACCCGACGTTCGCCGACCTCGTCGAACGTGTCCGCGAGACCGACCTGGCCGCCTACGCCCACCAAGACGTGCCGTTCGAGCGACTCGTGGACGAACTGAACCCCGTCCGGTCGCTGTCGCGCCAACCGCTGTTCCAGGTTTCGTACGCCCTGCAGAGCGTGCCCGTCGCACAGGGCCGGTGGGACCTGCCCGGCCTGCAGGTCGAGCCGTTGCCGCCGGGCGACGAGGCCGAGACCGCCCGGTTCGACCTGTCGATCAGCCTTGCCGAGCACCGCGGCCGCGAAGGAGAACCGGCGGGCATCGCCGGCGCGCTCCAGTACGCCACCGACCTGTTCGACAGGCCGACCGCCGAGGCGCTGGCAGCCCGGTTGCAGCGGGTCCTCGAACAGGTCGCCTTCAACCCCGGCCTCAAGGTCGGCGAAATCCAGATTCTGGACGACATGGAACGGCAGGCAGCGCTGGTGGACTGGAACACCACCAAGCGTCCCGTCCCGGCGGTGACGGTGCCGGGCCTGATCCAGGCGTGGGCGGAGCGCACGCCGGATGCGGTGGCGTTGCGGTGCGGTGAGGTGTCCTTGACGTATGCCGAGTTGGAGGCGCGGTCGAACCGGTTGGCCCGGTATCTGCGGGACGCGGGGGTCGGTCGTGAGTCGGTGGTGGGTCTGTCCCTGCCGCGTGGTGTGGACGCGATCGTTGCCGTGGTGGGTGTGTGGAAGGCGGGTGCCGCCTATGTGCCGCTGGATCCGGAGTATCCGGTCGACCGGCTGGAGTTCATGCTCGCCGACAGCGGTGCGTCCCTGCGCATCGACTCGTTGGACGAGTTGATCGCGGAGCAGTCTTCCGAGCCGCTGGGGGTCGGGCTGGACCCGGCGAGCCTGGCGTATGTGATCTACACCTCCGGTTCCACGGGCCGTCCCAAGGGCGTGATGGGGCACCACGGCGGCATGGTGAACCTGGTGGAGGCGTTGCGGCCGGTCCTGGGGGCGGCGCCGGGTAAGGCGGTTTTGCAGTTTGCGTCGTTCAGCTTCGACGCCTCTGTGCTGGACATCGCGGTGACGTTGTCGTCGGGTGCGACGCTGGTGATCGCCACGCCGCAGGAGCGTGCCGACTCGGCGGTGTTGACGCGGATGCTCAACGAGCAGGGCGTGGATGCGGCGAGCATCGTGCCGTCGCTGTTGCGCGTGCTCGATCCGGCGCAGGTCGAAGGTGTGGGCCGGTGGGTGCTGGGCGCCGAGCGGCTGTCGGCGGACCTGGCGGCCCGCTGGGCAGGCGGTGACCGACTCTGGAATACCTACGGTCCGACCGAGACGACGGTCATGGCGACGGTCGGTGTGGTGGACGGTCCGGGAACGCCGCCGATCGGCTGCCCGATCGGCAACACCAAGGCGTTCGTGCTGGACGAGTTCCTGCAGCCCGTTCCCGCCGGGGTGACCGGCGAACTCTACGTCGCCGGCGCCGGGGTCACCCGCGGCTACGTCAACCGCGCCGCCCTGACCGCGGAGCGGTTTGTGGCCTGCCCGTTCGTTGCCGGGCGGATGTACCGGACCGGTGACCTGGTCCGCTGGACGGCCGATGGCAAGCTGGAGTTCGTCGGGCGTGCGGACGAGCAGGTGAAGATTCGTGGGTTCCGGGTGGAGCCGGGCGAGGTCGAGGCCGTCCTGGCCGAGCACGAGAGCGTTGACCGTGCGGTGGTGCTGGTCCGAGACGAGCGCCTGGTGTCGTATGTCGTGCCGTCCAACGGTGCGGTAGACGCTGCGGCTCTGCGCGAGCATCTGTCGGCCGCTGTGCCCGAGTACATGGTTCCGGCCGCCTTCGTGCAGCTGGAGGAGTTGCCGCTGACGGTCAACGGGAAGCTTGACCGGGCCGCCCTTCCCGCGCCCGACTTCGCGGGCCGAACGGCGAGCCGCGCCCCCGCCACCCCCACCGAGGAGGTTCTCTGCGGCCTGTTCGCCGAGATCCTCGGGTTGGAGCAGGTCGGGGCCGAAGACTCGTTCTTCGACTTGGGCGGTGACTCGCTGCTGGCGATGCGGCTGCTCGCCCGGATACGCGCGGTCTTCGACACCGAGATCGGGATCAGGACGCTGTTCGCCGAGCCCACGGTCGCCGGTGTCGCGAAGGCCGTGACGGCGGGCACGGACCGGGCCCGTCCGCCGCTGACGGCCCGGCCTCGCCCGGACAAGCTGCCGCTGTCCTACGGCCAGCAGCGCATGTGGTTCCTCAACCGCCTCGAAGAGGAAGGCTCCGGCGCCGCCTACAACCTGCCCCTCACCTTCGAACTCTCCGGTGACCTGGACGTGGACGCCCTGGGTGCCGCGCTCACCGACCTCTCCGAGCGGCACGAGACCCTCCGCACGGTCTTCCCTCAGATCGACGGCACGCCCTACCAGCGGATACTCACCGTCGCAGAGGCCGGTTCGCCGCTGGAAGTGATCCAGGTGGCGGACGACGAGTTCGACCAAGTCCTCGCCAGCCAGGTCACTCAGGGATTCGACATCGAGCGGCAGGTTCCATGGCGGGTCCGGCTGCTCGACCGTGGTGACGGACGCTACGTCCTGGTCATCGTGGCGCACCACATCGCGGTGGACGGCTGGACGATGGGGCTGCTCGCACGTGACCTGCGCGCCGCCTACACGGCGCGGCGCCAGGGCAGCGCACCGGAGTGGCCCGAACAACCTATCCAGTACGCCGACTACGCATTGTGGCAACGCGAGGTACTGGGCGACCCGGACGATCCGGACAGTGTGATCAGCGGTCAGCTCGAGTACTGGCGTGAGGCCTTGCGTGATCTGCCGGAGGAGCTGGCCCTGCCGACGGACCGGCCGCGTCCCGCCGTCCCCTCGTTCAAGGGCGCGTCCGTTCCTGTCGAAATCTCCGCCGAGGCACATGACCGCCTGGTCGAGTTCGCCCAGCGCAGCGGCTCCACGGTGTTCATGGTGGCGCAGGCCGCGCTGGCGGTGCTGCTGTCCCGGCTCGGCGCCGGCACCGACATTCCCCTCGGCACCGCGACCGCCGGACGCGGAGATGTGGCACTGGACGAGGTCGCCGGGTTCTTCGCCAACACGCTGGTGCTGCGCACCGACGTCGCCGGCGACCCGTCGTTCGCCGACCTGGTGAAGCGCGTCCGCGAGACCGACCTGGCCGCCTTCGGGCACCAGGACATCCCGTTCGAACGGCTCGTGGACGACATCAATCCTGCCCGGTCGCTGTCCCGCCAGCCGCTGTTCCAGGTGATGTTCGCCCTCCAGAACCTGCCTCAGGTTCGCGGCGGCTGGGACCTGCCCGGCCTGCAGGTCGAGCCGTTGCCGCCGAAGGACGTCACCGAGGTCGCCCGGTTCGACCTGTCGGTCAGCCTGACGGAGCACCGGGACGAGAACGGCGCGCCCATGGGGATCGGCGGCGGCATCCAATACGCAACCGACCTGTTCGATGAGTCCACTGCACGTGCCCTGGCCGACCGCTACGCACGGGTGCTGGAGCAGGTCGCGGCCGATCCGGAACTGCGCGTGAGCCAAATCGATGTTCTGGACAAGGCCGAGCGGCGTGCCGTGGTGGTGGACTGGAACGCTACGCGGGCGCCGGTCGCAGACGCCCTGATCCCCGAGCAGATCCGCGCATGGGCCGGGCGCACGCCGGATGCGGTGGCGTTGCGGTGCGGTGAGGTGTCCTTGACGTATGCCGAGTTGGAGGCGCGGTCGAACCGGTTGGCCCGGTATCTGCGGGACGCGGGGGTCGGTCGTGAGTCGGTGGTGGGTC
>NZ_BSTN01000058.1 GCF_030269545.1 Actinomadura sp. NBRC 104425 | reverse complement strand
CCCCGCCCCGAACCACCGACCGACCTGACCGGCGCGGCCGAATCGTCCACGACCCTGCATCCCGACGCGGTCGCCTGGGACGACTACGACGCCTCATTCGCGGTCGGGCTGCGGCTGCCCGAGGTGGTCCGAAGGTTCATCGACGCCGACGACGGCACCGACGACTTCACCTTCTGGGCGTTCGCCGACCAGTCCTGGGCATGCGTGCAGGTCACCGAGGGCGCCACCGCGCACCGGGTGCTCCAGTACGGACCGCGCCGCCTGTGGGAGGAGATCGAGGCCGCCTACCGGTGGTGGGAGGAGATCGGGCGGCCGCCGACCGAGCGGTTCGGCGTCGCCGTCCACCCCGACCGCCAGTACGTCTACCTCGATTCGCCCGACAATCCGGTTTGAGCTCGTGCCGACCGGGTGATCGGCCGACCGCAGTACCATCGCCATCCACACCGCGGCGCGGTCGCCCCACCACACCGGCACGCGGTACAGGCGCTGCAAGTGGGCGGTACCGGCGGCGCTGTCCCAGCGCACCGGGCCCGCGGGCGCGGTCACCGCGCCGCCTCCCTGGCGCGCTCGGCGCGCCGGGTGAGATGGCCGAGAATGTGCAGGGCCGCATCGTCCAGGTGCGCGCCGTCGGCCCCGCCGATCGGCTCACCCGCCTCGGTGAAAACCCACAGGCGGCCGCCATCCTCCGGCCGCGGCCGACAAGTGATCGTCAGCGAGACTCCGGTCGCGTCCGCGACACGCAACTTGTGTTCGACCGCCAGACCGCGCATTGCCAACTGCCGGCCGAGCGCTGCCAACGGGGCGCACGAGTCGGGGACGCCCGTACGGTCGTCCATGGTCGGACCTCCGTCATCCGGCGAGACCCCGGGAGCCCTGCCGTGCCCTCAGCGCCCCGGGGCCGACGGCCTGTGCGCCGTCCGTCACAGACACTCCACCCGCCGTGAGATCGGAGGCCAGAAGTTTCGCTGATTTTCACACCCGAACCGGTGCGGTGAGGAACCCTGGAGTGTCAAACCGTGTGAAACCCGCCCGGCTGCAGGCGCCGCATGCGCCAGGACCAGCAGCAAATGCCAGCCTCACCGTCCTCGTCCGCCCAGGCAGCCCGCCGACGCCTGGGCGAGCAGCTGCGCGAGATGCGCCAGGCCGCGCGGATCACCGGCGTGAAGTTCGCCGAGCTGGCTGGATGGCGACAATCCTCGATGGTCAGCATGATCGAACGCGGCCAACGCACCATCACCCCCGACCACGTGCGCCTGTGGTGCCAGATATGCGGCGCGAGCGAACGACGCCAAGCCGAACTGCTCGCCGAGCAGGCGAACGTGACGCGGATGTAGATCGCGTACCGCGATGCCGCCCACCAGGTTGGACTGAACCCGACACAGAAGATGGGCGTTGGGTACCTCTTCGACCGCCTGAGCACTTACCGCAGCTACCAGACCAAGGTGCCGCACGGGCTGTTGCAGACTGAAGCGTTCATGACCGGGTCTTGCGCGGTGTCCGGGAAGAGCGGCGGTTGGAGGTCGACGACGTCGCCGAGGCCGTCGCCGAGCGCCTCAGCCGTCAGCAGTATCTGCGCACACACCGCCGGTTTGTGTTCCTGATCGAAGAGGCGGTGCTCTGGTACAGGATGTTCGCCCCCGAGGTGCACCGCGAGCAGCTGCTCCACCTGGAGGCCGTCACACGCGGGGCATTCTCACAGGTGACGCTCGGAGTGATACTCCAGCGCGCGGACCGGGGCGGATACCGGGTGCGCGAGAGCTTCGAGATCATTGACGATGGCGTCGTCGCAATCGAGCTGCTGTCCGGATATCTGAGGCTCACCCACCCGGATGAGGTGGCCATGTACCGCGAGGCGTGGAGGCGGTTGCACGCCCTCGCCGTCGTGGGCGGACAGGCGAGGGCGCTTATCGCAGCCGCGCGGCAATCCCTCGGCTGAAGGACGTCACAGCGACGGGTCGCCGTCGCCGGGCTTGTAGTCGGCGTGGGGGATAGCCCGGGCCCAGGCCATCTCGAACGACCCGGCGATATCGCGGATCAGTCGGGGGTGGTCCGTCGAGGCCATCCCCACCCATGAGGCGATCAAGGTTTTCCCCGCGCGAGCGGGGGTGGTCCGGGGCTGTCGCTGGAGCCACTCCGTGAGCCGCTGTTCTCCCCGCGCGAGCGGGGGGAATCCGAAACGCGGGATGGGCCAGGCCGTCAACACTGCAGTAGCGAGGATGTCTTACCTGCCCCGAACGCGCCGTTGATTCAGGTCACCTGGGCGAAAGGTGTTGCAGCCGCGAACCCTGAAACATCGGTCACCATGTGAAGACCATGCGGCTGTCGCGCTTGTCGATGATCAGCCCGTCGATCATCTGTTCGTCCGGAGTGCCCGCGGGATACAGGGTGATGGTCGGCTGGGTGTCGTGGTCTTCGGCCCAGAGGCGGGTCTGCTCGGTGATGCGTTCGGCCAGTTCGGCGCCGCGGGGGCCGTGGCCGATGGCGCCGATCTTCCAGCGGGAGACGCCTGCGGCGACGCGGCGGGACGCCAGGTAGGCGATTGAGTCGTCTACGGCCAGTGCGGGGTTGACGGGGGTTGCGGGGGTGGCCCGGCCGCTCTGGACGGCGCTAGGGGCGGCCTTGATCCGGCAGGTGCCGGCCTCGGCGGTGGACATGCGCAGCCAGATGCCTTCCATGGACTGGTCACCGCCGATGATGACGCTGGACCACGCCTCAGTGCGGGGGGCGTCGAGCACTCCCCGCAGTTCTTCGCCGATGGATTGGTCCTGGTCGGCGAACAGGGTGACGTCGTCGGCCAGCGCGACGGTACGTTCGCCGTCGCTGCTGCCGGTCATGGCGATGAAGCCGCACAGGTGCATCGATCGTGAGGTCAGTGACGCGGCGCGGCCCGGCTGGGCGGGCTGGTGGTCCAGGGCGAGGGAGCGGGTCAGGCCGCGCCAGCGCAGTGGAGCGACGACGCGGCCGGTGGGGGCGAGCTGGGTCCACCAGGCGGCGGGGATGTCCCAGGCCCCGGCGGTCACGATGATCAGGTCGAAGGGGGCGCGATCGGGGGCGCCGAGCGCGCCGTCGCCGGCCAGCACGAGCACGTCGTCGTACCCGGTGCTGGTCAGGTTGCGGCGGGCGGCGGCCACCACGTCGTCGTAGACGTCGATCGTGGTGACCTGTCCGGCGCCGCCGACGAGTTCGCGCAGCAGCGCGGCGTTGTAGCCGGTGCCTGCGCCGATCTCCAGCACCCGCCATCCGGGCTGCGGTTGGGCTTGTTCCAGCATCCGGGCGACGATCGTGGGCTGGCTCGCGGAGCTGAGCGGGGCCCCGTCGCTGCCGCGCTTGGTGACCACGATCCGGTCGGCATAGGCGTCGGCGATCGGTGTGCCGGGCAGGAACCGGTGGCGCGGCACAGCCCGGAAGGCCGCCTCAATGGCGGGTGTGCGAATGGCGCCTTCGCCGACGAGGTGATCGACCAGCCCTCGAAGCGCGGTATCGGGCTGGCTGGTGTCGGTGCTCATCGCTCGCAGTCTAGGTGGGGGACGTTGGATCTTGGGGTGTTCGGTACAGGGTTCTGCTATCTATCCTGCGGTGAGGAGGCAGGCGTCCCACGTCCACGTCCTCGGGTTGTCCGGTTGGAGGGTGCGGGTCAGCTCGACTCCGGCGGAGCCTTCCAGTAGGCCGGGTTGCTCCAGCGACGTTGTTGCTTGGAGGGTGAGCCGTGCCTTCAGTGCAGGCAGATGGTCGGTTAGGGCAGTGGTGCGGGCGTCGGCGGCGGCACGTGTGGTGGCCAGTGTGAGCCCGGTCCATCCGTGGCAGAGCGAGGCGTTGGTGAGTGTCGCGAATTGCTCTGTGTCGGTGATGCAGCTCAGCAGGGCGTTCTCGGCGGTCTGCTGACGCTGGGGGTCGTCGAGGGCGAGGGCGGCGAGCTGCTGGGCTCGGGCGAGGCCGGGGGTTCCGTAGCACCAGCTCGGCCGTGCCGGCCCCGGCTGGCGGGTGCGGTGAGCGCAATGTTCGCCGATGGTGATCCGTTCGGGCCACCACGCGCGGTGGGGTGGTCCTTGCCGCCAGTCGTCCAGCCATCGGCAGATGCGGTCGATTGCTTAGGCTGGCCGTTGACCGTGACGCCTCGGCGCTGGGCGGTGGCCAGCAGCGCCAGCGGCCCGGCGATTCCGTGGGCCATGCCCAGATTGGCGTGCCCGCCTGGTAGAGCCGGGGAGGGGCGGTCGGTGTGGTCGTGGCTGCTCCACCATCCAGGGACCAGTGCGCCGTCCAACTGCCGTGCCCGCAATGGCTTGGTCAACCGCACCAGGTAGTCCAGGACGTCACGCAGTGCGCGGCTGTGGCCGAAGCGGTGCAGCAGATAGCAGCCGAGGCCGGTGAGCCCGCTGATCAGGTCGTACTCGGCCAGTGCGGGCAGTTCGGCGCGATCGATGCGCTGGTGCGCTGCGTCGACGCGGTACCTGGTCTGCTCGATGATGTGGGCATCAAGGACCGCGAGCGCGTCGGCGTAGGCGGGATGGTCGGCGTAGGCGAGGATGAACGCGACAGCGGCGGCCCCGTGGAACAGGCCGGTGGACGGATGCATCGAGATCGGAGCGCGTGTCGCGGCGGTCACCCACGAGTGCGCGGCTTTCCAGGAGGCGGCGCCGCGTCGGGCGCGGGTGATGTGCAGCAACGCGATACCGGCTGCGCCTCGCGACAACGATTGCCCCCATCCCGGGACGGGGTCGTGGGGTGGAGGGAGGAGCAGCCGCGTGTCCAGATCAGATGCCGAGCCGGCGTGCTTGGGGGCGTGCTGATCGGCGGTCATGGGCGGTCCTGTTGTCGTGGCTTGCGGTCGCGCCACGACAAAGCCGCTGCGCGGGCCAGCAAGAGGGCTTGGCGTTCGGCGGGCCGGTTGATCCCGCGGGCTCGGATGTGGTGCATGTGCAGCAGTGACGCCAGCACCAGATCGGCGTTGAGCCCGGTCGGGAGGTGTCGGCGGTAGTGGGTCAGTGCTGCGCTTCGGGTCTGCCACAGCGGCTCCAGGGTCTCCCAGTGGGGCAAGGGTGCCGCGCCGGTGGCCAGAGCGATGCCGTGAGCCCGGACGCTGCGGTCCAGCGGTGCTGTCGCAGCCGTGTAGGCCGGACTCGTGGCGTGGTTGATCAGCCAGTGCATCCCTGCGGCGGTGTCGCCGGTGAAGGCCGCGGCGATGGCAATGAAATTCGCGGCCGCCGGCACTGCCGGATCCGGCATCTCACGCTCGGGTAGGGCGAGCTGGGCTTGGACAGCGGCGGAGTCGGCGACGAACACCTGCTCAGCGGCTTGGAGCGCCGGGCCATCGCCGTAGCGGCCGACCTCGGGGTAGTAGGTGTCCAGCGTGAGCCGCCGTGCCAGCCGGTGTGCGCAGAGCCTGTCGGCCCAGCCGCCGACCGTAGCGGCGCACGCCCCGTACTGCTGCGGCCCGGTGACCGCGAGACGCAGCCGCAGGTGATCGGGGTCCGTGGGGTCGCGGTACCGCAGCCACCAGCAGTCTGGCTGCCGGCCCAGGGTGTCGGCCAGCTCCTCCAGCAGCGTGGGCAAGTGCGTGGCAATGATCTGGGTGTACAGGTCGGGCGGCGCGTAGAGCTTGGCCGACAACCAGCGAGCGTTCGGCGCGCCGGGCAGTTGCCCGTGGGTATTGGTGACCGTCACCAGCTCGCGCCCCTCCGCCAGCGGGGACGGCATCGGGGGGCGAGTGGACAGCATCACGGCGGCGACCTGGTGGGCATGGCCATGCAGCCAACCGTCCCCGGCCGGGTCGTGCGCCTCCACCAGCACGGCATGACCGGCGCGGTGCAGATGATCGCGCAGGACCGCAACGTGGGCAGGCTCGTTGAGGTCCAGGCGCAGCGCGCGGTCGTCCTCGCGCATCTCCACGACCGCCGGGGTACGCCAGCGGCGCCGCCACTCCTTCAGCGCCGCTGTCCAGGACGGCCAATCGACGTTCGGCCCCGGCAGGTCGTCGGCAGTGACGCGCCACCGGGCGGGCGCCAGCACGCAGCGGCCGTACCGGACACGTGGCAGGTAGGGCAGTTCATCGGCGGCGCCCCAGTCGAACTCGGTATAGGTGGCGGTGCGACCACGTACCAGCGCGACCAGGAACCGCGCCAGCGGCGGGGGCTGCTTGTCCAGGCGCAGCGCGTGGAAGACGTGCGGCTCCACCACCCGGCCCAGCCGCCGCGACACCAGGTACAGCTGATCGAAGTCGGCGGTGATCGCCAGGTCGTCCACCCCGATCAAACATGGCCCGTCGCCACCGTCGCCGTCCTTGTCGTGATCGTCGTGGGTTCCGTGGCCGTCGATGGCGCGGTGTTCCCCGAGCGCGATCAGGTGGGGGACGAACAGGTGGGTGCGGGCCACGTTGTCGGCGTGCGGGTAGGCCATCGGAACCGAAACCTGTGCCGCGACCGCGCCGCGGACCGCGGTGGGAACACGGGCGAACACCCGTGCCAGCGGCGAGCACGGCCCGGTGAATCGTCCGGTCATCGTCCCCGCGGCCCGTGCCGGAGCCACGGTGAGGGTGTAGTCCCCGCGCTGTAGCGCCGCAAGGTCCACGGCATGGATGCGGGCGCTGATCTCCACGTGCGGAGGGATCCGCACCTGCTGCATGTCGGCGCCGAGTTCGTCGATCGTCGAGTCGTCCAAGACAACTTCGCCGGTGTCGTCGATGATGGCGCGGTGGGCCAAGGCCAGCAGGCCGGCGTCGCGACCGGCGGGCCGGTTCTGCAGCTCGGTGCCTGCAGCGGGTTCGGGTATGAGCGCGCCGGGATATCCGCCGGGGTAGCCCAAGCCCGTCCCGGGATCGAGAACCTCGCTGATCGGCACCAGCGCTCCGGTGCCGTACCGGTCCAAAAACGCCGCATGGTATTCGCGCCAGGTCGCCCAGCCGCCGGGCTGAGCCGTCAGGCGCAGCAGCGCGGACGCGGCAGCCGCCATGTCGCGGGCCACACTGCCCGGCAGCCGCACCTCGCAGTCCAACCGCAGATCCACCACCAGCGGGCTGCGCTGCACGTGCGCCAGGGCCCGCATCCGCTGGTCCAGCCGGTTCCGCAGGCCCGCGCGGTCGGCCGGAGCAGCATCGTTGTGACGTTGCAGCTCGGCGTGCACGGCCTCCAGCTCGGCGACCGCCGCGCGGATCGGCGCGATCTGCGCGGCGCCCACGCGTCGAAGCTGCTCGACCAGATGGCCGAGGGCGTCCACGGTCGTGGCGGGTGCACGCAGGCACGACACCAGGAAACGCCGATGCAACAGCTCGGTCAGCAGCGCGACGATTCTCGGAGCGGCAACACTGGGAAACCGCTCGGCCAAGCTCGCGGCTAAGTCCTCGAAAACGATAGGGGTGCTGGCTGCGGCCTCCACCGCGCGCACGGCCGGGCTGTAACGGATGTCCACATGCCCGGAGCCGGACGGCACCGTCAACCGGTCACCCCGCAGTTGCCGTAACGTGCTGATGGCTACTGGGAGCCGCTGCAGCAGCGGTGTGCACGCCTCCAACTCGGTGATGACCTGGTTCAGCCACTCGTCATCAGCACGGGCCACTGCACGGTGCGCCTCTCCCCAGCGCACCTCGGCTGCGTTCGTGTCGGTGTTGGCGGCGTCGCTGAACTCCAGGTCAGCGACCCCGGCGAACAGCCCGAACGGCGTCGGCCGGGAAGCCTCCCGCAGCAGGTACCGCACGACCGACACCACCGCACGACGCATCACCTTCGGCGACACGGCTCGTCCGGCGCGGATCGCCTCCACCCGCTGCGCCAAGACCGGACTGGCGAGTTGGATGGCGTCGGCGGTCGCGCCCTGCCAGATCTCCTCAAGCCAGGCACGCCACCCGGACGGGTCGACGGGCCCGGTCAGCTCAGGCCACGTGATCCGCATCAGCCTCGACGGAGTCCGAGCCGCGCGCAGCAACGCGCCTGATGCGGGTCGGAAGAGCTCATTGGATTTCATCGGTGTCCCCTGCGACTCGAAGCCGGTCGGTGCGCGGGCCGGGCCGCGCAGTGCGGCCCGGCCCGGTCAGGTCCGTGCGATTGCGGGACCTACATGGCGCTGTTGCAGGAGCTCTCGCAGGTGGACGGGCAGCCGTTGGAGGTGTCGCACGTCTGCTGGCCGGCCGGTCGCGTCGCGTCGTCCAGGACGACCTTCACGTCGAGGACGAAGTCGTCCTCGACCTCGGCACCGAGGTTCGGGACGCCGGTCGACGCGGGACTGTGGGACATCAGGGGTTCCTCCTCGAAAGAGACGACGAATACGCCCCAGGGCGAGGCGCGGGTGGCGGTTGCGTCCACGGAGGTGGTGTACGAGTTTCCGCAGGTGAAGAGCGTGGCGTCGTGACGTGAGACGGCCACCGCGTAGATCCTTCGAGATGGATGATCAAGAAGAAGGAGACAACGCGATGGCCG
>NZ_BSTN01000057.1 GCF_030269545.1 Actinomadura sp. NBRC 104425 | reverse complement strand
GGCGTGGTCCGCGACCCCTCCGCGTTGGCGATGACGGTGGGCTCGCCGCCCTCCAGAATCGCGACGACCGAGTTGGTCGTCCCGAGGTCGATACCGACCGCACGTCCCATGTCTCTCGTCCTCCGTCGTAACTGCGTTGCCCCCGGTCGCGTCCCCCCTGTACGCGGCGGCGGCCGGGTTCGCGTCTCTGCTTCGCCAGGGTGCCCCCGGCGGAGGTCATTGTCAAATCACTTGAGTCGGGGTGACTCAACTTTGCTGACGTCCACATCAACAGGACGTGTGAGCCACCTATTCCCGTTCCCGGCGGCGCCCGTCCGGTTCGGGAATCCGCACCCGGGATGAGGCCGCCTCCGCCCCGAGGACGGGACGCCTCCTCCCGCCGGCCCGTAAGAAACCTGATCTTTCCCGGAGTACTGCGGGAAGCCCCTGCGCCCGTTCGGGCGATCAGGGGTGAGGACGACCGCAGAAGGGAGCCTCATGAGAGGCAGACGGATCGGCCGCGTGCTGCTCGGCACGGCCGTCGTGGGCGGTGTGGTCGCCGCGCCGCCGGGCGTCGCGGACGCCGACGGCGGGGGAGGGGACGGCGGCGCGGGTGCCGCGGGGGCGCTGCCCGCGGGCCGTTCGTGGACGGTGACGCTGCTGACCGGCGACGTCGTCCGGGTGCGCACGGTCAAGGGCCGTCCGCCGCTGGTCACGAGCACGCCCGGCGACGGCAGGACCAACCGGGCGTTCCGCACCTCCTACCGCCCGGACGGGCACGTGGTGGTGACCCCGGCGGACATGGCCCCGCTGGTCGGCCGCGTCCTGGACCCCGACCTGTTCGACGTCACCACGCTGATCCAACAGGGGTACGACGACGCCCGCACCCGCGAGCTGCCGCTGATCGTGCAGCGGGAGGGCGGCGTACGGCCGCGCGCGGCGCTCGGCGGGACGCTGCGGGAGACCCGCGACCTGCCGAGCATCGGCGCGGTCGCGGCCCGCCAGCCCAAGAAGGACGCGGCCCGTCTCGGCGCGTCCCTGGCCCCCGGCATGCGCACCAAGGCCGCGTACGACATCCGCCACATCTGGCTCGACCGCAGGATCCGCGCAAGCTCCGCCCCATCCGCGCCGGGGGTGGCGCAGAGTGCGACCTTCTCCGGGGCTGCCGGCACGGCCGATCGGCTTGACCGCGGCGTTCGTGCGGGTTCCGCTTCGTTCGCGTTGGGGGCGGCGCAGGCCGCGAAGCTTGACCGGAACCTGGGTCAGATCGGGGCGCCCGCCGCGTGGCGGTCCGGGGTGACCGGGCGTGGTGTCAAGGTAGCTGTGCTCGATACGGGTGTGGACGCGTCCCACCCCGACCTCAAGAGCCGCATCGCAGAGACTGCGAACTTCTCCGAGGCCGCTGATGCGGTCGACCGGGTCGGGCACGGCACGCACGTCGCGTCGATCGTCGCGGGCAGCGGCGCCGCCGCGGGCGGGGAGCGGCGGGGCGTCGCCCCGGACGCGAGCCTGCTGGTCGGCAAGGTGCTCGACGACGAGGGCTACGGCACCGAGTCGTCCGTCATCGCGGGCATGGAGTGGGCCGTCCCGCGCGCCAAGATCGTCAACATGAGCCTCGGCGGCGACCCCACCGACGGCACCGACCCCCTGGCGCAGGCGCTGGACCGGCTCACCGATCAGCACGGCACCCTGTTCGTCACGGCCGCCGGGAACACCGGCGCCGTCTCCTCGGTCGGTTCGCCGGGATCCGCCGACGCCGCGCTCACCGTGGGCGCCGTCGACGGCCGGGACCGCCTCGCCGACTTCTCCAGCCGCGGCCCGCGCACCGGACGGTACGCGGCCAAGCCGGAGATCGTCGCCCCCGGCGTCGACATCATGGCCGCACGTGCCGCCGGTACGTCCATGGGCGACGCCCTGGACGCGCACTACGCCTCGGCGTCCGGCACGTCCATGGCGGCGCCCCATGTCGCGGGCGCGGCCGCGCTGCTGCTGCAGAAGCACCCGCAGTGGACGCCCGCCCAGCTGAAGGCCGCCCTGGTCGGCTCCGCCTCGCCGGTGGACGGGGATGCATACGAACGCGGCGCCGGACGTCTCGACGTCGCCGCCGCCACCTCCGCGCCCGCCGTCTCGCTCCAGGCGGCGCCGCACCTGGGCACATCCGCCCACCCGGGGTACGCCCCCCTCAAGACCGACCTGCGCTGGGCGTCGCGTTCGGCGAGCACCGTACGGCTCGGCCTTGACGTGCGGGTGACCGACCGCCAGGGCAACACCGTGGACGGCGCCGCGTCGCTGTCGTCCGCCCAGGTGGACGTCCCGGCGGGCGGCGAGGCGTCCGCGAGCCTGCGGGTGGACGCGGCGAAGCTGGGAGGCGAGCCGGGGCTGTACACGGCCGAGGTGACCGCCACGTCCGGCGGCACGGCCATCCGCACGCCCGTCACCTTCTACGTGGAGCCGCCCAGCTACGACCTCACCGTCAAGGCGACGCCCCTGCCCGGCACCAAAGACGGGAACATGAGCGCGTACGCGAGCGTGGTGAACCTGGACGACATCGCGCTGTTCACCGACTACCCGGCGACGGGCGAAGACGGTACGGTGCGGATCAGGGTGCCCGCGGGCCGCTACAGCGTCATGGGCACGGTCTACGACGCCGACGAGGACGCCCCCCGCTCCGCCATCGCCTGCACACCCGAAGTCGTCATCGACCGCGACACGACCGTCGTCCTCGACGCGGCACACGCCAAGGAGCCGGGCGCCAAGGTCACCGACCGTGCGACCGAGACCGCCATGGCCGGATCTATACAGGTGCGCAGCAACCGGCAGGCGGTGTGGGGCGAGGCCGTCTACACGTGGGCGCCGCAGAAGGAGAAGGTGTACGTCCAGCCGACCGGCACCGCGCAGACCGGTGAGTTCCGCCCCTACGGCCTCTACCGGCTGACCGCGCCGGGAGAGGTGTACGACCTGCTGGAGCCGATGGGCGACCGGGTGCCCGACGACCCCGTGCACGTGGTGACGCCCGCGTCCCGCGCGCGCTTGGCCCGCGTCGACCAGCGGTTCGCCGCGTTCAACGGGGACACCCAGGCGCCGATGAGCGAGAAACGCTACGGGGTGACCCCCGAGGGCTTCCTCAGCTTCGAGGCGAGCGGCCCGGTGACCCCCGGGACGACGCGCACCGACTTCGTCTCCGCCGGTCGCGGCGTCCAGTGGGTGGACTTGGCGTCCTTCGACGCGCTGAACGGGTGGGTGGACCAGCTTCCGCTGCTGCGGCGCGAGCCGAACGGCTGCACGACGCGGACGTGGGGCCGCCAGCCCCTGCGCCCCGGGCCCGTCTCCGCCACCGCCGTCTCGCCGAGCGAGTGCATCCGGTGGCCGGTGGCCCGCACGCGCGGCGCGCTGAACGTCGCCTTCGTCGACCTGCAGACGCGTCCCGACGGCTTCGACTGCGGTTACTGGGACGAGGACGGCAACGACCCGCTGACCCGCCGCCTCACCGTCACCGCGGACGGCCGCAAGATCGGTGAGACCGCCGGGGCGGCCGGCCGGTTCGAGGTGCCCGCGCGGGCGGCGACGTACGAGATCCGCTACGACAACGACGCCTCGAAGTTCACCCCGGTGTCCACGCGGACGTCCACCACGTGGCGGTTCCGTTCCGCCGCGCCCGAGGACCACTCCGGCGTGCCGGTCCCGCTGCTGACCGTCGACTACGACCTCGGCCTCGACCTGCACAACCGGCCGACGGGCGGCCCCGCCACGTTCACCGTCGCGCGGGTGGCGGGCACCGGAACGGCCGAGGTCACCGGGCTGCGCCTGTGGACGTCGCTGGACGACGGCGAGACCTGGCGGCGCGCCCCGGTGAAGGACCTGGGCGGCGGCAGGTTCTCCGGGACGATGCCCAAGGCCGCCGCGGGCCAGGCGGTGTCGGTGCGGGTCGCCGCCGAGGACGCCGGCGGCAGCGCCATCGACCAGCAGATCATCAGGGCGTACAACGTCCGCTGATCCGCGTCCCTCCCGGTGAAGGCGTCCGCGAGCGAAAGCGATCCGGAGGTGCGGCGGAGTAGGGGTGACAGCCGGTCACTTCATCCCGAAAGGTTCTCCCCCATGACCCAATCGGTGGACGCGCCACCGTCCGGCGGCGACTCGCCGGGCGCGGCGCGTCACGATCCGGACGCGGACGACTCCTCGGCCATCGCCGCGTCCCTGCACGATCCCGACCAATTCACCGTCCTGTACGACCGCCACGCCGAGGCCGTCTACCGCTACGTCGCCGGACGGCTCGGGGCGCAGGCGGCCGACGACGTGGCGGCCGAGACCTTCCTGGTCGCCTTCCGGCGGCGCGAGCGCTTCGACGCCACGCGGGGCAGCGTGCGGTCCTGGCTGTTCGGCATCGCCACCCGGCTGGTCGCCCAGCACCGGCGGGCCGAGACCCGCCGCTACCGGGCGCTGGCCAGGGTCGGCGCCGAGCGCGAGGCGGCCGGGCACGAAGACCGCGTCGTGACGTGGGTGACGGCCGAGGGGATGCAGCCCCGGCTGGCGAGCGCGCTCGCCGCCCTGTCGGCCAAGGAACGCGACGTGGTGCTGCTGGCGGCGCTGAGCCGGCTCGGCCACGAGGAGATCGCGGCGGCGCTCGGCATCCCGTACGGCACCGTCGGCTCCCGGCTCAACCGGGCGCGCCGCAAGCTGCGCGCCGCCCTCGGCGACACCCTCGACCAGGAAGGACTGTGACGATGGACGAACTGCGGATGATCGGCGCGCTGCTGGACGAGCCGCCGTCGGAGCGTTCGGTGGCGCGGGGCCGCGCGCTGCTGGAGCAGGAGATCGCCTCGCCGCGCCGCCAGGCGCGGCGCCTCGTGGTGCCGCGTCCGCGCCTGGCGCTGCCGCTGGTGGTGGGAGCCGTCGCGGCGGCGACCGCCGTGGCCGTCGGGCTGGCGTCCGGGACGGCGCCGCGAGGTCCCGGCGAGCCGTCCGGTACGGCGGCGCCCTCGTCGGCGCGCGCGGTGCTGCTGGCCGCCGCGGAGAAGGCGGAGCGGGAACCGGCGGGGCGCTATTGGCGTATCCGGACGGTGACCGACGGCGCCGTCTACGCCGTGGGCTCGGGGGCCGGCTCCTACGTCGTCGCGCGTTCGTCGGAGGCCGTCGACTGGGTGCCGCGTTCGGCGTCGGACGACCACGTGACCTACCGCCGCTCGCTGGGCGTGGGACCGGCGACCGAGGCGGACAGGGCGGCGTGGCGCCGGGCCGGGTCGCCGCGCACATGGCGGGTGCGCACCGCCGACGATACGCGCGCCATCACCCTGACCATGTCCGGCCCCGGCCGCTGGGAGACGTACCGCCAGACGGCGCAGGAGCGCAGGCGGCAGTGCGAGCGGGCGGGCGGTGAACGGTGCGACACCGAGCCCTGGGTCGAGCGTGAGCGGATGGCGTCGCGGCCGGGCGGGCTGGAGCGGCTGCTGTTCCCCTGGGACGCCGAGCGGGCGGCGACGGGCGGCAGGGCCCCCGCTCCCGACGCCGCCAACCGCCTGCTCGCCGGCTACGAGTTCCTGACGCATGCGGCCTCGCCCGAGCTCAGGGCGGCGGTGTTCCGGCTGCTGGCCGACCAGCCGGACATCCGCCTGGCCCGGGGGGTGCGGGACATGCGCGGCCGCGAGGGGATCGCGCTGGTCGGGCGCGGCAGGACGATCGGCGGCGCGAGCGGCACCTTTGACGTCCAGCTCCTCCTAGAGCCCGGCACCTACCGGGTGCTCGGCAGGCAGTACGTGGTCGTCACCGAGGGCGGGCGGTTCCCGGGCGTGCGGCCCGGATCGGTCGTCGAACGCCATGCGGTGCTCGACTCCGGCTGGACGGACGAGTCGCCGCACCTCGGCTGATCCGGCGGACGCCCGGCGGGCGCGCAGCGCCCGTGAAGAAGAACTCCGGGTTCGGCGGAGTAACCGGTGACCGCCGTTCGCCGCGAAAGGCCGGAAATTGGAATGGAGCCACGGATGACCGCTCCACCGGACGTCGCGACCGATGACGCCGCAGTGATCGAGCAGTCCTGGCATGAGCCCGAACGATTCGCCGTGATCTACGACCGGTACTTCCCGGAGATCTACCGCTACGTCGCGGCCCGTCTCGGCAGGGACGCCGCCGACGACATCGCCGCCGAGACGTTCTACGCCGCGTTCCGCAAGCGCGACCGGTTCGACCCGGCGCGCGGGGCCGTGCGGCCCTGGCTGTACGGGATGGCCACCAACCTGGTCGGCCGGTACCGGCGTGACGAGGGCCGCCGCTACGCCGCGCTGGCCCGCGTCGCCCCGGAGTCGCGCGCCGACGGGCACGAGGCCCGGGTGGCCGCGAGGGTGGCCGCCGAGGGCGTCCGACCGCAGCTGGCCAGGGCGCTCGCCGGGCTGTCCGACGGCGACCGGGACGTGCTGCTGCTCGTCGCAGTGGGCGGGCTGCGCTACGAGGAGGTCGCGCAGGCGCTGGAGATCCCCCCGGGGACCGTCGGATCGCGGATGAACCGGGCTCGACGCAAGCTGCGGGAGGCACTGGGCGGGACCGATCCCACGCACGCGGAGGAGAACTCCCATGGATGACATGCGGGACGACACGTCGCTGGTCGCCGCCCTGCTCGACGAAGGCGGCCCCTCGCCGCGGGTCGCCGCCGCCGGCCGGGAGGGCCTGCTGGAGCTGGCGCGCACGGGGGGCCGGGAGCCCGCGCACCAGAGCGGGCGCCGGCGCGGGCGCCGGGCCGGGCGCTGGAGCGGGCGGCTCCGGGGGCGCCGCCCGCTCGGCATCGGGCTCTGCCTGGTCGCGGCCGGGGCGGCGGCCTCCGTCGCCGTCGCGGCCGTCGGCTCCGGCGGCGCCGCGCCGGGCGGGCGGAGCGCCCCCGGCCCGCGGGAGATGGTGCTCGCCGCGGCCGTCCAGGCCGAGCGGCAGGCCGACGGCCGGTACCTGGTGACGCACGTCCGCGACTGCCACGCCGAACCGGTCGAGGCCGAGACGGGCGACTACATCGTCCAGCCGTGCGACGAGACCTGGCAGTGGCGGGCCCGCGACCGGGCCGACGAGTCGGCGGTGTGGACGCGCGACCTGGGGGCACGGCCGCAGACGGCCCGGGACGAGGCGCTGTGGAAGCGGGCCGGATCGCCGCGCACGTTCCCCTACCACCAGGACCGCAGGGCGCTGCCGGACCTCTACCGCACCGCGCCCACCCCGTGGAAGGAGGACCGCGGCGACCGGAACGAGAACTCCGACCGCTACGTCCTGCCGTTCACCGGGCGGTCGCTGACGGCGGAGGAGCTGCGGAACCTGCCCACCGATCCAGAGGAGCTGGAGAAGCTGCTGACGCCGGCCGAGGACTCGCCGCGGGGCAGGCGCGACTCCAGGCTGCCGACCGGGCCCGGCCAGAAGATCGTCCAGGCGACCCTGGCGGTGTCCGACCTCCCGCTGCCGCCGAAGGTGTGGGCGGCCTTCATCAGGATGCTCGCCGACACCCCGGGCGTGCGCGCGGTGGGTTGGGTCACCGACCCGATCGGGCGGCCGGGCGTGGCGCTTGAGGCGCCCCGCACCGCGTCGGCGACCGGCGGGGGGACCTCGATGGAGCGCGCGATCTTCGACCCCGGCACCGGTGCGCTGCTGGCGACGGTGTCGACCGTGGTGCGGCGCGGCCCGCAGGACCCCGCCGTCTACCGGCCGGGCACGGTGGAGCACTACGAGGTCATCATCAAGTCCGAGTGGACCGACGGCCGTCCGTCCCGTCCCGCGTAGGGCTGACGCGCCCCCGCCCGCCGCCCCGCCCCGCCCCGCGTGAACCCAACGGGGCGGGGCGGCGGCGTTCAACACGGGGTCGCGCCCTGGCAATCATTTTCGGTGCAGGTTCTAATGGTGAATAGGAAGCACCCAAAAAGGGGGCCGAGAAGAGTAGGGCGGAGTCGGCTTGGGTGACCACAGGGACCGCCGTCCCCCGTGCGGCGTCGCCGGGCGGGGCGCGTGGCGCGCGGTGGGCGCGCTCGGCGCGGCCTTCGTCATCCTGCTGCCGGTCTCGGCGTCCGGGCCGGGGGCGGGCCCGCGACCCGGTGCGGGCGGCCTCCCCTCGGGGTTCGTCCCGCCGCCCGCCGCCCTGCGGTCCGGCGGGGCGTGGCCGGAACGCGGGCCGCCCGCCGGCAGCCCGGTCGCCGTCAACGGAAGACTCCGGGTCTGCGGCACCCGGCTGTGCAACGAGCACGGCGCCCCCGTCCAACTGCGCGGAATGAGCGCGCACGGCCTGCAGTGGTACCGGGACTGCCTCACCGGCCGCTCGCTGCAGGCGCTGGCCCGCGACTGGAGGGCGGACGTCCTCCGGCTGCCGGTGTACGTGCGCGAGGGCGGCTACGCCAGCGACCCCCGCCGGATCACCGACCGGGTCCACCGCCTCATCGCGCAGACCGCCGCCCGCGGCATGTACGCGATCGTCGACTGGCACCTGCTCGGCCCGGAAGATCCGCACCGCGACCTCGGGCGGGCCGCGACGTTCTTCACCGAGATCGCACGCCGGCACGCGGCGCGGGGGAACGTGCTGTACGAGATCGTCAACGAGCCGTACCTGGTGCCCTGGGCGCGCGTGCGCGACTACGCCGAGCGGCTGGTGCCGGTGATCCGGCGGCACGACCCCCGCGCGCCGATCCTGGTCGGGACGCGCGGCTGGTCCTCGCTCGGCGTCTCGGAGAACTCCGACGAACGGGAGATCGTCAACGCTCCCGTCCGCGCGGACAACATCATGTACACGTTCCACTTCTACGCCGGCGGCCACGGACGCCGGTACCTGGACGCCCTGTCCCGCGCGGCCGACCGCATCCCGGTGTTCGTCAGCGAGTTCGGCACCACCGACCCCGAGGGCGTGGGCGACGACTTCGGCCGGGCCGGGCGGTACCTCGACCTGATGGCGCGCAAGAAGATCAGCTGGGTGAACTGGAACTACAGCGACGTGTCGGTGTTCCGCGCCGGGACCTGCCCGGACGGCCCGTTCGCGGGCACCGCCTCGCTGCGTCCCGCAGGCGCCTGGATCAGGGCCCGGCTGCGGACCCCCGACCATTTCCCCACACCGCCCCGCCCCCGCGACTGACCGCCGCGCTGGTCGCGTACCCGGCCGTCGCGGGGTTCGCGGCGGCGGCCTTCCGCGGCGGCCGGGCCCGGCCCCCGGCTAGGTGTACTGACCATGGACGTTGGTGACGGCGACACAGCTGGATGATCTTGAAATGGGGAGGACCTCCTGGCGTGGTGTGAGTCGACGAAACTTCGCACCACCCGCCGGGAGGTCCTCGTGCC
>NZ_BSTN01000056.1 GCF_030269545.1 Actinomadura sp. NBRC 104425 | reverse complement strand
AGATCGTCCGGCTCCAACACCCCCAGCAGCGACGGCACCACACTCGCCACACTCACCTCAGACAGCTCCCGCAGCAGCCGCGGCTGAGAACGCTGCTCGTCACCGGCAACCCACAAGGTCGCGCCATGCGACAACGCCACCGCCACATCCAGCACCGACGCATCGAACCCGAACGAGGCGAACTGCAACACCCCAACACCCGGACCCGCCCCCATCACCGGCCCGAACACCGACACCAAATTCACCAACGACGCGTGCGCAACCGCCACACCCTTCGGCCGCCCCGTCGAACCCGACGTGTAAATCACATACGCCAGCCCACGCGGATCCACCTGCGCGGGCGGCACCGCCTCGACGGCATCCACCGCCCCCAGATCCTCGACCGTGACCACCGGAACATCGGCCACCGACACGTCTTCCAGCAGGTCGCCGGTCGTGACGAGGGCGACCGCGCGGCTGTCGGCCAGCAAGAACTCCACACGCTCGGCCGGATTCACCGGATCGATCGGCAGATACGCCGCACCCGCCTTCCACACACCCAAAATCGCTGCCACCACGTCCACACCACGCGGCAGACACAACCCCACCACCGACTCGGGACCAACCCCCAGACCACGCAGACGACGCGCGAACCTGTCCGCCCGGGCGTCCAGTTCGCCATACTCGACCCGCGAACCCTCGTGGACCAGGGCCACCGCATCCGGAACAGCGGCCACCTGCCGCGCGAACAACTCCAAAACCGTCCCGTCCGGAACCGTCGCGGCGGTGTCGTTCCACTGGTCGAGCACGAGACGACGTTCCTCGGCGTCCAACACGTTCACCGCGTGCAACCGCACGTCCGGCGCCTCGCTCACGGTCTCCAGGACGCGCACCCACCGCCGCGCCATGGCCTCGACCGATTCGGCGTCGAACAGGTCCACCGACCCGGTCATCCAACCGCGTACCCCCGTCGGACGGCCCTGTTCGTCGAACGTCTCTGCCAGCGACACTTCCAGGTCGAATCTCGCTGCGGTCGTCGCCCCGTCCAATGGCGCAGGACCGGCCACCACGTTCGGCAGGTCCAGCACCGCACGGTCGGTGTTCTGGACGGTCAGCATGACCTGGAACAGCGGGTGCCGGGCCAGCGACCGCTCCGGCGCCAGCTCCTCCACGAGTCGCTCGAACGGCACGTCCTGGTGTGCGAAGGCCCCCAGCGTCGTCTCCCGCACCCGGGCGAGCACCTCACGGAACTGCGGGTCGCCGGACAGATCCGTGCGGATCACCAGCGTGTTGACGAAGAACCCGACCAGATCGTCCAGCGACTCGTCGGTGCGTCCGGCGACCGCCGCACCGATCGGAATGTCAGTGCCGGCACCGAGCCGCGACAGCGCCACCGCCAGCGCGGCCTGCAACACCATGAACGAGGTGGCACCTTCGGTCCGGGCCAGTTCCACCAGCCGTTCGTGCAGCTCTGCGGGCAACTGCACCGGCACCTGGTGACCACGGTGAGTCGCCGCCGCCGGACGCGGCCGGTCAGTAGGCAGCGCCAACTCCTCCGGCATACCGGCCAGCACCCGCCGCCAGTACTCGACCTGCGCCGACAGCAAACTGTCCGGGTCGGACTCCTCCCCCAGCAGCTCACGCTGCCACAGGGCGTAGTCGGCGTACTGCACCGGCAACGGCTCCCACTCGGGGGCCTCACCGCGCACCCGCGCCGCATACGCCATCGACACATCGCGGCCCAGCGGCACCATCGACCAGCCGTCACCGGCGATGTGGTGCACGATCACCACGAGCACACGCTCATCGGTCCCGGCCTGGAACAGCCACGCCCGGATCGGCACCTCCGCCGACAGGTCGAATGCATACCGCGTCACCTGCGCGATCGCATCGGCCAGTTCGCCGGGCTCGACGTCGCGCACCTCAAGATGCCACTCCAGCTCCGCCGGGTCCACGATCCGCTGGTACGGCTCACCTTCTACAGACGGGAACACCGTACGAAGCGACTCATGGCGGCCGATCACATCGCGCAACGCCGCTTCCAACGAAGCCACATCCACATCGCCGGTCAACCGGACCGGCACCGGGATGTTGTAGGTCGTGTTCGGCCCCTCCAGCTGGTGCAGGAACCACAGGCGGCGCTGCGCGAACGACAGCGGCACCCGCTCCGGACGCTCACCCGCCCGCAGCGGAAGCCGCGCCCGCCCCGTCTCCTCGGCCAGCCGCGCCGCCAGCCGCGCCACCGTGGGCGCCTCGAACAACGCCCGCAGCGGCACTTCCACACCGAGCGCGGCCCGAATGCGGGAGACCAGCCGAACCGCCAGCAGCGAATGCCCGCCCAGCCGGAAGAAGTCGTCGTCCACGCCGACCGACTCCACACCGAGCACCTGCGCGAAGGCGGCGCACAGGATCTCCTCCTGAACCGTGGCAGGAGCCCGGCCGGCCCCGGTGGAGTACTCGGGGGCGGGCAACACCTTGCGGTCGAGCTTGCCGTTCACGGTCAGCGGCAGCTCGTCCAATGTGACGACGGCAGCCGGGACCATGTACTCCGGCAAACGCCGCGCCACGTGCTCACGCAACACCTCGGCACCTGGCCGAGCGTCACCGGCGGGCACCACGTAGGCCACCAGGCGCTTCTCGCCAGGGGTGTCCTCACGGGCCAGCACGGCGGCCTGGGACACATCCGGATGCGCCAGCAGGGCGGCCTCGACCTCGCCGGGCTCGATCCGGAACCCGCGAATCTTGATCTGCTCGTCGGCCCGGCCCGCGAACACCAACTGCCCGTCCGGCGTCCACCTGGCCAGGTCACCGGTCCGGTACATCCGCTCACCCGAACCGAACGGGCACGCCACGAACCGCTCACCCGTCAAACCCGCCCGGCCGACATACCCGCGCGCCAACCCGGCACCCGCGATGTACAGCTCACCCACAACGCCCACGGGCGCCGGTGCGAGCGCCTCGTCCAGCACGTACAACCGGGTGTTGGCGATCGGACGACCGAACGGCACCGGACCATCACGATCCGGATCCACCGCCCCGCAGGCCACCATCACCGTGGCCTCCGTCGGCCCATAGGTGTTCACCAGGTTCCGACCCACCGACCAGGCCCGTGCGACTGCCCCACTGATCGCCTCGGCCCCCACCAGCAGCGTCCGCACGCCGGCCCAATCCTCGGGATCGACCACCTCCAGGACGGACGGCACCACGCTCGCCACACCGACCCCGTCCAACGCATCCACCAAACGGGGTTCGGACCGCTCGCGCTCCCCGGCGACCCACAACGTCGCCCCGCAGGACAACACAACGGCCACGTCCAGCACCGACGCGTCGAACCCGAACGAGGCGAACTGCAACACCCCGACACCCGGACCCGCACCCATCAACGGCCCGAACACCGACACCAAATTCACCAACGACGCGTGCGCAACCGCCACACCCTTCGGCCGCCCCGTCGAACCAGACGTGTAAATCACATACGCCAGCCCACGCGGATCCACCGGCACAGACGGCACCGCCTCGACAGCGTCCGCCGAGCACGCCTCCTCGAGTGCGATCACCGGAACATCGGCCACCGACACGTCTTCCAGCAGGTCGCCGGTCGTGACGAGGGCGACCGCGCGGCTGTCGGCCAGCAAGAACTCCACACGCTCGGCCGGACTCACCGGATCGATCGGCAGATACGCCGCACCCGCCTTCCACACACCCAACATCGCCGCCACCACGTCCACACCACGCGGCAGGTACAGGCCCACCAGCGACTCCGCACCCACGCCCAGGCCACGCAGGTGATGCGCGATCCGATTCGCCCGCGCGTCCAGCTCGGCATACGTCACCCGCACCCCGTCGTGCACGACCGCGACCGCATCCGGAGCATCCGCAACCCACCGCTCGAACAACTCCAAAACCGTGCCCTCCGGCACCGCAGCCGCAGTGTCGTTCCACTCGTCGAGCACGAGACGACGTTCCTCGGCGTCCAACACGTCGACCGCGCGCAACCGCACGTCCGGAACCTCGCTCACGGTCTCCAGAACGCGCCCCCACCGCTCGGCCAGACCCGCCGCCGACGCCATCTCGAACAGATCAGCCGAGACAGTTACCGAACCACGCAACCCGGCCGGACGCCCCTGCTCGTCGAACACCTCGCGTACGGCCACGTCGAGGTCGAACTTGGCCGGGACCTCTGTCGGCTCGGTCGCGGGGGGCATGTCGTTGTCGATGGCCGTTCCCGCCAGGTCCAGGGCCGCACGGTCGGTGTTCTGGACGGTCAGCATGACCTGGAACAGCGGGTGCCGGGCCAGCGACCGCTCCGGCGCCAGCTCCTCCACCAGCCGCTCGAACGGCACGTCCTGATGCTCCAGCGCACCCAGGGTCGTCTCCCGCACCTGGGCGAGCACCTGCCGGAACTCCGGGTCACCCGACAGGTCGGTGCGGATCACCAGCGTGTTGACGAAGAACCCGACCAGATCGTTCAACGCCTCATCGCCACGGCCCGCCACCGCCGACCCGATCGGAATATCGGTACCCGCACCCAGCCGCGACAACGTCACCGCCAACGCCGCCTGCAACACCATGAAGGTGGTGGCACCCTCGGCACGGGCCAGCTCGACCAACCGCTCGTGGACGTCGGCCGACACCTGCAAAGGCGCCCGGTACCCGCGATGACTCGTTACCGCCGGGCGGGGCCGGTCTGTCGGCAGCGGCAGCTCTTCCGGCGCCCCGGCCAGGGCCTGGCGCCAGTACTCGACCTGAGCCGACAGCAAGCTGTCTGGATCGGACTCCTCACCGAGCAGCTCACGCTGCCACAAGGCGTAATCGGCATACTGGACCGGCAGCGGGTCCCACTGGGGGGCCTCGCCCCGGAGCCGCGCCGCGTACGCCACGGAAAGATCGCGTCCCAACGGCCGGTGAGACCAACCGTCGGTGGCTATGTGGTGGATCACGACCACCAGGACCCGCTCTTCGGAGCCGGGCTCGAACAACCAGGCCCGGATCGGCACCTCCGACGCCAGATCGAACGCATACCGCGTCGCCCGCGCGACCGCCTCACCCAGCTCACCGGGCTCGACCCGGCGGACCTCCAAAGCCCAGTCCAGGTCCCCCACGTCCATAATCCGCTGGTACGGCTCACCGTCCGCGGACGGGAACACCGTACGAAGCGACTCGTGACGACCGATCACATCACGCAACGCCGCGTCCAACGCCGCCACGTCCAACCCACCGCTCAACCGCACCACCATCGGCAGGTTGTAGGTCGGGCTCGGCCCCTCCAACTGCTCAAGGAACCACAGCCGACGCTGCGCGAACGACAACGGCACCCGCTCCGAACGCTCACCCGCCCGCAACGCCGGCCGGGCCTGTTCCACATCCGAACCGGCGATGCGCGCCGCGAGCCCGGCGACCGTGGGCGCCTCGAAGAGCATCCACAGCGGCAGTTCCACGTCGAGCACGGCCCGGATCCGCGACGCCAACCGCGCCGCGAGCAGCGAATGCCCACCCAACGCGAAGAAGTCATCGTCCACACCCACGGACGGCACGCCCAGCACGTCCGCGAACACACCGCACAGGATCTCCTCCCGCGCCGTGACCGGCCGGCGGCCCTGGCCGGTGACGTACTGCGGTGCGGGCAGCGCGTTCCGGTCGAGTTTGCCGTTCGGCGTCAGCGGCAGCTCGTCGAGGACGACCACGGCGGCCGGAACCATGTACTCGGGCAGCCGTTCCGCCGCGAACTCCCGCAGCCCGTCGGCGGCGCCGTCGTCCGCGGCCACCACGTAGGCCACCAGCCGCCGGTCTCCGGGGGTGTCCTCGCGTGCGACCACGGCGGCCTGCGTCACGTCCGGGTGGGCCAGCAGGGCGGCTTCGATCTCGCCGGGCTCGATCCGGAACCCGCGGATCTTCACCTGGTCGTCGGCCCGGCCGGCGAACACCAACTGGCCGTCCGGCGTCCACTTGGCCAGGTCGCCGGTGCGGTACATCCGCTCGCCGGTTCCGAAGGGGCAGGCGACGAAGCGTTCCGCGGTCAGCCCGGGGCGGCCGACGTAGCCGCGCGCCACCCCGGTGCCCGCCACGTACAGCTCGCCGACGACGCCGACCGGCACCGGGGTGAGCGTCTCGTCCAGCAGGTACGTCGACCAGCCCGGGATGCCGCGGCCGACCACGCTGCCCAGCTCCTGGTCGCCCGGGCCCAGCCGCCGGTGCGTGACGTGGACGGTGGTCTCGGTGATCCCGTACATGTTCACCAGTGCCGCGCCGTCCCCGTCCGGCCACCGCGCCCACCAGGCGTCCAGCCGTGCCGGGTCGAGCGCCTCGCCGCCGAAGACCACCAGGCGCAGCGCGCCCGGCGTGAACTCCTCCGCGGCCAGCAACTGGTACATCGCCGAGGGGGTCTGGCTGAGCACCGTCACCCGTTCGCGCTCCAGCGTCTCGGCGAAGCGCACCGGCGAACGGGACACCTCGAACGGCACGATCACCACTCGCGCGCCGTGCACCAGCGCGCCCCACAGCTCCCACACCGAGAAGTCGAACGCGAACGAGTGGAAGCAGCTCCACACGTCGTCCGGGCCGAGGTCGAACAGTTCGCGGGTGGCGGCGAACAGCCCCACGACGTTGCGGTGGCTGACCGCGACGCCCTTGGGGCGGCCCGTCGACCCGGAGGTGTAGATGACGTACGCGGGATGGTCGGGCAACGCCGCCGCGGACACCGCCGTCCCGTCCAGTCCGGCCAGTTCCGCCGTGACCGCCGGGTCGTCCAGCACGGTCACCTCGACGTCCGCCGGTGCACGGCCGGCGACCAGTGGAAGGTGTTCCGCCGAGGTCAGCACGCCCGCCACCCCGGCGTCGGCCAGCACGTAGGCCACGCGTTCGGCCGGGTACCGCGGGTCGACCGGCAGGTAGGCGCCGCCGGCCTTCAGCACCGCGAGCATCGCCACGACGATGTCCGGGCCGCGTTCCATCAGCACGGCCACCACCGATTCCGCGCCCACGCCCCGGCCGCGCAGGTAGCGGGCGAGGCGGTTCGCCCGCGCGTCCAGTTCGGCGTAGGTCAGCTCGGTGCCGTCGGCCACCACCGCCACCGCGTCGGGGGCGGCGGCCGCCCGCCGTTCCACCAGTTCGGCGATGGTCGAGTCCGCGACGCCGGTCGCGGCGGTGTTCCAGCCGTCGAGCAGCAGCGCGCGTTCGTGCGGGTCGAGCACGTCGACCTCGTGCAGACGCACGTCGGGCGCCGTGGTCACGGCGTCCAGCACCCGGGTCCAGCGCCGCGCCAGCGCCTCGCCCGTCGCGGTGTCGAACAGGTCGGCCGCGATGATCAGCGAGCCGTGGATCCCGGCGGCGCGCCCCCACGCGTCGAGGGCCTCCCGCAGCGACAGTTCGAGATCGAATTTGGCGGGCACCAGGCTCAGCCTGTCGGCGGCCGGGGCGCCGCCGGGTTCCGTGCGCCGTGTGGTCTGGACGTTCAGCGCCACCTGGAAGAGCGGGTGCCGGGCCAGCGACCGCCCGGGGGCGAGTTCTTCGACCAGGCGCTCGAACGGCACGTCCTGGTGTTCCAGCGCGCTCAGGCCGGCCTCCCGCACCCGGGCCAGCACCTGCCGGAACTGCGGGTCGCCCGACAGGTCCGTGCGGACGACGAGTGTGTTGACGAAGAACCCGACCAGGTCGTTGAGCGCCTCGTCCGTCCGGCCGGCGACCGCCACGCCGATGGGGATGTCGGTGCTGGCGCCGAGCCGGAACAGGGTCACGGCCAGTGCGGCCTGCAGCACCATGAACGTGGTGGCGCCCTCGGCCCGCGCCAGGTCCATCAGCCGCTGGTGCGTCTCGGCCGGGATGCGCACCGGCACGGCGTGTCCGCGGTGGCCGGCCACCGCCGGGCGCGGCCGGTCCGTCGGCAGGGGCAGCTCCTCCGGTATCCCGGCCAGGGCCCGGCGCCAGTAGTCGATTTGGACCGACAAGACGCTTTCCGGGTCGGACTCGTCGCCCAGCAGTTCCCGCTGCCACAGGGCGTAGTCGGCGTACTGGACCGGCAGCGGCTCCCAGTCGGGGGCCTTGCCGCGCACCCGCGCCGCGTATGCCGTGGTCACGTCGCGTGACAGCGGCGCGAGCGACCAGCCGTCGGCCGCGATGTGGTGGACCAGCACCACGAGCAGGCATTCACCGGGTCCGGCCTCCGGCTCGTCGGGAACCTCCTGGAACAGCCAGGCCCGGATCGGCACCTCCGACGCCAGGTCGAACGCGTGCCACACCGCCCGGTCGGCCGCCTGGACCGCCTCGCCGGGCGCGATCCGGCGCACCTCGAGCTCCCAGTCCAGCTCCTGCGGGTCGAGGATGCGCTGGTACGGTTCGCCGTCCACGGCCGGGAAGACCGTGCGGAGCGACTCATGCCGGATGATCACATCGCGTAACGCCGCGTTCAGCGCGGCGACGTCGACGTCCCCGGCGAGCGGCACGACCAGCGGGATGTTCCACGTCGGGCTGGGGCCCTCCAGCTGGACCAGGAACCACACGCGGCGCTGCGCGAAAGACAACGGAATCATCACTGGTTCTCCTTACGCATCGGGCGCAGCGCCGGGCGCGCCGGCTTCCTGCTTCCCAATCTGGCCGCGAGCTTCGCCGGGGTCGGCGCCTCGAACAGCATCCGGATCTTGACTTCCACGCCGAGCCGGGCCCGGATGCGCGACAGCAGCCGGATCGCGAGCAGCGAGTGCCCGCCGAGTTCGAAGAAGCTGTCGTCGACTCCGACCGACTCCAGTTCCAGGACCTGCGCGAATATCTCGCACAGCACCGCCTCGCGCTCGTTGGCCGGCGCGCGTTGGGCGGCCTTGGCGGCCGTCTGGCCGGGGGCGGGCAGTGCCGTGCGGTTCAGTTTCCCGCTGGCGGTCAGCGGCAGTTCGGCCAGCGGCTCCACGGCGGCGGGCACCATGTAGTCCGGCAGCCGCCGCGCCAGGTGCTCCCGTACCGCGTCCCGGTCGATGTCGTCCGGCGCGTGGCCGTCGGCGGGGACCACGTAGGCGACCAGGCGCCGGTCCCCCGGGGTGTCTTCGCGTGCGACGACCGCCGCCTGGGCGATGCCGGGGTGGGCCCGCAGGACCGTTTCGATCTCAGCGGGTTCGATCCGGTACCCGCGGATCTTGGCCTGGTCGTCCGCCCGGCCCGCGAACACCAACTGCCCGTCCGGTGTCCATTTGGCCAGGTCACCGGTCCGGTACATCCGCTCACCCGAACCGAACGGGCAGGCCACGAACCGCTCACCCGTCAAACCCGCCCGGCCGACATACCCGCGCGCCAGCCCGGCACCGGCGATGTACAACT
>NZ_BSTN01000055.1 GCF_030269545.1 Actinomadura sp. NBRC 104425 | reverse complement strand
AACGCGCCGTCCGCGTTCCGGTGCGGCGACCGGGTGCCGACCACGAGGAGGTCGAGCCCCGCGGCCCCGAAGTCGCACGGGACGGGCTCGGCGGTCAGGTGTCGCGCGTCGACGAGCAGCGCCCGCCCGTCCTCCCCGTAGAGGGACGCCATCTGGTCTATGACGCCGGTGGGCGCGCCGACGTACCCGTTCTCCGCGTGCTGGACGATCCGGACGAGCTCGGCGCGGTCCGCCTCGATGCCCGCGAGGCCGGTCAGCGCCAGCGCGACGACGCACTCCAGCGAGTGCGAGGAGGACAGGCCCGCGCCGTGCGGCACGGTGCTCTCGATGCGGAGGCCGGCCCCCGGCGGCGCGAGACCCGCCCGCGCCAGCGCTCACGCCACGCCCGCGACGTGGGCTCCCCACCCGGTGACCTTGCCCGGGACCGTCGCGGCGGGGAACTCGACCCGCGCCGTACCCGGGCGGACACCGCCGCGATGCGGCCGTCGGCGCGGGGCCGGGCGCGCACGACGGTGCGGCGCGCGGGCGCGAAGGACAGCGCGAAGCCGCCGCTGTAGTCGGTGTGCTCGCCGATGATGTCGACCCGTCCCGGCGCGGACCACACTCCGCCGCGCACGCTCACACCTCCCCGAGTAGGCGGCGCGCCGCCTGCTCGGGGAGGGCGTCGGTGACGAAGGCGCCCATGCCCGACTCGGATCCGGCGAGGCACTTCGGCTTGTCCGCCGACCGCCGGATCGAGAACAGCTGGAGGTGCAGGTACCCGAGGTCGTCAGGGTCGTCCACCCGGCCCTGGTGCCACGCGGCGATGTACGGCAGCGGCGCGTCGTACAACCGGTCGAAGCGGGCCAGCAGGTCCAGGTAGAGCGCGACGAACGCGTCGCGCTCCGCGCCGTCGAGGTCGGGGATCGTCTTCGCCCTGCGGCGCGGGTACAGGTGGACCTCCACCGGCAAGCGCGCCGCCGCCGGGACGAACGCGGCGGTCCAGTGCGCGTTCTCCGCGACGACCCGGACGCCCGCGCGGCGCTCCGCGTCCAGCACGTCGGTGTGCAGGTCCCCACCGGTGCGGCGGCGGTACCGCGCGGCCGCCCCGAGCCTGCGGGACGTCCGCGGCGTCGTGAACGGGTGGGCGCAGATCTGGCCGTGCGGGTGGGACAGCGTCACGCCGATCTCCTCGCCGCGGCTCTCGAAGCAGAACACCTGCTCGACGCCCTCGATCCGGGACAGCGCGGCCGTGCGGGCGACGGGCGGCCGACCGGCTGAGTCACGGTGCGCGGCACGTGCCCGGAGAGCCGGACGCGCCGCTGTGTCAGGGGTCTCGCGGTCGTCGCGTCCGCTGTTCGCGCGTGCGGGATGAGGCGTCGGCGGCGGCCGGTGAACGGCCGGAACTCATGCGTGGACGGTGGTGCCGATGTCCTCGCCGTTGCAGACGTCGAGCATGGCGCCGCGCCGGGTCACATCGAAGATGTGCATGGTGAGGCCCTGCTCGTGCGCCAGGATGAACGCGCTTCTGTCCATGATGGAGATGCCGCGCGTGATGGCCTCCTCGTAGCGCAGCGTCTGGTACCGCGTGGCGTTCGAGTGCAGGTTCGGGTCGCGGTCGTAGACGCCGTCGACGCCGCGCTTGGCCACCAGGAGGGCGTCGGCCTCCAGTTCGAGCGCCCGCTGGACCGACGGGTAGTCGGTGGTGACGTAGGGCTGCCCGATGCCGCCCGCCAGCAGCACGATGCAGCCGTGGTCGAGGTGACGCATGGCCCGGAGCCGGATGAAGGGCTCCGCGACCGACTGGATCGGAATCGCCGTCATGACCCGGATGTCCGCGTCGGTGCGGGCGGTCAGAACGCCGCGCAGCATCAACGCGTTCATCACCGTACCGAGAATTCCGATATTGTCGGCCTCGGCGTGGGAAATGCCCCAACTGGCGGCCATTCGACCGCGGAAGTAGTTGCCGCCTCCAATGACGACGGCAACCCGGATGTCGTTGTCGTACAGGGCAATGATTTCGTCAGCGAGCTGCTGCAGCATCTGCTGGCTGACGCCCCAACCGGACTCGCCCGCCAGGGCCTCGCCGCTGAGCTTCACGACGACCCTCTTGTATCGCGTCACAGGCGAACAGGCTAGCACACCCCTCTGGACTAGGCGTGCCGATCGCCACCATCCGAGCGCACGCTTGCGGGACATCTTATTGACCTCAGCCGTGTTCCCGCATGTCCGCTTCTACCGCCTGCTCGAATGAGGCCCGCATGTCGTCGTACATACACATCCCCATGGCAGCGTCCACATGCCCCGCACGACAAGAAACGATCATCGGACGCAACATATGCAGGTATCCGTGCCCTTACAAAAAGCCGCCTGCCGAAATCGCTAAAGGGCTGCTTTGCGTCATTGCGCCGCCACCAACACGGCCATACTCCGAGCTGTGACTACATCTGGCGACCGGCATCTCGCGAAAGAAGTCAACCGCCGCCGGGTCTCCGCCCGCTCCGGTCCGCGGAGCTTGAGCAAGTCGATCGGGCCCTACGCGACGCGGTGGGGGAAGTCTCGGCCAAGGCGCCGTTGACGCCCGGCGCTCTTGCTCCTTGTCACTTTCCGCAGTTCGACTGTTGACGCTCTGCCGCTGTCTGTCGGGATCTCCGCCGCCGACACCTATGACAGCCAGGCCCCGGAGCCGCGGGTGCGCGGAATCCCGCCCATCCGATCGCGGCGCGGGCCGCGTCGCCGCCGTCCCGGCAGGCTGCACGGTGACAAGGGTTACGACTATCCCCACGTGCACGCTTTGCTCCGCGGTCGTGGGATCACCCGCGCATCGCCCGCCGCGGCATCGAGCGTTCCGACCGCCTCGGCCGGCACCGCTGGATGGTCGAACGCACCGTGGCGTGGCCGAACGGCTTCCGCCGACTGCACCGCCGCTGCGAACGCAAAGCCGAACACTGCCTGGCCTTCACCGCCATCGCCTGCGCCCTCATCTGCCATCGCCGACTTACCAGATAAGACGGGTTCTTGACCACTGCCGGGCCCGGCGGTTCTCCATGAGCGCGACAAGCAGCAGGGGCGGGTTCGATTCTCGCTGGCGCGGACTGGCGGGCACCGGACGGCATACCGCAGGCGCCCGCCACGGACGGCAAGGAGTGTGTGGTGCAGCTCCCCGAACATTGGTCTTGCAACAGCATCTGTTTCGCTGGTCTGGGGGCGTTCGACCTCCCCATCGCACTGCACTGCATGAATGTCGGATTCGGCGTGGCCACGACGGAGGCGAACTGCGGGCGGGCCGAGCGGAAGGCGTCGGCGGACGCGCGGGCCAAGGTCGTTGCATCAGAATCCCTCAACTGTGACGCAATGGTCCTGTGCGGCGGCGGATACTGTGCCCAGTCTTTTCGGCCCGGACGCCACAGCCGAGCAGCTGACGATGAAAGACGGACGGCCCTCTCGGGAAGCGGTTTGTCGTCCGCATTACCCAAGAACATCGAGAAGACCGGCGGATCAGGCGATATCCCGTTCGCGATACCGCGACGACCGCCGCCCGTCAACGTGGACAACAACTCCCGGACGCCATGGCCGAAATATTCGCCGCCACCCGGACCAGAATGCCGCGACGCGTCCTGATGCCGGAAGAGTCGCAATCTCTTCGCGCTGTTCCGCTGCTACGCGGAGAACGACGCGGCCGCCGCCATGACGATCGACGCCGACCTGTACCAAGTCGGCGCGGAATGGGTGGACCGTTACCCGGACGCGGCAGAAGAAGCCGACACGGTGCTCCCGGTGTATCCGCGCCGGTGGTACGAGGGAGGCCCGACCGTCCCGCTGATCTACGCGGGCGTCGGGAACCGCGATACGGCTTCTTCGCGTCCATGATGAAGCGCGTGCCGACGGCCGGGAGGAGGCGTGGACGTACGGCGTCGACGTCTTCCTGACGATGACGCCGGAATCGCACATGTCGCCCTGCCGACCGGCAAAGTGCAGCCCGCCGTGCCTGCGTGCGACGGCGCCGCCCGCGGCCCGCTTCGTGAAGTCCAGGTCGATGCCCTCGGAGTCGAACACGGCCTCCGGTATGGCGGACGGGGGCCACGTGCCGGTGCCCATCCGGTGCGGCGTCGCGCGGACAGCCATGTCACCTGCCGGAACTTCGGCAGCGACTCCATCTCGCCCCTCGCGACGGACCCAGTTCCGCGTGGGCACCTCTCCTTCGACCAGGCCGGCGGGTCGGCCCCTCCGCAGCGGGAGGTGCGCTGCGGTCGTGAGCGTCGGCGGGTTCCCCGAGCGCGCGAGGGACTGCGACGGATCTTGTGACATGGATCGGCGAATCGCCCGCACGGGTCGTCCGGATCCCCTCCGACGTGATGGAGCACGTAAGAGGACCACCACACGCGCCGACACGTCCGACAACGCATCCTCGGTCGTCAGCGCCTCGTTCCTGAACGATCCCGTCGGTGAGCTCCGCCGACACGCCGAGATCGCGTCCACCGGATCGAGACTGGGCAAGGGGGAGTTGACCATGCAGGCGAACCGCGTAGCGGCCTACCCCACCGAGCATCGAGGACTGGCGGCATGGAAGGGAAGCACGGGCGGTCCGGCTCCGAGCCGACAATGCCATGCCGCGACGGCGCGGAGCTGGGCGCGCAGTGCGGTCGGCGACGTCTCCGCACCGCACCGATTTGCGGCCTCGCCACATGGTGATCTGCAGTGCGGCCCTGGACATGACATCGGGTTGCGGCCCTCAGGAGGTGAACATCGCCTGTGGTCGAACAGCCAGAAGTCCGCGCCGGGCGGCATCACGTCCCCTGCCCGGTCACGACGCTCTGGGACGTGAGCAGGTGCTCCCACAGGAGGCAGTCCGACGGCGGTTCGCAGGTCATGCGGGCGTGGAAGCCGAATCGGCCCGCCGTGGGCGGCAATGTCCCGTCGCGGCTACGAACCGCGAAGCCGCTCGATCTCCGCTTCCAGTTCGCGCACTCTCGCTTCCAGCTCGGCTCTCGTGGGCTTCCGCGGGTGGCGCGGCAGGTGACGGCTTGGCCGGACCAGGCGGCTCCTCGACGAGACCGACGGCCTCGCCGTCCACGATGGTCGCCGGATCGAGACCGCACTCGGGGCACGATGTGGAGCCCGTGAACGCCGAGTGAAGGGTCTTGTGCGTGTAGTGCGCCTGCTTCTCCACGACGTGGCCGCAGTACAACCGGAGGCGCCATCGCATCAGTTCATGGGGCTGCTTCGGAGTCCCGAGGAGGCGGCCGATCTCTCCGATCTGCCGTGGCGGCAGCGGCGGCGGCGGGCAGCACTTGCCGCAGTGCATGGTCAGCGATCCCGAGACCGAGTGGCGATGAGAGCGGCAGTCGCCGTGCGCCTTCTTGAACCGCGCCTGCTCAGCGTCGTAGCGGGCGCGCTCCTCCTCCGTGAAGTACATGGTGCCCTTGAAGTCCCAAGGTTCCTCATCTCGATACGGGAGACCGCAACCGGGACACGGCTCTCCCGCGACGTAGGCTTCCCACGTCAACGGAGCGACATCGCACCGCACCGCTTCGCGGATGCGCTCGGCCGTTTTCTGCGCCCGCTCGTGCTTCTTGGTCAGTTCGAATGGCGCGTCGAGGTCGCCGCGCCGCTCGTACTCGGTGAGGTCGACCATGGTTCGACCGTAGAGGCATCCGCCGTCCGACGTTCGAGGATTCACCTGATCGCCGCCAGAACCTCTCCCAAGACGGCGTCGCACCCCAGCGCCAGGGGCACGCGACTCTCGGCCAGGCGGCCCCCGAACCGACCAGCGGCGCCATCGCCGCAGAAATGCCGCGTGATACGGCATATCACCGACCCTGCTAGGCCAGGGAGCGTGTCAGCCCCAGCGGCCGTCCTTGGTGTTCGGGACGAACACCCTGTGTTTGAGGTAACCGGGCCAGGCGGACCCGTGACCGGCGAACCCCTTTTCCTGGCCGGCGGCGAAGGCGAGCAGCCAGCCGGTGATGAACGTCAGGCTTCCGCCGCCGTACGCGATGGACAGCACGACGGGACTACCGGGGTCCAGCATGATCAGACAGAACACCGGTACCGTGGCGATCAGGAAGACAACGGCCGCTATCAACTGGCGGACCCGCCTTCGCCGCGTCGCCGCGATGCTGTGCACGGCATAGGTCAGCGTTTCCTGGCACACCGGACACCTGACGGTGTGCCGACGGGCTGGTTCTCCGTCCTCGGGCCGTTCGACGTCCCAAATTCGGCCACTGTAGTTCCAGGCGATGGTGGTGAACGACACCGGGCGCCCGAAGAAGTTCTGGCGATGGCCGAGCATTGCGCGCTGCTGTCGCTCGATCGCCATCGCCATGCCGTGACTCCTTCGGATCGCTCTCACCCGCATCCTCGCCAGAGCCGGAAGCCGCGGTCAACTGCGCCCACGCCGTCGCCTTCGAAGTGCGCGATCCGCATCCGCTCGCGAAAAGTCGGCTGACCTGGGGTTACGTCAGTGTGCACGGCCGATGTCGCCGCGGGCCGCCGGATAGCCGCGGCACGCGGCCGAGGGCCCGGAAGTAGGCTTGGGCGGTGTTCTCGCCCCAAGGTCCCTCTCTGCGTGAACTGGCGGTGCAGGCGCTGTCCTCTGTCGAGCGCGGCTACGACCTGCTCGCGCCGAAGTTCGACCACACGCCTTTCCGCACCCCGGACGCCATTCTCGACGCGACCGCCGACGCGCTTCGTCCGCTGGCGCCGTTCGGGCAGGGACTGGACGTGTGCTGCGGCACGGGTGCGGGCATGCGGGTCCTGCGCCCCCTGTGCCAAGGGCGGATCACAGGCGTGGACTTCAGCGCGGGCATGCTCGCGCAGGCGCGCAGAGCGCACCCGGACGCCGAGTGGGTGCGGGCCGACGTCCGAGACCTGCGCTTGGCCGGGGACTTCGATCTCGCGGTGAGCTTCGGAGCGCTCGGGCACTTCCTGCCCGCAGAACGTCCTGCGCTGTTCGCCGGGGTGTACCGCGCGCTGCGGCCCGGCGGGCTCTTCGCCTTCCCGATCGGCGCACCCCAGCCCATCACCTCGGCCTGGTACTGGGCGCTGCTCGGATTCGACCTGGTCATGCGGGTCCGCAACGCCGTGCGGCGGCCCCCGTTCGTCATGTACTACCGCACGTGCCCGCTGCACGCGGTCCGCGACGACCTGACGGCGGCCGGATTCACCGTGACGACCGTTCCCCTGACCGCCCTGGGACGTCGCGAGGACGGCAGCCCGCGCTACCGGCTCGTTCTCGCGCGCAGACCCGGCACGTCCTGACCGGTCCGCGGCCTCGTTCATGCGCTCCCGGCTCCTGTTGTAGGCCTCGGCCGGCAGCATGCCGAGCCCCACCTGATCGGCGGCCGGGCCGCCCTCTCCGGACGGAAGGCGACCGTTCACACACGGGCGACGCGGGTTGAAGGGGGCGGCGTCACCGGGTCGGTCGATGCGCCAACGGGGTGATCAGTACACGGGCGGGACGATTCGGGCGCGGTCGTGCGACGCGGCCGCGGCGGAGCCGGGGTGGATCATTGCGTCGGCTTGCGGGCGACCCCGCAGACTCCCAGATTCGCGATCTCGTCGTCCGGCTCCTCCCCGTCGGGCCCGAGCTCGGGCCGCCACAGGTACGGTTCGACCAGGCCCGGCTCGATGAGCTCGAAGTCTCCGAACAGGGCCTTGATCTCGTCCCTGTCCCGCAGGGTGCCGAGGCCCATCGCCTGCTGGTAGGCGGTGGCGACGTCGCGCAGAGCCGGGAGTACGTGGCTGATCGACAGGAAGCTGCCGGGGGCCAACCGGTCGCGGAGACGGGCCAGCAGTTCGGCGGGCTGCGGGTCGGGCAGGAAGTGGAACAGGGCCAGCGCGCTGACGGCGATGGGCCGGGTGAAGTCGAGGGTCCGGGCCGCCTGCTGGATGATGCGGTCGATGTCGACGACGTCCGCGTCGATGTAGTCGGTGGCGCCCTCGGGATGACTGGTCAGCAGCGCACGGGCGTGGACGAGCACGATGGGGTCGTTGTCGACGTACACGACCCGGGAGTCGGGGGCGATGCCCTGGGCGACCTCATGCAGGTTGGGCGAGGTCGGCAGTCCGGTGCCGAGGTCCAGGAACTGCCGGATCCCGTACTCGCGCGCGAGCAGGCCGACCGAGCGCACCAGGAACCTGCGGTTGGCCTGCGCCAGCGGCCGCATCTGCGGGCAGATGCCCAGCACCCGCCGGCCGAACTCGCGGTCGACGCTGAAGTGGTCCTTGCCGCCGAGGAAGAAGTCGTAGACCCGCGCGGGGTGCGGCTCGTCAGTACGCAGGTCCACAGAAGGGGGGATCTCTGTCATGGGTCGCTTCCCGGAGCCGACGGTACGGCAGTAGCGTATAGGTGCCGGTCGGCCGATCACCGGGCCCGTATGCACAGATCGAGCAGCCGGCGAATGCACCGGCCGCACGACCTGCTCCGTCTTCGCTCGAGCGACAAAAGTCACATCAAGGCCACCGAGAAATGCCGCGCCGCCGCCCCTGGGCCACGGCATGCGCGCGGCGTCGGCAGCCGTGCATCAGGAGCCGGTCGATCAACCGTGTCGCCCAGGTCGGCGGGGTCGGCTGTGCCGAGCCCGTCCGGAAGGCGCCGCGCCACCGGGCGCCGTTCACCGCCCGGTAGCGGGGTCCCTGGAGGGGTAGAACGCCCAGGTCACAGGGGTGTTCGCCGCGCGGCGGACGGAGAGGACAGGCCATGCGGATCGCAGTCATCGGCACCGGTCTCATCGGCTCGCAGGTCGTGCGCGAACTCGTCGCGGCAGGGCACGACGCGGCCGGGCACTCCCGTTCCACCGGGATCGACCTGCTCACCGGCGCGGGCCTCGACGAGGCGGTGCGCGGCGCCCGGGCCGTGGTGGACGTGAGCAACTCACCGACCTTCGACGAGGCGTCCATCGACTTCTTCCGCACCTCGGCCGGCCATCTGCTCGCCGCCGCGGCGAAGGCGGGCGTCGGGCACATCGTCGTGTTGTCGATCGTGGGCGTCGACCGGGTCCCCGGCCTCGCCTACTACCGGGCCAAGACGCTGCAGGAGAACCTGGTGAAGGCGGGCCCCGTCCCGTATTCGATCGTGCGCGCCACCCAGTTCATGGAGTTCGTCCCGGCGGTGCTGGACGCGACCACCGACGGCGATGTCGTGCGCCTGCCGTCCACCCCGGTCCAGCCCATCAGCTCCGCGGAGGTCGCCGCCGAGGTCGCAGAGGTCGCCGCCGGCGACCCGCTGCGGGGCACCCGCGGCATCGCCGGGCCCGAGGTGTTCCCGCTCGACGAGCTCGGCCGCATGACTCTGGAGGCGGCAGGCGACGGCCGCCGCGTCGTCACCGACGACACCGCCGGCATGTTCGCCGCCGTCGAGGGGGACGTGCTCACCGCGCCCGAAGGCGCCCGCCTCGCCGCCACTCGCTACCGCGACTGGCTGCGGACCCGCTGAGGGAAGTCCCGCGCGGCGGCATCAGGTCACCAGGCCCCTGCGGTAGGCGTAGACGACGGCCTGCACGCGGTCGCGCAGGTCGAGCTTGGTGAGGATGCGCGACACGTACGTCTTCACGGTCTCCTGGCTGATCACCAGCGTCGCGGCGATCTCGCTGTTGGACAGGCCGTTGGCGATGAGACGCAGCACCTCCAGTTCGCGCGGGGTCAGCGCGACGTCGTCCGGTGTGGCCTCGGCGGGACGGATCCGCGCCGCGTACTTGCCGACGAGCTGCCGCGTCACCTCCGGCGCCAGCAGCGCGGCACCGGTGGCGACGGTGCGGATGCCGTGCAACAGCTGCGCGGGCGGGGCGTCCTTGAGCAGGAAGCCGCTCGCGCCCGCGCGCAGCGCCTCGTAGACGTACTCGTCCAGGTTGAACGTCGTCACCACGAGCACCTTGACGGGCTGCGCCACCCCGGCGCCGGCGAGCAGGCGGGTCGCCTCGATGCCGTCGAGCACCGGCATCCGCACGTCCATGACCACCACGTCCGGGTGCAGGCGGCGGGCGAGGTCGACCGCGGTGCGCCCGTCTTCGCACTCGCCCACGATCTCCATGTCGGGCTGCGCGTCGATGATGGTGACGAATCCGGTGCGGATCAGCGCCTGGTCGTCGCAGACCAGGACCCGGATCGGTTGGCTCACGACGGGCTCCCGGCGGGGATGCGGGCGCGGACGACGAAGCCGCCGTCGGGTTGCGGGTCCGCGGTGAAGTCGCCGCCCAACGCGTCGATGCGTTCCCGGAGCCCGGCCAGGCCCCGCCCGCTTCCGCCGGGGGACGCGGCGCGCGAACCGGTGCCGTCGGTG
>NZ_BSTN01000054.1 GCF_030269545.1 Actinomadura sp. NBRC 104425 | reverse complement strand
GCCGCCCGGACGCGCCATCACCAACCCCGCGCCGGTGATCAGCGGCCAGAAGAACTCCCACACCGACACATCGAACCCCGCCGGAGTCTTCTGCAAGACCCGGTCCGAACCGTCCAACCGGTACCGGTCCTGCATCCACAGCAGACGATTCACGATCGCCCCGTGCGAGACCGCCACACCCTTCGGACGACCCGTCGAACCCGACGTGTAAATCACATACGCCACGTCATCGGCACCCAACGACGTCACGGGAGCCGCTGCCGCACCATCCAACGGCAGGTCGTCCACCACGAACACGTCAGTGCCCTCGGGCACGACGTGACGGGTGGCCGACGTGCACACCACGACCGCCGGGCGGGCGTCGGCCAGCATGAACTCGATCCGCGCCGCCGGATACCCCGGATCCACCGGCACATACGCCGCCCCCGCCTTCAACACCCCCAGCAGCACCGCCTCCAACTCGACGGAGCGATCGACCACCACACCCACCAAGTCGCCCCGGCCCACGCCACGCGACGCCAACTCCGCCGCGACACGGTCACTGGCCGCGTCCAGTTCGGTGTAGGACCACCGCGCACGCTCGTCCGCCACCGCCAACGCACCCGGCGTCCGGGCCACCTGCGCAGCGAACAACTCCACCAGCGTCGCCGACTCCACCGCGTGCGCGGTGTCGTTCCACCCCGACACCACGACCTCACGCTCGTCGGCGGCCAACGCGTCCAGACGCCCCACCAGCAGCCCGGGATCGGCCGCCATCTGCTCCAGCAACCGCACCAGCCGTTCGCCGATCGTCCGCGCCGACTGTTCGTCGAACGCGTCGGGGCGGTAGCTGAGGCGCAGTTTGAGGACGTCGAGCGGTGCGACGGCCAGGGTCAGCGGGTAGTGGGCGGCGTCGGCGCCGTCCGTGCTGGCGATGCGGAGCCCGCCGAGGTCAGGCGGCCCCGCCGGGTCGCCGGGGAAGCTCTCGTAGGCGAGGAGCGTGTCGAAGGTGGCGCCGGAGCCGGCGAGTCGCTGGATCTCCGCCAACCCCAGGTACTGGTGGTCCAGCAGCAGCGACTGCTCGGCCTGCACCCGGCCCAGCAAAGCCGCCACCGTCTCACCCGGCCGCAACGCCACCCGCACCGGCACCGTGTTGACGAACAGGCCGAGCATCCGCTCAACACCGGGCAGGTCGGCCGGGCGGCCCGCGACGGTCGCACCGAACACCACGTCACGACGCCCCGTCAGCTTTCCGACCAGCACCGCCCAGCCCGCCTGCACGACCGTGTTCAGCGTCACCCCGACGCCGCGGGCCAGGTCGCGCAGTTCACCGCTGAGCCGCTCGCCCACGTCGACGATGACTTCTTCCGGCATGACCGGGTCCGCGTCCCGTACGGACGGCACGAGCAGGGTCGGCTCCTCGGCTCCGGCGAGCGTCTCGCGCCACGCGGCCCGCGCGCGGTCCTTGTCCTGGCGGGCGAGCCAGGCCAGGTACTCGCGGTAGGGGGTCACATACGGCAGGCCGGAGGTGTCGCCGCCCGCCGCGTACACCGCCCACAGTTCCCGCATCAGGATCGGCATGGACCAGCCGTCCATGACGATGTGGTGGACGGTGACGACCAGCCGGTGCCGGGTCTCGCCGAGTCGGACCAGCAGGAGCCGCAGCAGCGGCGGCGCATCCAGGTCGAAGCGGCGGCTCCGTTCGTCGTCGGCGATCCTGTCGGCCTCCGCCGACGCGGCGCACGGTGCCCGGCCGGACAGGTCGATCTCCCGCCAGGGCAGCTCCACACCGCGGACGATCACTTGGACGAGCTGCTGGGATCCGGCGGGCTGGCGGAAGGCGGCGCGCAGGCTGGCATGCCGGTCCAGCAGCGCCGCCCAGGAGCGGCGCAGCAGGTCCGCGTCGAGGGGGCCGTCCAGCTCGACGATCTGCTGGACGGTGTAGACGTCGAGGGTCCGCTCGTCGTACAGGGCGTGGAACAGCAGCCCCTCCTGCAACGGCGACAGGGGCCAGACGTCCTCGACCCGCCTCTGCGTCACCGCGTTCCCCTTTCGTCCATGTACTCGGCTTCGAGCTCGTCGATCATGTCCTGGGCCAGCGTCACCAGCGGGAAGTCCGACGGCGTATGGCCTCCGGCGCCGGTGCCGTCGGTGTGCGCGACGAGGCCGGCGAGCATGGCCGTCCAACCGGCGGCGAGAGCGTCGACCTCCGCTTCGTCCAGCAGGCCCTCCGGCCAGCTGAGGGACAGTTCCAGTTCGGGTCCGTGCGGGCCTTCGCGGACCAGGCCGGTGAGTTCCAGGGCGTGCGGGGCCGCCATCGCGGGGTCGGCGCCGCCGCCCTCGCCGACCTGCCGCCAGGCGGTGCGGGCGCCGTTCTCGGTGCCGCCGGTGAAACGACCGAGGTAGTTGAAGCCGATTTGCGGTACCGGCAGGGCGGCCAGTTCGGCGGCGGTGTCGGGGTTGAGGTGGCGCAGCAGCCCGTAGCCGAGCCCGTCGGACGGCACCGCGCGCAACTGCTCCTTGATGCGCTTGAGCAGTCGGCCCGCGTCGGGCCCGCCGGTGCGCACCTCGGCGGGGTCGATCGGCCCTGCGTCGAGGCGGACGGGATGGGCGCTGGTGAACCAGCCGACGGTCCGGGACAGGTCCATGCCGTCGGACAGGGCGACCCGGCCGTGGCCTTCGACGTCCACCAGGACGCTCCCTGTGCCGCGGACCTCGGTGAGCGCGGCGGCCAGCGCGGCGAGCAGGACGTCGTCCATGCCCGCGTGGAACGCCGCCGGAACACGGGTCAGCAGCGCACCGGTCGTCTCGGGCGGGACGGTCTTCGTCACCCTGCGCATCCGGGCGAGCAGATCGCGGGCCGGGTCCAGCGGCCGCCCGCCGAGCGGCGGTTCGGGGTGGTCGAGCATCGCCTTCCAGGCCGGCAGCTCGGCGGTCCGCTCGGGACGCCGCGCCTCGGCGGACAGCGCCAGCGCCCAGCTGCGGAACGACATCGACACGGGCTCCAAGGGGTCGTCCGGGTTCTCGTAGGCGTGGGCGAGATCGGGCAGCAGCACACGCCAGGACACGCCGTCCACGGCGAGATGGTGGATGACCCACAGCAGCGTGCCCTCGGCGGCGGGGCCCGCGTCGAACCAGACGAGCCGGGTCATCACTCCGGCCGCCGGGTCGAGCCGGGCGCCGGCCAGTTGCAGCTGTTCGGCGACGGCCTGCTCTGAGGCTTCGGCCGTGACGCGGTGGACGAGCGCTGCGACGTCCACGGTGCCCGGTTCGGGGATCACCAGTTCCCACGGCTCGTCCAGCCGGGCGCGCAGCATGTCATGGCGGTCCATGACCGCGCGCAGCGCGGCGACGAGCCGGTCGAGGCTGAGCCCGGCGGGCACGGCCAGCCGCGTCGATTGGAAGAAGGCGCCCTCCAGGGCGGTACGCCCCGAACGTTCAGCGAGTTCGCGCATCACCGGGGTTAGCGGCGCCCGGCCGATCGCCTCGGCTGCGGCCGGGGGCTCCTGGTGGTCTCCGGTGACGGATTCGGCGACGGTGGCGAGCCCGGCGGGTGAAGGGAGCTGGAACACCTCCATGGTGGCGATCTTCAGGCCGGCGCGGCGTGCCTTGGACACCAGGAGGATCGCGAGGATGGAGTCGCCGCCGAGCTCGAAGAAGGAGTCGTCGGCGCCGACCTGTTCCACGCCGAGCACCTCGGCGAACAGCTCGCACAGCAGGGCTTCGATGGGGTTGGCGGGGGCACGTCCCTCGGCTCGCCCGGCGAAGTCGGGGGCGGGCAGGGCGGTGCGGTCGAGCTTGCCGTTGGCGGTGACGGGAAGCGCGTCCAGTTTCACCACGGCGGCCGGAACCATGTGCTCGGGCAACCGCTCGGCGACGTACTCACGCAACGCCACCGCACCGGCCGAGCGCCCTTCAGCCGGGACGATGTAGGCGACGAGGCGTTTGTCGCCCGGACGGTCCTCTCTGGCCACGACCGCGACCTGCGCGACGTCTTCCCTCTCGGCGAGGACCTTTTCGATCTCGCCCGGCTCGATCCGGAACCCACGGATCTTCACCTGCTCGTCGGCACGCCCGGCGAACACCAGCTCACCATCGGACGTCCACTTGGCCAGGTCACCCGTCCGATACATGCGGCTGCCTACGTCGAACGGGCAGGCCACGAAACGCTCAGCCGTCAGACCAGACCGGTTGACATACCCGTAAGCCACACCGGCACCCGCGACGTACATTTCGCCGGTCACGCCGGGTGGGACGGGACGAAGGAACTCGTCCAGCACGAACACCCGGGTGTTGGCGATGGGACGACCGATCGGCACGACATCCCCACCGGTCAGCGGCGCGGTCATCGTCGCGCACACCGTCGTCTCGGTCGGCCCGTAGGCGTTGATGAACCGCCGCCCCGCCGACCACCGTTGCGCCAACCACGGCGGGCACGCCTCACCCGCCGCCACCACCGTCACACCATCAGGAAGGTCATCCACCACGCCCAGCACCGACGGCGGCACGGTCACATGCGTCACCTGGTACGAGGCGATGGTTCCTGCCAGGTCGCCGCCCTGTGCGTCCACCATCACCACTGCGCCGCCGGACAACAGCGCCACGAACACTTCGGAGACCGCCGCGTCAAATCCCAACGACGCGAACTGCAACACCCGCGCGTCACGCCCCACACCGAAGCCGTCCGACTGGGCAGCCACCAGGTTCACCACACCGCCATGCCGAACCGCCACCCCCTTCGGCACACCCGTCGAACCCGACGTGAAGATGACGTAGGCCACGTCCTCGGGTGACACGGGGACCTTAGGTGCGGCCGTCGGGCGGGTGTCCAACTCGCCCAGGACGAACGCCGGCGTTCCATCAGGGACGACGTGCCGCGTGGCCTTCCCGCAGACGACCAGGGCCGGGCGGGCGTCGGCCAGCATCAACGCGATCCGCGCGGACGGATAACCGGGATCGACCGGCACATAACCCGCCCCCGCCTTCAACACCCCCAACAACACCGCCACCAACTCGGGCGACCGCTCCACCACAACGCCCACCAGATCACCGCGCCGAACACCACGAATCACCAGCTCATGCGCCACCCGGCTACTGGCCGCATCCAACTCGGCGAACGTCCACGAACCACCAGCACCCACCACCGCCGTGGCCCCCGGCGAACGCCCCACCCACTCGGCGAACCGATCCACCAACGAACCACCCGCCACCGGCCGAGCGGTCGCATTCCAGCCCTCGACGACCGTGTGCCGTTCGGTCGGGTCGAGGATTTCCAGCCGGTCAACGGGCAGGTCGGGGTCGGCGGCGACCTGCCGGAGCACGCGGGTGAGCCGGTCGGCCAGCGCGCGGACGGTGGACTCGTCGAACAGGTCGGCGGCGTAGTGCAGCCCGCCCTCCAGGCCGGCCGGGGCGCCGTCGGTGTCCCGGCGTTCGGCCAGCGACAGCGACAGGTCGACGCGGGCGGCCTCGGTGCCCTCCTGCATCGGCAGGGGTTCGACTTGGAGGCCCGGCAGTGTCCAGGAGGCCGGGGGGATGTTGCCGAACGCCAGCATGACCTGGAACAAGGGGGGCCGCACCAGCGAGCGGGCCGGGCTGAGGTCGTCCACGAGCTGCTCGAACGGCAAGTCCTGGTGGGCGTAGGCGGCGAGGTCGGTCTCACGGACCCGCGCCAGCAGGTCGAGGAAGGAGGGATTGCCGCTGACGTCGGTGCGCAACACCAGCGTGTTGACGAAGAACCCCGCCAGCCCGTCCAACGCGGCATCGCCGCGACCCGCCACGGCCGTGCCGATCGGGATGTCGGTGCCCGCGCCGAGCCGTGCGAGCAGCGCCGCCAACGCGGCCTGCACCACCATGAACGCCGTCGCTCCGCCGCGCTGCGCCAGTCGCAGCAGGCCGGCATGGGTCTCGGGATCGACGTCCATCGGCACCGTCCCGGCCCGGAACGACGGCGTGGCCGGGCGGGGCCGGTCGGTCGGCAGGACGAGTTCTTCCGGGGCACCGGCCAGGGCGTCGCGCCAGTAGCCGAGCTGGCCGCTGATCAGGCTGTTCGGGTCGTCCAGGTCGCCGAGAACCTCGCGCTGCCAGATCGCGTAGTCGGCGTACCGGACGGGCAGCGGCGGCCAGTCCGGTTCCCGGCCTTCCAGCCGTGCCGCGTATGCGACGCCCAGGTCACGGGCCAGGACGCTCATGGACCACCCGTCCACCGCGATGTGGTGGGCGACGATGCTGAGGACGTGCTCGTCGTCGTCCAGCACGAGCAGCCGGACCCGCCAGGGCAGCTCGCGGCCGAGTTTGAAACGGACGGTGGCGTCGGCGGTCAGGGCGGTGCCGAGGTCCTCGGCGGCGATCCGGTCGATCTGCAGGCGGGGATAACCTGCCGTGCCCGTCAGGATCAGCTGGTAGGGGGTGTCACCGTCGTCGGGGAAGACCGTGCGGAGGGTCTCGTGCCGGTCGGCGAGGTCCGCGAGCGCCGCCTCCAGCGCCGTCACGTCCAGCCCGCCCGATAGGCGCAGCGCGAGCGAAAGGTTGTAGCCTGCGCCCGTCCCCTCCTGCTCCAGCCGGTTCAGGAACCACATGCGCTGTTGGCCGAAGGAGAGCGGCACCCGGTCCGGACGGGGACGCGCGGTGAGCGCGGCACGTCCCGCGCCGTCCTTTGCGGAGACGGCACGTGCGACGCCCGCCGGCGAGGGCGCGGCGAACAACGTCCGGATGCCGATTTCAGCGTCGAACACCGCCCGCACTCGGGCGAGCAGCCGCATCGCCAGCAGCGAGTCACCGCCCAGTTCGAAGAACGAGTCCTCGGCCCCGGCCCGCTCCAGGCCGAGAACTTCGGCGAACAGGCCGCACACGACCTCTTCCGTGGCGTTCAGCGGGGCACGTCCGCCCGAGCGTCCGCCGTAGTCGGGGGCGGGCAGGGCGGCGCGGTCGAGCTTGCCGTTGGCGGTGACGGGAAGCGCGTCCAGCTTGACCACGGCGGCCGGGAGCATGTGCTCGGGCAACCGTTCGGCAACGTAGTCACGCAACGCCACCGGCCCCGCAAAGTCGCCTTCGGCCGGGACGACGTAGGCGACGAGACGCTTGTCACCCGGCCTGTCCTCCCTGGCCACGACCGCGACCTGGGCGACGTCCTCACGCCCGGCGAGGACCTTTTCGATCTCGCCCGGCTCGATCCGGAACCCACGGATCTTCACCTGCTCGTCGGCACGCCCGGCGAACACCAACTCGCCATCGGACGTCCACTTGGCCAGGTCACCCGTCCGATACATGCGGCTGCCTACGTCGAACGGGCAGGCCACGAACCGTTCAGCCGTCAGGCCAGGCCGGTTGACGTACCCATGGGCCACACCCGCACCGGCCACATACATTTCGCCGGTCACGCCGGGTGGGACGGGACGAAGGAACTCGTCCAGCACGAACACCCGGGTGTTGGCGATGGGACGACCGATCGGCACGACATCCCCACCGGTCAGCGGCGCGGTCATCGTCGCGCACACCGTCGTCTCGGTCGGCCCGTAGGCGTTGATGAACCGCCGCCCCGCCGACCACCGCCGCGCCAACCACGGCGGGCACGCCTCACCCGCCGCCACCACCGTCACACCATCAGGAAGGTCATCCACCACACCCAGCACCGACGGCGGCACGGTCACGTGCGTGACCTCATATGACTCCACCACCCGCGCCAGGTCATCGCCCGGCGCGTCCACCATCACCACCGCGCCGCCGGACAACAGCGCCACGAACACTTCGGAGACCGCCGCGTCGAACCCCAACGACGCGAACTGCAACACCCGCGCGTCACGCCCCACACCGAAGCCGTCCGACTGGGCAGCCACCAGGTTCACCACACCGCCATGCCGAACCGCCACACCCTTCGGCACACCCGTCGAACCCGACGTGAAGATCACATATGCCACGTCGTCGGCCGACACTGCCACGTTCGGCGCCGTGACCGGCCGGGTGTCCAGGTCGCCCAGGACGAACGCCGGCGACCCGTCGGGGACGACATGCCGAGTCCGCTCCGCGCAGACCACGAGGGCCGGGCGGGCGTCGGCCAGCATCAACGCGATCCGCGCGGACGGATAACCGGGATCGACCGGCACATAACCCGCCCCCGCCTTCAACACCCCCAACAACACCGCCACCAACTCGGGCGACCGCTCCACCACAACGCCCACCAGATCACCGCGCCGAACACCACGGACCACCAGGTCTTGCGCCACCCGGCTACTGGCCGCATCCAACTCGGCGAACGTCCACGAACCACCAGCACCCACCACCGCCGTGGCCCCCGGCGAACGCTCCACCCACTCGGCGAACCGATCCACCAACGAACCACCCGCCACCGGCCGAGCAGTCGCATTCCAGCCGTCGATGAGCAGTTCACGCTCGGCGGGGTCGAGAATTTCCAGCCGGTCAAGTGGTGCTTCGGGCTCGGCCGCCACCTGCTCCAGCATCCGGACCAGCCGTTCGGCCAGCGCACGGACGGTGCTCTCGTCGAACAGGTCGGTCGGGTATTGGATCATGCCTTCGAGCCCGGACGCGTGCTCGGCCAGCATGATGGACAGGTCGAAGCGGGCACCCACCACCGTCGGCGGCAGGGAATCCGACTGCATCGGCCTCACGTCCAGGCCCGGCAGTTCCCACCGGATCGGCGGGACGTTGCCGTAGGCGAGCATGACCTGGAACAGGGGGTGCCGCACCAGCGAGCGGGCCGGGTTGAGCTCCTCCACCAGCCGCTCGAACGGCAGGTCCTGGTGGGCGTAGGCGGCGAGGTCGGTCTCACGGACCCGCGCCAGCAGGTCGAGGAAGGACGGGTTGCCGCTGACGTCGGTGCGCAACACCAGCGTGTTGACGAAGAACCCCGCCAGCCCGTCCAACGCGGCATCACCCCGGCCCGCCACGACCGTGCCGATCGGGATGTCGGTGCCCGCGCCGAGCCGTGCGAGCAGCGCCGCCAACGCGGCCTGCACCACCATGAACACCGTGGCGCCGCCGCGCTGCGCCACCCGCAGCAGACCGGCATGCGTCTCGGGACCGACGTTCAGAGGTACCGACGCCCCTTCGAACGTGGCCACCGATGGCCGTGGCCGATCGGTCGGCAGCGCCAGCTCCTCCGGCAGGTCCCGCAGCACCTCCCGCCAGTGGCTCAGCTGGCGGTTCATCACGCTGCCGGGGTCATCGCCGTCGCCGAGAACCTCGCGCTGCCAGATCGCATAGTCGGCGTACCGGACGGGCAGCGGCGGCCAGTCCGGGGCATGCCCTTCCCGCCGCGCCGCGTACGCGACGCCCAGGTCACGGGCCAGGACGCCCATCGACAGGCCGTCGGCCGCGATGTGGTGGGCCACCATGAGCAGGACGTACTCGTCCTCACCGAGCACCACCAGCCGGACCCGCCACGGCAGTTCGGACTCCACGTCGAGGCCACGGCCCGCGTCGGCCTCCAGGAGGGCCTTGAGTTCGTCCTCACCGGCCGCGTGGCTGATCACGAGTTCGGGGTGACCGTCCGCCAAGGGAAGCTGGTAGGGAGTTCCGTCGACTTCGGGGTAGATGGTGCGGAGGGTCTCGTGCCGGTCGGCCACATCGCGCAGGGCCGCTTCAAGCGCCGCGATGTCGAGAGCGCCGGACAGCCGCAGCCCGAACGGCATGTTGTACGAGGCGCCCGCTTCTTCCAGCCGGTTGAGGAACCACATGCGCTGCTGGCCGTAGGACAGCGGCAGCCTGTCCGGACGGGGCTTGGCCGTCAGCGGCGGACGGGCCCGGTCCGTGCCCGCCGTCACGGCCTTCGCGACACCGGCGACCGTGGGCTCGGCGAACAGCGTCCTGATCCCGATCTCGGTGTCGAACACCGCCCGCACGCGAGCGATGAGCCGCATCGCCAGCAGCGAATCACCGCCCAAGTCGAAGAACGAATCTTCGGCCCCTACCCGCTCCAGGCCGAGCACCTCGGCGAACAGACCGCACAGGATCTCCTCGGTCTGCGTCGCCGGCGCCCGACTCACCGACCGGCCCGCGAAATCGGGCGCAGGCAGCGCAGTCCGGTCCAGCTTCCCGTTGACCGTCAGCGGTAGCTCCTCCAGCTGCACAAAGGCGGCCGGAACCATGTATTCGGGCAGGCTCGCCGACAGGTGCTCGCGGAGCACGGCGGCGTCCACCGCACCGTTCGACGGCACGACATACGACACCAGACGCTCGTCTCGGACCAGCACCACCGCACGGTCAACGCTCTCATGCTCGGCCAGGACGGCCTCGACCTCGCCCGGCTCCACCCGGAAACCACGAATCTTCACCTGCTCGTCGGCCCGGCCGACGAACTCCAACCGGCCATCACTCGTCCAGCAGGCCAGGTCGCCGGTGCGGTACATGCGCTCGCCGGGGGTGAACGGGCAGGCCACGAACCGCTCGGCGGTCAGGGCGGGGCGGTTGACGTAGCCGCGGGTGACCCCGGCGCCGGCGACGTAGAGTTCGCCGGTCACTCCGGCGGGAACGGGCTGGAGGAACTCGTCTAGGACGAAGGTCTTGGTGTTGCCGATCGGGCAGCCGATCGGCGGCGTGCCCGGACCGTCCACCACACCGACTGTGGCCATGACGGTCGTCTCGGTCGGCCCGTAGGTGTTCCAGAGTCGATCGCCGCCTGCCCAGCGGGCGGCCAGGTCCGCCGACAGCCGTTCGGCGCCCAGCACCCACCGCTTCACGCCCTTGACCTGCGCCGGGTCGAGCACGCTCAACAGGGACGGCACGATGCTCGCCGCATCCACGCCCTGCTCGTTGAGCATCCGGGTCAACGCCGCCGAGTCGGCACGCTCCTGCGGCGTGGCGATCACCAGCGTCGCACCCGACGAGAGCGTCACCGCGATGTCCAAGACGGAGGCGTCGAAGCTGAATGAGGCGAACTGCAGAACTGACTTGCCCGGGGCCGCGCCCAGGACCGGGCGCAGCGCCTCCACCAGGTTCACCATGCCGCCGTGGTGCCCCATCACGCCCTTGGGACGGCCCGTGGAACCGGAGGTGTAGATGACGTACGCCAGGCTCGCCGGGTCCAGCCCGACCCCCAGCGGCTCGGAAGACTGCTCCGCGATCAGGTCATCGAGCGAGTCGATGCGCA
>NZ_BSTN01000053.1 GCF_030269545.1 Actinomadura sp. NBRC 104425 | reverse complement strand
TGCGTTCGTCGGTCCACACCAGCGCCTTGGGCGCCTTGCCCGAGGGGAGCTCCACCAGGGACGCGGCGTTCACTTCGATCAGCCGTTCCCGGACCGCCCTGTTGAGCGCGGCCCGAAGCGTCGCCCGAATCCGCTGCTTGGTGGCAGGCCCGACCACCCGGCGCCCCTTGACCTCGGCTCGCAGTGTCGGGTCGCCGGATTCGCGTGCCCGGGCGATGGTCTCGTTGAGCTCATCGATGGCGTCGAAGACGCGTTCCACGTCGCGGACACAAAGCCGGTCCAGGCGGATATGGCCCAGGTGCGGGATCAGATAGAGCTTGATGTGGTCGGCATAGCCACGGCGGGTCCCCTCCCGCAGGTTCCTGCGCCCAGCCAGCCAGGACTCCAGGTACTCCCCGACCGTGACCGACCGAACCAGATCCTGCCCGGTACGGACCTTCCGGCGGACTTCCTCAACGCTTCACGAGCTGGAGCCTCCGGTGAGTATTCGAGCTCGTCCTCCGCGGTCTCGCGCGCCGTATCCGCCACGAAACGGATCAACGTCGTCGGCCGCCCCTCGGCGCGCATGGCTTCCTCGAAAGCCGCTACGGCGGTCTGCGCCAATCTCGCGGGCCGCATCTCGACGGGGCTCACAGCAGCACTCCCGCGATGATCCGGGCAGCCACGTCCGGAGTGGACATGGCGGCTATGACGTTTGTCCCGGCGTCCCCGGGTGTGACGTACCACCAGTCCTCGCGCCAGTAGCCACAGCCGACGCGGATATACCGCGCCCGGTTCCCGATCTTCAGGTCAGCGACGGAGTAGGCGTGCAGGAACGGCCAGCCGTTCCATTCCGTGATGGTCGCCATGAGCGCCACGTTGCGGATGAGCAGTGCCTGCAGCGCGGTGAGCCCCGTCACGCGCTCTGGGTGAAGTGGCTTGATGATCGCCAGTAGCGCGGGGTTGTCAGGCGGTGCGGGTGCGCTGGTGATGAGCGCGGGGCCAGTGCGGACGGCCGAACTGGGACTGGTGTGGCTGAGGGTGTGTCGTCCCATGGCGATCACCACCCGTCGACCTTCATGGTGTTGCGGGTGAGATCGTTTTCGGCCGCACCATTGCAATGGCGCCGAGAGCCAGGTGACCTCGCCCGGCCGATCGTGGGGAGCCAGTAGTCATGAATGCGCGCCATGCTCGGCGTCGTAGTGCCGATGCTGGCGGGCTGTGCAGCGTTCGTCATCGTGGGGGCGCTTTCTTCGCAGATGCGGTATCGACGAAGTTGAGGGAGGCGGCGAAACGGGCAGCCGTTCCGCCCCGAGCAGGAAAAGTATCCGCGAGTGATCCAGGCCGGGATGCAGGTCTGCTGCGCCACAGAGCTCGACCGTGTGGCTGGACGGGATACCTCTGCCAAGATTCAGCTTCGAGCCGTCAGCGCCTTGGGACCGGTTCGCACAGTCTCGATGTCTGCATTGGAAATTTGCTCATTCCCGCGGCGAGCACCTGGCGCTCAACCTCGCCGTGAGGATGCCGAGCTTTTCTTGAGTGATACTGTCAGGGCTGTTACTGCGATGCTGATGGCGTCGGTGAATGCGTCTTGCAGCATTGGTGGTAGAGGTCCGGCACCGAGACCGCTGGCGGCTATGAGGCCGTCAAGGGCACGATGCTGCTGATCGGTCAGGCCGGTATGAGGGACTCGGTGGTTGAGGACTTCGCGTGCCGCGTACCCGTCGCGTGCAGCGATCGCTTCGTCTGCGGCCTGAGCGAGCACCGCAGCGGCCAGTTCAAGTGAGTGAGACCGCGCGAGGATGGCGGTGGTCAAACCGAAACGGGCACGGAAAACGGCATACCCTGCGGCCGGTCTGCTATTGCGGAAGCTTTGGATCATCGTCGTGATGGTGCGGTGGTGATCCGGTTTGTCGCTTCCGCCGCACATTACTTCCAAACAGGATGCGACCTGGTGTTCCCACGGCTGGGTCAGGGTGCTGGTGTGGAGCAGGTCTCGGGCCGCGTCGGTGGTGCCGTCCAAGCAGGCTGCAAGGATCGCGACCTGCCGTCCCTCCATCAGGTGCGTCCCGATGCCGCGGTGGACTTCCGCCAGAGCGACCGCGTCGTTCCACCTTTCGTCGCGCGTCAGAGCGCGGATTCCATCGGTGAGGAGCTGCAGCCACACCCACTCGCGCAGCTTGTTGCGCTCCTGGAGGGTTCCAGTCAGCTGCGCCAGCGGTAGGAGGCGATCGTCCACCGTCAGGTCGGTTCCGCGGGTGGTTGCGTGGTGCATCGCTTCCAGGATGTGCAGCGCCGTGCGCAGTTCGTTGTTCCGGATGTGGAGGCGGGCCAGGTTGACGACGGGTTCGAGCATGTAGCGGGCTTGCACAGCGGTGAGCTGTGGACCGGCCTCGCAATAGAGGTCGATGTGTCGCCAGCACAAGCGGCGAGCCTCGTCGGTCAGGCCGCAGTCGCTGGCCAGCAATGCCGCCTTGTTGAGGGCGTGGGCGGCATCGTGCAGCGCGTCGCCACCTTGCTGCTGCACCCTGTAAGCGGTATCGGCGATGTCGGCGATCTCTTGGACGCGGGAGGCCAGCGGCGGACACGCTGGTCGCGGACGTCCCAGGAGAGGGAAGTATCGGGCCGCTGCCCTCAGTGTGGTGGTGTCCATGGCATGAGGTCCCCGAGTCGGATCAAGGGCTGAGCAGGTCAGCTGCGCGGCAGGAAGGCGGCGGTGGCGGCGCGGGCCAGGATGCCTTGCGTGGTGGCCGATAGACCGAGCCGGTTCCAGTGAAAGATCACCACGTGGGTGAGCAGTGCACGCAGGCCGCGATCGAGGCGGCCGTCGGCTGCGGCAGCCCCGAGCCGCCGCCCTGCTGCGTGGAAGTCATCTCGCCAGTCGGCTGCGAACGCGGCCGGACCAGCCGGGCCGAAGAGGGGATCGGTGGCTTCTGCTGCGGTGTGTATCACCGTCCGGATCTTGTCGGCCAGCGCGTCCATCGCTTCTTGGGGTGTTGAGCCCGGTGGGGCGGGGCGTAGTTGCGCGACCCGATGGAAGACGTCGCCGCTTTCGAACCAGTCCAGTCCCGCGCCGTGCAGGAGTGCATGGATGAGCATGCTGGATACTTCACGGCGGCCGATGCGCGGCGACGCGGTACGGGCGTAGTCGAGGACGCCGCGGCTGTCGGCGCAGAAGAGGTCATGGACCGTCGCCATGGCTGCGGGGCCGCCGAACGCGGCATGCTCTGGTTCGTAAATCGAACGCCGCCATCCGCTGATCAGCCCGAGGTCGGTCAGCTCAGTCAACGTCTCGGTGACGACGCCGGCCGCAGCCAGGGCGGCGTCCCTGCAGGGGCTGGGGATGCGCAGCCGTATCCGCCAGTAGGGGTGCTTGCGCAGGAACCACCACCCGCCGATGACCCCGTGGTGGTACAGGTTGTCCAGGCGTGGTCCGAGTTGCGTGGCCGCGATTTTCTCGGCCTGCTCCCATGCAGGAAATCTCACGAGCACTTGATGCCACTGCTGCTCGATATGACGTTCCAGCGCGGCGTACCCGGCGGATACGTACACCTGGACGGCTTCGGTGAGCTGGTCCGGCTGGAGGCCGTGCTCGACGGCGGCCGCCTCCGGCTGGGCGCCTGCGAGCACGGCGAGCACGCCGGCGGCGAGTTGGGAGGGGGCGGCTTCGGTCAGGTGATCAGCAGGCATGCGTCCCATCCCGAGTGGGGTGGCGCGGTGCGCCGCGTGGTTTCCAAGGCCAGTTCGACTCCGGCTCTGCCGGTCAGCAGTCCCTCCTCTGGGCGCTCGTTGTGCCCGTGGCGAAGCCTGGTGTGTGCGGTGAGCGCGGCTGCCAAGCAGGGCAGCCGCCGGCGGAGCGCGGGGTCGGTGCTGTCGCGGGCGGCGCGGTAGACGGTCTGGTAGAGCCCGGCTGCGCCGTGGCAGAGTCCGGGGTCGCTGATCCGTGTCAGGTTCTGGTCGGACAGGGAGGCCAGTAGCGCTTGTTCGGCAAGGTGTTGCCGTGTGGTGTCGCCGGTGGCCAGGGCGGCCAGCTGGAGCGCGCGGGCGATGCCGGGGGTGCCGTAGCACCATGAGGGTCGCCCGGGCCGCTGCTGGGTGGGGCGGCCGGTGCGCAGCGCGGTGAGGGTGATCCATTGTGGGCACCAGGGGCCGTCCAGTGAGTGTTGCCGCCAGTGCTCGAACCAGTCGGTCAGCCGTTCGAGCGCTTCGTGCTGTCCTTCGACGACGTGGCCGGCGCGTGCGGCCAGTGCCAGGAGCGCGAGGATCCCGGCCGCGCCGTGTGCCATGCCGAGATTGGCGTGTCCGCCGGGTGTCGGCAGGGTTGGGTCGGGGTCGTGCGGGACCCACCAGCCGGGCAGTTCCACCCCGTCGTGCCGGGACGGGCGGGTGAGCCGCACCAGGTACCGCAACACGTCGCCGAGAGTGTCGCTGCCGGGCTGGCGTAGCAGCAGGAGTGCGCCGATGCCGACCAGGCCGTAGAACAGGTCGTACTCGTTGAACCGGGTGTACTCGCCTGCGTTGGTCCTGGTGACGGCGGTGCTGAGGCGGCGGCGGGCAAGGCCTGCCACATGGTGATCCAACGTTGCGAGTGCTTGTTCGTACCGGGGCCGGCCGTCTCCGCCGGCGGTATGAAGCATGAACGCGACGGCGGGCGCCCCGTAGTACAGGCCCGCGTGGTCACCTCCATCGATCGGGCCGGTGGCCACCTGCCGGATCAGCGCATGCGCCTTGGCCCAAGGGCCTCGGCCGGACAGGGCGCGCTCGATGTGGAGGAGCGCGGTGCCCGCTGTACCGTCCGCCAGGGATTGGCGGTGCGCCTGATCGAGGGAGACCGTCGCCGTCGACGTCACTGGGCACCTGCCGCGGGTGACGTGGTGGCCAGATTCCGGAGGGCGGCAGCACGGGCGAGTCGGGTGGTGGTGGCTTCGTGGTCGGGGTCAAGGCCGAGCGCCCGGACGTGGTGCCCGTGCAGCAGCACCGGCAACAGGCCCGCAGGATTGCGCTGTTGAGCAAGAAGGTGATGGTAGGTGGCCAATGCGCTGGCCCTGCTCTGCCACGCGGCGGCGACCGCGTCACCGCCCGGCAGGGCACGGACGGCGGCGAAGGCACCTGCGGGGTCGGCCAGGCGAAAGGCCAGGTCGCGTACGGCTGGGTCCAGCGGTCCGGAGCTCTGCTTCGCACAGCGGGTCAGTGCGCGGTAGCCGGCCGCGGCGTCGGGGGCGAACGCCGCGGCGAGATGCGTCATTGAGGCCGCCGCGACGGCCTGTGCCGCCACCCCGGCGGCCTCAGCCATCGTGATCTGGGCTATGGCGGCTGCGGTGTCGGTGGCGAACACCTGCTCTGCGGCTTCCAAGGCCGGGCCGCGCCCGTAGCGGCCGGGCTGCTCCGCGGTGGGAGCCAGCATGAGCTGCCCGGTCAGGCCGCGTGCTCGCAGGTCCTGGGCGAAGGCGGCCAGCCGTGCGGCCACCGGCCCGTACTGGGATCGATCAGTGAGCCGAAATTGCACCACGAGGTAGTGGTCGGCTTCGAGGCGGATCAGGTCGCGGTGTCTGCTCGCCCACCACCACCGGATCGGTGTGCCGAGCTGGTGAACGAACTCGGGCAGGTGGCGGGCGAGGATGGCATCGAACCTGGCAGGGTTGCCCACCAGGTGCGCCCGCAGCAGCAGCGCATCGCCCGGCTGATAAACGACGCCGGGCGGCGTGGTCTCCGGCAGCCGCCGCCTCGGCGCAGAGTCCGCAACCATCAGGATCACCAGCTCAGTCGCGCGTCCCACCCAGCCCAGGCCAGCGGGCGAGGCATCCTCACGAAGCTCGATCTGTTCGGTCTTGTCCAGCCGGGTGCGCAGCAGCCAGCGGTCCAAGGGGTGGTCCAAGTCCAGCGGCAGACGCAGTTCCCCGTGGCACAGCATGACGCGGGCAGGCACCTTCCACCGGCCACGCCATCTGCGCAAGGCCACTCCCCAGTCTTCATCGGTCGCGGCCAGGGCACTGTGAGTGAGAAGCCAGCGCGCGGGAGACAACACCGTGCGCCGGTAGCGGATGCGGGGGACGTATGGCAGGGTGCGGGCAGCTCCCAGATCGAGCGGGCCGAAGACGCCGCTGCGCGCATCGGAGACCTCCGCCAGGAACCGCGCCAACGGCAACGTCTGCACCATGGTGTCCAGAGCATGGGGGATGTAGGCGAGCACACGCCGACCGGTGGAAAGCTGCACCAGGTACATCTGATCGGCATCTGCGGTGACCGCCAGGTCGTCCAATCTGATCAGGCCAAGCCCAGAGCCAGTGGCGTGTGAGTTGTCGAGGGCAACGCCGGGGTGTTCGGCCAGCGACAGCACGACCGTCCCGGCATGTGGGGCAATGCGCACGACGTTGTCGTTGTGCGGGCGGCGGGGCGGAAACGACAACTGCGCCACCACAGCATCGTCGTCGCCGGGAGCGTAGGTGCGGGCGAGACGGGCACGGTCGGCCTCATCGAGCAGGTAGGCGAACCGGCCGATCATGCTGGTGTGGGCGCGTGGCGCAGCCACCACCTGAAGCATGAAGTCGCCGTGGTTGATCGCCTTAGCAGAGTCGGCATGGAGCGCAACGCCGAGTTCGATACGCGGCGGTACCACCACGTCGCTGTGATCGCCTACTGTCAGCGTCTGCACATCGGCGTCGGACAGCGTGATCTCCTCAAGACCGTCCACGATCGCCTGCTGGATCAGCGACATCAGGGCGGCGTCGCGTTGAGTCAGCATCCGCCACACGGGGCGGGCACGGGGCGCGCCCAGATAGCCGTGGGGATACCCCAGTCCCGAGTCCGCGAGCAACTCTCGGACCGGGACGAGCGCGCCGGTGCCGTAGCGGGCGCGGAATCGGGCGTGATAGTCCATCCACGCCGTCGTCCCGAACGGTTGTGCCGACAGTCGCAGCAGGACGTCGGCCGCCCGCTCGGCCTCCTGCATGACCGGTTCGGGGATGGTGATGTGGGCGTTGAGCCGCAGGTCAGCCGCCAGCACATGACCCGTACCGGCCGCCAGGTTCCGCATCGTGTCGGTGATCTCGGCACGCAGGGTCGCCGCCCGCACCGGGTCGGCGGTGGTGTTGTGCTCGACCAGCCGGACATTGATCGCTTCCAGCCGGTCGAGTAGCCCGACGACCTCAGCGAGCTCCTCGCCACCGGTCTGCCGGACACCTGCGCCGCGGAGCGCCTGGATGAGGTGGTTCAGCGGGTCTTCAACGGTCGAGGCGGGACGCAGGCCGGTGATAAGGAATCCGCCGTCGACCAGGCCATGCAGCAGCCCGTGAATCCGGTCGATGCCGGCGCCGGGGAACCGTTGGGACATGCGCTCGGCCAGTACGTCGAACCGCTGGGGCGTGACGGCCTGGTCGAGGGCGTAGGCGATGGGCGCGGTGAGGCGCACTGCTGCTTCCCGCAACGGCCCCGGCGATTGGGCCCCCAGTTCGGCTCTGCGGAGGACGATGAAGTAGCCGTCGCGGACGGTCCCGGTGTTGTCCGTGACCACCGTCAGCCGCATCCGCAAGGCAGGGTTCTGCTCCCCCTGGTTGATCAGATCGGTGAGCCATTCGGCGTCGGCACGGACGACGACCCGGTGGCCAGTGCCGATCTTCGCCGCCGCCGGCCCGAGAGCGGCGGTGGTGACTCCGGCGAACATCCCGAAGGGGGTGGCGCGCCGTTCCCACCGCAGCATGTACGACGCCAGCGATGCCACCGTGCGGCGAAGCCGCCGCCCAGACGGACAGCCGTCCGCCAGGAGACGCTCGACGCCGGCGGCCAGGACTGGGCTGGACACCTCCACGGCCTCGCGCACCTCGCGACGTCCCCAAACCTGCGCCAACCACGCGGCTCCTTCCCGCTCTACAGCAGCACGGTCGGCCAAGTCCAAGTCGCTGGGGGGCATCACGTCCGGGGGACATGTGGTCGCACGTACCAGCACGAGCCCGGCATGACGAAACCGACGAGGAACCGCCACAGCCCTATTCCCTTCTCACACCAGGGCCTTCGGAGGGCGACATCCCACTGGGGACATCGCCCTCCGGGAGGCGTTCAGCCTTTGTCAGAGCGGGTCGTTGGAGCTGGTGCTGCACGCGCTGGTGCTGCACGCGCTGGTGCTGCAGGTGCTGCCGCAGCCGTCGCTGGTGGAGCACATCATGGTCACCAGCGGCGTCGTGGACTCCACCACGCGCATGTCCAGTACGAACTCCTCCTCCCCGACCTCGGTCCGGTCGTCGACGGATTCGGTGGCGTCCAGGGTCAGCGATAGGGCCATCGGCTCACTCCTCACACATTTCGGGGGTGGAAGGTTCGGTGCTGCCTGGCTCGCCGGGCGGGCCTGGTCAGCTCGTCGGGAGCCAGGAAATCGAGACGGCGCCATGGTGCTTTTGCAGCACGGCCGAATGGTCAGGGAGCTGTGGAACGGTGCTGCCAGCCGTCCAGAACCCGAACGTGGGCTCGTGGTGGCGGCCGTTGCGGTCCCACGCCTGGATCTGCTCGACAAGCGCGGTGGCCGCGGCCTGTCCGTGGACGCCATAAGCGGTGGCGCCGAACTCCACGCCGGCGCCGTCCAACGCCGGACGCACTGCCAGGTAGGCGAGGGAATCGCCACGCACGCCGCCGAACGGGAACCACGTCTTGCCCAGCTCCGCCGCCAGTCTGGTGCCCGCGTCAGCGGTGATGCGGCAGAAGCCGGGCAGAAATGCCGCAAGCCACAGGTGCAGGTCGGCGAACGAGATCCCGTTCCCGATGGTGATGCCGGACCAAACCGACACCGGCTCGGTCGCCAGCACCCCGTCGAGCAAGTGCATCGTCTCGGGAACGTCAGAGTCGAACTGCAGCCGGATGTGTTCGCCGTGCTGGTCCGGCAGCAGGAACGTCCGCTCGACGTGCGCTCCCTGCCCTTGCATCGGCACGAACCCGGCCACTTCAACGTCACTGCTCACCAGGTGATCGCCGTCGCGGCGGAAAGCGATGGTCCTGGTGATCCCGTTCATGCGCAGCGGCACCACCAGCACGCCGTCGGTGGTCAGCTGGTCCAGCCAGGCAGGGGGGATGTCCCACGCGCCGACGGTGACGAGGGTCCGATGGAATGGGCCGAAGCCGGGCACGGGATGTTCGGCGTCGGCCTGCATGACGCTGACCCGCCCGCCGTATCCGGCCCGGTCCAACAGGACGCCGGCGCGGTCGATGATCTCGCCGTCGATGTCGATGCTGACCACGTGCCCAGCCGGGCCGACGACCTCGGCCAGCAGCGCGGCGTTGTAGCCGCCCGAGCCGATTTCCAGCACGGTCATGCCGGGGCGGATGTCGGCCATCTCGATCATGCGGGCCTGGATGTAGGCCGCGCTGACCGAGGAAAGGTGTCCGCCGTGCTCGTCGGTCTTGGTCACCACCGGGCGGTCCACGCTGTAGACCGTGTCGAGAGGAGTGTCAGCGGGCACGAACGCCTCGCGCGCAACCGTGCGGAACGCCTTCTCCACCGCAGGGGAGACGATCTGCCCGTTCGATAGCAGCGTGTCGACCAGCTCGTCACGCAACCGCGCCGCCCGCCCAGAGTCGCCGGTCATGTCCACTGCGTGAATCACGTGATGTCTCCCCCGTTGATCGATGCTGTTCAGCTACTACTCGAGATCGGCCGGCCCCGGTCGTCGACCTGCCTGGTCGGGCAGGAGCGTGTCCAGTGGGAAGCCTGGCACGCCCCAAGGCGACTCACAGGAGAAGCACGTTCGGCACCGACGGACCAACCGAAACATTCGGCCGGATACGAAAGAACGCCACGGCGTTCCTGACGCCCGGGTGCGGCGAGAAGGCGACCAAGAGGGCTCCCTTAGGGCGACGTGTGGTGTCGCCCATGACCTTCGCGCGCCTGAACCGCCACCGGGAAGAGATTTGGCGGATTTTGGCCCCAGCTCCGCCGCCAGGGGCAGGCGGATGGCGCGGCCCGAGCGGGTGCGTGGAAGGGGTGGCGAGCGGTGCCGTGTTCCTGGCGGGGCCGCTGAGGCGGGCGGGTCAGCGGGTCACGGTGGTCTCCCGGCCGATGTGGGACAGCTTCTCCGGGTTCCGCACGATGTAGAGGCCGGTGATCAGGCCGTCGTCGATCCGCAGCGCGACGACGCTGTCGATCTCGCCGTCGATCCGGACGAGCAGCCCGGGGCGTCCGTTGACCTGCACCGGCTCGTAGGAGACGGCGTCCGCCACCCTGGCCCGCCCGGCCTCCAGCAGGCGGGCCACCTTGCGGGCCCCCACGATCGGCCGCACCACGGCCTGCCGGACGCCGCCGCCGTCGCCGAGGAGGATGACATCCGGCGCGAGCCTGTCGACGAGGACCTGCAGGTCGCCCGTCTCGAGCGCCCGCCGGAACGCGTCGAGCGCCGCCTGCGACTCGGCCGGGGAGACGGGGACGCGCGGGCGACGGGCGGCGACATGCGCGCGCGCCCGGTGGGCGATCTGCCGGACGGCGTCCCGGCTCTTGCCGACCGCGTCCGCGATCTCGCCGTAGTCCAGGTCGAACACCTCGCGCAGCACGAACACCGCGCGCTCGGTCGGGCCGAGGGTCTCCAGCACCAGCAGCATCGCCATCGAGACGCTCTCGGCGAGCTCGACGTCCTCGGCGACGTCCGGCGAGGTCAGCAGCGGTTCGGGCAGCCAGGGGCCGATGTAGGACTCCTTGCGGCGGCGCAGCGTCCGCAGCCGTATCAGCGCCTGCCGGGTGACGATCCGGACGAGGTAGGCGCGCGGCTCCCGCACATCGGCGAGGTCGACGCCGGCCCAGCGCAGCCACGTCTCCTGGAGCACGTCCTCGGCGTCCGCGGCGGAGCCGAGCATCTCGTAGGCGACGGTGAACAGCAGGTTGCGGTGGGAGACGAACACCTCGGTGGCCGGGTCCGCGGGGCGGGTGGCCAGTGCGTCGGTGTGCGGCTCGCTCATGGTCGGTTCCTGCCCGTCTCGGCTCGTCGTGCACGCATACGGTGCCGGTGCCCACCGGTCCGTGACGCCCCGGGCCCGTGGCGTACGTCACACCGGTGCGCCGTCACGGGGCCCGGTCCGGCGGCGTCTCGTGGTCGTCAGGACGCCGCGCAAAGGCCGCGCGGCCCGTGCCCATGAGTAGGGAGCATGCCATGGAGGCTCGATTCGACCTGTTCGCCAGCGAGACCGCGGCGAAGTTCGCTAAGCGCGTGTACGCCGCCGGCTCGGTTCTGGAGGCGTCGTCGCTGCCGAAGTCCGTTCGCGAGTTG
>NZ_BSTN01000052.1 GCF_030269545.1 Actinomadura sp. NBRC 104425 | reverse complement strand
CACCACCACATCCACACCCGCCAACACCGCCTCACGACGAGCCCGCGGCCAGGCCGGATCCACCGGCACATACGCCGCCCCCGCCTTCAACACCCCCAACAACACCCCCACCAACTCAGCCGACCGCCCCAACACCACACCCACCAGACCACCCCGCCCCACACCACGACCACGCAGCCCCCCAGCCACACGCTCAGCAAACCCGTCCAACTCCGCAAACGACCACACCCGACCCCCATCAACCACCGCCACCGCACCCGGCACCGCAGCAACCCGCTCCTCGAACAGGTCCACGACGGTGCGGGTGATGCCCGGTGCGGTGGTGTTGTTCCAGTCGGTCAGGACGGTGCGGCGTTCGTCGTCGTCGAGGAGTCCGATCCGGCCGACGGGCGTCTGCGGGTCGGCGGCGAACTGTTCGAGGATGCGCACCAGGCGCCGGGCGAGGGAGCCGGCGGTGGCCTCGTCGAACAGGTCGGGCCGGTAGTCCAGCTTCAGTTCGAGTTCGGTGAACGGCGCGACGGCCAGGGTGAGCGGGTAGTGGGAGACGTCCCGGTCGCCGGTCACCTCGATGCGCAGGCCGCCGCTGGGCGGCGCGGCCGCGTCCACGGGGTAGTTCTCGTAGATCAGGAGGGTGTCGAAGGCGGCGCCGGGGCCGGCCTGGCGCTGGATCTCGGTGAGGCCGAGATGCTGGTGGGCGATCAGCCCGGCCTGGCGTTTCTGCAGGTCGGCCAGGAGGTCCGCGACGGTCGCGGCCGGGTCGAGCGGCACCCGGACGGGGACGGTGTTGATGAACAGGCCGAGCATGTTCTCGGCGCCGGGCAGGTCGGCGGGGCGGCCGGAGACGGTGGCGCCGAACACGACGTCGTCGCGGCCGGTGAGGGCGGCGAGCAGCAGCGCCCACGCGCCCTGCACCACGGTGTTGACCGTCAGGCCGCGGGCGCGGGCCGTGTCGCGCAGGGCGCCGGTCAGGGACGCGTCCGCGCGGGCGGTGACGCTGCGCGGCATGACCGGGGCGCCGGGGGCGGCGGCGGGGGCGACGAGGGTGGGGCCGTCCAGTCCGGCGAGGGCGCGGCGCCAGTGCTCCCGCGCGTCGGCCTTGTCCTGGCGGGCCAGCCACTCCAGGTGCGACCGGTAGGGGATGACCGGGGGGAGCACGTCCGGGTCGCCGCCCGCCCCGTAGACGGTCCACAGCTCGCGCATCAGCACCGCGAACGACCAGCCGTCCAGGAGGGTGTGGTGCATGGTGATGACGAGCCGGTGGCGGTCGTCGGCCAGGCGCATCAGGTGCAGGCGCAGCAGCGGCGGTTCGGCGAGGTCGAACCGGCGGGCCCGGTCCTGCGCGGCGAGCGTTTCGGCCTGCGTGTCGGGGCGGTCGGTGCCGGACAGGTCCGTCTCGGTCCACGGGACGGCCACGTCACCGGCGACGACCTGCACCGGGTGGTCGGCTCCGGTCGGCCGCCGGAACGCGACGCGCAGGCTGGCATGCCGGGCCATCACGGCGTCCCAGGAGCGGCGCAGCAGCGCGGCGTCCAGGGGGCCGTGCAGGTTTACGGTCTGCTGGATGGTGTAGACGTCGGGGATCTGGTCGTCGTAGGCGGCGTGGAACAGCAGGCCTTCCTGCAGCGGCGCGGGGGGCCAGACGTCGGCGAGCGCGGGGACGGCGCGTTCCAGCTCCTCGACCTGGGCCTGGCCCAGGGTGACGAGGGGGAAGTCCGACGGGGTGTGGCCGCCTGCGGCGTGGTCGGCCAGTTCCGTGAGGACGGCCGTCCACGCGTCGGCGAGCTCCTGCACGGCCGTGTCGGTGAGCAGGTCCTCGGGCCAGGTCAGGGTGAGGGTGAGCTGCGGCCCGCCCGGCAGGTCGCGGACCAGGCCCGCCGCCTCCAGGGTGTGCGTGGCGGCCAGCGCGGCGTCCGCGCCTCCGGCCAGGCCGATGCCGGTGGGCTGCCACGGCCGGTCGTCGGCGTCGCCTGCGGCGGCGAACCGGCCGAGGTAGTTGAAGCCGATCTGCGGCACCGGTAGTCCGGCCAGCTCGGCGGCGGTCTGCGGGTTGAGGTGGCGCAGCAGCCCGTAGCCGAGCCCGTCGGACGGCACGGCGCGCAGTTGCTCCTTGACGCGTTTGACGGCGGCGTCCAGGTCGGCGGGGTCGCCCGGGTCCAGGCGCACCGGGTAGGTGGTGGTGAACCAGCCGACCGTCCGCGACAGGTCCAGCGTCTCCGGGGACCGGCCGTGCCCTTCGATTTCGACCAGCAGCCCGGCGCCGGGCTCGGGGCGGCGGCGGACGACGGCGCAGGCCAGCGCGGCGAGCAGGATGTCGTCGACGCCCGCGTGGAACGCTTCGGGCAGGCGCGTCAGCAGCGCCTCGGTGACGGCGGGCGCGACGGTGGTCTCCGTCCGCTTCAGCCGGGCGGCCAGGTCGCGGTCGGGGTCGAGCGGACGGTCGCCGAGGAGCGGTTCGGGGGCGCTCAGCACGCCGGTCCAGTGCGGCAGTTCGGCGAGGCGGTCGGGGCGGGTGGCCTGTTCGGCGAGCGTGCGGGCCCAGTGCCGGTACGACACCGGGACGGGTTGCAGGGTGCGTCCCGCGTAGGCGTCGGCCAGGTCGGGCAGCAGGATCCGCCAGGACACGCCGTCGACGGCGAGGTGGTGGATCACCCACAGCAGCAGCCCGGCGCGGTCCGGGCCCGCGTCGAACCAGACGACGCGGGTCAGCTGCCCGGAGCCGGGGTCGAGGCTGCCGCCGGCCCGCCGCATCCACGCGGCCACGGTCTCCTCGTCGGTGCCTTCGACGCGCTGGACGACGTCGGCGGCGTCGACTGCGCCCCGGCCGGGGACGACCAGTTCGTCGCCGTCCAGCCGGGCCCGGAGCATGTCGTGGTGGTCCAGCACGGTCTGCACGGCGCCGCGCAGCCGGGCCGGGTCCAGGTCGGCGGGGGCGGTGAGCAGCATCGATTGGAAGTATTCGCCGGTCAGGGCGGTCCGCCCGGCCCGCGCGGCGATGTCGCGTGCGACCGGGGGCAGCGGCAGCCGCCCCTCCCCCGCCGCCTCCGCGCCGGGAGCCTGCGGTTCCCCCGTCTGCTCGGCGCCGCTGAAGTCGGCGACGGCGGCGAGCGCGGCCGGTGTGCGGTGCTCGAACACCTGCCGGGCGGTGAACCGCACCCCGGCGCGGCGGGCCCGCGACACCAGCAGCATCGACATGACCGAGTCGCCGCCGAGCGCGAAGAACCCGTCGTCGGCGCCGACCCGGTCGAGGTTCAGCACGTCGGCGAACAGTTCGCACAGCAGCCGTTCCCGCGGGTTGCGGGCCTGTCGGCCGCCGGCGAGCGCGGCGAAGTCGGGGGCGGGCAGCCGGGACCGGTCGAGCTTGCCGTTCACCGACATCGGCAGTTCCGGCAGCTCCACGAACGCGGCCGGGACCATGTGCTCGGGCAGCCGTTCGGCCAGGTGGGCGCGCAGCTGCTCGGTGTCGGCGCCTCCGCCGTCGGCCGGGACGACGTAGCCGACGAGCAGCCGCCCGCCGGGCCCGTCGTCGCGGGCGACCACGGCGGCCTGTGCGACGCGGTCGTGCCGGGCCAGCACGGCCTCGATCTCGCCGGGTTCGATGCGGAACCCGCGGATCTTGACCTGTTCGTCGGCGCGTCCGGCGAACTCCAGTTCCCCGCCGCCCGTCCAGCGGGCCAGGTCGCCGGTGCGGTACATGCGTTCGCCCGGCGCGCCGAACGGGCACGCCACGAACCGTCCGGCGGTGACGCCGGGCCGCCGCACGTAGCCGCGGGTGACGCCGGCGCCCGCCACGTACAGTTCGCCGACCGTGCCGGGCGGTACCGGCTGCAGGCAGTCGTCCAGCACGTACACCCGCACGCCCGCGATGGGCCGGCCGAGCGGCACGGTGCCGGGGATCTCGGGCGGGCAGGTCCAGCAGGTCACGTCGACGGTCGCCTCGGTCGGCCCGTACTCGTTGTAGAACGTGCGGCCGGGCGCGAAGCGGCGCAGCAGGTCCGGCCCGCACGCCTCGCCCGCGGTGATCAGCCGGGTGACGGTGCGCAGCGCCTCCGGGTCGAGGGTGTCCAGGACGGTGGGGGTGAAGGTGGCGGAGGTGACGGCGAGGTCCCGCACCTCCTGCCCGAGGTCGCCGTCGCGGGCGGCGACGCACAGGGTCGCGCCGGACGTCAGCGCGGGGAAGATCTCGCACACGGACGTGTCGAACGACACCGACGCGAACTGCAGCACCCGGTCGCCGGGCCCGAACCCGTAGGCGGAGCTGCGCCACGTCACGTAGTTCACCGCGCCCGCGTGGGGGACGACGACGCCCTTGGGTTCGCCCGTGGACCCGGACGTGTAGATCACGTAGGCGGGGTGGGCGGGCAGCAGCGGGGCCGTCCGGTCGGCGTCGGTGGGCGGGGTGTCCGGCCGGGCGGCGATCGCGGGGTCGTCCCAGCGCAGCAGCGGCGCGCCGGCGGGCAGCACGGGGGCGGTCGCACCGGTGCAGACGATCACGGCGAGGTCGGCGTCGGCCACCATGGCGGCCAGCCGCGCCGCCGGGTAGCCGGGGTCCAGCGGCAGGTAGGCGGCACCGGCCTTCAGCACGCCCAGCAGGACGGCGATGAGTTCGGGCGAGCGTTCCAGCGCCACGCCGACGATGCGTTCCGGGCCGGCGCCGCGGGCGATCAGCTCGTGGGCGACGCGGTTGGCGGCCGCGGCGAGTTCGGCGTAGGTCCAGGTGGCGGCTCCGGCGGTGACGGCGGGGGCGTGCGGGGTGCGGGCCGCCTGCCGTTCCAGCAGGTCCACCAGGGTGCCGGCGGGCGCCGGACGTCCGGTGGTGTTCCAGTCGGCGAGGACGCGGCGGCGTTCGGCCGGGTCGAGCACGTCCAGAGCGGCGACGCGGGCGCCGGGGTCGGCGGCGAACCGGTCGAGAATGCGCAGCAGTCGGCCGGTGAGCCGCCGGGCGTCGTCGCCGGTGAAGGCGTCGGGCCGGTAGTCCAGGCGCAGTTCCAGGTCGTCGCCGGTGTTGACCACCAGCGTCAGGGGGTAGTGCGCGGCGTCCCGGATCTCCCCGCGGGTCAGCCGCAGCCCGCCCGCGACCGCCGGGCCCGCCGGGTCGACCGGGTAGTTCTCGAACGCCAGCAGCGCATCGAATGCGGCGCCCGGCCCGGCGTGCCGCTGGATCTCCGGCAGCCCCAGATGCTGGTGCGCCAGCAGTTCGGCCTGCCGCCGCTGCAGGTCGTCCAGCAGCGCCTCCACGGGCCGGGCGGGGTCCAGCGTCACCCGCACCGGAACCGTGTTGATCAGCAGGCCGAGCATGCGCTCCACGCCCGGAACCTCGGCGGGACGGCCGGATACGGTCGCGCCGAACACCACGTCGCGGCGGCCGGTGAGCTTGCCGATCAGCACCGCCCACGCGGCCTGCACCAGGGTGTTGACGGTCAAACCGCGGGCCCGCGCGGTGGCGCGCAGCGCCCCGGTGAGCCGTTCCCCCGCCCGGACGGTGACGCTGCGCGGCGGCACCGGGTCGGCGTCCCTGACGTCGGGGGCGACGAGCGTCGGCTCGTCCAGCCCGTCCAGGGCGTCCCGCCACGCCCGGCGGGCCGCGTCCCGGTCCTGCCGGGCCAGCCAGCCGAGGTAGTCGCGGGGCGAGGGCGCGGGGGCCACTGCGGCCGGTGCGCCGCCCGCTTCGTAGGCCGCCCACAGCTCTTCCATCAGGATCGGCATCGACCAGCCGTCGAGCACGATGTGGTGCATCGTGACCACCAGCCGGTGGCGGCCGGATCCGAGCCGGAGCAGCAGCAGCCGCAGCAGCGGCGGCGACGCCAGGTCGAAGCCGCGTTCCGCCTCCTCGGCGACCAGCCGTTCGGCCTCGTCCGCGGCGCCGCCCGGCACGTCCGCCTCGCACCACGGGACGGCGACGCCGTCGGCGACCACCTGCACCGGTTCGCGCGCACCGGCCGGGGTGAGGAACCCGACGCGCAGTCCGGCATGCCGGTCGAGCAGCGTCTGCCACGCCCGGCGCAGGGCCGCCGTGTCGAGCGGCCCTTCGATGTCGAGGGCGCGCTGGCTGACGTAGACGTCGGGGAGTTCCTCGTCGAAGCCGGCGTGGAACAGCAGCCCCTCCTGCAGGGGCGTCACCGGCCACACGTCGGCCAGCCCCGGGACGGCGCGTTCCAGCTCCTCCACCTGCCCCTGGTCCAGGGTGACGAGCGGGAAGTCGGACGGGGTGTGGCCGCCCGCGGCCGGGTCTTCGGCGTGCGCGGCCAGGCCCGCCAGCATCGCCGCCCATGCGTCGGCCAGTTCCCGGACGGCCGTCTCGGTCAGCAGCCGCCGCGGCCACGTCAGCTGGAGGACCAGTTCGGGGCCGTCCGGCAGGTCGTGGACGACATCGGACACCTCCAGCACGTGACCGGCCGCCATGCGCGGGTCGGCGCCGCCGCCGAGGCCGGTGCGGTCCACCGGCTGCCAGTGCCGTCCCCCGCCACCGGAGGCGCCTGCGGCGATGCGGCCGAGGTAGTTGAAGCCGATCTGCGGGACGGGCAGGGCCGCCAGTTCGGCGGCGGTGTCGGAGTTCAGGTAGCGCAGCAGCCCGTAGCCGAGGCCGTCGGACGGCACCGCGCGCAGCTGCTCCTTGACGCGTTTGATCAGCTCGCCCGCGGCGGGGCCGCCCTCTCGCACGCCGCCGGCTTCCGGGATGGGCAGCCTGGCGGGGTGCACCTTGGTGAACCAGCCGACGGTCCGCGACAGGTCCATGCCGTCGCGTCCGTGGCCTTCGACGTCCACGAGGACGTCCGTCGCCCGGTAGTCCGCGCGGGTCTCGGCGAGCGCCGCGGCGAACGCCGCCAGCAGGACGTCGTCGACGCCGGCGTGGAAGGCCGCGGGCAGCCGCGTGAGCAGCGCCCCGGTCACCTCGGCCGGGACGGTCACCGTCACCTGGCGCAGGGTGGTGACCTTGTCCAGGTCCGGGTCGAGCGGATGGTCGCCCAGGGGCGGTTCGGCGACGTCCAGCAGCGCCGTCCAGTGCGGCAGCTCGGCGACGCGTTCCGGCGCGGCGGCCTGGTCGGCGAGGTTCAGGGCCCACTGCCGGAACGGCACCGGCACCGGCTCCAGGTCCGTGTCCGGCGACTCGTAGGCCGCGGCCAGGTCGGGCAGCAGGATCCGCCACGACACCCCGTCCACGGCCAGGTGGTGGATGAGCCACAGCAGCCGCCCGTCCTTCCGCGGACCGGCGTCGAACCAGACCAGCTGCGTCATGACCCCGTTGGACGGGTCGAGCCGCGCTGCGGCCGCGCGGACCTGCTCATGCACCGGTTCGTCCGCCGGCACCCGCCGCAGCGGCGCCCGTGCGGGCACGCCGCGTTCGGGGACCACGAGTTCGAGGCCGTCGAGCCGGGCGCGGAGCATGTCGTGCCGGTCCATGACCGCCCGCACCGCCCGCGCCAGCCGATCGGCGTCCAGCCCAGCGGGCACGGCGATCAGCATCGACTGGAAGAACTCGCCGTCCAGGGCCGCCGGACCGGACCGCTCCGCCGCCTCCCGCACCACCGGCGGCAGCGGAATCCGGCCCGTCGCGGCGGGGGCGTCCGAGTCGGCGGCGCCGTCCAGCGGCTCGGCCACGACAGCCAGCGCCGCCGGCGTGCGGTGCTCGAACACCTGCCGCGCGGTGAGCACCAGCCCCGCGCGCCGGGCCCGAGCCACCAGCAGCATCGACATGATCGAGTCGCCGCCCAGCTCGAAGAACGAGTCTTCGGCCCCGACCTGCTCCAAGCCGAGGATCTCGGCGAACAGGCCGCACAGAATCTTCTCGGTGGGGGTGGCGGGGGCGCGGCTCGTCGTCCGGCCTGCGAAGTCGGGGGCGGGGAGGGCGGCGCGGTCGAGCTTGCCGTTGACGGTGAGGGGCAACTCCTCCAGCTCGACGAACGCGGAGGGGATCATGTATTCGGGCAGGTGCGCGGCCGCGAACTCGCGCAGGACGGCGACGTCGATGCCGCCGCTCGCCGGGACGACGTAGGCGATAAGGCGGCCGTCGTGCACCGCCACTGCTGCACGGTCAACGCTCTCGTGCTCGGCCAAGACGGCCTCGACCTCGCCCGGCTCCACCCGGAACCCACGAACCTTGACCTGCTCGTCGGCCCGGCCGACGAACTCCAACCGGCCGTCGCGCGTCCAGCGGGCCAGGTCGCCGGTGCGGTACATCCGCCCGGCAACGAACGGGCAGGCCACAAACCGCTCCGCGGTCAGGGCGGCGCGGTTGACGTAGCCGCGGGTGACCCCGGCGCCGGCGACGTAGAGTTCGCCGGTCACCCCGGCGGGAACGGGCTGCAGGAACTCGTCCAGCACGAACACCTTGGTGTTGCCGATCGGACGCCCGATCGGCGGCGTGCCCGGACCGTCCACCACACCGACCGTCGCCATGACCGTCGTCTCGGTCGGCCCGTAGGTATTCCAGAGTCGGTCACCGCCTGCCCAGCGGGCCGCCAGGTCCGCCGACAGCCGTTCGGCGCCCAGCACCCACCGGCCCACACCTTCGACCTGCGCCGGATCGAGCACGCGCAACAGCGACGGCACGATGCTCGCCGCATCCACGCCCTGCTCGTTGAGCATCCGCGTCAACACCGCCGAGTCGGCACGCTCCTGCGGCGTGGCGATCACCAGCGTCGCACCCGACGACAACGTCACCGCGATGTCCAGCACAGAGGCGTCGAAGCTGAACGAGGCGAACTGCAAAACCGCCTTACCCGGCGCCGCCCCCAGGACCGGCCGCAACGCCTCCACCAGGTTCACCATGCCGCCGTGATGGCCCATCACACCCTTGGGACGGCCCGTGGAACCGGAGGTGTAGATCACATACGCCAGGCTCGCCGAGTCCAGCCCGACCCCCAGCGGCTCGGAAGACTGCTCCGCGATCAACTCGTCCAACGAGTCGATGCGCAGGGACGCACCGCTGTCGGCGAGCATGAACTCCAGCCGGTCGACCGGATACTCCGGATCCAGCGGAACGTACGCGGCACCCGCCTTCCACACCCCCACCATCGCCACCACCGCGTCCACACCACGCGGCAGGGACAGACCCACCACCGACTCACGACCGACCCCCGCGTCCCGCAGATACCGGGCCAACCGGTTCGACCGCGCCTCCAACTCGGCATACGTCAAGGACACCTCACCGCACCGCAACGCCACCGCATCCGGCGTCCGCTGCGCCCACGCCTGGATCTGCTCGGGGATCAGGGCGTCTACGACCGGCGCCCGCGTGGCGTTCCAGCTCTCCAGCAGAGTCAGGCGTTCGGTCTCGTCCAGGACCTCGATCCGGGAGATCGCCCGTTCCGGGTCGGCGGCGATCTGCTCCAGCACCCGCAGCAGCCAGTCGGCGTAGGCGCGGACGGTCGGCTCGTCGAACAGGTCCGGACGGTAGGTCAGCCGCAGCTCCCACGGGTCCACGGGTGCCACCGCGAGCGTCAGCGGGTAGTGGGCAGCGTCCTGTGCTTCCGCGTCGAGCAGGCGCAGCCCGCCGGGCATCTGCAACCCGACCGCCTCGATCGGGTAGTTCTCGTAGACCAGCAGCGTGTCGAACGTGGCACCGACACCGGCCGCCCGCTGGATCTCCGCCAGCCCCAGGTACTGGTGGTCGATGAGCTCGGACTGCCGGTCCTGAAGCGCGGACAGCGTCGACAGCAGCGAAGCCGAAGCGTCCAGGCGCACCCGCACGGGGACGGTGTTGATGAACAGGCCGAGCAACCGGTCCACGTCGGGCAGGTCGGCGGGGCGCCCCGACACGGTCGCACCGAACACCACATCGCGGCGGCCGGTCAGCTTGCCGACCAGCACCGCCCACGCGCCCTGCATGAGCGTGTTCAACGTCAGGCCATGCCTGCGGGCGGTGTCCCGCAGCGCGCCGACCAACCGGTCGTCGGGCCGGATGGTCAGGCTGGCCGGGAGCGCCGTGGCCTCGGCCGCGGCGGGCGCGACGAGGGTCGGCCCGTCCACCCCCGCCAGTGCACGCCGCCAGGCGTTCCGGGCCGCGTCCCGGTCCTGCCGGGCCAGCCAGTCCAGGTAGCCGCGGTACGGGACCACGGGCGGCAGCGCCGAGGGGTCGCCGCCCGCCTCGTACACCTGCCACAGCTCGCTCATCAGCACCGGCAGCGACCAGCCGTCCAGCACCAGGTGATGCATGGTGACGACCATCCGGTACCGGTCCGCGCCCAGCTTCACCAGCAGCACCCGGATCAGCGGCGGTGCCTCGACGTCGAACCGGCGCCGCCGTTCGCCGGCGGCGAGCCGCTGCGACTCCTCGCGGGCCTCGTCCAGGCCGAGCCCGGACAGGTCCTCCTCCCGCCACGGGACCGTGGCCTCGGGCACCACCACCTGTACGTACTGTTCCGCTCCGGTCGGTCGGCGGAAGCCTGCGCGAAGGCCCGGGTGCCGGGCCACCAGGGCGTCCCACGATCGGCGCAGCAGTGCGGCGTCGAGGTTGCCGGTGAACGTCGCCAGGTGCTGGACGGTGTAGACATCGGGGGCCTGCTCGTCGTAGAGCGCGTGGAACAGCAGCCCTTCCTGGAGCGGCGACAGCGGCCACACATCGGCCAGTCCCGTCTGCTCCAGTTCCTCGATCTGGTCCTGGTCCAGGCTCACCAGCGGGAAGTCCGACGGGGTGCGGCCGCCCGGCGCGTCGGCGAGCCCGGCCAGCAGGTCGGCCCAGGCCTGCGCCAAGGACCTCACATCCGCCTCGTCCAGCAGCGTCACCGGCCAGCTGACCGACAGTTCGAGTTGGGGGCCGCCGGGCAGGTCATGCACGAGCCCGGCCGCCTCCAGCACGTGCGTGGCCGCGAGCCGGGGGTCGGCCCCGCCGCTCAGCCCGCCCGCGCCCGTCGGCTGCCAGTGCCGGCCGGGCTCGCCCGCGGCGAAGCGGCCAAGGTAGTTGAAGCCGATCTGCGGCACCGGCAGGGCGGCCAACTCGGCGGCGGTCTGCGGGTTGAGGTGGCGCAGCAGCCCGTAGCCGTGCCCGTCGGACGGCACCGCGCGCAACTGCTCCTTGACGCGCTTGACCAGTCGTGCGGCGTCCTGGCCGCCGGGCGTGACGTCCAGGTCGCCCGCGTCCAGGCGGACGGGGTGGAGGCTGGTGAACCAGCCGACCGTCCTTGACAGGTCCATGCCGTCGGTGAGGGGGACGCGTCCGTGCCCCTCGACGTCCACGAGGATCCCCGCTCGTGTTTGGGGACGCCATGCGGTGACGGCACCGGTCAGGGCGGCGAGCAGAACGTCCTCGATGCCGGCGTGGAAGGCGGCGGGGACGCGGGTCAGCAGCGCGCGTGTCACATCTTCGGGGACCGTCACCGTCACCTGGCCGACTCCGGCCCCCACCACGTCCACGTCCGCGTTCAGGGGACGGTCGGCCAGCCCCGGGTTCGGCCCGCTCAGCAGGTCGATCCAGGCCGGAAGCTCGGCCACGGTCTCGGGACTGTCCGCGCGGGCGCGCAGTTCCCGCGCCCACTCCCGGTAGGACACCGGGACGGGAGCGAGGTCGGGGGTTCGGCCCTCCGCCACGGCCGTGGCGGCGTCGGCCAGGTCGGACAGCAGGACGCGCCAGGACACGCCGTCGACCGCGAGATGGTGGACCGCCCACAGGAGCAGGCCGTCGGTGTCGGGCCCCGCGTCGAACCAGACGAGCTGCGTCATCACCCCGGCCCGGGGGTCGAGCCTGCGGCCCGCCGCCCGCGACTGTTCGGCGACGACGTCGGGGGCGATGCCGTCCACCCGGCGCAGCACGGTGCCGACATCGACGGAGCCGGGCTCGGTGACCAGAAGTTCGTCGGTGCTTTCCAGCCGGGCGCGCAACATGTCGTGCCGGTCGAGCACCGCCCGGACGGCCCTGGCGAGCCGCCCGTGGTCCAGACCGGCGGGGACCGAGACGAGCATCGACTGGTAGAACTCGCCCTCCAGCGCGACCCGTCCGGCACGTTCCGCGACGTCACGCATGATCGGGACGAGTGGGAGCCGTCCCGTCGCGGCGTCGCGGCGAGGCTTGGCGGCGGCCCGGTCGGCGGGGACGGCGATGGCCGCAAGACCGGCAGGCGTACGGTGCTCGAACACCTGGCGGACGGTGAGCGACAAGCCCGCCCGTCGGGCCCGCGACACCAGCAGCATCGAGATGATCGAATCCCCGCCGAGTTCGAAGAAGGAGTCTTCAGCACCGACCTGGTCCAGGCCGAGGACCTCGGCGAACAGGCCGCACAGCACCTCCTCGGTCGCGTTCGCCGGGGCACGCCCACCCGACCGGGCACCAAAGTCGGGGGCGGGGAGGGCGGCGCGGTCCAGCTTGCCGTTCGGCGTGGTCGGCAACGCCTCCAACACCACGAACGCCGCCGGAACCATGTACTCCGGCAGCCGCCCCGCCACATGCTTCCGCAACCCCTGGGTATCAACCGAGCCGTCCGCCGGAACGACGTAGGCGACCAGGCGCTTGACGCCGGGCTGGTCTTCGCGCACCACGACCGCGACCCGCCCCACCGAGGCGTGTGCGGCAACAGCCGCCTCGATCTCGCCCAGCTCGATCCGGAACCCCCGAATCTTCACCTGATCGTCGACCCGACCG
>NZ_BSTN01000051.1 GCF_030269545.1 Actinomadura sp. NBRC 104425 | reverse complement strand
GATCAGGCCCAGCAGTATGTGCTCGGTGCCGATGTAGTTGTGGTTGAGCATCCTGGCCTCCTCCTGAGCCAGGACGACAACCCGCCGCGCGCGGTCGGTGAACCTCTCGAACATCTCGTCGCTCCTCGGGCGCCGGTTCCCTCAAGGAGGGGCTTCCTCCCCTTAGGAGTGCGTACCCCGCATTCAACCCCCTGGCGTCGGCCGAACCTTCCTGCGTACGCCGCCAGCGAAAAATTCTGCGACCGGAGGCGGAGGTTCCGGGCGGGAGTTCAGCCGACCGGGATCGTCCGGCTACCCGCCGGGTACAGGGCCGCGGCCGCGCCCGGCTCGGCGGGCAGTGTGACGGTCACCACCAGCCCGCCGCCGTCGCGCGGCACGGCGGTGACGGCGCCGCCGTGGGCGCGTGCGATCGACCGCACGATCGACAGCCCGAGCCCGGCGCCCTTGGCGTCGACGACGCGGTCGCGGTTCATGCGGCGGAACGGCTCGAACAGTCCGGCGATCTCGTACGGGGGCACGACCGGCCCGGTGTTGGCCACCTCCACCTCCACCATGCCGTCCCCGCGGGTGCGGCTGGACACCCTCACCCAGCCGCCGTCGGGGACGTTGTGCCGGATGCCGTTCTCCACCAGGTTCTGCACGAGCCGCTCCAGCAGCAGCGCGTCGCCGGAGGTGGGCGCCTCGTCGGCCTGCTCGTGCACCCGCACCCCGGTCTCCCGCGCCTCGGCCTCCGTCTGCGCGGTGACATGCCCCACCACGTCGGCCAGGTCGACCGGGGCGCGTTCGGTGATCTCGTGGTCGGAGCGGGCGAGCAGCAGCAGGCCGTCGATCAGCCGTTCGTGCCGGGCGTTGATCTGCAGCAGGCTCTCGCCGAGCCGCCGGACGTCGGGCGAGGCGGACCGGCGGTGCATGGCCAGCTCCACCAGCGCCCGGCCGAGCGTGAGCGGGGTGCGCAGCTCGTGCGAGGCGTTGGCGACGAAGCGGCGCTGCCCGTCGAAGGACCGGTCGAGCCGCTCCAGCATGCTGTCGAAGGTGTCGGCCAGCTCCTTGACCTCGTCGTCCGGGCCGCGCAGCGCGATCCGCTCGTGCAGACCGCGGTCGGCGGCGGGCGCGGCGGCGATGCGCCGGGCGGTCTCGGTGACGCGGTGCAGCGGGGCCAGCGTGCGTCCCGCGATCAGCCAGGCGAACCCGGTGGCCGCGCCGCCGACCACGGCCAGCGCCACGGCGCCCTGTGTGATCAGCGACGTGGCCGCGGCCTCGCGCAGCCGGTCGCTCTGCTCACGGGCCAGCCGTTCCAGCTGCGATCCGGCGGTCGGCGGACCGCCCGGGCCGTCGATCATGTAGCGCTCGGACGGCTGCGCCGCGCCGTTCCCCGGCCCGCCGGTCCGCTGCGTCGTCGAGATCACCTTGACCCGGCCCTCGGCGACCTTCTGGGTGAACAGCACGTACGTCACGCCGAGCAGCACCACGCCCGCGACCACGAACAGCGCGGCGTAGGTGAAGGTGAGCCGGACGCGCAGCGACATGCGCCGCGGCCGGGCGGGCACGTCCGCCGGCGCCGCGGCCGCCCGCACCGTCGGCGTCATGGTCGGCGTCGTGGTCGGCCTCATGGAATCCGGTACCCCGCTCCCTTGACGGTCTCGATGACGGGCGGTTCGCCGAGCTTGCGGCGCAGTTTGAGGATGGTGAGCCGGACGGCGCCGGTGAACGGGTCGGCGTGCTCGTCCCACACCTTCTCCAGCAGCACCTCGGCGGACACCACCGCCCCGTCGGCGCGCAGCAGCTCGGCGAGCACGGCGAACTCCTTGCGGGCCAGCGGGACGTAGCGGCCGTCCCGGAACACCCGGCGGCGCGCCTGGTCCAGCGAGATGCCCGCGCGGCGCAGCACCGGCGGCGCCGCCGGGCGGGCGCGGCGGCCGAGCGCCAGCACCCGGGCGGCCAGCTCGGGGAACGCGAACGGCTTGGTGAGGTAGTCGTCGGCACCCAACCCCAGCCCCTCCACCCGGTCGGTGACCTCGGCGGCGGCGGTGAGCATCAGCACCCGGGGGGCCGAGCCGCCGTCCACCAGCTGTCGGCACACCTCGTCGCCGTGCACGGCGGGCAGGTCGCGGTCCAGGACGACGACGTCGTAGTCGTTGACGGCCAGGCGTTCCAGCGCCGCCACGCCGTCATGCGCGAGATCGACCGCGTGCGCCTCGTCCCGCAGCCACTCGGCGATCGCCTCGGCGAGCATTCGCTCGTCCTCCACCACCAGCACCCGCATTCCGCTCCTCTCCGCCGGACGCGCGTTCGCCACGGGCCATCGTGACGGGCGCGGCGTTTCCTTTCCGTTAGGAAGCGCCGCCGGGTCGGCGCGCCCGGAACCGCAGGGACGCGGGAAACGGAGGGGAAACAGACGGTCGCGTTGCATGCCGTGCGTCCGGCCGGAGCCGACTGGCCCGGCCGCATGGAGAACGAGGAGCAGACGATGCGATTTCGGACGCGCGGCGCCCTCGCGGCGATGCCGCTGGCGCTCGCCCTCGCCCTGGCCGCCTGCGGCGGCGGGGACGACGGCGACGAGGGGGTGGCCACGGTGAACGGCGGGCGCCAGACCAAGGCCGCCGGCGCCGCCGGCAGCGACCCGGAGGAGATGGCCGTCAAGTTCGCCGAATGCATGCGCAAGAACGGCATCGACATGGAGGACCCCCAGGACGGCCGGGTGGTGGTCAAGGCCAAGCCGGGCCAGGAGCAGACGATGCAGAAGGCCATGGAGGCGTGCCGCCAGTACAGCCCGCAGCAGAACTCCCAGGGCGGCTCGGACCCGCAGATGGAGCAGCGGCAGCGCGAGTTCGCCGAGTGCATGCGCAAGAACGGGGTGGAGAAGTTCCCCGACCCCAAGCCCGGCCAGCGCGGAATCATCGTCAACAAGAACGAAATCGGCGACGACCCGGACCTTGAGACCGCCCAGCAGAAGTGCCAGGACATCCTGGGCGGCCCGGCGAGCAACGGAGCGGGGAAGTGACCACCGTGGACGGGCACGAGACCTCGAGGACCGCGGGTGCGGACGGGCGGCGGTTCGCGGCTCGTGAGACGCTCACCGACCGGGAGCCGTCTGGCGCGCACTCGCCACAGTCGCCGGAACGGCCCGAGCCGTCGTGTCGGCGGTGGGGCCGGGAGGTGGCCACGGTGGACGGGCGTGAGAGCCCGAGCGTCGCGGGTGCGGACGGGCGGCGGCCCGCGGCTCGTGAGACGCTCACCGACCAACGGCCGCCCGACGCGCACGCACCCGCGACGCCGGAACCCTCCGAAACGCCGGAACCTTCCGGGCCGTCGCGGCCGCCGGAGGCGTCGCGTCGGCAGCGGCGCCGCGGCCGCTCCCGCCGGGCGAAAATCGCCGCAGTGGCCGTCGCGGTCGCGGCGGGCGGCGCGGCCACCGCCGCCGCTCTCAACCTTACCGGCGACGCCGCGTCGGAGCAGACGGCGCGCGGGCTGCCGCCCAGCACCGCCAAGGTCACCCGGGAGACGCTGCGCGACACCCAGGACGCCGACGGGGTGCTGGCCTACGGGGAGCAGACCGCCGCCACCAGCCGACTGCGCGGCACGCTCACCGCCCTGCCCGACAGCGGCGACCGGATCACCCGCGGCAAGACGGTGTACCGGGTGGACGACAAGCCGGTGACACTGATGTACGGGTCGCGGCCCATGTACCGCGACCTGCGCCCCGGAGTGGAGGGCGAGGACGTCCACCAGCTCGAACGCAACCTGCAGGCCCTCGGCTACGACGGGTTCACCGTGGACGACGAGTACACCGGTGACACCGCCGACGCCGTCCGGGAATGGCAGGACGACCGGGGCCTCGACGAGACCGGCGTCGTGGAGCTCGGCCGGGTGCTGTTCACGCCCGGCGCGATCCGCGTCGACAGCCTGGAGGCCGGCGAGGGCGACCCCGTCTCGCCCGGCCGCAAGGTGCTCAACTACACCGGCACCGAGAAGGCCGTCACCGTGCAGCTGGAGGCCACCGACCAGCGCCTGGCCAAGGAAGGCGCCGACGTCGAGGTCACCATGCCCGACGACCAGAAGGTGCAAGGCCGGGTCGACGAGGTGTCCACGGTGATCGAGCCCGGCGGCAGCGGGGAGGAACCGCAGACCAAGGTGGAGGTCACCGTGGCGCTCGAGGGGCGCCGGGCGCAGCAGGCCGCCGAGCCGTACGCGATGGCCGCGGTGGACGTCACCTTCACCGCGGGCACCCGCGAGAACGTGCTGACCGTGCCGATCGCGGCGCTGCTGGCGCTGCGCGAGGGCGGTTTCGGCGTCGAGGTGGTGCAGGGCGGCCGGTCGTCGTACGTGCCGGTGCGCACCGGCCTGTTCGCCGACGGCAAGGTCGAGATCTCGGGGAGCGGCATCACCGAGGGCACGGTCGTGGGGATGCCGAAGTGATCTCGCTGAGGGACGTCACCAAGACCTACCCCGGCGGGGTGACCGCGCTCGACGGCGTGTCCCTGGACATCTCCGCCGGCGAGCTGGTGGCGATCGTGGGGCCGTCCGGGTCGGGCAAGTCCACGATGCTCAACGTGCTGGGCACCCTGGACCGGCCCACGTCCGGCACCGTGCGCATCGACGGGTACGAGATCGGCGGGCTGTCGGACGCCGAGCTGTCGGCGCTGCGGGCCCGCCGCATCAGGTTCGTGTTCCAGCAGTACCACCTGGCGCCGGGCACGTCCGCGCTCGACAACGTCGCCGACGGGCTGCTGTACCAGGGGATGCGGCCCGCCGAACGGCGCCGCCGCGCCGCCGCGGCGCTGGAGCGGGTGGGGCTCGGGCACCGGCTGGACCACCGCCCGCTGGAGCTGTCGGGCGGCGAGCGGCAGCGCGTGGCGATCGCGCGGGCCGTTGCGGGGGAGCCGCCGCTGCTGCTGGCCGACGAGCCGACCGGCGCGCTCGACTCCGTTGCGGGGGCCGGGGTCATGGCGCTGCTGCGGGAGCTGAACGCCGCCGGGACCACCGTCGTGATCATCACGCACGACCGGGACATCGCTGCGGCGCTGCCTCGGCAGGTGCGCATGCGCGATGGCCGCATCGTGTCCGACAGCGTGTCCGACAGCGCGACCGACGGCGCATCCGGTGGCGCGACCGGGCGGGCCGCAAAGGTCGCGGCCGCGGGGGAGGTGGGCTGATGGCCGCCGCCGCAACGCTGCGCCCCGCCCGGCTGCGGCCGGGGGACGTGATGAAGGTCGGCGCGGTGGGGTTGCGCACCCGCCCGCTGCGGGCGTTCCTGTCGGCGCTCGGCATCGCCATCGGCATCGCCGCGATGGTCGGCGTGGTGGGCATCTCCTCGTCCTCGCGCGCCGACCTGGACCGCACCCTCGCCGCGCTCGGCACCAACCTGCTGACCGTCAAGCCCGGCAGCACGCTCACCGGGGAGCAGGCGCAGCTGCCGCTGGAGGCCGAGGCCATGGTGCGGCGCATCGCGCCGGTGCGGTCGGTGTCGGCGATCGGCATGATCGACGACGCCAAGGTGTACCGCAACCGCAGGATCGACCGGGCCGAGACCGGCGGGATCGCCACCTACGCCGCCCGGCTGGACCTGCCCGCCACCACCGGCGCGACGGTCGCCAGCGGCACCTGGCTGAACGAGGCCACCGGCCGCTTCCCGGCGGTGGTGCTCGGCGCCCGCGCGGCCGAACGGCTCGGCATCGGCCGCGCCGGCCCGCAGACGCAGGTGATGGTCGGCGGCGAGCCGTTCACCGTCGTCGGCATCCTGGCCGAGGCGCCGCTGGCGCCGGAGCTGGACACCGCGGCGCTGGTCGGCTGGCCGGTGGCGCGGTCGGAACTGGGCTTCGACGGCCACCCCACCACCGTCTACACCCGGTCGGCGGACTCGGCCGTGGAGGACGTGCAGGCGGTGCTGGGCGCGACCGCCAACCCGGCCGCGCCCAACGAGGTGGACGTGTCGCGCCCGTCGGACGCGCTCGCTGCGCGGCAGGCCGCCGACGAGGCCCTGACCGGGCTGCTGCTCGGCCTGGGCGCGGTGGCGCTGCTGGTCGGCGGGGTCGGGGTGGCCAACACCATGGTCATCTCGGTGCTGGAGCGGCGCTCGGAGATCGGCCTGCGCCGCTCGCTGGGGGCGACCCGCGGCCAGATCCGCACCCAGTTCCTGGCCGAGTCGCTGCTGCTGTCGGCGCTGGGCGGGGCGGGCGGCGCGGTGCTGGGCATGGCGGTGACCGCCGGCTTCGCCGTCTCGCGGGGCTGGCCGGTCGTCATCCCGGCCTGGGCGGTCGCCGGCGGCATGGCGGCCACCCTGCTGATCGGCGCCGTCGCCGGCCTGTATCCGGCGATCCGCGCGTCTCGGCTGTCGCCCACCGAGGCGCTGGCCGCGCCGTAGGCGCCCCTGATCCAAGGTCCGCCCGTCCAGCCTCACCCGGCGGGACGGGCGGACCTTCGCTCGTCGCCGAGCCCGCGGGCGCCTCCTCAGGGACGGCCGGGCCGGCGGCTAAAAGGACGATCTTGGTAAATGGTTACGTAGCCGTCCGCATCCGGCCAAGCAACCATATTCAGGTTCAAGAAGCGACAGGGCGACGGCACGCCTGACCGTGCGCTGACTCGGCATTTTCCCAGTATTGCCAGAGCCGGTCAGATCATTGGGCAACTTCTTCGTCTTGTGCAAGATTCCCCGGTGCCTCGAAGATCCATGTCATTCAGGACCCCTCACCCGGAGGCGTCCTGACCGTGTTTGGAGGCACAGTGAGGATGCGACCCATCCATTCCGCCACTGTCGTCGGAGCCACCGTCATCGCCGCCGCGACCGCACTGGCCGCGGCGCCCGCCGCCGGTGCCGCGCCCACGGCGGCCGCACCCGCGGCGGCGAAGGCCGCACCCGATCCCGGCGGCCTCGCCACCAGCCTGGCCAACCGGCTCGGCACCCGTTCCGCGGGCTCCTACATCGACCAGGGCACCGGCAAGCTCGTCGTCACGGTCACCGACGCCCAGTCCGCCGAGCAGGTGCGCGCGGCCGGAGCCGTCCCCCGGACGGTCGCCCGCGACGGCGCCGCCCTCGAGCGCGTCACCGACAAGCTGGAGAGCTCGGTGAAGATTCCGGGCACCGCCTGGGGCGTCGACCCGGTCAGCAACCAGGTCGTGCTCAGCTACGACGACTCGGTCACCGGCGACAAGCTGGCCAAGGTCCGCAGCGCCGCGCAGCAGCAGGGCGACGCCGTCCGGCTCGAGCACGTCCCCGGCAAGTTCAACCTGCTCATCGCGGGCGGCCAGGCCATCTACGCCAGCGGCGGGCGCTGCTCGCTCGGCTTCAACGTCCGCAGCGGCAGCACCTACTACTTCCTGACCGCCGGGCACTGCACCAACATCGGCTCGACCTGGTACGCCAACTCCAGCGGCAGCACGGTGCTGGGCACCCGCGCCGGCAGCAGCTTCCCCGGCAACGACTACGGCATCGTCCGGTACACCAACACCTCGATCGCCAAGACCGGTGACGTCTACCTGTACGGCTCCGGCTACCAGGACATCACGTCCGCCGGCAACGCCGTCGTCGGGCAGTCGGTGCGCCGCAGCGGCAGCACCACCGGCGTGCGCAGCGGCACGGTCACCGCGCTCAACCAGACCGTCAACTACGCCGAGGGCACCGTCACGGGCCTGATCCGCACCACCGTGTGCGCCGAGCCCGGCGACAGCGGCGGCCCCCTGTTCGCCGGCACGGTCGCGCTCGGCCTGACCTCCGGCGGCAGCGGCAACTGCACCTCCGGCGGCACGACGTTCTTCCAGCCCGTCACCGAGGCGCTCAGCGCGTACGGCGTGAGCGTCTTCTGATCCCCGCTCCCGCGTACTGCTCGTGAGACCGGGGCCGGGCGGGTGCACCCGCCCGGCCCCGCGCCGCCGTCAGGCCCGCGCGGGCTCCCGCGGGACGAGGTTCATGTGGATGTCCTCGGCCGCCCACAGCACGAACCGCTCCACCGGCGTGACCGTCCGGCCCGGCACCGGCTCGAACCGGAACCGCTTGAGCAGGACGGCCAGCACCAGCTCGGCCTCCACCATGGCGAGGGTCGAGCCCTCGCAGCTGCGCGGGCCGATGCCGAACGGGATGTAGGCGAGCCGGTGCCGCCCGGCCGACGCCTCCGGCGTGAAGCGCTCGGGGTCGAACCGCTCCGGGTCCGGCCAGTACTCGGGGTTAACGTGCACGGACCAGAACGGGTAGAAGATGGTCGTCCCGGCCGGGACCGTGTACTCGCCCAGGGCGACGTCCTCGGTGGCCTCGCGGGCGCCGTACGGCCCCGGCGGGTACAGCCGCATCGTCTCGCGGACCACCATGTCCAGGTACGTCAGCCGCTTGAGGTCGGCGTACTCGGGGACGGCCCGGTCGCCGAGCACCCGGTCGACCTCCTCGGCGGCCCGCTCGGCCACGTCCGGGTGCTGCCCCAGCAGGTAGAGCGTCCAGGAGATCGCGACGCCGGTGGTGTGGTGGGCGGCCAGCATCGTCATCAGCACGGTGTCGCGGATGCGCGCGGGCGGCTGGCCCGCCGCCGACAGCGCCGCCACCAGGTCGCTGCGCTCGGGCGCGCCGTCCGCGGTGCCGCGGGCGCGGTGCGCCTCGACCACCTCGTCGACGACCGAGCGCAGGTAGGCCAGCGCCTCATCGGCGCGCCTGCGGTCCTTCTCGTCGCCCTGGTACTGCCGCTCCAGGTACTCGGTCAGCACGGTCTCGAACGCCGACACGACGCGTCCGGCGGTCTCGTCGTCCGCCAGGCCGCTGCCCAGCGCGTAATGGCAGATCATGCGCAGCGACAGCTCGGCCAGGTCGTGCTGCAGCGCGACCGGCCCGGCGGCGGCGCGCTCGGCCCACCGGTCGGCCAGCTCGGTCGCCAGCGCGGTGAACCGGGCGAAGTGCGCCTCGTGCGACGGGCGCCCGGCCAGCACCGACAGCATCACCCGGCGCCACGGGATGTGCTCGTCGGCCGGGATGGTCTGCAGGTTGCCCGACTCCTGCAGCGGCGCCAGGAACTCGAACAGCTTGTCCGGGCGCTTGTTGATCTTGGCGGTGGCCTCCAGCAGCACCGGGTCGGCCACCGACACCGCCCGGTCCACGCCGGGCAGCGGGAACCGCACCACCGGCCCGTACTCGGCGTGCAGCTTCAGCTGGTAGTTGTGCAGCCCGCCCGCCGCCACGATGGCCTCGGCGCCGTCGCCGTCCGGCCCCGGGATCTGCGCGAGAGCACTGTCGTCACCTGGTCGCATGGCACTCCACGTCGGGGTCGCGTTCGGTATCTCCAGGATGAATCGCTATGCTTTCATGATCTCAGTCATATCGCGCTGAATGACGGTTCTTTCGCGAAGCCCGTCAGGCAGGCCAGGAGAGGACACTGAACACGGTCGACCCGCGGACGCCGAACGTACCCCGCATGTACGACTACCTCCTCGGCGGCAAGGACAACTACGCCGTCGATCGGGAGGCCGTGCACGAGGTCGTCCGCCGCGCGCCGGACACGCCGTACATGGCGCGGCAGAACCGCGCCTTCCTGCGGCGCGCGGTGCGCTTCCTCGCCGAGTCCGGCATCCGCCAGTTCATCGACATCGGCTCCGGACTGCCCACCCAGGGCAACGTGCACGAGATCGCCCACCAGGTCGCCCCCGACTCGCGCGTCGTGTACGTCGACATCGACCCGGTCGTGCTGACCCACGGGCGCGCGCTGCTCGCCGGACGGCCCGGCGTCGCCGTCATCCAGGGCGACGCCCGCCGCCCCGACGACATCCTGGACGACCCCGAACTGCGCAAGCTCGTCGACATCGACCGTCCGGTGGCCGTGCTGATGTTCGCGGTGCTGCACTTCATCGACGACGCCGACGACCCGCAGGGCATCGCCGCCTCCCTGCGCGCCGCCATGGCCCCCGGCAGCTACCTGGCCATCTCCCATGTGACCGACGACTTCGACAGCGGCGGCCGGATCCGCGACGCCGCCGCGGCCTACGACACGGCCAGCTCCCAGATCACCCTGCGCGGCCGCGCCGACATCCTGCGCATGTTCGGCGACTTCGAGCTGGTCGAGCCGGGCCTGACCACGCTGTCGAAGTGGCGTCCCGACCCCGGCACCACCCTCCCGCCCGACGCCGACCGCCAGTGGTGCTACGCCGGAGTCGGCCGGAAACCCGGCTAGAACCCGGTTCGGCGGGCGTTCGGCGGTGATGAGAGGATCGGCGCATGAGCAGTCTGGAGACGCCCCGGTGACCGCGCTGCTGGACGTGGCCGTCGAGCGCGGCGTGGCCACGCTGACGCTGAACGACCCCGACCGCCGCAACATCATCTCCGGCGCCCTGGTCGGCGAGATCACCGCCGCGTTCGACCGGCTGGAGGCGGACGGGACGACCGCCGCCGTGGTGATCACCGGCGCGGGCCCGGCCTTCTGCGCCGGCGCCGACCTGGCCGACCTGCTCGCCGCCGCCGACGGCGACACGTCCGGCGTCACCACCGTCTACGAGGGCTTCCTGCGCGTGGCACGCTCGCCGCTGCCGACCGTCGCGGCGGTCAACGGACCGGCCGTCGGCGCCGGGCTCAACCTCGCGCTGGCCTGCGACGTGCGGATCGCCGCGGAGTCGGCCTGGTTCGACACCCGCTTCCTGAAGATCGGCCTGCACCCCGGCGGCGGGCACACCTGGATGCTGCACCGGCTGGCCGGACCGCAGACCGCCGCCGCGATGGTGCTGTTCGGCGAGCGCCTCGACGGCCCCGCCGCCGTCGCCGCCGGGCTGGTGTACCGCTGCGTCCCCGACGCCGAACTGCTCCCCACCGCGCAGGCCCTCGCCGCGGGAGCCCGCGACGTCGACCCCGACCTGCTGCGCCGCACCAAGGCGTCGCTGCGGCGCGTCGGCGACGGACGGAGCCACGACCAGGTGCTCGAGGACGAGACCCGCGACCAGATGTGGTCCCTGACCCTTCCCACCACCAAGGACCGCCTCACCGCCCTCCGCCGCAAGATCAGCGGCTGACCGTCCCGGAGCGTGCGGGGTCGGCCGACCGCCGCCGAATGAAAGATTCACCGCACGCCGCGATCACCTGACCGCGGCCTCGGACGTTTTCTCCCTGCTCAACCGGCATGCGGCGGACGGGCGGCACGCTCCTGCCCGGGCCCGCGCGCCGCCGGCACTGTACGGCGGTGCTGCGCGTGCCTAGCTTCGTGGGTGCTCTGGCGGACCCGGCCTGCGCCCCGTTCATCTGCACCGCGACTCCGCAAGGAGGACACCCCGGATGAGACCCTCCCTCCGGTCCTGGGCCGTCGCGGCGGTGGCGGCCCTCGCGTCGCTGCTCGCCTCGATGCTCGTGACCGCCGCCCCCGCCCACGCCGCCGTGGGGCTGCGGGTCAGCGGAACGGACATCGTCGAGTCCAACGGCAACCGGTTCGTCATGCGCGGCGTCAGCCACGCGCACACCTGGTACACCTCGCAGACCCGCGCGTTCGCCGACATCAAGGCACTGGGCGCCAACACCGTGCGGGTGGTGCTCAGCGGCGGGCGCTGGACCGCCAACGGGCCGTCCGACGTCGCCAACGTCATCGCGCTGTGCAAGCAGAACCGGCTCATCTGCGTCCTGGAGAACCACGACACCACCGGCTACGGCGAGCAGGACGGCGCCCGCACCCTCGACCAGGCCGTCGACTACTGGCTGAGCCTGCGCGAGGTGCTGGTCGGTCAGGAGGACTACATCGTCATCAACATCGGCAACGAGCCCGTCGGCAACAACCCCGTGACACCGGACTGGACGACCGCCACGTCCAACGCCATCCAGCGGCTGCGCGACGCCGGATTCGACCACCTGCTCATGGTGGACGCGCCGAACTGGGGCCAGGACTGGCAGTTCACCATGCGCGACAACGCCCAGACCGTCTTCGCCGCCGACCCCGACCGCAACACCGTCTTCTCCATCCACATGTACGGGGTGTTCGACACCGCCGCCGAGATCACCGACTACCTCGCCCGGTTCCGCGCCGCCGGGCTGCCGCTGGTGATCGGCGAGTTCGGGTTCAACCACTCCGACGGCGACCCGGACGAGGACACCATCATGGCCGAGGCCCAGGCGCACGGCGTCGGCTACATCGGCTGGTCGTGGAGCGGCAACGGCGGCGGCGTCGAGTACCTCGACATGGTGACCGACTTCGACCCGTCGCAGCTCACCAGCTGGGGCCAGCGGATCTTCAACGGCGCCAACGGCATCCGGGCGACGGCCCGCGAGGCCACGATCTACAGCGGCGAGAACCCGGACACCACGGCGCCCACCGCGCCCGGCGCCCCGACCGCGTCCGACATCACCGCGACCGGCGCCACGCTGACCTGGTCCGCGTCCACCGACACCGGCGGCTCCGGCCTGGCCGGATACGACGTCTACCGGGCCGACGGCACCCTCCTCGGCCAGACCGCCACCACCTCCATCACCCTCACCGGCCTCACCCCCGCCACCCGCTACGAGGTGTACGTGCGGGCCCGTGACTTCGCGGGCAACCAGTCCGCACCGTCGCCCACCGCGACGTTCACCACGGCCGAGGTCGGCACGGGCGCCTGCCGCGTCGCCTACACCGTCAACGCCTGGAACAACGGCCTGGTCGCCAACATCAAGATCACCAACACGGGCTCCGCGCCTGTCAACGGCTGGACTTTGACCTTCACCCTGCCCACGGGCCAGACCATCACCTCCGGGTGGGGCGCGACCTACTCCCCGACCTCCGGCCGCGTCACCGCCACCAACCTGTCGTACAACGCCGCCATCCCCGCCCAAGGGTCGATCGACATCGGCTTCCAGGCCACCCACACCGGCGACTCCGCCGAGCCCGACTCCTTCACCCTGAACGGCTCCACCTGCGAGACCGCCTGACCCGGCGATGCAGCCGCCGCGCGCCCTCGCCGAAGGCGCGCGGCGGCCGGCGCGTTCTGGTGCCATGTCCTTAATGTGCAGGTCACGGGGCCTCGGCGGCTAAGGTCGAAGCCGCTGCATGAGCCGGGAGAGGGCGGAGGCGGGGATGGTGACGATCCGGACGTTCACCGAACGGGACCGGCCGAAACTGCACGCCCTGTACGCCCGCGCCGCGGTCGGCTCGCCCAGCGGTTCGCTGTGGGGCCACGACGAGTCCGAAGCGGCGATCTACCTCAAGCCGTACATGGATCTGGAACCCGGCTCGCTGTTCCTGGCGATCGAGAACGGCCGCGTCGTCGGCTACCTGGCCGGCTGCCTGGACAGCGCGGCGTTCCCCAGCGAGGTCGCCCGCGTGGACCAGGCCATCAGGCGGTACCGCCCGTTCCTCCGCCCGCGGTCGGCGAAATTCTTCGCCCGCAGCCTCGCCGACCTGGCATGGGCCACAGTGCGGCGGGCGCCGGTCGCCGGCGACTTCCACGACGCCCGGTGGCCCGCGCACCTGCACATCAACGTGATCCCCGAGGCCCGCGGCACCGGTGCCGCCGACCGTCTCATGGACCACTGGCTGGAGCGCGTCTGCGGACACGGTGCCGGAGGCTGCCACCTGCAGACCGTGGCGGAGAACACCCGGGCCGTCCGCTTCTTCAAACGGAAGGGCTTCGTCGAACACGGCCCGGCTCCTGTCATCCCGGGCCTGCGTTACCAGGGGCGCCGCGTCCATCAGCGCACCATGGTGTGGAACCCCTGACCTGCGCTGGGTGACAAAACGCATCTTCTGCCGCATACCGCGGTTTGCTCTGAGTAGCCAGATGAATGCGTATAGTGTCCCGGGCATGCCATCGCAGCTACACGACATACCGGCCGAGCTGTTCCGATGGTCCCCCCGGATCGCCGGACACCTCCTGACCGAAATGGGAATTGAGATCTCCGAGATACACGACGCCTCGGAGGTCTCCGA
>NZ_BSTN01000050.1 GCF_030269545.1 Actinomadura sp. NBRC 104425 | reverse complement strand
TGGCCATCGAGGTCTCCTGCAGATGGTCTTCTTGGTCGTTGATCCATCTACCGGAGACCTCACCTGTATCCAGGCACCGACATGCCGCGACCGAACCGACAACCAGGACTTTCTAAACACGGCCTAGGTGTGTCGGGCGTGTTTCGAAGTTGGCCGGAGCCGTTCGTTGATGGTGGCGATGTGGACGGTGGCCTGGTAGCGGACGGCGAGCCTGCCGAACCCGGGTGGTCGGCCACCGCGCACGCCGCGCCGACGCCGGTCGCCCGCCTGATCGGCCGGTTCGCAGATCGCGGCCGCGATGCCTCGCTGCGTCCGGCGTGCGACATGCCGCCACTCATCACACTTCGAGACAGGCCCTAGGTGTGCCGTTCGGACGGGTTGGTGACGCGGCTGGCTGGGGTTTGCCCTGCGATACCGGTGTAGGGGCGGTGGTGGTTGTACCAGTCGAGCCAGTCACCGAAGGCGGCCTGTCGTTCGGTTTTTGAGGTGTCGTGCCCATGGCGCTTCCGGCTTCGCGCGGAATGGGTTGCTCGGGGTGGAGGCGGTGGACGTGGGGCGTGGGGCCATTGCGGGCCTGTTCGGCTGTGTGCCGGAACTCTCGATGTTCCGCCGAGAATCACCGTGGGTAGTAAGGTGCTACGGAACGTGCTGATCGTTCCCCTCCACCGCCCTGGCGCACAGGGGATGGGTAACGGGACCGGGGTGGTGTGAGCGAGTCTCAAGGAAACGTGATGGCTCACCAAGGGGACGGCGAGCCGTCGGTCTACGAGGAGATCGGCGACCGCCTGAAAAAGGAATTCGTGGGGGTGCATCCGCCGGAGACGGTGACGCGGTGCGTGGCCGCGGCCCGCTACGGGGCGCAGGAGGTCACGGGGGCAGCCGCGCCCGGTCTGGTGGAGAAGATCGCACGCAAGCACCTGCAGGTGCTCGCGATGGTGGCGGCGGAGAAGCAGCGTGCCGAGCGCCGCAGAGCGGAGCGCCGCGAGGTCGAACGCCGCGAGGCCGGACGAGCCGACGGGCACGAAACAGACACCGGCACGGGGCACGACGCGCAGACACGGCACCACGCGGACGGGGCCGCGGCCGGGGATGTGCGGGGCCGCCACCGGGTCGAGCGGAGGCCCGACGGGCGGGCCATGCCGCCGCCCGACGACGGCGAGGAGCGAAGACGCGACGACCGCGGTGCCGATCTGCCGCACACGCCTCGCAGCGCTACAGGGAACGCACCCTGAGCATGCTTTGCCCGGGGTCGCGGCTGTGCGAAACTGGCCAGGGGTCTGTGGGTCATCGCGCTCCGGGAGGCAGTAGTGCCCGCCAAGAAGTACGTCACGTGGGCCGCCATGGCCTTTGTGGCCTTCTACGTCATTCGGGAGCCCGGCGGAGCGGCGCAGTCGGTGAACCAGGCGGCGATCGGTATCGCATCCGTCGCCGACTCCCTGGCCACCTTCGTCACCGAACTCGCCTGAGGCCCCGATGAGGCTGGTCACGCCCGGTGACTCCGCTCCGGCGTCGGTGAACAAGTACCTGCTGCCGCACGAGACGCAGGTCATCACCGTACGCCGCCACCCCGCCGTGCTCATGTTCCCGGTCGGCCTGGTGCTCGGCGGCCTGATCGTCGCCGGCGTGCTGAGCAACACTGTCGCCAGCGACTCGGGCGGGGTGATCAGCTGGATCTGGTGGGCCTGGCTCGCGCTGCTGGCGTGGTTCGTCTGGCGGGTCGCCGAGTGGTCGGTGGACTACTTCGTGATCACCAACCAGCGGATGCTGCTGACCACCGGCCTGATCACTCGCAAGGTCGCGATGATGCCGCTGGCCAAGGTCACCGACATGAGCTTCCGCCGCTCGATCACCGGACGGATGCTGGGATACGGCGAGTTCGTCCTGGAGTCGGCCGGTCAGGACCAGGCCCTGCGCACGGTCGACTACCTGCCCTATCCCGAGCAGCTGTACCTGGAAGTCTGCGAGATGATCTTCCCCAACAAGAACGGCGACTGACGGCGCCGTCGCGCGGCCGGTGCATCCGGTCGGGCGGCGTCAGGGCGTCGCGCACCGGACGGGCGATCCCGCGTGGGCCGAATGTAATTCGCCGGTTGCGTCGGTGCGGCTATGCCCGTTCCGTGCTTTCCGTGGCCGGACGGTGGCCCTCCGAGATGCGGACGGGGCCGCGCTCAAGGCCGTTTTGGACGTTTCGTCCAACGAGTCCATGGTCCGCCGCCGAAACGGGTGCCGTCTCGCAGGCCGCGTACGCTGCGCCGCTCCGCGGCCGCCGGAGTCGGCGGTGGCCTGCGCGGACGGCCGAGCGTTCGGCGGCCCGGACCGGTCCGCCGTGCCGAAACGATGATCTTTGCGCGTGATGTCGGATAATGTGCTAGGGACCCGCTATTGTGATCGTCACATGGGACGTTCGCCCGCCGGAGCGCACCCCGTGACATGCGGCGGGGCCGGTCCGGCTCGGGTGGACGCCGCCACGACGACACGGGGGTCGCCGCGCGCGGCGCCGTCGCGTCCACCGGCCACGGCGTGCGGGCGGGAGCGGCCGCGGCCGGCGACACCGCAGACCATAATCGGCCGCCAGGACCGAGGGGGATGATCGCACCCCTGGCGCTTCGTTACTCTCGATGTGCGTAAACCCGCAATGTGCAATCATGTCGGCACCCCAGCCGCCTGATTACTTCCGCTAAGTGAGTCCACATGCCGGGTCCAGGCAACGTCGGCGAACGTGTCCGCAACCTGCGGCTCACCCGACGCCTCTCGCAGGCGCAGCTCGCCGGTCACGACCTTTCAGACAGCTATATCTCGTTGATCGAGTCCGGAAAGCGGACGCCCACGCCGACGGTCCTGCGCATGCTGGCCGAGCGGCTCGGCTGCACGCCGGAGTACCTCGCCGAGGGCGTGGAGCCGGAGCAGCGCGCCCATCTGGAGGTCCGTGAGCGGCACGCGCAGCTGGCGCTGCTGGCCGGCGACGCGGGCACGGCGGCGGCCGGGTTCGACGACGTGCTCGCGCGCAGCGACGACCCCGAACTGACCGCGCGGGCCCGCTGGGGCCGCGCCCGGGCGTTGGAGGAGCTGGGCCGCACCGAGGAGGCCATCGCGCTGTTCGAGGAGCTGCGCGAACAGGCCGAACGCGACCCGTGCCGGGCGAGCTGGCTGCCCCCGGTGATCGCGCTGGCGCGCTGCTACCACACCGTCGGGGACCTCGGCCAGGCCATCGCGCTCGGCGAGCGGACGCTGGCGCGGCTGCGGGAGCTCGGGCTGACCGTCGGCGAGGAGCACACCGAGGTCGGCCGGATCCTGCTGCTGGCGTACGTGGACCGGTCCGACCCCGAACGCGCGCACGCGCTGGGGCGGACGCTGGTGGGCGGACGGCTGGGCGACGCGGACGCCGACGGCGACGACCACCCCAGCCCGCACTACCAGCGGGCCTCGTCCCAGGCGCTGGAGGAAGGCGCGGTCGGCGACGCCCTGTACCTGGCGGACCAGGCGCTGGCGGCCCGTGTCGGCACGTCGCTGCTGGCGCGGTCGCGGCTCAACCTGGCCGCCGCCAAGGCCCTGCTGCGCGGCGTCAGGCCGTTCTCGGCCCCGGCGACGCCCGATCGAACCGCGGCACCGGAGCGGGGTCTGGCCGGGCCCGCCGGTGTGTCCGCCGAGGTCAGCGCGCAGGCGGCGGAGGAGGCGCTGGAACTGCTCGGCGACACCGGGGGGCTGCCGTCCGCCGAGGCCAGCGAGAGCACGATCGAACGGGCGCGCGCCCTGGTCGCGCTCGGCCGTCCCGGCGAGGCGATCACCGACCTGGAGGAGTTCCTCGACACTGGCATGGCCCTGTCGCCGCCGGCGTCGGCCGACCTTGCGGTGATCCCCAGCCCCGGGCCCGACGAGGCACGCCGCGTCCGCAAGACGACGCAGGCGCGGCTGGTGCTGGCCCGTGCCCGCATCGCGCAGCAGGACCGCACGGCCGCCCTGGTCGTCTTGCGCGCGGCCGCGGGCCAGCTGAAGGGGCTGCCCGCCGGACGTCCCACCGCGCACCTGTTCCGGGAGCTGGGCGAGCTGTTCGAGACCCTCGGCGAGGGGGAGTCCGCCGCGGCGGCGTACAGGCAGGCGCTGGAGGCCGCGGGGCTGCGCCGGTCGCGTCCCCAGACCGCCGACTGCGACCTCAGGAAGGTCTGACACCCGGCAGGCGGCGCGCACGGGTCCTCCGCAAGGCGGGGAATACACGCGCGGCATGACCGCGTTGCGGCAAACATAGGATGACTGGATGTCCGGCTGACTGCCGCCGTGCCGTTGGGGGGACCTTGACTCTGCGCACCGCCCGCCGCTCGTCCCTGGTCGACCAGGTGATCGAGCAGCTCAGGAGCGAGATCGCCGCGGGCGCGTGGCCGGTCGGGAGCAAGATCCCGCCCGAGCCGGCGCTGGCCGCCAGCCTCGGAGTGGGGCGCAACACCGTCCGGGAGGCCGTGCGCGCCCTGACCCATGCCGGGCTGCTGGACTGCCGCCAGGGTGACGGCACCTACGTCCGCGCGACCAGCGAGATGTCGGGCGCCGTGCGCCGCCGCCTGCAGGCCGCCGAGCTGGCCGAGATCCTGGAGGTGCGGCGCGGCCTGGAGGTCGAGGCCGCCCGGCTGGCCGCCGCCCGGCGCACCAGCGCCGACATCGCCGCGATCACCGCCGCGCTCGCCCGGCGGGACGCCGCGTGGGCCTCCGGCGACCACACCGCGTTCGTCGAGGCCGACCTGGCCTTCCACACCGCGGTGGTCGAGGCCACGCACAACCGCGTCCTCACCGATCTCTACCGCGACTTCAGCGAGGCCCTGCGGGCGAGCATCGGCGCCGCCGGGTCGCTGATGGAGCACGCCGACGTCCCGCACGGCCCGATCGCGGCCGCCATCGAGGCCGGGGACGCCCAGGCGGCGGCGCAGGCCGCGCATTCCTGCCTGGACCAGATCCTCCAATCGACGGAGATCGCGGCGCTGTCCGCCCGCCCCGACGTCTGACCACGGGCGGCGGCCGCCGCCGCATTTTGGAACGTGCCAGCGGCGCGGCCCGCCATGCACGCCGACCACCCCCGCGACCCCCTCTCAAGAGCAAGGCGACATGACTTCCACCACGCGCATTTCCCGTCTCACCGCGATCTGGACCTTCATCGGACTCGTCCTTCTGACGCTCAACCTGCGAGCCGCCATCACCGGCGTCACCCCGCTGCTCGGCGACCTGCAGAAGGGCGTCGGCCTGTCCGGCATCGAGGTCAGCGTCCTGACGACGCTGCCGGTGCTGTGCCTGGGCGTCTTCGCCGCCCTCGCCCCGCCGCTGGCCCGCCGTTTCGGCACGGAGATCGCGATCACCGCATCGCTGGTCCTGATCACGGCGGGCATTCTGCTGCGGATCGTCCCGGTGCAGGCTGCGCTGTTCGGGGGCACCGTCCTGGCCGGTGCGGGGATCGCGATGGGCAACGTCCTCACGCCGGCGGTCATCAAGCGCGTCTTCCCGCGCCGCCTGGGCGCGCTCACCGGCATGGCGATGATGCTCATGGCGGGCAGCGGCGCGCTGGCGGCCGCCCTGGCCGTTCCGCTGAACGACACGGGCGGCTGGCGCCTGGCGCTGGCCGTGTGGGCCGTCCCGTCCCTGCTGGCCGCCCTCGCCTGGATGCCCCTCACGCGGAGGACGGCGGGCACCGCCGAACGGCCTGCGCCCCGCGCCCGCACCTCGGGCGGGGGATCGCTGCTGCGCGTCCCCCTCGCCTGGTGCGTGACGCTGTTCATGGGCCTGGCCTCGCTGATGTTCTATGTCCTGATGTCGTGGCTCCCGGAGATCATGCGAGCCCAGGGCTACGCGCCCGCCACCGCCGGAATGATGGTCTCGGTCATGATGATCATCGGTATTCCGCTCGGGATGGTCGTCCCCATGACCGCCGCCCGCATGCGCGACCAGCGCTCCCTCGTCGTGGCCGTCGCCGTCACGATGGTGGTGGGGCTCGGCGGCCTGATCGCGGTCCCGCAGGCCGGGTGGCTGTGGGTGGCGGTGCTCGGCCTCGGCACGGGCAGTGCGTTCCCGCTGGCGTTCACCCTGTTGAGCCTGCGGGCGGCGACGCCGTCGGTGGCGGCCCGGATGTCGGGCATGGCCCAGACCGGCGGATACCTGCTGGCCGGAGTCGGCCCGCTGTTCGTCGGCGTCCTGCACACGGCCACCGGCGGTTGGCACGTCCCCCTCGGGCTGCTGCTGGCGCTGCTCGTCCCGGAGATCGTCTTCGGCCTGTTGGCGGCCCGCCCCTCCTTCGTCCACGACGACGCCGCAGACCCGGAACCCCTGACCGTCTCGACCTCTCCCGCCGTCTCCGCCCCGGCGGACGTGCCGGTCCCGAGCCGCTGACCCCGACTCGTCTCCGGCCGACGGCGCACTTCCGACACACGACCGAAGCGGCATGCCGGTGCGGCGCGAAGGCGCCGCCCCCGAGCCGCACTCGCCGAGAGCGCTTCTCGGCGCGGGGCTGACGCGGCGGCATGCCGAGGCAGCGCGGCGGCGCCGATTTCGTGCCGCTGACCTCGGCTTGCCTCCGGCCGACGACGTTCCCCGGCACACGGTTGACGCGTCGGCATGTCAGGGCGGTATGGAAGTGGGGGCTCTGCCCGGTGGATCATGGTGGATCTGCGGCAGTGCGGTGACCAAGGCCTTCCGGCCCGGTGGTGATGAGCGAGCCTTGCGTGGCGGGTGGCGCCACCGCGCCGTCACTCGGGCCAGTTGACGCAGTGTTCGGCCACGTTGCGGCGTCGGCAGGGCGGCCGCATCGGAGACGGGCGCGCCACCCCGCTCCGCAGCGGACCTGCCCGGCTCGCTCGCAGATGGCGGCGAAGCCGCAAGACCCGCAGTACGCGGCGGACAACCTGGCTGCCCCCACCGAAAAGACGAATGCCGAGATCCACCGGACAGGCCCTGCCTGGTTCCGCCGGTCGGTGTGTCTGGCAGGGAAGGAGGCTGGAACGCGGTGAGGGCGGCCCCGGGTGGGGCCGCCCTCGACGTGTGTGCCTGGTGAGGCCGGCGGAGGATGCGAGATTCGAACTCGCGAGGGGTTGCCCCCAACACGCTTTCCAAGCGTGCGCCCTAGGCCACTAGGCGAATCCTCCGCCGCAGAGCCTACCGGGTTTCGGGCACTGATCGGACATCAATAACGGCTGAGAGCGGAATCGGGCCGTAGACGTGGGGGAAAACGGCGCCGTCCACGGGCTCGTGGCGTACCGGGGCGTCCAGCCGGGAGGCGTCGATCACCAGCAGGAGGAGCTCCGCCGGGTCCAGGTCGGCGTAGAAGCGGGACAACACGCCGTGCACCTGGTCCATGTCGGAGGAGCAGTGGATGAACCCTTCCTCCGCCAGGGTGCGGCCTCGGGTCGACATGGTGTAGGCGGCTCCGGCGGCGCGGGCCGCCTCCCAGTGGCGGCGTTCGGCGATGTGCAGCAGGTGCGGCCGGGCGGCTTGAGGGGCCATGGCGGATGAGCCTACGCGGGCGATGAGAGGCGGCGAGCGTGCAGCCGTCGCTTCGGGAATGCCATAGACTCTGGGGCAGACCCCTCGCACGGCGTCATCCTGTGAACCTCCCCAGGGCCGGAAGGCAGCAAGGATAAGCAGGCTCTGGCGGGTGTGCGGGGGGTCCTTTCGCTTCTGACGCTCTGCTTCTGAGGAGGGCGGACCCCCGATGAGTCTGGCGCTGTACCGCAAGTACCGGCCAGCGACATTCGCCGAGCTCAAGGGGCAGGAGCACGTCGCCGAGCCCCTCCAGCAGGCGTTGCGCAACGGGCGGATCAACCACGCCTACCTCTTCAGCGGCCCGCGCGGCTGCGGCAAGACGTCCAGCGCCCGCATCCTCGCCCGGTCGCTGAACTGCGAGCAGGGCCCGACGCCGGATCCGTGCGGGACGTGCGACTCGTGCGTCGCGCTCGGCCCGACCGGCACCGGCCACATCGACGTGATCGAAATCGACGCCGCCTCGCACGGTGGCGTGGACGACGCCCGCGACCTGCGGGAACGCGCCTTCTTCGCCCCGGTGTCGGCGCGCTTCAAGGTGTACATCATCGACGAGGCGCACATGGTCACCCGGGAGGGCTTCAACGCGCTGCTCAAGCTGGTCGAGGAGCCCCCGCCGCACCTGAAGTTCGTGTTCGCCACCACCGAGCCCGAGAAGGTCATCGGCACCATCCGGTCGCGGACGCACCACTATCCGTTCCGACTGATCCCGCCGGGGGTGCTGCAGGAGCTCGTCGAGGAGATCCTGCAGCGGGAGGGCGTGCCGTACGAGCCGAACGCGCTCCCGCTGGCGGTGCGGGCGGGCGCCGGCTCCGCCCGGGACACGCTGTCGATCCTGGACCAGTTGCTGGCCGGGTCGGACGAGAAGGGCATCACCTACGCCCGCGCCGTCTCGCTGCTCGGCTACACCGACTCGGCGCTGCTGGACGAGGTGGTGGACGCGTTCGCCGCCCGCGACGGCGCCGCGGTGTTCGCCGCCCTGGACCGAGTGATCGAAAGCGGGCAGGACCCCCGCCGGTTCGCCACCGACCTGCTGGAACGCCTCCGCGACCTGGTGATCCTTTCGAATGTGCCGGAGGCCGGGGGCACGGGGCTGCTGACCGCCGCGCCGGACGAGCTGGAGCGCATGCGGCGCCAGGCCGAGGCGCTCGGCCCGGGCGAGCTGACCCGGGCGGCCGACCTGCTGCACACCGGCCTGACCGAGATGCGGGGGGCGACCTCCCCCAGGCTGCTGCTGGAGCTGGTGTGCGCCCGCATCCTGCTGCCCGCCGCGTACGCGGACGAGTCGTCCATGTTCGCCCGCCTGGACCGTCTCGAACGCCAGATGGCGGCCGGCGTGCCCGTTGCGTCCGCTGCACCTGCGACTGCACCTCCCGTCTCGCCGAGCGGCGCCGCCCCCATGACTCCGGGCGGCGGTGCGCAGACGCCCCCCGCCCAGACCCGCCCCCAGGGCGGCGCCGCCGTGTCCAGCGTCCCTTCCGCGCCCGGCGGGACGGAAGGCGAACGGCGTTCTGTGGATAACCGTCCGGGGCCCGGTCCGGCACCGGCCGCGCGCCCGGTCCCCGCGTCACCCGCTGCCTCGCCCACGGCAGCGTCCACCCCGCCCGCCGCGGCACCGGCGGCGGGCGCCGGCGGGCCGGACGTCTCCGTGGTGCAGCGGATGTGGCCGGAGATCGTCGAGGCCGTCAAACAGCGGAGCAGGGTCGCCTGGATGGCGATCATGTCGGGCGTCCAGCCGATCTCGCTCGAAGGCAACCTGCTGACCCTGTCCTTCGAGGCCGAGGGCGCACGGACCAACTTCACCAACGGCGGCCGCGACGCGGTGCTCCGCGAGGTCCTGGGGCAGCGCCTCGGCGTCGACTGGCGCATCGACACGGTGCTCGCCGGCACCGCCCCGTCCCGCGGCCGCGGCCGCGGCCCCGCGACGGGACGGCCCGGCGGCATGCAGGGCGGTTCACCGGGCCCGGCGGTCGGGTTCGGCGGCGCGGCGGCGCCCACGCCGTCCCGCGGCCCCGCCGAGCCGGCGTCGGCTCCCGCACCGCAGGCCTCGCCCGCGCCCGCCGCATCGGACCAGGGGCCATGGACCGTTTCAGCGCCCAAGCCGTCCCCCGCTCCCGCCCCCGTGCCGCCGCCCGCGGACGAGCCGCCTCCGCCGGAGCCGCCTTTCGACGAGAGCGACGAGGTGGACCCCGAGGGAGACGCCGACGCGGACGGCAACGAGGCCGAGCTGAACGGGATGGCGCTCATCATGCGCGAACTCGGCGGGCAGATCATCCGCGAGATCGACAACACCTGACCCGTCGCGTCGGCGACTTCTCCGGCCGCGGGCCGGTGTTCTCGGCATGTCTCGATAAGACGTGTCGATCGGGACGATAGGGGCACTTGGGGCGATACGGTCGGCGTGGAAAGGGCGTCGCCGCAGTCGGCGTCCGGGCGCCGGCGCGTACCGCATCGCGTTCGAACCCCGTAGTCTCGGGAAGACAGACGTGCGGTGGTCGTCGGGTCGCCGAGCACGAGGCCCCGTGAGGGGCCAGGAAGGCCCCTGGAAGGGGCCGAGAGGAAACGGAGTGACCGTGGAACCCGGTGGTCAGTTGAACATCCAGGAGCTGTTGCAGCAGGCCCAGCGGATGCAGGAGCAGTTGTTCGCCGCACAGCGCGAACTGTCCGAGGCCGAGGTGCAGGGCCGCGCGGGCGGCGGCCTGGTGACGGCGACGGTCAACGGGCAGGGCGAGGTGACCGCGATCTCCATCGATCCCAAGGTCATCGACGCCTCCGACCCGGACGACACCGCCGAGACCATCGCCGACCTGGTGCTGGCCGCGATCCGCGACGCGGGCCAGGCCGTGGCCCAGCTGCAGGAGCAGAAGATGGGTCCGCTCGCCGAGGGATTCGGCGGGGGTGGTATGTCGGGCATCCCCGGAATGCCGGGTCTGCCGGGCGCGGGTGGGGCGCCCGGAGCCTGACCCCGCGACCGGATCCGGCCCGCCCGCCGTCCCGGCGGACCCGGTCCCGGCTTCGCCTGAGGGCCGACCCACCTGTCCCAGCAGAACGAGCGTGGAAGGAACGGACCGTTGTACGAAGGGGTCGTCCAGAACCTCATCGACGAACTGGGTCGGCTGCCCGGCGTCGGCCCCAAGAGCGCGCAGCGGATCGCCTTCCACCTGCTGGCCGCCGACCCCGCCGACGTGGACCGGCTGGGCAAGGCCCTCAAGGAGGTCAAGGAGAAGGTCCGCTTCTGCCGCACCTGCGGGAATGTGGCAGAAGAGGAGGAGTGCCGGATCTGCCGGGACGCCCGCCGCGACCCGCACGTCATCTGCGTGGTCGAGGAGTCCAAGGACGTCGTGGCGATCGAGAAGACCCGCGAGTTCCGGGGCCGCTACCACGTGCTGGGCGGGGCGATCAGCCCCATCGAGGGCGTCGGCCCCGACGACCTGCGCATCCGTGAGCTGATGCAGCGCCTGGCGGACGGCACCGTCACCGAGCTGATCCTGGCCACCGACCCGAACCTGGAGGGCGAGGCCACGGCGACCTACCTGGCGCGCCTGGTCAAGCCCATGGGCATCACCGTCACCCGCCTGGCCAGCGGCCTGCCGGTGGGAGGCGACCTGGAGTACGCCGACGAGGTGACGCTCGGCCGCGCATTCGAAGGACGGAGGCTCCTGGATGTCTGACACCAACAGCCCGCAGGACTGGAACGCCCTCGCCGAACGGGTGGCGCGGCACGTGGAGAACTACCTCGGCGGCCTGGAGGCGGTCGCGCGCGGTGAGGCGGGCCCGCACACGGTGCCGATGCTGCTGCTGGAGGTCTCGCAGGTCATCCTGGCCGGTGCGCAGCTGGGGGCGAGCCAGGACGTGATCCTTCCGGACAACTGGGAGCCGGAGGTCGGCGAGGACCCCGACCTGGACGCGGTGCGGCAGGGCCTGGCCGAGCGGCTGCTGGCGATCGACGAGTACGTCGAGGTCTTCGATCCGTACAAGGACACCGAGCCGACGTCCTACCGGCTCTCCGACGACCTGGTCGACGTGGCGAGCGACCTCGTCCACGGCCTGCGCCACTACCAGCAGGGCCGCCCCCTGGAGGCGCTGTGGTGGTGGCAGTACTCCTACTTCAACCACTGGGGCAACCACGCTGGCGCGGCCCTGCGCGCCCTGCACGCCGTCGTCGCCAACGCCCGGCTCAACGTGGCCGAAGAGGCGCCCGCGGTGCGTTAGGCCCTGCGGAGAGCTGTGCGGGGGCACCGGCAGCGCTGTGGTCCGGTGCGCATCGTCCCGTCCAGGCGGTGCCGCCATGGCCTCGTCACGATTCCTGTCCTTCGTCGCTGGACGGAGGTCCGGATCCGGCGGTCAACGCGGTGTGGGCGGGGCAACCCGGGTGGCATTGGACGGCGACGTGGTCGCCCTTCGAGTCCGGCTGCTTCGTCGAAAGGCGGCGACCGAGCAACTTCTCCACTCGATCACGACGCTCACGGGCGACCATTCCGTCCCAGATACTGAGATTTATGGCCACATTCTGGTAGTTATCGCCTCGTAATCCAGTGGTGCGGCCTCGGTAGACTCGTCGCCGGTACGTCAGACCCCGATCCGAGGAGCACCACCCGTGGCTCTTGTCGTGCAGAAGTACGGTGGCTCCTCCGTAGCGGACGCCGAGTGCGTCAAGCGGGTCGCCCAGCGCATCGTCGCGACGAAGAAGGCGGGCAACGACGTGGTCGTCGTCGTCTCCGCCATGGGTGACACAACGGATGAGCTGATCGATCTGGCCGAGCAGGTCAGCCCGCTGCCCCCCGGGCGCGAGCTGGACATGCTGCTGACGGCCGGAGAGCGGATCTCGATGGCGCTGCTGGCCATGGCCATCGCCAACCTCGGCCATGAGGCGCGGTCGTTCACCGGCTCCCAGGCCGGTGTGATCACCGACGGCTCCCACGGCAAAGCCAGGATCATAGACGTCACGCCCGGCCGCATCCGCGACGCGCTGGACTCGGGCTCCATCGCCATCGTGGCCGGCTTCCAGGGCGTCTCCCAGGACTCCAAGGACATCACCACGCTGGGCCGCGGGGGCAGCGACACCACCGCCGTGGCGCTGGCCGCGGCGTTGAACGCCGACGTGTGCGAGATCTACACCGACGTGGACGGCGTCTTCACCGCCGACCCGCGGATCGTCCCGGCCGCCCGGCGCATCCCGCGCATCTCCTACGAGGAGATGATGGAGATGGCCGCCAGCGGCGCCAAGATCCTGCACCTGCGCTGCGTGGAGTACGCCCGCCGCTACAACATCCCGATCCATGTGCGCTCCTCGTTCAGCCAGCGGGAGGGCACCTGGGTGGTCGACAGCGACGACATCGAAGGACAGGACATGGAGCAGGCGATCATCTCCGGGGTCGCGCACGACCGCAGCGAGGCCAAGATCACGGTGGTCGGGGTGCCGGACAAGGTGGGCGAGGCGGCCACGATCTTCCGGGTGCTGTCCGACGCCGAGATCAACATCGACATGATCGTCCAGAACGTGTCGGCGGCGTCCACCGGTCGCACCGACATCTCGTTCACCCTGCCGGCCAGCGACGGGCAGACCGCCCTGGCCGCGCTGAACAAGGTCAAGGAGCAGATCGGCTTCGAGTCGCTGCGCTACGACGACCGGATCGGCAAGATCTCGCTGATCGGCGCGGGCATGCGCTCCCACCCGGGCGTGACGGCCAAGTTCTTCTCGGCCATCGCCGACGCCGGAGTCAACATCGAGATGATCTCCACTTCGGAGATCCGGATCTCGGTGGTGGTGGCGCAGGACGACGTCGACACCGCCGTCGCCGCCGCGCACCACGCCTTCGACCTCGACGCCGAGCAGGTGGAGGCCGTCGTCTACGGGGGCACCGGACGCTGACCGTCCGCACCCGTGCGTCCCGCCGACCAGGGACGCACGGGTCGTGACCCGGCCGCCGAGCACCAGACCTCTTGGGGCGTCGACCGGGAGTCACCGGAATCCGGCCGTCCGACGTGCGATCACAACGCACGGGCGGCCGGCTTCCGGCGCCGCGGCGAACCTGCCCAGTGCACGGCGCCTGGACCGCGCATCGTCGCCCCCCGCCGCCCGCGGCGTCCCCGAAGCACCGACGTCGCCGTCCAGGCGCTCAGCCGATCACGCGGGACGGCAGGGCACCCCGTGGCCTCGCGGAGCGCCGGCACCACGTCGGTCAAGCCGCACCAGCGGCGCCAACGGCCGATGCGTGCAATGAGTGCAGCCCAGATCGGGCGGCTGCACCATGGCGCAGGCTAGAGCGGCCGCCCGGCAGGCACCGGCGCGCCGCTCCCGCGCCCTTGGCGGTCGCTGGGACACACGCGCAACCCGTCGGCGGTGATGGGGTCGGGAACACTCCCGTGTCAAGGGCGTCGCGTCCCTGAAGGCCGCCGGTATGCCGCCGTGGCGTGCGTGGCCTGTCGGCGGTGTGTGGGCCAGGAGATCTAACAGCGTGGCAGCACGGGGGTTGTCAGGAGCGGGGCGGCGGTGGGCACATGGCGGACCAGTGTCGTCCGGCGGGGCGGCCAGCGGCGCACTCGCTGAGCATTGGTGTCGCGACCCGCGGGCCTAGGCAGTGTCGTCAAAGTGGCTGCGTAAGGGGCCGTGCGTGGCGATCACGTGATGCGTGGTTCGTCGTCATGAGCTGACCGATGCCGAGTGGGCCATGCTGGAGCCGTTGCCGCCCAAGCAGCGGATGGATGGGACGTCCGCGGGCCGATGACCGGCGGGTGCTGAACGGGATCGTGTTCAAGTTCCGTTCCGGGGTGGCCTGGCGGGATGTGCCCGAACGCTACGGGTCCCGGCGGTCGCTGCACACCCGCTTCCGCCGGTGGGCGGCCGACGGCACGTTCACGCGGATGCTGCAGGCCGCCCAGGCCCGCGCCGACGCCGCCGGGGACATCGACCGGCCGGTGGCGGTGGACTCCACCATCGTGCGCGCCCACCGGCACGCCGCCGGAGCCCGAAAAGGGGGCGCCGGGCGCTCGGCCGGTCGCGGGGCGGGCTGACCCGCTGGGATTGGTGGTGACCGGCGGCAACGTCGATGTTCGACGACACGGCCTAGGTGTGCTGTTCGGACAGGTTGGTGACGCGGCTGGCTGGGGTTTGGCCTGCGATGCCGGTGTGGGGTCGGTGGTAGTTGTACCAGTCGAGCCAGTCGCCGAATGCGGCTTGTCGTTGGG
>NZ_BSTN01000049.1 GCF_030269545.1 Actinomadura sp. NBRC 104425 | reverse complement strand
GCCGCCCGGACGCGCCATCACCAACCCCGCGCCGGTGATCAGCGGCCAGAAGAACTCCCACACCGACACATCGAACCCCGCCGGAGTCTTCTGCAAGACCCGGTCCGAACCGTCCAACCGGTACCGGCCCTGCATCCACAGCAGACGATTCACGATCGCCCCGTGCGAGACCGCCACACCCTTCGGACGACCCATCGAACCCGACGTGTAAATCACATACGCCACGTCATCGGCACCCAACGACGTCACAGGAGCCGCTGCCGCACCATCCAACGGCAGGTCGTCCACCACCAACACGTCAGTGCCCTCGGGCACGACGTGACGGGTTTCGCCGGTGCAGACGATGACCGCCGGGCGGGCGTCGGCCAGCATGAACTCGATCCGCGCCGCCGGATACCCCGGATCCACCGGCACATACGCCGCCCCCGCCTTCACCACCCCCAGCAGCACCGCCTCCAACTCCACCGACCGGTCAACCACCACACCCACCAAGTCGCCCCGCCCCACGCCACGCGACACCAACTCCGCCGCGACACGGTCACTGGCCGCATCCAGCTCGGCATACGACCACCGCACACGCTCATCCGCCACCGCCAACGCACCCGGCGTACGCCCCACCTGCGCAGCGAACAACTCCACCAGCGTCGCCGACTCCACAGCGTGCACGGTGTCGTTCCACCCCGACACCACAACCTCACGCTCAGCGGAGTTGAGGATCTCCACCTGGTTCACGGGGACGGCCGGGTCGGCGGCCACCTGTTCGAGGACGCGCACGAGGCGGTCGGCCATCGCCGCGACGGTGTGCTCGTCGAACAGGTCGGTGGCGTATTGGATGACGCCGCCGATGCCGCTCGGGGTGCCGTCGTCGTCGCGGTGTTCGGCGAGCGTCACCGACAGGTCGAAGCGTGCCGCCTGGGTGCCCTCCTCGGGCGGGAGCGCTTCGAACGCCAATCCGGGCAGGGTGGTGCGCTCCTGCCAGCGGGGCAGGTTCTGCAGGGTGTATTCGACCTGGAACAGCGGGTGCCGGGACAGGGACCGGGCCGGGCTGAGGTCGTCCACCAGTCGTTCGAACGGGATGTCCTGGTGGGCGTAGGCGGCCAGGTCGGCGTCGCGGACGCGGGCGACCAGGTCAGCGAACGTCGGGTTGCCGCTGATGTCGGTGCGCAGCACCAGCGTGTTGACGAAGAATCCGGTGACGTCGTCGAGGGCGGCGTCGCCGCGGCCGGCGACGGCGGTGCCGAGCGGGATGTCGTCGCCCGCGCCGAGCCGGGACAGCAGCACCGCCAGGCCGGCCTGGACGACCATGAAGACGGTCGCGCCGCTGCGCTGGGCGATCCGCACGAGGCGGGCGTGCACGGCGGCGGGGACGTGCACCGGCACGGCCGCGCCGCGGAAGGTGGGCATCGACGGGCGGGGCCGGTCGGTCGGCAGCGCCAGTTCCTCGGGGAGCCCGGCGAGGGCCTCGCGCCAGTGGCGGAGCTGGGCGCTGATGGCGCTGTCGGGGTCGTCGAGGTCGCCGAGGACCTCGCGCTGCCAGATCGCGTAGTCGGCGTACTGGACGGGCGGCGGGGTCCAGGCCGGGGCGGTGCCCTGGCGCCGCGCGGTGTAGGCGGCGGCGAGGTCGCGCAGCAGGATGCCCATGGACCAGCCGTCGACGGCGATGTGGTGGGCGACGATGCTCAGCACGTGTTCGTCGTCGCCGACGGGCACCAGCCGGATCCGCCAGGGCAGGTCGCGGGAGACGTCGAAGCGGTGGACGGCCTCGGCGCGCAGCACGCCGCCGACGTCCTCGCCGGGGGCGTCGACGATGAGGCGGGGATGTGCGGCGGAGCCGGCGAGGATTTCCTGGCGGGGGGTGCCGTCCTGGTCGGGGTAGACGGTGCGGAGGGTCTCGTGCCGGTCGGCGACGTCGGCGAGGGCCGCTTGCAGGGCCGCGATGTCGAGTGCGCCGCGCAGCCGGACGGCCAGGGGCACGTTGTAGCCCGCGCCGGCGCCCGCCCTCTCCAGCCGGTTGAGGAACCACATGCGCTGCTGGCCGTACGACAGCGGGACCGCGTCGGGCCGGGGCCGGGGCGTGAGGGCGGGCCGGGCGGCGCCGCCGGTGGTGTCGGCGAGGCGGGCCACGTCGGCGGGGGTCGGGCCGGTGAACAGTTCGCCGATGCTGATCTCAACGCCGAGGACGGCGCGGACGCGGGCGAGCAGCCGCATGCCGAGCAGCGAGTCGCCGCCGAGGTCGAAGAAGGAGTCGTCGGCGCCGACCCGGTCCAGGCCGAGCAGTTCGGCGTACAGGCCGCACAGCAGTTCCTCGACGGGGGTGGCGGGGGCGCGTCCGCCGGTGAGGCCGCCGAAGTCGGGGGCGGGCAGGGCGCGCCGGTCGAGCTTGCCGTTGGCGGTCAGCGGCAGCGCGTCGAGGACGACGAACGCGGCCGGGACCATGTATTCGGGGAGGCGGGCGGCGGCCAGGTCGCGCAGCCGCGCGGCGAGGCCGCGGTCGTCGCCGGCGGACACGACGTAGGCGACCAGGCGTTTCTCGCCGGTGTCCTCGCGGACGACGACGGCGGCGCGGGCGACGTCGTCGCAGGCGGCCAGCAGCGCTTCGATCTCGCCGGGTTCGACCCGGTAGCCGCGGATCTTGACCTGTTCGTCGGCGCGGCCGGCGAACATCAGCCGGCCGTCCTGCCAGCGGGCGAGGTCGCCGGTCCGGTACATGCGGGTGCCCGGAGCGAACGGGCAGGCGGTGAACCGTTCGGCGGTGAGGGCGGGCCGGTCCAGGTAGCCGCGGGCCAGGCCGTCGCCCGCGACGTACAGTTCGCCGGTGACGCCGTCGGGCACGGGCTGGAGGAACTCGTCCAGGACGTAGACGCGGGTGTTGCCGCGGGGGCGGCCGATCGGCAGCACCGCGGGCGGGTCGGTGCGGACCTCGTGGGTGGTGGCGCACAGCGTCACCTCGGTCGGCCCGTACAGGTGCCGGAGGGTGACGTCCGGGCAAGCCGCCATGATCTTCGCGGCGGCGCCGGCCGGGACCACGTCGCCGCCGGTGAGGACCTCCTGTACGCCGGCGAGGGCGCCGGGGGCCTCCTCGGCGAGCACGCCGAACAGGCCGGCGGTGACGTGCACGGCGGTCAGGGCGTGGTCGCGGACGAACCGGGTGAGGGTCGCCGCGTCCACCTTGCCGGGCGGGGCCACGACGACGGCGCCGCCGTGGGCGAGCGGGACCCAGATTTCGAAGGTGGAGGCGTCGAAGGCGTGCGGGGCGTGCAGCAGGACGCGGCCGCGGGCGCCGGGGCCCCAGCACGGGTCGGTGGCGAGGGCGGCGACCGCGCCGTGGGTGGCGGTGACGCCCTTGGGTTCGCCGGTCGATCCGGACGTGTACATGACGTAGGCGAGGTCGGCCGGGGCGAGGGCGACGGCGGGCGGGGGCGCGTCGGACGGCAGGTCCTCGACGGTGACGGCCGTTCCGGCGGCGATGACCTGGTCGGCGACGAGCTGCCGGGCGAGGCCGGTGTCGGCGACGACCACGTCGAGGCCGGCGAGGACGCGGCGGGTGCGGGCGGCGGGCCAGGCCGGGTCCGCCGGCACGTAGGCGGCTCCGGCGCGCAGGATGCCGAGCAGGACGGCGATCAGGTCGGGTGAGCGTTCCATGGCGACGCCGACGAGGTCGCCGCGGCGGACGCCGCGTTCGGCCAGGCCGGCGGCGATGCGGGCGGCGTGCCGGTCCAGGTCTGCGTAGGTCCGGCAGCGGCCGGCACCGATGACGGCGGTCGCGTCCGGGGTGCGGGCGGTTTGCGCGGCGAGCAGGTGCACCAGGGTCGGCGCGGGCGTCTCGGCGGCGGTGTCGTTGCGTTCGGCGAGGAGGGCGTGCCGTTCCACCGGGTCGAGCACCTGGAGCCGGCTGATGTGCAGCGTGGGGTCGGCGGCGACCTGGTCGAGGACGCGGACGAGGCGGTCGGCGAGGGTGCGGGCGGTGGTTTCGTCGAACAGGTCGGCGGCGTAGAGGAGGCCGCCGCCCATGCCGGCGGGGGCGCCGGCGGCGTCGCGGTGCTCGACGAGGTTGACCGACAGGTCGAAGCGGGCGGCGTCGGCGCGGGATGCGGCCTGCCGGACGGTCAGGCCGGACTGCTCCCAGCCGCCGGTCTCGGCGTCGGGTTCCGGCATGCTCTGCACGCTCAGCGCGACCTGGAACAGGGGGTGCCGGGACAGCGACCGGGTCGGGCTGAGCTCGTCCACAAGGCGTTCGAACGGGACGTCCTGGTGGGCGTAGGCGGCCAGGTCGGTTTCGCGGACGCGGGCGACCAGGTCGGCGAACGTCGGGTCGCCGCGGACGTCGGTGCGCAGCACGAGGGTGTTGACGAAGAACCCGGCGAGGTCGTCGAGGGCGGCGTCGCCGCGGCCGGCGACGGCGGTGCCGAGCGGGATGTCGGTGCCCGCGCCGAGCCGGGCGAGCAGCGCGGCCAGCGACGCCTGCACGACCATGAACATGGTGGCGCGCCTGTGCTGGGCGAGCCGCACCAGGCGGGCGTGCGCCTCCGCCGGGACGTGCAGCGGCACCGACTCGCCAGCGAACGACGGGGCGGCGGGGCGGGGCCGGTCCGCCGGCAGCGCCAGCTCTTCGGGCAGCCCTTCCAGGGTCTTGCGCCAGTGGCCGAGCTGGGCGGTGATCGCACTGTCGGGGTCGTCGAGGTCGCCGAGGACCTCGCGCTGCCAGATCGCGTAGTCGGCGTACTGGACGGGCAGCGGCGCCCAGCCGGGTGCCTCGCCGCGCCTGCGGGCGGTGTAGGCGGTGCCGAGGTCGCGGGCGAGCACGCCCATCGACCAGCCGTCCACCGCGATGTGGTGGGCGACGACGAGCAGGAGGTGCTCGTCGGCGGCGATGCGCAGCAGCCGGACCCGCCAGGGCAGTTCGCGTTCGACGTCGAAGCCGCGGGCGGACTCCTCGCGCACCACGGCGTCGGCGTCGGCGGCGTCCACCGGGACGACGTCCACGGCGGGATGCGCGTCGAGGATGGCCTGGCGGGGCGCGCCGCCGGTTTCGGGGAAGACGGTGCGGAGGCTTTCGTGGCGGGCGGCGACGTCGGCGACGGCCGCCTGCAGCGCCTGGGTGTCGAGTTCACCGGACAGGCGCAGCACCATCGGCACGTTGTAGCCGGCGCCCTCGCCGGCCTTCTCCAGCCGGTTGAGGAACCACATGCGCTGCTGCCCGAACGACAGCGGCAGCGTGTCGGGGCGGGGACCGGCGGTCAGCGCCGGACGGACGTCCGCGCCGCCGAGGCCGTCGATGACGCGGGCCAGGGCCGCCACGGACGGCGCGGCGAACAGGTCCCGGATGCCGATCTCGGCCTCCAGGACGGCCCGCACCCGGGCGATCAGCCGCATCGCCAGCAGCGAGTCGCCGCCGAGGTCGAAGAAGGAGTCCTCGGCGCCCACCCGCGGCACGCCGAGCACCTCGGTGAACAGGCCGCACAGGACCTCTTCGGTGACGGTGGCGGGGCCGCGTCCCCCGCCGCCGCCGAGGTCGGGGGCGGGCAGTGCGGCGCGGTCGAGTTTGCCGTTGACGGTGAGCGGCAGCGCGTCCAGGAGCACCACGGCGGCCGGCACCATGTGCTCGGGCAGCCGCCGGGCGGCGAACTCGCGCAGCGCGGCGGCGTCGAGGGCGGCGCCGGCGGCGGGGACGGCGTAGGCGACGAGGCGGCGGTCGCCGGGGCGGTCCTCCCGGGCGACGACCGCGACCCGGTCGACGCCGTCGTGCCCGGCCAGGACGTGTTCGATCTCGCCGGGTTCGATGCGGAACCCGCGGATCTTGACCTGCTGGTCGGCGCGTCCGGCGAACGCCAGTTCGCCGTCGGTGGTCCAGTAGCCGAGGTCGCCGGTGCGGTACATGCGCTCGCCGGGGGCGAACGGGCAGGCGACGAACCGTTCCGCGGTCAGCCCGGGGCGGCGCAGGTAGCCGCGGGTCAGGCCGGCGCCCGCCAGGTACAGTTCGCCGGTGACGCCGGGCGGCACCGGCCGCAGGGAGCCGTCGAGGACGTAGACGCGGGTGTTGGCGACGGGCCGGCCGATCGCGGGCAGCCCGTCGGCCCAGCCGCGGCCGTGGCCCTGCGGGGGGATCGGCCCGGCGGTGGCGATGACGGTGGCCTCGGTGGGCCCGTAGGTGTTCCACAGGCGTTCGCCGCCGGTCCAGCGGTCGGCCAGGTCGGCGGGGAGCCGTTCGGCGCCCAGCACCAGGCGTTCCACGCCGCCGAGGTCGGCCGGGTCGAGCATGCCGAGCAGCGACGGGACGATGCTGGCGGCGGCGACGCCCCGCTGGTTCATCATGCGGGTGAGGGCCTGCGGTTCGGCGCGTTCTGCGGCGGTCGCGATCGCCAGGGTGGCGCCGGACGTCAGCGTGACCACGACGTCCAGGACGGAGGCGTCGAAACTGAAGGAGGCGAACTGAAGGACCGTCACGCCGGGCGCGGCGCCCAGCACGGAGCGTAACGCCACGGCCAGGTTCCGCAGGCCGCCGTGCTGGGCCATCACGCCCTTGGGCCGCCCGGTGGAGCCGGAGGTGTAGATGACGTAGGCCAGGCCCGCCGGGTGCGGCTGCACCGCGGGCGGTTCCGGGCGTTGCGCGGCGACGGCCGCGACCACGTCCGGGTCGTCGAGCGGCACCCGCCGGACACCCTCGGCGGTAACCCCCGCGCCCGTACCCGTCTCGGCGGTGGTGACCAGCAGGGACGCGCCGCTGTCGGCGAGCATGAACGCGAGCCGGTCCGCCGGGTACTGCGGGTCGAGCGGCACGTACGCCGCGCCCGCCTTCCACACGGCGAGCATCGCGACGATCAGGTCGGTGCCGCGCGGCAGGCACAGCCCGACGACGGTCTCGGCGCCGGCGCCGAGGCCGCGCAGGTATCCGGCCAGCCGGTTCGACCGCTCCTCCAGGTCGGCGTAGGTCAACGTCTCCTCCCCGCACAGCACGGCGGGTGTGTCGGGGGCGGCGTCGGCGCGGGCCCGGATGAGGGCGGGCACGGTGTCCGCGGGAACGGGGACGGCGGTGTCGTTCCAGGTGTCGAGGACGGCGTCGCGTTCGGCGGGGTCCAGCAGGTCGAGCCGGCCGAGCGGCAGGTCGGGATGGGCGGCGATCTGCCCGAGGATCCGCACCAGCCGGTCGGCGAGCGTCTGCACGTCCCGTTCGGCGAACACGTCGGTCCGGTAGCTGATGCGGAAGTCCAGGTCGTCGCCGGGGGCGACGGCGACGGTCAGCGGGTAGTGGGCGGCGTCCCGGCCGCCGGTCATGGCGAGCCGCAGCCCGCCGAGGTCGGGGGCGCGGCCCTCCCCGGCCGGGTAGCTCTCGAACGCCATGAGGGTGTCGAACCCGGCGCCGGGCCCGGCGGCCTTCCGGATCTCGGCCAGGCCCAGGTACTGGTGGTCGAGCAGCGCGGACTGCTGCTCCTGGAGCCGGGCGAGCATGTCGGCGACGGTCAGCGCCGGGTCGAGGCGCACCCGGACGGGGACGGTGTTGAGCAGCAGCCCCAGCATGCGTTCCACGCCGGGGATCTCGGCGGGGCGGCCCGCGACGGTCGCGCCGAACACCACCTCGTCGCGTCCGGTGAGGCCGCCCAGCAGGATCGCCCAGGCGGCCTGGGTGACGGTGTTGAGGGTCAGGCCGCGGCCGCGGGCCAGCTCGCGCAGCGTCCCGGTGAGGCGGCTGCCGGCGCGGGCGACGACGGTCTCGGGCAGCACCGGCACGCGGTTGCCCGCGGCGGGGGCGACCAGCGTCGGCTCGTCCACGCCCGCCAGCGCCGCGGCCCACGCTTCGCGCGCCCGGTCCTTGTCCTGGCGGGCCAGCCACGCCAGGTACTCGCGGTAGGGGGTGACGGGCGGCAGGCCGTCGGTGCGGCCGCCCGCGCCGTAGACCGCCCACAGCTCGCCCATCAGGATCGGCAGCGACCAGCCGTCCAGCACGATGTGGTGCAGGGTGATCACCAGCCGGTGCCGGTCGGGCCCCAGTTTCACCAGCAGCAGCCGGAACAGCGGCGGCGCGGACAGGTCGAACCGGCGCAGCCGCTCCTCGGTGACGAGCCGGTCCGCCTCCTCCATTCCGGCGCCGCTGTCGAGGTGGGACAGGTCGGCCTCGCGCCACGGCAGGGCGACGCCGCGCATCACGACCTGGACGAGCTGCTCGGCCCCGGCGGGGCGGCGGAACCCGACGCGCAGACCGGCGTGCCGGGCTAACAGCGCCTCCCACGAGCGGCGCAGCACGGCGACGTCCAGAGGACCCTCCAGGTCGACGACCTCCTGCCCGACGTACACGTCGAGGGCGTCGTCGTCGAAAAGGGCGTGGAAGAGCAGGCCCTCCTGCAGCGGAGACAGCGGCCAGACGTCCTCAACTCGCCTCTGCGTCACCATGCGCCCCCTTCAAGTTCGGATTCGAGCTCGTCGATCTGGCCCTGCGCCAGGCTCACCAGCGGGAAGTCGGACGGGGTGTGGCCGCCCGCGTCCGCGCGGTCGGCGTAGGCGGCCAGCCCCGTCAGCATCGCCGCCCACCCCGAGGCCAGAGCGGAGACCGCCGCTTCGGGCAGCAAGTCTTCGGGCCAGGCCACTGTCAAGGCAAGAGTCGGGCCCTCCGGCAGGTCGTGGACGACGCCGGAGACCTCCAGCACGTGCCCGGCGGCCATGCGGGGATCGGCGCCGCCGCCCAGCCCGGTGCGGCCGACGGGCTGCCACGGGCGGTCCGCGCCGTCGCCGTCGGCGGCCGCGGCGAACCGGCCCAGATAGTTGAACGCGATCTGCGGTGCGGGCAGCGCCGCGAGCTCGGCGGCGGTGTCGGGGTTGACGTACCGCAGCAGCCCGTAGCCGAGCCCGTCGGACGGCACGGCGCGCAGCTGCTCCTTGACGCGTTTGACCAGGCGGTCGACGGCGGGTCCACCGGCCCGCACCTCCGCCGGGTCCAGCGTGCCCGGGTCGACGCGGACGGGGTGGACGCTGGTGAACCAGCCGACCGTCCGCGACAGGTCGAGGGTGTCGCAGGTGCGTCCGTGGCCTTCGACGTCGATGAGCACGCCGCCGTCGGCGGGGCCGCCGCGGCCGCGCCGCCACTCGACGAGCGCGGCGGCCAGCGCGGCGAGCAGCACGTCGTCGACGCCCGCGTGGAACGCCGCGGGCACCCGCGTCAGCAGCGCCTCGGTGACGTCGGCGGGCACGCAGGCGTCCACCCGGCGCACCGTGCCCACCAGGTCGCGGGACGGGTCGAGGCGGCGGGCGCCCACCAGCGGGTCCGGGCCGTCCAGCATCGCCTTCCACACCGGCAGCTCGGCCGTGCGCTCGGCACTGGCGGCCTGCTCGGCGAGGTGCAGGGCCCACTGCCGGTAGGGGACGGGCACGGGCGAAAGGCCGGCGTCCGGCGTCTCGTAGGCGGCGGCCAGGTCCGGCAGCAGGATCCGCCAGGACACCCCGTCCACCACGAGGTGGTGGATCAGCCACAGCAGCAGGCCGTCGGTGTCCGGGCCCGCGTCGAACCACACCAGCCGGGTCATCACCCCGGCCTTCGGGTCCAGCCGCGCCGCCTCCCGGCGGGCCCGTTCGGCGACGACGCGTTCCAGGTCGCCGCCGGCCTGCACCCGGTCCAGCACGTCGGCGGCCGCAACGGGCCGCTCCGGGACGACCAGCCGCCGCTCGCCGGGCTCCAGCCGGGCGCTGAGCAGTTCGTGCCGGTCCAGCACGGCCTGCACCGCGCCGGTGAGCCGGGCGCGGTCGGCGCCGGCGGGCACCGACAGCAGCATCGACTGGTAGAACCCGCCCGTCAGGGCCGCCTCGCCCGACCGTTCCGCGGCCAGGTGGATCACCGGCGTCCACGGGACCGGGCCGGCCGCCGCGACACCGCCGCCGCCTTCGTCCTCGATCGGGACGGCCACCGCCGCCAGCCCCGCCGGGGTCTGGTGCTCGAACACCTGCCGCGCCGTGATCGCCAGCCCGGCGCGGCGCGCCCCCGCCACCACCAGCATCGACAGGATCGAGTCGCCGCCCAGGGTGAAGAAGCCGTCGTCCGCGCCGACCCGCTCCAGCCCGAGCACCTCGGCGAACAGCCGGCACAGCGTCTCCTCCACCGGGGTGGCGGGGGCGCGGCCACCGACCAGCCCGGCGAAGTCCGGGGCGGGCAGCGCGGCCCGGTCCAGCTTGCCGTTGGCGTTCAGCGGCAGCGCCTCCAGCTCGACGACCGCGCCCGGCACCATGTAGGGCGGCAGCCGGCGCGCCGCGAACTCCCGCAGCGCGGCCGTGTCGACCGCGGCGCCGGCGGCCGGGACGACGTAGGCGACGAGCCGGTCGTCCCGCGCCACCACCGCCACCTGGTCCACGGCGTCGTGCCCGGCCAGGGCGTGCTCGACCTCGCCGGGTTCGATCCGGTGGCCGCGGATCTTCACCTGTTCGTCGGCGCGGCCCGCGAACACCAGCAGCCCGTCGGGGCTCCACCGGGCGAGGTCGCCGGTCCGGTACATGCGCTCGCCGGGGGCGAACGGGCACGCCACGAACCGCCCGGCCGTCAGCCCCCGCCGGTTCAGGTAGCCGCGCGCCAGCCCCGCGCCCGCCACGTACACTTCGCCGGTCACCCCGGCGGGAACGGGCTGCAAGAACTCGTCCAGCACGAACACCCGGGTGTTGGCGATGGGCCGGCCGATCGACGGCACCCCGCCGACCCAGCCGGCGCCGTCGTCGGCGACGGGGCCGGTGGTGCAGATGACGGTGATCTCGGTCGGGCCGTAGGCGTTCCACAGCCGCTCGCCGCGGCCGAAGCGCCGCGCCAGCTCCTCCGGCATCCGCTCGGACCCCACGACCCAGCGGGCCACGCCGTCGAACCGGTCCGGGTCCAGCTCCCGCACCAGGGACGGGACGAGGCTCACCGCGCCGACGCCCCGCTCGTTCACCATCCGGGTCAGCAGCTCGGGGTCGGCCCGCTCCTCATCCGAGGCGATCACCAGGGTCGCGCCCGACGCCAGCGCCACCGCCACGTCCAGCACCGACGCGTCGAAACTGAACGACGCGAACTGCAGCATCGCCACGCCGGGCCGCACGCCCAGCACGGGACGGAACGCCTCCGCGAGGTTCACCACGCCGCCATGCCGGGCCAGCACCCCCTTCGGCCGCCCCGTCGTGCCCGAGGTGTAGATGACGTAGGCCAGGCCGTCCGGGCTCGGCCGCGTGCCGACGGGCTCCGCGGACCGGCCCGCGACCAGCTCGTCCAGCGACTCGATGACCAGGGCCGCGCCGCTGTCGGCGAGGATGAACTCCTGCCGGTCAGCGGGGTGCTCGGGGTCGAGCGGAACGTAGGCGGCGCCCGCCTTCCACACGCCGACCATGGCGACGACCGCGTCGATCCCGCGCGGCATGCGCAGGCCGACGACGGACTCGGCGCCGATCCCGGCGTCCAGCAGGTGGCGGGCGAGCCGGTTCGACCGCTCCTCCAGCCCGGCGTAGGTGAGGACGGCGTCGCCGCACCGCAGCGCGACCGCGTCGGGCGTCCGCTCCGCCCAACCGCTGATGATCCCCGGGAGTGTCGCCTCGGGGACGGGCCGCGCGGTGTCGTTCCAGTCGGTGAGCACGGCGCGCCGCTCGGCCTCGTCCAGCAGCTCGACGGCGGCCACGTCGATGTCCGGGTCGGCGGCGACCTGCTCCAGCACGCGGATCAGCCGTTCGGCGATCCCGCGGGCGGTGGCCTCGTCGAACAGGTCGGTCGCGTACAGCAGCCCGCCCTGCAGCCCGGCCGGGGCGCCGTCGGCGCCGCGGCTCTCGGTGAGGCTGACCGACAGATCGAACCGGGCCGCCTCGGTGTCGGGCCGCACCGGCCGCACGCTCACCCCGGGCAGCTCCCACCGGGCGGGCGGCAGGTTCTCGATCGACAGGATCACCTGGAACAGCGGGTGCCGCGACAGCGAACGGGACGGGCTGAGGTCGTCCACCAGCCGCTCGAACGGCACGTCCTGGTGGGCGAGGGCGGCCAGGTCGGTCTCCCGCACGCGCCGGACCAGTTCGGTGAACGTCGGGTTGCCGCCGACGTCGGTGCGCAGCACCAGCGTGTTCAGGAAGTACCCCACCAGGTCTTCCAGAGCCGCGTCGCCCCGCCCCGCCACGGTGGTGCCGATCGGGATGTCGGTGCCCGCGCCGAGCCGGGCGAGCAGCACGGCCAGCGCCGACTGCACCACCATGAACACCGTCGAGCCGGTGCGCCGGGCCAGCTCCGCCAGCCGGGCGTGCGCGGCCGCCGGAACCGCGAGGGGCACCACGGCTCCCCGGAACGACGAGACGGGCGGGCGGGGCCGGTCGGTCGGCAGCGCCAGCTCCTCGGGCAGCCCGGCGAGCGCGTCGCGCCAGTAGGCGAGTTGGGAGCTGATCGCGCTGCCGGGGTCGTCGAGCTCCCCGAGAACCTCCCGCTGCCAGATGGCGAAGTCGGCGTACTGGACCGGCAGCGGCGCCCAGTCCGGTTCCCGGCCTTCCAGCCGGGCGGCGTAGGCGATGCCCAGGTCGCGGGCCAGAACGCCCATCGACCAGCCGTCCACCGCGATGTGGTGGGCGGTCACCACGAGGATGAACTCCCGGTCGCCGAGCACGAGCAGGTCGGCCCGCCACGGCAGCTCGGCGGCGACGTCGAAGCCCCGCCCGGTCACCTCGGCGATCACCGCGGACGGGTCGTCCCCGGTGATGCGGGTGACGGTCAGCGGCGGATGCGCGGCCGGACCCATGAGGATCTTTTGCTGCGGCAGCGCCGCGGTCTCCGGGTAGACGGTGCGGAGGGTCTCGTGCCGGTCGGCCACGTCGTGCAGGGCCGCTTCCAGGACGTCCGGGTCCAGATCGCCGGAGAGCCGCAGCGCCAGGGGCACGTTGTAGGCGGCGCCGGAGCCTTCCTCTTCGAGGCGGTTGAGGAACCACATGCGCTGCTGCCCGTAGGACAGCGGCAGTATCTGCGGCCGGGGCCGGGGAGCCAACGCCGGCCGGGCCACGGCCGAGCTTTCCGTGACCGCCTTGGCGAGTCCGGCGACGGTGGGGTCGGTGAACAGGGTCCGGATGCCGATCTCGGTGTCGAACACCGCCCGCACGCGAGCGATGAGCCGCATCGCCAGCAGCGAATCACCGCCCAAGTCGAAGAACGAGTCTTCCGCTCCGACCCGCTCCAAACCGAGGATCTCGGCGAACAGACCGCACAGGATCTCCTCGGTCTGCGTGGCGGGGGCGCGGCTCACCGACCGGCCCGCCAAGTCGGGCGCGGGAAGGGCGGCCCGGTCGAGCTTGCCGTTGACGGTGAGGGGGAACTCCTCCAGCTCGACGAACGCGGAGGGAATCATGTACTCGGGCAGGCTCGCCGACAGATGCTCGCGGAGGACGGCGGCGTCCACTGCACCGTTGGACGGCACGACATACGACACCAGACGCTCGTCTCGGACCAGCACCACCGCACGGTCAACGCTCTCATGCTCGGCCAGGACGGCCTCGACCTCGCCCGGCTCCACCCGGAACCCACGAATCTTCACCTGCTCGTCGGCCCGGCCGACGAACTCCAACCGGCCATCACTCGTCCAGCAGGCCAGGTCGCCGGTGCGGTACATGCGCTCGCCGGGGGTGAACGGGCAGGCCACGAACCGCTCGGCGGTCAGTGCCGGGCGGTTGACGTAGCCGCGGGTGACCCCGGCGCCGGCGACGTAGAGTTCGCCGGTCACCCCGGCGGGAACGGGCTGCAGGAACTCGTCTAACACGAACACCTTGGTGTTGCCGATCGGACGCCCGATCGGCGGCGTGCCCGGACCGTCCACCACACCGACCGTCGCCATGACCGTCGTCTCGGTCGGCCCGTAGGTATTCCAGAGTCGATCGCCGCCTGCCCAGCGGGCCGCCAGGTCCGCCGACAGCCGTTCGGCGCCCAGCACCCACCGGCCCACACCTTCGACCTGCGCCGGATCGAGCACGCGCAACAGCGACGGCACGATGCTCGCCGCATCCACGCCCTGCTCGTTGAGCATCCGCGTCAACACCGCCGAGTCGGCACGCTCCTGCGGCGTGGCGATCACCAGCGTCGCACCCGACGACAACGTCACCGCGATGTCCAGCACAGAGGCGTCGAAGCTGAACGACGCAAACTGCAAAACCGCCTTACCCGGCGCCGCCCCCAGGACCGGCCGCAACGCCTCCACCAGGTTCACCATGCCGCCGTGATGGCCCATCACACCCTTGGGACGGCCCGTGGAACCGGAGGTGTAGATCACATACGCCAGGCTCGCCGAGTCCAGCCCGACCCCCAGCGGCTCGGAAGACTGCTCCGCGATCAACTCGTCCAACGAGTCGATGCGCAGGGACGCACCGCTGTCGGCGAGCATGAACTCCAGCCGGTCGACCGGATACTCCGGATCCAGCGGCACATAGGCGGCACCCGCCTTCCACACACCCACCACGGCAACGATCGCGTCCACACCACGCGGCAGGCTCAGCCCCACCACCGACTCACGCCCCACCCCGGCGCCCCGCAGATACCGGGCCAACCGGTTCGACCGCGCCTCCAACTCGGCATACGTCAAGGACACCTCACCACACCGCAACGCCACCGCATCCGGCGTGCGCCCGGCCCATGCGCGGATCTGCTCGGGGATCATGACGCCGGGAACGGACGTGCCGGTGTCGTTCCAGCTCCCCAGCAGAGTGAGGCGTTCGGTCTCGTCCAGAACATCGACCTGGCTCACGCGCAGTTCCGGATCGGCCGCGAGCTGTTCGAGGACGCGGACGAGGCGATCGGACAGAGCTTGTGCGGTCGTCTCGTCGAACAGGTCGGTCGCGTAGAGGATCTCTCCGCCGATACCCACGGGAACGCCGTCCTCGTCGCGGCGTTCCGCCAGGGTGATCGACAGGTCGAACCGGGCGGTCTCGGCCTCCTCGCCGGGCGGCATCGGCTCGACCTGGAGTCCCGGCAGCTCCCACCGTCCCTGCCGGTCGCCGGTGGCGCTCTGGAGGGTGAACATCACCTGGAACAGCGGGTGCCGGTCCAGCGATCGGGCGGGGCTGAGTTCGTCCACCAGCCGCTCGAACGGCAGTTCCTGATGCGCGTAGGCGGCCAGATCGGTTTCGCGGACGCGCGCCAGGAGCTCCAGGAACGACGGGTCGCCGCTCACGTCCGTGCGCAGCACCAGCGTGTTGACGAAGAACCCCGCCAGCCCGTCCAGCGCGGCGTCACCCCGGCCTGCGACAGGCGTGCCGAGCGGGATGTCGGTGCCCGCACCGAGCCGGGCCAGCAATGCCGCCAGCGCCGTCTGCACCACCATGAACACGGTCGCGCCGCCCCGCTGCGCCACCCGGACCAGGCCCGCGTGAGCGTCCGGTCCCAAGGTCACCGGTACGGATCGGCCCCGGAAGGAAGGCGTGGCGGGCCTCGGCCGGTCGGTCGGGAGCGTCAGTTCCTCAGGCAGATCACGCAAGGCCTCACGCCAGTAGCCGAGCTGACCGCTGATCACACTGTCCGGATCGTCCGGGTCGCCCAGTACCTCCCGCTGCCACAACGCGTAGTCGGCGTACTGGACCGGCAGCGGCGCCCAGCCTGGTTCCCGCCCCTCCCGGCGAGCCGCATACGCGACACCGAGATCACGGGCCAGTACGCCCAGCGACCAGCCGTCCACGGCGATGTGGTGCGCCACGATCTCCAGGACGTGTTCGTTCGGGCCCAGTTCGACCAGCCGGGCCCGCCAGGGCAGGTCCTCCCGGAGATCGAAACTGCGGTCAGCGTCCTCGTCGGGCCGGGCGGTCTCCAGCCGGGGATGGCCGGCGCGACCGGTCAGCACCCGCTGGTGCGGTTCCCCGTCGATCTCGGGGAAGATCGTGCGCAAGCTCTCGTGCCGGTCGGCGACGTCGGCCAGGGCCGCTTCCAGCGCGGGAACGTCCAGTTCGCCGGAAATCCGCAGCACTAACGGCAGGGTGTAGGCCGCGCCTTCGCCTGCTTCTTCCAAACGGTTGAGGAACCACATGCGCTGCTGCCCGTACGACAGCGGTACCACGTCCGGACGGCGCCGGGCCGTCAGCGGCGGACGGGCCCGGTCCGTGCCAGCGGTGACGGCCTTTGCGACGCCGGCGACCGTGGGTTCGGCGAACAACGTCTTGATCCCGACCTCGACCTCGAACACCGCCCGCAGGCGAGTGACGAGCCGCATGGCGAGGAGGGAGTCACCGCCGACTTCGAAGAAGGAGTCTTCAGCGCCCACCTGGTCCAGGCCGAGGACTTCGGCGAACAGGCCGCACAGCACCTCCTCGGTCGCGTTCGCCGGGGCACGCCCACCCGACCGGCCACCGAAATCCGGCGCGGGCAGGGCGGCGCGGTCCAGCTTGCCGTTCGGTGTGGTCGGCAACGCCTCCAACACCACGAACGCCGCCGGAACCATGTACTCCGGTAACCGCCCGGCCACATGCTTCCGCAGCGCTGCAGTATCGACCGAGCCGTCTGCCGGAACGACGTAGGCGACCAAGCGTTTCGTGCCGGGCTGGTCTTCGCGCACCACGACCGCGACCCGCCCCACCGAGGCGTGTGCGGCAACAGCCGCCTCGATCTCGCCCAGCTCGATCCGGAACCCCCGAATCTTC
>NZ_BSTN01000048.1 GCF_030269545.1 Actinomadura sp. NBRC 104425 | reverse complement strand
AACGCGCCGTCCGCGTTCCGGTGCGGCGACCGGGTGCCGACCACGAGGAGGTCGAGCCCCGCGGCCCCGAAGTCGCACGGGACGGGCTCGGCGGTCAGGTGTCGCGCGTCGACGAGCAGCGCCCGCCTCCGGCTGAACGCCACCGGGGCCGCCTTCACCGCGGAAGGAGGTATCGATCATGAGCGACGCTCACGCCGATGCTGTCGCCTCGCGGGCACGGCGACTGCTGGACGGCATAGTCCCCGACGGGCTGCTGGCCACCTACATCCCATTACTCCTGCACGGAGGATGCCGTCTGGAAGATGCGGCGAGACTCCTCGGCGAGGAGGATCACATCGAGCTCCTCGTAGGTGCGGGGATGGCCTACCTGCAGGAGGACGGCGACGGGAATTCGATCCTGGCCCCGGCCTCACCTGACCTGACGCTGCAGCGAGCCCTGGCGCGTATGGCCGGTGACCTTGCGGCCGAGCATCAACGGCTGCTGGACGCACAAGAACGCCTTCGTGCCGCTCAGATGGAGGCCGCCTCATCGGTGGACGGAGCGATGGAGCAGCTGGTCCAAATCCTGACCGACTGGGACAGGATCGCCGAGTTGACCACGACGTTGATCCGCTCGGCACAACGCGACTGGCTGATCCTGGGTGACCGCCTCGCTGACGGCCAGTCCGCTGACACTCCGGCCTCCTCCGGCCGCGCGAACGTCAGGGCGATTTACGAGAGCGGCTGCGTCGAATCGCCCTCCGGACGCGAGCGCGTCGACGCTCTTGTCCGTGCCGGTGCCACCGTCCGGCTCCTCCCGGAGATCGGCATGAGCATGCGGCTCGCCGACGAGGCGGTCGGACTGATCCCGCTGGCAGAACGGAGATCGGCAGGCGTGCTGCTCATCCAATCCTCGGTGATCGTCGGAGCCCTGAGGGAGTACTTCGAACTTCTTTGGGAGCGTGCGACGCCGTACGGTGCACCTGATCCAGCCGACGGACCCCTGCCGCCGATCCAGATGCAGATCCTGCACCTGCTCGTTCAGGGGGCGCCGGACAAGGCCATCGCCGACCAGGTCGGGGTGAGTGTCACCACGGTGGGACGCCATGTCAACGCCATCCGCGCTGCCCTGGGCGTCCGGACCCGCTTCGCTGTTGGAGCAGAGGCCGTACGACAGGGCTTGATCGACTGATCAACAGGTGTTGGGGGCTTTCCGTGTCGTCTCAGCCTCCGCTGTAGCCGCGACACGTTGCCGACGCCCCGCGCTGGCATGGCAGGGCGTAACTGGAAGGCTGCCGGCTTCGTCACCACGCAGCAGAACGCGCCCTGACAGGGGCGCGTTCGAGACTTTCTGTACGGGGTGCTGCCCGTGGCCGCCACGCGGGCCGCCTGCGGGTCCGTGCCCGCCCGCACGCTGGCCTCCCGCCACCGCTCGCCGCTCTCCCGGTGGAAGCGGAGGCCCTCCGGCGAGGCCCCGCGGCGGAATGAGGGGGCGGCCGCCCGGCCGTCTTCGCGCGGCCGCCCTACCGACGCCGCGACGGGGTCGAACACTGCACCGACCGGCTCACGTGACGGCGCGGGGCTGCGCCCCGTCACGGCGGGCCCGCCTGTCACCGCCGGGCTGGGATCGCCCTGGGCATCGCATTGGTGCGGATCCACCATGATCCACCAGACATGGCCTGGTCAGGCCCGCCTGAGTGCGCATGTGAACGGCTCACAGGCTCGCCCTCGCGAGTTCGCGGGCGATCGCCTCGACGCATCCGGCGACGTTCTCGGCGCGTGTGATCGTCATCCCGTCGGCAAGTCGGCAGAACCGCCACCCGCCGTTGCGGTAGTCGCATGCCACGTCGACGGTGCGGTACGGGGCGTCGCACCGGGCGACGTTCACCCAGGACACGCCATAGTTCGAGACCAGGCGGCCCGCCAAGTCCCGTCGAGCCTGGACAGCCGCGTGCAGCGCGACCAGGTGCTCGCGTCGACGGTTGCGCGGAGTGGGGCGGTCGATGGTCTTCGCGTGCCGTCCCCTGTCAAGGCTCATGTCATCACCTCGCTTGTTCGTATTGCGACTGGCAGTGGAGGGGCGCGGGCGGTGCACCGGGGGGATACGTTCACCGACCGCGCCGCCTCCACCTCTCCTTCCAGGGGCCACCTACCTTGCTGACAGCGGCCCTTTGTCCGGTGCCACCGCAGTCCATCGACTTTCCGTGTGACACCGGAATCCTTCAATTCGTGCGGCCTGCGCCCTTACCGGGCAGCAGTGGACGACAGCTCGTGCTCGGCCACGGCTGCCGGTCGCACCCGCCTGACATGTCTGCCCTGCGAGCGCGGAATGCCGTCTTGGGCCGGGCGGCACTTTGATCTCTTTCGAACTGATCGCCTCTCTTCCGGTCAGTATTCGAGCCTCGCCCACACCCACTTTCCTCGCGGTTCGGTGGGGACTACCCCTTGTGCGGTGGATAGGGCCACCACCATGGGCAGTCCCCATCCGCCGATCTGGTTGTCCTTGAATCCGGGGTTGAGTGCATTGAAGTCCGGAATGATGTCTTCTGCTGCCAGTTGTGCGACTGGTCGCACCGTGGGGAGGTCGGTACTGGCGTCCCAGGTGGAGAGAGTGACGGCGCGTTCGTGCTGCGCGAGGGTCGCCCTGAAAGTGATCTTCTGGCCGGGGGTGGCTTGGCAGGCGTTCGTCACGAGTTCGTCCGCGCACAGTTGGATGTCATGGAGGAACTCGCCCGACCTGACCGCTGTCAGGCGCCAGCGGTGCAGACGCTGCTCCAGCATCGCCCGCACGGTGGCAGGAACATCGGGCGCCGGCAGAGTGGTCAACTCAAGGGTTCTGCCCTGATTCCTTGCGCCTTCCAGGCGATCAAACGTCTTCGCCACGGGCCACATCCCTCGCTGCGGACGTATGTGTTCTGCGCCACAGAGTGACTCAGTGCGACTAGGCTGTCACTGTTGATAGCAGGTTCGGAAAGTTCACCCCCCTCCGAAGGGAGCCCCCCATGGTCCGTCCGTCCCCCGATCCCAAGCTGTCGCTCTACCACTTCATGGCCTACTACCTGCGGTTTCTGCGCAAGAAGCACCAGCTCACCCAGCGCCAGGTCGCCGAGATCCTGCACTGCTCGGACAGCCAAATTTCCAAGTACGAGTCCGGTGAGAAACTTCTCAATGGAGAAGAGTGCGAACGGCTGGACGAAACATGGCAAACGGGAAAGCTGTTCCAGATCATGCTGTTCTTCGCCAAGCTCGGCACCGACACGAGCTGGCCGCAGCGCCTCGCCAGATACCAGCGCACGGCGATAGAGCATTGCGTCTTCGGTGAGAACGTGGTGCCGCTTCCGCTTCAGACCGAGGGCTACGCGCGGAGCATCCTGGAGGCAGGCCACGCAGCTGGCTTCCTCGACGACGTCGATATCGCCCTGGCGATCAGGATGGAGCGTCAGAGATCCATGCTGGAGGGGGACCCAGAGGTTTGGGTGATCATCGACGAGGTGGCCCTGCGTCCGATGGGCCCTCCACAGGTCATGGCCGAGCAGCGAGACTATCTGCTGGAGATGGGGAGGCAACGTAACGTTTCCGTTCGTATACTGCCGAAGTCGGCCGCGCCGCACATCGGTGTGGACGGGTCGTTTCACGTGTTCACGCTGAGAGACAACCGCCGAGCCGCCTACTCAGGAAACGCGATCAACGTGGGACGGGTGATCGACGACCAGAAAGAGGTCGCCAGCGTGGCACTGCGCTTCCAACGGCTTGCGGCACGGTCCTTGAGCGAGGACCAGTCGCGCGACCTAATCGCGAAGATGGGTGAGGATTCATGATCGTATGGCGCAAGAGCAGCCGCAGCGCGAGCAGTGGTGCCACCGACTGTGTCGAGCTGGCCGATCTCGGTCTCAAGGTCGGCATCCGTGACAGCAAGGATCCCGACGGCGCCCAGCTGCAGCTCCTCCGAGGTGACCTGAGGAAGCTTGTAAGCGCTGGCAAGGCCGGCAAGCTCGACCTGTGATCTTTACCAGATTTCGGAAACGTGGCTCGTCTCGCAGACGATCGCCCCTGGTAGCGAGGGCCCTCCGTGTGGGTGGGGCCCTCGCTGTCTTGTGCGGCGATGCGTCGTGTGGCGTGGTGATCGGTGGAGCCGATGGGGTGGGAGGCGGGCGACTTCAACCCGCCTCCTCACGTGCGTCGGAGCGGGCGGTTGTTCAGACGTGGAGGCTCCGGAGTGCGGCGATCGCCTGGTGCGGCGTCATCAGATCGACCGGGTGGCGCGGCATCGGGCTGGAGCCGTCGGATTCGATGAGGTGGGTGGGGCCGTAGGGCCATCCCCCGTCGACCAGCACGACGAGGTTGGTGCCGGACCACTTCTGCAGTGCCTGGTGGACGACGTCCGCGTCGGGGCCGGAGCTGGTGAGCCACAGGACGGGCGGGCGTTGGGCGGCCGGCGGGCCGCTGACGTTGATGGCGTTGATGACGTCGGCTTCGAACTCCATGCGTTCGACGGCGTCCTCGAGGGTGTCGACGACTTGGAGCCGTGGTGAGAGCCGATCGAAAACGCGCTTGTCGAAGGTGTCGCCGAACAGGCGGTGCAGGTCAGCTTGCGTTGCGATGGCCCAGGACACTCCGGTCCTGCTCAAGAGCGCTTCGGTGAGGGCGGCCCGAAGAAGCCCGCGTCCGCCGGGGCCGATGAATCCGGTGCCCTGGGGGTGTCCGAAGGTCACTGCCAGAGGTTCGGGGCTGCCGCCTTGAGGGCGAGGGATCGTGGGCAGGACCGGGGAGGGGTGCTGGCGAGCGGGCACGGGGCGCGTGTTCGCAGGCCGGTCGCTGAAGTCGCAGGTCGCCTGGCGGTGCTTGCGGCGATCGGGCGTCCGCTTGCTGTGGTGGTAGGCGCGGGACAGGACCTTCATGGATTCCTCCAAGTGTCGTTGGTGCTGACGGGCACGATGAAACCCGAACGACGCGCGGCAACCGCCTGACCAAAACGCGCGGTGAAGACAAGTGGCCAGTTCCGCGACGCGCGCCTTCGAGGCTGAAGCACGTCGCAGCAGCGACGACTCAAGGACGGAAGGGGGCGGATGGCGTCGCTGACGACTTCTACTCATTGACCAGAAGCGTTCACCTCCAGGGCGGCCCGGTGGGGCACGTGTCGGTCCAGAGCAGGGGCGGCGACCATGACGATCGCCGCCCTGAAGTCGCAGCGGGTTCGTCGAACCGGGGGTGTCCCTATGGGGCTTGTCAAGCAGCGTTCGGTGGTGCTTGGTGGGTTGGGGGCTGGTAGGTGGTGCCGTTGCGGAGCATGGCGAACAGCACGTCGCAGCGGCGGCGGGCCAGGCGGATGAGGGCGGCGTTGTGACGCTTCCCTTGGTCGCGTTTCCGCTGGTAGCACGTTCGGGAGACGGGGGCGGACAAGGACGCGAAAGCGGCGAGGAACATGGCGCGTTGAAGGTGCGTGTTGGCGCCCTTGGGCGGCCGTTCGCCGCGGGTGGAGGTGCCGGAGATCCGGCTGACCGGGGCCAGGCTGGCGTAGGCAGGTGCCCGAAAGTCGGGAACGAGCTGCCGTCGCCGACTTCCAGCAGAACGCGGGCAGCGGTCCTGACCCCGAACCCTGCTGGCGTCCGCCGTGTCGGACGGCCTACGACTTGTCCGGGGGATCATGATGGATCCGCGGCATGCGGTGACCAGGGGATCCCGGCCCTCCAGTGACAGGCAGGGCATGCCGTGGCGGGTGGCGGTGCCGCCGCGTCGCCTGAGTTGGGGGTGATACAGCGCTCGACCGCGTAGCGGCGCTGGCGGGGTGGCCGTATCGAAGACGGACAGGCCCTCCCGGCTCGCTGACCGGCACGGCCGCCGATAGCGCTGGCGATGCCGCAGGCCCGCAGCAGGCGACGGCCGCCGCGCCCTCAAGAGCAACCACAGCGGAACACCAAAAGGACACTGCCTGGAGCGTGGCAATGACCTCGGGGCCGGCTCTGGTGAGGAGCTGCGAGCCAGGAAGCGGCCGTGGCGGGCAGGTTGTGCAGCGCCTGCGCTGCGGTGATGGTCGAGGGCATCGGTGCCGGGTCATTCGAGACGGTGAAGCAGCCGGTAGCGGCGGCCGCGCCATCTGCTGCCCAGTGTGAGCATGTCGGGCAGGCTGGCGCCTTGGTCGGCCCACTGCTCCAGACGTTCTCGGTCGATCAGAGCCATGCGGAACTGTGCTGCCCGCCGGCGGGCTTCGCGCGTGAAGCCGCCGTTGGTGACCACGACCGCGACGTCCGCGCGGTGAGCGGGTCCGGCGGTGCCGTTCACCTCGTGGATCACCCGGGACTCGACTGATCGGCCAGTGGTGGTGTGTTTGCACTGGACCACGACGATCTGCCGTGTCGGCGGGTGGGTGCCGATGACATCAGCGGCCAGGTCCCCGGCCCCGCCCACCCGGCGCGCGTCCATGCCATCGCGTCTCATCAGGTCGCGCACCGCGTCCTCGAATTGGCTGGGCGTCATGGCATCCAGCTGCTCCAAGCTGTAGCGCAGCTCGGCCAGTCGTCGAGCGGTCGCACGGGCCCGCAGTATCCGCACCCGCCAGCGCGCCCAGATCGACACCGCCATGCCGACGGCGAGCGAGGGAAGCGCCCACCAGGTGCGCAGAAGCCACTCCACCAGCATGGCCAGCGCCTGCGCAATCATGAGTACCGCGACCACCGCGATGAGCCCGGCACCCAGCCAGTCCTCGGCGCTCTTGGGCCGCCGGATCCGTCGCAGCCTGTGCAGCACTGCGATGGCCAGGCGTCGGCCCGGTGACGGTCGCCCGGTTGCGCGGTAGGTCATGGCGTACGCGTGGCGGCCGGCGTCGTCGAAGCGTGCGACGAGGGCTGGCGTCCGGTCTGCCCGTCGCCGCCTGCGCTGGACAGCAGGTACAGCAGGAGCGCCACCGCACCCGCGATCAGCCACCCGCTGCCGCCCTTGGTGCCGCGCCGACTCGGCATGTTCACCCAGTGCCCGCGGCGGTAGTAACGAGTCATCGGCGGTTCCTCCTCACCGGGCATGGTGCGCGGTACACCCGCGCGGCGTCTGTGTGCCCGTGAGGCGTACTGAACCATCCGCCGCCGACAAAACCCGCCCGAGGTCGCGTGATCAACGGCAAATGGTCACGTGTGGACAGGAAATGATGACCTCCACGCTATTTCCGTCTTTCCTGGACGACATCTCTTCCTCGATGTGATCCAGGGGGCCGATGGTGTGCTTCTCACGACCTGGATCAAGCGACGTATGAACGGCCGGATCGACGTGTGCGATTGGGACTGATCAGGCCGAAACCCGTGCCTCGCCCCGACAGCGTTCCCATACGTGCGGCATGCAGGGTGCTGGCGGCAGAACGTGACGGTGCCGAGTCGGCAGGTCAATATCGCGCCACGCCGTCAGGCGAGATGACGATCCGTGCAGTCGTCAGGCAGTATGGAGCGAAGACAGCGTCAGAGATTTCGAAACTGTGCCAAATGCCGTGAAACGTCGTCTACGGGAAGGAATGCTGCATGGCCGAAGCCGATTCGACATTGGAGCTCACATGGACGATCGCGAAAACCGTACGGACAAGGACACCGAGCGGTTTGCCGCTGAGCTGAACGAGCGTGTCCGCATACTCAACGGCCTCACCGAGGGAGCACCTGGGCTGACACAGCCGGAGACCGCATACACGGTTCTCGGGAACCTTGCCCAAACCGCCTTCCGCCTCAGCCAGACCGCCGAGCACCTCGACGCCTTCCTGGACAGGGAGCTCAACGCCGGGCGGCTCGAGCATGACCACGGCGACGACCCTGAGCCCAGTGTGCTGAAGGCGCACGATGCGCTGGCACAGGCGACCGAGCAGAGCATGGACCTGGGGGAGGCGTTCCGCCGGGCCCAAGGAGCACTCGCCGCCATCCACGCCCGTGAAGGCGACACAGACCTGTCACTACGTAACGCCACGAAACCGGCGGTATCACAAGCCGAGAGCGTCGAGGGCGCTGCCGAGCCTGAGCCGGCGGCCAAGGACTTCCCGAAACCGATCGGTGACGTCATCTCCGAGCCCGTAGGGAAGCCGTCCCCACCGGGGGCTCGGCCCAACGCTGCGCCGCCGAAGCCTCGTCGCGAGGTCTGACCCCGCCCATGCCACTGGGCCTGTCCGGTGGATCATCGTGGATTCGCAGCAGTGCGGTGACCAGGGGTGGTGCCGACCTGCTGATGACGGCGAGCCTGGCGTGGCGGGCGGCGGTACCGCGCCGTCAGCCCGAGCCGGTTGGTGCGGTACTCGACCATGGCGCGGCCCCGGCGGGCGGCCCCAGCGAAGGCGGATGGGCCCGTCCGGCCCGTTGATCGGCACGTCCGCAAATGGCGGTGGACGACCCGGTGCCGCCCCACCCAAGTTCAAGATCAACCAGAGCGGAACACCGAGATCCACCGGATAGGGCCTGATGCGCAGCCTCCGGCGTAGCCGCACATCGTCAGGAGGCTGCGCCGACGCCGGGCAAGAAATGGAAAACGTTCACTTATGGCGGCCGGACCGGGCGCGGTCCGGCCGGATGCGGATCGAGCGCGATCCTGGAGGGGGGAGGAGTAGCCGCGCACGAGGACGGGCACGCGGTGAGTCGCGTACAGCGCCTGAACCGGCGGGCGCACAGGACACCGCGTCGAGGGCGGTCGGTGAGGTTTGTCCTGTCCGACGACGAGTACCAGGTCGTGGCGACAGCAGCTGTCAGAGAGGGGCTGGCTACCGGGGCGTTCGCGGCTCAGGCGGCACTGTCGGTGGCCACAGGGCGTTCTCGCCCGGAACACGCGCTGCTTCGGGAAACGCTGGCGTCGGTGATGCAGGCCGCCGGACAGGCTCGGCGCATCGGGGTGAACCTCAACCAGGCTGTTGCAGCGCTCAACGCGGGAGACCCTCCGACGCAGTTGCGCTGGTACGCCGAGGCCGCGGCACGAGCCGTCCGCAAGCTCGACGACCTGGCCGACGAAGTTCGTCGGCGCCTTCCGTGACCCAGGGGCCGGAGTGATCGGGAAGATCTTGCGGGGCGAGCGAGTACAGGGACTGCTCCGGTACTTGTACGGTCCCGGACGTAACGGCGAGCACCGCGATCCCCACATCGTCGCCGGCTTCCGCAGCCCGCCGGAGCTGGAACCGGATATCGGCGAGGACGGCGGCAGGGACTTTCGGCGCCTGGACGGCCTGCTCACCCAGCCGCTCGCTCTGCTCGGCGAGCGCAACTACCGCAAGCCCGTCTGGCACCTGTCGCTTCGGGTCGCCCCTGAAGACCCCGTCCTCACCGATGAGCAGTGGGCGCAGATAGCAGAGGAGGTCATGGCCCGGACCGGCCTCGCTCCTGCCGGCGATCCGGACGCGGTCCGCTGGATAGCGGTCCGCCATGCCGACGACCACATCCACATCGTGGCCACGCTCGCCCGCCAGGACGGGGGCCGCCCTGAAATCTGGAACGACGGATACCGGGTGCGCGATGCCTGCCGAGCTGTCGAGAGGCGATTCGGATTACGCTCCACCGCGCCTGCGGATCGCACGGCGGCCCGGCGGCCCAAGCGCGGAGAAACCGAGAAGGCCGCCCGCCAGGGCTGGAGCGAGCCGCCCCGCGTGGTTCTGCGGCGCGCGGTGCAGGTCGCCGCGGCGGGCGCGCGTACGGAGGAGGAGTTCTTCGACCGCCTCCGTGCCGCAGGAATCCTGGTGCGTGAGCGCTTCAGCCGGCAGCATCCGCAGCAGCTCACCGGATACGCCGTCGCTCTTGACCAGGATCGGGATTCCGCCGGACAGCCGGTCTGGTATGGCGGCGGCAAGCTCGCCGCTGACCTGACTTTGCCCAAGCTTCGGCACCGCTGGGCAACCGGTCGTCCACAATTCGGTCCGGCGTCCGCGGACTACCGTCCGGTATCCGGACGGCACCTGTCCCAGCGGACCGCCCGCGCCGTACTGCGGACGGTCGTCCGCGAAGCCGCTGAACGCGCCCGGACAGCGGAAGAGTTCTTCGACGCGCTGTCGGCCGCCGGGGTCTGGGTGCGGCCACGCTACAGCGAACGCAACTGCGAACAGGTGACCGGTTACGCGGTAACTCTCCCTGATCACCGCTCGGCTGAGGGAGAAGAGATCTGGTACAGCGGAGGACGGCTGGCCGATGACCTGACATGGCCCAGGCTCCAAGAACGCTGGCACGGCGATCGAAGCAAACCGACCAGCGGCGAGGCGGCGGCGCAGTTGACGGCAGAGGAGGTGCGTGCTTTGTATGAGGACGCCGCTCGCGCCGCCGCCTATGCCACGGCACAGTTGCGCCGCTACAGCGTCATCAACCCCCACGCCGCACGGGACGCCTGCTGGGCCGCTGCTGATGCACTCAACGTCGTGGCGGCCGTGACGGGCAATCGTGACCTGCGAAGGGCCGCGAACTTCTACGATCGAGCAGCCCGCCCGCCGTACGGACGACTCCCCGCCCCGACAGCGGCGGGCGATGGCCTACGCACGACCGCGCGTCTGTTGGCGATGGCCGGCCGTCGAGGAAGCCGCGCTTGTGGAATGACCTCCTTGGTGGTCAAGCTAATCCATCTCATGGGGTCCATCGCCCACCTTCATCGGGCCCAACAGAGACAAGCTCAGGCGGTAGCCGCCGAAGCTGCGAGTACGTGCCTACGCTCTGCTGTCCCCGTCGGACGGGAAATGTCCAAGGCTGCGCCTGGTCTCGGTTCGGCACCAGTGGTTCTCGCTATGACCGGCTTCTCTGCCGTAAGGCCCCATGACGCCGGCCAATTCCGGCCGATAAATGGGCGAGCTGAACGTTCCGTTCCTGACAACCGCACGCGTCAGCGGCCCCGACGATGACTGCAAAGCGTGACATTCGAAAGAGGCAGGCCAGTGCCCTGCAGACCGTGGGTCAGGGCACTGGGACGACTTGCCATCCCCGGACATGAGCACCGGCGGCGACAAGGCTTGAAGCGACGATCAGGCCCGTATACTCAGTCGCGCCCGTCAAGGGTGCACGCATTAGGAACCTTTAAACATAGAGGCAGAAACTCATCGGACATCGTAGCGACGGTGGTCGGCCAGTCAGTACGCCTCATCAGTGATGGTCTTGAGAGCAGCGGTGAGATCGACACGAAGGTCGGCATGCTGAGGACCGAGGCGATGCTCGGCGGCATAGCGGACGGCGCCATACCGCCACACGGGCCCGCTACGCAACTCATCGGGCTCCCAAAGGTAGCGGGCATGAACGTGGCCGTGCAGATGCTGCCAGGAGTTACCGAGTACCTCGTAGTTGATGCGCCAAAAGCCCTGACATCTTGCTTGGCAGACTGTCTGTACGGCTTCTCCAAGGAGAGCCAGATCGAACAGGAAATCCGCCCGCTGGGCACGAGGCAGATCGGTCAAGTGGTCGGCGTCACCGTCGAACAGCAAGACACAGTATCCCGGCAAATGCTGGGTGTCGCCGATGACTGCCCATCCCGTCCGCATCCGCCACAGCACCGTCGGGTTCTCGCCCCGGCGCGCTGCGCCCACGCGGTCACGCCTCCAATCAGGGTCTGCAGCCGCAGTCTGCTCTGGCATCGGCTCCTCCTCAGTGATCTGCATGCCTTGATTGTCGTCGCATTGCATGCCAGTGGGGCGCACCGGGTTTGCTCGAGGTGGGTGTTGGGGATGGGCGGCGCGCGGCATGGCTCGGACCGGTGGCGGTGGCTCACGGAGTCGCGGAAGAGCTGTGGAGCTGCGCGGATGGATGTGGGCTGCGGTCGGCGGTGGCTGCGGCGCGGATCATTTCGCCGACGAGCGAGCGGGTCTTGGGGGAGAGGTCGAGGAGGGCGCGGAGGACCTGGATGTCGAGCGCTCCGCGTTCGACCTCGTGGCGTAGTGCCGTGAAGGTGAGGTCGTCGGCGACGGGGGCGGCTTCGGCCGGGGAGCCGAAGTAGCCGAGGGGGACGCCGAAGAAGGTGGCCAGCGCGGTCAGGGTCTTGAGCTGAGGGTTGTCCTGGCGGCCGGTACGCAGCTTCCAGACGGTGGTGGAGGAGATGTCCTCGCCTGTCGCCGCGCTGATCGCGGCTGCGGTCTCGATGTTGTTGCGGGCCGGCGGGGCGTCCGCCGGCCAGAGGTTTTGGATCAGCCACTCGATGCGTTCCGCCAGCGTCGCCGAGGGGGAGGCGTCCTCGGTGGCTTGTGGCCTGTCCTGTGCCGCCGCACCCTTCTCGTTGCTCATAGTTGATCGACACGCCTTCCAATCACTTTGATTGACAGTAGCTCATGAGTGATGCATCTTCTGGACCAAGAACTTTAGTTGATGGACGTCGTGTCCATCGGCCGACACAACGGGGGAGTGATGACAACGCCGGCGACCACCCTGCAGGACGAGCTGGAGGAAAGGCGCAACCGTCTGCTGCGGCTCCACTTCGAGCTCAGGCGTCTAGGCGCCTCGGTGCGGGCACGCAAACCCCGCCATGGACGATGGCGACTTCGCATACGAGGCGACGGATGGTCGGAGACCGTCATGTGCGCGGGAGCCGAAGGCGTCTACGCCTATGTGACCGGCCATGGACGGCTGCTGGGCACCACGGACGAAGTGCGGCACGTCGCCCGTCTGCTGATGTGGATGGTCGCGCGGAGGAAGCGGTGAGCACGCCTGCCACGCCCGGCAGGACACTGGCGACCCGCCAACGGTGGCGATGATGGAGTCGAGGCAGGGCTGGGCGACGTCCGCGGCGATCCTGGGTACGCGGACCCGCGCCGCCAGGATTGTGAGCGCCGTGGTGGCGCCGATGATCGTGGCGCTTGCGGTGCTGGGGGGAGTCGGCTCGTTCGCCACCGTCCGGGAAATGGCCGAGCCGCACTTCGGAGGACTGGCATGGATCGTCCCCATCGGCATGGATTTGGGAATCTCGATCCTGCTGGCTTGGGACCTGCTCATGGAATACCTCGGCCTGCCCTGGCCGGTGCTGCGCTGGGTCGCCTGGGCCTACATCGTCGGCACCGTGCTGGTGAACGTCGCGGCTGCCGACGGTGCCTTGGCGGGCAGCGTGATGCACGCCGCCATGCCGTTGCTGTTCGTCACCGTCGTGGAAGGCGTGCGGCACCTGATCCGCCAATGGGTCGGTCTCGCCACCGGCAGCCGCGTCGAGCGGGTGCCCGCCACGCGGTGGGTCCTCGCTCCGATATCGAGTCTGCTGCTGTGGCGTCGCATGATCTTGTGGCACATCACCGGATACCGGCAAGGACTCGAGCTGGAGTACCGGCACCTGATGGCCGTGTCCGCGCTGCAGCAGGAGTACGGACGATGGTCCTGGCGGTGGCGGGCACCCCTGGCCGAACGGCTCGCACTCCGCAAACTGCCTGCCGAGACGGACGCGAGCACGCACTGTGGACCGGTGGATGAAGCCTCTTCCACGGGGGAGGCCGCTTTCGGTGACCAGCCGAGCCGCCCCACACCTTTTCCGCGGGAACTGCTCGTGGCCGCCCGTCAGATCAGTGGTGAGGCGGAGCAGCAGGGCCAACGGCTGACCAGGGTCATGCTCGGCCGGCGTCTCAGAGAACTCGGCTTCTCCATCGCCAACGACAGACTCGCATCGCTCATCACCGCGGTCCGGGAACAGCCCATGCGACAGGAGGGGCCGTGACTGCTCCGTCGTCCGGTGAGGCCGAACAGTCGGTCAGGCGCCTTGAGGAACAGCAGCGTCAGGTTGAAGTGCTGCGAACCGTCGCCGACCAGGTGGTGGCCGACATCCACCAGGGGCGCCTTTCCTGGGCTGATTGGCTCCAGCAGGCGAGCCGCCACGGACGCTACGGGTTCACCAACTCGCTGCTGATACCGGCGCAACGGCGCACGGCCACCGACGTCCGCTCGTATGACGCGTGGCAAAAGCAGGGACGCCAGGTGCAGCGGGGCGAGACGGGGATCCGCATCATCTCCCGGCGGGGCAAGCCCGCATCGGTCTTCGACATCGAGCAGACCGCGGGAGCGGCGCTCGACGAGCCGCCCCGGCTCACAGCCGCCGAAGGCCTGGAGAGACTGTGCCTCCTGGCGGCGAAGCTGGGGCTGTACGTCGACCGCGGCCAACGGTGGCCGTACCTGGACCGGCTAGAGCGACGCGTCGCCCTCGCCGCAGAGCTGGACGACGTCGCAGCGGCGACCGAACTGGCCCACCAGCTGGCACACGTGCTGTCGACCCGAGATGCACTCCACTCGACGGGCAACGGCCGGACCGACTGCTATGGAGCACGCCGCGTTCGCGCCGACTCGGTCGCCTTTCTGGTGCTGGCGGAGCTCGGCCTACCTGTCGACCGGCTCTCCTTCCCGCCTCCTGCACAGTGGGCGGGAACAGACCACCGTGCCAATCCGACCGCCGCCGTCCGAGCCATGGGGGAGACCGTCCTGCGGACGGCCAGCGGGCTGCGGCACCGTCTGCGGAGCATCGCCTCTCCGCTGGTCACACGGCAGGTCGAGACGCCGCCTCTTCGAACCGCTCGACCCAAGGCGACCAAGCCTGAAACCGGCAGGCGAGACGAGCTGCTCGCCGTCCTCGCCGACGCTCACACCTTCTACACCGAGCTGATTACCAGCGGGTGGGGCGCGGACTACCTGGCCGCGCGCGGCTTCGACGCAGACGTGCAGAAACGGTGGGGAGTAGGGCACGCACCTCGCGGCCCCAGGGCCCTCGTCGAGCACCTGCGCCGTCTCGGCCACGCCGACGAGCAAATTATGGACGCCGGGCTGGCCAGACCGGGGAAGGACGGCGACCTGGTGGACCTCTTCCGCGACCGGGTGCTGCTGCCCTTCCGCGACGAGGACGGTTCCGTCGTGGGCTTCATCGGACGTCGCCGGGACGGAGCACGCGGCCCGAAGTACCTCAACTCCCCCGACACGCCGCTCTTCCACAAGAAGGCGATTCTCTACGGCCTGCACGAGAGCCGGGACCACCTCGCGCGAGGCGGCCGCCCGCTCATCGTCGAGGGTCCGCTCGATGCGATCGCCGTCAACAGCACCATGCCGCAGACCTACGCGGCCGTCGCACCATGCGGCACGGCGATCACGCCCGATCATCTCGACGCGCTCGCTCGATACGCCGACTTGAACACCACCGGGCTCGTCCTGGCGTTGGACGGCGATGACGCCGGACGCGCCGCCGCCCTCCGCGCATGGCAGACACTGCGCGTTCTCACCGGCCCGATCGACGCGGCCCTGCTACCCCAAGGTCGAGACCCGGCTGATCTGCTGACCAGCGGCAGCCGGGCTCACCTCGAGCAGGCGTTAGGCAGCCTGATTCCCCTTGCCGACCTGCTCGTAGACGAGAAGATCAAGCGGCACGGGGGAACGCTCGAGTTCGTCGAGCAGCGATTGGCCGCCGCCCGGGCCGCCGCCGGTCTGATCTCCCAACTGCCCCCTGACCAGATCGCCCGCCAGGTCGCCCGCGTCGCCTCCCGCACCCAGGTGGAGGCCGCCGAAATCACGGCAGCCGTGGCCGCAGCGATCAGCCCGGAACCGGCATCCGACATCTGCCCGGCACGGTGGAAGCATCCAGCGATGTCGGCGGCCGGCAGACGCCCGTCGCCACCACGTCGATCTCGCGCCAAGTAGCACCAGCACCGACCCTCGGGGGAGTCATGACCACGCAGCAGCATCCGGATCCGATCACCGAAGGCTTCACGCACAGCGGTGAACGCATGATCCAGATCATCACGATGGCGGCCGCGCTGGAACAGGGGTACGTGCGGCACCTGGCGCGGTTAGCGGCCGCGAAGGCGACCCGCGACGCGGCAGAAAAGCGCATGGCAGCCGAGCTGAAACGGGCGGCGCTGGCTGAAGCCCGTGCCCGATGGGCTCGCGCCCACGACCGCAACTGGCTGCGCCAGGCAAGCCTCGTCGACACGGCGGAGACGTGGGCGGCAGCAGTGCCCTATGCCGCAGACGAGCAGGCCGCAGCCTCGGCCGTTCGCAAGTGCGAAGAACGGCTCCGCGACCTGCATCCGCACGCGATGAGCCACTACGACAGGTTCCGGGCCCGTGGCGAGACCCACCTGGGGGCAATGAAGCTGGCAGCCCCCTACTTCACTCGTGATCCCCACGTACGTACCGGCCAGCCGATGCCGCAGCGTCCCGAGCTCGCTGAAGGCTCCGGTGCCCAGTGGGCGGCCACCGTCCACGGCCCGCACCTCAGCGACCTGGAGGAGGCACGCCGAGAGCAGCGAGGCCACCAGATCGTCACCGCCATCCTGGAACGCCTGCGGGCCGAGGGCCGCGAACCGCATCCTGGAGAACTGCGCACGATCCTCGAAGCGACCACCAACCTGCCGGACCACGCCATCGCCAAGCTCGTCCCGGAGCCTGCGGCCGCGTCGCCCGAAGCAGCCACTCAGGTACGACTCGCCGCGGACGGCTTCCCCTTCTCCATCGACGAAGCCCTGGCGATGCACATGGACCGACCGGCTGAAGCACCTGCAGTGAGGAGAACCCCAAGGCAAAGCCCGGACCGCAACCGACGCCGCAACCTCTGACACCTCGGAGGGACGTGCTCGACTGGCTATGGGGCCGGGCGCCCATCGACGCCCTGCCTGTGTTAATCGCCATCGTCCGGGGCGCAGACAAGCTCATGCTCGTCAACCTCGTCAACGCCCTGTGCTGCGCGACCGTCCTCGGGCCGGCCCCTCATCATGGCCATCAAGCATCCACGCCCGCCGCCGGTACGTATCTACCCCCAGCCTCCCGCCACCGCGGCGCCCAATGATCAGACAACGGACCCGCTGCGCACTCCCATATGAGGCTCCGGTCCTGAGGGCCTTCCCGAAGCTGTGCTGCTTGGCGACACCCATGCCCCTCGCGCGCGTACGCGGGCTGACACGGCGGCTACCAGTGCCGCCAGCATCTGGGTGGACCGTCTTCGCATGCGCGGGGCCGACTGTCAGCCGAAGGGGTGGGGCAAGAGCCCGCTGGGAACATCCCCGCATGCGCGGGGCCGACCGGATCGCGGTGCCGATCGCGTTCCATACCGGTGGAACATCCCGCGTGCGCGGGGCCGATTGCCACGACGCCCGCGCATCCTCGACACCGAGCGGAACATCCCCGCGTGCGCGGGGCCGACTGGGTAGCGGTGTCGGCTGGGCATGCATGAATCGGAACATCCCCGAGTGCGCGGGGCCGACGACCCGCGCCCCTACGAGGACGACTGGCATGCGGGAACGTCCCCGCGTGCGCGGGGCCGACTCAACCATCACCGGCCGCGAGTACGGCGAGAACGGAACATCCCCGCGTGCGCGGGGCCGACCAGCGTGCCGACCCCGCCCAACTCGACCGCTGGGGAACATCCCCGCGTGCGCGGGGCCGACGGTGCTCGTGCTCGGCTCGCATCACGCGTTCCCGGAACATCCCCGCGTGCGCGGGGCCGACACTTGCTGACCTGGGAGTCTATGCCAACGAGACCCAGTTTTCATTTAGTTGGATTCGCAAACCCTCGGCCGGGGGACTGGCTTCTCGAGTACCGCTGTATCGGAGTTCCGGCGGCGTGAGGCGGCGATGGACATGCCCGGTGAGCCATGCTGGTGCAATCCACACCCTGCTGGCGGCGATCTGTTGCCCAGGGACGGGCGCCGCCGCCTCGGGGTTTGGAGCGGATAGTGCGTCGGCAGTGGGATCCGACCGATGGTGACCCGCCTGACGAGGTGATCGCGCGATCGGTCGGCTCGCGACTCTGCCCGGCCCGATCGCCTCGCAGGTTGCCGAGGTGTTCACCGGCGGGCCGCGGGCCGGGCCCGGCCGTGTCCCTGGAGCCGGGTCATATCGGTCGTCTCACCGGGCAGCCCGTCCGTCCGGATATGGCAATGACTGTGACGTCTGGATCGTCTGCACCGTCGTATACGGCTGTTCCCGTGGGTCACGTCCAGCGGAGTGGTGTATGAGTCGGCCTCCGCGTGATCCTGTTTCTGCCGGTTAAGCAGTGATCGCCTGCTGGTCGCTCTCGTCCCCGCAAGGGCCGCCGTCAATCACCCGCAGTCTGGCTTTGGCGAGGAACTCCAGGCCCATGTAGCGGCGGCCCTCGGTCCACTCGTCGGTCTGCTCCATCAGCACGGCGCCGACGAGGCGGATGATCGCGGTGCGGTCGGGGAAGATCCCGA
>NZ_BSTN01000047.1 GCF_030269545.1 Actinomadura sp. NBRC 104425 | reverse complement strand
CGAGAGCGAACGCCGCGCCGCGCTTGCGCCCTGGCTGCACATGTACAACCATCACCGCGGCCACACCGCACTCGGCGGCCTCCCACCCGCCAGCCGCGTCACCAACCTGTCAGGACAGAACAGCTAGCACGGAGGGGCCGGGGCGGCGCGCGGCCGCGGGCCGGGCGCCGCGTGGGAGGATGGGCGGCATGAGCGGGCTGATGCTGCTGGACACGCCGTCGCTGTACTTCCGCGCCTTCTACGGCGTGCCCGAGAGCGTGACCGCGCCGGACGGCACGCCGGTCAACGCCGTCCGCGGACTGCTGGACATGATCGCCGGCTTGGTCCGGGACCGCTCCCCCGAGCGGCTGGTGTGCTGCATGGACGCCGACTGGCGGCCGCGGTTCCGGGTGGCGGCGCTGCCGTCGTACAAGGCGCACCGGGTCGCCGCCGACGGCGGCGACCAGGCGCCCGACGCGCTGAAGGCGCAGCTGCCGCTGATCGACCGGGTGCTGGACGCCTTCGGCCTGGCCCGCGCCGGGGTGCCCGGCTACGAGGCCGACGACGTGATCGGCACGCTGGCGGTGCGGGGCGCGGCGCGCGGCCCGGTCGACGTCGTCACCGGCGACCGCGACCTGTTCCAGCTGGTGGACGAGCGCGGCCCGGTGCAGGTGCTGTACACCGCGCGCGGCCTCCGCAACCTGCAGGTCATGGGCGAGAAGGAGGTCGCGGCCAAGTACGGCATCCCCGGCCGCGGCTACGCCGACTACGCGACGCTGCGCGGCGACCCCAGCGACGGGCTGCCGGGCGTGCCGGGCGTGGGCGACAAGACCGCCGCGGCCCTGGTCTCCCGGTTCGGGTCGGTGGAGGGGATCCTGGCGGCGCTGGACGCGGGCACCGTCGAGGGGTTCCCAACGGGGGCGCGGCGGCGGCTGGAGGCGGCCCGCGACTACCTGGCGGCGGCGGGCACGGTGGTGCGGGTGGTCACCGACATCGACTCGGCCGAGCTGCGCGGTCTGGACGACCGGCTGCCGGCCGCGCCGCGCGATCCGCAGGCGCTGGTGGAGCTGGCCGACCGGTGGGGGCTGGACGGCCCGGTCAACCGCCTGCTGAACGCGCTGGCGGCGCGTTCGGGCGCGTCCTGACAGGTGCGTCCTGACGGGGGCGTTGACTGCGGCGCCCGCGGCCCGCGCCGTACCACCCCCGTACGCCCGCTATGACGGGTGTGCCAGGCTTGACCGGTTTCCTGACGTCGGGCGGGCCGTTCCCCGCGCAATGTGTCAGATGACGCAGACACGGCGGGCGCGGCGGCGCACCATCCAAGGCAATGGCGGGTTTTCCTGGACCTGTGATGACCAGGCACGCACCGCCGGCCGGGGGCCGCAGCGGTCCCGGCAGCCGGCGCGGCCGACGCATGGACGGGCCGGTTCCCGCGGCGCTGGGCCCGACCGTCCCACTCCCCCCAACCGCCGCGGGGCCCGGTTCAGCGCCTGGACGCCCGCCGCGGTGGGGCACGGCGCAGCGGGGGCGCCGTCCGCCGCGGCGGCGTCCGGTGTGCGCGGCGGGGGGTGTTCCGGCGGGGGGCGGCCGCGCGGGGGTGCGGCCGGGCGGTCCGGCCCGCGGCGTGCGCCGGTCGTCCGGTGGAGCGGGCCCCCGCCTTGGGCGGGCGTGCGGCCGTGGAGAACTCGAGAGTACGGATCGCCGGTGATCGAACAGACCGCTTCCCCGACCGGCCCCCGGCGCGGCGCACGGCCCGCCGCGCGGGGAGCAGGCACCGCCGCCCCGGCCGCGCCGCACGACGCCTTCTGGAACGCGCTGGACGCCGCGCAGCGCGCGGACCTGCGCGCCGCGGCGCGTCCGCGCACCTACCCGGCCAGGACGCCGCTGTGCTTCCAGGGCGAGGACTCCGACCACATCATCGTCATCGAAAGCGGCTGGGCCAAGGTCACCTCCACCACCTCCGACGGGCGCGACGTGGTGCTGGCGGTGCGCGGCCCGGGCGACCTGATCTGCGAGAGCGCCGTGCTGGGGGGCCGCCGCCGGTCGGCGACGGTGACGGCGCTGAGCCCGGTGCGGGCGCTGGTGGTGCCCGCGGCGCGGTTCACCGCGTTCCTCGACGGCCATCCGGCGGTGTGGCGGTTGGTCAGCGGCACGCTGGTGCGGCGGCAGGACGACGCCGACCGGCGCCTGCAGGCGCACGTGTCGGCCCGGGGCGCCCGGCGGCTGGCCGGGCTGCTGGCGCAGCTGGCGGAGATGTCGGCCCGGCACAGCCCGCCCGGGCCGGACGGCCGCATCGCGATCGCGCCGCCGCTGTCGCAGGAGGAGCTGGGCAGCTGGATGGACGCCTCCCGGGAGACGGTCGCCCGGGCGCTGAACAACCTGCGCGCCCAGGGGCTGGTCCGCACCGGCTGGCGCAAGATCGTCGTGGAGGATCTGCCGGGCCTGCGCGCCTACGCCGACGGCGACGACTGAGCCGCAAGGCGGGGAGTGGGCGCCGCCCGCCCCGCCGGCGCGGCGCGCGGGCGGGGCGGGGCCGGTCCGCGTCAGGCGACGGAGGAGTAGGTGACGACGCCGCGGCGCATGGCGTCGATGGCGCGGCGGGCGGTCTTGCGGATGTGGCTGTTGTCGGGGGCCGCGTCGGCGATCTGCCCGAGCAGGTCGAGCAGCTGCTTGACGGCGCGGACGAAGTCCCCGGCGGTCAGGTCGGTCTCCAGCAGCACCTCGTCCAGGTCATGGCCCTGCGCCCACCGGTAGGCGGTCCAGGCGAACCCCAGATCGGGTTCGCGCAGGAACGACAGGCGGTTGTCCTTCTCGACGGCGTCCAGCTCCCCCCACAGCCGCACCATGGCGGCCAGGGCCTCCTGGGTCTGCCCGCCGGGGGTGCGGGGCGGGGCGGCGTCGTCGGGCTGCCGCGACTCGTACACCAGCGCCGACACGCACGCGGCCAGCTCGGCGTGCCCGAGCCGCTCCCACACCCCGGCGCGCAGGCACTCGGCCGTCAGCAGGTCCAGCTCGTTGTAGATGCGGCCGAGGCGGCGGCCCTCCTCGGTGACGGTGTCGCCGTCGAGGTAGCCGAGCTGCTGCAGCACCGCGCAGACCCGGTCGAAGGTGCGGGCGATGACCTGGGAGCGGCCCTCGACGCGGCGGCGCAGCTGCTCGGTCTCGCGTTCCAGCCGGTGGTAGCGTTCGGCCCAGCGGGCATGCTCCTCGCGTTTGTCGCAGCCGTGCACGGGGTGGCGGCGCAGCCGGGCGCGCAGCTCGGCGATCTCGCGGTCGTCGGCGGCCGGCACGTCCCGGCCGCGGCCGCGGCGCCGCTCGCCGGCGTCGTCGGCGACCTTGTCGCGCAGCGTGGCGGCCAGGTCGCGGCGGGCCTGCGGGTTGCGCGGGCTGAACCCCTTGGGGATGCGCAGCCGCTCGACGGGTTCGACGGCGCGGGGGAAGTCCTGCACCGACAGCCGCTGCACGGACCGGTTGACGGTCAGCACCAGCGGCGCGGGCCCGTCGGAGCGGCGGCCGAGACCGGGGTCGAGCACCACGGCCAGGCCGGAGCGTCGCCCGGACGGCACGAGGATGACGTCGCCGGGCCGCAGCCGCTCCAGGCTGCGGGCGGCCTCGGCGCGGCGCGCCGCGGAGCGTTCGCGGGCCAGCTCGGCCTCGCGGTCGGACAGGCGGCGGCGCAGCGCCGCGTACTCCATGAAGTCGCCCAGGTGGCATTCGGCGGCCTGCGCGTACCCGGCAAGGGCCTCCTCGTTGCGGTGCACCTGCCGGGCCAGGCCGACGACGGCGCGGTCGGCCTGGAATTGGGCGAACGACTCCTCCAGCAGGGTGCGGGCGCGTTCGACGCCGACGGCGCCGACCAGGTTGACCGCCATGTTGTAGGAGGGGCGGAAGCTGGAGTTCAGCGGGTAGGTGCGGGTGCCGGCCAGCCCGGCGACCGACGCCGGGTCGACGTTGGGGCTCCACACCACCACCGCGTGGCCTTCGACGTCGATGCCGCGGCGTCCGGCGCGCCCGGTGAGCTGGGTGTACTCCCCGGGAGTGAGGTCGACGTGGGCCTCGCCGTTCCACTTGTCGAGCCGTTCGATCACCACGGTGCGGGCGGGCATGTTGATGCCCAGGGCGAGGGTCTCGGTGGCGAACACCACCTTGATCAGCCCGCGGACGAACAGCTCCTCGACGATCTCCTTGAAGGTCGGCAGCATTCCGGCGTGGTGGGCGGCGATGCCGCGTTCCAGCGCCGCCAGGAAGTCGTCGTAGCCGAGCACGGCCAGGTCCTCGGGCGCGATGTCGGCGGTGCGCAGCTCGACATGCGCGCGGATCTCCTCGCTCTCCTCCTTGGACGTCAGCCGCAGCCCGGCGTGCAGGCACTGCAGGACGGCGGTGTCGCAGCCGTTTCGGGAGAAGATGAAGTGGATCGCCGGCAGCAGCCCGGCGCGGTCGAGCCGCTCCACCACGTCGGGCCGGGCGGGCGGCCGGAACCGGGCGGGGCGGGGCGCGCGGCGGCGGCCGGTGCGGCGGTTCTGGTTGAGCTTGGCGCGGCGCACCTCCTCCACGGCGATGCGCTGCAGCTGCGGGTTGACCCGGGACTGCCGGTGCGCGCCCTTGCCGACCTCGACGAACAGGTCGTACAGGCGGGTGCCGACCAGCATGTGCTGGAACAGCGGGACGGGCCGGTGCTCGTCGACGATCACGGCGGTGTCGCCGCGGACGGCCTGCAGCCACTCGCCGAACTCCTCGGCGTTGCTGACGGTGGCCGACAGCGCCACGATCCGCACCGAGTCCGGCACGTGGATGATCACTTCTTCCCAGACCGCGCCGCGGAACCGGTCGGCCAGGTAGTGCACCTCGTCCATCACCACGAACGCCAGCCCGGACAGGGTGGGCGAGGCGGCGTAGAGCATGTTGCGCAGCACCTCGGTGGTCATCACCACCACGGGCGCCTCGCCGTTGACGCTGTTGTCGCCGGTGAGCAGGCCGACCTTCTCGGGGCCGTAGCGGCTCACCAGGTCGGCGTACTTCTGGTTGGACAGCGCCTTGATCGGCGTGGTGTAGAAGCACTTGCGGCCGCCGGTGAGGGCCAGGTGGACGGCGAACTCCCCCACCACCGTCTTGCCGGAGCCGGTGGGCGCGGCGACCAGGACGCCGCTGCCGGACTCCAGGGCGCGGCACGCCTCGATCTGGAACGGGTCCAGGTCGAAGTCGTAGAGGGTCTTGAAGTCCAGCAGCGCGGGGCCGTTGGCCGCGGTGCGCTTGCGGAACGCCGAGTACCGCGCCGCGGGGGATTCGGTTGCCGGCTGCGTGTCGGGGGTGGTCATGAGTCGAGCCTACGTTTTCACCCGGCCCGATTCCCAATTCCGGGCGCCGCGGCGCGCGGGCCGGGACGGGCCGGGACGGGCCGGCGGGCGGTCGTCACGGGAGGGCCGCGGCCGGGCCGGCGACCGGGCCGCGGGCGAACCGCAAGCCGGTCGGCGGGCGGGGCCGGCGGGCGGGGCCGGACGGGGGCGTCAGCGGGCGGGGTCGGCGGGGCGGCCGCGCCGTTCCAGCTCCGCGTCGATCTCGTCCAGGTCCAGCGGGGACGCCTCGTCGTCGGACAGGCCCGCGTAGGGGTCGGGGCGGCGGGCGCGGCGCCGGTCGTTGACGAACGCCAGCACCGCCGACACCTCGAACAGCACCAGGGTCGGCACGGCCAGCGCCAGCATGGTGAACGGGTCGCCGCTGGGGGTGGCCACGGCCGCGAACAGGAAGATCCCGAAGACCGCGATCCGCTGCGACCTCTTGATCATCTCGAAGCTCAGCACGCCGGCCATGTTCAGCACCACCACGAACAGCGGCAGCTCGAAGGTCATGCCGAACACCAGCAGCATCGCCAGCACGTAGCCGAGGTAGTGGTCGACGGTGATCAGCGCGGTGACGTCGTCGATGGAGAACCCGCCCAAGAACAGCTGCAGGCCCTTGTCGACGGTCATGTACGCCAGCACGGTGCCGACCAGGAACAGCGGGATCGCCGCGCCGAGGAACACGTACGTCCAGCGCTTCTCCCGCCGGTACAGCCCGGGCGCCACGAACGCCCACAGCTGGTACAGCCAGACCGGCGAGGAGATCACGATGCCGACGATGAAGGAGATCTTCAGGCGCAGGAAGAACTGCTGGAAGATGGTGTTGACCACCAGGGTGCACTTGCCCGACTCCAGCTGCTGGGAGGCGGGCAGGGAGCAGTAGGGGTCCTTGAGGAAGTCCCAGATGGGCTGGAAGAAGATCCAGCCGACGATCGTCCCGACCAGCAGGGCCAGCAGCGCCTTGATCAGCCGGTTGCGCAGTTCGCGCAGATGGTCCATCAGCGGCATGCGGCCTTCGGGGTCGACGGCCTTGCCGCTGCGCGGGCTCAGAAACTTCATCGTCGGCTTCGGGGTCGGGTGCCGCCGCTCACGCGGGCACGAGGGTCGGATGGGTGCGCGCGGGGCGCCGCGGGCGCGGCGGGGACGGGCTCCGGCGGCCTGGCCGCCGCACGCCCGACCGACCGCCCCGCGCGGCGGCACCGCGGCGCGGCGCCGGACGCCCGCACGCGCGGCAGCACGTACAGCGCGTACGGCACGCGCTGTACGTCACGGTACGGCACCGGGGCGACGCCGGGGGCGCGGTCAGGAGTTGCGGATCTGGTTGGGGTCGGAGACCGGAACGCCCTGGATCGGCTCGCCCGACGGCAGCGGGCGCCGGACGGCGGCACCGTCGGCGGCGGCCTCGCGCTCCAGGCGGGCGGCCTCCTCGCGCAGCCGGGCGGCCTCCTGGCGCGGGTCGCCCTGCGGCGCCTGCGGCGCGGCGGCGGGCTCGTCGTCCTCGCGCAGGCCCTTGGTCTCGGCCTTCAGGATGCGCGCCGACTTGCCCAGCGAGCGGGCCAGCTGGGGCAGCTTCGCCGACCCGAACAGCAGCAGCACGACCAGCAGGACGATCAGGATCTCGCTGGTGCCGAAATTACCCATGACATTCCTCTTCAGCAGGTCTACTCACGACGATCGTACGCCGTCCTCGCGACGCCGCGCCTCCCCCCGGGGGGCCGTCCTGTCCTGCAGGATGCGCAGTTCCTCGGTCAGCGCCGAGTGCCGCGGGGCCAGCCGCCGCCGCGCCCGGCCCAGCTCCCGGCCCAGGCGGCGCACCCCCAGGTAGACCCTGAACGCGCACACCGCCAGCACGGCCAGGCCCGCGAAGCCCAGCGCCACCGACGCACCGACCCATCCCACGTCCGCCACCGTAACCGACGTCCTCCACCGCTGTCGTCATCCGGACCGGTCCGCGCGGCACCGTCACGTGATGTTCACATGGACGTCGTATCACTACGAAACAGTGCGAACAACACCCGAAGCGGGCGCCGCGCCCGTCACCGCGGCCTCCTTACGGCTGCCTCCTTACCGCGGCCTTTTTACTGCAGTCCCCGTCACGCGTGCCCGTACAGCGCCAGGGCGCGGGAGGCGTCGCCGCGGATCTCGGCGGCCAGCTCGGCGGGCGCCACCACGCGGCCCTGGTCGCCCAGCCGCAGCGCCAGTCCCCGCACCCAGCGGGTGTCGGAGGTGCGCAGCACCACCTCCAGCCGCCCCTCCCCCAGCTCCCGCACGCTCTCGCACGGGTAGCAGTCGGCGACCCAGCGGCCCTGCGCGGTCAGCTCCAGGGTGACCACGACGTCGTCGGGCGAGGGCCGGTACAGGCCGGCGTCCACGTCGCGCGGCTCGGCGTCCTCGGGGACCTGCGCGGGCACCTCGTCCAGCACCCGCAGCGACGTGATGCGGTCCAGGCGGAACAGCCGCACCGCCTCGGCGCGGCGGCACCACCCCTCCAGATACGTGCTGCCCTCCACCACCAGCAGCCGCATCGGGTCCACGTCGCGTTCGGTGTTCTCGTCGCGGGCCGGCACGTAGTACGCCAGATGCACGCGCCGGCCCCGGGCGATCGCGTCGCGCAGGCTCGCCAGGTGGCCGCTCGCGTCCGCCGCGCCGCCCGCCTCGACCTCCACCGCCACCTTGCTGGCCGGCGCCGCCGCCACGCCCGCCGCGGTCTCCAGCTTGGCGATCAGCCGGCTGAGCGCATCGCGGTCGGGCAGCCCGGGGATGTCCGCCAGCATCCGCAGCGCCACCAGCAGCGCGCTGGCCTCGTCGACCTTCAGCCGCAGCGGCCGCGCGATCGACTCGGCCTCGGTGACGATGATCTCCCCGCCCTCGTAGGACAGGTCGATCGGGCAGTAGGGGTCGGGCGCGCGCAGCTCCACGCACCACAGCAGGTTCAGATCGTCGATCAGCTGCTTCTCGGTGACCCCGAACGCCCGCGCGGCCTGGTCCAGCGCCACCGAGTCCCGGCTGATCACATACGGCACCAGCGCCAGCAGCCGCGCCAGCCGGTCGGTGGAGGTGGTGGCGCGGCCCGCCGCCCGGGCCGCGGGCGCCCCCGTGCTCCGCCCCGTCATCGCTCACTCCCCGTCATCGTCCGCTCCCCGCCTGCTCCCTGTCCGGCCGCCGAAGGTCACCGGTCGTGCGCCGCCAGCGCCGCCTTCAGCTGCCAGATGACCGCCTCCCGCAGGTCCGGCGGGTCCAGCACGACCACATCGTCGGCGAACCGCGCCAGATACGGCGCGAACCGGTCGACGTCGCGGAAGGTCAGCACGGCCTCGTCCCACGTCCCGTCGCCCACCGGCCGCACGTCCCGCGCCCACCGCCGCGGCCCCTGCGCGGCGCCCGCCCGCAGCCGCACCGTGGCCGGACGCGGCTCGCTCGCCGGGTCGCCCCCGGTGAACGCGATGCGCCGCACGTCCACCCCCGGCGGGACCGTGACGCTGCCGGGCGGGCCGTCGGGGACGACCTCCCCGACGATGCGGCTGAGCCGGAACACCCGCGTCTCCTCCCGGTCGCGGTCGTGCCCCACCACGTACCAGCGGCCCCGGCGGCTCACCACGCCCCACGGCTCCAGATGCCGCCGCGTCACCCGGGTGCGCCCCACGCCCTGGTAGTCGAACGCCACCGGGCGGCCGTCGCGCACCGCCTCCCACAGCGCCGGGAACGACGGCTCGCCGGTGTCCAGCCGCGGCTCGATGCCCGGCGCGCCCGCGGTGTCGGTCTCCACCCCGGCCGCGCGCAGCTTCAGCAGCGCCCCCGACGCCGCGTCGGCCATGCTGGCGCGCTGCCACACCCGCGCCGCCAGCCCCAGCACCGCCGCCTCGTCGGGCGTCAGATGGATGTCGGGCAGCTCGTAGGCCTGCCGGGGGATCCGGTACCCGATCTCCTCCCCGCCCGCGCCGAGCCGGTCGCTGCCCACCTCCAGCGGCACCCCCAGCTCGCGCAGCTCCTCCTTGTCGCGTTCGAACATCCGCTTGAACGCCTCGTCGGAGTCGGGGTAGCCGGGCACCGCCCGGCGGATCTGCTCGGCGGTCAGATAGCGCCGCGTGGCCAGCAGGCACACCACCAGATTGAGCAGGCGCTCGGTCTTGCGCCGCGACACTTGGCCACCACCTCGAAGTCGTGCTGCGGTCCGCTCGGCGAGCCCGCGCGTTCCCGGACCATTCCTCCGATCAGGACGCTACCGTTTCCTGCTGTGATCCGATGGCGCAAAGGCACGGTTGAAAGCGTCCGCCGGGAATGGCCGGGGGCGGTCGAGCTCGACGTGGCGATCGACGGCGACGGCACCCGCCGGGCCCTGGCCTACACCGCGCTGGTGGGCAGGCCGCAACCGGGCGACACCGTCCTGCTCAACACTACGGCCTTGGCGCTCGGCCTGGGCACCGGCGGCTACGCCATGGTCGCGGCCGTCCCCGACCGGCTGCCGCCCGACCCGGTCGGCCCCGGCCACCTGGTCAAGGCCCGCTACACCCCGCTGCAGGCCACCGTGCTGGGCGCCGACGAGCAGGACTCCCCCCACCATGAGACGCTGCGCGACGCCGACTCCGTGGACGGCATGCCGGTGATCGTGGCCGACCTGCACTCGGCGCTGCCGCCGATCCTGGCGGGCCTGCTGGCCGAGCGGCCCGGCGCCCGCGTGGTGTACGTGATGACCGACGGCGGCGCGCTGCCCGCCTGGTTCTCCATGTCGATCGCCCGGCTGCGGCAGGCCGGCGCGCTGGCCGCCACCGTCACCGTCGGGCAGGCGTTCGGCGGCGACCTGGAGACCGTCACCGTCCACACCGGCCTGCTGGCCGCACGCCTCGTCCTGGACGCCGACGCGGCGGTCGTGGCGCAGGGCCCCGGCAACCTGGGCAGCGGCACCCGCTGGGGGTTCTCCGGCGTCGCCGCCGGCGAGGCCGTCAACGCCGCCGCCGCCCTGTCGGGACGCCCGGTGGCGTCCCTGCGCGTCAGCGAGGGCGACGCCCGCGAACGGCACCAGGGCGTGTCCCACCACAGCCTCACCGCCTACGGGCGCGTCGCCCTGGCCCCCGCCGACGTCGTCGTGCCCGAACTGGGCGGGGAGCTGGGGCAGCGCGTCGCGGCGCAGGCGGCGCCGCTGGGCGAGCGCCACTCCCTGGTGCCGGTGCCGGTGGACGGCCTGTACGACGTGCTGCAGGCCGCCGAGGCGGACTGGGGGGTGCGGCTGTCGACGATGGGCCGCCGCCTGGACGAGGATTCGGCCTACTTCCTGTCCGCCGCCGCCGCGGGCCGCCACGCCGCCGCTCTGCTCGCCTGACCCGCCGTCAGGCCCCGGCGGGCTGTGCCCCCTCGGGGAGCCCCTCCGGGGTGTAGAAGTCGCGGAAGGTGAACGCGGCCGGGGACGGCCCGCGCTCGCGCAGCAGCTCCAGGCGCTCCACCCCCTCCTCCACCGTGGGGATGCGGCCGGCGGGGACCCACCACAGCGCCTGGTGCGCCTCCACGTGCCGCCGGAACCATTCCCGGCGGCGCCGCAGCGCCTCCAGGTGGGCGCTGCGGTAGACGAAGTCCCACAGCGCCTCCCGCGACTCCCACACCGACATGTTGACGATCACGTCGGCGCCGACGGGACGCACACCGGTGGCGTCGTTGGCGCCTTCCCCCACCAGGCGCCACACGAAGCCGGGCGACCGGTCGGCCAGCGCGTTGACCGGATCGAGCAGGGACACGAACTCCGCCATGCCCGGGGCGTCCAGGGGCTCCTTCAGCGCGGCCACGTTGATCTGGGCGAGATGATGCTCCGTCATGCCCGCACTGTATGTCAATCTTCGTTGTTTTTAGAAGACGTCTCCTCCACCACCACGCAGCACCACCCCGGACGCGCGTCCATCCGCGCCCGCAACCCCTCGGCGCCCTCCAGCAGCCCCTGCAGCAGCGCCAGGTTCATCCCGCACACCAGCGGCGGGAACTGCTCGGCGAGCGCGTGGAACGGACAGTTGCGCATCCGCACCGCGCCGCCCTCCTCACGCCGCGGCTCGTATCCGCGGCGCGCCAGCACGGCCCCCACCTCTTCCAGGCCGCCCACAGGCTTCGCACCGTGCAACGCCCGCCCGCGGCGCCGGGCCGCCGCCCGCAACTCCTCGTCCAGCCCCGCCGCCTCGGCCGTCTCGGCCAGCACCTCGGCCGCCGTCCGGTAGTCGCGCGGCGGCAGCGACAACGCCCGCTCCCCCGCCGCCCGCCGGTACAGCTTGGCCGGACGCCCCGCCCCCGGCCCCGACCGCCCCGTCAACCGGCGGCTCTCGGTCTCCAGCAGCCCCGCCTCGGCCAGCCTGTCCAGATGGAAGGCCGCCAGCGTGCGCGCCACCCCCGCCGCCTCGGCCGCCTCGTTCCGGCTCACCGGATGGTCCTGCGCCGCCACGTACTCGTACAGCCGCCGCCGCAACGGATCACGCAGCGCACCGAAAGCCTCGAAATCCTCCACCTGCCCAGTCTAAGAACAACCGGACCCGGCGTTAGAAAACCGCTTTCCGCAGCGGGAGACGACCAGGGCACGCCCGGGAGCGGTCAGTGCACTTTTGGAAGCGGTCAGTGCACACCCAGGAGATCGACGACGAACACCAGCGTGTCGTCACCCTTGATGCCGGCCTGCGCCAGCCCCTCCTTGCCGTAACCCAGCGACGGCGGCACCACCAGCAGCAGGCGGCTGCCCACCCGCTGCCCCACCAACGCCTGGTCCCAGCCCTTCATCACCTGGCCCGTACCGATCGTCACCGCATACGGGCGGCGGCTGCGCCACGACGAGTCGAACACCTGGCCGTTCCGCCAGAACACCCCCACGTACTGCAACGCCAGCAGCCGACCCTTGGCCACCACCGGCCCCTGCCCCTGGATCAGGGTGCGCACCTGCAGCTTCTTCGGCGCCGCCACACGCGGGACCGTGACCTGCGGCGCCTGCCCCTGCCCGCCGCCCGACACACGCGGCAGCTTCGGATCGTTCAGCGTCTGCGCCCGGCCCTGCGCATGCGCCGTCTTGCCGTACACCCCCCGCACGTCCAGCACGTACACCAGCGAATCGTCCGGGCCCACCTGGTGCTGGGTGTCGCCCGTGTCGCCGTACCCCTCCGAAGGCGGGATCTTGGCCACCACCCGGTCACCCGCCCGCACCCCCAGCAACGCCTTGTCCAACCCCGGCACCAGCCGACCCGTCGGAAACGCCCCCGGCACCCCCGCCAGATAGCTGTTGGCCAGCAGCTTGTTGCCGTCCTTGCTCCACCGGTACCCGACATAGTCGGCCACCACCAGATCGCCCTTGCGCGCCCCCTCGCCCTCGCCGTCCCCCTCCACCAGCGTCTTCACCGCCAGCTCCGCGCTCGGCGCCCCCTTCGGGAACGACACCTCCGGACGCGTCCCGAATCTCCCCCGGACCGTCACCTCGACGTCGTCCCCACCCGAACACCCGGCGGCCAGCACCAGCGGCGCCACCAGCACGATCCCCAGCAACGGCGCGAAGACACGACGGCGCATGCGGCTCCTCACCCAACGCACGGCGACCCGGACTGAGCGCACACCCTACCGCCAAGGTGACCGGCCAGTAGCCCCTACGCGCACGAAACCGGGGACGGCACCCCGCACCGCCCCCGGCCCCGCGCCGACGTCACATACCGGCGATCAGCTTGTCGACCCGCTCGTCCACCGACCGGAACGGATCCTTGCACAGCACCGTCCGCTGCGCCTGATCGTTCAGCTTCAGATGCACCCAGTCGACCGTGAAGTCCCGCCGCTTCTCCTGCGCCCGCCGGATGAACTCCCCGCGCAACCGCGCCCGCGTCGTCTGCGGCGGCACCGACTTGGCCTCGAACACCTCCAGATCGCGCGTCACCCGCTCCACCGCACCGCGCTTCTCCATCAGGTAGTACAGCCCCCGGTCGCGGTGCACGTCGTGATACGCCAGATCCAGCTGCGCCACCCGCGGCGACGACAGCGGCAGATCGTACTTGCGCCGGTACCGCTCGATCATCCGGTACTTCGTCACCCAGTCGATCTCCCGCGACACCAGATCCAGATCACCGGTCTCCACCGCCCGCAGCGTCCGCTCCCACAGATCCAGCACCCGCTTGACCACCGGATCCCCGCCGCGCCGGTCGATGAAGTCCTTCGCCTTGCCGTAGTACTCCTTCTGGATCTCCAGCGAACTGGCCTCCCGGCCGTTGGCCAGCCGCACCTTCCGCCGCCCCGTCATGTCATGGCTGACCTCGCGGATCGCGCGGATCGGGTTCTCCAGCGTCAGGTCCCGCATCACCACGCCCGCCTCGATCATCCGCAGCACCAGGTCGGTCGCGCCCACCTTCAGCAGCATCGTGGTCTCGCTCATGTTCGAGTCGCCCACGATCACATGCAGCCGGCGGAACCGCTCGGCATCGGCATGCGGCTCGTCCCGCGTGTTGATGATCGGCCGGGACCGGGTGGTGGCCGACGACACCCCCTCCCAGATGTGCTCGGCCCGCTGCGACACGCAGTACACCGCCCCCCGCGGCGTCTGCAGCACCTTGCCCGCCCCGCAGATGATCTGCCGCGTCACCAGGTACGGGATCAGCACGTCCGCCAGCCGGCCGAACTCCCCGTGCCGCCCCACCAGATAGTTCTCGTGGCAACCGTACGAATTGCCCGCCGAATCGGTGTTGTTCTTGAACAGGTAGATGTCGCCGGCGATGCCCTCCTCCCGCAGACGCCGCTCGGCGTCCACCAGAAGACCCTCCAGGATCCGCTCACCGGCCTTGTCGTGCGTCACCAGGTCGATGACGCTGTCACACTCGGGCGTCGCGTACTCGGGGTGGCTGCCCACGTCCAGGTAGAGCCGCGCGCCGTTGCGCAGGAACACGTTGCTGCTGCGGCCCCACGACACCACCCGCCGGAACAGGTAGCGGGCCACCTCGTCGGGTGACAACCGCCGCTGCCCGCGGAAGGTGCAGGTGACGCCGTACTCGTTCTCGAGCCCGAAGATGCGCCTGTCCACACCAGCGAGCCTATGCGGCAGGACCGCCACTTGGCAGTCTCCACAGCCCCTCGTTTCGCACCCGCCAACAGGCCAGGGACGGCCACCTCCGACAGGTTTGACCGCCGCACCAAGCGCCACCGGCACGACGCAGAACCGGCCCCGCGGCGCACAACCCAAGAAAAAACCCGCCGTGACCAGCCGCCCCACCCGGGAACGACCGCCCACGACGGGTCACACCACCGCCGGGCCCGCCCAGACCGCCGCCGCGACACCGCGCGCGACGTCAGAACGCCCACGCGCGACGCGCCCACCCGCCATGCGAGACGCCCACGGGCGACATGGCACGCCCCGCCCCCTGGACACGCCCCGGGCACGGCCCCGGCGGCTCAGGACGACTCAGAACCCCCGTCCCCCGACTCGTCGCCCTCCGACGGCGCACCCGCCGAACCGCTCTCCGCCTCGCGCAGCAACGCCTCGATCCGCGCCGCCGGAAGCCGCTTGAACAACCGGTGCTCGCGGTTGCGGTCCAGCACCGCCACCTCCAGCGACGTCGCCTCCAACCGGCGGTCCGAGTCCTGCGCCTCCAGCGACCGCACCCCCGCCAGCAGCGCCTCCGCCAGACCCATCCCCTCCCGGAACCGGTCCTTCAACGCCTGCGCCACCGCATCGGCCTGACCGCCCATCGCCACGTAACCGTGCTCGTCGGCCACCGAACCGTCGAACGTCAACCGGTAGATCTGATCCGAGGCGGCATCCTCCCCCACCTCGGCCACCACCAGCTCCACCTCGTACGGCTTGTTGGTCTCCGTGAAGATCGTCCCCAGCGACTGCGCGTACACGTTCGCCAACCCGCGCGCCGTCACATCGCGCCGGTCATACTGGTACCCGTTGATATCCGCGTACCGCACCCCGCCCAGCCGCAGATTCTCGAACTCGTTGTACTTCCCGACCGCCGCGAACGCGATGCGGTCGTAAATCTCACTGATCTTGTGCAGCGCCCGCGACGGATTGTCCGCCACGAACAAGATGCCGTCGTCATACTGCAGCACCACGACACTGCGGCCCCGCGCGATCCCCTTCCGCGCGTAGTCCGCCTTGTCCTTCATCTGCTGCTCGGGCGACACATAGAACGGCATGGACACCGGTCAGGATCCCTTCTATCGCAGCGGAGCGGTCGGACCACCGGGCGACTCGAACCGAGCCTCCACCACGGCCTGCGCCAACGCGCCCACCTCGTCCTCACCCAGCCTGCGGTAACCGTCGGCCGTCACCGTCGCCACCACCGGGAAGATCCGGCGCGCCAGATCCGGCCCACCGGTCGCCGAATCGTCATCGGCCGCGTCGTACAACGCCTGCACGCACACCGTCGCCGCGTCCTCGGCCGACAGGTCCGCACGGTACAGCTTCTTCAACGCCCCCCGCGCGAACACCGACCCCGAACCGATCGAATGGAACTCCCGCTCCTCATACCGGCCCCCCGCCGGATCGTAGGAGAAGATCCGCCCCTCGTCCCGCTCCTCGTCGTACCCCGCGAACAACGGCACCACCGCCAGTCCCTGCATCGCCAGACCCAAATTCCCCCGGATCATGGTCGCCAGCCGGTTCGCCTTGCCCTCCATCGACAGCGGACGGCTCTCCCGCTTCTCATAGTGCTCCAGCTCCACCTGGAACAACCGCACGAGCTCCATTCCGATCCCCGCGGTCCCCGCCACCGCGATCGCCGAGAACTCGTCGGCCCGGAACACCTTCTCCACATCACGCTGAGCGATCATGTGCCCCGCCGTCGCGCGCCGATCGCCCGCCATCACCACGCCGCCCGGGAACGTCACCGCCACGATCGTCGTACCGTGCGGAATCTCCTCCCCCGCCGACGACGCCGGCAGCACACGCCGCCCAGGCAGCAACTCCGGCGCATACCCGGCCAGGAACTCCGTGAACGAAGACGTGTCAGGGCTACCGAACAACCCCGGCAGACGTCGGGTGTGCGAATCGTGCGACCCCACGCGACTCCTTCCTCCACCATGGCACCGAGGCCCACAGAGCACACCGGTGCGGACGTCTAGACCCTACTGTTCAAACCCCGCTCACCGCATGCGACGTGATCCTCACCCGGATCCGCCTACGGCGAAACCCGCACACCGGACACCCCCGCAAACCCCTCCGCGACAAACCCCGCCCACCCCCGACCACTACGATGACCCCGTGGTGTGGCGTCCTCCCGGCCCCCAGGGCCCCCCGCCCGGACAACCGGGCTGGCCGAGCCCCCTCGGCCAACCGACCTGGCCCAGCGCCCCAGGCCAACACGCCTGGCCCTCCCGGCGCCCCCACACCATCCCCGCCTACGCCGCCGCACCCCCGGCGTCCCCACCGGAACCACCCCTCCCCGAGGACGCCGACCCCTTCACGCGCGCCGAACACGAAACGCGCCTCATCGTCCGCAGCCCCTGGTGGCCCACCGCCACCCCCCTTCAACGCCAGCAAGCCCTCATCCCCCAACTCCTCTCCCTCCCCGACCACGGCTGGTGGCTCCACGGCGCCTGGGCCCGCTGGTACCGCTGGCACCCCGCCGACAGCCGCTGGTTCCTCAGCCCACCCCCCGCCGGGCCCGACCGCGCCACCGCGCTCCCCCTCCAACCCGGCTACGCCCCACCCCTCATCCCGGCCGAAATTCTTCCCACCGGGCCCGACTACGCCCACGACTACGGCCCACCCCGCGCCATCGCCGGCACCCTCCTCTCCGGTGCCATCCTCTACCGCCTGCGCTCCGTCATGTCCGAAGCCGCCCAGGCACCTCCCGCCGACTACCCCCTCGGCTGGAACTTCTTCCTCCACGGCACACCCAGCACCATCGCCGTCACCTGGAGCACCACCCTCTGGTGCGCCTCCGTCCCCGCCTTCGACCCGCAGGTCCACCACGACCTGCTCGACCTGTGGAACCCCCACCTCGCCCAGCCCTACGGCGACCAAGGCCGCCTCCGCTGGCTCGCCCCACCACCCCTGCACACCATCATCGGCCTCTACGCCGAACGCCTCCGCGCCGGGCGCCCCGACGCCGCCGCCCAACTCATCCGCTGCATGGTCATGACCGCCCAGGCCCTCCGCGACGATCCCCGCTTCCGCCTGCGCGCCACCGCCCTGCTCGCCATGATCGAACCCCTCCAGGCCAACCCCGCGCTCGACCACAGCGCACTCCCCTACGGCGACCAAGCCGTCGAACGCGCCTGGCGCACCCGCTGCCCCGCCCCGCTCGCCGCCACCCTCTTCGCCGACTCGGCCCCCGGCGAACGCTTCCAACTCGCCTTCTACGACCTCGCCACCGCCCTGCGGCCCCTGTGCGGCGACCCCGCCGACCCCGCCTTCATCGAACCCCGCCACGCCGCCACCGCCCTGCTCGCCGCCGACATGGCCGCCTACCGCCCCGACCTCGCCACCCCCGTCTCCCGCTGGCTCGACCCCGAACTGCGCGCACTCCTCACCGACGTCGTCCAGCAGGACACCCACCCCCTGCGCGACCTGTGGCCCACCGACGACACACCGTCACCACGGCTCACCCCGTCCGACCCCGACACCGCCCTCGGCGTCCTCAGCGCCTCCGCCGCCGTCGGATTCGCCTGGTCGCGCCTCGCCGGAGGCATCCCCATCCCGCCCCGCGGCTTCACCGTCCCCAACGCCTACATCGCCCACCTGGACACCCTCGCCGCCACCCCCACCGTCACCGACCTCCCCATCGACGGCACCACCGAGCCCGCGAACGACGACACACCCACCGACACCCCCGTCGAGACGGCCGAACAGAACGGCTGCGCAATCACCGACCCCGACCAGATCATCGACCCCCACCCCACCCCCGACCCCTGAGAATCCACCCCCCTCCAGGCCCCGCCCACATCCGCCGCGGCTTGGGCCACTGGTCGCCCAGCCACACCGGCGCAGGCGACAACAGGGGCACGGGAGCGAGAGGGCACCCCCGACGACGCCCCAGGCCACGGCGAAACCACCACAATCCCGCCCAGCGAGCCCAGGCACAGCGAGCGTAAAAACCCAGCGGCAGTTGGAGAACCAGGCCGAGACGACGGACCCGGCCGACTCTCAGCGGGCCCTCGCTCGACAGCCAAGCGCGCACGCATCAGCAACGTCCGTCCAGCCACACCAGCGCCAGCGACAACGGAGACAACAAGACACGCAGCTAAGAAGCATCCCCGACGACGCCCCAGGCCACGGCAAAGCCACCACAATCCCACCCAGCGAGCCCAGGCAGGGCGGGCGCCAGGAAAGGCTGGAGATCGCGGGCGGGGCGGCGGACTGGTCTGACAACTCCCGGCCGACTACCGCTCGACGGCCAGGCGCGCACGCTTGGCGTCAGCCTGGTTCGCTCGTGCCCAGCCACACCGGCGCAGGCGACAGCGGGGACGACGAGGGCGATGACGAGGGCACGGGGCCGGGCTGGCCGCGCTCATCACCGTGCTTTGCGACGCTTGTTCTCGGCCATGCCCGCGCTATGGCAGGGCTTGCACTAGGAGGTCAGCCCCGACTTCTTCGCCCGGTTCCGGCCGAGCTCTTCGACAGGACTCGGTCCCCTTGCAGCGGGGGCAGTACTTCATACCTTCGAGCACGGCCGGGTGCCTGCGGTACGGCCTAGGTGTGCTGTTCGGACAGGTTGGTGACGCGGCTGGCTGGGGTTTGGCCTGCGATGCCGGTGTGGGGTCGGTGGTAGTTGTACCAGTCGAGCCAGTCGCCGAATGCGGCTTGTCGTTGGGTTTCTGAGGT
>NZ_BSTN01000046.1 GCF_030269545.1 Actinomadura sp. NBRC 104425 | reverse complement strand
CAGACTGCGCGTCATCGACGGCACCGCACAAGACCCCGAGGACGACAACCGAGAACTCACCGCTTAACCTGCAGCAACAGGATCACGCGGAGGCCGACTCATACACCACTCCGCTGGACGTGACCAGTGCCCCAGGCGGCACCGACAGAGCCAGGCGACCGCCCCTGCCAGTGCAGCCGATAGCCAAGCACCCGCCAGAGCAGCAACTCCCATCGCCCCCACGCCACACGACCGAGCCCCCAGGCGAGCCCGCAGCCCCAGGCCGAGGCGCTCCAGCCCCGATGCCAGCCGGGGCAGGTCGCCACGACACCACAGCCGACCACCGCACCACCGAACCGAGCGGAAGTGCCCCAGGCGGCACCGACAGAGCCAGGCGACCGCCCCTGCCAGTGCAGCCGGTAGCCAAGCACCCGCCAGAGCAGCAAACTCCGATACCCCACGGCTGCCGAATCGGGCGCAGGGTTCCCCCAGCGGCACCGGGCGTACAGGTCGTTCCGGCGGGGCCGTCGTCGTGCGTGGACGCGGCGGCAGCGGGTTTCGGCGGGCGAGGATCGGCGGACGCGGACGACGCGGTGACGGTGGCGGAGGGCAGCAACGTCAGACGGAGCGCGAGCGGGCGTCTCAAGGAAACACAACCATCCTGGCGGGTGAGATCGACTCGGCCATAACGGCAACCGCCGGGGAAGGACGGGCTAAAGAGAAAGACCAGCACATCGCCGGTACGTCCGTTCAGTTTCGGGTGCTGACCTGGCAGCATGAAAACCACCACGACGCGAAGGGCGTGATGCCGTGACGGCGGAGCAGCTGGAGATCGAGCGCAAGTACGACGCGAACACCGAGTTCACGCTGCCCGAACTGTCCGACCTGCCCGGGGTAGCCGCCGTGGGGCCGGCGCGGTCGCACCACCTGCACGCCACCTACTTCGACACCGACGACCTGCGGCTCACCGCGCGCGGCATCACCCTGCGGCGGCGGCGCGGCGGCGATGACGCGGGCTGGCATCTGAAGATGCCGGTCGGCCCGGACAGCAAGGCGGAGACGCGCGCGCCGCTCGGGCGGGCGCAGGTCGCCCCGGCCCGGCTGGCGAACCTGGTGGCAGCCTTCACGCGCGGCGCGGAGCTGCGGCCGGTCGCGACGCTGGAGACCGAGCGGACCGTGCTGCCGCTGCTGGACGAGAACGGCGCGGTGCTCGCCGAGGTGGCCGACGACGCGGTCACCGGCCGCGTCCTGCGGGACGACCACGAGGCCACCGCGTCCTGGCGGGAGATCGAGGTCGAGCTGGGCTCCGGGAAGCCCGGGCTGCTGAAGGCGGCGGGCAAGCGGCTGCGCAAGGCCGGGGCACGGCGGTCGGCGTCGTCGTCCAAGCTCGGACGGCTGCTGGACGGCGCCGTCCAGCAGGCCCCACCGGAACCGGCCGACGACGGCTCGGCGGGCGCGGCCGTCCGGGCGTATCTGGCGGCCCAGGTCGCAGCGATTTTGAAGTACGACCCGAAAGCGCGGGCGGCGGAAGAGGACGCGGTGCACAAGATGCGGGTCGCGGTCCGCCGCATCCGCAGCGCCCTGCGCAGCTACCGGCCGCTGCTGGTGCGCGAGCAGGTCGACCCGCTGCGGTCGGAGCTGCGGTGGCTGGCGGGGGTGCTCGGCGAGGTCCGCGACCTCGAGGTGCTGCGCATGCGGTTCACCGCGCGGCTGGACGAACTGGACGCCGGCGACGCCGGGCGGGAGTGGCTCGACGCAATATCCCGCGAGGAGCGGTCGGCGTACCGGAGGCTCAACGCGGCGCTCAAGGAACCGCGCTACTTCGCGTTGCTGGATGCGCTGGAGCGGCTGGTCGAAGACCCGCCGCTGACCGGCCGCGCCGCCCGCCGGGCGACCAAGGAGCTGCCGGTGCTGGTGGCCCGGGCATGGCGGCGGATGGAACGGGCGCACGCCGCGATCGCCATCGCCGAGGACGCCGACGAGGCGCGGCACGAGACCCGAAGGTCCGCCAAGCGGGCCCGCTACGCAGCGGAACTGGCCGTGCCCGTGCTCGGGGAGGCTGCGGCGCGGGCCGTCCGGGACGCACGACGCGTGCAGGAGGTGTTCGGCGGTTACCAGGACGGCGTGATCGCCATGGCGCGCCTGCGGGAGATCGCCGCACGCGTGCGCACCCCCGCCGAGGCGTTCACCGTGGGCGTGCTGTACGGGGCGGAGCGCTGCGAGGCGCAGGCGTCGCTGGACGCCCTGGAACGGACCTGGCAGCGGATCAACGCGCCCGAGTTCTAACAGGCGTGGCGTTCCAGCGCCGCCAGAGCCGGCGATGTGCCGTCGCCGACCGCCGATACGTGCACTGCCCAGAACGCCCCCTTGCCGAGCGCGGGGTCGTCGGGCTCCTTCCCGCCCAGCTCACGGCACAGGAAGGTGACCAGCTCGGACACGATCTCGCCGTGCGTGCAGACCACCAGCGGCTCCGGCGCGGGCGCCCCCTCGGTCGCTACCGCCAGGTCGAGCAGACGCGCGCACGCCCGCCCGGCGTCGGTGACGCCGATCGTGAACGCCCGGTCGGTGACGATCTCGGAGCCGGTGCGGCGCGCGAACGGCAGCAGCGTCTCGACGCAGCGCGCCGTCGCCGAGCTGACCAGACGCCCGGGGCCGTAGGCGAACAGCAGGTCGGCCAGCGTCCGGGCCTGGGCGCGGCCGGGCTCGTCCAAGGGGCGCAGCTCGTCCGGACCGTTCCAGTCGCGCTTGTCGCCCGCCGTGGCGTGCCGCAGAATCACCAGCGGACGCGTCACCGGCGGCCCGGCGGCGAACTCGCGCAGCAGGTCGGCGTCCAGCGGGTGGGTGAGCCGCCGCTCGGCCTCGGCCACCGGCAGCCAGACCAGCTCGTCCACCTCGTCGTTCGGGGTGAACTGCGCCGACGACACGGCCCGCGCCGCCCAGTAGTCGACGTACTTGGTGCGGCCGTCCTTGGGGTAGACGCAGGTCGGCAGGCGGCGCCCGAGCCGCGCCACGACGCCGGTCTCCTCCTCGACCTCGCGGATCGCGCCGCGCAGCGCGTGCTCGTCCCGTTCCAGCTTGCCCTTGGGAAACGACCAGTCGTCGTGGCGCGGGCGGTGGATCAACGCCACCTCGGGGGCGGGCGTGCCGCCGGAGCCGAGGCCGTCTCCCGGACGCCACAGCACGGCGCCCGCCGCGCGGATGGGCGGCCGCGTCCCGCCCCCGGGACCGGGTCCCCCGAGAAGGCGGAGGGTGCCGGGCGCGTCGGGGCGGGGGTCAGCCATCGACGGTCCTCCAGCGGTGGCTGCGGACCAGGTGCGTCTGGATGTCCAGCAGCTTGCCGTTCACCATGGTGGACCGGCGCGTCCACGTGCCGTCGCCGTCCAGCCACCAGGTCGCGGTGCCGTCGTCCATGGCCTGGTCGATCAGGCGGATGAGGTCGGCCCGGTGCGACCGGTCGGTCACCCGGACCAGGGCCTCGACCCGCCGGTCCAGGTTGCGGTGCATCAGGTCGGCGCTGCCCAGCCACACCTCCGGGTCGCCGCCGTGTTCGAAGGCGAACACCCGGGAGTGCTCCAGGAACCGGCCCAGCACGCTGCGCACCCGGATCGTATCCGACAGCCCGGGCAGGCCCGGGCGCAGCGCGCAGATGCCGCGCACCCAGATGTCCACCGGCACGCCCGCCTGCGACGCCCGGTACAGCGCGTCGATGATCACCTCGTCGACCAGCGCGTTGCACTTGATGCGGATGCGGGCGGGCCGGCCGGCGCGGTGGTGCTCGATCTCGCGCTCGATGCGCAGCACCAGCCCCGAGCGCAGGCTGTGCGGGGCCACCAGCAGCCGCTTGAACGAGGTCTGCCGCGAGTAGCCGGTCAGGTGGTTGAACAGCGCGCTGACGTCCTCGCCGACCTCGCGGTCGGCGGTGAGCAGCCCGAAGTCCTCGTACAGCCGGGCGGTCTTGGGATGGTAGTTGCCGGTGCCGATGTGGCAGTAGCGGCGCAGCGTGCCGTCGGCGTCCTGGCGCACCACCATGGCCAGCTTGCAGTGCGTCTTCAGCCCGACGAACCCGTACACCACATGGCAGCCCGCCTGCTCCAGCTTGCGCGCCCAGGCGATGTTGGCCCGCTCGTCGAACCGGGCCTTCAGCTCGACCACGACGACGACCTGCTTGCCCTCCTCGGCCGCCTCGATGAGCGCGTCCACGATCGGGGAGTCGCCGCTGGTGCGGTAGAGCGTCTGCTTGATCGCCAGCACGCGGGGGTCGGCGGCGGCGTCCTCGATCAGCCGCTGCACGGTGGTGGTGAACGAGTCGTAGGGGTGGTGGACGAGCACGTCGCGTTCGCGGATGGCGGCGAAGATCCCGGCGTCGGCCGCGATCGCCTCCTTGGACGGCACGAACGGCGGGTACTTCAGCTCCGGCCGGTCCAGGTCGGCGATGGCCGCCATCCCGGCCAGGTCGAGCGGGCCGTCCAGCCGGTAGATCTGGTTGTCGTCGATGGCCAGCTCGGTGGTGAGGAAGTCCAGCACCTCCGGGGAGATCGAGCGCTCCACCTCCAGCCGGACCACCGGGCCGAACCGGCGGCGCAGCAGCTCGCGCTCCAGCGCCTGCAGCAGGCCCTCGCTGATGTCCTCGTCGATCTCCAGGTCCTGGTTGCGGGTCACCCGGAACGCGTGGTGCTCGACGATCTCCATGCCGACGAACAGCTGCCCGAGATGGGCGGCGATCACGTCCTCCAGCGGGGTGAACCGGTTGGGGGACGCCTCGATGAACCGCGGCAGCAGCGGCGGCACCTTCACCCGGGCGAACAGCGTGCCGTCCCGCTCCGGATCGCGGACGATCACCGCCAGGTTGAGCGACAGGCCGGAGATGTAGGGGAACGGGTGCGCCGAGTCGACCACCAGCGGGGTCAGCACCGGGTAGATCCGGTCGCGGAACAGCCTGCGCAGCCGCTCCTGCTCGGTCTGCGCCAGCTCGTCCCAGCGCAGGATGTCGATGCCCTCCTTGGCCAGCGCGGGGCAGATCTCCTGGTGGAAGGTCGTCGCGTGCCGCTGCATCAGCTCGTGCGCGACGGCGGAGATGCGCTCCAGCACCTCGCGGGGCTGGCGGCCGCTGGCCGACTGCACCGCCAGGCCGGTCGCCATCCGGCGGGCCAGCCCGGCGACCCGCACCATGAAGAACTCGTCGAGGTTGCTGGCAAAGATCGACAGGAACCGCACGCGCTCCAGCAGCGGCAGCGTCGGGTCCTCGGCCAGCTCCAGGACACGCTGGTTGAACCGCAGCCAGCTCTCCTCACGGTCCAAAAAGCGATCTTCGGGCAGCGCCTCCGCGTCTTGTCGGGGGTGTCCTGGTTCGACCGTCATCAGGCAAATTATCCCTGCTCAAGGTGAACGTTGGTGAAACGCCGATGTTCCAGCTTGTTGTCGATAATCAAGTGGTCCCCACTCTTCCCCCTGATCACTCCCTGCCGCCCCGTTAAATCCCCTGGTGAGCGGGTATCGACAGCTCCCGTGCAAGGGAGGCGACGTTGCGATGTCCGAACAACTGACCGAGCGGCGTGTCGAAGACCTGGCCGGAGCCTCGACCGCCGAGCTGATCCGGCACCTCAGCGAGCAGAGCGCCCGCCTGGTGCGCGAGGAGCTGCGGCTGGCCCAGCTGGAACTGCGGCACAAGGGCGGCCGCGCCGCCAAGGCCGCCAAGATGTTCGGCGGCGCCGGAGCGCTCGCCCTCTACGGCGGCGGCGCCCTGGTCGCGGCGGCGGTGCTCGCCCTGGCCCTCGTCCTGCCCGCCTGGGCGGCCGCGCTGATCGTGGCCGGCGTGCTGTTCGTGGTGGCCGGGCTGATGGCGCTGCAGGGCAGGTGGCATCTGCGCCTCGCCACGCCCCCGGTACGCACCGCCGACAGCGTTCGGGCCGACGTCCACGAGATCCAGCAACGCACCAGGGGCAGGAAATGACCACTTACGACCGTGATCCGCAGGTCGCGGAGCAGCAGCACAGAGTCGAGGAGACGCGCGCCGAGCTCGGCGCCACCGTTGCGGCCCTCGCCGCGCGCGCCGACGTCAGGGCCCGCGCTCAGCAGAAGGCCGGCCAGCTCAAGGCCAAGGCCCGCGAGGCGACCCCGGACGCGGCCGTACACGCCGCCGAAGGCGCCCGCCGCCACCCGCTGACCACCGCCGTCGGCGCCACCGCCGCAGGCGTGGCCGCGTACGCCGTGTACCGCGCCATCCGCAGCGGCAACATAAGGCCAGGCGGTCGCGGCCCCATCATGCAGCGACGCACACCCGGAATCTTCGGAGGACGCGGCACCCTCGGCCGCGGAAGGCTCACCCAGATCACCGCCCTGCCGCGCCGCACACACCGAGGCACCACTCTGCAACGCGCCCTAGGCATCACCCCGGGCAGGGGCACACTCGCAACCCACACCACACCTCACCGGGGCAGCACTCTGCAACGCCTCCTGGGCAACACCCCGAGCAGAGGCACCCTCAGAAGCACCCACCACCGCGGCACCACGCTCCAACGCGCACTCGGCATCACCCCGAGGGGCGGGCTGCTGAGCGGCAGCTACAGAGGCCCCATACAACGCGGCCGCACACTGGGAAGCCGCACCACAACCCACCGAGGCAACACCCTCCAACGCGCCCTCGGCATCACCCCCAGCAGAGGCACGCTCGCAGGCCGCACCACACTGCACCGTGGCAACACGCTTCAACGCGCACTCGGCATCACCCCGAGGGGCGGGCTGCTGAGCGGCAGCTACAGAGGCCCCATACAACGCGGCCGCACACTGGGAAGCCGCACCACAACCCACCGAGGCAACACCCTCCAACGCACCCTGGGCATCACGCCGGGCGGCATGAGGAACGGCCGTGGTCGCTCCTTCAGCGGTCGTGGCATCTCGGGAGCCGTCCCGACGCGGCAACGCAAAGCGATCAAGCGGACTCTCCGCAGGACCGGGTCAAGCGGCGTTCGCTTCTGACCCCACCCGTGCTGTGGCGGCACCGGGCACTGTCCTTCCGCCACAGCACGAACTTCTGGAGAGTCGGCATGCACGGACGTCGCCTCAGGTAGAGCACGCGTTCAGCGGGTATCTCCAGGGGCCGATAGCGGACGTAACGCTCGGCTACCCTCCAAGAAGCTTCACGTAATCACCAGGTGTGGGTAAAAACGGCCCCGTGAGCACTCAGACCGTTGCCCTGGACGCACTGGCGACATGGCCCCGCTGCAAGGTCGCGTACGGCTGCGCCGGACGGGCCGTCGACCCGTACCTGAGGTGCGCCGCCCATCTGACCCCGGACGAGCTCGAAACGTACGCCGCCGGGCTGGGGCCGGGCGACGACCTGGATCTGCGCGGGGTCACGGTGCCCCCGCACGTGCTGTCCGTCCTGCTGGACGCGCTGACCGGTCCCGACGGCCGTCCGCACCTGGGGCGCGGCAGGTTCGACGGGGCGGTGCTGCCGTCGCCGTTCTCGCTGTCGGGCGCGTGCCTGGAGGGCGACAGCTCCTTCGACGGCGCGTGCTTCACCGGCGCCGCGTGCTTCCTGGACGCCCGGTTCCTGGGGCACGTGTCGTTCCGCAGGGTCCGTTTCAGGGGCAACGCCTCGTTCCACGGCGCGCGGTTCCACCGGCACGCCACGTTCGAGGAGGCGGTGTTCGCGGGGGACGCGCTGTTCGGAGAGACGATCTGGCAGGCGGATGCTTCCTTCTCCCGGGCGGTCTTCATCGGCGCGGCGGCGTTCGACCGGGCGCGCTTCGGCCGCGACGCCTGGCTGCAGGCGGCACGGTTCGCCGGCGCGGTCTCGTTCCGACGCGTACGGGTGACCCGGCAGGCGCGCTTCGAGCGCGTCAGTTTCCGTCGCGACGCCTGGCTGGGACCCCTCGCGGCAGGAGTACGCCTGCGACTGGCGGACGCGGTGGCCCACGGCACGCTGCACGTGAGCGCGGTGACCCGCGCCTTGGACGCACGCGGCCTGTCGGTACGGGGAGCAGCCGACTTCCGTCTCCGCCACGCCGATCTCGACCTGGAGAACGCGGTGTTCGACGGCGCGGTGTCGGTACGGACGGTCGATCACCCGTTCCACGGGCTGACCGATCTGCCGCACGAACCGGTGGTGCGGGTGCTGTCCCTGTGCGGGACCACGGCACCCGGGGTGGCCCTCACAGACGTGGACCTGAGCCGTTGTCGTTTCCTGGGGCTGGCGCGCCCGGAGCGTCTGCGGCTGTCCGGGTGTTCGTTCGCGACCGCCCCGCCCAGCCGTTGGCGGCTCCCGGGATGGCACACGCGGCGGCATGCCGTCCTGGCCGAAGACCTCACGGGCTCGGCCAACGCCGACCTCCTGGAAACGCTCTACCGGCAGCTCGCGTCCGCCGCCCACGAGTGCGAGGACGGCCGAAAGCTCGAACGCGACTTCCGCTACTGCGCCCTGGACATCCGCCGCCGCACGGAACGCGACCAGTGGCGCCGCCTGGGCCTGCACCTGCTGTGGTTAACCTGCGGCTACGGCCTGCGCATCGGCCGCACGCTCCTGTGCCTCGCCGTCCTGGCAACGGCCGTCTGGTTCGGCCTCGCCCTGGCCCGCCACGGCGCCACCCCCGTCACCCCCACCCGCCACGCCATCTCCTCCCCACAAGGCAGAGCGAGATAGCCGGCTGTCAGCACAACCGACATGCGCCCATCGGCCATGGCCGCGATCGCCGGCTTCTACGCTTCGTCCTGCTCAGTGAGCAGCAACGGATGCCGACGATCGACTTCCCGCGCCGATCATGGCTGGAACAGCAGGGACAGCAATTGCGTGGTCAGCTCACTCCGTGTCGATCTCTGAGCCGCCATGGTGGTGAAGCCGGTGGCTTGGGCGCCCCTATCTGCGCTGCCCAGGTCAACAAGCCGGAGCACCACGGTTCCGACAACGGGATGAAGGGGTGGGCCAGTGGAGCGCCTCCGACTATGAAGATCACTTCAGCGTGCGATGTCCTGATGCAGCCGGACGATGCATGCTGATCACGAAGGAGGGAAGGCGGTGAAGCGGGTGGCGTCGCCGAGGGCCTTCTCGGCGCCGTCGAGGTCGGCGAGCCGGGCCGCCGCGGTCGCGGCGGCGAGATGAGCAGGCAGCGCCGCCGAGAACTTGAGGCCTCGGACGGCTCGCGCGTCGACGTCGGGCAGCACGAGCGGTGCTTCGGCGCGCGCCGCCTTCCACATTTCCGGCGTCAGGTCCTCCCGGAGCCGCACGAACAAGTCCGTGGGACGCTGCACCTGGTCGGTCACGGACGACAAGGTCGCGGTCAAGGTGGCGTTGGCGCGGTAGCCCGCCCACGTCCACCAGCGGACGTCACCGCCGACGCGAGTGATCACCAGCCCGGCCGGGTGAACCGACTCCGCCGCCTTCTCCGACCGGAGCGTCTGCAACCGCGCACCCGCCCTGCGGGTGAGGGAGACGGGCGGGTCCGCGCCGAGCAGGACGTCGCGCATGGCGCGGGTGAGCTCGAATGACAGGCCGGCTATCGCGCCCGCGGTCCATTTGGCGATGCCGTCGCCTTCGGCGGGTTCGACAAAGCAGCGGCACCGTTTCCAGTCGATGTAGGTGACCTGCCAGGTCCGTCCGGCCAGCAGGAGGCGGCGGGGGCCGGGGCGGTCCTCGGTGAGCACGGACGGGTCGGTGCGGCCGATCTCCGCACGTCCGGACAGGACGGTGAACTGCGGGGGCGCCGTGAATGACGCGGTGAGGTCGATGAAGTGCCGACGGCCGAACCGTTTTTCCGCCTCGGCACCGATGAACAGCATGCCGTCGTCCTCGTCGAGGAAGCCCTCGGCGACGAGGTGGCGCAGGATCGGTTCTCCGGAGCGGTCGAACGGCGGCAGGCCGTTCCACTGCTCCGCCCACGTCCTGTTCCCGAGCCGGTGCTCCTGGAGCGCGACGGCCAGGATCTGCTGCGCGACCAGGTGGCGCGGCATCGGCGGGGCGGCGACGTCCTCGACCCACCCCCGTCCCCACAGCAGCAGCAACCCCGCCGCCTGCAGCAGCGCATGGTCTTTGGTGGCGAGGAACAGGCAGGACCGCTCGGTGCCCGGGCGGCGCCCGGTGCGGCCCAGGCGTTGCAGGAACGAGGCCACGGTGCCGGGGGCGTCGATCTGGATCACGCGGTCCAGATCGCCGACGTCGATGCCGAGTTCCAAGGTGGACGTCGAGACGATCACGCAGTCGCGGGCCTCGGCGAACGCCTGCTCGGAGCGGCGGCGTTCGTCGGCTGAGAGGGAGGCGTGCGAGAGGAAGGTGGTCACGTCGCGGGCGCGCAGGGCCGCGCCGAGCTGCTCGACCTGGCTCCGCGAGTCGCAGAACACCAGGCGTTTCTCGCCGCGGTGCAGGGAGGCGATGACCTTGGCGGCGTTCTCGATGGAGCCGACGTAGTCGAGCTCGACCCGGGCGGCGGGCGACGCAGCCGCCGGTGTCGGAGATTCCGGGGCGACGACCCGGGCGGGCCGGGTTCCGGCACCGGCGCCTTGCAGCCAGGTCAGCAGGTGACGGGGGTTGCCGACGGTCGCCGACAGGCCGATCCGCTGGATGGGGCGCCCGGCGACGCGGGTGAGGCGTTCCAGGACGGCGAGCAGGTGCCAGCCACGGTCGTCTCCGGCGAAGGCGTGCACCTCGTCGACGATGACGGCGCGGACTGCCCCGAGCATGCGGGCGTGATCGGTCTTGTGGCTGATGAGCATGGACTCCAGCGACTCAGGCGTGGTCAGCAGGATGTCCGGCGGGTCCATGCGGATGCGTCGCCGCTCGGCTTCCCGGGTGTCGCCGTGCCAGAGTCCGGCGCGGCGGCCGAGCCATCGGGCGTACTGGTCGACGCGGGGCGCGAGGTTGTTGAGCAGCGCTCTGAGGGGACACAGGTAGAGGACGGAAACGCCGGTCCACTCCTGTTCGGCCATCGCGGTGAGGACGGAAAACACCGCGGCCTCGGTCTTGCCGCCCGCGGTCGGGGCCAGCAGAAGCGCGTCGTGGCCGTCGAGGATCGGGGCGACGGCCTGGTGCTGCAGGGGGCGCAGGCCCGGCCATTGGAGCGTGTTGACGATGTGATGCAGGACGACCGGGTGCAGCCGCTCCATCACACGTCCAGATCGATGTCGTCCGCTGTGAGGTTGCGTTCCACGTCGGTGAGCTCGGTGCCGGACACCGTGAGCGTGTAGTGGACGCGGGGGTCGAATTCGGGGAACTGGTCGATGCGGTCGAGCACGTCGCCGACGAGCTTCTTGAGGAACAGCCGGGGCGCCACACCGACCTTGCCGCCGAAGGCGCCGCCGACCGCACGCGCGAGGTCGGCGATGTAGGCGTCGTCGGCGAGCGCCTTAATCCGCTCAGGCGCGTCGGACCTCGCCGCGTACAGGTCGCGGATGGTAATGCCCAGCCCGGTCAGCGACTCCAGGGTGAACCCGGTCAGCCGCACCTGGACCGCCCGCGGGTTGTCGAAGCGCGGGTCGGTGGTGAAGTCGGTGGCGAGCCGCTGGGCGAGCGGCGCGAGGCGCTGCACGCCCTGCGGCCCGTCGTAGAACGCGGGCGTCCCGGTGATCATCAGGTAGAGGCCGGGGAACCGGCCCGAATACACCTCGTCAATGAGCTGGCGCAGCGCGTTGAGCGCCTTGTCCCGGGCGTCGGAGCGGACCCGCTGCAGGGTCTCGACCTCGTCGAGCACCACCAGCAGGCCCGGGTGCCCGCAGTCGCGCAACACGGTCAACAGGCCCTGCAGGAAGCCGAGCGCCCCGAAGTGGTCGAGGTCGCGGCGTACGCCGGCGGCGCGCCGGGCCGCGGCGGCGACGTGCGGCTGCCCGCCGAGCCAGGCCAGCACCGCGGCGGCGGTGGCCTCGTCACCGGAGGCGAGCGCCGCCCGGTAGCCGCGCAGCGCGGCCGCGAACGACTGCGCCTGCCGCGACACCTCCGCCAGCCGCGCCGTCAGCAGCCGCTCCACCTCGCCCGGCAGGTCCTCTTCGGGCGTCCCGGCTTCCAGGGCGTCCTCTTCCAGCGCGTAGAACCACGCGTCCACCACGGGGCGCAGCGCGCTCGGCGGGAAGCTGGCGGTGGTCAGCCGCTCGGTGAGCCGCCGGTAGACCGTCTCCAGCCGGTGCAGCGGCGTCTCGGTCTCGGAGATTTGGATCTCCGCCACCGCGAAATTGCGGCGTTTCGCGCGTTCACCGAGCCATCGCGTGAAGAACGTCTTGCCGGTCCCGTACTCGCCGCGGACGGCCTTGAACACCGAGCCGCCGGAGGCGACCGAGTCCAGTTCCGCGTCGAGGGCGGCCTCGAACCGGTCGAGCCCGGTGGCGAGCAGGTCCAGTCCGCTTTCGGGCACCGCACCGCGGCGCAGCGCGTCGATAACGGCCCGTCGGCGGACGGCACTGACCTGGGGGGACCGTGCGCTGTTCACACCCACCAGTGTCCCATCGCGCGGCTCACCGCACGTCGAACTGCTCGCGCAGCAACACGGTGTTCAGCCGCAACGTGCGGCCGTCGGGAAGGGTTTCGAGGACTTGGACACCGTCGTAGTTGAGCACTTGGGCGAGCACGGCGGCGAAGCCGTCGGCGCGGGTGGCCGGGTATCCGACACGCTGTGCCAGGGCGGTGGTGGGCAGCGTGCCGGAGTCCAGCAGCGCCCGCACCGCCGCCTCGACCTTGCCGAGCGGAGGTTTGCGCGCCACCAGGTTCAGCTGCTGCCGGAACGTCTCGGACGCGAGCAGCGCCGCCGCAAGGGCCGCCGCCGCCGACTCCGCCGCCGACCCCGCCGGAGATACCGCCGCCGCTGCCGTCGCCTCCGCCGGCGCGGCGACCGGCTCGCGCGCGTCGCGCTCTTCGACCTCCAGCTCGAACAGGGCGTCGGACGACGGTTTCACCGCGATCGGCGAGGCCGGCGCCCGCACCTGGCCGACCGGCCCGGCCTGCGTCCGCTCCGGCTGCTCCGGTTCCAGCCGCCACCAGGCGGGATGCTGGTCGCCCAGTTCCCGCCATCCCTTCGGGGGCGCGGCGTTGAAGGGCAGGAACGCCAGTACGGGGATCGCGAACTCGGCGAGCGCCGCACCACCGTGATAGCCCGCCTTCTGAGCCGTGTACCGCAGGTCGCGGTCCCACAGCGCCACGATCTCACCGCCCGGCACGTCCTGGACGACGCGGGGACCGGACAACGCAACCTCGCCGTCGGCGACCGGTCCGCCCGGCAGGCGGTGACGCGCCGACACGGGACCCGCACCGTCGATCTTGGCTCCCCGGCGGTCCACGACATGCCCGTGGTCGCTGGTGATCAGCACGGCCATGCCGCGTTCGGCGGCCTCGCGCAGCAGTTCTCTGAGCTTGCCGATGTGCTCCAGCCGCCAGGTGGCGTCGCCGAGCCGCTGCTCCTTGGCGAGTCGGTCGTCGATGGTGTTGAGCACCACCGCGACATGTCCGGTCTCGTCTTCGAGGGCTTCGGTCAACGCCCGGCCGAACGGGGATCCGGCCGTTTCGCCGCGCAGGTCGTCCTTGTGGAAGACGGCGGCCGGCGCACCGCCCCAGAACCTGTGCTGGGGGAACAGCCGCTTCTCGTCGGCCTGCCCGCCCTTCATCAGGGCGGCGGCGAACAGGGACGTCCGCGAGACCGCCGTCACGGTGGGCAGGGCCGCGGCCATGGCGCGCCGCCGCGGCGCTCTGCCGGACGGGTCGGGCACCGGGTCGTACTCGGCCCAGTTGCGGCGCAGTTCCTCGGCGAGTTCGGCCGCGATACCGGCGGTCATGCCGTCCAGCACGAGCAGCAGCACGCGGCGCGGAGGCTTGGCCGTCACCACGGGTTTGACCACCCGGTGGAGGAACGTTTCCACGGTCAGCATCGACCCGGGGTCGGTGCCCGCCGCCGTCCACGTTCTCAGCGCCTCGGCGAAGGAACGGTCGATCCGGCGGCGGGCGTCGCGGACCCGCTCGCCGATCAGGTCGTAGGCGGACTTCACCACCGGGTCGGGGTCGCCGCCGGCCTCGATGTGGTCGAGCGCCTGGTCGGCCCAGCCGGTGTCGGCCACATGCCGCTGGATCGCTGCCGCGACCGTCGGTGCGCCGGTCGCGCCTTCCGCGGCGGGGTCGGTGGCGAGCCAGCGGACGAGCCGGGCCGCCATCCGCCCCCGCTCGATCCGCACCAGCGCGTCCTGGTCCCCGGCCAGATGGTGACTCTCCAATGCCGCCAGGGCGGCCAGGATCTCGCCCAGGTCTTCCGATCGCAGGGCCCGCCCAAAGGCGGTGAAACGCGCGCTCAGCCCTTCGGGCAGCACGGCGCTGTGCGCCACCGACTGCTCGATGCCGAACTGCCGGGAGAGCTCGGAGGCGCGGCTGAGCACCCGGTCGACGGCCCGCCTGGCCTCCCGCCCGGCCTCGCCGTCGTCGGCGCGGCCCACGGTCACCAGGGTGGAGACGAACTCCTGGCAGGACCGCCCGAACCTGAACAGGAAGGTGTCCAGCGCCTCCCCGGTGGCGGGCAGCGGGTCGCCGAGCCAGCGTTCGATCCTCCCGCGCGCCTGGTAGGTGCGCGAGTCGGCGGGGGCGTCCAGCCACAGTGCCGCGCACAGCAGCCCGTACGGCACCGCGTCCGCGCCGTGGTCGGCCTCGACGAGCGCGAAGAGGACCCGCCCGGCCGCTCCGGCCTGCTCCTCCTCGCTCAGGAAGCGGATCAGGCCTTCGCGTTCGGGGCGGCGCAGCGCCAGCAGCCGGTCCGGCCCGCCTGGGACAAGCGACCAGCGCAGCAGCATGTGGGTGTCGAGGCCGTCGCCGGTCCGTTCGGTGTCGGATTCGGCGCCGCCGCGGTCGTCGTAGCGTCCCAGCCGCAGGCGGCGCATCGCCAGCAGCGACAGCGCCGTGCGCCGGGACAGCATCTCGCCCGCCGGCCGGGGCCAGCCGCCCGGCGGGGTGGCGTCCAGGAGGGCTTCGGCCGCCCACGCCTCTTCGTGCAGCCGCGGGTCGCGCTGGTCGGAACCGAACGTCTCCAGGACGAGGTTCCAGTTGTCGACGATCTCGACGCGCTGCCGGTGCACGCGGGCGAGGATGGCCGGGTCGAGTTCGCTCTCCTCCCGGTCGGTCAGCACCACGAGCACCTCCGGGCCGTCCTCCTGCCCCCCGAAGTGCTCCAGGACGAGTTCGTGGATCGCGAGCGGCGACGGCGCGGTGGCGATCCGCGCCCGCTGCTCGCCGTCCCACGACAGTTCGTCGGGGCCGTCCCACTCGGGGACGGCCCGCAACAGCACGACCCTGCGCTTCGGGCGTTCGTTCAGGCTCCTGCTGGCCGCCAGGTACTGGGTGACGGCCGCCACGGAGAGCCGCATGGCGCCGTTGCCGGCGGTGGTGGGGACGGACATCACTCCACGACCCGCCAGGTGATCTCGATGGTCGCGTCAGCGGGCAGCTCGGCCAGCTCACTGCGCAGCTCGTCGGCCGCGCGGGACGCCGACGTCCGCCGCCTGCCCTCCCGCCTCGCCGTGGCGGCCTTGCCCGCCCGCCCGGCGCCGTCGCCCGAGACTTGCGGGTGGCTGGAGCCGCTGCCCAGGTCGACGTCGTCCGGCCTCTCCGGGCCGCGCGGCGCAGACGGGGGCGACACCGGCGGGGGCGGCGGGCCGGGATTGCGCCTGAGCAGCGCGGTGACCTTCCGCCGGGTCTCCTGGAGCGCCTCCACGAGGTCGGCGGTCCGCTGATCGGCGCGTGCGATGCCGCGCAGCGATTCCAGCAGGGCCGCGCCCTCGGCGCCCTGCCGGTCGGCGAGACCGATGACGTCCCAGGACGCCCCGGCCAGCGCCTCGGCGACGTCGCGGGCGCGTTTGATCGACGTGCCATACCGGTCGGCGGACACCCCGCCGAGATCGAAACGGGCCAGGGCCTCGACGGTCTTCTTCGCCCCCGCGCCGCCCTGCGCCGGCACCAGGCACTTCAGCAGTTCCACCGAGCGGCGGGCGATCTGCAGCCGCCCGCTCTCGTCGGTTTCGTCCAGGCCGAGGAATCCGGCGTGCTCTTCGAGCTGCCGGACCAGGTCGTCGGCCGCGCCCAGGTGGGCCTTGGCCTCCTCGATGATCTTCTCGGCGAATTGGTTCACCAGCCGCCCGCGCCGCAGCGTCGGCGCCGTCTTACCAAAGATCGCCTCGAACCGTTCCCGCGCGGTCGCCCAGTCCTGCTCGCTCGGCAGCGGCTGGGCGCGCAACGCGTCCCCGCTCCTGATCTGGTTCAGCTCCGGCGCGGGGACGAGCGGGACGCCGCCGCGCACCCACACCCGGTCGTCCAACTCGGCGAACGAGGCGACGATCAGGTGCGCCAGGAAGGGGTCGAGCCCCCGCGGCTGCGGCTGGTCGATCCAGTCCAGCAGCTTGATCAGACTCAGGTCGCCGGTGACGCCCTCGCTGCTGGCCAGCATCCTGAAGTGGTCGGCCCAGTCGTGGGACAGCTTGAAGTACGCCTCGCGCTGCGTGCCGAGACGCAGCGGCCCGACCAGCCGCGCCATCAGCTTGCGGTCCTTGGCGGGGACCTCCACCTGGCGGTCGCGGGCCTCGGCAGCGGCCCGCACGTACCCGAAGACGGTCTTGGCGTCGGACAGCTTCACCGGGGCGCCGGTGCGGTCGCTCAGGTCGGGGTGCGCGGGGAACTGGTCCTCCAGCAGCCGCCCCGCGATGTGCCGGACCGCCTCCCGCATGGTCTGCCCGAACTGCACCTTGAGGTCGGGCAGGTCGTCGGGGAGCGGCTGGAAGTGCTGGTCGAAGTCCACCTGGACGTGCGCGGCCTCTTTGGGCTTGAGGCCGTACGCCTGCTTGAAGGCGTCCTTGACCTGCTTGAGCAGCGCCTCACGCTGGCTCTCCAGCAGGCCCTTGGCGCGTTCGCGGTTGTCGGAGTTGAGGTGGGCGGCGTACTGGGTGGCGAACCGCTGCTCGTCCGCGAGCGCCTTGTCGATGATCACCAGACGCCTGAAGTCCGTGTAGCGCTGCGCCGACAGGTGGGTGGGGAGCCACGCTACCGTGCGGGAGCGTTCGCGCTGCTTCTCCCGGAGTTTGCGGATGCGGTTGACGTCCTCGACCGGGCCGTAGTTGCTCTCGTCGAACGGCAGGTCGATCACGAGCCGCCACCGTCCGTCGATCTGCGGCACCAGGTCGTGGTCGGGCAGTTCGTCCTCGTCAGCCACGTTCCCGAACACCACTTCGAGGGTGCGCTGCGAGCCCTTCCAGACCAGGTGCAGTTCGTCGCAGCCGAGCCGGCCGTCGGTGTGGTCGACGTCCAGCTCCTCGATGAGCAGGCGACGGGCCAGGGCGGCGCGGTTGCCGGGGTTGTCGTTGACGCGGGCGTTGGCGATGACGGAGTCGACGTCGACGCCCGTCAGCTCCAGCCGCACGCCCGGGTTGGCGGGGGTACCGGTCTGCTTGATCTCCGGGAACCTGGCAGCCCACTCGTCGATCTTGCTTTTGATGATGCCGACCTCGCTGCCGGGGATCGGCGCGACGACCGAGCCGTGGTTGAGCGCGGCGAGCCGCCGCAGCGTCAGGTCGTTGAGCGCGGGCACGCTCGGGGCGAGCGCCGACAGCAGCAGCGTGCAGATCAGCCGGTTGTCGCCGACGAACAGCTTGCAGCGCTGCGCCAGCGCCGGGTCGGTGACGCCGTCCGGGTCGCGCAGGTACCGATGGACGTCCTCCTCGGTGACCTCGTGGCTGTTCAGCAGGTACGGCCTCAGCTTGGTCTTGTAGAGCTTGTCGGCGGCGGCGAACACGACCTTCAGATCGTCCACGAACGGCTTGTCGCCGCCTTCGGCGATCACCGGGTAGAGGTCGCCGACCGCGATCAGGTCGCCGAGCCGCAGATGGTCGCGGTTCGCCGCCAGCAGCTCGCCCATCAGCTTCAGACCGGTCCGGGACCGCTGCAGCGCCGAGGAGATGTGGACGAGCGTGTCCATGAACGCGGGCGAGAAGGGATAGGTGAGTCGGAACGACTCCTCGTCGGCGCCCGTGGTGTTCTTGTCGGATCCGAGCAGGGTGTCCCAGATGTTGGGGCCGAGCGCCTTGGTCCGCTCGAACGCCTCGCTGATCATCTTGGCGGCGGGGCCGTTCTCCCCGCCGATGGGGGTCAGCAGCCGCGCGTGCGCGATCTGCGGCAGGTTCCGGTCCTCCAGCGTGATCTTGTCGAACCGGCCGGAGGCCAGGTTCAGGGTGTCCTGGATGGCCGCCTCGGCCGCCCCGGACATCTCCTCGCCGACCAGTTCCCGCAGGTCGCGCTGGCGGGCGATGAACGACACGATCGGGATGGCGCGCCGCGCGTCGCCGCCCTCCACAAAGTTGGTGATCTTGCCTGCCTCGTGGGCGACCAGCTTCTGGTCGTGGATCAGCGTCGCCAGCCACAGCACCAGCTCGTCGAGGAAGAGGATCAGCCCGTCGTAGCCGAGCGACTTGGCATGCTCGGCGATCACCGACAGGCCGGCGTCGAGCGAGATGAAGCCGTTCTCGTCCTCGGCGGCCTTTTTGGCGAACCCCGGCAGCAGGTTCAGGGAGGCGTCGTGGACGAGCTTGGCGCGCAGTTCGGCCGGCGTCGACGGGTTGATCAGGTTGAGTTTGCGCTTCTCGGTGTCGTCGCCTGCGTCCTCGTCCTGCGCCCCGTGCCATTCCTCCGCGGCCATGGCCTGGTCGAGCAGTTCCGGCGTCCAGGCGAACGACTCGCCCCACTCGTCTTCGTCGTCCTCGCCGGAGCCGGGCATTTGGAGACCCCTGATGACGGCGTCGTCGCCCATCCGGGCGCGCAGCCCGCGGATGTCGTCGAACAGGGCGTCCGTCTTGTAGACCTGCGGCACCGACGCGTCCGGGTGCAGTTTCCTGATGTACTCGGCGTACTTGCCGAGCACCCGCTGCTCCAGGGACCGCGCCCCCAGCATGTGGTAGGGCACCAGCAGGAACTTCTTGCCCTCGCTCTGCAGCCATTCGTGCCGGGTCAGCACCGAGTCGAACTCGGGGTTGCCCCAGGCCTTCGGGTGGCGTGACAGCAGCGCGTACAGCACCGCCATGAAGTGCGACTTACCGGAACCGAACGAGCCGTGCAGGTAGGCGGCCTTGGACGTGTGCCCGTCCATCGCCGCGCGGATGAGGTCCAGGGCGGCGTTGAAGTTCTCCCGCAGCCGGTCGGTGAGCACATAGTTCTCGAGGGCGCGTTCGGCCCCCTCGGGCGTGGTGGCCTCGGCGAGGCTCAGCACGTAGTCCGAGGTGGAGATCGACTCCTTGATCGGGATGAGGTCGCGGAGCAGCGGTGGGCGCTGTGCCATCTGTTCTCTCTGCCTTCCCCCGTCGGTTACTTCTTCTTCGCTGCCTTCCGGCCCCGCGTCACCGGTTCCGGTCGCCAATTCCGCAGGTCATCGTCGGTCAGGCCATGCTCGCCCTGGATCTGCTGCCGGTAGCCCTCGAAGAACGCGGCGGGAGACCCGCTGTAGAGGGGGTGGAAATCGTCGTGCCACTGCTTCAGCCATGGTTGGAGCTCCAGCAGACCGGCCAGGAAGGGCGCGATCTCCTCGCGCGTCAGGGCCTGGTTGGTGAAGTAGGTCGCGAGCGCCTGCGCCTGCTCCCGGTGGTCCCACCCGGCCCAGCCGAAAAGCTGCGGCTGGACGCCGAGAGCGGTCGGATAGGAGATGAACCGCTCCTTGGGCACGTCGAGCTTGCCGCGCGCCCGCCAGTACGACTGCTTGATGAAGTCGGCCGACGTGTACTTGGGCGGGGTGGGAATGGAGTCCCGGATCTTCCGCTTGGTGATCTCGTCGGGCGCGGCGTCCTCCTGCCGCTGGAGGTCCCAGACGTGCTCCCAGTCGGCCCACTTCTTGAGCCCGGACGGCTTGTAGCGGAGCGAAGCGAGGAAGGGGACGTGCTCATCGGCCATGAGGTCGGCGACGACCTTGGCCAACTCCTCGCGAGGCCGGTACAGCTTGGCCACGGACACGAAGTCGTCGTCCTCGGCGAGCATGTCGGTCAGCCGCGACAGCGTGACAAGGACCGGCATGTCGTTCGCATCGAACCAGTGCTCGCGCTTCTCGATCCGGTCGAGCAGCCAGGAGCGGAGCGCCTTTTCCTGGAGCGCGTCCCACCCTTCGGTGGCCCACCGCCGCTTGTACTCGGGCCGCTCGATCATCCCGATGGCACGGGAGGTCTCGATCGCCTCAATGCGCTTCTGCACGACCCGCTTGTAGGACTCCGGCCAGTGCTCCGGAATCTCGGTGATCGGCGTGGAGCCGTGCCGCTTGAACCACTCGTCGGACGCCTCGCCCTTGGCGATCCGCCGAGCCAACACGATCTCAAAGGCCCGCTCCCCGAGCGCAAGCTCAGGCACGTCCTCCTCCGGCGCCCGCAGATCCTCCGGATGCAGCCCGTAGATGGAGTAAACCTGCCAGTCCAACTCCTCCTGCAGCGCAATCATCTTCCCTCTAATAGATCGCCAGGCAGCTCTCTCCATGCGCATTCGCGTTGCATCCACTGGCGCAGAAAATTTGCCTGTAGCAGTCGGAGCATCTTTTGCGACGAGACTCGCAATCCTCTGCGGCAGAGTCGTCGGCATATTTTCCGGGATTGGAAATCTAGCAATATTCGAGCTATTGAATTGATAGAAATCCTCAAACGGAAGGGTGCTTTGGCGAGCCCCTCGCGCATCGACGGTGCTGCCTTTGTTGTGGCACATCATCTTCAACCAAAAGCAAGCTGTCGAACTATTTAGAATACCCAATAGTTGCAAATAAAAGGATCGATCTACATCTTCATCTAGCACAATGACGGGAGCTGTTCGGTTGAAGATCGGCCGACTCTCATCGAGCGTGAAGTGGTTGTGTGTCGCCACTTCGGCGAACGCGATCCTCAGTTGGGTTTTGAGTTTAGTGTTATAGAGTTCCTGCCACTCGTACCATGCGTAACCGCGCGTTATCATAGGAACGCCAAAGCGCTTACGCTTAGATATCATCGGCCGATACGGCGCCAGGTAACGAAAGACGTGCGGAATTTCCTCTAGAGGACGCACCGCGTAGTCATCGTCGTAAACCCATGCAGAGTCGAACGAGCCGGTGATTCGATAGTCGCGAACCATATCACCAGTGACCACAGGGCGCGAGCTCTCGAACCTGTATCTCCTCTCGGCGCTTCCAGGTGGTAGAAGATAGAGATCATCCTCACCAGTTACCGACGTAATACCAATATCTTTGGCAATTCGACCGAGCGGACGAGAGGAGGCTTCTTCGATGATTTCGATCATCTCGAGGCCGCCATCGGCCAAAATCCACGGCTGCCTACGAAAGCAGCGGTCACGCTCGAGGTCATCAACGGAGACCCAGGGGCTGATCGAGCCCGGCGTATCGACTTGCCGAACGATTGCATTCCAAACCAGGCCGTCCTCAGCCTTTTTTGGAACCGAGGGCTCACCTTGCCTGCTTCGAACTGTGCGAATATAAGGCGACCGCTCTGGCCCGGAGCGCGACTTCCCGATCAATATGACCGTAGGAGTGCCATGGCCAGGTATGTATACACCCGACGAGTCGATAACCTCGGTTAGCTCAACGCGCTCACCGTAGAAGTCCTCAATTAGCTTTCTTCCATATTCGCGCTTCATGAAAGCATTTGAGGTTATCTGACCGACAAGTCCATAGCCGCAACCAGTAGACGCTGTCCCTTTTTTGGCCAACCCAAAAAACCTCTGTGCAAATGGAACCGTAAGTGCATACTTTCCCGAACAAGCGTCATACAGATCGCGATAGACCTGGTTGATATTTTCATCTTTAGGAGTAATGTATGGCGGGTTGCCCACGACGACGTGGTAGCGACCTGGCTCCAAAATTCGAGGATGCTCGTGAACATCCTCGGTGGCGTAAGAGAACTCGGCCAAGGGGTCGCCTGTCTGCTCGCTGGTGAGGCTGAGCTCCAACTGGCGGGCCTTGATCAAAGAGTCGCCGATGGCCAGATGAAGGGGCCATTCGTACTTGGCGGCCTCGGCCAGGGTGCGGATGTTGGCTGCGGCCATCGCGGCTACCAGGAGGCGGAAGCGGGCGACGGCGATGGCGAACGGGTTGATGTCCACGCCGTGGACCGAGTCGAGGGCCGCGCGGACGCGTTCGTAACGGTCGCGGCCGGGCTGCCGCTCGTTCCAGAGGCGGACCAGGCGGCGGAAGGCCCCGAGGATGAAGTGCCCCGAGCCGCACGTCGGGTCGATCATCTTGAGTTCTTCAAAGCCGAACTCGCGGATCGCCGGGTCCATGGTGCGGTCGAGGATGAACTCTTCGACGAACTCCGGGGTCTGGAGGAGCGCGTACTTCTTGCGCGCCGACTCGGAAAGGTCCTGGTACAGGTCGCCGAGGAAGCGGGTGTCCCAACCCTCGGTGCCGTCGTCGTTCAGGGGGTCCGTGAAGTCGTGGACCAGGGTACCGTCTTCGTTGCGGGTCTTCCAGAAGTTGATGAGGGCGCCTGCGGCGTCGTGGCTGATCGGGATCTGGAAGAGCGGGTTGTGGGCCCGGTCGAACAGCAGCATGCCGGCCTGGCCCTCGCCGAGTTCCGCGAAGGCACGTTCCAGCCAGCCTCGGTAGGTCGGGTCCTCGTCCTCCTCCACGTACGCCTCGTATCGGGCGCGGGCGAGGTCGTTGCGGTCGGCCTCGGGGGCGGCGAGATACGGCTCGGGGATGAGGCGGTTGTCCTCGCAGAAGCGGACGAAGACCGTGCCGAGCACCCAGGCCACCGCCACCTGGGTGACGCGCTCGTCCAGCCAGGAGTTCCACGTGGCCGCCGTTCGGCCGATCTTGCGGGCCTGGTCGTACTCGGCCCGGAGCCGGGCGTTGATCTCGGACAGCGCCTTGACCTGGCGCGACAGGTCCTGTTCGAGAGCCTGAACTTGCTTCTTCAGGTCGGTCAGCAGGGCCTTGCGGTCGATCACGTGGGCCGTCCGATCAGCTGTGTAATTTGGGATGTCTCCAGAACACAGGTTATCGACGGACTGTGACTGTTTCAGCCGCTATGGCTGATCTTCGGCGTCCAAAGCAGGCCACTTACCCAGTTGACGGATCTGCATTTGGTAACGGAACGTGATCATACAGTGTTGTTTGCGTCAAAGGCCAACACAGCGTGATCTCCGATAAAGACGGACATACAGCGCCTTATGGATCACTAGCTCAGCACGTCGACGCTACTGTGAGCACAAATCAGCAGGTCAGAGGCTCGTTGTGCCAGGTCGTTCTTGCGATCGCCGCATGATCTTCAGGGCGTGCCGGGAGCGGGGCGTCCTCGGGGCGACAACCTGCAGCAAGTGATCGTCTTGCGTGGTTGGGCTGTAGGCCTGCCGACGGCGCGTGTGGAGCCCTACCAGCACAGGACGTCCGGATAGGAGCCTTCGACGTGGGTGAGGCGGTGTGCTGCGTTCCCTCATCCAGCCGCTTGGCGGCCAGGCCCCTGTTCTTGGCCGGGGACGAGTGGTAGGGCGGCGCGGACGGTGTGCAGCGGAACGCTCACCAGACGCTCTGCTCTTACCTGCTCCGACCGATCCCCCGCCCCGGCCCGACGGAGATGAACGGTAAGGGCGTGCTCGGGACATGGCCGCGTTCCTTCGCCGAGGTCGGGTTGGGTACGTGTCCCCGGCTCTGACGCGGTGGCCCTGGCGACACGCACACGCACGCCAGGGCCACCGCCGCACTTGGGGTGTTCGACTCGGCCCGCCCTCCTACGAGGCGTTGAGCGTCGCAGGTTGGGGAGCCTGGCTGGTCAGATGGCGTTGTCGGGGTTGTCGAGCCACACCGTGTGCGCTTCGGGGCTGACGGTGAGCCCGAAGCGAGTGATGTCGGGGCGTCCCCACTCCAACCACCGCACGCATGCCTGTTCGACCTCGTCCCACAGGTTCCGGTCCCCGGCCTGCTGCACCTCGAAGTCCGGTGTGTCCGGCTCGTAGTCCACCGAGGCCCACGGGCCGGCGTGGTCGTCGCGGTCCAGCACCCACAGCGTGGCGTCGTCATCGCCCTCGTAATACCGGGAGACCACCCCCGGCACGAGCGCGGCCACGGTCACATCGATGCTGACCGGCCCGTACCGCAGGACGCGCGGGTCGATGCGGGTGCGGCTGGTGCGCACCGGTCGTTCGGCGGCCCGCCTCCACTCCCGGGCCGGCCCTCCGGCCGGGCGCTGCGAGCGCAGCACCATGAAGTCGGCCGACCCGGCGAACCGGCCCATGGCCGTCCCGTCCGGCAGCACGTCCAGCCGCACCAGGGCACCGCACCCGAAACCGGGCGAGT
>NZ_BSTN01000045.1 GCF_030269545.1 Actinomadura sp. NBRC 104425 | reverse complement strand
CGCGACGCCTCCTGACGAATCCGCCACCAGCCACACCGGGGACGTTCAAAGCACCCCGACCACCGAACCACCGGCCCGTACCAACACCGACGACGTCACCGCGGACCCCCACCGACCAGTGCCGCCCGCTGACGAAGACCCGTACGCCTCGGCGGCGACGCCGGAACTCGCCGACTACTTCCGGCGGCAGGACGAGGCGAACGCGGCGCTGTCGCGCTGGGAGGGCCTCACGGCGGCCCTTGAGGTCGCCAAGGCGGCTAAGGCGGCCGGAACGGGCGGCGGGGACATCGACGCCCGGGTCCGTGCGCTGGAAGAGCAGACGGCCGAAGCCCGGGTCGAGGCCTTCCTCAAGGAGCTCGAGGCCTCCGTCGCCGCCAGGCGTGCGACCGAGGTGCAGTGGCGACGCCTCATGGGGCCGGGCGTGCCTCCATCGTTCGAGCCGCCCGCACCGTCCCCCGCTGGTGGACGCGGCGCCGCACCGGCCGTACGCCCTTCCCACACGGGGCAACCGCTCGCGACGCCTCCTGGCGAATCCACCACCAGCCACACCGGAGACACCCCGACCACCGAACCGACTCCCCGCACCAACACCGACGACGTCACCACGGACCCCCACCGACCAGTACCGCCCACCGAACCAAAGGCGCAGCCGCCTGCACCGTCCGGGAGCCCCGCGACACCGCCACCCCCCGCCCACACCGAACCCCCCGCAGACCCGAGCACGGCATCGGGGCCCGAATCCAGCGGCTCACGACAACCGACCACATCCAAGCAGCCCGCACCGTCCCCCACTGACGGACACGGCGCCGCACCAGCCGCCCAACCGTCCGACACAGACCAGCCGACCCCGACACCCCCCGGCGAATCCGCCACCAGCCATGCCGGGGACGTTCAGAGCACCCCGACCGCCGAACCACCGGCCCGTACCAACACCGACGACGTCATCGCGGACCCCCGCCGACCGGTGCCGCCCACCGGCGAAGACGCGCACGCCCCGGCGGCGACACCGGAACCCACCGAACCGGCCCCCGCCACCGCGGGCGAAACGCCGAGCACATCGGTTCCCCGCCAGGCGGACGGACAGACCCCGAAGGCACCGTGGTACGTCGACGTCGACGCGTTGGGTGAGGCGACCGTCGTGAGCGTCCGCCCGTGGTCGTCGGACGCGGAGATGCAGCGCTGGGTCAGCGATATCGGGGACGCGGTCGAGCACACCGGGGACAGCCCGCAGCTCCACGCGGGCATCCGGGCCGGGCTGAGCGAAGTCCTCGGCACCGGGACGGACGTCGCGACATGGTCGGATCTCCTGCAGAACGGACGGACGTTCGTCGCGGACGGCCGCCTGATCTGGATCCGTCCGGTGCTGCAGGACACGAGCGTCGGGACGCAGCCGGACGACGCGGTCCGCAAGTACAAGGTGTCCTTCGCCTCGATGATGTCGGGCGGCAAGTCGGGAGGGACGGTCACGCAAGGGTTCGACGGGCTGCTCCTCTCGATCTTCAGCGTAGGCACGCATGCGGCGGCGTCCGCCGCCCCCGGGGTGCCCTCAATCAAGGCGAGCGCGGTGACGAAGGCGGAGGCCGGTTTCGACCGGCATCTCATCGCGGGCCGCAAGCTGTTCGTCTCCGGCAACACCCGCTTCACCAGCGGCATGGGCTTCAAGGTGTTCGTGGACGGCGTGGAGCGCCCGAACGACGTGCGGCTGCCGCAGATGTTCGAAATCGACTTCCCCAAGGAGCTCACCGCCCCGGGCGCGCCCCGGCCAGGGAATCCGCCCGCCGAGCGCCCCGCGCCGATGACGTCCGACGGCGCGCCTCCGCGGACCGAGCAGCGGCCCTCGCAGGCGTCGGAGACGATCAACGCCGTCAACACCATTCCGGCCGTCGCCGCCCTGCAGCGGAACCTGCGCGGCGCCGGGCTGCCCGCCTCGACGGTGAAGACGGTGCTGGACGAGATCGGAGTGCATCTCAGCGAGAAGGAGGCGCGCAACCGCAGCCGTCTGCTGTTCGGCGGCGGTATCCCCACCACGAAGGTGACGACATCCGCCGGGCCGGCGAAGCGGTTCAACGGGCACTTCTCGATCAGCGCGGAGATCACCGGCCTGCAGTACCTCGGCGAAACGGAGATGGCCGTCCGCGACGACACCGGGAGCGGCATCATGCACAAGCCGTCGAAGGAGGGCCAGAGCAAGGCGGAGCTGGGCTTCACCGTTAACTACTTCGGCGAACCCAGGGCGTCCCACGGCGACACGGCGGGGGACGGCGACCGGGGCCTGTTCCAGGGCGGCATCGCGTTTCCGTTCTCCCGCAACGCCGGGCACTCCCTCGCCGAGCAGGCGCTCGGGCACACGGTGCTGAAACGTGAAGGGCGGCAGGCCAGGTTCAAGGTGGACCTGCAGTACACCATCGAGACGCGGTCCACGACGCACGACATCCCGCCGGTTCGCACGACCCTCCAGGGGGAGATCAGCGTGCCGGCTCCCGAGGCCGCCCAGTTCGAGGAGTATCTGACGGGTGCCATCCGGACGCCCGCCCTGCGTCCGCCCACCGCCCCCGACACCGGGACGTCCGCGACGACGCAGCCGGCCGGTGGTACCAGGCGGGCGCCGGGGCCCCGGATTCCGGTGGCGCCGAAGCCGCGGAATACGGCCCCTCCGGCTTCGGCGAACCAGCCGCCGGCCGGCCTCAACAGGCGGCCGACCGTGAACCCCGCGCATCGCGAGCCGTTGGCGCTGGCGACGCGCCGGGGCATCGGGTTCGCCATGCCGACCGTCCTGCCCGGGGCCGAACTGGTGCGCCAACAGGTCCGCGACGTGATCGAGAGCCGGCACAACGCCCTGTCGAACGGCGCGAAGGCCGACTGGTCCCAGACGGACCTGGACCTGGCCACCTGGTTGAGCCGGCCGGCGCTGGAGGCCGACCTGCCCGCCGTGATGGCGGGAATCGACCGCACCTTCACTTTGGACGGGCGCAGGTACAACGTCACGGTGAGGGCACATCTGACCGAACGGATCGGCGGCTACTCCTACGACATGTCCGTCAATGGGCGGGCGTTGATGGCCACCGGGACGTCCGGCCACCGCAACACCGAGCTCGGCGTGCGTGCCAGCGGCGGCGGCGGCGTGCGCTTCGGGCGCTACCCGTTCATGCGATTCACCCTCGGCGCGTGGGACGTGCACGGCGAAGTGGCCTACACCGGCAAGAACGAGTTCGGCGGGTCGGCGAAGTCGTACCGGCGCACCGAGACGACCAAGCAGGTGGACGAGCACGTCTACAACGTCGTCTACGAGGTGACCGTACAGCCCAAGGGCAGTTCCCCCACCACCTGGTGGATCGGCAAGCCCGCCGAGGTCACCGCCAAGATCGTCGTCCCCGAGGAACACCGGCCGGACAGGCCGTTCACCCAGGAGGAACTGGACAACGCGGGGACCCCTCGGACCCTCGAGAAAGTTCCGGCCGGGGCCGTTCCCTTCTCCACAGCCGGATCGTCGGGCGTCTATCCGGCGTTCCACGTGATCCCGGAGCTGCCGCGCCTGGCCGCCGAGATGTACGCGCGGGCCAACAACCTGCCCGCCAGCTGGCTGGCGGACCGCACCAACTGGCCGGCCGGCATCAAGAGGATCACCAAGCCGGACCAGCTCGCGGCTTTCTTCTCCACGCTCACGAGCGAGACCGGCCGGATCGAGAACCTGCCGCAGGGCACGGACGGGCGAAAGCAGTCGATCACCGTCAAGCTGCACGTGGTCGAGCCGCGCCACCAGCACGCCACGAACACGGAGATCGAGCAGTACGCCCAGGGCGAGCACGACCACAAGTACGGCCACGAATGGAAGTTCAAGGTCGGCACCGGTTTCAGCGCGGGGCCGCAGTTCCTGATCGGGTCGGAACAGGACGGACCGTCGGACTCCTCGCACGGTGACGACTCATCGGGTGGGCATCACGGTTCATCCGGTGGGCATCACGGTCTCGGCGGCCGAATCCAGATCAACGTCGAGGGCAAGGTCGACGGCGAATACAAGAGCGAAAAGCTCCAGGTGGCCGGAAAGATCGACATCACCCGGGCGACCTATAACGGCAAGACCCACACCTACCAGACGACCCCCGTCTTCGAGATCACCCTGCACCGGTGGAAGGGCAAGGAACGGCAGAGGTTCACCCGGATCCTGCAGGTGACGGACGGGATGGAGATGATGGTGCCCGACCGGCGGGCGCATGATCTCGGGTTGCCGACACCGGACAGCACACCGCCCGTCCCGCAGCCCCCGACGCGCCACGTGCCGCCCGAGATTCTCGCCGCCACGTCCTACCCGGAGACACTCGACACCGGGCAGCTGCTCCCCCGCATCAAGGAGTGGGTGAGAGACCAGGGCATCTTGAGGGAGACGGACCGCCCGAACCTGGTGCTGCGGGAGATCGAGTCCGCGTTCTCGGCCGAGTCGATCCGCAACCAGCACACGACGCTACTCGGATCCGGAGTCCGGCGCTGGATCCCCATCCCGCGTCCGTTCGGCGCGACACGATACCTGTGGATCAACGTGCAGGGGAGGGTCGGCGCCGCGCAGTCGCAGCTGCCGCGGGACGACGTGAAGCTGACCCTGCGCGGAGAGAGCCAGGACGAGAAGCACCACGCCTCCGAAACGGCGTTCAAGTACAGCGGCGCCTTCCAGGTCCGCGGCCGCGGCGGCAGTTCCGGCGACGACGGCGTCCACCGGCACGGCGGGTTCGAGGCCAAGATCGAGGGCTCCGGGCAGAGCTCCCACGGCCTGGAGCGACACGACAAGAAACTGAACATCTACCGCGGAGGGACCAAGGACAAAACCCTGGAGTTCAACCACAACATACGGTTCCGGCTCGAGATGGGGATCAGCACCGAGCCGCCCGAATTCGTCAACGTTGCCGTGCGCCTGATCCGCAAGACGGTCATCGGGGGCGGCCAGCTGCTGAGCGGCAACGACTCCAGGGCCGGCGACCTGTGGTACCTGCACCGCCCGCTGATCTCGCACCACGTCATCGAGCCGGACGCGCCCGACGGTATCGAGGGCCACATCCGCCTCTTGGTGCCCGAGCACGTGGCGGCGCTGAACAATCCGCCCACCGGGTCGACTCCCGCATACGGCGGCACCCCCGAGCGCGTCAACGGCCAGCGCCAAAAGTGGGCGGGACACGACCAGGACGCGGTGAAGGCGCTGATCGAGAACCTGCATCCGTGGGGAGTCCCGTTCGCCGCGGCGATCGAGCGCTGGGCCGCACTGCCCGCGTCCCCGTACCGGCTGCCGGACGATCTCGGCGCTCCCGGGGCCTGGCGCGTCCCCGGCCTGGACTTCACGACGATCGCCGGACAGCGGTACATGCACTTCACCGGTCCCGAGCTGATGCGCCCGAGGATCAAACAGCTTTTCAACCACGACTACCAGGTCCCCGTGGGCTCACGGTCCGTCGTCGTCGGCGTGGAGATCACCCGCGCCGAGCCCATGCCCACCGGCTCCGCCAAGGATCCCGCGTTCAAGGGACGGATCTACGTACAGGAGAGCGAGGCCGGGAAGGAGAAGCAGAGCAGCTCCAGGGAGTTGAAAACCGTGCTCGGGCCCGACGCCGGCGGTGACGCGGAGACCGGGCCCGTCTCGGGGGCCGGCGGCTACGAGTACGGCCGGGAGGGTTCCGAGGAGACCAGCGGCGAACTCGGTTCGACGGACGAGACGAACCAGGAGGCCACCCGCCCGTACCGGTACTTCGCCTTCGACGTCGACGTCTACCTGCAGGGCCCCCGTGGAATCTTCCGCGTGCCCGTCCCCAAGGGCTTGTACGGCATGCTCCCGCTGGAGAAGGGCCCGGACGGCACCACCCGGCTGGTCGACAATCTGGAGACCCGCCTCCCGAGCATCTTCGGCCGCCGCGCCGCCACCGAAGAGGCGACGACATCCACGGCCGCGGTACCGCCGACCCCCGCCCCGCCGCCCGCGCCGACCACACAGCACCCGTCGGACCAGCCCCCCTCCGACCAACCCCCGTCCACCCAGCCCTCATCGGACCAGCGCCCATCCGACCAGCACCCGTCCACCCAGCCCTCATCGGACCAGCGCCCATCCGACCAGCACCCGTCCACCCAGCCCTCATCGGACCAGCGCCCATCCGACCAGCACCCGTCCACCCAGCCCTCATCGGACCAGCGCCCGTCGGACCAGCACCCGTCGGGCCAGCCGGCCGAGGAGCTCTCGGAGCAGCAGAAGGCAACACTCTCGCGACTGGGGTTGAAGATCATTCATGTGCCCGCGGCCGGGGACGGGCCCGTGAACGCGTTGACGAACCTCGCCACGGCGGAGACAACCGCGATCGGCAACGGGACGCGACCGGCGACGCCGGCCGAGTTGCGCGGGTATCTGAGCGAGGCGCTGACCGCCGATCTGGCGCGGCCCGCGGCAGATCGCCGGTTCTGGCCGACGTTCGAGAAGCCGTACGACGGCGCACTGACGGACGAAGACCGGCATAAGGCCATCGACCTGCTCACGTCGCCGCCCGGCTCGGCGGACGCCGACGAGTTCACGTTCATGGCGGCCGCCGCCGTCCTGGGGCTCCACATGACCGTCGTGCGACCGGACGGCACGACCGCCGTGTTCGGGCCGGAGTCCGGACGGCCCGTCACGCTGGTGCTGCTCAGCAACCCGGGGCCGTTCGTCGGGCAGTGGGCGCCGACCGAGCCCGTCGCGGCCTCGGCCCCCGCGCCGCCGACTCCAATCCCGGTGCGGCCGTCGCGGCCCCCGGCCCCGTCTTTCGCACCGCCTACGCCGCCGGAACCGTCCGGCCTCTCGCGCGGAAGGTCCCAGACGCCACGTCCGGTGGCGAACCTCGGCGTGGACCCGTTCGCAGTTCCGCGACCCGACCTACCTCAACGTTCCTCATCCGAACCGTCCAAGAAACCAAGGAAATACAAGTGAGCGAGCAAACCGAGAGTGAGCGCAAGCGCCGGCAACGCGTGAGCCTCGCCAACGCCTTCGACCGGCGCGCGTGGCAGCGGGGCGAGCAGCCGAAGGTGCACACGCGAATCCTCGCGGGAGGCGTCGCGCTGATCGTGGCGGCGACGGCGGTGTTCGCGGTCGGCGCGCTGATCTCCTACCAGAAGGGCAAGAACGAGGAGCGCAAGAACAACACGACGCTGAGCCGGCCTGTGCCCTCCCCTACGGTGACGGTGTCCCCGACCGCGTCCAAGAGCCCGACGGCGTCCCCGTCACGGTCACGGACCCGCAGCCCGCAGCAGAAGCCCGCCACCACGCCGCGCACGACGGGCTCCGCGGCCAAGGCGAAGGCGGCCAAGCCCGCCGCGACGTCGCGCTTCCCCACCGGCCCGAAGTTCTCGACGACCACCAACGTGCTGATCCGCAACGTGATGACGGGGCTGTGCGCGGACGTGCCGGGATACGGCAATGGCAAGCTGGACGGGCCCGTTGAGCAGTACAACTGCGACGGGACGAAGAACGACAATCAGCTCTGGGACCTTGTGGTCAACCAGAAGGGCGCGGGCCCGAACGGAGTCGACCTGTTCACCATCCGCAACTCCAAGGACGGCCTGTGCATGGACCTGCCCGATTACGGACGGCCCGTCAAGACGGCGCAGGTGACCGAGTGGCATTGCAATCCCGGCAGCGGCGACAACCAGATGTGGTACCTGGACAAGAAGAAGGACGGCCAGTTCTGGATCCGCAACCACTCCAGCGGGGGCCTGTGCCTCGACGTGGCGGGGGTGAAGGGGTCCGGAGGCCCGGCCGCCAAGCTCACCCTCTACCCGTGCACGATCGAGGGCGACCACCTCTGGTCGTTCTCGTGAGCGCCCCGCTCACGCAGAGCCCCGGGTAGCAGGCACACCCCGAACGAGACGCGGCAAGATTGGCGGGCATGCAACGCCATGCCCGCCCAGCCGACAACGCCCGAAGCCATCTCAGGTCGTCCTACAAGTGACGCGATTGCCCCTTGATCACCATGGCTAATTGCCCGCTGACGTGCACACTCACCGGCTCGATGCCCAGGCCACGCCGCACGGTCCGCACGGCGCGTCCTTGCCCAACCCATTGGCTTCTGCCGAGGGACGTCATCGGTACCTCTTGGCCCCGAACTATCGGCGATCATGGTTGTTGACGCCCCGTCCAGGTCGTGACGTGGTGCCGCTGGATATTCGCGTAAGCCGCTGTATGCCGCTGTTGCTGTATTTGTGTGCTGTACGGGCGGCCCGGCAGCGATACACGCTACGTCGCTGAGTCGAGTTGATCGAGTATCTCGGTCTTGGTCTGTCCTGCTACAGCAAGGTACCCGTTGAATGCTTCGGGGATCTGCTCAGCCAACGCCCGGTAGATGGTGATGGCTTCCTCTACGGCCGTGGCTGCTTCGGTGAGTTTAATGCCATGAACGTTACTGATCGAAGCAGTAGTACAGAGCGACCAGGCAAGGTCGGGCAGGTAGACGGCGGGCTCGGCCTCGGCCAATCGGCGGTAAAACCCCGTCGCCTCGCGGACCGGCTCCAACGCAGCCCGCTTGTCACCCACCTCCGCCAGGCGGACGCCGTAGTTGTTCAGACTCATGGCGAAATCGTGCAAATAGGCGGCGGGTTCAGCCTCGGCCAGCTTGCGGCGGATCTCCGCAGCCTCGCGGGCCGCCCCCAACGCGGCCCGCTTGTCACCCAACCCCGTCGCTGCACGCTCCGGGCGGCGTGGGCGCGGGGCCAGTGCAGCGGGGCGACGCGCCGCCGCCCTTGACCTCTAAGAGCGGAATTCGGCGATGATCAGCACCTGCGCTTGGGATGCCGGATGGCCGATGTGACGGGCGGTCGCTTACTAGGCTGGCCGACATGATCCGCGCAGTGGTGTTCGACGTCGGCGAATGCCTGGTGAACGAGACGCGGGAGTACGGCACGTGGGCCGATTGGCTCGGTGTCCCCCGGCACACGTTCTCCGCGATGTTCGGCGCGATCATCGCCAGAGGGTTGGACTACCGGGAGACGTTCCAGGTCTTCGCACCCGGGTTCGACCTGACAGAGCAGCGGGAGAAGCGGGCCGCGGTCGGAGAGCCCGAGACGTTCGGTGAGGAGGACTTGTACCCCGACGCGCGTCCGACCCTGGCGAGGCTGCGCGATGACGGGCTGTGGGTCGGGATCGCGGGCAACCAGACAGCGCGGGCCGGCGGCATCCTGCGGTCGCTGAACCTGCCCCAGGACATGATCGCCACATCGGACGACTGGGGAGTGTCCAAGCCGGATCCCGCGTTCTTCGGCCGGGTGGTGGACGCCGCGCCGTATGCGGCAGACGAGATCTTGTACGTGGGCGACCGGTTGGACAACGACATCAAGCCTGCGGCGGCGATGGGGTTGAAGACGGCGCTGATCCGGCGGGGGCCGTGGGGGATCATTTGGCAGGACGACCCGGAAGCCGACCGCGTCGCGACTATGCGTATCGACTCGTTGGCCGAGCTTCCGGACCGGATCGCCGAGTTCAACGCCGAAGCGCGCTGAGAGACGTGTCCAGCGTCGTGCCTGGGGTTGCACACCATGGCTGATCTTGACCACGCAGATGACCACCTGCACGCGCGGCGCGAGCGGGACCGCGAGATCGCCTTGACGCTCAGCGAGATGATCAAGCTTGAGCTGAACAAGGCGAAGGAGGGGCAGACGACGCCCCCGGATGGCACCGAGAAGAGATCGGGCACGTAGCGGGCACGGTCGGACCGGCAAGCCTCATGAAACGCCAAGCCCCAGCTCTGGGAATTGCTCCCTGAGCTGGGGCTTCTCGCTCTGAGCGGGTGACGGGAATCGAACCCGCGCTGTCAGCTTGGGAAGCTGAAGTTCTACCATTGAACTACACCCGCGTGGCGGTGCCAGCCGCCTCGCACATGGTACCGGAAACCACGGGGTTGGTGAGAACGGTATGCGAGGCCGCGGGGGTGCTGAGGACCCGGTAGCGTGCTTGACGTGCTGCTCTCCGATCGTGACATCAGGGCCGAGCTCGAATCCGGGCGGGTGAAGATCGACCCGTTCGATCCGAGCATGATCCAGCCGTCCAGCGTGGACGTGCGGTTGGACCGGTACTTCCGGGTGTTCGAGAACCACAGGTATCCCCATATCGATCCGGCCGTGGAGCAGCCCGACCTGACCCGGCTGGTCGAGGTGGACGCCGAGGAGGCGTTCGTGCTGCATCCCGGGGAGTTCGTGCTGGCCTCCACCTACGAGGTGTTCGGGCTGCCGGACGACCTGGCGGCGCGGCTGGAGGGCAAGAGCTCGCTCGGACGGCTGGGGTTGCTGACGCACTCGACGGCCGGCTGGATCGACCCCGGGTTCAGCGGGCACGTGACGTTGGAGCTGTCCAACGTCGCGACGTTGCCGATCAAGCTGTGGCCGGGGATGAAGATCGGGCAGATGTGCCTGTTCCGGACGAGCTCGCCGGCCGAGCACCCGTACGGGTCGGAGCAGTACGGGTCGCGCTACCAGGACCAGCGGGGGCCGACGCCGTCGCGGTCCTACCTGAACTTCCACCGCACCAAGGTCTGATCACCGGCCCTTCGGCGCAGGCGCGGTGGAAGCGGGTCGCCCAGTCCCGAAGGTGGTCGAGCAGCTCCGGCGGGTCGAGGACGCGGAAGTCGGCACCGAGGGAGCCCAGCGCCATGGCCGGCCAGTCCAGGCAGTCGGCGGTCATGCGCATCCGGCAGTGCTCGGCGTCGATCTCCTCGACGATGCCCCAGCGGCCCAGGCGTTCGCGGACGGTCGCGGCCGGCACGTCGACGATCACCTCCACCCGGTAGGGGCGCGGCAGGTTGTCCAGGCTTGCGCGGACGAACTCGGCGGCGTCGGCGGCGGGCAGGTCGCGAGGACGGAACCGGGTGCCGGTTCCGTCCGGTGCCGAGAGCCGGTCGACCCGGAAGCTGCGCCAGTCGTGCCGGGTGAGGTCGTAAGCAACCAGGTACCAGCGGCAGCCGAAGAGGACCAGCCGATGCGGTTCGACGAGCCGGTCGGTGCGGCGGCCGTCGGCTGCGGTGTAGGAGAAGCGGAGCTGCTCGCCGTCGCGGCAGGCCAGCGCGAGCGCAGTGAGGACGCCGGGGTCGGCGGCAGCCCTGGCCGGACCGTTCCCGAGGGGCACCGTCATCGCGCGCAGCGCCTCGACCCGGCGGCGCAGCCGGGGCGGCATCACCTGGACCACCTTGGCCAGCACGCGTACCGAGGACTCGGCGATGCCCTCGACCGCGCCCTGGGCGGCGGTCTGCAGCCCCACCGCCAGGGCGACCGCCTCCTCGTCGTCGATCATCAGCGGCGGCAGGGCCGCGCCGGCGGCCAGCTGGTAGCCGCCGTCCACGCCGCGTTGCGCCTCCACCGGATAGCCCAGTTCACGCAGCCGGTCGATGTCCCGGCGCAGGGTGCGGACAGAGACGCCGAGCCGTCCGGCCAGTTCGGTGCCCTGCCAGTACCGGTGGGTCTGCAGCAGGGACAGCAGTCGCAGCATCCGGGTACTGGTGTTCGCCACGTTCTCCATCCTCGCGCAGATTGAGGTCAGAAAGTGACCGCTGCGGTTCCTAGCGTCGGTCGTGCACTCGACGACCACGGAGGGCCGAGAACATGACCGTCAACACGCCGACCATCACCCGCGAGCGCGCCGACCTGCTGGAGATGCTGGCCAAGCAGCGGCATGCCCTGCGCTTCACCACCCGGGACCTCACCGACGAGCAGGCCGGGCGGCGGACCACCGCCAGCGAGCTGTGCCTGGGTGGGCTGATCAAGCACGTCACCTCGGTCGAACGGAGCTGGGCGGACTTCATCGTGAACGGCCCGTCGGCGATGGGCGACTTCACCACCATGACCGAGGAGGACTGGGCCAGGCGAGCCGACGAGTTCCGGATGCTGCCCGGGGAGACGCTGGCCGGGCTGCTGGCCGCCTATGAGGAGGTGGCCCGCCGGACGGACGAGCTGGTCGTCTCCCTGCCCGACCTGGACGCGACCCAGCCGCTGCCCAAGGCCCCTTGGTTCGAGGACGCCCGGTGGTCGGCCCGCCGGGTGTTCATGCACATCGCCGCCGAGACCGCCCAGCACGCCGGGCACGCCGACATCATCCGCGAGTCCCTGGACGGCGCCAAGAGCATGGGCTGACCGCGCCACGGCCGGCCGGTCAGCGGCGAGACCGAGCCGGCCCGGCCGGTCCCGGCGGCGGGGCGGTGCGCCAGACTGCGCACCGCCCGGCGATCTCGCTGACGATGACGTACGGCAGCGCTCAGCGGCGTGTACCGGATGGCGTTGTTGTCGCTGTGCGCGGCGAAACGCACATTTGCGGGCCATTCTTGATCATCTGTCGCGTTGTCATAATTGCTCATTCGGGGGGCGGTCGGGTGGGTCGAGCAGCCTGGCGTTTCGCCGAATGAAGGACAATATTCCAGGTACGGGGTCCACACCCTCCGGACCATCTCAGATGGCCGCAGGCCCCGCCGTCCGCCCGATGAGCAGCGCAACCGGGATGATTCGACAGTCTGCGAACATGTGCATCCGCCGCCTTATCCCGTTACCTTTCCGGCGTTTCTGCCAGTACGACGATCGGGCGACTTCGCGGCGGTCAGTTTACCGGCGGCCGGTTTAGGTGCGACATTCCCCGGGGCACTCTCCAGCCGATCTCGCAGACAGATCGCCGGGTTTCGGAGGGGCTCATGTTCACACGCAGGCAAATCCTCAAGAGCGGCGCCGCCGCAGGTGCCACGGCCGGTGGTGGGCTGATGCTCTTCCCCGCACGCGCCCTGGGGGCGACGCGGTTGCGGCCCATGGATCCGGCGAACATCCCCAAGTACGTCGAGGAGCTGCTGATTCCGCCCGCGATGCCGCCGGTGGGCCGCCGCGGCGACATCATCGAGTACCGGATCGCGGTGCGGCAGTTCCACCAGCAGGTCCTGCCGCGGCCCATGCCGCGGACCACCGTATGGGGCTACGGCTCGGTGGCGCATCCGGGGACGTTCAGCTATCCGGGTCACACCATCAATGCCAGGGTCGGCCATCCGGTGCGCGTGACCTGGATCAACCAGCTGATGGATTCCCGCGGCGACTTCCTGCCGTCGCTGGAGGCCGTGGACCCGACCCTGCACTGGGCCAACCCGCCGGGCGGCGTCGCCCGCCGGGACTCCGCCCCGGAGTTCAGCCGCACGCCCCGGCCCTACGGCGGGCCGGTGCCGATCGTGACGCATCTGCACGGCGGTCACAACCTGCAGCACAGCGACGGGTATCCGGAGGCGTGGTATCTCCCGGCGGCGCGGAACATACCGCGCGGGTACGCCAGGGCGGGGTCCTTCTACGACCGGTTCCGGGCGGAGTCCGAGCAGCGGTTCGGTGTCCGGTGGCGGCCGGGCAGCGCGACGTTCCACTACGCGAACGACCAGCGCGCCACCACCCTCTGGTACCACGACCACACGCTCGGCATGACGCGGACGAACGTCTATTCGGGGCTGGTCGGCTTCTATCTGCTGCGCGGCGGCCCGTCGGACCTGCCGGACGGCGTGCTGCCCGGCCCGCCTCCCGGCGTCGGCAACCCCAACAGCAGGCGCTGCTTCGACATCCCGATCCTGATCCAAGACAGGTCGTTCTACGCCGACGGCTCGCTCTTCTACCCGAACAGCAGGGCGTTCAGCGGCTATCGGGGCCCGTACATCCCGGGCACGGACGTGCCGCCGATCTGGAATCCGGAGTTCTTCGGCGACGCGATCGTCGCGAACGGGAGGACGTGGCCGGTGCTGCGGGTGGAACAGCGCCGATACCGGCTGCGGTTCCTCAACGGCTGCAACTCGCGGTTCCTGATCCTCAAGGTCGCGGACGATCCGGTCGCCCGTCCGGCCCAGGCGGCGCTGCCCATCTGGCAGATCGGCAGCGACGGCGGGTTCCTGCCCCGGCCCGTGCGGTTCGAACGGTTGCAAATCGCGCCCGGCGCCCGGTTCGACACCGTGATCGATTTCGGCGAGGTTCCTGTGGGCACCGAGCTGTGGCTCATCAACGAGGGCCCGGACGACGCCATGAGCAGCGGCACTCCGGACGTGGACTTCGCACCGGCCGACCCGCACACCACGGGCCAGGTACTGAAGTTCGTGGTCTGCCCGCGCAGCGGACCCGACCGCAGTGTTCCGCCCGACCAGCTTCGGCTGCCCCCGTTCCCGTCGCTGGGCCCTGCGGCCCGCACCCGCCATCTGGTGCTCACCGAGGAGATGTCGGACGTCTCCGATTCCGCCGCCAGCCCGCCCCGGGTCCTCCTCGGCACGGTCGACGCATCCGGTGCGGCGGTACCGCAGATGTGGAGCGATCCGGTCACCGAGTCGCCTGTCCTCGGCTCCACCGAGATCTGGGCGCTGCGCAACGACACCATGGACGCGCACCCGATCCATCTCCACCAGGTCCAGTTCCAGGTGGTCGGACACGGCCCGGATGGCACCGCGCCACCGGGTCGCGGTGACACCGGATACCTCGACACGGTGACCGTGCCGCCCCGGCAGACCACCTGGATCAAAACTCACTTTGACATCCCCGGACGCTTCGTCTGGCACTGCCACATGCTGGAGCATGAGGACAACGAGATGATGCGCCCCTACGAGGTCGTCCGCCACCGCAAGCCCACCAAGGGCGACGGCCGTCCCAAAGGCCGCTCTCACAAGACCAAGCACTGATGTTGTGTGACATGACGGTGTGGACGCCGGGGCCTGCGTTGAAGGTGCGGGTCTTCCGGCGGCAGGCCAACCCGATCCGCCGCCGGAAGATACGCCCCGCAACGCTCCGTTGCCCGACCGGTTCAGCGCTGCCATCCCCGCCCGGTCGCGCACGTGGCCGGAGAGATGGGCTTCTCCGCTCGCGCGCCGGTACGCGAGTCAACCACTATCGCCGCTCCGGCGAGATCGGCCCGCCGGACCGGCTCGACTTCCCGCACCGCCGACGCCACAGATCAGAGCACCTCACCACGGTGCACCGCTGTCTCACCCGGCTGGTCCAACGTCGCCACCCCCGCCGGGAAACGCGGGGCAACCGCCGCCTCGATGAGATCAGCCTGCTGGGCTGGCGCAGCGGTCCGCACCGTCGAGGACGCCGCGATCAAACGAGTTCGCCGCGAGTGCGCCGTCGTCCTCCCCAGCCGGCCCAACGCCGCCAGAACCGCCGGGAAACGCGGGTCAACCGTTACCGTCTCGGTGAGATCGACCCGCTGGTGCGGCCCAGCAGCCCACACCGCCGACCTCGTCTGCGCAGGTCAAACGACTTCACCACAACGCATCACTGCCCCGCCCAACTGGCCCAGCGCCGCCAGACACGCCCGGTGTGGGGCGACCACTGCCGCCAACTCAAGGAGATCAGCCCGCTCCACCGGCCCAACATCCCGCACCGCCGACTTCGCCTGCGCAAATCAGACGACCGCAACGCCACGCACCGCCATCCCACCCAGCCAGCCCAACACCGCCAAACCCACCAGCGGCGGATCAACCACCGCCGCATCGGTGACACCGACCTGCGGGACCGGCGCAGCGGCCCACACCACCAACGACGCCACACATCAGACGACCGCAGCGCCACGCACCGCCATCCCACCCAGCCGGCCCAACACCGCCAGGCACGCCGGCAAGTGCCAGTCAACCACTGCCGCCAACTCGCGTGCTGTCGCTTCCAACCGAGGCGGCGACGTCCGCGGGCGTGCCGATGTTCATCCCGAGCACTCCACCCGCCGGTCCCCCGGCCTGGATGGTGGGCGATGGCTTTCGGCGCGGCGGCAGTGGGCGCCGTCACGGCGCGCAGCAGCCGCCCGCGGCTGCTGCATAGGCGTTCGCCTTTTTCAAGGCAGATGCTGGTTGGCGCACCGGCGGCAGTCCCGGCTGGTGTGTGCGGGCGTGCGGGTGCTCGCACACCGAGCGGGAAAGGCCTCCGCCAAAGGAGATCAGCCTGCTGCACGAACCAACGTCCCACAGCGCCGGCGTCGTCTGCGCAGATAGGACGGTTTCAGTGCGGCGCACCGGTGGCTCGACTGGCCGGTTCAGCGCCGCCAGACACGCCGGGAAAGGTGGGGCAGCCGCTGTCGTCGTCTGGGTGGGATCGGCCTGCTGGGGCGGCCTAGGCCATGTCCGGTGGATCTTGGCATCCCGCTCTTGGGTGCGGGTGGGGGCAGGGTCGTCCGCTGCGTGCTCGTGAGTCTGCGGCTTCGCCGCCGTCATGTGCGAGCGGACCGGTGCGGCGGCCGCCCTGCCGACGGAGCAACTGTGGTCGGGGTCGCCCTGGTCACCGCACTGCTGCGGGCCCGTCGTGATCCACCGGACACACCCTAGCGGCCTGCACTGGCGGGGTGTCGCGCGGATCGGACGTGCTCACAGCGAGCGCGCCGTGGGGCGTCTGCTGGGCTTGAAGCGGTGCTGCGGGCCTGGGCTCGACGAGGCGGTTCATGGTGCGCGTGAGCATCACACCGAGCGGCCCCCTGGACGGGCAGCGGCGACGAATGCCCAGGTGGGCGAGCACTTGTCGGCAGGCAGTGCGGCTTTTGTTGCAGGCGTGGTTCGTAGGGATTTCGGGATTCTGCGAGGAGGCTCACGGGATGTGCAGGTGTTGGTTTTGGGGCAGGTGGGGAGGGGTATACCTGGGCGCTTTATGCACGGTTTACGGGGGTAGGTACCAGAATGTGACGTCGCGACGGAGTGAGCGGATGGCCCCGCCGTCGGAGGGCGTACGCGGACCGCCGCGGAGTGTGACTCAGATCACCAAAAGATGAAACATCTTCCCAGGGAGGGTAGTTTCAATCGACGCACAGCGTTGGCGTCCGGTTGACCTCCGCTTTGCGTGAACCACATCACACCGGACGACAAGGCCGTGGAAAGGGAACCTCAGAGCGCCGCGGACGCGCTCATGGAGAAGTTTCCGCGCGCCCCTGGCAGCCCCCGGGGGTGGCACCCGGCTCGTTCCGGGTGCCCCGTGGAAACCCGGAAAGGAGACCGTGTCCATACTCCGCGCGGAAGGCGTTACCAAGCTGTTCGGCCGCAAGACCGGCGAAGCACTGCGAAAACTTGACGCCGGTGCGGATCTGGCGGAGATCCGTGCCATGGGCGTCACTCCCGCCGTGGTCGACGCCACGTTCGAGGTGGAGCGCGGCGAGACCTTCGTGGTGATGGGCCTGTCGGGCTCCGGCAAGTCCACCCTGATCCGGATGCTGAACGGGCTGCTGGAGCCGACCTCGGGACGCGTCGAGGTGGCCGGGCAGGACATCGCCCGCATGCCCGCCAAGCCGCTGCGCGAACTGCGGCAGAAGAAGATCAGCATGGTCTTCCAGCACTTCGCGCTGTTCCCCCACCGCAGTGTCCTCGCCAACGCCGCCTACGGACTGGAGGTCCAGGGGGTCCCAAGGGAGCAACGGGAGAAGACCGCCCGCGAGTTCCTGGGGCTGGTGGGCCTGGACGGCTGGGAGGACCACCTGCCCGGCCAGCTGTCGGGCGGGATGCGGCAGCGTGTGGGGCTGGCCCGCGCGCTGGCGGCCGGCACCGACATCGTGCTGATGGACGAGGCGTTCAGCGCGCTGGACCCGCTGATCCGCCGGGAGATGCAGGACCTGCTGCTGGACCTGCAGGCGCGGCTGGGCAAGACGATCGTGTTCATCACGCACGATCTCAACGAGGCCATGCGCATCGGCGACCGCATCGCGGTGATGCGCGAGGGGCGGATCGTGCAGATCGGCACGGCCGAGGAGATCCTCACCGACCCGGCCAACGACTACGTGGCGCAGTTCGTGCAGGACGTGGACCGTACCAGGGTGCTGACCGCCGCGTCCGTCATGGAGAAGCCGCTGGTCACCGTGCCCGCCAACACCGGCCCGCGGACGGCGCTGCGCACCATGCGCGAGCACCAGACCGGTGCGGCGTTCGTGGTGGGCCGCGACCGCAGGCTGGTCGGCCGGGTGAGCGCCGCCAAGATCGCCGACGCGGTGCAGGACGGGCGGCAGACCCTGGACGGCCTGCTCGACCCCGAGGACCTGGACCCCGTCTCCCCTGACACCCCCGTGGCCGACCTGTTCGCCCGGTGCGCCGAGAGCGACCTGCCGGTGCCGGTGGCCGATGACAGCGGGACGCTGCTCGGGGTGATCCCGCGGGTGACGCTGCTGGCCGCGCTCGGCGCGATCAGCACGCATCTGCACGAGGTCACCGAGTCGGCCACGGCCACGGCGGAGTCCGCCGAGGACGTGCCCGCGGCGGCCCGGGAGGTGAGCAATGCGGGCTGACGCCATGGCGGCGGCCGTGGAGCTGCCGCGCACTCCGGTCGGCGACTGGTTCGCCGAGGCGGTGGACTGGCTGACCGACAACCTGGGCTGGCTGTTCGACGCGATCGGCTCGGCGGTGGAGGGGGCGGTCGACGGGCTGACCGGCCTGCTGACGGCACCGCCCCCGCTGGTGCTGGTCGGTGTCTTCACGCTGCTGGCGCTGTTTTTGAGCGGCTGGAAGCTGGGCCTGTTCTCGCTGGTGGGCTTCGCGCTGATCGACAGCATGGAGCTGTGGGAACCGGCCATGGACACCCTCGCGCTGGTGCTGGTGTCGACGGTGGTGGCGCTGATCCTGGCGCTTCCGCTGGGCGTCGCGGCGGCGCGCAACGACGTGACCAGCCGGGTGCTGCGTCCCGTGCTGGACTTCATGCAGACGATGCCGGCGTTCGTCTACCTGATCCCGGCGATCTTCTTCTTCAGCATCGGTGTGGTGCCCGGCGTGGTGGCGACGGTGATCTTCGCGCTGCCGCCCGGTGTGCGCCTGACCGAACTGGGCATCCGCGGCGTGGACGCGGAGATGGTGGAGGCCGGCGAGGCGTTCGGCACCGCGCCGGGACGCATCCTGACCCGCATCCAGATCCCGCTGGCCATGCCGTCCATCATGGCGGGCGTCAACCAGCTGATCATGCTGGCCCTGTCGATGGTCGTCATCGCGGGGATGGTCGGCGCGGGCGGTCTCGGCGACGAGGTGCTGCAGGGCATCCAGCGGGTCGACATCGCCAAGGGCTTCGAGGGCGGGCTCGCCGTCGTGGTGCTGGCCATCTTCCTGGACCGCGTGACGTCGGCGCTGGGCGACCGCTCGGCCGTGGCCCGCGCCAACGCCAAGATGACCGCCTGACCGAACTTCGGCGGACGGACGGCCGTCCCCGCACGGCACGGGTAGAGAGCCGAGGTGCGTACCCGTGACGCATGCCGGGCGGCCGTCCAGGCGTGGCGCCGGACGACCCTGCCTGAGATTCCCCCGGTACGCCCGCCTGAATCAGGTAACCGACGGAAGGACATACAGCATGCGCGTGAAGTTCAAAGGCCTGACCATCGCCGCCGCGGCGCTGGCCGTGGCGCTGACCGCGGCCGGATGCGGCGGCGGCGACTCGGGCTCGGGGGACGACAAGAAGATCACCATGGGCATGGTGGCGGGCTGGGCCGAGGGTGAGGCCGCCACGGCGCTGTGGAAGCGACTGCTCACCGACAAGGGCTACACCGTCGAGGTGAAGACGCTCGACACCGGCCCGCTGTACACCGGCATGGCGCGCGGCGACGTGGACCTGTTCATCGACGCCTGGCTGCCGGGCACCCACGAGGACTACTGGAAGCAGTACGGGGACAAGCTGGAGAAGATCGGCGTCTGGTACGACAAGGCGCCGCTGACGATCGCGGTCCCGAACTACTCGCCGCTGAAGTCGCTGCAGGACCTCAAGGGCAAGGGGAGCCAGTACGGCGGCAAGATCATCGGTATCGAGAAGAGCTCGGGCCTGTACCGGGTGGCGCAGGAGAAGATGCTGCCCGCCTACGGGCTGCAGGACGAGTACGAGGTGACGACCTCGTCCACGGCGGCGATGCTGAGCGAGCTGAAGAAGGCCACCGACGCCAAGAAGGACATCATCGTCACGCTGTGGCGGCCGCACTGGGCGTACAGCAAGTTCCCCATCCGCGACCTGGCCGACCCCAAGGGGGCGATGGGCCGGCCCGACGGCATCAACACCGTCGCCCGCGAGGACTTCAGCAAGGACCAGCCCGAGGTCACCGGCTGGCTGAAGAAGTTCAAGATGAACGACCAGCAGCTGGGGTCCCTGGAGGACCTCATGGAGAACAAGTACAAGGGCAAGCCCGACCAGGCGGTCGACGAGTGGCTGAAGGCCAACCCGACCTTCGCCTCGTCGATCACCGGCTGATCGGCGCCGGCGTCGCCGCGAACGCCGCGGCACGAAGGGGAAAGGGCCGTCCGGTGACCGGACGGCCCTTTCCCCTTCTCAAGCGGCCGGGCTCACTCGGCGGCGGCGGGCTCCTTCTCCCCCTGCGGGCTGCCCTCGCCCTTGACGGAGCGGATGAGCAGCTGGGAGACGTCCACGACCTCCAGCGACTCCTTGGCCTCGCCGGCGTTCTTCTTCTCGTTGATGGCGTCGCCCAGCATCACCAGGCAGAACGGGCAGGCGGTGGAGACGGTGTCGGGGTTGGTCCCCAGGGCCTCGTCCACGCGCTCGGTGTTGATGCGCTTGCCGATGCGCTCCTCCATCCACATGCGCGCGCCGCCTGCGCCGCAGCAGAAGCCGCGGTCCTTGTGCCGGTGCATCTCCTGGGTCTTGACGCCCGGGACCTTGGCCATGATGTCGCGGGGCTGCTTGTAGACCTTGTTGTGGCGGCCCAGGAAGCATGGGTCGTGGTAGGTGATGTTCTCCTCGATCGGGGTGATCGGGGTGAGCTTGCCCTCCTCGACCAGGTGCGCCAGCAGCTGGGTGTGGTGGACGACCTCGTAGTTCCCGCCGAGCTGCGGGTACTCGTTGGCCAGGGTGTTGAAGCAGTGCGGGCAGGTCGCCACGATCTTCTTGGCGCCGGCCTCGTTGAGCGTCTCCACGTTCTGCTGGGCCAGCATCTGGAAGACGAACTCCATGCCCAGGCGGCGGGCGGGGTCACCGGTGCAGGCCTCCATCGGGCCGAGCACGGCGAACTTGACGCCCGCGATGTGCAGCAACTCGGCGACGGCCTTGGTGGTCTTCTTGGCGCGGTCCTCCAGGGCGCCCGCGCAGCCCACCCAGAACAGGTACTCGGTGTCCTCGGGGACCTTGTCCTCGACGACCGGGACCTCGAAGTCCAGCTCCTCGATCCATTCGAGGCGCTTCATCTCCGACATGCCCCACGGGTTGCCCTTGTTCTCCAGGTTCTTGAGCATCACGCCCGCCTCGGACGGGAAGCTCGACTCGATCATCACCTGGAAGCGGCGCATGTCCAGGATGTGGTCGATGTGCTCGATGTCGACCGGGCACTGCTCGACGCAGGCGCCGCAGTTGGTGCACGACCACAGCACGTCGGGGTGGATGACGCCGTCCTCGCCGACGAGCGGCTTGTCCACCTGCATGGCGGCCTTCTGCTCGTCGGTGAACTTCTCCTTCTCCTCCTCGGAGGCGAGGATGTAGGGGGCCTTGGCGAACGCGTGGTCGCGCAGCTCCAGGACGACCATCTTCGGCGACAGCGGCTTGCCGGTGTTCCAGGCCGGGCACTGCGACTGGCACCGCCCGCACTCGGTGCAGGTGGCCATGTCGAGGAAGCCCTTCCAGGTGAAGTCCTCGATCTTGCCGCGACCGAAGACGTCCTCGTCGGGGTCGGCCTCCTCGAAGTCCAGCGGCTTGCCGTTGCTCATCATCGGCTGGGCGGCGCCCAGGCCGTCCGGGCGGCGCTTGAACATGACGTTCAGCGGCGCCAGGAAGATGTGCAGGTGCTTGGAGTTGACGACGATGACCAGGAAGACCAGCGCGACGTAGATGTGCAGCAGCAGGCCGAGCGACTCCAGCACTTCGAGGGTGTCGTGGCTCAGCCCCTCGAACAGCTGCCCGGTCAGGTAGGAGAAGTACGCGCCCTTCCCGAAGGCGAGGTTGCCGCTGGCCCAGGCCGCGCCCCGGAAGAAGAACATCGTCCAGATCACATTGAAGATCATGAACAGGATGAGCCAGGCGCCGCCGGTGTGCGAGCCCTTGAACCGGGACTTGCGGTCCAGCTTCTTCGGCGAGTTCTTCCACCGGATGACCGAGAACACCACCAGGCCGGCCAGGCACAGCAGCGCGATGGTGTCCTGGACGAACCCGATCGGGCCCCACGTCTGCAGGCCGGGGATGTGCGCGTCCGGCCCGAACAGCAGCGCGACGGCCGCCTCCAGGTAGACGGTGATCAGCAGGATGAAGGCCCACATGACGAAGAAGTGGGCCAGGCCGGAGGCGGTCCACTTCAGCAGCTTGCGCTGCCCCATGACCTCCACGACCTGGCCCTCCAGGTCGGCCTTGGGGTCGCGCTTGACCTGAAGGACGCGCTCGGGGTCGGGTTGGCCGCTGGTGAACAGCTTCCACAGGAACAGGACCCGCCGTCCGGCGAGCGCCACCGCGACCGCCGTGCCGGCGAGCCCGAGTATCAATGTGAGCCAGAACACTGTTCCGTCCTCCCGAGGTACGGCGTCGGCTGCCAGCGTAGGGCTCGCGACAGTCCGTGATTCATCCGGGCCCCGAATACTACTCGGCAGTAGCTTATGCTCGTTCCACCGCATGCGCCGTCCCGCCCGGCCACAGGACGCCGCCCCCGCAGGACCGGTCCCGGCCACGCGGAGATCGCCTATATATATGCACCGCGAACCAGCCGTACAAGCCCGCCGACACAGGGCTTTTCGCCGCAGATCAGCCGCGGGCTGCGACCGCGCGGGCGGCCCCGGCCGACCGACCGGCGTCCCCGCCGACGTGCGGCGCGGTCGGCATGGCTGGGCTCCCGCCTCGAACAGGCCGCCGGAAACGGCCGGCCCCCGCCGACCAGACGCCGCAGCCGGGTGGGAACCAGCGCGGTGTGCGGCGGCCGACCTGTAGGTCAGGGCGGCGTCACCCCGAAGGAGCGGGTGACGCAGAGCCGGTCAGCAGGCGACCAGGCCCCGAGCATCGTCCGGCGGATCTTGGCATTCGGCTGCAGTAGATCTGGGGGCAGCGGTCGGCACACCGTTGGCGGCGAGGAGTCCGCGCAGGCCGCCTTCCCCTCGTGCTCGACGTGTTGATCACCATGGGACGGCTCCGCGTCCGGGGGGTGATTCGACCCAGTTGCGGGCGCGGAGGGGTGAAAGGGCCCAGATCCGGCTGGTGAACGCCTGGCGCCGCTTCCCCGGCCTGGACCCGCAGCTGCCGCCGGAGCTGCTGCCGCCGCACTGGATCGTCAGACGCGTTCGAAAGTGGCGGCCAGGCCTTGGCCGCCGCCGATGCACATGGTCTCCAGGCCGTAGCGGGCGTCTGCGGCCTCCTGCTTCCTCGCGCTGTGCCAGGTCCGAGCACGGCGAGGCCGACCATGTGCACCGCCGCCCGATCACCCCGGGCTCCGGGCTTCCGTTCGGTAAAGGTTGAATGCGGTTCAGGAATCCGCACGCGAACAGGAGGCGGCGATGAACGGCTGGGCAGAACGGGTCGGCACTATTCGGGTGGTCGGCACGGGCGTGATGGGCCGCGGAATCGCGCAGCTCGCGGCGGCGGGCGGGCTGACGGTCGAGCTCGCCGACGTCCGTCCCGAGGCGGTGGCGGCCGCCGTCGATCACGTATCGGCCATGTTCGGCAAGCTGGTGGCCAAGGGACGGATGACGGCCGAGGACGCGGCGGCGGCGAAGGCGCGGCTGCGGCCGGTGGACGGGCCGCTCGCCCCGGCGGACGGGTGCGACCTGGTGATCGAGGCCGTCCGCGAGGACCTGGCGACCAAGCGGGAGCTGTTCGCCGGGCTGGAGAAGGTGTGCCCCGAGCACACGGTGCTGGCGACCAACACCAGTTCGCTGTCGGTGACGGCGATCGGGGCGGGGCTGGCCGATCCGAGCCGGCTGGCCGGGCTGCACTTCTTCAACCCGGTGCCGCTGATGCGGCTGGTCGAGGTGATCGCCGGGGCGCGGACCGCCGCGTGGATCCCGGGGGCGCTGACCGAGCTGGTCCGGCGGCTCGGCCACGAACCGGTGCTTGCGCCCGACACCCCAGGGTTCCTGGTCAACCACGCCGGCCGCGGCCTGGTGACCGAGGCGCTGCAGATCCTGGGCGAGGCCGTGGCCGAGCCGGTGGACGTCGACCGGATCGCCCGCGACGTGCTCGGCCTGCGCATGGGCCCGTTCGAGCTGCTGGACCTGACCGGGCTGGACGTGTCGCATCCGGTGCTGGAGAGCATCTGGACCGGGTTCTACGACGAGCCGCGGCTGCGTCCGTCCCGGATCACGCGGGCGCGGATGGAGGCGCGGCTGCTGGGCCGCAAGTCCGGCGAGGGCTTCTACCGGTACGTGGACGGCGCCAAGCAGGAGCCGCCGGAGGCCGCCGCCCCCGCCGCCGAGGCGCGTCCGGTCTGGGTGCACGACACCGAGCCGGGCGTGCGGGACGCCCTCGCCGCCCTGCTCGGCGGGAACGTCGAGCGGGGCGAGCGCCCGTCGGCCGACGCGGTGGTGCTCGTCGCCCCGTACGGGCGCAGCGCGCTGGACGTGGCGCGCGAGCACGGCCTGCCCGCCGAGCGGGTGCTGGGCGTCGACCCGCTCGGCGGTTTCGCGTCGCGGCTCACCCTCGGCGTGCATCCCGGCGTGGACCCGGCCGCCGGGCGGGCCGCGCTGGCCGCGCTCGCCGCGACCGGACGGCCCGTCACGGTGGTCCGGGACGCGCCCGCGCCGGTGGCGCAGCGGCTGCTGGCCTCGATTGTGAACGTCGGCTGCGGCATCGCCGAGCAGCGGCTGGCCCGCGCCGGCGACATCGACACGGCGGTGCGGCTCGGCCTCGGCTATCCGCGCGGCCCGCTGGAGTGGGGAGATCACGCGGGCGCCGCCACCGTGCTGCGCGTCCTGCGCGGGCTGCACGCCGCGACCGGCGACCCGCGCTACCGCCCCAGCCTGTGGCTGGTCGAACGCGCCGAGCTTCGCCTTCCGCTCACCGAGACCGGCACCGCACCGGCTGACCTGCTCTGACGGCCCCCTCCCGGCTCCGTCCCGCATCCGGTTTGAACTCCGTCGCGGCGAGGCGCCGTATCTCCCCGACGTAGGTCCGGGATATCGGAGCTGGGAGGGTTCATGGGGCGTGCGAACACCGCCAGGAAACGCCGTCTGCGCGCGATGATCACCGGTACCTCGGTGGCCCTCGGGGCCGCGGGGCTGGTGGCCGGTTCGCTGTACGTGGTGAACACCGACGCCAAGTCGCAGCCGCAGCGCGCGGCGGCGCTCGCCGGGGGCGCCCGCGCCGGGCAGAGCACCACGCGGGCCGCGCAGGGGCAGGCGGACGACGGCGCGGGGGCGCTGGCCGCCAGGCTCGCCCGCCGGCTCGGCACCCGAACCAACGGCGGCTACGTCGACTCGGCGGGCCGCGCCGTCGTCACCGTCACCAACGAGAACGACGCGGCGATGGTGCGCGCCGCCGGCGCCGTGCCGAAGACGGTGCGGCGCACCCCCGCCGCGCTGCAACGCATCACCTCGACGCTGCGCGAGTCGATGGCGGACGTACCGGGCACCGGCTGGGCCATCGACCCCGTCACGTCCCAGGTGGTGCTGTGGACGGACACGTCGGTCACCGGCACCCGCATGGCCCGGGTCCAGCGGATGGTGCAGCAGATGGGCTCGTCCGTGCGGACGGTGCGGTTCTCCGGGCGGTTGCGCACCCTCGCCGACGGCGGTGACGCGATCTTCGGCGGGGGAGCGCGCTGCTCGCTGGGCTTCAACGTCCGCCGCGGCGGCCAGGACTTCTTCCTCACCGCCGGGCACTGCGGCAATGCCGTGGCGGAGTGGACGGCCGACCAGCGCGGCGCCCAGCCGCTCGGCACCACGGTCGCCAGCAGCTTCCCCGGCAACGACTTCGCGCTGGTGCGGTCCGCGCAGCAGGGCCTCGGCGGGCAGGGCGGCGTCAACCTCTACAACGGGCAGGTCCGCGATATCACCCAGGCCGGCGAGGCGGTCGTGGGACAGCGGGTCGCGCGCAGCGGGAGCACCACCGGGGTCACCACCGGCCGGGTCCTCGCCGTGAACGCCACCGTCAACTTCCCCGAGGGCACGGTCAGCGGCATGATCCAGACGTCGGTGTGCGCCGAGCCGGGCGACAGCGGCGGGCCCCTGTTCGCCGGGACGACCGCGCTGGGGCTGACCTCCGGCGGTGCGGGAGACTGCCAGGTCGGCGGTGTCACGTTCTTCCAGCCGGTGACCGAGGCGCTGGAGCGGTTCGGCGCCGAGGTGTTCTAGCTGTTCTGTCCTGACAGGTTGGTGACGCGGCTGGCGGGTGGGAGGCCGCCGAGTGCGGTGTGGCCGCGGTGATGGTTGTACATGTGCAGCCAGGGCGCAAGCGCGGCGCGGCGTTCGCTCTCGGAGGC
>NZ_BSTN01000044.1 GCF_030269545.1 Actinomadura sp. NBRC 104425 | reverse complement strand
CCTGCGGGCTGGTTTGCCGAGCAGATCGGGGCGTGTGAGCCCGATCTGCTGAGATCGATGGTCAAGACGATGGCCGAAGCGCTCATGTCGGCCGAGGCGGATGCGGTGTGCGGCGCCGGCTACGGGCAGCGCTCGGACGGGCGGGTCAACCGGCGCAACGGCTACCGGGAACGGACGTGGGACACCCGGGTCGGCACGGTCGAACTGGCCATCCCCAAGCTGCGCAGCGGGTCGTACTTCCCCGAGTGGCTGCCGAGCGGCGCCGCCGGGCCGAGCAGGCCCTGATCAGCGTGGTGGCCACCTCGTATCTGCTGGGGGTGTCGACGCGGCGGGTGGACAGGCTGGTGGAGCAGATGGGCATCCAGGGCATCTCCAAGAGCCAGGTGTCGGAGATGTCGAAGGTGCTGGACGAACAGGTGGCGGCGTTCCGCAACCGGCCGTTGGAAGGTGGGCCGTATGCGTTCGTGTGGCCGGCGCCCTCACCCAGAAGGTGCGTGAGGGCGGCCGGATCGTGAACGTGCACGTGCTGGTGGCGACCGGTGTCAACGCCGACGGGCACCGCGAGATCCTGGGGGTCGAGGTGGTCTCGGCCGAGGACGGCGCCGGATGGCTCGCGTTCCTGCGCGGGCTGGTCGCCCGCGGCCTGTCGGGGGTGCAGCTGGTGGTCTCCGACGCCCACGTCGGGCTGGTCGAGGCGGTCGCATCGACGCTGCCGGGGGCGTCCTGGCAGCGGTGCCCACCCACTACCTGCGCAACCTGCTCACCAAGGTGCCCCATGCGGGCTTGCAGGCGCGAGTGGTGGTGGCGCACCCCTGCTTGAGTCGGTAGAGGCAGCGTTCGGCGGTCACGTCCAGCGGAGTGGTCACTAAGGCACCCTGGCTGTCGCCAGGCGCCGCTGGTGCCTGGCAGAGAGACTCGGCGGGGACCGAGGTGACGGCCTGGAGTGGTCGCCGGATAACGGTCGGCCTCGATTTCGGGGAGGGTCTGCAGATACCGGACCGCGTGGTCGAGGTCATCGAGGTCGACACCATCACGGTGAGACCGTCCAGGCCACGCTGAAGCGGGGACGGGGGGTACGGCAGCCGTGGTACGTCATCCCGACGAAGTCGATCAGTCATCTGGACGGCGCCACGTGCCGGCATCGCCAGCACAAGATCGTTCTGGCTGGGTTTGTGCCGCGCCGCACGGTGGCAGACGTGTGGCGGCTGGGTGGAGGTCGAGGTCACCCTCCCAGTCGGCGGGTAGTTCTTTCGTAGATACTTCGCTGGCGCGTCGGGGAATCGCCTGACGTGATTAGCCTGCTCCCAGCAGGTGGTTTCCGCTTCCGGATGTCAGCTTCGAACGGTTGTGGTCATGGTTGATCGATGTCTGTGGCGCGCACCGTCGGTGAAACCGGCCGATTGAAGGATATGTTGTGTATGATCCGGCTCGCGGTTTTCCCCATGTGGTCGTCGAACTCGCCTACGCAAATCCTGATCGCGCGGTCGACTGGCTCGTCCGGGTCTTTGGATTCCGTCTGATCCTCAGACATCCGGAGGTCGGCGCCATCCAACACGCCGACCTTGACACCGGCGGTGGAATCGTCATGGTGCGACAGGCCCCGGACCAGGACACCGGTGCCTGTGCCGACGGACACACCTGCAAACAGATCATCGTCTGGGTTCCCGACCTGAACGAGCATTTCGCGCGATCCGTGGAAGCGGGAGCCGACATCGTGCGGCCCCCAGTCGACAAACCGTGGGGGTTGCGCCAATACCTCGTCCGCGACCTCGAAGGTCATCTTTGGGAGTTCACCCAGCACCTGCGTGACGTGCCGCCGCACGAGTGGGGTGCTGTGGCCTTGTGACCCGTCCCCGCGCTCAGCAGACATTACGACCACTTCGGAACCGCACCATGATTTCCTCCCACACTGTGATCGTCCTGCATGCCCATCCGGACGACGAGGCCATTTTCACCGGACTGACCATGCGCCGCCTGGCGGACGCGGGCGCTCGCGTGATCCTCGTCATGGCCACCGACGGTGCCGCCGGTCTCTGTCAGGTCCCGTTGTCCCGCGGTGAGTCCCTGCGCAGCCGCCGCTTGGCCGAACTCGAACGGGCCTGCGACCTGCTCGGCGTGGCCAGACTGGAGTTTCTCGGCTACGCGGATTCCGGTGCTCATGACGGCCCGTACCAGGCGGGAACACTGGGTGCGGCACCCGTCACGGAGGTCGCCCGGCGTGTGGCACGGATCGCCGACAGCGAAGGCGCCTCCACTCTGGTGCACTACGACCCCCACGGCATCTACGGGCATGTCGACCACGTCCAGGTGCACCGCGTGGGTGCCCGGGTCGTTCGCAGCCTGGGCCTGGCCGGCTATCAGGCCACCGTGGACGCCGCGGCTCTGCGTGCGGGGCCGCAGCACGTGGTGCGACGTGCGGCGGGTGGTCCGAAGGACGTGGGGGTTCCCGCGTTCCAGATCTCGGTCACCGTCCACGCGCAGGGTCCCGACCTGCTCGCGAAGATGGCCGCGATGGCCACGCACGCCAGCCAGGTGGAGACCGCGGAACTGGACCCCGCGCGCTTCGCCGTCACCTACGGCCGGGAGTGGTTCGTCCGCGAGGGCGAGCCCGGGGCGATCGACGCGCTCGTCGCCGCCTCGGCCGGGCAGGCCGCGGAAGTGGTGCTCGGCCCCTGATCTCGAAGGGAAGGTGACCTCGATGACCTCGCCCACCGCAGATACCACCGTGCTTGACCTCGTCGACCCGACGACCTTCGTGCGCAACGACCCGCACGCGTACTGGGCGGAGATACGCGACCGCCACCCCGTCTACTGGCACCCGGGTGGTGAGAACCGGCCCGGCTTCTGGGTGGTCTCGCGGTACGCCGACGTCGTCGCTGCCTACGCCGACGTAGCGAGGCTCAGTTCGGCGCGTGGCACCGTGCTGGACGTGCTGCTTCGCGGTGACGACTCCGCGGGTGGCCGCATGCTCGCGGTCACCGACCGGCCGCGGCACCGCGACCTGCGCAACGTCATGATGCGCGCGTTCTCCCCCCGGGTGCTCGGAGGCGTCGTCGAACAGGTCCACCGCCGGGCGGAGGAACTGATCCGGCGGGTCACCACGGTTGGGAGCTTCGACTTCGCCGCCGAGGTCGCTGAGCACATCCCCATGGGCACGATCTGCGACCTGCTGTCGATCCCCCAGGCGGATCGACCGGACCTGCTGAGGTGGAACAAGAGCGCCCTGTCCTCCGACGACGCCGAGGTTGACCCGTTCGCCGCGCTGGAGGCCCGCAACGAGATCCTGCGGTACCTCACCGACCTGGCCGCGCACCGCCGCGCGCGGCCGGGCGACGATGTGGTCAGCATGATCGCCACCGCCACCGTCGGCGGCAGGCCACTGCCGATCGAGGACGTCGCGCTCAACTGCTACAGCCTGATCCTCGGCGGTGACGAGTCCTCGAGGGTGTCGGCGATCTGCGCGGTCAAGGCGTTCGCGGACTTCCCCGACCAGTGGCGTGCGGTGCGCGACCGTGACGTGTCGATCGACACCGCGGTCGAGGAGGTGCTGAGGTGGGCCACGCCCGCGATGCACTTCGCCCGTACCGCCACCGTGGACCTGGAACTGGGCGGTCGGCAGGTGCGTGCCGGAGACATCGTGACCCTGTGGAACCTCTCCGCCAATTTCGACGAGCGGCAGTTCCACCGGCCACGCGAATTCACCGTGGCGCGCGACCCGAACAGGCACGTCTCGTTCGGCTACGGGCCCCACTTCTGCCTCGGGGCGTACCTGGGACGAGCCGAGCTGCGGGCCCTGCTAACCGCGCTGGTCACCACCGTTTCGGACATTGAGCTGGCTGGGACGCCCCAGCGCATCTACTCGAACTTCCTCAACGGCTACAGCACCCTTCCCGTCGTTTTCTCCGGACGCTGACGAACCCTTTCGTAGTCCTTTCGTGAATCGCTCCGACGTGCCCGCGGACGGCTACGTTCGGGGGCGGGCGCGGCGCCCCGGTGATCCGCTGCCGAGAGGATGGAGTGAGCAGGTGCCCACCGTTCCGGAATTGTTCGAGGCTGTTGTGACCCGTGGCCGTGACACCCCGGCCGTGGTGTTCGGCGACCGCGTCGTGACCTACGCCGAACTCAACGCTCGCGCGAACCGGTTGGCGCGGGTCCTGGTCGAGCGCGGGGTCGGACCGGACACGATGGTGGCCGTGGCGCTCCCGAAGTGCGACGAGCTGATGGTCGTGCTGCTCGCGGTGCTCAAGGCCGGAGGCGCCTACCTTCCGCTGGACCCGCGGTACCCGGTCAGGCGGCTGGCGCACATGGTCGAGGACGCCCGGCCGGTCCTGCTGGTCCGGTCGGCCCAGGTGTCGCTCGACGTCGGAGTGCCGATTCCCGAACTGGTGGTCGACGACCCGGACACGGTTCGTGCGACCGCGTCGCGGCCGTCCGGCGACCTCACCGACGCGTGCCGGAACGCTCCGCTCCGTCCGCAACACCTGATGTACGTCATCTACACGTCGGGCTCGACCGGGACGCCCAAGGGGGTCGCCGTGACGCACGCCGGTGTCGCCGACCTCGTGGCCGGTCAGGCCGCGTCCATCGCGCCCGGCCCCGGCGACCGCGTGCTCCAGTGGGCGTCCATCAGCTTCGACGCGGCGTTCTGGGACTGGTCGGCGGCATTGCTGTCCGGTGCCGCACTGGTCGTGGCCCCGGCCGAGGACCTGCTGCCCGGCCCGCCCCTGTACGACACGCTGCGGCGTCACGCGGTCACCCACGCCACCCTGCCGCCCGTCGCGCTGAGCGTGACCGACCCCGAGGGCGTCCTGGTCGGTGGCACCGTGATGTCCACCGGCGATGCCTGCTCCCGCGCGCTGGTGGCCAAGTGGTCCCCGGGACGCCGCATGTTCAACGGCTACGGGCCGACCGAGACCACGGTCGGGGCCACGATCGCCGGCCCGATCACCGCCGATGACGAGGTCACCATCGGCAGCCCCTGGGCGGGCAACAGCGTGCACGTCCTCGACGAGCGTCTGCGTCCCGTCCCTGACGGCCACGACGGCGAGCTGTACCTGGCCGGCAACGGTCTGGCCCGCGGCTACGTGAACCGACCGGGACTGACGGCTGCCCTGTTCGTACCCAATCCCTTCGGACCACCGGGCAGTCGGATGTACCGCTCCGGCGACCGCGGCCACCGCCGACCGGACGGGCAACTCGTGTTCTCCGGCCGGGGCGACGACCAGGTGAAGATCCGCGGTTTCCGCGTCGAGCTGGGCGAGGTCGAGGCACGGCTGGCGGCCCACCCGGCGGTGGACGTCGCCGCCGCGGTGGTGGTGGGCGACCTCGTGCACGCGCGTCTCGCCGCCTTCGTGAGCACGGTCGACGGGGTCGAGGTCTCCGCCGAAGAACTGCGCGCCCACGCGGCCGAGACCCTGCCTGAGCCGATGGTGCCCACCTCGGTCCACGTGCTGCCGCGGCTCCCGGTCACCGCCAACGGCAAGATCGACCGTGCGGCGTTGCGGGATTTCGCCGAGTCCGCTCCGCGGCGCGACGGGGAAGCCGCGGGCGACGACTCGGTGGAAAGCCGCTTCTACGAGCTGGTCAGGGAGGTCCTGGCGGTTCCCGACGTCCGACCAGGCGACAACTTCTTCAGACTCGGCGGTCAGTCGATCCTGGCGACCCGGCTCGCCGGACGGCTCCGCGACGAGCTGGGGATCACCGTGCCGATGAGAGCGGTGTTCGAGGCCGACACCCTGTCCGATCTCGCCGCTGTCGTGCGGACGTCGTGGGAGGCCGGCGAGCGCGGCACCGCCGACGCGTCCGTTCGGTGACGGCCCCGGTTGGTTCTTGCCGACATCTTTCAGCCGGGCGGGTGAAATAAGGGCGTTTTTCTAGAGTTGGAGTAACGCACGACGGCGGCTTCCGTCCGCCATAACACAAGGATTGCACACGGGGCGATCGACCTGCGTTCCGCCGCGAGTTCATCACGGCCGGAAGTTGCTTCTTCGGGGAGTCTGCATGGGGTCTGGCGGCGCTTCGTCGGCGCAGGAGGCAATGTGGCTGGAACAGAATCTTTCACCCGAGATCCCCAACACCACCACGACCATTTGGTCGGTACAGGGTGAGCTGGATCTGCTCCTTCTCGAAGACGCGGTGAAAATGGCCGTGGGGGAGGCGGGCGCGCTCCTGGTGAACTTCCGGCGGGACGGTGACGAACTGCGACTCGTCACCCGGGAGCCGGACGCGTGGGAGCCCTTCCGCGTGGATGTGAGCAATGCGGCCGATCCCGCGCACGCCGCCCGCGAGTTCCTCACCGAGCAGGTCCGCCGCCCGTTCGACCTCGGTACGGACGCGCTGTTTCGGATCGGATCGGTCCGGCTGGGGGAGAACCATCACCTTCTCTGTCTGATCTTCCACCACATCCTGATCGACGCGTTCGGTGTCTTCACCCTGCTCTCCCAGCGCATCGCGGAGATCTACCGCGCCCTGCGTACCGGTTCCCCGGTGCCGGAACGGCCGGGCACTCCTTCCGAGGTCGCCGGTGAGCGGGAGGCGGCGTACCGGTCGTCCGAACAGTTCGCCGAGGCGGAGGAGTTCTGGCGGAACCATCTCGCGGCCGGGGGGACGGCTGCCCGTCTGCCGACGGGTATTCGCGCGGACGTCACGTCCCGCACGGAGGACGCCGGGTTCTGGGACAGCCTGAACACACCGTTGGGCGTGGTCACCCATACCGGCAGTGTCGCGGCGAGCGAGGTCGCCGGGTGGCGGGCGGCCGCCGCGTCGGCCGGGACCAGCGTCGCGGACCTGATCACCGCGGCCGCGTTCGCCTTCCTGCACCGCCTGTGCGACCTGCCCGAGCCGATGCTGGCCTTCACCGTCAACTACCGCAGCGGCAGGATCAGACAGGCGTTGGGCCTGTTCTCCAACACCCTGCCCCTGGCGGTGGAGGTGCCACCGTCGACCGACTTCGTCGAACTCGCGGAGACGGTCGCCCTGGCGCGCCTGCGGGTGCTGGAACACGCCGAGCACAACGTCTCCCTGATCAAGCGCGCGGCCGGGCACGCGGGCGACGCCCGCAGCCCGTTCGGGCCCGTCGTCAACGTCGTCCCGTTCCTCAGGGAACTCGACCTCGCGGGCGCCGTCGGCACGTTCGCGGGCGGGACGCTCGGCATCCCCGACGAGGTCAGAATCACCACCTACACGGACGGTCGCGCGGACAGCGACCTCTTCGTCCGCTTCGACGCACCCGAGAGGCTGTACACCCACGAGGACATCGCCGGGCTCGGCGAGAAGTTCGTGGCCTTCCTCCGCGCCGCGCTCGCCGACCCCCGCAGGCGCGTCCAGGACGTCAGCGTCCTCACCCCGGACGAACATGCCGCACTCCTCGACCGCTCCACCGGTCCCGTCGCCGAACTGCACGGTGTGACGGTGCCCGCTCTGCTCGACGAGCGGGCGGCCGCCGCTCCACGGGCGGTCGCCGTCGCCCACGGGGACACCGTGCTGACCTACGGGGGCCTGGCCGCGAGGGCCGGGCGCGTCGCCCGCAGGCTCGTCGAACGCGGTGCGGGGCCGGAACGCGTCGTGGCGGTGTCCGTCCCGCGTTCGATCGAACTGGTGGTCGCGGTGACCGCGGTCCTCAAGGCCGGTGCCGCGATCCTTCCCATCGACCCGGACTGCCCGGCGGACCGGATGGAGGCGATGCTGGCCGACGCGCGTCCGACGTTGCTCCTCACGGTCGCCGGGGTCGACGGACTGGCCGTCACACCGTTCGACGGGACCCAGCCGCGGTGGGAGGCGAGCGTCATCGAGCCCGCGGATGGGCCGCAGGACACCGAGGTGACGCCGGTCGCGAGGTGTTCCGGTGAGAACGGCGTGTACGTGCGCTACGGGCCCGGGGCGCCTGGGGAGGCACCCGGCGTCGTCATCTCGCACACCGCGCTCGCGAACGGGTTGCTGTCCATGCAGCGGCGGTACGGGCTGGACGAGACCGACCGGGTCCTGCACACGGCCCCGGCGTCCCTCAACGCCTGGGTGTGGGAGATCCTCTGGCCCCTGATCTCCGGTGCCACGGTCGTCATGTCGACGCAGGACGTCCACCGGGACGCGGTCTCCCTGGCCGCGGCGGTGCGGCGGACCGGCGCCACCACCGTGCACACGGTCCCCTCCGTGCTCGCCGAGCTCGTCCGGGATGAGGCCGCCGTCACCGACTGCAAGGGCCTGCGCCGCGTCATGTGCGGCGGCCCGGCGCTCCCACCCGACCTGGCGGCACGCTTCCACGAGCTGTCCGGCGTCCGGGTACACCACCTCTACGGTCCGGCCGAGACGGCGCTGGACGTCACCTCGGCGCTGGACGTCACCTCGGGGGAGCACCGGCCGGGGACGCCGGTCGTGCCGATCGGACGGCCGGTCGACAACACCCGCGTGTACGTGCTGGACGGTCGCCTCCACCTGGCACCGAGGGGCGTGGTCGGCGAGGTGTACGTCGCGGGCGCGGGCTTGGCCCGTGGCTACCTGAACCGCTCGGCCGTCACCGCGGAACGCTTCGTCGCCTGCCCGTTCGGCCCCGCCGGGGAACGCATGTACCGCACGGGCGACCTGGCCCGCTGGAACGACGACGGGGAACTGGAGTACGCGGGACGCGCGGACCGGCGGGTGCGGATACGCGGCCTTCAGGTCGACCCGTTCGAGGTCGAGGCCGTCCTCACCGGCCACGAGGGGGTGGCGCAGGCCGCCGTCGTCGCGCGGGCCGACGACCCCGACCACCCCCCGCAACTGATCGCCTACGTCGTGCCCGTCACCGCCGGGCGGCTGGGCGCCGCCGGCGAGGACGTGGACTTCAGCGCCGGCCTGGACCCGGTCGAGCTGCGGCGCTTCGCCGCCGCCACGCTGCCCGAGCACCTGGTGCCCGCCGCCTTCGTCGTGCTGGACAGGCTGCCGCTCTCACCGGACGGCGAGCTGGACCGCGCTGCACTGCCCGAACCGCGGGTCAGGCGGCGCGCCCATCGAGTGCCGAGGACCCCCGAGGAGCGGATCCTGGCGGCCGCCTTCGCCGAGGTGGTGGGAACCGACCGCGTCGGTCTGGACGACGACTTCTTCACCATGGGCGGCGACAGCATCCTGGCGATGCGCGTGGTGGCGCTGGCCCGGGCCGAGGGGCTTCGCCTCACCGCGCGGGATGTCTTCGAGTGCCGCACCGTCGCCGCGTTGGCGGCCGTGGCCACGCGCACGGACGTCCCGGCCCCCGTCGCACCGTCCGGTGGCGAGGGCGACGGTCCGGTTCCGCTGCCGCCCATGGCGCGGCTGTTCACCGAGCGTGGACCGGGCCTGGACCGGCTGGCCCAGTGGCTGGTGCTGACCGTGCCGGGAGACATGACGTTCGACCTGCTCACCGCGGCCGTGCAGGCGGTCCTGGACCGGCACGACATGCTGCGGTCCCGGCCGACCGACGGCGGGCTGCTGGTCCAGGCGCCGGGGACGGTGAAGGCGGACACACTCATCCGGCGGGTGCCGTGCCCCGAGGGCGCGGGTGCGTCCTCGCGGCGGGCGCTGCTGGAGGAGGAGACCGCGAGCGTGGTCGGGCAGATCAGCGCCTCGGCCGGACGGATGCTCGGCTTCGTCTGGTTCGAACCGGCCACCGGCGGACCCGGGAGACTGCTCATCGCCGCCCACCACCTCGTCGTGGACGGGGTGTCGTGGCGCATCCTCGTCACCGACCTCGCCGAGGCCGCGGAGCGGATCCGCCGGGGACACGCGCCGGAGCTGTCGCCCGTCGGGACGTCGCTGCGGGCCTGGCTCAACCATCTGGCGGCCGAAGCGGTACGGCCCGAGCGCGTGGCCGAGCTGGAGCTCTGGCGCGGGATGCTCGAACCGCCCCCTGAACCGGTGGGTGCCCGGGCCCTCGATCCGGAGGTCGACCTGACGAGCACGGCCGAGACGCTGCGGGTCGAGGTTCCCGAGGGCCTGAGCCGGGCACTGCTCACGACGGTTCCGGCGGCCTTCCGCTGCGGGGTCGACGACGTGCTGCTCACCGCCCTCGTCCTGGCACTGGCCGGCCGCCGGGGCGGCGCGTCCGACGGCGGGACGGTCGTGCGGCTGGAGGGGCACGGACGCCAGGAGGAACTCGTCCCGGGCGTCGACCTGACGCGGACGGTCGGCTGGTTCACCACGGTGCACCCGGTCCGCTTCGACCTCTCCGGGATCGACGTCGCCGACGCGCTCAACGGCGGCCCGGCCGCGGCGGACGCGCTCAGGCGGATCAAGGAACGCAGGCGCGCCCTGCCCGACCAGGGCATCGGTTACACGCTGCTGCGGTACGTCAACGAGGAGACCGCGGCGGTCCTGCGGAACCACCCGGCCGACGAGGTGGGATTCAACTACCTCGGCCGGTTCTCCTCCGACCGTGCCCGGGGCGACCACGAGGCGCCGTGGACGCCCGCGCCCGAGTTCGACGAACTCGCCGCGTCCTCGGATCCGGACATGCCACTGATGTCCGCGCTCGAACTGAACGTCCTCGTCGGGGCCACCGGGAGCGGCGAACGGTTGCGGGCGCTGTTCACGTTCGCCACCGGGGTGCTGTCCGCCGAGGAGGTGCGTCGGCTCGCCGACACCTGGCAGGCGGCGCTGCGTGGACTGCACGCACGGGCGACCGGCGGCACGAGCGGGCTGACCCCGTCCGACGTGTCCCTGGTGGAGGTGTCCCAGCGGGATCTGGACGAGTGGGAGAGCCGTTTCGGTCGTGTCGACGACGTGTGGCCCCTGACGCCGCTCCAGCACGGGCTGCTCTACCACAGCATGCTCGGAGGCAGCGCCTCCACGTCCTACCAGACCCAGTTCGTGTTCCGGATCAGGGGACCGGTGGACGCGGCGCGTCTGCGGGCCGCGGCCCAGACCCTCCTCGACCGGCATCCCAACCTGCGGGTGGCGTTCGTGACGAAGTCCACCGGCGAACCGGTCCAGGTGGTCGTGGACGGTGTCGAGGTGCCCCTGAGGCACATCGACCTCACCGACCGGTCGGACGCCGAGGAACGCCTCGCACGGATCCTGGCCGAGGAACGGGAGGACCAGTTCCGCCCCGACACCGTCCCGCTGCTTCGGTTCACCCTCGTCACCCTCGGCCCGGCACAGGCCGAACTCGCGCTGACCGCGCACCACATGCTGTTCGACGGCTGGTCGCTACCGCTCATCGAGCAGGAGCTGATGCGCCTGTACGCGGGCGGGGCCGACGACCTCGAACCGGTCGTGCACGGCTACCGCGAGTTCCTTCGCCGGCAGACGCGGCAGGACACCGGCAGGGCGATCGACGCCTGGGCCGAGGAGCTGTCCGGCGTCACGCAGCCCACGCTCCTGGCCCCGGGTGCCGCCCGCGCCGAAGAGGGAGACAGGGCCACCGAGGGGGACGGGGCCACCCAGGGGGACTCGGCCGCCGAGGTCGGGCAGGTCGACGTCCGGCTCACGCGCGAGGAAGCGTCCCGCGTGGTGCGTCAGGCGGCGGCGTGCGGCATCACGCCGAACATCCTGGTGCAGGGCGCGTGGGCGGTCGTGCTCGCCCACCTCACCGGGAGCTCCGACGTCCTGTTCGGCAGCTCGGTCACTGTCCGTCCGCCCGAACTGCCGGGCGTTCACGACGTCATCGGCATGTTCACCAACACCGTGCCCGTCCGGGCGCGATGCGATCCCGCCACCACCCTCGAGAACCTCTGCCATGCGTTGCAGGGCGCCCAGGCCAGGATGCTGGACCACTATCACGTCGGGCTCGGTGACATCCAGCGGTCAACGGGGCTCGGCGCGCTCTTCGACACCATGGTGATCTTCGAGTCGTTCCCGGTGGACCGGGCGGCGCTGTCCCGGGCCGGTGCGTCGGCCGAGCTGACCGTCACCGGAATCCGGCCGTTCGCGCCGACGCACTACCCGCTGACCGTGCTCGCCGCGGCCGATCCGATGCTGAGCCTGATCCTCCAGTACCACCCGGACGCGGTGGATCCCGGCACGGCGCAGGAGATCGCGGATCGGCTCGCCCGGGTGCTGCGGCGGTTCGCGGCCGACCCGCGGACCCCCATGGCCGCGATCGATGTGCTGTCCGAGGCCGAGCGGCGGCTGGTCGTCCACGACTGGAACGACACCGCGCTCGAGGTGCCGCCCGGAAGCGTGCCCGAGTGGTTCGCCCGGCAGGCGGCGGCGACACCGGACGCGGTGGCCTTGGAGGCGGGGGAACAGCGCCTCACCTACGCCGAGCTGAACGAGCGCGCCAACCGTATGGCGCACTGGCTGATCCGGGAGGGGATCGGTGCCGAACGCCGGGTCGTCGTCCTGCTGCCCCGCTCGGCGGACCTGGTCACGGCGCTGCTGGCGGTCCTGAAGGCCGGCGGCTGCTACGTGCCCGTGGACCCGGACCATCCACCCGCGCGGGTCCGTTCCGTGATCGACGACTGCGCGGCCTCCCTGGTACTGGACGAGGCCCGGCTGGCGGAGACCGACCTGACGCGCTACCCCGCACACCACCCCGCGGTCGCCACCACCCCCGACCAGGCCGCCTACACCATCTACACCTCGGGCTCGACCGGCGTTCCCAAGGGTGTGGTCATCGGTCACGGCGCCCTGGCCAACTTCCTGGAGAGCATGCGGCGAACCCTCCGCCTCTCGGCGTCCGACCGCTTCGCCGCCGTCACCACCGTGGCCTTCGACATCGCGGCGCTGGAGGTGTTCCTGCCGCTCGTGACGGGCGCGCGCGTGGTCCTCGCCGACCGCGACCAGGTCACCGACCCGCGGGCCCTGCTCGACCTCATCGACCGGGCCGGCGTCACCGTCATGCAGGCGACCCCGGCGCTGTGGCAGATGCTCGCGACGCACGACGTGCGGCGCCTGGCCGGTCTGCGCGTCCTGACCGGCGGCGAGGCCCTGCCCGCGCCACTCGCCGGCCTGCTGTGCGCGCACGCCGCGCAGGTGACCAACCTGTACGGACCCACCGAGACGACCATCTGGTCGACCCTCGCGGACGTCCAGGCCGGCACACCACCGTCGATCGGGACACCCATCGCCAACACCCGGGTCCTGATCCTCGACCCGGCCCTCCGGCCCGTTCCGCCCGGCACCGGCGGCGAGCTGTGGATCGCGGGAGACGGCCTCGCCCGCGGCTACCACCGGCAACCGGGGATGACGGCTACCCGGTTCACGGCCAACCCGTTCGGTCCGCCGGGCACCCGGATGTACCGCACCGGCGACCTGGCCCGCTGGTCACGAAACGGGGAGATCGAGTTCCTCGGTCGCGCCGACTTCCAGATCAAACTCCGGGGTTTCCGGATCGAGCCCGGCGAGGTCGAGCACGCGCTGACGCTGCACGAGGCCGTCCGCGAGGCCGTCGTCACGGTACGCGAGGACCAGCCCGGCGACAGGCGCCTCGTCGCGTACGTCGTCGCCGCGGGCGGCGCCGACCTCCCGCCGGCCCGGGAGCTCCAGCAGTTCGTGCGGGAGCGGCTCCCCGACTACATGGTCCCGTCGGCGGTGGTCGCCCTGCCCGCCGTTCCGTTGACGGTCAACGGGAAACTCGACCGTTCGCGACTTCCCCGCCCCGAGACGAGCGGCGCGCGATACCGCCCGCCCGAAACTCCTAGGGAGGCCGCGCTGTGCAGGATCTTCGCCGAGATCCTCGGGGTGGAACGCGTCGGCGTCGACGACGACTTCGCCGCCCTCGGCGGGCACTCGCTGCTGGCCACCAGGCTCGCCGCGCGGGTGCGGTCCGAGCTGGGCGTCGAGATCCCCATCCGCACCATCTTCGCCGCACCGACCGTCGCCGAGCTGGCCCGGCGGTGGAACGAGCTGTCCACCTCTGTCCGGAAGCCCCTTCGCAGGATGACCGAAAGTTAGCAGGAGAATGGCGCCCCTCTCGTTCGCGCAACAGCGCATGTGGTTCATCAACCGGTTCGAAGGCCGGACCGCGACGTACAACGTCCCGATCCTGATCCGGATGCGTGGGCGGATCGACCCGGACGCGCTGCGTGCCGCGTTCCTGGACGTCCTGTCCCGCCACGACATCCTGCGTACCGTCTACGACGAGGCCGACGGGCAGCCGCGGCAGCGGGTCGTGGCGCCGGCCGACCTGAGCCCGCCGTGGACCGACTGGGGATGGGTGCCCGCGGACCAGGTCGACGACATCGTCACCGCCGCGGCCCGCGAGGGCTTCGACCTGTCCACCGAGCTGCCGATCCGGGCGTGCCTGTTGCGCCCGGAGGACGACGTCGCCCTGCTCGTGGTGGTGATGCACCACATCGCGAGCGACGGCGGCTCGCTCGGCCCGTTCACCCGGGACCTGTCGGTCGCCTACCGGGCCCGGGTGGCCGGGACGGCCCCGGCCTGGGACGACCTGCCGGTGCAGTACGCCGACTACGCGCTCTGGCAACGCGAGCTGCTCGGCGACGAGGACAACCCGAACAGCGTCTTCGCGACCCAACTGCGCTACTGGCGGCAGGAGCTGGACGGGGTGTCCCGGCCGATCACGTTGCCCACCGACCGGCCACGTCCCGCCCGGGCGAGCTACCGCGGCGCCAACCACGAGTTCGAGATCTCCGAAGCGCTGCTGGACGGGGCCGAGCGGCTCGCGCAGTCGAGCAACGTGACCGTACCGATGGTGTTCCAGGCGGCGCTCGTCGTCATGTTGCACCGGCTCGGCGGCGACCACGACATCACGCTCGGCTCGCCGATCGCCGGACGGACCGAGGAAGTCCTCGAAGACCTCGTGGGCTTCTTCGCCAACACCTGGGTGCTGCGGGTCCGGCTGGATCCGACCGACTCCTTCTCACAGGTGCTGGAGCAGGTCCGCAGGAAGGCCCTCACCGCCTACGACCACCAGGACCTGCCCTTCGAGCGACTGGTGGAGCTGCTCCGTCCGGAACGCTCGATCGCGCACCATCCGCTGTTCCAGGTCACCTTCGCCTGGCAGAACAGCGTCCGCCAGGAGCTCGACCTGCCCGGCGTCACGGCCTCGATGGAGCCGGTCACCACCGGCAGGGCGAAGTTCGACCTGTTCTTCAACCTGATGCCGCATCCCTCGGGCAGGTCGGTGACCGTCGACCTCGAGTACGCCACCGACCTGTTCGGCCGCGCGAGCGCGGAGGCGATCGCCGCACGGTACCTGCGGGTGCTGGAGCAGGTGGTCGAGGACCCCGCCCTCGAGGTGGCCGCCCTCGACGTCCCCCCCATGCGGGCCACCCCGGAACGGCGGCTGACCGACCCCGGTGAGCGCGAGAAGGTCCTCTACACCTGGAACGACACCGACCGCGAGTTCCCCTGCCCGGGGCCGATCCACCTGCCGTTCGAACGACAGGCCGCGGAGCGGCCCGACGCGGTCGCGGTCCGCTGGGCCGGCGGCACCATGACCTACCGCGAACTGAACCGGCAGGCGAACCGGATCGCCTGGAACCTCAGGCGCCGCGGCGTGCGGCCGGGGACGGTGGTGGGCGTGGCCGTCCGGCGCGGCCCGCTCATGGTCGCGGCCGTCCTCGGCGTGCTCAAGGCCGGGGGAGCGTACCTGCCCGTCGGCGCGTCACTGCCGTCCGACCGGGTCGCCGGGATGCTGGCCGACGCGTCGGTGACGCTGGTGCTGACCACCGAGGACACCAACCGGTGGACACCCCCGGCAGGCGTGGAGCTCATCGACGTCGGCAGCGCCGGCATGACCCTCTCCATGGACGGCGAGACCAACCCCGATCCCGTGGCGAGCGCCGACGACACGGCCTACATCATCTTCACCTCGGGCAGCACCGGAAAGCCCAAGGGCGTCACCGTGACGCACCGTCCGGTCCACAACCTGCTGAACTGGTGCTACCGGACCTTCGCGTTCGGTCCCGACGACGTGGGCCTGTGCGTCACCCAGCTTGACTTCGACCTCTCCGTGTTCGACATCTTCGGCCTGCTCGGGGCCGGCGGCAGCGTCTACATCGCGGACGCCGTGCAGCAGCGCGACCCGGAACTGCTGCTCGACATCCTGCTGACGGAGCCGATCACGTTCTGGGACTCGGTACCGGGCACGCTGAACCAGCTGGCCCCGCTGCTGCCGCAGGTCGCGGACCACCCGGGCGTGAAGGACCTGCGCCTCGTCTTCCTGTCCGGCGACTACACCCCGCTGACCCTGCCGGACCAGGTCCGCGCGGTCTTCCCGCGTGCCGAGATCGTGAGTCTCGGCGGCGCGACGGAGGCCACGGTGTGGTCGAACTTCTTCCGGATCGGCGCGATCGACCCGCAGTGGCGCAGCATCCCCTACGGACGTCCCATCGACAACGCCCGCTACTACGTGCTGGACGAGAAACTCCAGCCGTGCCCGGTCGGCGTCGAGGGCGACCTCTACATCGGTGGGCAGGTCACCGCGCTGGAGTACGTGAACCGTCCCGACCTCACGGCGGAACGCTTCGTCGCCGACCCGTTCGGCGGATCCCCCGGCGGGCGCATCTACCGCACGGGCGACCGGGCGAGCTTCTTCCCCGACGGCAACATCTGCTTCCTCGGCCGCGCCGACGGGCAGGTGAAGGTGCGCGGCTTCCGCGTCGAGCTCGGCGAGGTCGAGTACGCGCTGAACCGTCACCCCACGGTGCGCCAGGCCATCGCCCTCACCCGCCGGGACACCGCCGGCGACCTGCGGCTGGTGGCGTACGTCCTGCCCGATCCGGCCGAGGTGGAGAGCGTCGTCGCCGCCGACGAACAGGTCCGGCAGTGGCAGGAGGTCTACGACCAGGGATACCTCGAGGTCACCGACCGCGACTTCGGCGAGGACTTCAACCTCTGGGTGTCGAGTTACACCGGCGAGCCCATCCCGGTCGAGGAGATGCGAGCGTGGCGGGACGCCGCGGTGGACCGGATCCTCGGCTTCACGCCGCGCCGCGTGCTGGAGCTGGGTGTCGGAACCGGCCTGCTGCTCGCGCGGATCGCGGGCGGTACGGAGGTGTACTGGGCGACCGACTTCTCCGAGCCGGTCATCGAGCGGTTGCGCCGGCAGGTGGCCGAGATGGGCTGGGACGAGCGGGTGCGGCTGCTGTACCGACGTGCGGACGACCTGGACGGCATACCGGAGATCTTCGACACCGTCGTGCTCAACTCCGTCGTCCAGTACTTCCCGAACGAGCGCTACCTGGAGCGGGTGCTCGACGGCGTCTGGGAGAAGCTCGAGCCCGGTGGGCGCCTCGTGGTCGGCGACGTCCGCCGGGCCCGCTCCCTTCGCGCCTTCCAGGCGGCCGTCCAGCGGGCAAGGAACGCCGACGCCCCGGCGGCCCGCCTGCGCGTGGCGGTGGAGCAGGCCCTGCTGCTGGAGAAGGAGCTGGTCGTCGACCCGGAGTGGTTCCACCGCTGGGCCGAGCGGGTGGGCGCGGCCGGTGTCGACGTCCGCCTCAAGGACGGGGCGTTCCACAACGAACTGACCCGGCACCGGTACGAGGTTGTCGTGCACAAGCCGGGTGGACGGGCTGCGGACCGGCCCCGTCCGGTGGACGACGTGCCGCGCGTGGAATGGGACGGCGACCTCGACGCTCTGGCCGAGCGCGTGGCGGGAGCACCGGCGACACGGATCACCGGCATCCCCAACGCCCGCGTCGCCCCGGAGGTGGCGGCGGCGCGCGAGCTGGGGCTGGAGGACTCCGAGCCGCCGACGACCGCGCCGCTGGACCCGCACGAGCTGACGGCATGGGCCGCGCGGCGGGGTTGGCGGGTCGCGCTGACCTGGTCGGGCAGCGCCGTCGACCAGTTCGAGGCGGTGGTGGTTACGGGCGCCGCGGAGCACCGGGTCCTGTCGGGTACCTACGTCCCGGTGGCGGGCGCGGGCACGTGGATCAACGACCCGGCCGCCGCCGCGGGCATCACCGCGCTCCCGGCGGTGCTGCGCGAGCACCTCGCCGAGACCCTGCCCGAGTACATGGTGCCGTCGACGATCATGCCGATCGCGAGCGTGCCGCTCACCCCGAACGGCAAGCTCGACCGGGCCGCGCTGCCGGCACCGGAGTACGTCGCGTCCGGGCGTGGGAGGCTCCCGGCCACGCCCGAGGAGGAGTCCCTCTGCGAGATCTTCGCCAGTGTCCTGGGGCTCGACCGCGTCGGCGTGGACGACGACTTCTTCGCCATCGGCGGCCACTCCCTGCTGGCCACCCGGGTGGTGAGCCGGATCCGCGCCGCCCACGGCGTCGAGATTCCCATCCGTACGATCTTCGAGGCACCGACCGTCGGGGAGCTCGTGGCCCATCTCAAGGACGAGAGGGAGGTCCGGCCGCCGCTGCGGCCGCGGCCACGGCCCGAACGGCTCCCCGTCTCCTTCGCGCAGCAGCGTCTGTGGTTCATCCACCGGTTCGAAGGGCCGTCGCCGACCTACATCATCCCGCTGTCCATGCGGCTGCGCGGAGAGCTGAACGTGGAGGCGCTGCGCCAGGCGGTGCGCGACGTCGTGGTCCGGCACGAGTCACTGCGAACCGTCTTCGACGAGGTGGACGGGACGCCCTACCAGCGGATCCTCGACCCGGACGAGCTGGAGATCCCATGGCTGGAGCATGAGGTCACCGAGGCCGACCTGCACGACACCCTGCGCGCCGAGGCACGCCGGCCGTTCGACCTCGCCCACGAGATACCGGTGCGCGCCGCGCTGTTCCACGTCGGCGAGAACGACGCGGTGCTCCTCTTCCCACTGCATCACATCGCGGCGGACGGCTGGTCACTGGGCCCGCTCGCCGAGGACCTCACGGCGGCGTACACCGCCAGGTGCGACGGACACAGCCCACGATGGACCCCACTGCCGGTCCAGTACGCCGACTACACACTGTGGCAGCGCGACCTCCTCCGTGACGATGAACCCCACGGCCTGTACCGGCGCCAGCTCGACTACTGGACGGAGCAACTCGCCGGGCTGCCGGAGTCGCTGGAGATACCGAAGGACCGCCCCCGGCCGGACGTCGCGTCGTTCGCCGGTGAACTGCTTCCCGTGGCAGTCGACGAGACACTGACCGACGGCATCCGGCGGCTGGCCCTCCGCACCGGGGCCACCCTCTCGATGGTGCTCCAGGCGGGGTTCGCGGCGCTGCTCAGCAGGCTCGGTGCCGGGAACGACATACCGATCGGCTCACCCATCGCCGGGCGGACCGACGAGGCGCTCGGGCGGCTGGTCGGCTTCTTCGTCAACACCTGGGTGGCGCGCGTCGACACGAGCGGGAACCCCACCCTGACCGAGCTGGTCGACCGGGTCCGTGAGGTCAGCCTGGCCGCGTACGACCACCAGGACATCCCGTTCGAGCACCTGGTCGAGAAGCTGAACCCGGTCCGCTCGACCGCGCATCACCCGCTGTTCCAGGTGTGCCTGGCCCTGCAGAACAACCTGCAGCCGAGCTTCGAACTGCCGGGACTGACGGTGTCCCACGAGCCGGTCGACATGGGCGTCTCCCGCTTCGACCTGTTCCTGAACCTCACCGAACGGAGCGGCGCCGGGGGCATGACCCGGATCGAGGGCGTCGTGGAGTACGCGACGGAGCTGTTCGACCGTGACACGGTCGTCCGACTCGTGGATCGCTGGCGGCACCTGCTGAGGCAGTGGGTCGCCGCCCCGGACACCCCCATCGACGCGGTCGAGATCCTCACCCGGGACGACCTCGCGGCTTTCGAGCGGTGGACGGGCCGCGGCCGTGGTGCCGACCGCGTCGCCGGGACGATTCCCGGGCACTTCGCGACCGTGGCCGCCGAACGTCCGGACGCCGTCGCCCTGGAGGCGGCCGACGGCGCCGAGAGCTGGACGTACGGGGAACTCGACAGGTGGGCCAACCGGATCGCCCATCACCTGCGTGAGCGCGGCGCCCGCACCGGCCGCCGGGTGGTGCTCCGCATGGGGCGCTCACCGCTCATGGTCGCGGCGGTCCTGGGAACGCTGAAGGCGGGCGCCTCCTGTGTGCCGGTCGACCCCGCGTGGCCACGCGCACGGATCGACCTCGTGCTCGCTGACCTCGATCCGGCCGTCGTGGTCGACGACCGGCTGGCCGAGGAGGACCTGGACGGCTACCCGACGCGACCGCCGGAGGTTGAGGATCTCACCGGGGAGCATGTCGCCCACGTGCTGTACACCTCCGGGCCGACCGGGGTCCCGAACGGTGTCGAGCTAAGCCACCGCAACGTCCTCGACCTGGTGCGTGATCCCTGCTGGGACGGGGACGCCCACCGACGGGTCCTGGCCCACACCCCCCAGACCTTCGACCCCTCGCTGTACGAGGTGTGGGTACCGCTGCTGCACGGCGGAACGGTCGTGGTCGCACCGCCCGGAAAGGTGGACGCGGCCCGGCTGGCGGCGCTCGTCGTCGAGCGGGGCGTGACGGGCCTCTGGCTCACCGCTGACCTGTTCGACCTGCTCACGCAGCACCATCCGCGATGCTTCGCGCAGGTGTGCGAGGTGTGGGTCGGTGGCGACGTCCTGTCACCGGCTCCCGTGCGGCGGCTCCGGGACGGCGACGGCTCACCCGCCGTCGTGCACGCGTACGGTTCGACGGAGACCACCGTGTTCGCGGCCCGGTACCCGATTCCCTCGTCGGACCGGGACGAGGACACGCTGCCGATCGGTGAGCCCATGGAGGGCACCCGCCTGTTCGTCCTCGACGAGCGGCTGCGGCAGGTGCCGCCGGGCGTGGTGGGGGAGCTGTACGTGGGCGGCGACGGTGTGGCGCACGGGTACGCGCACCGGCCACGCCTGACGAGCGAGCGCTTCGTCCCCGACCCGTTCGGACGCCCGGGTGACCGGATGTACCGCACCGGCGACCTGGCCCGGTGGAACCGTGACGGGCGGCTCGAACTGCTGGGCCGGGTCGACGACCGGTTGACCGTCCGTGGTCTCCGTGTCGAACCGGGTGAGATCGAGGCGGCCCTGCATCGGCGGGACGGCGTGGCGCAGGCGGCCGTCGTCGCCCGCGTGGACCGGCACGGGGAGCGGCGCCTCGTCGCCTACGTGGTCCCGGAGACGCCGGAGGGCTCGGACGGGCACGCGACCGGTCACGTCGAGAAGTGGCGTGCGCTCTACGACTCGATGTACGGCGAGACCGCAGACGACACCGAGCTCGGCACCGACTTCACCGGCTGGAACAGCTCCTACACGCGCGAACCCATCCCGTTGCCCGAGATGCGGCAGTGGCGCGACTCGATCGTGGCGCGGATACGGGGACTCAGGCCGCGCCGGGTGCTGGAGATCGGGGTCGGGTCGGGCCTCCTGCTCGGACCGCTGGCACCGGAAACCGAGGAGTACTGGGGCACCGACTTCTCGGAGCCGGTCATCGAACGGCTCTCCGCCCAGGTCGGCGCGGACCCGAACCTGAGAGAGAAGGTGTCGCTACGGTGCCGGCCCGCCGACGTCGCCGAGGGACTGCCGGCGGAGTTCTTCGACACCGTCGTCCTCAACTCCGTCGTGCAGTACTTCCCGGACGCCGCCTATCTCACCCGCGTGCTCGACCTCGCCCTGGAGCGGCTCGCGCCGGGAGGCCGGATCCTCGTCGGCGACGTCCGGAACTACGGCACGCTGCGGGCGTTGCTGACGGCCGTCCACCGCGCACAGCATCCGGACGACGGCCCGTCGGTTGTACGGACGGCGGTTGAGCGCGCCCTGCTGGGGGAGAGGGAACTCGTCATCGACCCCGGCTTCTTCACGCGGTGGGCACGGGCCCGCCGCGAGGTGGCGGCCGTGGACATCCAGCTGAAACCAGGCGCGTACCACAACGAACTGACCCGGCACCGGTACGAGGTCGTCCTGCACAAGCGGCCGAGCCAGCCGCTGAACCTCGCGGACGTGCGCACGGCGGTCTGGGGCTCGGACGCCCGGAGCCCGGCCGACCTGGAGACCGCGCTCGCCGAGCACGGCGGCCGCCTCCGGCTGGTCCGGATCCCGAACGCCAGGCTGGTGAGCGAGGCGGCCGAGTACGGTGTCCCCACCGAGCCGCCGGAGGCGCCCCTCGACCCGCACGAGCTGGTGACCTGGGGCGAGGAGCGGGGATACGCGGTCTACTGCACCTGGTCCGCGGAGGCGCCCGACTGGTTCGAGGCGGTCATCCTGCCCGCCGGCGGCGCGGACTGCCACGACGGTGTGTACCGGCCCGCGGGCCCGTCCACACGGCGGCTGGTGAACGCGCCGGCGGTGGCGCGCCAGGTGTCGCGGCTGCCATCGTCGCTGCGGGCGGACCTGGCGACGGAGCTGCCGGACCACCTGGTGCCGGCCGACATCATGCTCGTCGAGCGGCTGCCGCGCACCACCGACGGGAAGGTCGACCCCGCCCACCTGCCCGATCCGGACCCCGTCGACGCGCACCGCGGCTCGCCGCGCACGGCCCTCGAGGCAGAACTGGCCGTCCTCTTCGCCGAGGTGCTGGGCAAGGACCGGGTCGGGACCGACGACGACTTCTTCGACTGCGGGGGCAGCTCGCTCCAGGTCATTCGGCTCATCTGGCGGATCCGCGCCGAGCTGGGGTTCGAGGTTCCCGTCAGGACCCTGTTCCAGCACCCGACCGTCGCCAAGATCGCGGAACGGCTGTCGGCCGACCGTGAGGACGTCGAGTTCGACGATCCCTTCTCGGTGGTGCTGCCGATCCGGGCCGACGGTGACAGGGCGCCGGTGTGGCTGGTGCCGCCGGGCGGCGGGCTGTCGTGGGCCTACCTCGGGTTCGCCCAGCAACTGGACCCCTCGCGACCGGTCTACGGTCTGCAGGCACGCGGGTTCGCCGGAGAGCCGCGGGCGACCTCGATCGAGAGTCTGGTGGACGACTGGGTCGACCAGATGCTGCGCGTCCAGCCGGAGGGGCCCTACAACGTCCTCGGGTGGTCCCTGGGAGGACCGATCGCCCAGGCGGTGGCGTGCGAGCTGCAGAGCCGCGGACGCGAGGTCGATCTCCTGGGTGTCCTGGACTCGGGCCCGTCGAGCTATTTCGCCGACTTCCAGACACCCGACGAGAGAATCGTGCGCAGATACCTCGCGCATTACATGGGCCATTTGGCGGGAATGGACGAGTTCGAATCGCTCGTGCAGACCGCCACCGCCCTCTTCATCGAGCACACGGAACTGATGACACGGTTCACCTCCCCCACGTTCCACGGGGACATGGTGTTCATCTGCGCTCTTCTCGACCTCGCCACCCGGGAAAGGCGGCACCTCGACGTGGAACTGGACGTCCTGTGGCGCGAATACACCGACGGAACCGTGCATCGCTTCGAGGTCGAATGCGCGCACAACGAGATGATGTGGCCCGCAAACGCCGCCGAGATCGGCCGCATCGTCAACGAGATCATGAAAGGGAGGAAGTGACCGTGAACCCGTTCGACGACGAGAACGGTGAATTCTACGTGGTCGTCAACGACGAGGAGCAGCACTCGCTGTGGCCCACCTTCGCCGACGTGCCCGAGGGCTGGCGGGTGGTGTTCGGACCAGCCGGACGAGCGGAGTCCCTGGCGTACGTGGAGGAGAACTGGACCGACATGCGGCCGAAGAGTCTGCGCGAGGCGATGCAGTAGGGCGATGCCGGTGCCGTAGGGCGATGCGGTGATACGAGGTACGGAGGCGTGAGCCCGGGGTGTGTATCCGCCCCGGGCTCACATCCGCTCACGCCTTCCCGGTCCCGTTCCGCCCGGCGGGTTCGGGCTGGGCGGCGTCGAGGGCCGCCAGATACGCGGCGAGTCGGCCCGAGGCGTGGAGCATCGCGACACCTCGCGCGGTCAGCCGTCGCTGCCAGTCCTCGAGCGTGGCCGACAGCGCCCGCGTCCCGCCGGCGGTACGGATCTGCTCGACCACGGTCGCGATCTGCTCGAGCCGGTAGCCGCCGCGGCGCAGCAGGTGCGCGAGTTCGGCGTCCCGGACGTCACCCGCGCCGTAGACACGGTGACCGGAGGCCGTGCGCTGGGGGACCACGATGCCCGCCTTCTCCCAGTTGCGCAGCGTCGCGGCGGTCACGCCGAGACGGTCCGCCAGCCGTCCGATGCTCAGGGCCGTGCGGTGCCCGTGGACGGTGGACGCGGCGTCCGGCGTCGCGGTCAGGTGCGCGACGGCCTCGCCGACCGCGTCCAGCGTCTCGCGGTCGCGAAGGAGCTGGGCGTGGCTGCGGTCGATCGCCGTCAGCGCGGCGTCCAGGTCCCTGCGGACGAGTGCGCGCATGATCTCCCGGGCGACGGCGTAACCGTGCGCGGGGACGAGGGCCAGAAAGGCGCGCAGGGCGGCGGCGTGCACCTCGGTGTAGATGCGGTAACCCGCGGGGGTGCGCCGCGCGGGCGGGATGAGTCCGTCCCGTTCGTAGTTGCGGACGGCCTGGGGCGTGATGCCGTGCTCACGGGCCAGGTCGACCGGTCTCAGCTTCCTCACGGATTTAAACTTTATCGGGATCTTTCGCGGATATTGCAGCCAAAGTTCAAACTGATTTTTTAGGTCTATACTTGGGGGTGCCGGTTGCGGGGGAGTGGCGTCGCTCACCCCCGTGCAGGCTCGACGAGAGGGGGATCCGCCCATGCCCGCGGCAGTCCTGGCGTCCGGCCTGTCCAAGAGCTTCGAGGGCAGGCGCGGTGTCGTGACCGCGCTCGACAAGCTCGACCTCACCGTGCCCGAGGGCACCATCCACGGCCTGCTCGGCCCGAACGGTGCCGGCAAGACGACCGTCGTGCGCATCCTCAGCACGCTGCTCAAACCCGACGCGGGCAGGGCCGAGGTCTTCGGGTTCGACGTCGAGAAGGACGCCTGGCGCGTCCGCGCGACCATCGGCCTCACCGGCCAGGACGCCGCCGTCGACCGGGTGATGACCGGACGCGAGAACCTGCGCATGTTCGGCAGACTGTTCGGGCTCTCGAAGCGTGCAGCCGCGGCCCGGGCGGACGAGCTGCTGCAGCGCTTCGACCTCGACGGTGCGGCCGACCGTCAGGTGAAGACGTACTCGGGCGGTATGCGGCGCAGGCTCGACCTCGCCGCGAGCCTCATGGCGCGACCCAGGCTGATCTTCCTCGACGAACCCACGACCGGGCTCGACCCGCGCAGCCGCATCCAGGTCTGGGGCCTGGTGCGCGAGCTCCGCGAGGAAGGCACCACCATCCTGCTCACGACGCAGTATCTGGAGGAGGCCGACCAGCTCGCCGACTCGCTCTCCGTGATCGACCACGGCCGGGTCATCAAGAACGGCACACCCGACGAGCTGAAGGCGGAGGTGGGGCCGGACTGGGTCGACGTGACGCTCGTCGACAGCGCCGACTTCGACACGGCCACGGAGGTCCTGCGCGGCAAGCTCGGCGTGGAGCCCGTCGTCGACCTCGAGGCGATGCGGGTCCGTGCGCCCGTCTCGGACGGCGACACGATCGCCGACATGCTGTACCCGCTGAAGGACGCCGGCGTCGCGGTCAGCGACGTGGCCCTGCGCCGCCCGACCCTCGACGACGTCTTCCTCGCGGTCACCGGCCGCTCAGGCGAGCCGGCATCAAACGACCGCACCCGCGCCGCGAAGGGCGCGCGGATCCCGACGAAAGGTGGAAGGTAATGGTCGCGGTGACTGCTGACCTCCGGGACAGCACCGCCCAGGCCCCCCGGCGGGGACTTCCCTGGTGGCTCACCGGCGCGTCCGAGATGGCACGGCGGAACATCCGGCAGATCCTGCGCAGCCCCCAGCTCGTCATGTTCGGGCTCATACAGCCCGTGATGTTCATCCTGTTGTTCAGCGTCGTCTTCGGGGGCGCCGTGGAGGTCCCCGGCGGCGACTACACGCAGTACCTGCTGCCCGGCATCTTCGTCCAGATGGTGCTGTTCGGCTCAGTCGCCGGCACCACCATGGGCGTGGCCATGGACATGCAGGACGGGATCATGGATCGCTTCCGCTCGATGCCGATCAGCCGCTCGTCCGTGCTCGTCGGCCGGACCCTGTCGGAAATCCTCCGGACGGTCGTGTCGCTGTTCGTCATGGTCGTCGTCGGCATGATCATCGGGTTCAGGTTCCTCGGCGGGTTCCTGCCCGCGGTCGGCGGTGTGGCGCTGCTGCTGTTCTTCGGCCTCGCCCTGTCCTGGCTCGGTGCCCTCATCGGCGTGTCGGCGAGCGGTCCCCAGTCCGCCCAGCAGGTCGGCCTGATCTGGATGTTCCCGTTCAGTTTCCTCTCGTCGGCGTTCGTGCCCACCGCGTCGATGCCGGACTGGCTCCGCGTCTACGCCGACCACACCCCGATGACCACGTCGGTCGACGCGCTGCGCGGGCTGTTCACCGGCACGCCGGCCGGTGACGACGTCCTCCTGACGCTCGCCTGGTCCGTCGGCATCATCGTCGTCTCCGCGCCGCTCGCGGTCCGTAAGTACGGATCGCGGTCACGCTGAGAGCCCGCGTACCCCTCGGCCCGCAGACGCCTGTGAAACACCTCTGGAGAGAAAGCAATGACTGTTGCGAGCGGCGGACACGACCGGGACGACGTGCCGACCGACGCGGGCCCGCATGACGTCATCCGGGTGCTCGGAGCGCGGGAGAACAACCTCAAAGACGTCAGGGTGGAGATCCCGAAGCGTCGACTGACGGTGTTCACCGGCGTGTCCGGTTCGGGGAAGAGCTCACTGGTGTTCGACACGATCGCCGCGGAGTCACAGCGGCTGGTCAACGAGACCTACAGCGCGTTCGTGCAGGGTTTCATGCCGACGCTGTCGCGTCCCGACGTCGACGTGCTCGAGGGGCTCACCACAGCGATCATCGTCGGTCAGGAGCGCATCGGCAACAACCCGCGCTCCACGGTCGGCACCGTCACCGACGCCAACGCGATGCTGCGCATCCTGTTCAGCCGGCTCGCCGAGCCACGCCTGAGCTCCCCCCGCGCGTACTCGTTCAACATCCCCCCGATCAGCGTCGCGAGCGCGGTGACGGTCGAACAGAAGGGCAGGAAGGTCGAGGAACAGCGCACCTTCGACGTCGCGGGTGGCATGTGCCCGCGCTGCGAGGGCATGGGGACGGTCGCCGACGTCGACCTCGGCCGGCTCTACGACGCCGCGAAATCGCTCAACGACGGCGCCATCACCGTCCCCGGCTACCACGTTGGCGGCTGGAACTGGCAGGTCTACGCCGGCTCCGGGCTCCTCGACCCCACGAAGCCGATCAAGGAGTACACCCGAAAGGAGCTCGACGACTTCCTCTACCACGAGCCGGTCCGGGTGAAGGTCAGGGACCTCACCACGACCTACGAGGGGCTCGTCCCGAGGGTGCAGAAGTCGGTGCTCAGCAAGGACGTCGAGGGGCTCCGGCCGAACGTGCGGGCCTTCGTGGAGCGAGCGGTCACCTTCGTGTCGTGTCCCGACTGCGGTGGCACCCGGCTCAACGCGCCGGCCCGGGCGTCCAGGATCAACGGACTCAACATCGCGGAGGTCTCCGCGATGCAGATCAGCGACCTCGCGGAGTGGGTTCGCGGTCTGGACGAGCCGTCGGTCGCGCCGCTGCTGGCCTCGCTCGTGCACACGCTCGACTCGTTCGTGAGCATCGGGCTGGGCTACCTCTCCCTCGACCGCCCCTCGGGAACGCTCTCGGGCGGCGAGGCGCAGCGCGTCAAGATGATCCGCCACCTGGGGTCGCCGCTCACCGACGTCACCTACGTCTTCGACGAGCCCACGGTCGGCCTGCACCCGCACGACATCCAGCGGATGAACAGGCTCCTGCTGCAACTGCGTGACAAGAGCAACACCGTGCTGGTCGTCGAGCACAAGCCCGAGGTGATCGCGATCGCCGACCACGTCGTCGACCTCGGTCCTGGCGCGGGTACCGCGGGCGGCACGGTCTGCTTCGAGGGGACGGTCGAGGGCCTGCGGGCCGGCGACACGCTGACCGGCCGCCACCTCGACGACCGGACATCGCTCAAGGACGAGGTGCGCACGCCGTCGGACGTGCTCGAGGTGCGGGGAGCGAACCAGCACAATCTGAAGAACGTCGACGTCGACATCCCGCTCGGCGTTCTCGTCGTCGTGACCGGGGTGGCCGGCTCGGGCAAGAGCTCGCTGATCGACGGCTCGGTCGCGGGACGCGACGGCGTGGTCTCGATCGACCAGGGCCCGATCAAGGGGTCGCGGCGCAGCAACCCCGCCACCTACACCGGCATGCTCGACCCCATCCGCAAGGCGTTCGCCAAGGCCAACGGCGTGAAGCCCAGCCTGTTCAGCCCGAACTCCGAGGGCGCCTGCACCGTGTGCAAGGGGGCGGGAGTCATCTACACCGACCTGGCGATCATGGCGGGCGTCGCGGTCACGTGCGAGGAGTGCGAGGGCAGGAGGTTCCAGAGCTCCGTGCTCGAACACCGGCTCGGCGGCCGCGACATCAGCGAGGTACTCGCCATGTCCGTGACCGAGGCCCAGACGTTCTTCTCCGCCGGCGAGGCGCGTACGCCCGCCGTCACCGCCATCCTCGAACGTCTGGTCGACGTCGGGCTCGGTTACCTCACGCTGGGGCAGCCGCTGCCCACCCTCTCCGGTGGGGAACGGCAGCGCCTGAAACTGGTGACCCACATGGCCGAGGAGGGCGGCGTCTACGTGCTCGACGAGCCGACCACCGGCCTCCACCTCGCCGACGTCGAGCACCTGCTCGGCATGCTCGACCGGCTCGTCGACTCCGGCAGGTCGGTCATCGTCATCGAGCACCACCTGGCGGTCATGGCCCACGCCGACTGGATCATCGACCTCGGCCCGGGTGCGGGGCACGACGGCGGCCGGATCGTCTTCGAGGGCACTCCCGCCGACCTCGTCGCGGCCCGTTCCACCCTCACCGGCGAGCACCTCGCGGCGTATGTCAACGGCGGACGGCACGACACGGCGGACGGCACGACAGAACTACGCAACAACCTTTGATCCGACTTCTTTGCAATGAAAACGTCGTCGTATGACTTATGACGTGCTCATCGTCGGCGGCGGGCCCGCCGGACTAGCCGGTGCGGTCGTGCTGGGCCGCGCCCTGAGGTCAGTGATCGTCATCGACGATAACACGCCCCGCAACGTCAAAGCGGCCGAAGTCCACAACTTCCTGACCAGGGAGGGGACGAGTCCCGCCGAGTTCCTGGCCGCCGGACGCGTCCGGCGGGTACGGCGGAGTGCGCATGCGCGGGCGAGCCGCAGTGTGGTGGGCTCGGTGTCGGCCGTTTGAACGCGTCGGTGGTGGCCGCGGAGCAGAACGGGCAGCACCGTCATCGGATTCCTTTCGGCTTGCAGTTGGGTCCGGTAGGCGCGCAGGGCGTTGGCGCGCTGGCGCCATGCGGAGAGCATCTGGTTGCGTCCACGGAGGTGGTGTACGAGTTGATGCAGGTCAGAGGGCGTGGCGTCGTGAAATGAGACGGCCACCGCGTGATCCTTCGAGATACCAAGTCCAAGATCGAAGGAGAGGACGCGATGGCCGATGACCCCAGTGTGGACCCTGCGGGCTGGTTTGCCGAGCAGATCGGGGCGTGTGAGCCCGATCTGCTGCGATCGATGGTCAAGACGATGGCCGAGGCGCTGATGAGCGCGGAGGCCGACGCGATGTGCGGCGCCGGCTACGGGCAGCGGTCCCAGGAGCGGGTGAACCGCCGCAACGGCTACCGGCGGCGGGACTGGGACACCCGCGCCGGCACGGTCGAACTGGCGATCCCGAAGCTGCGCAGCGGGTCGTACTTCCCCGAGTGGCTGCTGGAGCGCCGCCGCCGGGCCGAGCAGGCCCTGGTGAGCGTGGTCGCCACCTCGTATCTGCTGGGGGTGTCCACGCGGCGGGTGGACAGGCTGGTGGAGCAGATGGGCATCCAGGGCATCTGGCAAAAGCCAGGTGTCGGAGATGTCGAAGGTGCTGGACGAACAGGTGGCCGCGTTCCGCAACCGGCCCCTGGAAGGTGGGCCGTATGCGTTCGTGTGGCCGGCGCCCTCACCCAGAAGGTGCGTGAGGGCGGCCGCACCGTGAACGTGCACGTGCTGGTGGCGACCGGTGTCAACGCCGACGGGCACCGCGAGATCCTCGGGGTCGAGGTGGCCTCGGCCGAGGACGGCGCCGGATGGCTCGCCTTCCTGC
>NZ_BSTN01000043.1 GCF_030269545.1 Actinomadura sp. NBRC 104425 | reverse complement strand
GGGTGAGCGCCCTGCTCCCCGAGGCGGCCCGCAAGACCCTGAGGGAGAAGATGAAGACCGCATCCCGCTGGTACAGCGAAGACGCCCAAGCCTGGATCGCCGAAGGAATCGCCGAAGGCAAGGCCCAAGGGATCGCTGAAGGCAAGGCCCAAGGGATCGCCGAGGGCAGGATCGAAGGGGAGGCCAGGAGCCTGCTGCTGATCCTGGAGGCCCGCGGCATCACGGTGACGGACGAGCAGCGGCAGCGGGTCCTCGCATGCATGGATCTCCAGCGACTGGAGACATGGGTCCGACGAGCCGCCACGATCTCCTCAGCCGACGAACTGTTCAACTGACACAACGAGCACGAACATCCAGCACGGCCTGAGCTGCACAGCTCAGGCCGCTGGAGTGTCAAGAGATGGCATGTGGGCGGCGGTGAAATCTGCCTAATCTGCCGCGGTGCACAGTGAAGATGTGGAAGAGGTCGGGCTGCGGCAGGCGACGAGCGAGGACGGGGAGTTCTGCTATCGGCTGCACAAGGCGGCGATGAAGGAGTATGTCGACGCCATCTGGGGGTGGGAGGAACGGGCGCAGCGGGAGTACCACGAGCGGCAGTACGACCCGGCGCGCTGGCAGGTGATCACCGCGGGCGGGGCCGACGTCGGCATGATCAGCGTCGATCGCCATGCCGACCACATTTATCTGGGGCGCATCGAGGTGCTTCCCGAGTACCAGGGACGCGGGATCGGGACACGGCTGATCCGTGCGCTGGTGGACGAGGCCGAGCGGAAGGGCGTGCCTTTCGTCCTGGACGTGCTGGTGGTGAACCGGCGGGCGTACGCGCTGTACCAGCGGCTCGGGCTGCGCGAGGTGGGACGGCACGGCGACGGCGACATCAAGATCAGAATGCGGCGTGAGCCGTCAGGGCGGTGATTCCGGCTGCCCTGGTGGGCGTGACGGGCGCGCTTGATGCGGCGGGCGAAGCGCGACCAGTGGGTTCGCTCGGCGGTGTCGCAGAAGGTGGCGCCGCGTGCGTCGGTGTTGCGGCTGTGGATCGGCCGGGGCAGCGCGCGCCGTTCGCAGCTGTCCGGTATCCACGCGGGATGACCGAAAGCGGTTACGGGCCACATCCGGTCGAGAGGGCCGGACGTCGCGGCGCCGCAGGGCGAGTACAACACCGAGATCAGACGCCTTGCCGCAGAGGAAACGTGGCCGGGCCGTGGGCCGTCCGGCAGATGGACCTTCCTGGCGGCGCGGCCTTGCCCGGGTGAGCGAACCAATCTACCTTCATCATGATCGTCGACCGCGCCTGATCGGCGACGGTGACGGTCCCAGCAGGGGCACCCCCGACCGGGGTCGGCGAGAGGCGCGCCGTGGTGGAGATCCTCATCCTGGGCGATCTGGTGGTCCGCAGCGAAGGCCGGCCCGTCCCGCTGCCGGGACCGAGCGTGCGCGCCCTGCTCGGCGTGCTGGCGCTCACCCCGGGCGAGGTCGTCGGCGAGGAGCGGCTGCTGACGCTGGCCTGGGGCGCCGACAAGGGGACCCGGCGGGGGCTGCAGTGCGCCGCGCACCGGCTCCGGGGGTGGCTGCGCGGTGTCGCGGGGACGGCCTGCACCTTGGAGCACACCGGGTCCGGGTACCGGCTCGCCGTCCCGGACGACACCGTCGACGTCGCCCGGTTCACCCGGAGGGTGCGGGAGGGCGAGACGGCGGCCGACCCGCGGCGGCGCATGTCGCTGCTGGCCGCCGCGCTCGGCGAGTGGCGCGGGCCGGTGCTGGGCGGCCGGTCCGAAGGGCTGGACGCCGACCCCGTCGTCTGGGCGCTCGAGCAGGCGCGGGTCGACTGCGCGGCGGCCCTCGCCGACCTGGCGTGCCGGCTGGGCCGCCAGGCCGAGGCCGTACCGCTGGTGCGGGAGGTCGCCGCGGCCGCGCTCTACGACGAGCCGCTGCAGGCCGCGCTCGTCCGGCTGCTGACGACGGCCGGACGGCCCGCCGAGGCCCTGCGTCAGGTCGAGCGGGTGCGGCGGCGCCTGGCCGACGAGCTGGGCATCGCCCCGTCCGCGGAGATCCGCAGCGCCCATGCGGCCGCGCTGCGGGGCGGCGGGCGCCTGCGGCCCGTGCCCCGGCAGCTCCCGCCGGACGTGCCGGACTTCACCGGCCGCGCCGCGGAGACCGCAGCGATCAGCGAGCCGATGCTGACGGCACGGCGCGGCCCCCTCGTCTTCATGATCAACGGGATGCCCGGGATCGGCAAGACCGCGCTGGCCGTGCACGTCGCGCACCGCACCGCCGCGCTGTTCCCCGGCGGGCAGCTGTACGCCGGGCTGCGCGGCCCGGACGGCCGCCCGGTCGACCCGCGTGACGTCCTGGGCCGGTTCCTGCGCGTCCTCGGAGCCGCCGACGCCGCCGTCCCCGACGCGCTCGACGACCGCGCCGCGCTCTACCGGTCGCTGACGGCCGACCGCGGCGTCCAGGTGATCCTCGACGACGCCGTGGACGAGGCCCAGGTGCGTCCGCTGATCCCCGGGTCGTCCGGCTCCGCCGTGCTGGTCACCGGACGCACGTTCCTCGGCGGCCTCGCCGGGGCCCGCCAGATCCGGCTGACGGGCCTGGACGGGCCGGACGCGGTCCGGCTGCTCGGCCGGGTCGGCGGCCGCGACGGCCTGGCCGACGACCCGGCGGCGGCGCGGATCGTCCGGTTCTGCGACCGCATCCCGCTGGCCGTGCGCGTCGCCGGGGTGCGCATGGCGGCCCGGCCCGCGCTGAGCCCCGCACGGCTGGCCGCCGCCTTGCGCGATGAGAACGGCAGGTTGGACGCGCTGGAGGCGCACGGGCTGGCCGTCCGCCCCGGCCTGGACGCGGCGTACTGCGCCCTGGACGCGGCGCCGCGCCGCGCGTTCCGGCTGCTCGGCCTGCTGCGCACGCCCGACTTCGCCGCGTGGACGGCCGCCGCCCTGCTCGACGTCCCGGTGCACACCGCGACGGCGCACCTGGAGACGCTCGCCGACGCGGGCCTGCTCGACCCGCTCGGGGACGACGCCGCCGGGCAGCCCCGCTACGCCCGCTGCGACCTGCTGCGGCTCTACGCCGCCGAACGTGCCCGCGCCACCGAGCCGCGCACGGCGCGGAACGCGGCCGTGCGGCGGCTGCTCGGCGGATGGCTGCACCTGCTCGACGAGATCGGGGCCCGGTTGTTCGGCACGTCCACGCGCAACGCCGGACCGGCACGCGCGGCCGGCTACCGCGTCCCGCTGCCGGAACGCCCCGAGGCCTGGTACGACGCCGAGTCCGATGCGGTGCGCGCGGCCCTGGAGCAGGCGTGGGAGCACGGCCACGACGATCTGACGGTGGCGCTGGCCGGCGCCGCGCTGCCGTTCCTGGCCCGGCTCGGCCGCGACGACGAGCGCCGCCGCGTTCTGCGCATGGGCCTCGCCGCCGCCGACCGCGGCGGCGACCGGACCGGCCGCCTCGCCCTCCTTGGCATGCCCGCCTGACCGGCAGCGCCTGCACGCCCCTGACCTGGGCGTTTGCGTGCCGACGGGCTGAGAGCGAACTGAAAGCGAAGCGAAAGCACCGATCGGCAATGCTGCAGCCGTGATCGAAAACGCTGGTCCGACGGCCTCCAGACCCACCGATCCGCCGGCGTTCCTGCGCTTCGATCCACCGGAATTGCAGGACGGCTCGCTCATCGTCCGCGGTGTCCCCGCGCGGCTACGCGAGCAGCGGCGGCTGGCCCCCGGCGCGCCCCTCGGCTACCTGTACCAGCAGGCCGGCGAGGACGAGCCGGAGCACGACCTGGCGTTCACCGCCGGGCACTACGACGAGGTCGAGCTGGTCTGGCGGTTCTCCGGAGAGGTGACCGGGATCGCCGGGATCACCGAGCCCTTCGCCGGTGCGCCGCCCGGTGAAGAGCCGGCGCGGCCCGGCGGCCCGCCGTCGCCTCCGTCGTCCCCGCAACGTCCGCCGAAGACCCCGGCGGAGAAGGGAAGCCAGTGATGTCCCACACCCTCACCAGGGAGCCGCTGCAGACGGCTCTGTCGTTCATCGAAGGGCACCGCATCGAACCGCAGCCGCCGGCCGACCCGCGCACGCAGCCGCTGGCCTACCTGTACTCCCACTGGGACGGCTACCCGGCCAAGCCGGAGGAGGGACACTACGACGAGCAGACCCAGACCTGGGTCTTCCCGCCCGGCTCGATCACCGCCGGCGTCGCCACCAACACCAACACCAGCTGCTACCAGGGCAGCGACAAGTGCAGGGACGACACCTGCTCATGACGTCGACGGCCCCCCGGGTCCTCATTCTGACCCAAGAGTTCGACCCCACGGTCGACCCGGTGATCCAGACCCTGTCGGCCCGGGGAGCCGAGGTCGTCCGCGTCGACCTCAGCTACTTCCCGCGCCGGCTGACGTTCACAACCTCCGACTTCGACGGCCGCCGCCGCATCATGCGGCACCGCGACCGCGAGGTCGACCTGGACCGGCTGACGTCGGTGTGGTACCGCCGCCCGACCGCGTTCCAGTTCGACCCGGAGATGGGCGAACCGGAGCGGCTGTTCGCCCGCAAGGAGGCCATGCAGGCAATCGGCGGCATCCTGCGCGCCACCGACTGCCTGTGGGTGAACCGGCCCGACATCGACGCGGTCGGCGAGCTCAAGCCGTACCAGCTGGAGCTGGCCCGGCGGGTGGGGCTGCGCACGCCGCGCACCCTGCTGACCAACGACCCGGCGGAGGTCGCCGCGCTGGTGGAACGCTCCGAGCGGCCGATCGTGTACAAGTCGCAGATCGGCGGGGTGATCCACTATCCGGGCGCGTTCCCCGGCGGGCTGCTCACCGCCGTGGTCGGCGACGAGATCCACGAGCATCTCGACCGGGTCGGCCACACGATGTGCATGTTCCAGGAGTACGTCGACAAGGCCTACGAGGTGCGGTTGACCGTGCTCGGGAACACCTACTTCCCGGTCGTGATCGACTCGCAGCGGGACGACCGGACGGCGGTGGACTGGCGGGGCGCCTCGGGCGAGATCGGCTCGCTGCCCTACGGCGACTACCGGCCGCTGCCCGAGGACGTCGTCAAGAAGACCCAGGAGCTGCTGACCGAGTTGCGCGCGGTGTACGCCGCCGTGGACTTCATCGTCACGCCCGAAGGGGAGCATGTCTTCCTGGAGGTCAACCCGGCGGGCCAGTTCATGTGGATGCAGCACGACCTGGGCCTGAACCTCGGCGACCACATGGCCGAGCTGCTGATGCGCGGCGGGCCGTTCACACGGGGAGAGGTGACGCAGATCGGCTACTAGCGACGTGCCGTCCTACCTGGCGGCGGGCGCGCAGGCGGTCGTCGCGGTGACGTTCGCGTTCTCGGCGGCCGCCAAGCTCTCCGGCCGGGCCGCCTACGCGGACTTCCGCCGCTGGCTGTCGACCGGCGCCGGGGTCCCGCCGCGCGCGGCGGGCCCCGTGGCGGCGGTGATGGCGGCCGCCGAGGCGGCGACGGCGGTCGCCGCGGCGCTCCCGGCGAGCGCCGGCGCGGCGATGGCGGCGGCGGCGCTGCTGATGGCGGTGTTCACCGTCGCCGTCGCCCGGATGGTGCGCAACCGGGTCCGGGTGCCGTGCCGCTGCTTCGGCGCGGGCCGGCGCCCCCCCGGCGCCGTCCACGTGGTGCGCAACGTGATTCTGCTGCTGGTCTCGGCGGCGGGCGCCGTCCTTTCCGCCGCGGCCGGACCGCCGCCGCCGGGGCAGACCCTCGCCCTCACCGTGATCGCCGGCGCGGCGGCCGCGCTGCTGCTGATCGACCTGGAGGAGCTGGTGTTCCTCGTGCGGCCCGTCCGGTCCGGGCCGCCGTCCCGATAGCCCCGAGCGTGAGGAGGCCGCATGTCGTACGCGACGGCCGCGGTGACGACCGTCGGCGCGCTGTGCCTGGTCAACACGGTGCTGCTGCTGGCCGTCATCCGCCGGCTCGGCGAGCACACCCGCCTGCTGGCCGACGGGCGCCCCCGCGGGCCGGCGGAGCCCGCGCCGCTGGACGTCGCGCCCGGCACCCGCGTCGGCGAGTTCGCGGTGACCGCCGCCGACGGCGCGCTGGTGACGCGGGACGACCTGACCGGCACGACGCTCATCGGCTTCCTGGCACCCGGCTGCCCGCTGTGCGAGGACAGCGTTCCCGGGTTCCTGGAGCGCGCGCAGGCGGCGCCCGGTGGCCGCGATCAGGTCCTGGCCGTGGTGCTGGGCACCTCCGCCGGGGTCGGCGAGCTGTGCGAACGGCTCGCGCCGGTGGCGCGGGTGCTCACCGAGAGCGAGGAGGGAGGCCCGCTGGTGCGCGCCTTCGGGGTGGGCGCGCTGCCCGCCTACGGCGTGCTGCGCGACGACGTGATGGTCGCCAGCTACGCGCTGCCCGAACGCATCCCCGACCTGGCGTCCGCATGACCCGCGACCGGGCGGCCCCGCGCCACCTGGCGTCGGCGGTCGAGCTGGCCTGGGCGTCGGGCCCCGCCCGGCTGCTGGCGCGCGTCGCCCTCGCCGTGGTGGCCAGCGCCCTGCCGGTGCTGGTCGCCTGGCTGACCAAGGTGGTGCTCGACCGGCTCGCCGTCCCCGGCGCGCCGCTGCCGGCCCCGGTCCTGGCGTTGGGCGCGGCGGGGCTGGCCTCCGTGCTGGTGTCCCAGCTGCTGCGGTACGTCGAGGGCGAGCTGGGGCGGGCCATCGACCTGACGGCGCGCGCCCGTCTCTACAAGGCCGTCGCCGCCATGCCCGGCCTGAGCCGGTTCGAGGACCCGCACTTCCACGACCGGCTGTCGCTGGCCGCCGACACGGGCCCGACCGGACCGTCGGAGGTGGTCGACGGCGTGCTCGACGGCGTCCAGGGTCTTTTGATGGTGACCGGGTTCCTCGCCACCCTCGCCGTGCTGAGCCCGTGGATGCTGGTGCTCGTCGCCGTGACGGGCGCCGTCGCGCTGCACGGGCAGATCCGGCTGAGCCGCTTCAGGGCGCGCATGCTGGCCGACCTGGGCCACGCCACCCGCCGCGAGCTGTTCTACTCGCAGCTGCTCACCAGCCTCGGCGCCGCCAAGGAGGTGCGGCTGTACGGGCTCGGCGGCCTGTTCGGCGGCCGCATGCTCGCCGAGCTGCGCTGGATCAACGCCGCCCGGCGCCGCATGGGCCGCCGCGAACTGCTCGTCCAGGGCGCGCACGGGCTGCTGGGCGCGCTGCTCGCCGCCGGCGGGCTGGTGTGGGCGGTGCACGCGGCCCGCGCCGGACGGCTCACCATCGGCGACGTGTCGGTGTTCGTCGCCGCCGTCGCGGGCGTCCAGGACGGCTTGACCATCGTGACCAGCAGCGCGGGCCGCCTGCACGAGGCCATGCTGCTGTTCGGCCACTACCGGCACGTCGTCGACGCCGGCCCCGACCTGCCCGCGCCCTCCCGCCCCCGCAGCGTCCCTCGGCTGCGCGAGGGCATCGAGCTGCGCGATGTGTGGTTCCGCTACGGCGACGACCTGCCGTGGGTGCTGCGCGGCGTCACCCTCACCATCCCCGCCGGGGAGGCCACCGCGCTCGTCGGGCCCAACGGCGGCGGCAAGAGCACCCTGGTCAAACTGCTGTGCCGCTTGTACGACCCGACCCGCGGCGCCATCCTGTGGGACGGCGTGGACCTGCGGGACCTGCCCGTCGACGAACTGCGCCGCCGCATCGGCACCGTCTTCCAGGACTTCATGGCCTACGAGCTGAGCGCCGCCGACAACATCGGCGTCGGCGACCTGGCCGCGCTGGACGACCGCGCCCGCATCGAGGCCGCCGCCCGCCGCGCCGGATGCCACGACACCCTGGCCGCGCTGCCGCGCGGCTACGACACGATGCTGTCGCGGACGTTCGAGTCGCCGCTGTGGGAGGACCCGGGCACCGGGGTGCTGCTGTCGGGCGGCCAGTGGCAGCGCGTGGCCATCGCCCGCGCCCTGCTGCGCGACGACACCGACCTGCTCATCCTGGACGAGCCCAGCTCCGGCCTGGACGCCGAGGCCGAGCACGAGGTGCACCGGGGCCTGCGCGACCACCGCACCGGCCGCACCAGCCTGCTGATCTCGCACCGGCTCAGCACCGTCCGCGACGCGTCCACGATCGCGGTGCTGGACGGCGGCGCGGTCGTCGAGCGGGGCACCCACGAACAGCTGCTCGCCCGGGACGGCACCTACGCCCGCCTGTTCACTCTCCAGGCCAACGGCTACCGCGATACCCCCGACGAAGCCCCCTTCACAACGACCTGACCGGCCGTGCGGGTGTGTTGGGACGCGTGCGGCCGGATGCCGAGGATCGCCTTTCGGTGACGGTTCGGGCGTTGGGGCGCCTTGGTGGATGTCCGTGACCGGCGGCCTTTGCTACTGCTCGGCGGCGCGGCGGGCTCGGGCGCGGCGTTTTCCCTCGTGCATGGCCTGCACTCGGGCCACCGGAATGGCGCGGCCCTCTTCGATCAGGTCGGAGCCGAGCGGTTGCGGCGCGGGCATCAGTTGCGTCCACAGGTCCCGTTCGGCGACCAGGGGCGCGGCCGTGCGCAGCGTGAATTCGCCGGGGGCGATGCCGTCCAGCTCGTCCCACGGCACCGGGAACGACACCGGCGCGCGCGGACGGGCACGCGGGCTGTAGGCGGCCACGACGGTCGCCGTACCGGCGCGGGTGGAGTCGATGAACACCTTGCCCGCCCGGTCCTCGCGGATGAAGGCCGTCGTGGCCAGCGCGGGGTCGAGCCGTTCAGCGCGCGCGGCCAGTGCGCGGGTCGCGGCCGCGGCCTCCTCCAGTGTCACCCGCGCCACCGGCACGAACACGTGCACGCCCTTGGAACCGCTCGTCTTCACCGCCCCCGCCAGACCGGAGTCGGCCAGCGCCTGCCGGACGAGGTGAGCGGCGCGGACGGCCAGGCCGAACGACTTCCCGTCCGGCGGGTCGATGTCGAGCACCAGATGCGTGGGCTCGTCCCAGTGCCCGACGCGTGTCAAGGGCAAGTGGTACTCCACGGCGCGCTGATTGGCGAACCACAGCAGCGTGCGGCGGTCGTTGCACAGGGCGTACGCCACCTCGCGCCTGGACGACTCCGCCCACAACCGTATCCGCGGCACCCACGGCGGGGCGTATCTCGGCAGGTTCTTCTGCATGAACGGGTCCTGGCCGCGCAGCACCCGCACGACCGACAGCGGCCGGTCCGCCAGGTGCGCGACGAACCGTTCGCCGATGGCGTCCAGATAGTCGACCAGGTCGCGCTTGGCCGCGTCCGCGCCCTCGAACAGGGGCTGGTCGAGATTGCTGAGCGAAACCCCGTCGCGGACCTCACCGCCGCCCATACCGACCACCTCCCGGACGGGACATACCTCGCGCGGCAGTGTTCATGCACTGCCTCCGCGAGTACTCGATTGCTCAGGCGCGGTCGCGGCGGGGGCGCGAACAGTCCTGCAACGCCGGTCGGACGACGCGGTCCCTGATGTCGAGCCACTTACGGTGCAGCGCGGCGAAGTCGGGATCGCCCAGGGCCGGCGGGCGTCCGGCGCGGTCGGGGTGGCGGTCGAAGAACACCATGTCCGTCAGCCGGTCGCCGTCCACCACCCCCTGGCCGATCCTGATGCGCGTCCTGACGGCGTCGACCGTGTCGCGATACGTGGCCCGCGCCAGGTCCAGAAAGCTTTCCGCCTCCCCCAGCAGGGGCTCGAGCTGGTCGAGGCTCACCATTGCGGGGCGGTCCGTCCCGGCCTGTTCCGCAGTTTCGGCGCTCGTGACGAAGCCTCCGGCAGGGGCGGCGGATGCCGCTTCCTCGGTCGCGCGCTCCTGGGCGTGGGGGAGGGGTTCCTCTGATTCCAGGACTTCGCTTTCCATGAAGTGTTCTGGTGATGTGTCCTCCTCGTGCACCTCGACGTCGGCCTCCTCGCCCGGCTCGGTCTCGTATTCAGGCTCCTCGTAGAGATCCAGTTCCTCCGGCTCGAACTGCGGCTCGTATTCCTCGCCGGCGGGTGACCCCTGTTCTGACGTGGCCGGTCGGTATTCCCAATGCCAAGGTTCTTTCGGGTAGGGCTGGAATCCGAAGGACGCCGCGTTCTGGGTGAGCCAGCGGTAGAGCCAGCTTCCCCGCCACGCCGCCAGCGCCGCCTTCTGGCTCGAATTGCGGATCGGCGCGCCGGTGCGTTCCTGCTGAAGGTCGATGGCGATTCCCGACTGGTGGTTGCTGTACCCGGGGGCGGCGATCCACTTCGGCACGCCGAAGTCTTTGATCATGTAGTTGACGGCCTCGGCGCCGTGCGGGCCGGACGCGAGCCCCTCGCGTTGCCGGACGGTGCGGTCGTAGTAGCTCGGGAAATAGCCGCGCCAGAGCCGGGCTTGGTGTTCGCTTCCCCGGTACCCGCTCGTCGCGGTCACCCGGCGGGTCTTCAGCGCGTCCGGGTCCCCGGCCTGCTTGGCCTGGGCGAGCGCCTCGTTGGCGGCCGCGATGAGCCGGCCGGCCGCCTCGGCGGCGTCCCGGCGCATCCGCATGCCGGTGCCGGCGACCGGGGCGAGTTCGGCGGGCGTCAGGTCGCGTCCGGGCGGGCCCTTGCGCCGGCGTGAGCGCGCGAGGTGCGCCCGCAGCACCGCCTCGCGGAAGGCGATCTGCTCGGCGGTGCCCTTCCAGGCGGTCTCCTTCGCGACCTCGGACACCGGCGCGTAGCCGGTCTCGGCGTTCTGGAGGATCTCGTGGACGGGCCGGAGGGGGGTGTCACTGTGATACGCCCAGTGTTCGATCGGCGTGACCGGTTGGACTGCCGGTGACTCCTGCTCAGGGGGAGCGAGTGGGGTGTCCTCGTAGACACTGCCGGGCTCGTTCATGGTGCACTCTCACGATCTGCGAGCGTCGGAGACCGCGTTATTGCGCGGGCACGGCGTCACGCCTTTGTGATGACACGGCGGCGGCTCCCGCCGGTGGCACCGGTGCCGGGCCGGCGGATGCCGCGGTGGGCACCACGGGGGCAGCCTTGAGGTCGCGGCCTGTCACGCGTGACCAGTGGTCGATGATGGTCAGGGCTTGGTCCCGCAGCGGGTTGGCGGCCGGGGGCGCAGGCAAATAGAGCGCCTCCGCCTGGGCGGGCACGCTGAAGGCGCCGCCCTCGATCTGGATCAGCAACTGCGACACGGCGGGCGCCAGGATGAAGAAGCTGTGCGATCCCGCGTGCGAGGCCACGCCGACGCGCTCGCCCAGGCGCGCGAGCCGCTCCTCCGGCGACGTCCCGACCGCCTGGAAATCGGTGAGCACGTCATTGTCGAAATCGAGCAGCAAATGCAGCCAGGACATATGTGCTACGGCGCCGAACTCGGTCTGGGCGAGGTTCGGCGCCACCGCCGAACCGCCGCGGCGCTCGTTGAGCATGGTCTGCAGCCGCAGCGCCAGATCGGCGATCGCGCCGCTGTCGGTCGGGTTGGGGCCGATCGCGTTGCGCGCGTTCTCGATGGCCCGCCACGTCTGGCGCAGGAAGTTCTCGAACGTGGGCACGAAGTCGCGGTTGGCGACCTGCGGCTTCTCGTACGGGAACGGGCCGCCGTCCGCGCCGTGCTGCAGATCGACGCCGAACATGCGGAAATACGCGTTCCGGCGTGTCTTGCGCGGGTCTGGTCTGAGCTGGCTGACGGCGGTGGACGCGAGCAGCGGAGGCCCGTACGAGTAGAACAGCTCCTCGGTGGAGCGCAGCCATTCGTACGTGGTCGGGTTGCGCGGCACGCGCAACCGCTCCCCGTGCGCGGCCTCGTAGATCACCCGCCGGATGATCTCCTCGCAGCGGGTGTTCTCGATCAGGTAGGCGTAGATCAGGTGGTCCCACACGACGTTCCTCCTCGTCGGCCCGAACCCGCGGGCGCTGAGGGACGCCATGAAAGGGTAGCCGCGGACCACCGCGGCGCGGCTCCGGGCGGCCCACACGGTCTCCAGGCGGGCGGCGATCTGCCCCGCCGGCTCACGGATCAGATTATGCGGACCGACGTTGTTCGCGATCTGGCGCAGCATGCGCTGTCCCCCTATTCGTCGGTGTCCGACGATGCGTCGGCGGAGCCGCCGTCCGCCGATTCGCCGGTGGCTCCACGGGAGCCGGACGGTTCCTTCTGCTCCGGGCCCGACGGGGCCCCGAGATCCACCTGACCGCCCCACGGTCCTTTCAGCGCCTCCCGCCGGGCCTGCTTGCGCGGCGGCTTCCAGTCCTCGCTCCAGAACGGGGTGAAGGCGAGGGTCGGCGACGGCACGTCCAGAGATTCGCGCAGCTTCTCGCTCCAATGGGCGACTTCCTGCGCTTCTGGCGAGGGAGTCTGGGGTTGCGACGCGGGTTGCATGCGATGTCCTCCGATCAGGCTGCGGCGCGGCCGTCGTGACCGAGCCGTGTCATCCAGTTCTCGTACTGCTGCGCGATGTCAGCGGCGTGCTCGGGTTCGGTCGCCGCTCGATAGCCCGACAGCGCCAGCAGCCGCAGTGATTCCGTCCACAGCCAGTGGGGGGAGGTGAAGAGCGCGGTCCCGGCCTCATGGGACAGCCGCGCGAGCTCGTCGGGCCGGACGCGCAGCGGATCCACGTATGCGACGAGCGGGCGGCCGTGGAAGGCGCGCATGGGGCGTAGCAGCAGGACGTCTACGATCCGCGGCAGCCGGGCGGCGGAGCGCTCGTACAGTCCGCGGACCCTGTCCGGCGCGCGCCGAAGGGGATGGGTCAGCGTCCAGGAGCCGGCCAGGTCGTCCCAGGGGCCGACGCCATAAAAGCGTCGTGCCATGGCTGCGTTGGCCAGGACGCGCAGGGCCGCGGGCGGGTGAGGGTCTCCCGGCGGCACGGTCCAGACCCGCTGCTCTTCGCCGGCGATCACGTCATGCAGCGCCGCCACGGCCGCGTAGCCCGCATGCGCGAACGCGAACGCGTCGGCCGCGGTCTCGCTCGACCAGCCCGCCCAGGCGTCGCCCACGTCCGGCGCGTCGTGCTGGAACTCCCGCCGGAACGCGGCGGCGAGTTCGTCGTTCCAGCCGGTGCTGAAGCCCAGCTGGTGCCCGCACTCGTGGAGTAGGGCGGTGGGCCGGGCGCCGCCCAGGTTGTGCCTGGTGACCTTGACCGCCGCGGCCACGGAGAACGAACGGCCGTCCCACAGCCTCAACCCGCTGCGCAGTATCGAGGCGCCGAGTCCGCGGTCCACGTAGGTGAGCACCGGTGGCGTGGGTAGGCCGAGCGGTCCCAGTACCTGTTCCAGGCTGCGGCCGGCGAGGATGTCGCAGGCGCGCAGGAGACCACCGATCTTCGGGCTGGTCCGCGTGTTGACGGCGTCACCGTAGAAGTCCAGCGCGGTCTCCACCCGGAGGAACCGGCGGCGGAACCGCACGACGAGGCGGCGGACGCGGTCGAGCTCGGCGAGCGTCTCGGCGGCCCGCAGCTCCGCGTCCAGGACGTCGGCCGTACGCTGCAAGTGCAGAACCGAGCGCCGCAACTGCGCGCGGATCGCCACACCGAGGTGGCGTTCGAGATTGGCCCACGCCGAGGCCGCGGCGAAGTTCTCGAAGTCGGCGAGCGCGACGACCGCCGCCCGCCAGTGCGCGGCCTGGCGGGTGACCTGCAGCCGCAGGGCGGCGGTGGCGTCAGGCACGTCGGTACCCCGGGTGAATCTCGACGCGTGCTCGCGGACGGCCGCGCAGGTCGGCCGACGACTCCATGGCGCGGGGCCCGGCACCGTCCCGCACGAGCGAGGCGATCGCACGCAATCCGGGGGGATCGGACAGGCGGACGACGAGCGTGACGCCGTCGGCGTCGGCGACCGTGGCGGCGAGGAACGCGTCGCGCTCGCGCGCCAGCGCCGCGCCGAGCGCCCGGGTCGTCCACCGCTCGATCACGGCCGCCGGTGAGAACGACCGCGATCGGGTCGGCCTTGGCGGGCCACCCGCGAGTTCCTGCCGTCCGGGCTCCTCGCCGATCACACGGACGCGGCCGCGCGGCCTGGCAAACGCGTTCCGAATCGCACGGCGGTAGACGCGCCGCAGGGCGGCCAGGCTCGCCCCGAGCGGCTCCTTGCGGCGCAGCCGCGCGGCGATCGCCTGGGCGTCCGGCTCGCTGAGGAACACCGCGAGGCGGATCTCCCCGGCCCGCAGGTCGAGTGCGAGGTCCGCGTCGCTGGAACGGCGCGCCGCGGTGCGGGCGCCGGGCACCTCCAGGTAGTACAGGCGCTCCCCGACGGCCAGCGGCTCCGGCCGGTCGAGGTAAGCCTCCTCCATCTCGTGTCCCAGGCCGGGTTCGCCCAGCAGCATGCCGGCCGCCTCGGGAGTCAGCGGATGCAGCGCGGCGGGTCCGGTGGCAATGCTTCCGTTCCGGTGCTCGGTGCGGAGGATCCGGGCGATCCGCGAGCCGGGAACGGCGTGGTAGAGGTGGACGCGCGCCTGGACCGCGCCGGTGCGCCCCGCCTGGTCGCGGAGGAAGGAACGCAGCGTGCGGCCGCCGAACGTGCGGACCGCCTTGGCGGTCTGCGGTGTGATCAGGACGGGGAACACGCGCGAGTATTTGCGGTAGCGCACGCGTCGTCCGCGTGGCATGGACACCCACGTTCCCATTGGCCGCCGGGTCTCCAGGTTCTCGCTCGCCGGATCGAGCAGTTCCATCGGGAAGTTGGCCGCCACCGCTGCCTGTTGGCCTTCGTAGGCCGCCATTTCCAGCGCGATCTCGTCTTCGAGTTCCTCGTCGGACAGTGCGCTGACTTGGCGGACGGTGTCCTCCACGACGTTGGCGAACGCCTCACCGGCGATGTCCGGGGTGGGTTCGACCGGGGTTTCCAGCGACATCAGCCGAAGCCCTTGGTCGACGATCGCCTTCGAAAGCGCGGGGGTGACCTTCGGCCCGACGTACGGTGCGATGAGGCGGCCCAGGTAGCGGGCGAGGAAGGACACGACCTTCGGGCGGCCCAGGATGCCGATGCCGATCCGCAGGGGCGTCCGCAGGGCGAGGACGGCCGGCACGAACTCCTCGACGAGCGGGGTCGGGTCCTCGCCCTCGTCGAGGGCCGCGAACCGCTCCACGAAGCGGGCGCGTGCGTCGTCCAGTTCGGTGAGGACGTCGGATTCGACCTCGCCGGCGGTCGCGGCCTGGGTCAGCAGATCCTCCTGCGCCGTCTCGTCCGGTGCCAGGAACAGGCCGGTGATCTCGGCGTCGAGGCCGAGCTGCAGCGCCCGCACGTCGGCCGCCGCCGGCGCCGCGCTTGCGATCTCCTCCGGCTCTCGCAGTTCGCCGGTGAACTTCTTGGCCAGTGCCGCCGCGTGCGGACGCACCGCCGGTGGGAGTTTGTCCAGGGCCATGTTGATGACGCCTTTGAGCAGCGGCCTGACGAGCCCGGCGAGCTTGCGCAGGAGCGGCCCGATCGGCATCAGCTTCGCCGCCGCGGCCAGCCCTCGCTTGGCGAGCTTCGCGGCCCCCTGGACGGCTCGCCGCATCTTCTTCTTGAGCTTGCCCAGGAAGTTCTCGAACGCCGGTGACAGATCGGTCTCCTGCGGCTCGTACCGCTCCAGCAGCCGGTCCAGTTCGGTGTCACCGAGCAGGTCGGCCCGCTCCCTCTCAAGCTCGGAGGCGATCTGCTCGAACATCGCTTCGGCCTCGGCCTGGAGCGGTCCGATCCAGTGCTCCAGGAGACGCCGGGTGCGTGCGGTCCCGACCGGTGTCTCGTCCGTGCCGACCCGTTCGACGAGGGTCTCCGCCTCGTCGAGCAGCTCCTCCAGTGCTTCGTCGAACTCCGGATCGAGCAGTTCGGCCGCAAAGCCCTGGGCCGCCGCCGGTCCGGCGTCGATGATCTCATCGCCGAGCTGGTACCGGGCGAGGAACGGGGTGTCGGCCTCCGGCCGGCTCGGCTGCGCCGGCTGCTGCGGCATCTCGGTGTCGACCGCACCCAGGAACGGAGTCTCCGGCTGCCACCGCGGGGCGGTGACGGCGGCCTCACCGTGCGGAAGCGGGTTCATGCGCCTTCTTCACCTCGCTCGGTCGTAGGGCGAGCTCTCTGGCCGCCAGAATGACGCGCGTCCCGTTCTGCGGTGTCTCCGCCGCGTCACCGCTTCGTCACCGGGCGGCCGGGCGCGCTCGGTGGTCAACCGGTGCCGTCGGCGAGCGCGGCCGGCCGGTTTTCGAGTAGGCGGCTGGTTTTCGCCTGGGTTTGTGGTTCGGCTGAGTAGCCGGTCGTGTTTGGGGTGGGGTCGACTTCCGGCAGTTCGGTTGCCGGGCGCGGATTTCGATGCGGATGGCGGCCACGCCATGCCGCGTGGCGGCCGAGCGTTCCATGGCCGATGGCGTGTCGAAACGCGGGCATGAGATTGGCTCGTCCCGTGTTGGGGTGTGTCGTCGTGGCACCGGTGCGTCGTTGGGCTGCCGGGCGCGCTCGGTGGTTAGGCGGTGTTGTCGGTGAGTGTGGCCAGCCAGTTTTCGAGCAGGCGGCAGGCTTCCGTTGGGTCTGTGGTGCGGCCGAGTAGTCGGTCGCGGTTGGGGGTGCGGCCGACTTCTAGTAGTTCGATGAGCAGGTGTGTGTTGTTTGTGGCGCGGATTTCGACGCGGATGACGGCCACCTCATGCCGCGTGGTGGCCGGAGGCTTCATGGCCGGTAGCCTGCCGGGACGCGGGCACGGGCATGTCACTGCATCGTCACGCCGGGCCGGAGCAGCGGCTCGACCAGCTGCCGCATCAGCCTCGACGGCTCGATGCCCAGCTCCCTGCCGAGCAGCGTCCGGTACTCGCGATACCACCGGAGTGCCTCGGCGAGGTTGCCCTCCGCAACGTGCACCTGTACCACCAGGCGGCTTGCGCTTTCGCGCAGGGGTTCGGATTGCACCGACGCGAGAGCCGCCACAAGCGCCTCCCCCAGGCGGCCGCGTGCGATCAGCGCCGACGCCGCGCGCTCCAGGGCCTCCAGGCGCAAGAGCCGGAAACGCTCTCGATCCGCCACGACCCATTCGTCGTCCCAGTCGGGCAGCAACTCGGCGTGCTCTATGAGGAGCGGCAGACGGCTCAGGTCGTCGGCCTGCGGGTCATGGATGAGCCGTTGCGCGAAGCCGGACAGTTCGACGAGGTCGACCCGCACCGTCGGAGACAACCGAAGCCGATCGGAATCGGCCGATAGGAGCCGAGCGTCGGCGCGGCCGACTCGCCACAGCGTGGTCCGTAGATTGTTCGCCGCCTGCTGCTCGGACGAGACGAGCCACAGTGCGCTCGCCAGTTTCGTCCGGCTCACGGGACGCTCGGCCAGCGCCAGGTACGCCAGGACCCGCTCGACACTGTGCGGGACCGTCAGCCACCGCCCGTCCACCGTCAGTTGGAACTCACCGGTGAGAGCCAAGCGGACCGGACCGCCGGTGCCCGTAGTGTGGTGCGGCGTTCCTTCCCATGTCATAGGCCCCTCCGCGGAATCAGGTTCCAGGGCCGTAAACCATTGTGTTCGTGCACGTCACCCCGGCGTCACGGGAGAATCACGCTGAGGACGGGGGAGGTTGATCCCGGCCAGGCTCCGGCATCTCCAAGGGCCTCGCGCGCACCGCCGTAGTAAGCCACGGCAACATCGTTCATGTAGGTCGATCTACGTTCTGGCGGATGGTGGGCGGGGCGTCACAAGGGTGAGCCGGACTGGGGCTGGCCCACTCATCCGCACACTGTAGCCCCAGGATAACGCTGGAGTGTGAGGCACGGGCCACGTCGTCTGCGGTACGTGTCGGCACGGCCCATTTCGAGAGACTTCCTGGCCGGTGAAACGCCGAGCAGTCGGAAGGATCTCGTGCGCCTTTCATGGCCTCGGTGCCCCATGGCTCAGCGAAAAATGCGCCGACCCGCGGGAAATGAATCTAGGGGCTTGGGCATTCCACCCAAGCCCCTTACCGAGTCTCAATCAGCAGAACACGTCTGTGGCGCCACCAAAGGTGGGCCGGCGGCAGCCGCCGGAGGCACGCAAGCAGGCGGTCAGCCGCCGGTGCGCGAGACGATCCAGTCGACGGTGCGCCGCGCCCCCGAGATGCGACGCTCCAGCTTGCTCCGGCGCGGCGGTGCCGGGGCGGAGCAGGTGATGCGGACGCGGACCGGTCGCTTCGGGCCGCGTGCCGCCACGGCACCGGGTGCCGTCTTGCGGCCGCCGTCGGGCGGGCCCGCCGCGGCGTCCGCCAGGTCGGCCAGCCGGGCGCCCGCCCCCGCGAGCTCCCGCAGGGCGCGCTGTTCGGTGTGCTGGTCGGAGGCGTTGAGCACGCACGCGTACAGCGCCTCGACCTCGGCCATCTGAGCGCCCAACCGCAGCAGCGGCTGATCGCTCGTCCCGTGCATCCCCGTCACACCTCCATGGTCGGTCATTCGCCCGGTTTTCCGCATCCGGGTTACGCAAGATCACCTAATCACGAAGATGCTTCGCAAGCCGGCGGCGCCCGCCGGGTCAGGGGGCGGACGCGTCGAGAGCGGCCCGCAGCGAGCGGGCGGCGGAGTCGGGGGTGTCCCCCAGGCCGACGCCCAGGTTGACCAGCGTCGAGATGAGCACGCTCTCGGCTCTCCCGGCGAGTTGACCGGCTAGTTCCAGCATGACGAACCGTGCACCGCGCTCCACAGCTGCGCCGACGCGTGCTCGGGGTCGTCGCGGCGCAGCCGTCCCGCATCCATGGCGCGGGCGGCGGCCTCGACCAGCACGCCGAACGCCCCGGCGTCGAACGCGGAGCCGCCCGCGACCGGCTCCACGGCGGGCCGCGCTCGCCCGCCCAGCGGGACGCCGCCGAACATGACCGCGTACAGGTGGCGGTTGGCGCGGGCGTTGGCCCGGTACGCCAGCGCCAGGCGGCCGAGGTCGGTCACCGGGTCGTCGGTGCGGGGGACCGCCGCCATGCGCTCGGCCAGCCGCGCGAACCCCTCGGCGATCACCGCGTGCACCAGTTCCGGCATGCCCCCGAAATGGTGGTAGACGACCATCGTCGACGCGCCCACCTCCGCGGCCAGTCGGCGCGTGGTCAGCGCCCCGGGGCCCTCGTCGGCCAGCAGCCGCGCCGCCGCCTCCAGCAGCCGCGTCCGCACCGGCCGGACGTCCCGGCCCCGCGCCCCGCTGGTTGACACCTTCGTCATAACGACGTCATACCTCACATAACTTCGTTATGACGGTCGGGAGGTGCCCCGATGACCGCCAACGCGACCGAGCGCGGCTTCGCCTCGTGGGGGGCGCTCGAGGCAGGCCGACTCGCGGGGGAGGCCCTCTGGGAGCGACCGCGCCGGCGGGACTGCGCCCGGATGACGCTGCAGTTCACCTGGCAGGGGTACGACTCGGCGCTCGCCGCGCCCCTGGTGCTGGACCTGGCCCGCCTGGTGGCCGCGCCGCACGCGGCCGGGCGCGCCGGGCCGCTGCCGGAGCCTGCCTACTTCTTCAAGGACCCGATCGGCGCGACGACGCACGACCTGGCCGCAACGCGCTGTGCGCCTTCGCCGCCCGGGGCTGCCGTTGGGGTACTGGCGGAGCTGGTGCTCCGACGCGGCGGCGGGCGCCTGGCGCGGCCTCCCCGCCAGGCGGTCAGGCGGCTGGTTTCTCCCAGACGGAGACGTGCTTGGTGCTCTCGCTGGTGAACGGCGTGCGCGTCCAGTCCTCCCAGCGTTCGCGCAGGCGCATGCCCGCCAGCTCGGCCATCAGATCGAGTTCGGCGGGCCACACGTACCGGAACGGGATCGAGGTGAACTCGCAGCGATCGTCGACGACCTCGACATAGTTCGAGCTCATCGACTGCGTGGCCACGTCGTAAACGTCATACGCCCATCCCGTCGGGCTCACCTGGAACGGCACGACGTTCTGTCCCGGCGGTAGTTTCCGCAGTTCCGGAACGCCGACCTCGATGACGAAACACCCGCCCGGCTCCAGGTGCGCGGCGGCGTTGCGGAAACAGGCGACCTGCGCCGCCTGCGTCGTCAGATTGTTGATGGTGTTGTAGACCAGGTAGGCGAGTGAGAACGTCCCGTCGACCCGCGTGGTCGCGAAGTCGCCGATCGTCACGCCGATCGTGTCGCCGCCGGGCTTGGCGCGCAGCCGCCGCACCATCGCCCGTGACAGATCGATGCCGTGCACTGGGACGCCCCGCCGCGACAGCGGCAGTGCCACACGACCCGTCCCGATGCCCAGTTCCAAAGCGCGGCCGCTCCCGGCCAGCCCGGCGAGGAAATCCACTGCGGGGTCCAGCGTCCGCGGCTCGAACATCGCCGCCGACGTCTCGTCGTAGCGGGCTGCGACGCGTTCACCGAAATATCCGTCCGGATCCTGCACGCGGCGACCGTAATCGAGCGCTGTTCCGCTCCGCCAGCCATTTTCCGGTCGGCCGTGACACCGATGGGAAAGGCCGTGACGTCCATGTCGCTGCCACGTGCCGTCCTGGAGCCCGCAGGATGCGGGACGGCGGCAGGTCGGCGCGCTTCCGCCGGACGCTGGATGCTGCCGGCCCGTTCACGACGGGTGCGCCAAGGCGCATGCTCGCCGCTGTGCACCTATTCAAGGTTTTGCATGACTGATCGGCTCGCGGAGCCCCGTTGATCGCGCAGCTGCATGCTAAGGCGCTGACTGAGCGCTGCGCTCGTGCACCCGCGGTGCGGTGCGGGTGATCGAGCGGTGAACGCGCAACTCTGCTGGGAGTTCCTGCGCGCGCATGCCGTGTTGGCCGCCGGTGGCTGCTTCATGATCGGCCGGTACCCGCAGTGAGCAGGGCGGGCGTTCGCTTGAGTGGGGGGAGAAGGTGTGGCTTGAGGGGGCAGTACGCCGTCACTTCCTGTTGGGGGTGGGGTTCCTTCACGGGCGGTGGACGCGTGGCTGGGAGTTCTTGATCGCGTATGCCGTGTCGGCCGACGCCGATGTCTCCTTCGAGGTCGATCGATATCTGCGCTGGGACGACGCCTGACGGAGCGGGTTGAGGCTTGAGGCATGTGAGGCGGTGCGCTGCCGTATCCCGTTGGGATGGGAGTCGGCGAGGGGGAATGGTGGGCGTGCTTAGCGGGGGGTTCTTGCCTGCGCATGACGTGTGTTGATCGGAGCTGCTGTCTGCTTCGTCTGGGGGGCGATTCGGCAAGGGAAGAGCGGTTCGAGGGGTGTGGGGCGGTGTGTCGCTGTGACGGAGAGGTTGTGCGGGGAGCGTCGGCCCGCACAGGGAGCGAGGGTCCAGCCGGTGTGATCACCGGCCGGGCCCTCGGCTTGGCTGCTCAGCTGCTAACGGCTGACTGAACAGGGTGTGGCGGGCTTACCACCAGCCCCAGCCACCACCCCAGCCCCAGCCGCCCCAGCCCCAGCCGTCCCAGGGGCCCCAACCCCAGCCCCAGCCGCCGGTGGTGCTGGTCGACTGGGCGGTGGACGCGTGGCCCGTGGTGCTGGTGGACTGGGCGCTCACGGTGGAGTGCTGCGGCGCCGCGGTGTCAGCGGTGCTCGCCATGGCCGCTGCCGGAGCGCCCACAGCCAGAGCACCGGCCGCCAGCCCGGCGACGGCGAATCGCTGAACCTTCTTCGTCATTTTCTGTTCCCCCCGTCGCTGTGCGCTGTACACAGCTCTGACTGTTTGGTTCCACTTCCGACCATATTCGCCGGATCTGCTCGGTAGGTGGATAGAAGTGCAACTCGCCCCCAAGGTTCGCTATGTCATCTGGGGTTCCGGTGACCGGCATGCCGAGGACCCGGACGGCGCATGCCGGCCGGGTCCTCGATATGTCGGCGGTGCCGGTGCTACCTCGCGGCACTGCTGACGGTGAACGCGCCACCGGTGCCCGCGATCGTCGCGGACTTCGTCAACAACACCCCGCTGTAACCGTGTCCGAAGCCGCCGTGGCCGAACCGGACGTGGTGGCGGTGATGGATGAAGTGGCGGTGGTGCTTGAAGAAGTGGCGATGGTGGTCGAAGAAGTGGCGATGGTGGTTGAACCTGTGATGCCTGTACCCGTCGTGCGGGTCGGAGACCTGCACACCGGCGCTGTGATGAGTCGCCGAGACGGGTGCGGCGAGTGCCATCGTCGGGGCTCCCAGAGCCACGACCGGCGCCGCGACGCCCATGATGGCAATGCGCCGGATTCTCGTCGTCATGTGTATGTCGCCCCCCGCCCGCCGCGCGATGCACGGCGGGTGCATGAGGAGTATCTATGGTGGGCCGAATACTCAGAAGTCGATGTGATCGGCCGCCGGGTCCGACGGCGATCCTTTTCCTGGTATTTGGCTGTGCTTGGCGTTCGCCGAGCTTTGCTCACGTCCTGCCGCGGTATCAGCGTGGTGTCACCTGGCTCCGGTCACCACGGTGCTGGAAAACGCGCCGCCGGGGCCTGCGAACGTGAACGACTTCTTGAAGAACGCTCCGCCGTCGTGGAAGCCGAAGCGCCCGTGCCCGAACCCGAAGTCGCGGTGGTCGAATCCGAAGCGGTGGTGCCCGAACCCGAAGTCGCGGTGGCCGAACCCGAAGTCGCGGTGGCCGAACCCGAAGCGGTGGTGGCCGAACCCATGCCCATCGTGGCGCCAGCCGTCGTTCACGCTGACGGAGTGCGCCGCGACGCTGTGCTTCGACACCGAGGCGGTGGAGGCCATCGCCACCGTCGGGACGCCCAGTGCCATGGACCCGGCCGCGACGCCCACGACGGCGAGCCGCGTGATCTTCCTTGCCATGTGCTGTCACCCCCGTCCGCTGTGCGGATGCACAACGTCCTTTCAAATTTCAACCTATGACGCCCGGCATGTCGGGTAGATGGTTAAAAGTGCAACTTAATCCCAAGGTTTGCTATGTCATTTCGGCCGCCTTCAGGCCCGCCGGACCGCCGTCGTGAGCCCCTGCGGCATCACCGCTCGAAGCCCCCTTGGGACGAGGTCCATCGCCACTTCCAGCGCGCCCGCCGGGAGCAGGGCCGACGCGCCTGATGGCCCAGGAGCGGAGCACGATGGCGCCGTCCCGTGCCGCCGTCGGTGAATCTTCTGATGCCGTCGGCTCCTCCCGTCACCGCCTGCGCATCGACCGGTGGGATCACGTCTGGCTCGGGTGGCGGCGTGCCACGGAGCCGCACAGGCGGCGGGCGACCCGGCTGCCGAGATCCGCCGGACATGGCCCAGCCCCAGGGGGAGGTGCTCCCTCCTCCAGCCGCATACGGGGGTGCGCTGCTGGACGGGCTGCGCGGCCCATGAACTGCGCCGGTGGTGCTGGTTGCTGACCGTCCCGTCGAGCCGTCCGCTTCGCCGGGCCCGCCGACGCGCCCGCGGCGCCCACCGCCTCACCCGAGACGCCCCTGGGCGTTTATCCGGTGGCGGGTGGTGTAGGCGGGTCGTTAGTGTCGCGGCGGTGAGCAGCGGCGTCTCGGTGTTGTGGTTGTGCGGTCCTCCCGGTGTCGGCAAGTCGAGTGCGGCATTCGAGATCTTCTCCCAGCTCTCCCGCGCCGGTGTCCGGGCGGCGTTCATCGACCTCGACCAGATAGGTCTGTGCCACCCCGTCGACGACGAGCACCGCGTGAGGATCGCCGCGCTGGGGGCGGTCTGGCCGAACTACCGGGCGGCCGGGGTCGCGTGCCTGATCCTCTCCGGGGTCGTCGACACCGCCGGGCAGGCTCGGGCGTACGCCGATGCGATGCCGGGCGCGGACGTGACCCTGTGCCGCCTGCGCGTGCACGCGGACGAGCTGCGCCGCCGGTTCGTCGGCCGGGGATGGCGCCCCGAACTGGTGGACCGGGCCGTCGCCGCGGCCGACGCCCTCGACCGCACCGGCTTCGCCGACCTGTGCGTCGACACCGACGGGCTGACGGTGCCCGAGGTCGCCCGCACGGTGCGGGAGCGGATCGGCCCATGGCCCGCCGCCGCGCCGCCGCCGACCGCGCCGCCCGCCGCGCCGGCCGGTGCCGCGATCACGACGCCGACGCTGTGGCTGTGCGGGCCGGTGGGCGTCGGCAAGTCCACGGTCGGATACGAGGTGTTCCGGCAGGTCATCGGCGACGGCGTCACGGCCGCGTACGTGGACGCGCGGCAGATCGGCTTCCTGCGGTCGGCCGACGACGGCCATGCCCTCAAGGCGGCCAACCTGGCGGCCCTGGACGCGGTGTTCCGCCCGGCCGGAGCGCAATGCCTGATCGTTTCCGGAGAGACCGGACACCCCGACGGCTACACCGGGCTCTTCGCGGCGTCCGCGCTGACGGTGTGCCGCCTCGACGCCGGGCCGGACCGGCTGGCCGAGCGCGTCCTCATGCGCGGGCGCGGCGACGGACCGGTCATCCCGGGCGACGAGCTGCGCGGGCTGCCCGAGGAAGAGCTTTTGAAGATCGCCCGGCGGGCCGCCGCCGAGGCCGCGGACGCATCGGACGGCGCCGTCCGCGTCGGCACCGATGACCGGTCGGCGGCGGACGCGGCGCGGGCCGTGCGCGCGGCCGCCGGCGGCTGGCCCCGCCTGCGCGCCCCGTGAAACGGCGGCGGGGCCGGGTGCGGGGGTGGGCACCCGGCCCCGCCGAAACGGGGGACGGACGGGCTACTTGAGCGGGGCGATCCGGATGTTCTTGAAGCGGATGCCGCCGCCGTTGTTCTCCAGCCCGATGTGACCGGCGAGTTCGCGGTCACCGGTGTAGGTGTTCACCAGCTGGTCGTTCCAGTAGATCTTGTACTCCTGGCCGCGGACCTCGATGCGCACCTTGTTGTAGCCGCCGCCGACCGGCTTGACGTTGAGGAAGTCGGCGGGGTCGATCCCGTCGATCGAACCGGTGCGGAAGCGGGCCTCCTCGACCCGGTCCAGGATCGACACCTGGTACCCCTCGGTCTGCGGGTCGGCGATCGCGGAGTCGCCGTCCGGGATCCGCAGGAAGATGCCGGAGTCGGAACTGACGCTGTCCTGCTCGTACTCCAGTTCCAGCGCGAAGTCCCGGTACCGCCGGTTCCGGTACCACAGCGCGCCGCGTCCGCCCTGCGGCGTCAGCACGCCGTCCGCGACCGTGAACGAGCCGGAGCCGGCGTGGTCCCAGCCGCCCAGCGTCTTGCCGTCGAACAGGTTCACGAACCCGTCGGACTCGGCGACCGGCCTCCAGGTGACCTTCGCGGTGCCGGCGACGTAGTCGGTGCGCAGGTTGGCGGGGGTGCGGCCGTTCACCACCAGGACGTCGGCGCCGTCCTGAACGCACGAGTTCCGGTATCCGGCGCAGGCCACGACGATGTCGTCGGCGCCGACCGGGCTGGTGTAGGCGAGCTCGGCCCTGCCCCTGGCGTCGGTCTTGGTGATCGTCTCCTCGGCGAGCTGGTACGGGGTGCCGCTGGTGTGCCCGGCCGGCAGCGGCGCGGCGGGCGCCTTGCGGAACACCTGGATCGTGATGTCGTGGTCCTTGGGCGACAGGCCGCGCCTGGGCTTGAGCTTGGCGACGGCGGTGTGCTGCTTGCCCGCGTCGCGGGTCGCGCCGCCCGGCGTCACCTTGATCGTGCCCTCGACCTTCTCGGCGACGGTGATCTCGTCCGCCGTGCCGGTGCCGAGCACGCCGCCGGAGGAGTCGGTCACCGTGACCTTGGCGGTGTACGCGCCGGGCTCGGCGTAGGAGTGGGTCACCGACGCGCCCTGCCCGGTCGTGCCGTCGCCGAAGTCCCATGTGTACGCGGCGTCGGACGGGGCGTCCGGCGCGGCCGCGGTGAACGTGACGTCCAGCGGTGCGGGCCCGTTCGTGGTGTTCGCGGTGACCTGGACGCCGATCGCCTCGGCCATGCCCTTGCCGTTGAACCGGACCGAGTCGACGTCGAACAGCGCGTCGTCCGAGTCGGGGTTGGTGAAGACGAGGAACAGCTTGCCGGCGCCGCCGCCCGGGTCGGTGAGCGGGACGGGCGCCAGGGTGACGTACCGGTCGTAGCCTCCGGTGCTGTCCACCTTGGCGGTGCCCGCCAGCGGACCGGTCGGGGAGTCCTTGCGGATCTCGATGGTGCCGCCGGCCCCGCCCGAGGACACCCGGAACGTCGCCGACGTCATGTTCTTCAGATCGACCGGGTCGAACGCCAGCCAGTCGCCGTCGTTGATCGCGCCGATGCGCCGTCCGCCCTCGGCGCCGCTGTGGCTGATGATGGACGTGCCGTTGTTGTCGTTGAAGTGCTCGGCCTGCTTGCGCTTCTTCTGCAGGATGATCTGCCGGGAGCCCGCCAGGCTCGGCACGCCGTCGGAGCCCTTGTCGGTGTACGTGGCGCGCAGCACGGTGAAGACGTTGGCGTCGTCGCCGTGGCCCTCCACGTTCTCCAGCGCGAAGGTGCCCTCGCAGCCGTTCTTCTCCAGGATCGGATGGGCGTGCTGGTCGTGCCCCAGCGCGACCTGCAGGGTGACGTCCTGGCAGTCGATCTGGCCGTCCTCGGCGTCGGTCACATTGATCTTGTAGGGGATCGTCTCGCCGAAGTCGGCGAAGCCGCCGTTGACCGGGGACGCGATCGTCACCGTCGGGGCGTTGTTGCCCGCGGTGATCGGGAACGACTGCACCGCCGACTTGCCCGTCGCGTCGCTGACCAGCAGCCGGGCCTGGTAGGCGCCCTTGGCGGTGTAGGTGTGCTCGGCGACCGGCTGGTCGGAGTCGGTGGTGCCGTCGCCGTCGAAGTCCCACGCGTAGGCGATGGCGTCGCCGTCCGGGTCGTGGGTGCCGGTGGCGTCGAACTTCACCGTCAGCGGGACGTCGCCGGACGTCGGCGTCGCCGTCGCCTGGATGACCGGCGACCGCGCGCCCTTGACGTAGTCGACCTTGTAGAGGCCGACGCGCGGGCCGACGGTGAAGAACCCGCCGCCGTAGTCCAGGAAGTACAGCGACCCGTCCGGGCCGAACTCCATGTCCATCGGCTGCCCGTTCACCGAGCCGTCGGTGCTGGTGAACATGTCCGGCAGAAACGTGTTGATGTTGAGCAGGCCGCCGTTGTCGTCGAGCTTGATGTCCCAGGCGCGGTGCCGGGAGTAGTCGTAGAAGAACGGCGTGCCGTCGTAGTAGGCGGGGAACTTGGTGTCGGACTGCAGGTTCTCGTCGTACCGGTAGACCGGCGCCCCCATGGCCGTGCGGCCGCCCGGGGTGGGCGGGCAGAACTGCGGGAACTCGTTCCAGGTGGCGCAGTCGTTGGGGTACCACAGCAGCGGCGGCGTCATCGGCGGCAGCTCGCGCAGGCCCGTGTTGTTGGGCGAGTCGTTGACGAGGTTGTCGCAGTCGAACGGCGGGCCGGTGGTGCCGGTGGCGAAGTCGTAGTCGAAGTACGGCTTCTTATTGGCCTGGCAGTACGGCCAGCCGTGGTTGGCCGGGCCGCGGATCTGGTTGAGCCGCTCGAACGCCTCCGGGCCCTGCGTCGGACTGTCCTCGTTGGCGTCCGGGCCGACGACGCCCATGTAGACCCAGTCGGTCTTCGGGTCGACGTCGAAACGGAACGGGTTGCGCTCGCCCATCGTGTAGATCTCGGGCTTGGTCTTGTCGGTGCCCGGCGGGAACAGGTTGCCCTCGGGGATCGAGTACGACCCGTCGTCGTTGACCTTGATCCGCAGGATCTTGCCGCGCAGGTCGTTGGTGTTGGCGGCGTGGCCCTGGTCGTCGTAGTCCTCGCGGCCGGGCCGCTCGTCGATCGGCGAGTACCCGTTGGACTGCCACGGGTTGATGTTGTCGCCGGTCGACAGGTACAGGTTGCCCTTGGAGTCGAAGCCGATGTCGCCGCCGACGTGGCAGCACAGGCGCCGCTGCGTCGGGACGTGCAAAATCTTCTGCTCGGTGCTCAGGTCGAGCTTGTCGCCGACCAGCTTGGCGCGCGACAGGACGTTCTCGGGCGTGGTCCCGGCGGGGGAGTAGTAGAAGTAGACCCAGCCGTTGTCGGCGAAGTCCGGGTCGAGCGCGACGCCCTGCAGGCCGTCCTCCTCGCCGGTGTAGACGTCGATGGTGGCGGCCATGGACACCTCGCCCGTCCGCTGGTCGAACAGGCGGAACTCGCCGCGCCGGCTCGTCATCAGCACCCGGCCGTCGGGCAGCACGGCCAGGTCCATCGGCTCGCCGACGTCCTTGGTGAGCAAAGTGGTCTGGAAGTTCTTCCACACCGTGGCGCCGCAGTCGGACGCGACGGCGCCCGCCGCGGTCTGGATGCCGCCCAGCAGGTGCTTGCGGAACTCGCCGTCGGCGTAGGTGGCGGCCTGGGTGCCCAGACCCGAGTACCACGAGCGTCCCTGCCGGACCTCGCCGCACCAGCTGATCGGGTGGTCGTAGCCCATCGCGCCGGTGCCGGGGGTGTAGGTCTTCTCGTCCACCCCGGCCAGGACGTGCAGGTCGCCCCGCACGTTGGCGGTGTAGTTGTAGAACACGTCGTTCTGGGTGACGCGGCGCGGCAGGTCCTTGGTGGACGGGTGCACCGGGTCGTACACCATGAGCTGGGCCTGCTGCGCGGCGGGCGCGGGCGACTTGGTGCGCGCGCCGATGGTGGCGCCGTACCAGTCCCAGTCGGGTTCGGCGTCGGCGGCGGTGTTGAGCGCCACCAGGCCGCCGCCCCGTTCGACGAAGCCCTGCAGCGCCGCCTGCTGGTCGTCGTCGAGGACGTCGCCGGTCACCGACAGGAACACCACCGCCTTGTACTGGGCGAGGTTCTCCTCGGTGAACAGGGCGGAGTCCTCGGTGGTGTCGACGGCGAAGCCGCCCGCCTCGCCGAGTTCGCGAATGGCCGTGATTCCCGCCGGGATGGAGTCCACACGCTCCCCGGCGGTCTTGGAGAACACCAGGACCCGGTACGAGGCTGCCGCCTTCGACCGGACGGTCTCAGCCCTGGCCGGCGCCGGTACGGCGACCAGCATGGACAACAGAAGCATCAGGGAGACGGACAGGAGCAGTAGTCGGCTTTGAACCCAAGGCACGACGTCCTCCCTGGACGTGTGAGCCCCGCGTCCTCCCCCGTCTGGCCGGGGCCGCGTTGAGCAGTGCGCCCCGGATGCTAGAAGACTTTGCCTTGTTCGCCTAGATCTTTCGTTTGATCACTCCATAACTTTTTCCTGAAAGAGGTAAAAGCCGGGGGTCGTTTCGATCAAGGTGGTATGCCCCTCAAGCTGGTCTGATGTCCGAATTCGCGGTACGTCATAGCTGATCATGGCCACATCCGGTCGCTGCTCCGTCCGTGCAGCCGGGGTGCGTCTGCCGTGCAGAACGAAGGCTTCCTTTGCCAACTTTCGCCGTTGACGAGACAAACAAGCGCTGCAACAGTGCAAAGCAGGTCTTCGTCTCCCGGACCGAGGAGGATTCGTGGCTCCCCACCGACGCCGCCGCACGTCCCGCAGCACCATCGGCCTCACCCTCACGCTCGCGCTGGCGTCGACCGGGCTGCTCGCGCCCGCGGCCGCGGCGGCCACGGCGTCCGGCGGCGGCGCCCTCCCGGCCGCCTGCCCCGCCCCCGACGCCCGCCCCACGGTCTGGATCCTCGACGAGCGCACCACCGTGCCCAACCGCTCGGCCTGGGGCGGCTGCACCATCAACGACCTGATCGACGACGAGCGCACCTGGGCGAGCAAGGGCGCGTTCCTGCGCCACCTCACCGCCGTGACCACCCGCCTGCGCAACAAGCACCTGCTCAACGGCAGGGAACAGGGCCGCCTGGCCGCCGCCGCGGCCCGCTCCGACATCGGCAGGGGACGCGGCTACGAGACCGTCTTCGACGGCACCGCCGCGTCGCTGTCGAAGTGGCTCCAGGCCCCCGACGGCTCGTTCAGCCTCCAGCCGGACGGGTCGATCCGCACCGTCGGCGGCCTCGGCATGCTGTGGTACGCGGGCCGGGACTACGGCGACTTCTCGCTGCGGCTGCAGTTCCGCGACGCGCGCACCGACGGCGGATACTCCAACAGCGGCGTCTTCGTCCGCTTCCCCGACCTGCGCACCCCACTGGAGGAGCGCCCGCCCGGCAGCTGCGGCACCATCGGCTCGGCCCGCACCTCCCCGGCCTGGGTGGCGATCTACTGCGGGCACGAAATCCAGATCTACGACGGCCCCACCGGCGAACCGCAGAAGACCGGCTCGGTCTACAACTTCGGCACGATCGGCCTGGACCGGGCCCGCCCCACCCCTCCCGGCACCTGGAACGACTACGAGATCCGCGTCCAGGGCCAGCACTACACGGTCATCCGCAACGGCGAAGTGATCAACGAGTTCGACAACGCGCCGGGCAAGAGCTCCTCGCGCGCCAGCGACCCGCCCACCGATCTGCGCCAGTTCGCGCGGGGCTTCATCGGCCTGCAGAACCACGGCTCCGGCGACGTGGTCGACTTCCGCAACGTCCGCGTCCGCGACCTGTCCTGACTCCGCCGCGGGGCCGAGGGGCGGGCGCGGCGCTCGGCGGTCCGGCGCCCTGGTGACCTGCGCGTCGGCCCCGGACGGGAGCCGTGCCGAATGGGCCGAGGCGGGGTCGTCGGCGCTCTATGATGCTTGATCGCTGAGGACACAGGAGGGGGACCCATGGCCACCAAGGTCGTCATGGTTGACGACATCGACGGCTACGACGGTGAGGACGTCGCCAAGCGGGACTTCGAGGTCGCCGGGGCGAAGTTCACCATCGACCTGGGCGACGCGAACCACAGGCGCCTGCAGGAGGCGCTGGACGCGCTGACGCCCTTCCTGGAGAAGGCGGCCGTCGTCAAGGCCGCCGGGCGCTCCCGCAAGAGCACCGCCGACACCTCGCCCAAGCTGCGCGGCTACACCAACACGGACGTCCGTGAGTGGGCCAAGGAGCAGGGCATCGAGGTCAGCGTCCGCGGCAAGATCGCTGACGAGGTGTACGAGCAGTTCATCGCGGCCCACCCCGACGCCGCTCCGGACGGGGCCGCCGCCGACACCGCCAAGGCCGACGAGGCCGCGGCCGAAGAGGGCAAGACGGACGAGGCCAAGGCGGACGAGGCCAAGCCCGGGGCGGCCGAGCCCGAAGAGGCCGAGGCGAAGGGCTGAGCAGGGAGCACCTAGGTGGGGCGGTGGCCGTGTGGAGCGCAGCCCATACGGCCGTCGCAAGCAAACGGGCCCGTGACACCGGTCAAGGGACCGTCACCGGCCTGACCGCGGGGGCCGCCTGTGCCGTAGGCGGCCCCCGCGGTCAGGCGGCGGTCGCCTCGGGTGCGCGGAGCAGCGAGAAGATCAGCTGCGCGACGGCGGCTTCGACGAGCGCCACCAGCGCCTTCGCGAGGACGGTGGCCAGAAAATCGGTCACGGTGTTCACCTCGTGGTCGACTACAGCACTGACCGTTTTATCCGATTCTGGACATTACCGTCCGGATTGTACGTGGCAAACAGGTGAACAGTTGGTAAGCCTCCTCCCGACGGGCGGACGGCGCCGTCCCCGGAGCTCCGCCCAGGTCGTCTAGGTCGTCCGGGACTGCCCGGCCCGCTGCCGGCCGGTCGCCCGCCGCGCGACGGCGACGCCGACCCCGATCGCCGCGGCCACCGGCCAGTCCACGACCCCGAACGCCGCCAGAGCGCCCAGCCCCGTGTAGTAGGCCAGCCGTCCGGGCGGCGGAAGCGAGGACGCCACGGCCTTCCCGGCGTCGACCACCTGGTGCCCGGCCTGCCCGATCCGCGGCGTCGGCACCTCGAACCTGTGCACCGTCACATGCGGGGTGACGAGGGGGACGGGAACGGTGGTCCTCTTCTGCTCCCGCGTTCGGGTCGTCCTCGGCGTGCTCGTCGTCGCCGCGGTGCGCCGTCGCGTGGTGGTAGCGGTCCGGCTCGGGCTCGCCGTGCTCCGCCGCTGTGTGGTGCGTCTGCGTGTTGTCCTGTTCTCGGCGACTGTCGCCATGTCGGCCCCCGGCACTCTCTCGGCTCAGACCACGTCTCGGGAGGACGGAGCGCCGGTGTTCCGCCCCGTCCTCGCGAGTCGAAGTTCGTGTGCTGGGGGGCTACCCACAGGCCGTCGGCCAAACATCTCCGCCCGCCGATCGCTTGCCGCATTGGTTACCGCCTTTTGCCTGGTCTGCAGCTTGTGGCCGGCGGCTTGGGGGTACGGCACCGGCCGATGCCCGGCGAGCGGCATCGATGCGGCGGGACGGGGAGGGGGAAGGCAGTGCTGATGCAGGTGATCCGAGTGGTCGGCCTGGCCGTGGGCGACTGGCAACCCCGGCCCGCCGTGCCGCCGCTGAGCAGCCGCGAACATCGGGAACTGGCCCAGACCCTGCGGCGGCTGCCGTCCTGCTTCCGCGACCGGCTGCCCCAGCCGACGCTGCGGCGCGTCACCAAGGAGGCGGCCAGCGGACGCTGGGAGAAGGCCGTCGAGCTCCTGGTCGCCGCCCTGCACACCCGCGCCGCCCCCGTCACCGCCGCCGAACGCGACGAACTGCGCGCCGTCGCGACGGCCCTGGCCATGCCCGCCGAGCGAGTCGACCGCCTCCCAGCGCGCTGAGCCGGCAGGTCGGCAGGACGGCTCGGAACACCCGCCCGTCCGCGCCGCGCTCCATGGTCGAGCTCGCGTACGCCCGCGCACTCGATCACCACGAGGGTGGCCGCCCGCCGGGGGCGGGTGCCTGCTTTCGGTCCTGTCCCGCGGCCCGGCTCTGGGCGTCGGCGGTCGGTCCCAGCAGGTGGCTGCCCCCGACCACCGCGTTGCTGACGCGCACTGCACGTTCGTATGGGGGCGTGAATCAGCGTGGGCCCGGCGCGGGCCGGCGACATCGCGGCTACTGCGTCCTCGCTGTCTGGCGGCGAGTGCTCATATAAGTTGAGTCGGTCGGACTCAACTCGCTTGACGGGGTGATCTCTGTCGGGCAGTCTGGCGCTGCGGGGGCGGCAAGTTGTGCCTGTGCGACGCAATTTGTCTGCGTCAGACGGAGGACGAGAGACATGGGACGTGCGGTCGGTATCGACCTCGGGACGACCAACTCGGTCGTCGCGATTCTGGAGGGCGGCGAGCCCACCGTCATCGCCAACGCGGAGGGGTCGCGGACCACGCC
>NZ_BSTN01000042.1 GCF_030269545.1 Actinomadura sp. NBRC 104425 | reverse complement strand
GCCAGACTGCGCGTCATCGACGGCACCGCACAAGACCCCGAGGACGACAACCGAGAACTCACCGCTTAACCTGCAGCAACAGGATCACGCGGAGGCCGACTCATACACCACTCCGCTGGACGTGACCGTTGTTGGTGCGATCTGCCATGTACCGTCCCTTAGCTGTGCTTACGTGGGTCGGATGTTCGGCGGAGCCAGCGGCCCGGCCGCACCGGAGGCCGAGTGAGGCTGATTCGGTGCGGCCGGGCGCGACTGACGAGCCTGACTGGTGACCCGCTACCGAGGCTGCGCGCGCCGAGGCTGGGGGTCGGGCAGGCCGATGAGGACCTTCACCAGCAGGGTGTGAACCGGATTCGCGGGGTTGAGAGGTTCTTCGTTGCCGGGGATCCACAGAAACTTTCCGTGGTAGCGCAGGAGTCCGACGACTTCCCATACGCTGGTGGCGCCGAAGGTGGCGGGGGTGAGGTCACCGATCACCACGGCATCGAAGTCTTTCGTGTTCAGCGCGCCGATCAACGCGCGGGCCTGAGGCCGTTGTCCCCAAGGCCGGTGCGTCTCCGGTGGTGGGCCCCCAGCCGTCGAGTGACGCTTGTAGGTGTCGAAGTACTCGGCGACGATCTCCCCATGGCACGCCTCGATCACCTCGCGGGCGTTGGACAGTTGCATCTCTTTGAGGGCTTCGGCGGGGCTGCCGGTCAGGGAGCCGTGTGGCGCGCAGCCATAGAAGGCGAAGCGCTTGACGCGGCGCCGCGAGCGGGCACGGGTCTTGGTGCCGGCCTGGTCGTGGCCGCCGGGCGTGCTCCGCCCGTCCTCGGTGTTGGTGCCTGGCATGGATTCTCCGTTCGTTTGCGAGTGTGCATGGAGCCAGAGCCGTCAACGGTCTCCGCTTGGCGCCGTGCTCGCGCTGTGAGGTGTTGCGGCGTCTTGCGTGTGCTCCGGCGCGGCCGCGGGGGCTCTTCCACCACCGGCAGGCCACCGCCCCCAGGCGGCCGTGACGGCCGGTGCGGTGGGCGGCGGTGGGTCATGCGTCAATACACGCTCGCCTTCGGCGTCAAGGGCAAGGCTGGGTTGATCGCCGTCTCGGCCCTATCAAGGCCCGGTTTTGAGGACCGATGGCGTTTTCGACGAAGCGCAGTCAGCGGCGCGGCGCTGCACCGGGTCGCCTCGAAGGTATGAGGTACACCCGGCATCAGCCCCACCGTGGCCGCCACGTTCACCGTCGCCTCCTGGCCAGGTCTGTGGCGCGTTGGAACACCAGCAGGTCTTCATGCGCGATGGCGCATGCGGGGATGCCCTTGTCACGGGCACGCCGGGCTTCGAGCATCTGGAAGAAGGAGGCCCGATTCACCAGGCCACCGTGACGCAGACCGCACAGCAGCGCGACGAGGCGATCGGTCAGTGTCAGGCCGGCTTCCTCGGCGGTCGCGGCCACGTGGCCGGGAAGGTCGATCAGCTCGCCCTTGACCCGGATCGGTCTGACGGTGATCGCTACCACTCCGAACGGTCGCAGCAGCTCACCGCATCCGGCCAGGATGTGCCCGAACGCCTCCAGCAGCTCCCCAATGCTGCGGTGAGCGAGGTTGCCCGGGTCGGTGGAGTAGCGGTAATGGGCCTTCTCGACCTTTCCGCTCTGGTTCTTCCGCCCCGCGGTGACCTGTCCGTGGGTGTGGGAGCCGTACGGGGGTGAAGTCAGTACGAGGGCGACCTCGCCGGCCAGGTCCGCGTAGACGGTGGCGACGTTGCGGGCGTCACCGCACACAAGCCGAGCCGTGCCACTCGCGCCCTGTGTTCGGGCGAGTTGAAGGTTCCGCAGTGTCAGATGAGCGAAGTCGCTTTCGTACTCCATGCCCGCGGCAGACCGGCCAAGGTGGATCGCCTCCACCAAGGTCGTTCCGATGCCGCACATCGGGTCGAGGACCAGCTCACCAGGGGTGGTGAACGCCTCGATCACGCGTGCGGCCAGCGCGGGAAGCATCTTGCCCGGGTGCCGCATCGACTCGGGCACATAGCGGCCTTTGCGTTGGTCGCGGGACGGCCGCTGGGCAACCGGCAGTACGGACGGCAGCGGCTCAGATCCGGTCTGGTGCGGCGTGTTCATCAAACGCGCCCCCTGCGTGCCCTGTTGTCGGGGCGGGTGAAGAGACACACGTCGGCGTGGACAGTGACCACGGGCGGCAGGGCCCGTGAGCGCACATCGCGAAGTTGCGCCAGCTCCGTGGGTGTCGCCTGGACCATCAGGCAGTCCCCCTCGACGGGGACGCGCAAGGCTATGACGTGCTGGACGTATCGAAAGCCCAACGCGTTGGCATGCTGGATGACGCGCGGGGCGGGGTCGATCAGACGGCCGTCTTCGTACCGCACGGTTGTGATGATCGCCAAGTGCCCGCCGGGGCGGAGGACCTGCCATGTGGCCGCGAGGAATGCGGCGAGTTGCTGGGTGCTGAGCATCCACAGGTCCGATCGGCACGCCGGGCAAGTCTGGCTTCCGGCCTGTCTGGAGGCACGGCCGCCGGCCTCATACGGCGGAGGTGCCGCGATCACCAGGCCGACATCGCCCCGCAGGTCTGCCAGCCCGTGACGCATCTGGTCGGGGCGGCAGGGCCGCATGGCCACCGAACGCAGCTTGTTCTCCGGCAGCGTGGCGCGTAGCCGGGTGCCGATGTGCTTGGCGAGCGGGAAGTGCGGTACCAGCGCCACCCCACGCCGTCCCATCCGAGCGGCGGTGACGAGGGTGGCCTCGTTGACGGCGAACGCCTCGGCGACCACATCGCCCTCGCTTGTACACGAACCGATCAGGTGCCGCGCCAGCTCCCGTCCCACCGCTCCTCGGTGATGCGGGCACAGGTCGGCGGCGGTGGTGCGCTTCTTGCTGTGCGACGGAGCGCTTGTGACGGCGTCGGAGCACAGCCATACCGTCAGCGGCACCAGCCGTCGCGTCACCCGCTGGGCGCCTGATCCTTGCCGCCCCGCGCCGAAGCCGCCCGGCCCGGAAGGTCTGTTCGTCATGCGTTGGTGACCCAGACGGTCACCGGTCCCCACTGCACCTCTGAAACACCACTGACGCCCCCGAGATTCTGCGGACGCCGAAGTCAAGGTTTCGTCATGCCACCGGAGCTTGTCTGCCGGCGGACGCAGGCACGCCGGGCATGCCGGCCAACGGTCACAGCGAGGAGGTGGTCTGGACTGGACCGTAGTGAGGTCGGGGCCTAGATCAGTTAGGGCCAGTCGCGAGCTGCTCGCGATTGGCCCTGAAGCTTGATCATCACGGTGATCTTCGTGACCGTTCTCGTAGCCCTGGTCGTTCGGAACTTTCCAGGGCTTTACCCGCTGCCCGCGGCACAGGTGCAATGCGTGATCGTTCTCGCAGGTCAGGGTCGTTTCTGATGAACCTGCGGCAGCGAGCTGGAAGCAGCGCGTCCACCGGGGCGGTACCGGAGACCTACCGGCGTTCTACTGGGCCTTCACCGCCGAGGGGTGCACAACGGTCGCCAACCGGTTCCGACGATCTTCGGGGGGCTGACCATGACCGCCGACGAGGTCACGAATCACACGGCACCACGCATCAACGCCCGCGCACGCCAGAACACCACTGGGCGGCGTCTTGGGGCGGGGAACGCACTGGATGCAGCCGAGGCGACGTTCCGGCTTCTTGTCACCGGTCCGTCGCCACTTGCACTGGACGGCGCCGCCATCGGTCACGGCCTTCCGCCCCGCATGGTCGATCTGGCGGAGCTGACAGACATGGTTCTCGCCCCTGCGGCAACCGATCGTCTCCGCGACGCAGTGTGGGCCGAGTTGGTCCGCCGGTCGCGTGAGGACGGCCCGTCTTGGGTCATCGGGTGCGTGGGCGTCGCGCTCCCGGGACTGCTCAACATCGCCGCACGTGCCACCCGTACGGCCTCTCCCAGCGTGGCCGACGACATCGTCTCGGAGCTGCTGACCGAGTTCGTGGCGCAGCTCAAGCGGATCGACGTCACCCGGCCCCACATCGCCGAGCGGCTGCTGTTGTGGGCGCGTAAGGCCGCCCTTCGCGCCCGCGGCCGGGATGAGCGTCACCTCGCGCTCGCCACCGACACTCTGCCGGCGCTCCCAGCTTCGGACGGCGCCGATCCGGCGACCGTGCTGCATGAGGCAATCCACCAAGGGATCATCACTTGTGAGGCCGCCGCGCTGATTCAGGCGACGCGGCTGGACGGCATCCCGCTGGCCGAGTACGCGGACGCCCGCGGTGAGCATCCCAAGAAGCTGTATGCGCGGCGTCAACGCGCTGAGGCTCGTCTGGCCGAGGCGATCGGCCAAGGTCAACTCTGCGCAAACTTCGACGGCGCGTCGCAGAAACCCGGCCTCTGACGCGGTGTTTCAGGGATGCCGGACGAGATCAACGGGCTCTGGGGCGGTTCGGGCGGACGGTGGTCCGGTCCCCGCCGCACCCGCCTTCCGATCGCAGTCGCTGTGAAGGAGGACACCCACACCCGGGCCGCTCCGAGTCCTTGGTCTCGTCCGGCATCCGAACCCGCACACGCTCTTTCGGAGGCCTGCCGTGGACACCCGATACCGCTCTTTGCAACCAGCCGCTTGCAACCGCCCCTGCCGACAGGGCTGCCGGGTGAGTCGGACCCGGCTCTTGGCGGCGGCCGTGCTGTGGACGGTGGGCTGCGTCGTCGCCTCGCTCACCGTGCCCGGCATCGCCGAAGGGAGTACGCGGCTGGTCGCGGTGAACTCGCTGGAACAGGTCATCGCCAATCTGCGCAACGTCATCGTTGGGCTTCTGGTCGGCCTGGCGACCTTGTTCGCCACGATAGGCGGAGTCCGCTACATCCTCGCCGGCGGTGATCCCGGCGAGGTCGAGGCGGCCAAGAAAACGTTGCGCTACTCGGCCATCGGATACGGCGTCGCGGTCCTGGCTCCGGTGCTGGTCAAAATCTTGCAGCAGATCGTGGGCACAGCATGACACCGTCTGCCTCCGCAAGGTGGGTGCCACTGGTGGTGTGGACGGTGATCCTCCTTACGGGTCTGCCGTTCGCTGAGACCGCCGACGCCCGCACCACCGCCCCGCCGTCGCCGTCCCCAAGCCCCAAGGCGACGGCGACGGGCACCTGCTCTGGCAAAGCCCAAAAAGCCCGAGGCCTCAACCCGACGCCGGAGACGTGGTGTGAGCCCTCCCCCGGTACATGGGCGCAGGACCCCGCCTCCCCGGCCAAGAACCTGCAACAGCCTGCGGACAAGGACGGCTGCGGGTTCCTCGACGTCGGGTGCAAGACCAAGAAGGCGGTCAACGGATGGTTGGCCGACATGCTGAACTCGGCGAAGAGGCCCGTGCTGGAGTTCGTGGCCGCCACGGCGTTGGGCACGCCGGAGATCGACTCGGCGAGCATGCGGCGGGTGCGCGAGGTGTGGGGCGTCTCTCAGACGATCGCCAATACCTGCTTCGTTCTGCTGGTCACGGTCGCGGGCGTGCTGCTGATGGCGGGCCAGTGTGTGCCGGGCGAGCTGTCGCCCAAGGAGTTGCTGCCGCGGCTGGTGCTGGCGTTCGCGGCGGCCAATCTCAGTCTGATCGTCATCGGGTATGGGATCAGCGTCGCCAATGCGCTGGCCCGCTGCTTCCTGGAGTCCGGCCCGGAGAAGATCACCGTCCACGGCCTCGCCACGACCCTTGACAGCGGCCTGCTGACCAATGTGACGAGCGGCGGCGCGTTCATGTTGCTCGTCGGGCTGGTGGTGATCGCTCTCGCGGTGTGCGTGGCCTTCATCTACGTGATGCGTCTGGCCATCACCATGGTTCTCATCTCAGCCGCCCCCTTGGCGTTGATGTTCCACGCGTTGCCGATGACCGATGGACTGGCCCGTCTGTGGTGGCGCGGCATCACGGGGATCTTGGCGATCCAGGACTGCCAGTCGCTTGTCCTGGTGACCGCGTTTCACGTGCTGTTGACCGAGCCCGCGGACGGCGACGGCATCGTGCTCGGTATCCCGAGCAAGAACGACCTCCTCGATCTGCTGTTGGCGATCGGTCTGCTGATGGTGCTGATCCGGATACCAGGTTGGGTGGCCCGTACGGTCTGGCGTCCGGCGCAGCCGCGGCTGCTCGGCCAACTGATCAAAACCTTCGTGCTCTACCGCGGCATCGGTGCCCTCCTGGGGAAGGCCGGCAAGGGCGCCGCGGCCCGTAGTGTGCGACGGCCACCCAGCAGGCCAGGCCCCACCAAGCCTCGGCGGCTTGATGGCGGCGAACCTGCGCAACTGATCCCTCCCCGAAATCGTGATGACTCTGGCCCTCCTTCGCCACCGATCAATCTCCGCAAGACGCCGCCGAATGCGCAGAGCAGCCCGGACGGCCCGCCATCTGAGCGAGGAGGAGACGTGCGACCCGAGCGCGACCGGAACGGCAAGCAAGGACGGGCGACACAGCTCGCATTGCCCGTCCGCATCCCCGGCAAGCCGGGTGCCAAGCGACCGGTGCAACTGGCTTTGCCCATCCATGCCACCCGCGTGCCACGCCCGCCGACGCCACCACCGCCTCCGGTTCGGCCGCGTGTGCGGTCGCGACAGCTGATGTTCCCGGGGATGCCCAAGCGGCCCGCACCGCCCCGGCAGCTCACCTTGCGCCTCGACCCGCCCAAGAAGCCCAGGAGGACGCGGTGACCCGTGACGACGAAGCGCTGACCGCCAAGATTCCCGCCGACGTCGACCAACCCGACAAGATCCTTTACGGCCTCACCGTCCGGCAGCTCGCCATCTTGGCCGCTACCGCCGCCGTGGGGTTGTGGGTCTACTTGGTGACCTCGCCGTGGCTGCCGCTGCCCGCCGTGGTGGCGGCCGTGTTCCCGATCGTCGCGGCCGGATTGGTGCTTGCCACAGCCCGCCGGGACGGAATGAGCCTGGACCGATTCGCCTTGGCCGCGCTCGACCACCTTCGCCACCCACGGGAACGCGTTCACGCCCCAGAAGGCATAGAGCCGCCGCCCCCATGGTGTCGAGTGCGCGGACGGCTGCCCGAACCGTTGCGGCTCCCCGTGCGCACGGTCCGCCAAGACGGCGTTCTCGAACTCGCGGACGGCGGAACAGCCGTGATGGTGCGAGCAGGCACGATCACGTTCGCCTTGCGGACCCACGCCGAACAAGCCGCCCTCGTCACCGCCTTCGGCCGGTGGCTCAACTCTCTGGATGCACCCGCGCAGATCCTCGTACGCACGCGAGCCGTGGACCTGTCCGACCTCGCACGACAAGTCGCCGAGGCCGCGCCCCACCTGCCTGATCCCGCGTTGGAAGAAGCCGCCGAGGGCCACGCCGCCTACCTGGCCGAACTGAGCAGCGCGCGTGACCTGCTCGTCCGCGAAGTCCTCATCGTCATCCGCGACCACCTGCCCGGCCGGCCTCAGGCGCGGCCCTGGGCACGCGGCACGCAGCGCCGGACGGCACGCCAGGCCGGGGCCGCCGTGGTTCTGCGGCGCGCGGAGGAGGCCGTCCACGCACTGGCGGTGCTTGGAATCGCCGCCGAGGTTTTGGACGGCCCCACCTGCGTACAGGTGCTCGCCGAGTCGCTGTCGCCCGGCGAACCGCCCCTTGCCACCACCGCCGACCCCCAGGAGGTCGTCACAACCCACCAGCCCGAGGAGGCCCCGCAATGAAGAACCCCATCAGACGACACAAGGCCGACCTGACCACCGGCGGTCACCTCATGCAGTGCGAGGAGCCGCCGACCGTACCGGCTCCGCATGCGCTTCGAGTCGGTGCGCGATCGGTGGAACTGCCCGGAGGAGCGTGTGCTTCTTTCGCCGTGGCCGGCTACCCGCGAGAAGTCAGCGCGGGCTGGTTGGAGCCGTTGCTGACCTACCCCGGCCACCTGGATGTCTCCCTGCACATCGAACCGGTACCTCCCCTGGTCGCAGCCCAACGGCTACGCCGCCAGCTCGCCCGGCTGGAGTCCTCCTCCCGCGCCGACGCCGAACGAGGACGCCTGGCCGACTTCGCGGCAGAGGCCGCCGCAGACGACGCCGCCGAACTGGCCGCGTCTTTGGCGCGAGGTCACGGACGTCTCTTCCGGCTGGGGCTGTATCTCACCGTGCACGCCGCGGACGCCGACGAGTTGGAAGCCGAGACTCAACGCGTCCGCGCGCTGGCGGCTTCACTGCTGCTGGACGCCCAGCCCGTCACGTTCCGCGCCTTGCAGGGCTGGGTCGCGACGCTGCCGCTGGCATCGGACACTTTGGGGATCCGGCGCGCGTTCGACACCGGCGCGCTCGCTGCGGCGTTCCCGTTCACCTCACCCGACTTGCGACCCCGGCTCGGTGACGTGCCGGTGCTGTACGGGTTGAACGCTTACTCCTCCGGGGTGGTGCTGTGGGACCGGTTCGGCCAAGACAACTACAACTCCGTCACCATCGCCCGTTCGGGCGCGGGTAAGTCCTACTTCACCAAGCTCGAAGCGCTGCGGCTGTCGTATCACGGCGTCGAGGTCGCCGTGATCGACCCGGAAGACGAATACCGGCGCATGGCCGAGGCGGTCGGCGGAACCCACATCGCCCTCGGCGCTCCCGCGGTCTGCTTCAACCCCTTCGACCTTCCCGAAGGGCAGGGCGACGACACCCTGATCCGCCGCGCCCTCTTCCTTCAAACGCTGGTCGCGGCGATGCTCGGCGAGCCGCTGCCCTCGGCGACGCGAGCGATCCTGGACAACGCGGTGATCGCCACCTACGCCCGCAAGGGCATCACGTCCGATCCGCGCACGTGGAAACGAGCAGCGCCGCTGCTGGCCGACCTGGTCGCCCAACTGAGGGAGAACCACGCGCCGGAGGCCGCCGAACTGGCGTCACGCCTCGCCCCCTACGTGACCGGTTCCTATCGGGGACTGTTCGCCGGTGCGACCACCACCCGACCGGACGGGCACCTGATCGTGTTCTCGCTGCGGGATCTCCCGGACGAGGTGCGACCGGTGGGGATACTGCTGGCGCTGGACGCGATCTGGCGGCGCGTGGCCAATCCGTCCGACCGTAGACGCCGCCTGGTAGTGGTCGACGAGGCGTGGACCCTCATGCAACAGACCGAGGGCGCCAAGTTCCTCTATCGGCTGGCCAAGAGCGCGCGCAAGCACTGGGCAGGGCTGGCGGTGGTCACCCAGGACGCCGCCGACCTCCTCGGTTCCGACCTGGGCCGCGCGGTCATCTCCAACGCCGCCACCCAAATCCTCCTCCGGCAGGCACCACAGGTCATCGACCAGATCACCGACACCTTCGGCCTGACCGGCGGGGAGCGGGCGTTCCTGCTGTCGGCCGAACGCGGCGAAGGTCTGCTGTGCGCGGGCGCCACCAGTGGGGATCGAGCCGCGTTCCGCGCGCAGGCCAGCGCATTCGAGCACAACCTCGCGACCACCGATCCCGCCGAACTCGCCACACGCGACGCCTCCGAAGCCGACCACCAGACGGAAGACCCGCTGTGAATCTCACCGACTTTGCCCTTTCCGGTCTCCTTCCCGCCGCCGGCGGATGGACAGACCACCTCGACAACCTCATCGGCCAGCTGATCCAAGACCCCACCCAGCTCGCCGAGCGCTGCGTCCCCTACGGAGCGAGCATCGTGGGGACCACCTTCGCCGCAGCAGCTGCGCTTGCCGGTGCGCGCTCGCTGGTGTGGCAGTGGCGGCACCACCGTTACACCGACGGCGCGCGTCTCATCGAGATCGCCGTACCGCCGAAAGTCGAGGAGACCAGCGCGGCGGCATGGTGGCGTCACCTCGTCGGCCTGGCCGGCCCGTGGTGGAAACGCGCGCTGTTCGGACAGCCGCACGTGGCTTGGGAGTACGTGGCCGACGCCGACGGCCTGCGCGTCCAGGTCTGGGTACCGGGCACCGTTCCGCCAGGCGTGGTAGAGAAGGCGGTCAGGTCCGCGTGGCCGGGCGCCACCATCAGCACCACACACGCCACCCCGCCCCTCCCCATCGAGGCCTCGTCCGCCGGAGGCCGCCTCGTCGTCGCCCATCCGGATCACTTCCCGCTCGCCACCGACCACAAGGCCGACCCGTTGCGCGCGCTACTCGGCGCGGTCTCCAACCTGGGCCACGGCGAGTACGCCGCCGTTCAGGTTCTCGCCCGGCCGACCGTGGGCCGTCGTCTTCACCGTGCCTTCCGTGCCGCCTCGGCGCTACGCGGGGGGCGCTCCACTGCGCCCCAAGGCCGGGTCTTCGATCTGCTCACACCCGGCAGCGGATCGGGTCACCCCAGCTCAGGCGAGCTTGCTCGCATGCATCCCGAACGCGCCGAACAGGTGCGAGCGGTCCTCGCCAAGGCACAGCAGCCGCGGTTCGAGGTACAGATCGTCTACGCCGTGGCGACCACCCGCCGCCACGGAGACGCAGCGCAAGGATGGCTGCGCGGGCACGCCCATGAACTCGCCTCGACGTTCGCCCTCTACTCCTCAAGCCACCAGTACCTACGCCGCAAGCGCCTGCGTTCCCCAGCGGCCCGGATGGCCACCCGCCATCTCGGCCGGGGCTACCTGCTGTCGGTGGCCGAACTCGCCGCACTCGCTCACCTGCCCCACGACCTGGCCGCCCCGGGGGTCACCCGGGCGGGAGCCGCACCTGTCGCGCCGTCCCCGGCCGTCCCTTCCGGTGGCCCGGATCGGTCCGTGCGGATTCTCGGCGACGCCGAAACCAGTGATCGGCGCCCTGTCGCGCTGCCCGTGGCCGGTGCCCGCCAGCATGTCCACGTGCTCGGCCAGACCGGCGTCGGCAAATCCACCTTCCTGGCCAACCTCATCTTGGGCGACGCGCACGCCCGGCGAGGCGCCCTGGTCATCGACCCCAAAGGCGACCTCATCACCGACGTCCTGGACCGGCTGCCCGAGCGCGCCATCGGCACGACGGTGGTGTTCGATCCCACCGAGGCCGGACCGCCACCATGCATCAACGTCCTCGCCGGGCCCGATCCGGCCTTTGCGGCCGAGTCGATCGTCACGACCTTCCGCCGCTGCTTCTCCTCCGCTTGGGGTCCGAGGCTGGACGACCTGATGCGGTCCGCATGCCTCACCCTCATCAAGGCCCATGGCCCGCGGGCAACGCTCAGCGAGATTCCCAACCTGCTCACCGACAGCGCGTACCGCGCCGACGTGGTCGCCAAGATCGGTGATCCGCTTCTGCGGGGATTCTGGTCCTCCTACGAGGAGCTGTCACCCGCCGCCCGCGCCGCCGTGATCAGCCCGGTCATGAACAAACTCCGCGCCGTCCTGTTGCGTCCCTTCGTGCGCGATGCCCTGTCCGGAACCGCCTCCACGGTCAACCTCGGCCGAATCCTGGACGGCGGCGGCCTCATCCTGGCCCGGCTCCCCAAGGGAGTACTCGGCGAAGATGCGGCGCGCCTGTGCGGATCGTTGCTGCTCGCGCACGCCTGGCAGGCCATCACTCCACGCGCCCGCCTCACCGAGACCGACCGGCCAGACGCCGCCGCATACGTCGACGAGGCGCACAACTTCCTCAACCTGCCCGGCTCGATCTCTGACATCCTCGCCGAAGCCCGCGCCTACCGTTTTTCTCTCGTCCTGGCCCATCAGCACCTGTCTCAGCTGCCCAAGGACCTACGCGAGGCGGTATCGGCCGACGCCCGCAACAAGATCTATTTCACCGTCTCACCCGAAGACGCGACCGACCTCGCTCACCACGTCGCGCCGCTGCTGACCCCGCACGACCTGTCGCACCTGGGCGGCTTCCAGGCCGCCGGACGAATCGTCAGCGGAAACACCGTCTCCTCGGCGTTCACCTTCCGCACCCGGCCTCTACCCGAGGTGATCCCCGGGCGCGCCGACGCCGTCCGCGCCGCCTCCCGTGAGCGCTTCGCCGCACGCCCCGACCGCCTCATGCCCACCTACCGGACCCGTACCGACCGCCCGCACGAAGGAGCGCGATGACCACGCCTGCCAAGCCCGCCAACCGCCTACGCGGAGGCCACGTCCGGCCACCCAAGATGACGCCGGAGCTGATCTCCGACCTCGCCTGTCGGCTCACCGACCGCGACCGGGAGATACTGCGCCTGGTCTGGGAACACCGCGTGCTCACCACCGCGCAGCTTGCCGCCGTGTTCTTCCCAAGCCTGTCCAGGGCCCAGCAACGGCTACGAGTGTTGCACCGGGCCTTCGCGCTACTGCGGTTCCAGCCCTGGGTCCCCGTCGGCCGTGACTCCTGGCATTGGGTCCTCGGGCCCGCCGGCGCCCATGTCCTTGCCGCCCAGCGAGGAACGAGCGTCAAAGAACTCGGCTACCGCCAGGACACCGCGTTGAACATCTCCCTGTCCCAACGGCTCGGGCATCAGGTCGGTCTCAACGACTTCTTCGTCAGTCTGTACGCCTACGCTCGCCAGCGCGCCGACGGGACGCGCCTTGAAGCATGGTGGTCGGAACGACGCTGCGCCTCTCTCTGCGGCGAGCACGTCCGTCCCGACGCTTTCGGCTGCTGGACCGAGACACGTCCCGGACGGACGCCCGCACTGCTGGAGTTCTTTCTCGAACACGACACCGGAACCGAGACCCTGACCAGCCTGGCCAAGAAGATCCACGCCTACGCGCGGCAAGCGCAAGTCACCGGCCGCATCACCCCCGTGCTGTTCTGGCTACCCAGCAGCACACGCGAAGCGAATTTCCGCCGACACATCGGCACACCGCCCGTGCCGGTGGCGACCGCCGTCCATACCTCGGCAACCGCCCCCGAGGGGCCAGCCGGTCCCGTGTGGCTACCAGCCGGGGTCACCGATCCCCGCTACCGCCTCGCCGATTTGGCGGACGCCTGGGAGTTTCCCGCGACCTCCACCGACACGAGTCCCGAGGCCGGATGATGACACACGCCGTCATCGCCTTAGCGGCCCTCGTCCTCATGGTTCTGGTGCTACTTGTCGGCGCCCTTGGGGCCGTGCTGGGCGCGGGCGGCGGCGGGGGCGACGGGCTGTGCCAGGCCACACCCGGCCGCACGGCGAAAATCGACATCCCACCCGCCTACCTGGCCTTGTACGTCAAGGCCGGGACGGAGTACGGCATCCCATGGACGGTTCTCGCGGCAATCGGAGACGCCGAATCCGACCACGGCCGAGGCCCGGGCTCGGGCATCCGTTCGGGAACCAACCACATGGGGGCAGCCGGACCCATGCAGTTTATGCCGGGCACTTGGCGCGCCTACCGTGTCGACGGCAACGGCGACGGCAGATACGACGTCTACGATCCCGCCGATGCGATCCCCGCCGCCGCCCGCTACCTCAAGGCCAACGGCGCGCCCGCCCACATGAAACGCGCCATCTTCGCCTATAACCACGCCGATTGGTACGTCCGCAAGGTTCTGCGGCGCGCCGCCGAATACGGTCGGGACGCAGATGCATCGGCATGCGCGGCCGTCCCCGTGCCCGCGTCAGGGCGGGCGGCCGTCGCGCTCCGCGCCGCCTTGCGCTGGCTCGGCACCCCCTATTCCTGGGGCGGGGGCGGCCTCAGCGGGCCCAGCGAAGGATTCGGACGCGGCGCGGGCATCGTGGGATTCGACTGTTCCGGCCTCACCCGCTACGCCTGGCACCAGGCTGGCGTGACGCTCCCCCGAACCTCTCAAGAGCAGTGGCGGGCCCTGCCCCACGTGCCAGCCGGGCAAGAACGACCCGGCGACCTGGTCTTCTTCAAGGGCTCTGGCGGCACGCAACACGCGCCCGGACACGTCGGCCTCGTCCTAGACAACGGCCGCATGATCGAAGCACCGCGAACCGGCCTCAAGGTCCGTGTCCACCCGTTCCGCAACCGACCAGACCTCGTCGGCTACGCCCGCCCCACCGCCCGGTGACCACCACGGCATGCCCACACCCGCACTGGCAACGGCGACGGCCGCCTACGCGGCCGCCCACGGCTTCCCAACGACACCGGCGGATCAAGCCCAACGAATACCGCCGAACCCCGTCAGCACGCCGCACACGCTGCCGCATCCCGCGCCCACGGGTCACCCGCCCGAACGGCCGGAACAGTATCTATGGCCGCCACGGGGTCGCACGGGCGCACACAAACCACGGCCGTACCGAACGGCGCCGCCATCCGCGCCGTAGCACGGGCCCAACACGCCCCAGCCGATCCGAAACCGGGTGGGCAACCCGAACGGCACGCGCACCCGGTGCGCCGCCCTACGGCCGTCTCAGGCCCATGTCACCACATCGCGCCGGGCAATGGTGCGGGCGGTGGCGACCACCACGGCCCGCGCACGCGTAGGGGCGGGAACCGTGGCATGGGTTCCCGCCCCTACCGGTGGTCAGGCGCCGTCAGCCACCCTCAGGGCCGATTTCCGGTCCGCTACCGGTGCCCGCGTCCGCCGTCGCGTCAGCCGAGGCGCCTTCACCCGCGCCACCGGTCGCAGCCGGGGCGGCGGCGCGGTACCGCGCGGGACGGTCGTTGGTCAGCACGGCCTCGCCCTTCTTGACCAAGGTGTCCAACGCATTGGCGACCGCGCCCGAGGACCGTTCGAGAACTTTGGCAATCTCACCGGGCGTGAAATCCGTCTCGGGGTGGCGGCACAGGTGCGCCAACACCTCCGGGCGCAGCGGGCGCGGCGCGGCACGCCCCGCCCCCGAAACGGTGCCGTTGCGCGTACCCGTGCCCGTGGTGCGGACGGGCGTGACCCGGGAAGCGCGTCGCACGTTGCCGGTTTCGGCGTAGATACGCTCCAGACCGGCCGCCGTGGCCGCGTCGTCCCCGGCCACCACGGCCGCATACGTCTCGGTCACGGCCGCCAGCAGGCCCGTCAGCGCGCGCCGGGTCGCCTCAGCGGTGCGGGCCTTGGCCAGTTCCGCCATCACCCGCGCCCGCCGCGCCTCCTCCTCAGCGATCTTCGCCTGCAGTTCCGCCTCGGCGGCCGCCCGCCGCTCGGCCTCCTGCGCCATGATCCGCATGGCGTTCTCGATCATCTCCGCCGACATGGCGGGGGCGGCCGTCCCGCCGGTCGGAGCAGCCGCCCGCGCGGCGCCGTCCCCCGTGTCAGCCGCTGCGCCGCCGGTGATGGGATCCCCGGTAGTGGCACCGGCCACGGGGACGGCGGGCGCCCACGTGTCCGCCTGACGGCGGCCGTTGGCCCCTACGCTGCCCGGCGTGCACGTAACCTGACCGGCCGACGCGAGCGCCGCCAGTTCGTTTTTGGCAACCGCGCGCGTGACGCCTGCCGCCTTGGCGATTGTGGCAATGGTGGCGCCCGGGTTGGCTGTCACCGCGTCCCACACGGCCGCAGCCGAACCGGTGGCGGTCACGGTGTCCTCAGCGGCGGGGGCGGCGGTGGCGGTGGTGTTCGTCGCGGCCATTTTCTGACTCCTTTTCGTCGGTACCGGCGGCCGTTGATTTCGTCGCCGGTATTTCGTTGCCGTGACACCACGATTTCTCGATACGCGGCACATCTCAAGACCCGCGCACCGATTTTTAATCACCGGGACGGCTGAACCTCCTTACCTCGGCCACCGTTGCACGCAATATTTGACGCACAACTTCCGCCGAAAGCGCTTGACATTCACCCGCCCCCGGGCGCGGAGCCACCTGAAAAGCAGGGCATATCCGCACCCGGCGCACGGTTTCCGCCTGCGCACCCTTCTGGTTCGAGAGCATGCTTCCCCAGGCGTATGAGCGAGCCCTACACGCGGGTTTAGTTCTTCCCTTGGGAGCGCATCAGGGGACTCTACTTTTATTAGAATTCGACTGGGAGAACGATGCCCTTGAGGCACCCTTGCGGGTGAGTCGGCACCACCAAGCGCATACCTACCAGTCCTGCGACCTGCGCAGATCCGCTTCGCCAGGTCTCCGCATCATAAAGAGGAGATCGAAACGGAGACCGTGAAGGAGACCGAGACTCAGCCCGAAACGAACCGGACATACGAAGGCCCTGCCCGCCCCTCTCGGAAGAGCTAAGCGGACAGGGCCTCAGCGTCAGGACCCGTATCCTAGGTCCCGAGGGGCCAGCCTGCTACTACCAGGCTGGGCCCTCCCTATGACGTCAGTGTCGTGGCCAGACCCTCTCGGATGGTCTCGTTCACCCGCATGTCCACCTCAGCCCAGACGGTGTGACCGTAGTCCGGGCGACCGTGGACGCCAAGTGCTACGGCGAGCTTGGACACCGCGCGGAGCCCTTGCCCGTACCCCTTGGGCTCGCCGCCCGGCGGTTCGGGCAGCACGGTCGGCACCTTGCCGCCGCCCAGGTCGGAGACCCCGATGGTTGCGACGTCGGCGAAGATCAGGTCCAGGCCGAACCAGCCGCCATGATCGCCCGATCTGCTGTGACGGATGGCGTTGGTGGCCAGCTCGGTCACGATGAAGGCGACGTCCGCCTCGTGCCCCGACCCTGCGAACAGGGTGGCAGCGAACTGGCGTGCCGCCGCCACCTGATCGAGCCTGCCCAGATACGCCCGACGCCAGGTCATCGGCTCGCCCCGCATCCATTCGACCGCCGAGCCGCAGCGCATTTTTTGCCTCGGCATTCCTCTATTTCCCTCCTTGACGTTACCGCCCGCCGCTGCAACGCAGCCCGGAATGACACGGGCGGCCCACCGCCAATGAAGGACCGACTCCCGGTCGAATGTCAAGGGCACATCGACTTCACCGCCTCCAACTGGGATCTGCGGAAACCAGAGCCGCAAAGACAGACGCACGCCTGTGACCGCAGCTCCTGTCACACCATCTGCTCAGCCAAAGAAACATGCACCGGTTCGCAGATAACATGCAGCCCAACAGAATTCAAGGATTACCTGGCTCCGGCCCATTCGACGAACCGCCGGTTCCTGTTCGTAGCCGCCTCGCAGGACACCTGGGGCGGTCCTGGACCGCTGAGCACGACCCCCACACGCCCGGGATGGCCCTCTCACCGCGGGGCACAAGCAGAGATCTGCAGTCAGGCAGGGCCAACGGCAGCCCGAAGCACCCGAGGGATGACGGGTGCTCTGGCACCAACAAGCTGAAGAGCCCTCAACCTGCGCCAGGTCGAGGGCTCGCCGATCCGTGGGGGGGTCAGGCCAAGTCGTGCTCGTTGTCCTTCACGCGACGAGTGAACGCGCGCCAGTCCGCGGCGCTGATGATCAACTTAGGGCCGTTCGGATCTTTGGAGTCCCGCACAGCGATCACGGGGGCAAGGCCGGCGACCTCTACGCACTCGCCGCCCTCCGCACCGCTGTGGCTGCTCTTGCGCCACTGGGCGGCCATCAAGTCGTTCATGGTTTCAGGTTATCCATCACTTCCTTGATCACCTTACGTGAATCGTCCACGTTGTACGCGCGGCCCTGTAGCGACGCGTACCGTACGGCGCAGCTCGCCACCGCATGAGGGTCCTGGATCAGCATCCCTTGGCCTCCTGCCTCGATGTAGCCGAGGGAGGGAGCGTCTTCGAAGCCCAGGACCGTGAAGGTCCCCGAGTAGGCGACGTAATGCGTCGTGTTGTGCGGGAGGATCTGGATGGTGTTGAGCGGATTCTCGGCGACCTGCAGGAGATCGGCCAACTGCTCGTACATGATCTCCGGGCCGCCGACCATCCGGCGCAGGACCCACTCGTCGAACGTGAGCCACAGACGAGGAGGGTTGTCCCGTTCGAGGATCTCTCTCCTCCGCTCCATCCGGATCCTCAAGGCGTGGTCGACGGCACCAGGCGGCAGGTAGGACGCCAGGATCGCCTCCGCGTAGGCGGGGGTCTGGACCAGCCCATGGATCAGCAGCGCCCCGAAGTGGTGGATCTGGTTCGCCTTCCTTTCACGTCTCGCGAACTCCTCGAAACCCGGTGGCGGCGCGGCGTGTATCCCCGCGTTCTCGATCTCCTCGGCCATGTGCTGGAAGACCTTCTCGCGGATGCCGAAGTAGTGATCGAGGTCCATGGCTGAGGCGACCGACGGCTTGGTCCCGGTCTCCATCTGCTCGATCCATCCCTCAGTGCATCCGAGCGCCTCGGCGAGTTTCGCTCGGGACAGACCGGCCGCCTTCCGATAGCTGCGCAGGATGTTACCAAATGCCCGAATAAGAGGGTCACGAGTATTTTCTGGCGATCCGGTCATAGGGGGTCACCTCCGGGATTGCGGATCATGCTGGGGGCCTACTAGGGGGCAGCTGTGCCGCTTCTAAGTAGCAGAGGGTATCGGTTCCCGCAACGCTGGTAACGGGTCATTACAGACGTCGGACGCGGAGGTTTTAGCCCGCCATGGAAACGCGCACGCGAATGCACCCTGAGGACCAAGCCCTCGACCGCCTCCGCGCGGATTTCACGGGCCACAGGATCTTCCGCGCTGTTCGTCTCGACGGCAGCCTAGGTGAATGGGTCGCGACGTTGCGTGACCCGAACCAGGGGCTAGACGCGACCGTTATGTGCCCCACGGCCGACGCTCTGCGCGCCACGCTGGCGGAGGAGGCCGAGCGCGCGCAGCAGAAGCGAATGATGCTCCGGTGACAGACGGAAGAAGGGCGCACCCTCCGTACTGATCACCGGCCGAGGGGGCCGCTGGTAGGAGGCCCCAGTGGCCCCAAGAAGAGGGTGGAGGCGGCGCGGGCGGTGCACGTACCCCCTGGTGCACCGCCCACGCCCCTCCACCGGAAATCGCAACCTGATCAGGCGAGGCGAATGACATGGGTTTCAGAAGGGGAAGGCACGCAGCGACCACTAGCTGGCCTGCAATCAACCGACAACACGAGCACTTGGCGGCGCTGCACGCTGCCATTCAGGCACGCCGGGAGCTGGTGGTCAGCCTGGTCTCACAGCATGGCGTCTCCTGGGTCAACATCGCGAGGTACGGTGACCCGCGCCGCACGGTCGATGTCGTATACGACTACCGCAACGGCGACTGGTGGTTCACCTCAATAGCCGACGGAGCGAGGATCGCGCGCGCCTGGAACGTCACCGGGTGCGTCCAGGCGATCATCTGGGACCTGGGGAGGTCGTGAACATGCCTCCTGTGGGTCCGGACGCGGTGACATTGGGCCTCTACGCCTACGGCGTCGTATGCGTAGTCGTCGGTGTCCTGTTCGGTAGTGCGTGCGGGCGGTGACCGTGGATCGCGAGGGCGCAAATGCGCAAGAGCCGAAGGATCCGCCGGGCGCCGCCACGGCAGTCTCCCCCGAACCTGGAACCACTGTGCCCGACGACCGATACCGCACAGGCGGCCGACAGGATCGCCACATTCCTGGGGGTGTCCTCCGCGACCGACGCGGCGTCGCACGGCGGGCCACGCGATGACAGGTGAGCAGCCGCGCCGCATGCCGCCGTCCGAGGCGGACGAGCGGGCGGCGCTGGCGTGGATCAGACAGCAGTTTCCGGAGGTACCGGCGTGGTACGGAAAGGCGACGGGTTCATGGTGGGCGATGCCGCCGATCGGGGCCCGGTGGCGGCTGGTGGAAGCGGTCGACCCGGTGGAGCTGCGGGGGGCGATCCTGAATCCGGCGGGCTGGCCGTGGCCGCGGAACAGGGTGACGCTGCCGGAGACGGCGCCGGGCATGCCGGCGCGCACGTCGCGGGGCATGTCGGAGTGACGCCGGCGTGTCCGGTGTCGTGCCTGGGGCTGCGCACCGTGGGTGATCTGGTGCGGCTGCTGGAAGAGGCCGGCCGCGTGGCCCGGCTCCCGGACGAGGAGCACCCGGCCGGGCTGGTCGCCCACCGGCATCCCAGCGGCGTGGTCTCCCTGGACTGCCCGTTGGAGTGCCTGGCCCTGCCGGGACGCACGGTCAACCGGCTGCTCTACTACCGCAAGTCCTGCCGGACCGTCGGTGACCTGCTGCGGCTGCTGCAAAGTGGCGAATTGCTCAGCATCCACGGGATCGGCGTCGGCACCGTAGCGGACATCAGGCGGGTGTTCCTGCGCGCGGGGATCAACCCGGATGACTGGAAGGTGACCGACACAACCTAGGCCTCGTCGGGGAAACCCTGAAAGGAAGCGGTCTGGGTGACTCGGGCGGGACTGCTCTCCTACGGGGTTCGCGGACGCATGGTAGGCGATGCCATCGCGGACTTGCCCAACGGGGCTCTGGCACCATTGGCCGGCACTCGAATGCCGAGGAGCTGATCGAGACAGTTGCGACGGTCTGGCCGGAAGTCCGCCCTTCGAGGACGCAGAGGGCGAGAACCGCCCGCGCTGGCCACCAGGTAGCAGACTGGCTGCGTACTTCGCCAGTTCTCCAGGTAGGGGGCACTGTGAAGAACTTCTTGCAGATGCCGCAACGCATGGCGCCTCCTGGGTCAACATCGCGAGGTACGTGACCCGCGCCGCACGGTCGATGTCGTATACGACTACCGCCGCGATCACGCAGGAGGAGCGCTTCTACGCGGTGGGCGCTTCGGCGCCAGGGGCGGAGCTTGGTACCGGGTCGGTTACGAGCGGGAGTTGATGAGCGAGCGGGATTGGGCGAGGAACTCCTTGGCCGGGGCGGACCGGCGGAAGGGGGCCAGTGCTTCTGTGAAGCGGCGTAGATGGCCCACGCAGCGTGCGGAGTTGACCTCAGAGGTCAGGATGGCGACTCCTTCGTTCGCCTGAGCCAACGCGGCGTCGAGGTCAGGCTGTTGCTGCTTGAGGTAGGTGGTGGCGAGGAGGAACTTCCGCAGGGCACGTTCGCGCGAGTACGTGGAATCCTGGAGTTTGAGCGCGCGGCGGAGGTGGAAGCGCGCCTGGCGGTAGTCTCCGATCCTCATGTGGCAGTAGCCGGCCTGCGCGTGGGCTTGGGGAAGGTTCATCCAGTAGCTCCACGCGGGATCTCCGCTGGAGGGTGGTTGCTCGGCGAGCGCGTTGAAGGCGGCCTCGATTGCGCGGTTGGTTTGGTTGGCGCGGTGGGCAGCGGTGGCGGTCTGGTCATTGGCGCTCGCCTCGGCGGCGCGGAGCGCGAGGATGGCCGTGACCTTGGGGCTGGCGCCGGGGTAGGCGTCGCGGGCCGTTTCGGCGAGCACGAAGGCCTCATGGCCGCCGTCGAGGTCTTTGGCCTGGCACGACATGAATCCGAGGATGTTGGCGCCAAGCGCGCGGTCGCCGGCGGTGTGGGCGGCGTGGAGTCCGGCGATCCAGTAACGCTGAGCGCGGGCGTGCTGGTTGTCGTCGAAGGCGGCGAATCCGGCCAGACGTAGGAGTTCGCCGGCGGTGGCGTGCAGGCGGCGGCCGACGGTGGCCGTGTAGCTGTGCTCGTCCAGCAGGGTGGTGACGTACCGCAGGTGTTCGTGGATCAGGCTGAGGAGTTGTCCACCGCCGATCCGGTCGTCCATACGGCGCAGACGGTCGGTGATGTGGTCCAGGTCGTCGACGACGCTGAGCGGCACCTTGGAACCGGCGGCACGGGCGGCAGCCTGTGCGGGGCGAGCGATGAGCCATTCGTGGGCGGGCGCGGTGAGCGAGGTACCCATCAGCATCACAAAGTGGCGCCGGTCCATAAGGCCAGCGTCGGTGACCGCACGAAGTGCGCGCAAGGTCCCAGCGGCCGGCCAGGGAGTTTGTAGACCGGCGACCGCTGGGACGGTGTCCGGCTCGTCGGCGGGCCGGCCCATCTCTTCGACGGTGATGGTCCGGCCCATTTCCTGACCGAGCACCTGGACGACCAAGGAGCGCCAGGGAGGCTTCGGCATCTGCCCTTGAATCCACATGCCCCACCCACTGCACGCGTCGCTCCGGCTTCGGCGCCGCCCACACTCACAGCGGCGTAGTTCAGGACGGCCTCTCGGTCAGGTGCTGGGCGTTCGTCTTTCGTGGACTTCTTAGTGGTCAAGGCCCAGCAGATTCCGCTGTGGCGTCCAACGGGCCTGGCTAGGCTCTCGGGTGCCCGGTCGCCGAGAGAGTGGAGTGCCCAGCGTTGTCCGAGCAGGTTCAAGAGATCGAGGTCAAGTACCGGGTCGTGCTCGACGGTCCGGCCCTTGAAGCGGCCCTGGCCGCCCGGGGCGCGGTGCTTTCTGCTCCGGTGCGGCAGGACGATCAGGCATACGCCCCTCGGAGCTGGCGCTATGGGGACAGCAAGATCGACGTACCTTTCGCCCGGCTGCGCACCCAAGAGGGGCAGCACCTGTTCACGGTGAAGCGGCCGGTGGCGAATGAGCAGGCGTGTATCGAGCACGAGACAACCGTCGAGGACCGGGCGCAGATGCACCAAGCGCTGGTCGCGATGGGTTTCCAGCCGACGGTGAGGATCGTGAAGACTCGCCGGACAGCGCGCTTGGACACCCGGGAGCTGGGCGAGGTGCTTGTGTGCGTTGACGAGGTCGAGCATCTCGGGCTGTTCCTGGAACTCGAAGCCGTGCGGGTCGACTCGGCGGAGGTTGCGCAGCGGACCCTGGACCGGTTGGCGCGGTCGCTGGGCGTCGAACTGGAACGCGTGTCAGACACCTATGACTCGCTGGTGCGCCAGGCGCTGGCGACGGCGTGAGCACGGCGTTCTCCGCTCGCTGACCTTAAAAGGTCAGAAGAGGGTGGCCTCGTCGTCGATGGTCGGGTCGCCGGTCTCCAGCAGGGCCATAGCGTCAGCGCGCAGTGAGATTGTCACCGCGGCATGGTCGGTGAGGCGGGGCCAGCGTGTCTCCTCTCGTGTTTCGTGAAGGTAGGTGCTGGAGGTGAGCAGGTCGGCTAGCGCTTGGGACACGTGGAAGTAGTCGTAGCGGTATCCGTCGCCGGTTCTGCCGATCCAGCTGTGCGGCTGGTCTCCGGGATGGCAGTGCTCGTGGGCGTCGACCATGCCGGATGCGCGGAGTGAGTCGAGCAGGGCGTACTCGAACGGCAGGAAGCCGGTGTGCGTGGGCCGGTGGTTGCGGCCGATCACGTTGTAGTCGCCCCCCAGCACCAGGCCGTCGCGGTGCTCGACGGGCAGGGACTCGACTGCCTGCAGGAGGGTCGCGATGAACTGCTGTTTGCGGTCGGTCTTGGCGGCGGAGCGGTCACGGCTCGGCACATACACCGAGGCGACGCAGAGCCGTGGCCGGGTGTCCAGGACCGCCGCGGCGACCCGGCCGGGGAGGCTGACCTTCGCAAACGCTGCGGGCTCCTGCACGACCGGGATCTTGGAGACGAGCGCCGCGCCCCGGTCGCCGGGGGCAGGGGTGTGCACCAGCGCGTATCCGGCGCGGCGGAACCGGTTCAGCAGACGGGCGGTGCCGCGCCCGCTGCTGGTCTCAGTGAGCAGAAACACCTGCTCGGGGCGAGTGGCGAGCCAGCTCAGTATCCGATCGGCCCGGCTTTCGGCCGCCGCGCCGATGTTGATGGTCAGCAGTGACAGCACAGCTCGTGCTTCCTTTGGGTCGTCTATGCCGGCAGGTGATCGAGGTGGTCACAGATGACGCCTGCGACCTGGTCCGGGGTTGACTCGCCGCAGTCGACCCGTTGCTGGTGCCAGCCCCGCGCGGCCAGGAACTCGTAGGCCTCCGCATACAACTGGATAGCTCGGGTCGGCGTCCCTGCCCGTTCCAGACGGGACAGGCGGCCACGCTCATTCAACCGGGCCTGCAGCAGATCTGCGGGCGCTTGCAGGTAGAACGTCGCGGCCGGGGCGGGCAGGTCGGCGTTGTACAGCCAGATCTCGTCCAGGGCGAGCCCGTCGAGACGCTGCAGAACCAGCGAGGACGGCACGTACCGGTCGCTGATCACCAGCCGGCCTTCGGCGACGGCGGGCGAGATCTCGCGCTGGACGTGGGCGTGCCGGTCGGCGGCGACCGCCAGGGCCAGCGCCCGGCCGCTCAGCCGGGCCTCGGCTGAGCGGACCAGGCGGCCGAGCGGAGTGTCGGACGGCTCCGCAGTGACGTGCACGTCCCGCCCGGCCGCCGACAGCCGTTGTGCGACCGCTGCGACGGTGGTGGTCTTACCGACCCCGTCGGGCCCCTCGACCGCGATGAACGCTCCGGCGCGCATCAGCGGCGGCGGCCGATCTGCAGCAGCGGCCGGTGCTCGACCCGAGGGCACTGCTCGGTATCGACGTCCCCAACCTGTCGTCCCTGGGCGATGACCGCGGCCGGGCAGCCTTTGCCGCAGGCCGAGTTCAGGTCGCATGCCGTGCATGTGGCGTTCGCGCCCGGCCGTAGCGCCCGGCCCACGTCGAAGCGGTCCAGCGCCGCGGCGACGTCCGCGTGCAGGATGTTGCCGACCAGGAACGCGGTGTCGGGGACGTTGGATTGCGGGGTGCGGGCGGCGAACACCAGGTACGGGCAGACGGCGGTGGCGCCGTCGGCGAAGACGTAGATGAGCTTTCCGGCGTCGCAGCCGGAAAGGGGCTTGTCGTCGTTGGGGAAGCGGATGTGGACGAGTTCGATGCCGCGGTCGCGGAACTCCTCGGTCACCTGGCGGATGGTGTTCATGGTCGCGGTGTCGGCGGCGAGACGGGACTGGCTTTTGACGCCGCGGCCGAAGGAGCTGAGCGGGTTCATCAGGACGTACTGGGCGCCGACCTCGACGGCGAACTGGCACAGCTGGGCGAACTCGGCCGGCTCCGTCAGGGCGTTGGGGGTGGACAGGAGTCCCTGCAGCAGCCCGGCTTGAGCGAACTTGCGGATCGTGGCGACCGTCACCTCGAACGAGGAGGTGTCTCCCCGGAAACGGCCGTGGCTGGCGCGGCGGAAGCCGTCCAGGCTCACGTTGATGTGGACGCCACCGAGTTCGGCGAGTTCGGCGATCTGCTGGTCGCTGGTCTGGGTGGCGTTGGTGCACAGCCCGACCGGCAGGCCCTCTCCGGTGAGCATGCGGACGATCTCCATCAGCTCGGGGTGCACGAACGGCTCCCCACCGGTCAGCGTGATGCGCTCGACCCGGGCCTGCCGGAGGCGGGGCAGCACGGTGTGGGCCAGGTCGTCGTAGGAGAGGTCCCGGCCTTCGCGGGTGGAGGAGACGAAGCAGTGCGCGCAGTGCAGGTTGCAGCGTTCGGTGATCTGCACGAGGGCCTTGCGCTGGTCACCGGTGACGGAGGTCCGGAAGTAGCAGGAGGCGGCGTTGGTGTCGACGATCAGAGAACGTTTCATCTGTGATCTCCCTGGTGAAGGACGGGTCATGCCCTGACACGGGGGCTTCGCTTCTGGCGGGCAGTCGCCCTGATGCGCTTCGTCCTTGCCGGCGATGCCACCTCCCTTTCCTGCGTCCATCCGTCGTTGCAGGGCGGGACGACCGGGCCGCGCTTCCGGCTGCCCCGCCGTCTGGCACCACGCCCCCGGGAGGAACCTCCCGAAACCATGGGGGTGCGGTGGTCTGGAACCACGGCCCCTGAGAGATGTGCCGTCATCCCGGGTCGCGGAGTCTTCTTCGTGGCCGCGCCGAGTATCAGCGCCTGCCGCCACTCGTCGGCTCGGCCGGGCTCGGCGGCGTCGTCGGTTGTCCATTGCACGGCCACCCCCGGTTCACGGGCCGGGCGCGGGGGTCGGCGTCAGGGTGGGGCGGGGCGTCGTCCATCCCGGCGGCAGCGGGTCGGCGTCGACCTGGAGGCCGGTCACCTGGCGAATGTGTCGCGCCAACACCGTGGTTTCGTCGAGATCGTCCTGCCACGCGGGGAGGCCGAGCCCGAGGACCTCGGCGTACACCGCGGTTCGCAGGTCGGTGTCCTCGCTGTCCAGGGCTACCAGGACCGCCGCCCACAGGGCGCGGGGGATTCCGACGTAGCCGTCCCCGGCCAGCTGCGGGCCCGCCCCGCTCACCAGGGCTCCGTCCAGGTCACCGCGTCGAGCAGCCGCCGCAGCGGCCCGGGACGCCGGTCGGCTTCGTGACGGCCGCGCACCGGCCGCCGCGCGGGGGCGTGCTCGGTCTTGGGGACGGACGAGGAGGGCCAGGACGGCGTCGGACGCCGTACGGGCGCGGGCGGCGACCAAAGGCCCGCCGTCATCCCGCCGGCGCCCGGCAGCCCGGCCGGTGCCTGCTGCAGGCGGCCAGCGCACGGCCCGGCGGCGTGCAGGAGCTGCCCCAGCTCCGTGGCCGTGGGCGCCGCGACCAGGTAGTCACGATCGCCGTCGTACAGGACGGCGAACCACCTGGCGGCGGCACGCCCCCACCACAGCGGCACGCCCGGGTAACGCCCGCGCAGGTGCTCGGCGAGGGCATCGGTGTACCACCGAACCGCCCCGGGCGCCGTCGGCGCCGTCATCGTTCGCACTCCACGGTTCCGGCGCACCGGTTCCGGTGTGCCCGCACCTTCAGGATCGCGTTCATGAGGTGGTCGGGGTGGGCTTCGGCGAGCGGCGTGCGGCCCGCCCAGTACCACTGCCGCCCACCGTCGTCCGACCTTTCCCGGCAGGTGATCTTGTCTGTGGCGGGGAGGTCTTCGTTCGTGACGACGAGCCCGGCCGCCGTGTAGGTGATGGTCAGGCCCTCCGCGCCCAGTTGGGCGCCGAGTGCGGACAATGGGTCACACTCGTGCATCAGTTGGCCTCCTTCGTCCGGCGAGGCCCCGGGGTTTCCCGCTGTTCGCCCAGTGGCCCGGGGTTGAGTTGTTTCGCGTGAAGGCCGTACGGCCCGGCCGGGACACCCCTGCCTGGGCCGGGCCGTACGGCGGTGGGCGGCTCGGGGGCGGTGGCCGCCCACCCGTGACCGCGCGACCTGGGGAAGGGGCTGCGCGGCACGTCATCGGGGCCCGCGGCCGACACCGGCCGCGCCAGCCGCGGGCTTGTCCCCCTTCGGGTGCCGCAGCCGCGCGGCCCGCCCGGGGCCCGGCTACGGCGGTGGTGCGAGGCTGCGTTCCCGGGGCTGGCCCGGCCGTCGTGGCCCGTCCCCCGGGCAGATGCGCTGCCACTGTTCGTGCGGCGGCGGGGGCGTCGGGTCGGGGGTGTGGGGCCGTACGGTTCGGCTCGGGGCCTGCATTCCCGAGCGGGGCCGTGCGGCGGGGGGTGAGCAGCGTCTATCCGCGGGACAGCCCGCCCAGGGGCCGGGCCGCCACCCCGGACGATCAGGGTGTCGCCCTGCCCCGGGGCCGCAGCATCTGTGAGGCCCGTCACCAGTGCCCCCGGGGCGGGCTGGGCTGGTGCGGGACGGCGTGGTGGGCGATCGGCGGGCGCGTCTGGCGGACCCGAGAGATCTGCTCGGCGAGCTGCTCGGGCGTCGGGGCCTGCAGCATCGGGCCGGTGCGGTCCCAGGCGCACCAGGACTTCGTGTGCTCTCCGTACCAGACCTGGACGCCGGGGAAGGCGTGTTCGAGTTCGCGGGTGATCCGTTTGCGGGCGTCGTCCCACCACGGGGTGTCGGGGGTGTCCTGTGGGCGGTGCCGTCCGGAGTTGTCGATGTTCATCTGGCCTCGTCCCTGGGAGGAATGGGCGTGGCAGTGGGTGGCCGATCGTGGCGTGTCCCGGCGGAGCGTTTCGTCCGCTGCGCAGCCGACTGATCAAGTTCGCGGGCTTGGTCCTCGACGGCGCTGGTGACCGTGTCGAGTTCGCGGCGGGCCTGGTCGTCGACGGCCTCGGTGACCGGGCCGAGTTCGGCGCGGACCATGGCCTCGACGGCCTCAGCGACCCGCTCGGACTCGTCGTCGCGGCGTCTCATGGCGTCCCCAGGAAAGCGGAACGCAGGGACGTGACGATCCACTGGGCGACTGCGCGCAGGTTGGTGCGGGCGCCGATGTCCCGGCCCTCCCATCGGACCGTGCCGCCGTCGCAGGTGACGACGGCGTCGATGCCGTCGGGGCGGGGGACCGTCAGCATCAACCCGGCCGCGGCGGCGGCGACGCCGTGCTGGTGGAGCAGCACCCGCAGGACCCGCAGCGTGTGCCGGTCGTCCAGTTCCGCAACGTCGGTGAGCACCTCGAACAGCGAGCCGGCGTCGGGGGCTGCGATCTCGGTGAACCCGCCGAACGGCGGCATGGCACGCCGGGCGGTCCAGGCGGCGGCGTCGGTAGTGATCCCCCAACCTGGGAACTGGTCACCCAACCGCAAAACGGTCGTTACTGGGTTTTCCCTCAACGGTGTGAACGGTTGGACAGCGGGCGCCGCCTCGTTACCGGACTGTCTGGATGGGTTCGGCACGGTAGGTCACTTCGCTTCCTCGCGAGCGGGCAATGCCCTGTGGTGCCGCCCAAGTCAACTGGGTTTGAAGCGAAGATTCACGGGGGTCTGAAGCATATTTTTTATGCGCGCCCTTAGGGGGATGACCTGTGGTTTTGTAGTTCACCTCCCCATTCCTATGCCAGAGATCAGGATGCTGTCGGTTTTGTCTACTTGCTGTGCGAGGAGTGCCGGGTGAACCTGATGATCGGAGCCTCACGGGAGGAGGCCGTGATGGGAACCTGGTCCAAACGGGACATCCGGATACTGCGTGAACAGATGACCGCCCAAGGCCGTGAGCTGCACGACATCGCCAACGAAGTTCGCGTGCGAACCGGCTGCTCGATGTTGATGGCGTATCGGCTGGCTGCGGGCTGGTCGCAGAATGAGGTGGTCGACCGGTTCGTCAAGGCTGCGCCCGGGGCGGCGATGGATCAGACGCTGCTGTCGCGGCTGGAGGCGTTCCCCGGCCCGGGGACCCGACGGCCGTTGGCGACGCAGATCATCACCCTGGCGTCGATATTCCAGACCAACCCGCTCCGGCTCTTGACGCCGGATGCATTGGATCGTCTCGACGAGCACGAACGTGCAGTGCTCGTCCGATGTGGCGCAGCTCTCACCCCTCCCATACCGCTGACGAAGGCCGAAGGCGCGGGCGGAGCACCCGAGAGGCCGTTCCAAGAGTCGGCGCCGCCGACCCATGACCCTGAAAGGCAGGTACAGATGGCAGCACGCAGGGCCCTGCGGTTCACCGCCGGAATGGAGGCGAGCAACGTGGGCTCGGAGACGGTTGCGCAGCTCCAGGAGGAGGTGGCCCGGCTGGCCGCCGCCTACCCGCAGACGCCACTCCCGGAGCTGCTGGCGGATCTGGCCGACCTGCAGGACGTGGCGTTCCGCCTCCTGGAGGGGCGGCAGCGGCCGGCCCACACGGCAGACCTCTACCTTGTGGCCGGAGTGCTGTCGGGAATGATGGCCAAAGCGAGTCACGACCTAGGGCAGCCTCACGCGGCGATGACGCAGGCGCGCACCGCGTACGTGTGCGCCGACAACATCGGCCACGACGGGCTACGGGCCTGGACTGCAGGGCTGCGGTCGATGATCGCGTACTGGGCGGGGCGCGGTAACGAAGCCGTCCGTTACGCCCAGCAGGGGGCGGCCGTGGCTGAGGCGGCCCGCGGTACGGCGTCGGTGTGGCTGCCGGCGCAGGAGGCCCGCTGCTACGCGGTCATCGGAGACTCCGACAGATGCCGGGACGCGATCGAGCGGGCGAAGGAGGCCCGTGAATCCGTCGTCGGCGACGAGCTGGACGACTTCGGGGGGATCATGTCGTTCCCGGCGCCCCGGCAGGAGTACTACGCGGCGGACGCCAAGGTGTGGCTTCCCGGGGAGGAGTCGGACGCGGAGCGGGCGGCGGTCGCCGCGATCCGCGCCTACGAGGACGCCGACCCGGCGGACCGTTCGTTCTCCGACGAAGCAGGCGCGCACAGCGACCTGGCACTGGCCCGAGCGGCACAGAACGACGTGGACGGCGCGGCCGAGGCCCTCGCCCCGGTGCTGGCGTTGCCGCCCGCGTGCAGGATCGAAGGCATCCGCGCCAGCGTGATGCGCGTGCATCGCGCACTCGGCAGCCCCGTCCTGAAAGACGCGGCGGGTGTCCGCGACCTGCAGGAGAAGATCGAGGCGTACGCGGCAACCCCGTCCCCAGCGGCGTGGCCGCCTGGCCGTTAGTCTCAGAGCATGTTCCCGGTCTTGATCACCGATGAGCGCGGCGTCACGCTGCGCGAGTTCACCACCGACGACGTCGACGCCGTACTGGCGGTGTACGGCGATCCGAAGGTCACCGAGCATTTGTCCTTCGAGCCGCGGAACCGGGACCAGGTCACAGCAACACTCAACTCCGTGACGGCAGCCGCACGGTCCCAGCCCCGCACGGAGTACTCGCTCGCAGTCGTGGTCGACGGCGAGGTCATCGGGTTTGCCCGCCTCGCTGTCGACACCCAGCACCCCGGCCAGTCCAGCGCTCAACTTGGATTCGCGTTGCGTGCTTCGCACTGGGGCCGGGGGCTCGGCACCGCTACGGTCCGGCTGCTGCTACGGCTGGGGTTCCAAGAACTAGGGTTGCACCGGCTGTGGGGCGCACGCAGCCCCGACAATGTTGTGTCGGCGCGGCTGATGACCAGCCTAGGAATGATCGAGGAGGGTCGGATTCGCGGACACATCCGCGTCCAGGGCCGCTGGCGCGACTCGGTCGTTCATTCGATCCTCGCCGACGAGTGGCAGGCTAGCCACCGGAGCTAGTAGAAGGGCTGGACCAGCCAGTACTCCCGCTCGGCTCTCGCGCCCCGACCCCGCACCTGAGAACAACTGCCGCCGCCCCACGGCCACCGCCACGATCCCCGCACCGCCAGCCAGGTTTTCGTGACGTGCGTCACGGAGAGCGATGACCGGGCCCCGCCCCGCCTCCGGCTGCCAGCGGGTATGACTTCCCCGCCCCCTCCTTCGTTCGAAGGCGACGATCACTATGGGCGCAGACCTCGGCAGGGTGGTGCGATCGGCGCGGGTCGCACTTGGGCTGACCCAGGCGCAGGTCGCCTCACGGCTGCATTGCTCGGCGTCGACGGTGTCCCGGTTCCAGACCGGTAAGCAGCCGCTGCGGGACATGCGGCTACTGCACGAACTCGCGCGGGTGCTGGAGATCTCCCCGGATCGGTTAGGGCTCGCCGCTACCAAAGCGCGGGCGGGAGACGTTGCCGGAGATCCGCTTGCATGACCTCCGCCACACGCACGCGCCCCTGCTACTGATCAAGGGGACGCCGGTCAAGGTCGTGTCCCCAGATACGGACGGTGCAACGTCGATAAGCCCATCCACGCTCGCGATGGATCAGAGGCCAGTCTCCACCGAGCGCCGATATGCCTGAACCGTAGGAGCGTCCGGCCGTGAACCGCGTGCCTTGAGGGCTTGAGTCAACTCCTCAAAGGTGTGTCGGACGGCCTCGATCCGGTTGAGCCGGCTGTACAGCTGCATCCGTCGGCAGCACACGGCCTGATCGGTCGGGTCGATCCGAGCCGCCTCCTCCAGATGCACCAGAGCGCGTTCTGGGTCCTTCTCCAAGCCGGCGAGCTGGGCTAGGGCTTCCACGGTCTCGTGGGCTATCCGGCGGGCAGCATCCTGAGCCCAGGATTGTGCAAGCCCGTCGAGATACCGCCCCGTGTATAGGTTCACAGCAGCCGTCAACACGGGGTGCCTGTCGGCCGGGCTGAGACTGGGAACCTTGCGGAGCAGGTCCCGTAGTTGCCAGATGTCGCAAGTAAACAGCTCGGCATTGATCTTGTAACGTCCCCCGCCAACGTTCTGGATGACGTCCTTGCTGTTGTCCGCCGGACGGTCGAGCGCCGCCCGCAGCTTGGCGCGAGCATCCTTCATCAGGTTGTAGAACCGGTCTTGGCTCACCTGAACATCCGGCCAGAGCTTGCCTTCGATGTCGCTGCGACGCAGCAGCTGGGTTCGGTTCTCGGCGAACAGCCCGAGCAGCGCATACAGGTCGCAGCTCTCAGTGCGGACCGTTCCGGCCGGGCCCGTGACCTCACACCCGCCGAACAACCGAATCGCCCCTTGAGGTGACGAGGCTTCAATGATGCTCGTGGCGACCGGTTCGCGGCCCTCGGTCTCGGCCGGTGGCGTCGCATCGTGGACAAGGGTCCTCACCTTCTCGCATGCGGTCTGCCAGTCCAAACATTCCGCCAGAGTGCCCACCATGCCATCAGAGAAATCTCCGGTGGCGTCCACAACCATCCCACGGCCATCGACGTTCAGGATCGTCCCGTGCAACCACTCGCCAACGACGATCGCGCCCACAGCACACTTCGCACCAAGCGCCAGATCAGCCCGCAACCGTTGTGCTTCTTCGCCCGGATCGATCAGACAGACCATCGGGAGCGCCTTGTGCAGGTGCCGCCCGTCCACCTCCTCATCGGCGGTACGCCCCACGATCTCGGCGCCAAGGCGGTTGAGCGCCTCCCCGGCATCCGAAGAGACATACACACCGGGGACAGACAGACGAGCGCTTTTCCATTCATCTCCGAGCAGCTGGCAGACAGCGTCGCGTGTTGCGATTACCTGACACCGGCCCTCTGCAGCCCCAGTCAGAACCTGCACCAACATCGCACGCTCGACCGATTGTGCTCCTTGACCGATCAACCGAAGCCCACCTGCGGAAGCCAGATCGACCTGAACCGGCACACCGTCGCGGGTTCCCAATGTCACCGGCACCGCTCCATGGCGCTGCGCGTCATCCTCGACTTCGCCGGGCTCCAACGAGGGCGAAGGCATGGCATCTGAGGACCGTGCACGCCGGCCTCTGCGCCTCAGTAGTGCACCGCCCAACGCCGAAGGGCTCACATCGTGAGCGAGCGCCCAAGCCGCGGCGGCAGCGGCGAGCGCGGTGGTTACGATTCCTCCGATAAGCGTTCGAGATGGCCCTGAAGGTCCAACGTCTGACGACGGAGGCGGCTGGGCTCGTGTGCCGGGTGAGGCGGATACCCTTATGGGTGCTGCTGGCACCCCCCGGGACCGAACAGGCCCTTTTTTGGGCTTTGAAGCCGCCGTGTCGTCATGCGATGCGGCAGGCCTGCTGTGCCTGTGCGGAATTGTCCTCGGCACGCTCCGTTGCGCTACCTTGCCCCTCGCCGGAACCATACGTGCCGTGCTGGGTCTCCTCGGTTTGACGATTGCCCGGGGCCTCCTAGTCGCACGTGTGTTGCCGCGCTTTCGGCCGGACTGCTCTTGGCGAAGAGAGTTCCTGAGGGCTCTTCGCAGATTGATCGGCTTCCCCGAGCGAGCAGACCGGATGACCTCGCGCCTGACATTCCTGCACAACTTCTCCCGGTCATACAACTCGGCCGCAGGACCTCTCGGCCGAAGGGGACACTCCCTGTCCGCAACCGCCCGAGCCGGTGCGAAGCCAAGCATTGCCAGCCCAGCGGCCGCGAAGACGGTGGCGAAACGAATCCCCCATGAAACGCCGCCAACCGGGTCCTTGGGCTGCGATGATCTGGTATTCACCATCTCGTCCCCCGAAGTCCCTACCGCTCCAGCTCCACCTGAGTGAACATCGCTGACCGAGCCCCTCTAAACCCAAGGATCACCACCACTCACCCGCTGGACAGCAGTAACACGCCCTCGTGTTGATCAAGAAAGTGCAAACCCCTAGGCGCTACGCCAGCTCGCTGCCACACGCGGGTGACCCCGATTGCAACCCGGCGTGGCGCCCGTGCCCCAAGTTGACATGATCGCGATCTCTGAGTCGTGCCGCATCGCGCCCATGAAGGACGCCCGTGGCCGCCTCTCCGACAAGACCGGCCTTCGCAACCGATCAGCGGCTTGACCTCGAACCGGTCACCACTTGAGCCATTGCCCCAAACTGGCGATCGTCCCGACAATCGTGGCGATGCCGATCAAAATTACACCCGGACGGCGGAGACGACGCCACAGCGGCGGATCTTCCTCCGGAGAGTTTTCATTCGCGTTCTGCTCAGTGCTCTGGATAGTGCTGGTCGTCCCTCCTGACGTTGTCGGGGCTTGGATGCTGATCTGAGCACGGTCACCCGTGACAGCCACATGGAATGCGTGGTTGGCTTGCTGGGCTGATGGGATCTCCTGGCCTGGAGGCATGGACTGGCTGAGTTCCGCGACGAACTCCGCCAGGACCGTGCGCACCTGGTCCCCAATCGCCGCCATGGAGCTGCGGGACACCCTCCAGTAGATCGAAATGATTTGCTGGTACGGGTCGCCGTTCTCCCGATTCATCAACTCGGCAACAGCGACACTGTTCCCAAAAGTGAGGTGGACGTCCCCCTCTGCATCGCGCGCCGTCTTCTCGATCTCTGCGATAGGCATTCGCAGTGTGACGGACTCTGCAATCTGATCACGGATCGGTTCGGGGAGCGCAGACGGGTCGATAGGCTGGCTCCTGACTATCCTGGGGCCGACTATGGCGTCGATCCTCAAGGAAGCCCCGAGGGTTCTGTACTCGGGGACATCGTCCTCAGGGCCATAGCCCCGTAGTTCCTTGTTGGCCCACTCCCGCAGCTCAGAAGACCCGGAGCAGCCGCCAAGGATGACCACCTTGCGTAGGGCGTCCTGAATCGGCACGTCCCCGTTGAGAACATCCTGCTCAAGCTGACGGATGAGCTCTTGGGCGCGTTCTTCCATGTCTAAATTATCCTCGACGAGGGCTACTACGTGGCTGGATTACCAGGGGAGCATGTCCACTGGCCGCCCCCTGACCGACGACGACCGCCGCCGCGTCGCGGAGGCACGCCGCGGCGGCGGCCTCGGCCGGAGTCAGGGGCCGACGATCACGATGAGCAGCGTCACCACCGCCACCCCGACCCCGATCGGCACCGCCAGCTCGGGCCGTACCGCCGCCGCGATTCCGGCGGCGACACCGACAAGGACGATCAACAATGCGCGGCTGCTTAGGAGCGGTTGAGGGGCAGAAGGCTGAGGCTGCGAGGGTGACTCATCAGGACGTACGCTCATGTTGAGCTCGCTTCCTACGGCAGTGAGTTCGGACCAGACGGCTCCCTGCGCCAACAGGGGGCCGTCGCCGTTTCTGACGAACGACCCGCTGAACCGTCGGACACCAGTGTGCCTGTGTCTTACGTCAGAGTCGGCTGCCCGCTCTGCCATCGATCCTCAGCACGAGGAGATGCCACTTACCGCGAGGTTCGACTTCTGTTACCCGCATCTTTCGGCGGTGCACGGCGTAGCTGAGGGGCGTAACCCCAGACAGGGCGCAGTGCATTGCACCCCCTCTCAAGTGCGAGAACGGAAGAATAGTGTCAATATTCTTCCCAAACTCGGTGACCACAAGCGGACAGCCATAGAGGCGGACAGAGCAGCGGTCAGGGGGTGGTCGACCCTGGCCGCTGGCCGCCCCAGCACCGACGACGACCAGGACCAGAACAACGGCGATCAGGGGAACTGACCTCACAGCCACTAGCTAGAGGACGCGTGGATTGCGTCCAGGGAGGTGTTGTAGTAGTTCGTGCAGGTCAGAAGGTGCGGCGCCGTGACATGAGACGGCCACCACGTGACCCTGGGTGTCGAGGTGACATCGGCCGAGAACGCCGACGGATGGCTGGCCTTCCCGCGCGGCCTGGCCGAATCTCAACCTTCCGGGACATCATCGGCTAGGGATGCGCGGTCACGCACCGATGGGGATACGGTACGGGGCGCCGATGGGGATGGCGGGGACATGTGCAAATGGTTGTGATCGGTCCTCGGACACCAACCGTTACCCCATGGTAGTGATCATGGGGCGCGGCGATCCGATCCGGGTCGAGGTTCGCCTCCACCCGGATCTCGTGTTTTCCGGGGTGGTACGTGAGCCGGATGCCGAGGCGGC
>NZ_BSTN01000041.1 GCF_030269545.1 Actinomadura sp. NBRC 104425 | reverse complement strand
GGGCCTCCTGGACGTCGGTGCAGATGTCGTCGCAATCCACACCGAAACCAGAAGGCCCTCCTGTCGTTCAACAACCACCCACGGCGTGTCGCCTGTCACCAACGTCCCCGAACAGCACACCTAGCGCGCCGAGATCGGGCGCGGTGTGATCGGGCGCGGTGTGATCGGGCGCGGTCGTGATCGGACGCGGTCGTGATCGGACGCGGTCGTGATCGGACGCGGTCGTGATCGGACGCGGTCGTGATCGGACGCGGTCGTGATCGGACGCGGTCGTGATCGGACGCGGTCGTGATCGGACGCCGTCAGGGACGCAGGGGCAGCTCGAACCACACCGCCTTGCCGTCGGCGGTGGGCCGGGCCCCCCAGCGGGAGGCGAGCTGGTCGACCAGGTACAGGCCGCGCCCGCCCTCGTCGGTCTCCCCCGCGCTGCGGATGCGCGGCAGCCGCATGTCGGAGTCGAACACCTCGACCCAGATCGCGTCGGCGCCGCGCCGCAGCCGCAGCCGGAACTCCTTGGTGGCCGGTTCGCGGCGGGTCAGCGGCAGGTCCAGCGGCGGCCCGGCATCGAACAGCGGCTCGGTCGCCGGCACGGGCGCGGGCAGCGGCCCGGACGCCGCCGACACCGCGTCGGGCAGGGACCAGTCGTCCTCGTCCACGTCGTCGAGCGCGCCGGCCAGCGCGTCGGCCGCCGACGGGGAGCTGTTGAACCGCACCGGCGGCGGCCCGTCGAGCACCAGCTCACGGCGCGGCCGCGGGGTGGCCGCGGTGTGCAGCACCACGTTGGTGACCACTTCCGACACCAGCAGGCAGGCCAGCTCGGCCTGCTCGTCCAGCATGCCCCAGGAGGCGAAGGTGTCGGCGGCCATCCGCCGCGCCTCCGACACCATGATCGGCTCGGCCGGGAAGGTGCGCTCCTCGACGGCCAGCTCCTCCGGAGAGGTGCGGATCACCACGATCGCCACGTCGTCGTCGATGTCGCCGGGCACCGCGTCGAACACCGCGCCCGCGATGGTCTCCACGTCCCGCCGCGCGACCGCGGCCACCGCCCGGCGGACCAGCTCGCGCGACTCCTCGCGGGTGTAGTACTCGCCGTCGGCGCGGGGCCGCCGGTCGATCAGCCCGTCGGTGTAGAGCACCAGCGTGGAACCGGGTTCAAGCTCGGCGGATTCCTCGTTGAAAAGGATCTCGCCGCCCACGCCCGGCGACCGCAGGCCGAGCATGCCGCCCTGGCTGCGGAAGGGCAGCTCGCCGACCTCGCCGTCGGTGATCAGCAGCGGCGGGTCGTGCCCGGCGTTGGCGAACTCCAGCACCCGCGACCAGGCGTCGTAGACGAAGTAGGTGCACGACACCAGCGGCGCCCGCACCTCGTCGTCGCCGGGCGGGGCCCAGCCGGACCGCTGCCGCTGCGGCCGGGTCATGGTGCGCACCCACTCGTCCAGCTTGCGCAGGATGTCGGCGGGCGGCTTGTCGTCCTGGGCGAAGGCGCGCAGCGCGGCGCGCAGCTGGCCCATCACGGCGGCGGCGCGCGCGCCGCGGCCCTCCACGTCGCCGATGACCAGCCCCACCCGGCCCGCCGACAGCGGGATCACGTCGTACCAGTCGCCGCCGACCTGGGTCTGGATGCCGTGCCCGTGCGACTCCAGCGGACGGGCCGGCTCGTACCGCCAGGCGATCTCCAGGCCGTCCAGCCGGGGCGGCCGCTCGCCGGGCAGCAGGTCCTTCTGGAAGGCCAGCGCGGTCTCCCGCTCCTCCTCGAACAGCAGCGCGTTGTCGATGGCCAGCGCGACCCGGCCGGCGATGGCGCCCATCAGGTCGCGGTCGAAGGCGTCGTAGTGCGGGTCGGGCCGCCTGGTCAGGTTGGACAGCGCCACGCTCATCACGCCCAGCAGCTCGCCGCGCACCAGCAGCGGCGCGGAGATCACCGAGGTGAGGCCGAGCTCGTCGCCCAGCTGCCGGCCGACCAGGTCGGGCGCGGAGAAGCGGTGCCGGACCATGTCCTCGACCAGCACCGTGTCGCGGCGGTTCATGGCCTTGGCGGCGAAGTGCCCCGCCGGGTAGGAGACCGGCTCGCCGACCTCGGGCCAGGTGCCGGGCGGCGGGGTCCAGTCGGCGGCGTGCCGGGACACCCGCCGGTACAGCCGGTCGCCGCTGAACAGGTCGATGAAGCAGTGGTCGGCGAACTGCGGCACCAGGGTCTCGGCGACGCGGCGCAGCGTGGTCTCCAGCTCCAGCGACCCGGCCAGCCGCTCGCCCACTCGCTCCAGCAGGCCGTAGCGCTCGTGCTCGCGCTGATTGCTGCGCAGCGCCTCCCGGGCGAAGATCACCACGCCGTCGACGGCGCCGGACGGGTGGCGCAGCGGCACGGCGTGCGCGCGGGTGTAGACGGTGGTGCCGTCGGCGCGCAGGTTGCAGAACGTGCCCTCCCACACGCCGCCCTTGAGGACGTGCCGGGCCAGTTCGGTGGCCTGCTCGTGGTCCTCCTCGGCGATGCCGAGCGACAGCACCGAGTGGCCGATCAGGTCGTCGCCGCCGAAGCCGAACAGCCGACGGGCGAACTCGTTGCCGTAGATGACGTTGCTGAAGCGGTCGCAGACGATGACCGCCATCTCCATCTGGTTCAGCACCGTCTCGGGGGGCAGCTGCGCCTCGAACGGCGGTTCGTCCGGTCGCTTCATCGGGCCGTCCGCCGCCTTCCGGCCGCCGCGCGGGCCCTCGCGGGCGCCGCCGCCCGTGCCAGACCGGACGGCGCAGCCGTCCCCGGTGTCGCCGCCCGCCGTTCGGTGATGCACCCTGCCGTCGTGCCCGCTCTCCTCGTGTCCGTGTGCGCCGCCGCGCCCGGCGGCCGCACCGCGCGAACGCCCGCTCCGGCCGCCGCGCTCAGGGCGGCCACAGTACGTGGCCGCGCGGCCGCCGCACGTATGTCATTGGTATTGAACGACGAATCGGCACTCGGGATACGCCCGAACGCCGTGGCGATGGGGAGATCTTCGGTATAGACGCGCAGGCATGGCGCGGGAAACCCGGAGGTGCCGGGCGTCGCGTTCCGCGTCGGGGACGGCGGTGGGGGCGGCACCGTACCGGGTTCAGCGGCCGCTGACGAACACGTGTTCGGCGATGGACCGCGGCAGTTCGCTGGCGTTGTCGTCGGCCTCGTCGTCACACGTCACCCGCACCCCGTCGTCGGTCGCCCGAAGAGTCACCTCTCGCCCCGGTTGTATCCCGATTCGCTTGAGTTTAAGCATCAGCTCGCTGTCGCCCTGCACCTGCTCGCTGATGCGGCGGACGACGGCCAGGGCGCCGTCCGGGCTCGCCGCGTCGCTCATCGACGACAGCGGGGCGGTGTCCCTGTCGTCGCCGTGCCCGCCGAGCTCGTCCAGGCCCGGGATCGGGTTGCCGTGCGGGCAGTGGGTGGGGTTGCCGAGCAGGGCGACCAGGCGCCGCTCGACCTCCTCCGACATCACGTGCTCCCAGCGGCACGCCTCGATGTGGACGTCCTCCCAGGGCAGACCGATCACATTGACCAGCAGGCACTCGGCGAGACGGTGCTTGCGCATGACCCGGGTCGCCAGGCTGCGGCCGGTCTCGGTCAGTTCGAGGTGCCGGTCCCCCTCGACCCTCAGCAGCCCGTCGCGCTCCATGCGCGCCACCGTCTGACTCACCGTCGGGCCGCTCTGTGAAAGCCGCTCGGCAATGCGTGCTCGAAGGGGAACGATTCCTTCCTCTTCGAGTTCCAGAACCGTACGGAGGTACATCTCCGTGGTATCGATCAGGCCGTGTGAGGTCACAGCTCCCTCCAGACTTGTGGATTCGAGTCTACGCGTTTCGCACCTCTCGCGATGGTGCCTGCGCATATCCCTTGGAGCGGATACGCGAAAACGCACGAAGACCGCGAATTCTTCCCATGACGCCGCACTGTTCCCGCAGGGTGACCCCAGGTCACGGCGGACCGGGGCCCTACGGGAGACCACCGCGGGAATGCCGCCCAGACGATCTTGGACTAAGGCGCGCGGCCCCATGGTGTTGTCGGGCGAGATGCGAGCGTGCCCTCCGCGGCCGGTGACGGCGCCGGGCGCAACGGTCTGGGGGAGCCGCCCCGGTCAGGACTCGCGGTCGGCCGCGGGTTCCTTCGGCTCGGATGCGCCGTCCGCGCGCACGGGCACGGCGGTACGGGTGTCGTAGCGCAGCAGGGCCGGAACGCACAGGCCCGCCACGACCACCAGGACCGCGCACGCGAGCCCGCCTCCCACCCAGGAGACCGTGGCCCCCGCGACGGCGGCGGTCGCCCCGGCGCGCAGGTCGCCGAGCCGGGGGCCGCCTGCGACGACCACGGTGAAGACCCCCTGGAGACGGCCGCGCATCTCGTCCGGCGCGTACGTCTGGAGCATCGTCTGCCGGAACACCGCCGACACCAGGTCGGCCGCCCCGCCCACGGCCAGCAGTGCCACGGCCAACCACAGCTGGTGGGCGAGCCCGGCGGCGGCGACGGCCAGGCCCCACACCACGATGGCGCCGACGAGGGCCGCGCCCTGCCGGTGCACCCGTCCGATCCAGCCCGACATCAGGCCGCCGACGACCGCGCCGATGGCGATCGATGCGTACAGCCAGCCGACCGCGCTCTCCCCGCCGAAACGGGTCTCGGCCAGCTCGGGGAACAGCGCACGCGGCATGGCCACGCCCATGGCGATGATGTCGACGACGAACGACATCAGCAGGACGGGCTGCGTGGACAAGTAGCGCAGTCCCTCGAAGACCGAGCGCAGGCCGGGCGCGCCCGTCACCTCCCCCAGCGGCGGGATGGGGGGCAGGCGCAGCGCCGCGTACAGGCCCGCGGTGAACAGCGCGGCGTCCACGGCGTAGGCGGCCGCATAGTTCCAGCGGGCCAGGATCACCCCGGCCACCAGGGGGCCGGCCAGCGTGCCGACCTGGCTGGCGGTGAAGTTCAAAGTGTTGGCGGCCGGGACGAGGGAACGGTCCAGCAGCCGGGGGATGATCGCGTTGCGGGTCGGGGACGAGACCGCGAAGCCCGTCGCCTGGACGGCCACCACCACCATGATCAACCACAGCTCGTCCCAGCCGAGCAGGGCCTGGGCGAACAGCAGCAGCGTCGCGACCCACATCACGCAGGACGAGCCGAACAGCAGCCTGCGCCGGTCCACGTGGTCGGCGACGGCCCCGCCCCACAGCCCGAACACGATCAGCGGGACGAGGTTGACGATGCCCAGCACGCCCACCCAGAACGACGACTTCGTCACGTCGTACACCTGGACGGGCACGGCCACGGCGGTGACCTGGAAGCCGACGAACGACACCGCCTGCCCCAGCCACAGCCGCCGGTAGGCGGCGTGCGCGAGGGGACGGGTGTCGATCGCGAGGGCGCGCAGCCGGCCGCCGCGGCCCACTCGCCCCGCGGCCTTCTCCGCCGTCTGCTCCGACGCCTGGTGCGCCGTCTGCTCTGCCGTTTGCTCTGCCGTCTGCGCGCGGGCCCGCTGCGGATCGGTGCCCTGTGGATCAGAAGGTTCGGAGGCGTTCTGCACGGTCTCGCTCGTCGGTCGGAAGTTAGTTAGCCGGGGTAATGAACCCGTCCAGACTACGAACCGACGAGCCCGCAACGCCAATCAGGACCCCGGCCGGGGCCGCGGGGCAGATGCGGCTACGGCGACAGGCGCTCCAGCTCCCAGGCGGCCGCGTCGGGGGACGGGCGCCGGTAGCGGAGCCGGTCGTGCAGCCGGTTGGGCCGCCCCTGCCAGAACTCGACCGCCAGAGGCACCACGCGGAACCCGCCCCAGAAGTCCGGCAGCGGGACCGCCTCGGCCTCGGCCCGGTCGCGTTCGGACCGCGCGGTCCGCTCGTCGCGGGCGGCGGGCGCCCCCGCGGACGCGGCGGCCGGATCCGGCCAGCGGGCGGACAGCTCGGCGAACCGGGCCTCCAGCTCGTCCCGCCCCGAGATCACCGAGGACTGCCGCTCGCTCGCCCACGCCCCGACGCGCGACCCGTACGGGCGCGTCTGGAAGTAGCCGGCGGTCTCCTCCCGCGACAGCTCCTCGACCGGGCCCGACACGATCACCTGCCGGTGCACCGCGTGCCACGGGAACACCAGCGTCGCGCGCGGGTTGGCGGCCAGGTCGCGCCCCTTGCGCGAGGTCAGGTTGGTGAAGAAGCGGAAGCCCGCCGGGCCGTAGCCCTTGAGCAGCACGGTGCGGGCGCTGGGGTCGCCGTCGGCCGAGGCGGTGGCCAGCACCATGGCGTTCGGTTCGGGCAGCCCGGCGTCCACCGCGTCGGCCAGCCACAGCGCGAACAGCTCCAAGGGGTCGGCGGGCATCGCCTCCTCCCTCAACTCACCCGCGTCGTAGGCGGCGCGCAGCCGCGAAACGTCGATCTCCGGTACGCGCGGAACCCCCGCGATATCGGCGCTTTGCGCACCGCTTGCCTCTGGCATCCGGCCGTCCACAGCGTCTGAGCCTCTCACCAGGGCATTGTGCATCTCACAGGGGCCTGGGTACTCAGCAGTAAGGGAGACACGGTTCAATGGCACGGCACCGCCTTATCACTATGGGGACGAAAGGCAGGACGACATGTCCGACTTCAAACCCGGGCTTGAAGGGGTCGTAGCCTTCGAGACCGAGATCGCCGAACCGGACAAGGAGGGCGGCGCCCTCCGCTACCGGGGCGTCGACATCGAGGAGCTCGTCGGCCGCGTCTCCTTCGGCGACGCCTGGGGGCTGCTCGTCGACAACAGCTTCGACCCCGGCCTCACCCCCGCCGATCCGCATGTCCTGCCGCTCCGCTCGGGTGACGTGCGCGTCGACGTCCAGAGCGCACTGCCCATGCTGGCGACGGCGTACGGCATGCGCCCCCTGCTGGACATCACCGACGAGGAGGCCCGCGCCGACCTGGCGCGCGTGTCGGTGACGGCCCTGTCGTTCGTGGCCCAGTCGGCCCGCGGCGTGAGCGTGCCGATGGTCCCGCAGAGCCGCGTCGACGAGGGCGAGACCATCACCGAACGGTTCATGATCCAGTGGCGCGGTGAGCCCGACCCCCGGCACGTGCGGGCCATCGACGCCTACTGGGTCTCGGCCGCCGAGCACGGCATGAACGCCTCCACCTTCACCGCCCGCGTCATCGCCTCCACCGGCGCCGACGTCGCGGCCAGCATCTCCGGCGCGATCGGCGCCATGTCCGGACCGCTGCACGGCGGGGCCCCCGCCCGCGTGCTGCCCATGATCGAGAAGGTCGAGCAGATCGGCGACGCCCGCAAGGTCGTCACCGACATCCTGGACTCCGGCGAGCGGCTGATGGGCTTCGGCCACCGCGTCTACCGGGCAGAGGACCCCCGCGCCCGCGTGCTGCGCCGCACCGCCAAGGAGCTGGGCGCCCCCCGCTACGAGGCCGCCAAGGCCCTGGAGGACGCCGCGCTGGCCGAGCTGCGCGAGCGCCGTCCCGACCGAGCCATCGAGACCAACGTGGAGTTCTGGGCCGCGGTCATCCTGGACTTCGCCGAGGTCCCGACCGCGATGATGCCCGCCATGTTCACCTGCGGCCGCACCGCCGGGTGGGCCGCCCACATCCTGGAGCAGAAGCGCACCGGCCGCCTCGTCCGGCCGAGCGCCCGGTACGTCGGCCCCGGCAGCCGGTCCATCAACGACGTGCCCGGCGCCGCGGAGGTCCTCAAGCGCACCGCCGGCTGACCCGGCCCGCCCCACCGCCCCGCTGGAGCGCATGAGGCCCCCGGCAGCGTCGCCGGGGGCTTCCCCATCTCCGGGCCCGTCCGGGTTTGCCATGATGGGCCGGTGACCGACCATGACCGGCTGGACGACGGGCCGCTGGACGGCGACATCGGCCCGGCGGCGGACGCGGCCCCGTCTGCGGACACATCCGCGGGCCCGTCCGCGGACGCCCGCGAGGAGGCCGCGCGCCTGGCCGAGGAGCTGCGCCGGTACGAGCGGGAGCGGGAGCTGCGGCGCCGCCGCACCGACGCCGTCGCGGGCCGCGTCACCGCCGTGCTCGTCGCGCTGCTGCTGGCGTTTCTGGCCTACGACTCGGTCAGCACGGCGCTCAAGGCCCGGGAGCGGCACGACCCGTGGATCTACCCGCCCGCCGTGATCGCCGCGCTGTGCCTGGCCGGGCTGGCCGCCCTGGCCGTCTGGGCGGTCCGCCGCTTGCGGTGACATCCCGCTCACCGGCGCGTCTCGCGATGTGAACCCGGCCGCTGCTCCACCCCGCAGGTCAAGTAGCCTTCTTCGGGTGACCGAGAGCGCTGACAAAGCCATAGTCATTCCCGAAGACCTCAAGCCCGCCGACGGGCGGTTCGGGTGCGGCCCGTCCAAGGTGCGGCCCGAGCAGCTGGCCGCCCTGGCCGAGTCCGGGGCGCGGTACATGGGCACCTCGCACCGGCAGAAGCCGGTCAAGTCGCTGGTCGGCCGGGTGCGCAGCGGCCTGGCCGAGCTGTTCTCGCTGCCCGAGGGGTACCAGGTGGTGCTCGGCAACGGCGGCACCACCGCCTTCTGGGACGCCGCCGCGTTCGGCCTGGTGCGCGAGAAGTCGCAGCACCTGGCGTTCGGCGAGTTCTCCAGCAAGTTCGCCAAGGTCACGACGAAGGCGCCGTGGCTGGCCGAGCCGTCGGTGATCTCCAGCGAGCCGGGCACGCACCCGCGCGCCGCCGCCGAAGAGGGCGTGGACGTCTACGCCCTCACCCACAACGAGACCTCCACCGGCGTGGCCATGCCGATCGAGCGCCCCGCAGGCACCTCCGCCGACCAGGCGCTGGTGCTGGTGGACGCCACGTCCGCCGCCGGTGGTCTGCCCGTCGACGTCGCCGAGACCGACGTGTACTACTTCGCGCCGCAGAAGTGCTTCGCGGCCGACGGGGGCCTGTGGGTGGCGCTGATGTCCCCGGCCGCCCTCGCCCGGGTGGAGGAGATCGCGGGCTCGGGCCGGTACGTGCCGGAGTTCCTCAGCCTGCCCACGGCGATCGACAACTCCGCCAAGGACCAGACCTACAACACCCCGGCCGTGGCGACGCTGCTGCTGTTCGCCGAGCAGATCGAGTGGATGAACGAGCAGGGCGGGCTGTCCTGGACCACCGCCCGCACCGCCGACTCGTCCCAGCGGCTGTACACCTGGGCGGAGAAGACGTCCTACACCACGCCGTTCGTGGCCGACCCGGCGCAGCGGTCGCAGGTCGTCGGGACGATCGACTTCGTCGACTCGGTGGACGCGGCGGCGGTCGCCAAGACGCTGCGGGCCAACGGCATCGTCGACACCGAGCCGTACCGCAAGCTGGGCCGCAACCAGCTGCGCATCGGGATGTTCCCGGCGATCGACCCCGCCGACGTGGAGGCGCTGACGGCCTGCATCGACTACGTGGTCGAGCGCCTCTAGCACCGCCGGGCGGGGTTCGCCGCGCCGCCGGTCAGGCGGTGGCGGCGGACTCTGCGGCGCCCCGGGCGGCCGGCGTGAACCCGGCGCTGCCGAGCACGTGCGGCCGCCCGTCCGGCGATCGGGGGCACATGCCCGTGAAAGACGCCGACCGGCACCGGGCGGTTCGAGCGGGCGGCGCGGCCGAATAAGCTCGGATCCGTGAACCGTGCGCCCCGCTGGCTCCTGCCCACCGTGCTGACCGCGCTGATCCTGGCCGTGGTCGTCGGCGCCGTACTCGGCTGAGTCCGGCCGCGGCCGGCTCCCGGGCGGGCCGGACGGGCGGCGGAGGGGGCCGGCCGTCGGGGCGGGTCGTGTGATCGATCGGGTGCGGAACGGGGGAAGATCGGATCATGACGTCGCCGCGCCCGCGCCGAGCCGCACCCGCGTTCCCCGCGCGCACCGCCGTCCGGCTCGGCGCGGCCTGCGGCGCGGTGGCGGCGGCCGGTGCCGTCGCGGCGCCGCCCGCGACAGCGTCCACGACCGCGTCCACGACCGCGTCCACGGCAGCGTCCACGGCAGCGTCCACGGCAGCGTCCACGGCAGCGTCCACGGCAGCGTCCACGGCAGCGTCCACGGCAGCGTCCGCGGCAGCGTCCACGGCCCGCAGCGAGGTGGCGTTCACGATCCGGGACCCGCGCATCACCGAGTCCAGCGGACTGGCGGTCAGCAAGCGGCACCCCGGCATCGTCTACACCCACAACGACTCGGGCGGACAGGCGCAGATCTTCGCGCTGGGCCCCGACGGCAGGACGCGCGCCGTCCTGACCCTGGCGGGCGCGCAGGCCCGCGACTGGGAGGCCATGGCGCTGGGCCGCGACGAGCGGGGCCGTCCGGCGATCTACGTGGGCGACATCGGCGACAACATGGGCGGCGCCTGGCCCTCCATCACCGTCTACCGCATCCCCGAGCCCGCCGAGCTGCGCTCGCAGACGCTGCGCGCCACCGCGTTCCGGCTGAAGTACGAGGACGGGCCGCGCAACGCCGAGACCATGATGATCAATCCGCGCACCAACCGGCTGTACGTGGCCAGCAAGCTGTTCTCCGGGAAGATCTACGAGGCTCCGGCGCGGCTGCGCACCGGCGGGTTCAACACGCTGCGCCGGGTCGGCGACGCCCCGGGCATCGCCACCGACGGGGCGTTCTCGCCGGACGGGCGCCTGTGCGTCATCCGCACCTACTTCGGCGCCCGCGCCTACGCGGTGGGGTCCGACGGGCGGCCGGGCAAGTCGCTGGGGGCGATCTCCCTGCCCGGCCAGGAGCAGGGCGAGTCGATCACGTTCGCGGCGGACGGGCGGTCGCTGCTGGCCGGGTCCGAGGGCAGCGACCAGCCGGTGTACCGGGTGCCGCTGCCCGAGAACATGCTGCCCGCCTCACCCTCGCCGTCACCGGCGGGCGGGGGCGGGTCCGGTGCCGAGAACGGGCGCCGCGACTCGACCGGGGCGAGCGTGGGCCTGGTCGCCGCCCTGGCGGTCGCCGGGGTCCTCGGTTACGCCATCGCGCGGAAGCGTTCATGATCGTAGTCGTGGGATCGGAAAAGGGAGTGACGGCCCCGCCGGGGCCCGTGTGAGGATGCGGACTGTGGAGCACGAGCTGGTCGGCCTGCACGCCTCCGCGACCCGGTGGCGTCCGGTCGCCGCGGGACGGCTGGCCTTTCCGGTGGTGGCGCTGGCGCTGCTGCCGATCCGCCCGGTGTGGCTGTGGGCGGGGCTGCTCGGGGCGGGCGCGGCGGCACCGTGGATCGCCGGGGCCGTCGCCGCCCTGCGCCGCCGCCGTCCCCGGCCGTACTGGCGGCTGTCGGCGGCGGGGCTGGAGCGGGTGGCACCCGACGGCACGATCCTGACCCGGTATGAGCGGTCGCGGATCGAGGGCCTGGCGATCACCGTGGACGACGGCGGGCTGACCGTCCTGCACCGGTTCGGCCGCACGACGGTGGGCGGCCTGGACGCCATGGGCCTGGAGCCGCTGGCGGTTTTCGTGACCGCGCGCCGGCTGGGCATCCCGGTGTTCCTGCTGGACGGCGCCGTCTCGGGCCTGTCGGAGGACGGCGCGGCCGGTGCGGGCGGCGACCTCGGCCTGCCCCGCCATCACGTCGCCGAGCAGCGGCTGCTCGACCAGGAGGCGGCGCTGCTGGCCGCCGCGCACGAGCCGCCCCGCGAGGACCCGCCGGCGTCCGGCGCGGCGGGCGGGCCGGTGCGGCTGGCGTCGCCGGAGCCGGTGCCGGGACGGGGCCGCACCGCGGTGCTGGGCGCGCTGCTGGCCCTGCTGGGCGCCACGATGATCGCGCACATCGCGGTGGAGGGGACGGCCGACTTCGGCCGGCGGCTGGCGGCGGGCTGCTGGGCGGTGGCCGCCGTCGCGGGGGTCGCCGGAGCGTGGCGGCGGCTGCTGCGCACCGCCCGGGTGGAGTGGACGATCCGGCGCGACGGGCTGCTGGTGCGGACCCGGCCCGGGGCGCGGGAGGGCCTGCGGCTGGCCGCCGCGGACGTGGCGGCACTGGTCGTCGGCCCCGGGCTGGCCCTGGACCCGCTGACCGACGAGCCGCGGCGCGTCCCGCTGGCGGTGCTGGCGTTCGACCACCGGATGCGACTGCTGGCCCGGCTGCCCGCGCGCGGCCTGGACGGCTTCCAGCTGGCGCACGGCCTGGACGAGCACGGCTACCGGGTGGTCACGCCGGGGCCGCGCACGCCGCGCTCCCCCGCCTACGGGCTGGAGGGCCTGCCGGAGGTCTTCGCGCAGGTGCCGGGCGGGCGGCTGGTGGTGGCCGACGGCGGGCTCGGCTGGGTGGACGCCGCCGGCGACGTGGTGCTGCGCATGCCCGAGGACCGCATCGGCGGCATCGAGCTGCTGACGATCGCCGGGCACGCCTGGGTGCGGCTGTACGACTCCGACGGCGACGAGTTCTTCGCCGCGCCGCTGTCGGCGCTGCGGATCTCCCGCACCGACCTGCGCGAGTCGGCGCGGCGGGCGGGGCTGCCGGTGACCGACGCCGAGTACGACGCCTATTTGAGCGCGGCGTTCCATTCGGCGGTGTCCACGCTGTCGTCGGTGCCGTCGGAGGAGGCGGCGGTGCCGTCGCACGCGGCGGGCGGGTCCGGCGGCGAGGCGCCGGTGGAGACGTCGGGCGGCGCCGGTGCGGGTCCGGCGGAGGCCGCCCCGGACGCGCCGCCTGCGCCGTCCACCGCGCCCGGGGTGCTGCTGGACGCCACGCGCCGCTCCCGGGTCGCCTCGTACGCGATGAGCGTGCTGCTGTGCGAGTTCGTGGCGCTGCTGGGCGCGGTGTGGCTGGGCCCCGACCTGGGCGGTCTCCCGGGCATGGCGGCCTGGGCGGTGCCCGCGGGGGTGCCGGCGGGGCTGCTCGGCTACTGGCTGTACGACCGCAACCGGGCCCAGCTGCGCGTGTCGGCGGCCGGGGTGGCGGTGGTGACGCTGCGCGGCCGCGTCGAATGGGAGGTGCGCCGCGAGCTGATCGGCGGCGTGGGCGTGGACGAGTCCACCGAGCGGATGCCGCGGCTGGTGGTGTGGGGGCCGACCGGCCGGGTGCTGCGCCAGGTGACGTTCCCTCCCGACCTGGGCCGGCTGCGGCGCGCCTGCGAGCGCTACGGGCTGCCGTGGGGGCCGCCGGACGCCGACCGCCCCGCGCCGCCTCCCCCGGAGCTGTAGGGGCCTGGCAGGCGCTTTTGAAGGCCGCGGGAAGGCTGCCCGGGTCAGCGCAGGGGCCAGCTGTGCAGCGACTCGTACACGACCGTCGTGCGGCCCCTGCCGGGCAGGTGGCTGCGTATCAGGTGCACGTTCTCGGCCGTCCAGGTGCCGCCCGCGAACGCCGCCAGCGGTTCCAGCAGGGACCGCACGTCGACGGGACGGCGGCAGCGGGCCAAGGTGAGGTGCGGCCGGAACCCGGGGTGCTTGTCGGGCAGGGTGCCCTCGCGGCGTCCCGCGGCGGTCGTGGACGCGGCGAGCAGGGCCAGGTCGCGGCGGTCGCCGTACACGCCGGTCCACAGCACGCGGGCGTGCGCCGGGTTGGGGAACGCGCCCGCGCCCGCCAGTGACAGCGTGAGCCGCGGGTGGCGGGCGACGGCGCGTTCGAGGCGGGGCAGCAGACGCTCGTAGGTGCGCTCGTCCACCTCGCCGAGGAAGGTGAGCGTGATGTGCTGCTGGTCGGGGCGCAGCCAGCGCAGTTCGGGCAGGTCGTCCTGGAACGGGCCGATGAACTCCGCGAGCTCGTCCAGGATCGGCGGGGGCGGGACGACCGCCACGAACAGCCTCATGTGCACGTCCGGAAGGCCACCCGTCCAGCCTTTCAGCAGGCACGCCGCTTGTCACGCCCCCGTCATGTCCCCGGCGTCATGTCCCCTGCGGTGTCCGCGCGGCGCGACCGCAGCGCCCCCAGCACCGCCGCCGGGCGGCGGCCGGCGCGCGGGACGGCCAGCGCGGCGACGACCAGCACCGACGCCACGGCGACCAGGCCGCCGACGACGATGCTCATCCGCGGCCCGAACTGCTCGGCCATCCAGCCGACCACCGGGGCGCCGATCGGGTTGGTGCCCAGGAACACCAGCATGTAGAGCGCCATGACCCGGCCGCGCATCTCGGGCGCGACGCCGAGCTGCATGGTGGCGTTGGCGGCGGTGGTGAAGGTCATCAGCGCGATCCCGGTCGGCACCAGCAGCACCAGGAACGACCAGTACGCGGGCATCAGCCCGGTGGCGACCTCCAGCACGCCGAACAGCAGCGCCGCGCCGATCAGCAGCCGCATCCGGGGACGGGTGGCACGGCGCGCGGCCAGCAGCGCCCCGGTCAGCGCGCCCAGCGCCAGCATGCTGGACGCCAAACCGAACGAGGAGGCCCCGGTGTGGAAGACCTCGCGGGACACCAGCGCCACGGTGACCTGGAAGTTCATCCCGAACGTGGCGATGAACAGCACCAGCACCAGCACCACGGTCAGGTCGCGACGGCCCCACACGTAGCGCAGGCCCTCGCGCAGTTGGCCCTTGCCGCGGGCGACGGGCTCGGCGGTGTGCAGCTCGTCCTGCCGCATGGCGTACAGGCCGAACAGCACGGCGGCGAACGAGGCGGCGTTGAGCAGGAACACCGGGCCGGTGCCCAGCACCGCGATCAGCAGGCCGGCCACGGCGGGGCCGACCAGCCGGGCCCCGTTGAACGAGGCGCTGTTGAGCGCGATGGCGTTGGGCAGGTCCCGCTTGCCGACCATCTCGATGACGAACGACTGCCGGGTGGGGTTGTCGACGACGGTGGCCACGCCGAGCAGGAACGCCAGCAGGTACACGTGCCACACCCGGGCGGTGCCGGTGACGGCCAGCACGCCCAGCACGAGGGCGAGCACCCCCATGGCGGCCTGGGTGATCATCAGGACGCGGCGCTTGGGGTAGCGGTCGGCGATCACGCCGCCCCACAGGCCGAACAGCAGCATCGGCAGGAACTGCAGGCCGGTGGTGACACCGAGCGCGGTACCGCTGCCGTGCGTCAGGTCCAGCACGAGCCAGTCCTGGGCGATGCGCTGCATCCAGGTGCCGATGTTGGAGACGACCTGGCCGGAGGCGAACAGCCGGTAGTTGCGGACGCGCAGCGAACGGAACATGCCGCCGGTGGCCTGCTCGGCCTCGGCGGCGGAACGCTCCACATCGGCGGCGCCCGCGACCGGCCCCGTATCAACCGGCTCCGTATCAACCGGCTCCGTATCAACCGGCCCCGTATCAACCGGCCCCGTATCAACCGGTTCCGCATCGGCCGGGTCGGGGGCGCCGGACTCGGGCGGCTCGGCGGCTAGGACTGGCTGAGCTTGTCCAGGATCGGCGCGGCCTGGCGCAGGATCTCCCGCTCCTCGGGGGACAGCGCGTCCAGCCGCCGGGACAGCCAGGCCTCCTTGCGGCGCCGCTCCCCGGCCAGCAGGGCGCGGCCGTCCTCGGTCACGCTCAGCACGACCTGGCGGCCGTCGGTCGGATGCGGGCTGCGCTCCACCAGCCCCCGGCTCTCCAGAAAGGCGATCACGCGGGTCATCGAGGGCGGCTGCACCTTCTCGTGGTCGGCCAGCTCCCGCGGGGTCATCGCGCGGTGCCGCTCGAGGGCGGCCAGCGCGGCGAACTGGGTGAGCGACAGCGGAGCCGCCGCCCCGGCCGCGTCGGGCCTCAGAGTGCGCAGGCGGCGCGACAGACGGGCGATCGAGATGCGCAGGTCTTCGGCCAGGCTTTGGACCGACACCGTGCGGCTTGTGGTCGGTGACGTGGTCATGTTCGTTCGCAGAAGTCATTGCTTTTGCTAACGATACGACGGCGGCTTGCATTCCGCCATACCGCCAGCAGGGCGCCCCGCCGCTGCGGCCGGCCACCGGGGCGTGCGCGTTTTCGCTGCGCATCGGGGGCTCGGGCGCGCAGGAGCGCGGGGCGGCGCGACTTCATCCTCCGATCGGCTCGCTGTTGTCCCGCCTCCCATGCTGCCACGCGACGCTTGACACGGAAGGACTAATGACATTAGCTTTACGGCTATCGACATTAGGAGGAGTCATGAGCGAGTTCATCGACGTCCCCGGCGGTCGCATCGCCTACGAGGTCACCGGCGACCCCGCGGGCCCCCTGGTGGTGCTGGCGCCGGGCATGGGCGACCTGCGCGGCACCTACCGCCACGTCGCGCCGGCCCTGGCCGCGGCCGGGTACCGGGTCGTCACCACGGACCTGCGCGGCCACGGCGAGTCGACCGCCGGATTCGCCTCGTACTCGATCGGGGACAGCGCGGACGACCTCGCCGCGCTCCTGCGGCACCTGGGCGGCGGCCCGGCGGTCGTGGTCGGCCACTCTTTCTCCGGCGGCACCGCGCCGCTGCTGGCGGTGCGCGAGCCGTCCCTGGTCCGCGGGCTGGCGCTGGTGGGGCCGTTCGCGCGGCCCGTCCCGCTCAACCCGGTGATGAAGCCCCTGGTCAGGCTGGTCCTGAGCTCGCCGGCGCTGTGGGGCATGTACTACAAGAGCCTCTACAAGGGGCCGCGTCCCGACGACTTCCCCGCGCATCTGGCGGCGCTCAAGGCGAACATGCGCGAGCGCGGCAGGATGGCCGCCGCCCGCGCGATGGGCCTGGACACCAAGCCCGAGCTGGCCGGGCTGCTGCCGAAGGTGTCCGTCCCGGCGCTGATCATCATGGGCACCGAGGACCCGGACTTCCCCGACGCCCGCGCCGAGGCCGCGGCCGTCGCCGCCGAGCTGGGCGGCCCCGCCGAGGTCGTGATGGTCGAGGGGGCGGGCCACTACCCGCACCAGGAGTTCCCCGCCGAGACCACCGAGGCCCTGCTGCGGTTCCTGCGGCAGGTGGCGCCCGCCGACGACGGGGTGAGCGCCTGATGCCGCGCGCGGGCCTGTCCACCGAGGCGGTCGTGGACGCCGCGATCGGCATCGTCGACGCGCACGGCCCCGGCGCGCTCACCCTGGCCGCGGTCGCCAAGGCGGCCGGGGTGGCGGCGCCGTCCCTCTACAAGCACGTGCGGAACCTGGCCGAGCTGCGCGACCTGGTGACGCGGCGGGTGATGGAGGAGCTGACGGAGCGGCTGCAGCGGGCGGCGATGGGCCGTTCCGGTGACGACGCCGTGCGGGCGGTGATGCAGGCGTACCGGTCCTACGTCACCGACCACCCGTCCCGCTACGCCGCCATGAGCCAGCAGCCGCTCACCGACCCGCGCATGGCGCTGGCGGGCGAACGGCTGCTGGAGGTGGTGCTGGCCGTGCTGCGCGGCTACGACCTGGACGGCCCCGACCTGGTCCACGCGGCCCGGTGCCTGCGGTCGGCCGTGCACGGCTTCGCCGTCCTGGAGGCGGCGGGCGCGTTCGGGCTGCCCGAGGACACGGAGAACAGCTACGAGCTGCTCGTCCGGATGGTCGTCGGCGGCCTGCGCGCCGCGCCCCCGCCGGAGCCGAACGAGCCGCCGATAGGCTGATCGGCATGACCAAACCGCGCCGCCCGGACCCGCCGCCGCTGGAGACCAACGACGTGGGCGTCGCGGTCGCCGGAACGGCGGCATGGGCGGTCGCGCTGGTCGTGCTGCTGATCGTCGGACTGCCGGACGAGCACCGGTGGTGGCTGTGGGTGTGCGTCGCCGGAATCGGCACCGGGCTGTTCGGCATCTGGTACATCCCGCGGCTGCACCGGGCCCGCGCCCGCCAACTGTCCCGGCACGAACGCGAACGCGACTCCGGCGAAGACTGACGCCGCCCTGTCTTGAAACGCGCCGGTCTCAGGGGTCCAGGTCGCTCTCGGCGAGGAGCGTGGGCAGCGCGTCGGGATCGCGCAGGACGGCCTCGGCCGACAGCCGGGCCTCCCAGCGCCCGGCGAGCCAGGCCAGGGCCCGGGCCAGCCCCCAGGGGCCGGTGGCGTGCGCCTGGCCGTCCCCGCACCACCACGGCACGAACACCCCGTCCACGACCAGGCGGTCATGCGCGAGGTAGGTGGCGGGCGCGTCCGGCAGCACCGCGCGGACGGCCTCCGGCACGGGCCGCCTCTCCCCTTGCGTCCGCACGACGCCTTCGATCTCCTCGCTCGCCGGCGGCAGATCCAGCAGTTCGGCCAGGTGCTCGGCGGCGTCGCCGTGGGAGGCGATGACCAGCGGCTGGCCGCGCAGCAGGGGCAGCAGGTCCGGGCGGTCCAGAACGAGCGCGTCGACGGCGTCCACCACCTCCACCTCGCCGTCCACGACCGCCCGCACGCGTTCGGGCGGCTCCACCGCGGACGCGGCCTCGGCGACGGCCGTCCAGAGCCGTCCCAGGTGCCGCCGGGGCACCGTGCGCGCCGGGTCGCCCATCCGGTCCAACAGCTCCTGCGCGCCGTCCGGCTCGGCCAACAGGTCCGCCAGCGACGTGCGGACGCCGAGGGCGAGCAGGAACGGGCGGTCGAGGCCGGCGGGCGCGGGGTCGTACAGCCCGGCCAGCAGCTCGTCCTCGCCGGGCAGGCGGAACTCGGTCGGGCGGCGGCCGCCCAGCACCGGATGGCGCCGCAGCCACCACGCGGTGTACGACGGCACCGCCACCCGGAGGCCGTCGTGCCGGGTGACGTGCGCGGGCTCCACCACCGCCGCCCGCAGCTGCGGACGCCCGGCCAGCAGGCGCAGCGCCGCATCCCAGTCGTCGACCAGCTCCAGGTCGCGCACGGCGTGCAGCTCCGGCAGCAGCGGCGGCAGCTCCCCGTCGCCGACGCGGGCCAGGACCTCGTCGGCCCAGCGGTCCTCGTCATCCAGGTGCAGCGTCACGTCGCCGGCGGCGAGCGCGGCGGGCTCGACGTCCTCGGCGCGGGCGACGGCGAACACCTCCAGCACCCCGGCGGCGGCCAGCACGCCGGCGCCCCACCGCTCCACCAGGTCGGCGTCGGCCACGCCGAACGGGGCGTCCGCGGCGACCAGGTCGCGCAGCGGGCTGTCGGGCAGCAGCAGCTCACCGGCCGGATACAGGTCGCCGTCGGCGGCCGGCAGCGCCAGCTCCGCCAGCCACGGCTCCTCGCCGGGCTCGATCCCGGCCGCCCGCACCAGGCCGAGCACGGCCTCGGCGATCTCGTCCGGGTCGTCGGCGTCCAGGGACCCCGCCACGGCGGCGCGCACGGCGGGGTCGGCCAGCACCGCCCGCGGCCCCGCCTCCACCGCGCCCAGCCGCGGCAGCAGCGGATGCACGGCGTCGGGGTGGACGAACCGCAGCCCCAGCGCGCCCAGCCGCTCCGGGTCGACGCCGTCGGCGGCGACGAGCAGCCCGCGCGGGCCGCGCACCAGCCGGTCGCCGCCCGCCAGCGGGACGGGCAGGGCGCCCAGGGCGTCCGCGGGCGCCCCGGTCAGCGTGTCGTACAGGCGGCGCCACCAGGCCGGTTCGCGGTCCAGGGCGGCCAGCTCGTCGATCACGTCGGCCAGGTCCAACCGCCGCACGCCCAGTGCGCCCAGCGCCGCATGCCGCACCGGCCAGGCGGGCGGCAGCAGCCCGGGCACCACGGGGTCGTCCCCGCCGCCCAGCAGTTCGACGAACGCGGCCGGGCCGTCCACGGCCACCGCGTCCCGGCCCCGCACCCGCGCGCCGTCCGCGACGGGCAGCAGCGGTACCTCGGGCAGGCGCTCCAGGACGGCGCGGCGGATGCGGGCGTCCAGCTCCCCGGCCGCCACGGGGCCGGGCACCAGGTCGAGCAGGCGCGTGGAGGCGGGCAGGGCGCGCAAGAGGCGGGTGTAGGCGTCGGCGGCGCGTTCCACCAGGAAACCGGTGAGCGGGCCGGGTGCGACGTGGCGGCGGTCGGGGGCGAGCGGGAACGAGGCGATCAGCAGGGCGGGCAGGTCGAGCCGCTCGTCGCTGGGCGTGGGGGCGTGCACGACGGCGGGCGTCCCGGCCAGGTCGCCGGTGTCGGGCATGGCCCAGCGCACCTGCCACACCGGGCGGGCGCGCTCCTCGGCGGGCCGGTCGGCCAGCAGTTCGGGCGGCAGCACGCCGTGGTCCTCGACCATGCGCCACCGCGTCCCGTCGATCACGACCGCGCCCGCCGCCTCGTCGTGTTCGGCGGTGAGGGTGCGGGTGTCGCCGTCGATGTCGATCTCGACGCACGTCAGCGCGGGCAGGGCCAGCAGCAGCGCGGGCCCGGCCTGCCGGAGCTGCTCGCGCACCCGGCCCGCGGCCGCGTCGTCGCGCAGCGGGAGCCGCACGACGGTGTCGAAGCCGTCCGGCACGGCCGCGTCCTCGTCCACGGCCTCGTCCAGCGGGAACGGCAGCCGCAGCAGCGGCACGTGCCCGCCCCGGCGGTCCAGCTCCTCCCGCAGGGCCGGTGTGCGCGCCGCCAGCGCGCGGGCGCGCTCGGCCGACCACTCCACGCCCCCCGTGCGGGCCGACGCGATCGCGGGCCGGTCGCTCACCGCCACGACGGCGGAGAACCCCACGCCGAACCGGCCGGCGGCGCCCTCGTCGTCGCGTTTGGCGGACGCGCGCAGCGTCGACAAGGCCTCCACCCCGGCGGCGTCGAACGGGGCCCCGGTGTTGGCGGCGGTCAGCACGGCGCCGCGCAACGTCAGCCGCAGGCGGCCCGGCACCCCGGCCCGCACGGCGGCGTCGGCGGCGTTCTGCGCCAGCTCCACCACCACACGGTCGCGGTACCCGCCGAGCGCGTAGTCCTCCTCGGCGTTGGCGTCCTCGCGGAACCGCGCCGGGGACCGCTCCCACGTGCGCAGCACGCGGTCGCGGATCTCCCCGGTGCCGAACGGGTCGTCGTTCACGGTCGGTGTCACCGCAGTGCGGGATCAGCTGTGGCCGAGGGCCTCTTCCTCCTCCGAGGGGGTCTCGGAGGAGCCGTCGTCGCCGGAGTCGCGGGCGGGGGTGATCTTGACGATGTCGTAGCCGACCTCGTCCAGCACCGGCGGTCCGTGCTCGGACGCCGGGGGGACGACGACGGCCTCCGAATGCGCGCCGCAGCCGTGGTCGGCCGACACCACGCGCCCGTCGTCGGGGGCGTACTCGTTTGCGCACACGCCGAACATCTGCCGCAGCTCGCCGGCGAGCGGCACGTAGAACCCGCAGGTGGAGCACTGCGCGGGCGCCGAGGCGGCGATGGGCGCGCGGGGCCCGGCGATGCCGTCGTACCAGCGGGCGGCGGCCTCCGCGCGGCCCTCGCGCGACAGCACGCGGGGACGGCCCAAGCCCAGCTCCCACTGCATCTGCTGGTCGCCCGAGTCGCCCACGTCGGCGTAGCCGGGCGCCAGCCGGACGTCGTCGGCGGCGGTGGGCAGCAGGTCGCCGGGGCCGAGGTCGCCGGGGCGCAGCCGCTCCAGCCACGGCACCCACTCGGGGGCCAGCAGGGCGTCCTCCCCGGGCAGCAGCGCGCACTCGCTGACCGTGACGACCTTGGCGCGGGCCGCCCGGGTCACCGTGACGGCCCAGTGCCAGCCCCGGTAGGCGGGGTTCAGGCACGCGAAATAGTGCGTGACCACCCGGTCACCCTCGGCGCGCAGGCCGAGGTGGTCGCCGACGGCCCCGGACGGGGACGGCTGCGTTGTCCCCGTCGCGGCCACTTCCTGCGCGGCCTCCCGGGCGAGGTCGACGGCCTCGGCGCAGGCCGGGTCGACGACAGGGGTGCGGCGGCGCGCCGTCCTGCCGGAGCGCGCCGTTCCGCTGGAACGGGACGCCCGGGCGGAGCGCGCGCCGGTGGAACGCGCGGGACTCGACTGACGGAGTGGGCTCACGTCCTCAATTCTCGCGCATGAATTGGCGTGACCGAGACCACCGGGGCCGCGCGGGGAGTTCCACGACGCGCGCCGGTGAGCACGGCGCTCACCAGGGAAACGTACTGTCGATTGGGTCGGCTCTGCGAAACACGCCGCACGGAAAAGAGCAGGACGCATGGGCATCCGGGCACGCGCGGCCGCGGTCGGGAGGTCGGCGCGCGGGGGCGTCCGCGGCGCGGGCCGTGCCGTCCGCGGCGCGGCCCGCCTGACGCGGCGCCTCACGCACGCCCGGGGCGCCGGACGCAGCGGCCTCGGCGCCCTGACCGAGGCGGGCGCGGTCAACGCCGCCGGCGACGCCATGGTGGCGGTCGCGCTGGCCGGGACGGTGTTCTTCGGCCTGGACGTGCACCAGGCCCGCGGCCGGGTGGCGCTGTGCCTGCTGGTCACGATGGCGCCGTTCGCGCTGGTGGCGCCGCTGGTCGGCCCGGCGCTGGACCGGATGCGGCACGCCCGCCGCTACGCCGTGGCCGCCACGCTGGCCGGGCGCGGCCTGCTGTGCTGGGGCATGGCCGGGGCGGTGACCGGCGGCGACGAGCTGACCTACCTGCCCGCCGCGTTCGGCGTGCTGGTGCTGTCCAAGGCGTTCGGGGTGCTGCGGGCGGCGGCGACCCCGCAGGTGCTGCCCGAGCGCGTCTCCCTGGTGACGGCGAACGCGCGGGTGTCGTTCGCCGGGCTGGTGGGCGCGGCCGTCGCCGCGCCGATCGCGGCGGGGCTGACGGTGCTGGTCGGCGCGGGCTGGCTGCTGCGCGTCACCGCGGCGGTGTTCCTGCTGGGCGTTGCGGTCGCGATGCGCCTGCCCGGGCACGTGGACGCGGCGCCCTCCCCCGCCGGCGCCGCACCGGACGCCGACGCGCCGCAGCGGCCCGGCGCGGCCATCGAGCGCGCGGACGGCGCCGAAGCACCACGGAGACGGCGGCAGACGCCGCCTCGCCTGCCCCCCGCCGTCACCGAGGCGGTCGCGGCCAACGCCGCGCTGCGGGCGTTCTCCGGGTTCCTCATCCTCTACCTGGCGTTCCTGCTGCGGCAGGAGCGGTTCGACCCGGTGTCCGGCGACATCGCGCTCGGCATGCTCGCGGCGTGCGCGGGCGCCGGGGGCCTGGCCGGCACCGCCTTGGGCGCCTGGGCGAAGGCACGCGCGCCGCGGCCGCTGGTGCTGGGCACGCTGGCGTTCGTGACGGCCGTCGCGGCGGTGTGCGCGGCGCTGTTCGGCCTGTGGGCGGCGCTGGCGGCGGCGTTCGCGGGCGCCCTCGGCCAGTCCCTCGGCAAGCTGTCCATGGACGCGACGGTGCAGCAGGAGATCGGCGAGGACGTCCGCTCGTCCGCGTTCGCGGTCACCGAGACCCTGCACCAGTTGGTGTGGGTGCTCGGCGGGCTGCTCGGCCTCGGCATGTCGACCGTCGCCGACGGCCGGGCGGCCCTGGCCGCCGTGGCGGGCGCCCTGGCCGTGTCGCTGGCCGCGCTGCTGCTGCACCGCCCGGGCCGGCGCGGCACCCGCTCAGGCCGCCGTGCCCGCGTCCCCGGCGCCCGCCCCGAAGCGACGTGACCGGGGCGCGGCCGGACGTCAGGGCGCCAGGTCGTCCGCCACGGCGCGCAGGACGGTGGCGATCTTCTTGGCCTCGGCGGAGGACGGGTGCTTGCCGCGGCGGTAGGTGTTGGAGATGCCGTCCAGCAGCTTGATGAGGTCCTCGGTGATCACCACCATCTCATCGGGCTTCTTGCGGCGGGCCTTGGCGAGCGACTTCTCCACCGACGGCAGGGTCTCCAGGGTGCGCACCGACAGCGCCTGCTGCCCCCGCCGTCCCTCGACCACGCCGAACTCGACGCGCTGGCCGGACTTCAGCGACGCGATGCCGCCGGTGAGCGCGGAGGAGTGCACGAAGACCTCACCGCCGTCATCGCGGGTGAGGAAGCCGAATCCCTTATCGGCGTCGTACCACTTGACCTTGCCAGTGGGCACGGGAGACCTCGTTCAACTCTCGTCCTGAATTGGCCTCAAGATTAGTGCCTCGCCGAGGGCCGGTGAACACGCGTGCGAGGGGCCCGGATCCCTTACGAGGCCGCGGATTGAAGCTACCTGCGGCGGCGCCTTCCGGGCATCCGGATTTCCGGATGCCGAACCATGCCGGAAAGGCCCGGGAGAGGGACGAATCAGGCGCCCGCCCCGTCGCCCGAGAGCGACACCCGGCCCGCGCCGTCGCCGAAGCCGTCGAGCCACCCGGGGAACGCCAGCAGGTCCGGCAGCACCACGTCGGCGCCGTAGGCGGTGAGGGCCGCGGCGTCGTACGCGCCCGTGGCCACGCCCACCGCCGTCGCGGCGGCGGCGCGGGCGGCGTCCACGTCGCCGGTGTGGTCGCCGACGTAGGCGCCCGCCCCGCAGCGGCGCAGCGCAACGCCCTTGTCCGCACCGAACAGGCCGCCGACCACCTCGTCCACCTCCAGCCCCAGGAAGCGCACGGTCCGCTCGGTGTCGGCCTGGTTCTTGCCGGACACCACGACGACCCGTCCGCCCCGTGCCCGCACCGCCTCGACCGCCTCGGCCGCGCCGGGCATGGGCTTGGTGGCGGGGATCGCCACGTCGGGGTAGAGCGCGCGGTAGCGGTCGGCCATCGCGGGCACCTCGGACGGCGGGAACCAGTACGCCAGCTCCACCTCCAGCGGCGGGCCGATCCGCGCGACGACCGCCTCCACGTCGATCGACACGCCGGTCTCGGCGGCGAGCTCGGCGTAGACCGCGCCGATCGCGGCACGGGTGTCGGCAAGGGTCAGGTCGAGGTCGAACCCGACGGCGAATCGCGGCGAAGCTGGCTCCAGCACGCCACACAGGGTAAAGGGAATGACATGGGGGTGAAGCGATGGCCGTCCGCCCGGGCGACGTCCCGGCGCGGCCGGGAATCGCGCCCCGCACAGCCCCGCGCTCCCCTGGTAGTGGCGATGCGACGGGATCCGAGTAGGGGAGCGCGGGAGTCCTGTGTGCGGCCGCCGTCCGGTCGCCCGGCCCGGCTGCGTTGTGCGGCGGATATACCCGGCGACCCCGGCACGAACCCTCTGAGCAGGAAAAACGCGCGTCTCGAAAGGGCGCGCGGCCCCCAAACGATCCCCCGTCGGACGGCAATCCGCGCCAACCCGAGAAAGAGGGCGCCATGGCGGACAACACCCAGACCACGATGACCGGTCGCAGCGGCGGCCGGGCGGGTGCGACCCCCGGCCGGCACGCACGGCTGTCGGGCGACACCGCCCGGGCCGCCCGCAAGCGGGTCGTCTCGGCGCTGGCCGGGGCGGTCTCGCTCGCCACCACGGCGGTGGTGCTGGTGCTGGCCGTGCACATCGTGTTCGTGGCATTCGAGGCCAACACCGGCAACGAGCTGGTGCGTCGGGTGGCCGGGTGGGCGCACGACCTGGCCTGGCAGTTCAAGGACGTGTTCCAGCCCGCGAACCCCAAGATCGCGGTGGCGGTCAACTACGGCCTGGCCGCCCTGGTGTACCTGCTGGTCGGGCGGCTCGCCGTCGGGCTGGTCCGCCGGCTCGACTGACGCGGCGCGGGCCCGCCCGGCGGTGCGCCCCGGCCGGGCCGGTCGCGGCCCGGTCGCGGTCCTTGAGGGTGTGGTCGGTGCCGGTGGCCGGGCCCGCCGTCCGGGCCGGCGGTCAGACCGGCTGCGGCCGGGTCAGTCGCGGCCGGGGAAGCGGACGGTCTTGAACGGCCACGTGGTGACGACCCACTCGCGGACGAACTCCTCCAGTTCCCGCTCCAGGGACGGGTCGTCCTGGTCGTCGCGCACCCAGAACACCACGACGGCGTCGGCGTCGGGGGTGTCGGACGGCGCGATGTGGATGCGGCCGAGCTGGCACTCCTCGTCCGGCGTGGTGACCGCGTAGCTGAACGAGCGGCGCAGCTGGCCCTCCTTCTGCAGCCAGGCGATGTCGATCAGCGCCTGGTCGAAGGTGAACTCCTCGGCGGGCCAGCCCCAGTCCGGCCCGAACCGCTCGCGCAGCCGCTCCAGGCTGCCCCGCACCGCCGCGTAGTCCTTGACCACGTCGTGCACGGTGATCGGGCGGATGCGGAAGCGCGGACCGGCGACCAGCGTGGGCACCACGAAATCGTCGGGCAGGAACGTGCGGCGCGCCCCCGTGCGCGCCGTGCCCGCAACATCCGCACCCGGCGCCTCGGGAGGCTCGTGGGGCGCGGGGGACTTCGGGGACGTCGTGAGCTCGGCGAGCTCCTCGGGTTCGATACGGGCAGCCTCTCGGGGCTGCGGATGCGGAGCCTCTCGGCTGATGCGCAGGGCCCCGCCGATGAACGTGCGCGGTGATCCGCGGATCCTCCTCCGCGGCAGTACTGCCATTCGCTTGGTCCCTCCCGTACGCCCCTTTCCGGATAAAGGGCGTAGCAAGAACTTTAGCCGCCGGCGGCGGTGCGAGTCGCGTCACGATCCGGGTGTGCCGGGCACAGGACGGCGGCGGTCGGCGCGAACATGCCGTACTGTTCTTGCGGAGGAACACGTGACCAAGCCGACTTCAACGCGCGAGCGGATCGTAGCCGAATCGCTGCGCCTGTTCGCCGACCGCGGATACGCGGCAACGTCGGTCGCCGAGATCGAGGCGGCGGCCGGGCTGTCGCCGGGTGCGGGCGGGCTGTACCGCCACTTCCGCTCCAAGGAGGAGGTGCTGGCCTCCGCCATCCGCGAGCACATCGAGCGCACCCGCAAGCAGGTCACCGAGGTGCTCGAGCACGCCAAGCAGTACGAGGACCGCCCGCTGGAGGTCCGGCTGCGGATGACCTGCCAGGCCGGGCTGGCCAAGATGCGCGAGGAGCAGGACCTCATCCGGGTGCTGTTCCGCGACCTGGACCAGTTCCCGCACCTGGTGGCCGAGATGCGCGAGGGGATCGTCAACCCCCTGTACGACGGCATCGCGCGGTGGCTGTCGGAGCAGCCGGAACTGGCCGACGCCGACGAGGACTGGCCCGCGATCGCCTCCGTGCTGGGCGGCGCGGTCGTCAACTACTGGCTGGCCAACGAGTCGATGTACGAGCCGCCGACCCGCATCGACGAAAAGCGCTTCGTGGCGAGCTGGGCCCGGCTGGGCATGGGGCTGGTGAAGCGGGCCCCGGCCGCCTCGTCCTGACCGCGTACGCCGTCCCGCGCCCGCCCGGCGCTCTCCGCACACGCCTCACGCCGACTAGGTTGGGAACGGCATGGAGAGTTACGCCGACTGGCTGCGCGCACGCGACGACGCCGAGCTGCGCGCCCTGCTGTCCGCGCGGCCCGAGCTGATCACTCCGGTGCCGGCCGACCTGGACGCCCTCGCGGCCCGCGCCACCGCCCCGGCCGCGGTCTCCCGCGCGCTCGACCGGCTCGACCGCTTCACCCTGGCCGTGCTGGAGGCCGTGCTCGTCCTGCCCGACCCGGCGCCGCGGGCGCTGGCGGACGCGATCGGCGCCAGCGAGGCGGAGGCCGCGGCGGCCCTCGACCGGCTGCGCGGCCACGGCCTGGTGTGGGGCTCGGAGCGGACGGCCGCCGCGCCGGGCGTCCGGCAGGCCCTGCCGCATCCCGCCGGGCTGGGGCCGCCCGCGCGGGAGGTGTTCGCCGGCTATCCCGTCGGACGACTCGTCGGGCTGATCACCGACCTGGACGCCAAGCCGCGCGGGTTCCCCGACGCCGACCGGCTGCTGCGCCGCCTGACCGAGCTGCTCGCCGACCCCGAACCGCTGATCGCCGACGCCGGGGCCGACGCGCGCGCCGCCCTCGCCCAGCTCGTCTGGGGGCCGCCGGTGGGCCGCGTCGCCGACGCCCGCCGCCCGGTGCGGGTCGCAACCGCCACCACCCCGATCGAGCGCCTGCTGGCGCGCGGCCTGCTCGCCGCCGAGGACGACCGCACCGTCACCCTGCCCCGCGAGGTGGCCCTGCACCTGCGCGGCGGACGGCTGTTCCGGGACGTCACCGCCCAGCCGCCCCCGCTGACCGGCCGCACCGGCGGTGTGCCCGCCCGGTCCGGCGAACGCCCGGAGGACGCGGTGGCGCGCGCCGCCGCCGGAACCGCGTTCACCGCCGTCCGCATGGTCGAAGAGCTGCTGGAGCGCTGGGGCCTGGACCCGCCGCCCGCGCTGCGCAGCGGCGGCCTGGGCGTGCGCGACCTGCGGGCCACCGCGGCGCAGCTGGACGTCGAGGAGTGGCACGCCGCGCTGCTGATCGAGACGGCGTACGCGGCGGGCCTGCTCACCCGCACCGGCGAGCTGGGCGGCGAGTGGCTGCCCACCCCCGCCTACGACCTGTGGCTGCTGCGGGACACCGCCGGACGCTGGACGGACCTGGCGCTCGGCTGGCTGGGGTCCGACCGCGTCGCCGGGCTCGTCGGCGAACGCGACGACCGCGACCGGCTGATCAACGCACTGGGCGACGCGGTTGTGCGGCCCGTCGCCCCGTCCACCCGGACGCAGGTGCTGCGCGAGCTGGCCGAGGCCGGACCGGACCTGGCCGCGGACGCCGACTCGGTGCGGGCCCGCCTGGCCTGGCGGCGGCCGCGCCGTTCGGGCCCGCTGCGCGACCGGCTGGTCGACTGGACGCTGCGGGAGGCCGCCGCGCTCGGCCTGACCGGGTTCGGCAGGCTCGCCCCGCACGCCCGCGACCTGCTCGACGGCGCCGACCCCGCGCCCGGCCTGGACAAGCACCTGCCGCGTCCGGTCGAGGAGATCCTCATCCAGGGCGACCTGACGGCCGTCGCGCCGGGCCCGCTGGTCGCCGAGCTGGCCCGGGAGCTGGCGCTGGCCGCCGACGTGGAGTCCACCGGCGCCGCCACCGTCTACCGCTTCACCCCCGACTCGATCCGCCGGGCGCTGGACGCGGGACGCACCGCCGACGAGCTGACCGCCCTGCTCACCCGGCACTCGACGACCCCGCTGCCGCAGCCGCTGACGTACCTGATCGAGGACGTGGCGCGGCGGCACGGCGCGCTGCGGGTGGGGGCGATGGCCTCGTACGTGCGCACCGACTCGCCCGCCGTCCTGGACGAGATCCTCGCCGACCGGCGCGCCGCCCGGCTGCGGCTGCAGCGCCTGGCGCCGACCGTGCTGGCGTCGGGCCTGCCGCGCGGCGAGCTGCTGGACGGGCTGCGGTCGCTGGGGCTGTCGCCGGTCGCCGAGACCCCCGAGGGCGGTGTGATCATCACCCGTCCGGACGCCCACCGCGCCGAACCGCCGCCGACCGCCGAACCCGCCCGGCTGCGCGCCGACGCGACCGTCGACGAAGCCATGATCGCCGCGGCGGTGCGGGCGCTGCGGGCCGGTGACGAGGCCGCCCGGCTGGGCGCCGAGCACGCCGCGTCCGCCCCGTCCGGCGAGCCGCCCCGCTCTCCCGCCGCCGCGACCATCGAGATGCTGCGCGACGCGGTCGAGCGCGGCGCCCGGGTGTGGATCGGCTATCTGGACCAGCAGGGCCGGGCGTCCAGCCGCATCGTGGAGCCGGTGCGCGTCGAGGGCGGCTATCTGACCGGCTACGACGCCACCCGCGCCGCCGTCCAGCGGTTCGCCCTGCACCGCATCACCGGCGTCTCCGAAATCGACTACTGAAAACGCGCACCGGGAAAAGCGGTTGCCGTCCGCGCGGCGGATGCGGCACGGTTGTGATCGTCACGATGACGACGGAAGGAGGACCGGTGCGAACCGCGCGATGCAAATGCCGTCTACGACGGTCGAATTCCGCAGCCGTCCTCCGCGCGGCGTCGCGGCCGCCGTTTCCGCGGTGCTGACGCCGACGATTCGACGCGACGATGACGTGCGCGCCCGATGCGCAGGCAGCGGTTACTTCCACTGATAATGGAGAGGTCGCAGGTTCGAGTCCTGCCCGCCCGACTCAACGGGCGGTAGCTCAGCCGGATAGAGCGCTAATGTACCGCCGCCGCCCGGTTCTCGGGCGCGCCCTTTCACTTGCCCCTCCCGGTGCGCAGGCCGGAGTTACTTCGGGTCGAGCAAGGTTCAATTCCTTGGGACTCCACCGCAGGTGGGTCTGACACCTTCGGCCGATGGGAACTCGGGAGGGGCTCCGACTTCCGCCGCCCGGTGCGCGTTCTGCGCGCGGCCCTGTTTCTCGGGCGGCCGACAGGAGGTTCGTACCGACAATGGCGAAGTTCAACCGTTCACGCCTGGTCGGCGCGGTGAGCGCCGTGCAGTCCCGGTCCGCGCCCACCGCCCGCACCCACGAGGGCGCCCCGGGCTACAGGCGCGACCCCAAGAGCGAACTGTTCCTCCTGGCGGTGTCGAACATGGTCGGCGAGCAGACCTTCTACGAAGGCGCCGACGAGCGCGACGAGCGGTTCCGCACGCTGGCCGGACGGGTCGCGCTGGACGACCCGGACTGGACGGCCCGCATGATCGGGTGGCTGCGCGCGGACGCCGGGATGCGTTCGGCGGCCGTGGTCGCGGCCGCCGAGGGCGTGCGGGCGCGGCTGGCCGAGCGGCGCGCGGGCGGCAACCGCCCGATGATCGCCGCGGCGCTGCGCCGCGCCGACGAGCCCGGGGAGCTGCTGGCGTACTGGCGCGGCCGGTACGGACGGGCGCTGCCGCAGCCGGTCAAGCGCGGCGTCGCCGACGCCGTCCGCCGCCTCTACGACGAGCGCTCGCTGATCAAGTACGACGGCGGCGGCTTCCGGTTCGGCGACGTCATCGAGCTGACCCACCCGCGGCCGCGCACGCCGCGGCAGGGCGACCTGTTCCGGCACGCCATCGACCGCCGGCACGGCCGCGGCGACGGCATCCCCGCGTCGCTGGCCACGCTGCGGGCGAGGGCCGAGCTGCTGGCCCTGCCGGTGGACGAGCGGCGCGCGCTGCTGGACCGTCCCGGCGCCGAGCGCGTGCTCGCCGACGCCGGGATGACCTGGGAGTCGCTGGCGGGCTGGATCCAGGGGCCGCTCTCGGCGGCGTTCTGGGAGCGGATCATCCCCTCGATGGGCTACTTCGCGCTCCTGCGCAACCTGCGCAACTTCGACCGGGCGCACGTGTCCGACGAGGTCGCCGCGCAGGTGGCCGAACGGCTGGGCGACCGGGAGCGCGTCGCGCGGTCGCGGGTGCTGCCGATGCGGTTCCTGGCGGCCTACCGGGCGGCGGCGCCGCGCTGGACGGGCACGCTGCAGCGGGCGCTGGACGCGTCGCTGGCGAACGTCCCGGCGCTGCCCGGCCGCACGCTGGTGCTCGTCGACCGCTCCGAATCGATGTTCTGGCGGCCGTCGGCCCGCTCCGACCTGACCGCGGCGGACGCGGCGGCGGTGTTCGGCGCGGCGCTGGCCCTGCGGGCCGAGCACGCCGACCTGGTGCAGTTCGGCACCGACCACGCCCGGGTGCGGTTGCGCCGCGGCGAGCCGGTGCTGAAGGTCGTCAAGCGGTTCCGGGCGCTCGGCGGGACGAACACCGCGCAGGCGGTGCGCGACAACTACCGCGGCCACGACCGCGTGGTGATCGTCACCGACGAGCAGGCGTGGCCGGGCGTCCACGGCGAGGAGCCCACGCGGGCGGTGCCGCAGCGGGTGCCCGTCTACACGTGGAACCTCGCCGGCTACCGGTACGGCCACGGCCCGTCGGGCAGCGGGACGCGGCACACGTTCGGCGGGCTGTCGGACGCCGCGTTCTCGATGATCCCGCTCATCGAGGCCGGCCGGAACGCCGACTGGCCGTTCTGAGCGGGTGTGCGCGGGGCTCGGCCGCGTGCACACCCGCTCCGCGCCGCGACCTATATTCGCTATCGGCTACGAATGCGGATGAACCAACGGATAGCCTGCACAGTCCAACCAATCAATAAAACCGGACGGACCGCGCCCCGCCGGTAGGGGCGGTCGGCCGGTCCGATCGCTACGGAAGGGGCCCCGAGTGAGCGGGTACGGAGGGCAGCCGTCCGGGTGGAGCGACCCCTACGGGCAGCAGGACGGCGGCTGGCAGAACACGCCGCACCCGGGTACCGCACAGCCCGGCTGGGACCCGTACGGCCAGTACAGCGCCCCACCGCAGCCCTCCTACGGCTACGGCCCGCCCGGCGTGCCCGGCCACGCCCCCAGCGCCAACGGCGCCGCCATCGCCGCGCTCGTCTGCAACATCCTGCTCGTCGTGTCCTGCTGCAACGTGCTGGCCATCCCCGGCATCGTCACGTCCTCGCTGGCCATCAGCCGCTCCGCCACCGCCCCCGAGTCGGCCCGCACGCTGACGGTGTGGAGCTGGGTGATCTTCGCGCTGGCGGTGGTCATCGCGATCGCGGCGCTCATCGTCGCGATCGTCCTCGACGGCGGCTCCTCGTCGTCCACCTACGACAGCGGCAGCAACATCTGACCAGCGGACACGGCACCCGGGACCCGGGCGCCACGTCCAGCCGGCGCGAGCAGGGCCACCGCCCGGCCCGTCCGCCCGCAAGCCGACCGCCGGAGCAGAGCCGGCCCGGCCCGGGAAGACGCGAGCGGCCCAGCGTGTTGCACACACGTACGCCCGGCCGCCCGGAGACCCCTACCTGTAGCACGGGCCTGGAGTAACGTGCTTCTCAAGTGACGGCTGTGAACGTGCCACCCACTTCCGACGCCTGACGGGGGCTGCTTTCCGTGTCCGACGGTCCGCTGATCGTGCAGTCCGACAAGACCCTGCTGCTGGAGGTCGACCACGACCTCGCCGACGCCTGCCGCACCGACATCGCCCCGTTCGCCGAACTGGAACGGGCGCCCGAGCACATCCACACCTACCGGGTCACACCGCTGGCCCTCTGGAACGCCCGCGCCGCCGGCCACGACGCCGAACAGGTCGTCGACACCCTCCTGCGCTACTCCCGCTACCCGGTGCCGCACGCGCTGCTGGTGGACGTGGCCGACACGATGGCCCGGTACGGGCGGCTGCGCCTGGAGAAGCACCCCACCTACGGCCTGGTGCTCGCCTCCTCCGACCGGGCGGTGCTGGAGGAGGTGCTGCGCTCCAAGAGGGTCCGCGGCATGCTCGGCGAACGCGTCGCCGACGACACGGTGGTGGTCCACCCGTCCCAACGCGGATCGCTGAAGCAGGCGCTGCTGAAGCTCGGCTGGCCCGCCGAGGACCTGGCCGGCTACGTCGACGGCGAGGCCCACCCCATCGACCTGGTCGAGGACGGCTGGGCACTGCGCTCCTACCAGCGCGAGGCCGCCGACGCGTTCTGGCACGGCGGGTCGGGCGTCGTCGTCCTGCCCTGCGGCGCCGGGAAGACCCTCGTCGGCGCCGCCGCCATGGCGCGCGCCCGGGCGACCACGCTGATCCTCGTCACCAACACCGTCTCGGCGCACCAGTGGAAGCAGGAGCTGCTGCGCCGCACCTCGCTGACCGAGGACGAGATCGGCGAGTACACCGGCGCCAAGAAAGAGATCCGGCCGGTCACCATCGCCACCTACCAGATCATGACGACGCGCCGGAAGGGCGCCTACACCCATCTGGAGCTGTTGGACGCCCGCGACTGGGGCCTGATCGTCTACGACGAGGTCCACCTGCTGCCCGCGCCGATCTTCCGGATGACCGCCGACCTGCAGGCGCGCCGCCGCCTCGGCCTGACCGCCACGCTCGTGCGCGAGGACGGCCGCGAGGGCGACGTGTTCTCCCTGATCGGCCCGAAGCGGTACGACGCGCCCTGGAAGGAGATGGAGAACCAAGGCTGGATCGCCCCCGCGGACTGCGTCGAGGTGCGGGTGACGCTGTCCGACTCCGAGCGGCTCGCCTACGCCACGGCCGAGCCGGACGAGCGCTACCGGTTCTGCGCCACCACCGAGACCAAGACCAGGCTCGTCGAAGCCCTGGTGCAGCGGCACCGCGGCCAGCAGACCCTGGTCATCGGCCAGTACATCGACCAGCTCGACGAGATCGGTGCCCTCCTCGACGCCCCCGTCATCAAGGGCGAGACGCGGGTCCGGGAACGCGAACGCCTCTTCGACGCCTTCCGCTCCGGGGAGATCAGCGTCCTGGTGGTCTCCAAGGTCGCCAACTTCTCCATCGACCTGCCCGAGGCCTCCGTCGCCGTCCAGGTGTCGGGCGCCTTCGGTTCGCGCCAGGAGGAGGCCCAGCGCCTCGGCCGCCTGCTGCGCCCCAAGGCCGGCGGCCAGACGGCCCGCTTCTACGCGGTCGTCGCCCGCGACACCCTGGACCAGGAGTACGCCGCACACCGGCAACGCTTCCTCGCCGAACAGGGCTACGCCTACCGCATCGTCGATGCCGACGCCGTCCTTGCAGGCGAAGAGATCTGACGCCGCCGCCGCGCAACGGCAAGGCTCTGGCGATCCGCCAGAGGCCGGCCCGTCGCGGCCAAGAACCTCAACACCCTCTTCACGCGCAACCACGGGTCCGGACCCCCGCGTGAGACGCCGGCGGCGCCGACCGGCCGCGCCGTTGCCATCCCTGGCGCTGTCTGTCTGGTCGAAGCACCGTCTTGACTTCCTCCCCACGCTCAAAGGCGGGGGATTCCAACCGTCACCGGTTGGTTTTTCTGCTTCGTCGCCGTCTGCCCTCCGGGCTTACGCCGTTTGAGTCTTACGTCGGCTCCACAGGCGGACACCGCCGGCCCGGCGGCCGCAATGTTCTCGGCGGCGTTGACGTCCCGGTCGGGGACCGCGACGCACCCGCATATCCATTGCCTCACCTTGAGGGGCATCGCCTCGTTGACCGCGCCACAGTTTGCGCACAGCCTGCTGGAGGTGAACCACCGGTCCACGACAAGCAGTGCCTGCCCGTACCAGTCGCACTTGTCCTCCAAGCCGCGTCAGAGATGGCGCGGGCCGGCGAGCGGTTGCGGCCCCTGTTGCGGACGGCCAGGTCCTCGATCACGACCGTTTACTTCTCACGGACGAGCCGAGTGGTGATCTTGTGCAGGAAGTCGCGGCGCCGGTCGGCGATCCGCGCGTGATTCCGCGCCACCCTCTGCCGGGCCTTGTCGCGGTTCTTCGAGCCCTTGGCCTTGCGGGTCAGGTCCTCGTGCGCCTTGGCGAGGCGTTCCCGGTCGCGGCGCTCGTGCCGGGGGTCGGCGACCTTCTCCCCGGTCGACAAGGTCACCGGCGAGGTGACCCCGGCATCGACGCCCACGGCCCACTCGGACGGGGCCGGGCGTGTGATGGCGTCCACGCACAAGATGGACACCGACCGGCGCCCGGCCGCATCCCGGGAGACGGTGACGGTGGACGGCTCGGCACCCTCGGGGAGGGGGCGGGACCACACGATGCGCCAGTGCTCGCGCATCGTGGCCAGGTTGAGCCAGCCGTCACGCCACTTGAACGCGCTGCGGGTGTACTCAGCCGACACCCGCGACTTCTTCTTGCTCTTAAACGTGGGGTACTCGGCCCGCTTGGCGAAGCAGTTCACAAACGCCACTTGCACGTGCCGCAGCGCCTGCTGCAACGGCACGCTGGACACCTCGCCCGAAAACACCGGTTCCTTGCGCTTGCATTCGGTGAGCATCGCGGAGGTCTCGGCGTAGGAGACGCGGCGCTGCTGCGCATACCGGGCGCGGGTGCGTTCCTCCAGCGCCCGGTTGTCGACCAGGCGGACGCAGTTGAACGTACGCGACGGCTGTGCTGCCTGTTCCTCCGTGGGATGGAAGCGGTACCGCAAAGCCCGCTTCACCCGCCGCGCCATGTCTCACATTCCATGCCTCCGCTTGCGAGACGCATGTTCGCGATCAGGCTCGGCAGCGTGCCGGGTCGTGTTTCCTCCCCAGGGCCAAAGCCCGGGGTCTCCACACTCAGGAGTTTTCGATGAACGCGCCGGCCCCTGTGGAAGAACAGTGACGGACGCTCGTGATCTGCCGACCGACAGCGACCGCCGACGACGCAACCGCCCCCACCTCGACCGGCTCGCCCTCGAACGTCCGCCGACCTGTTATAAGGACACACACCGTCACACGCACCCATTCACAGCTGCAGTCGGGCGGATTGGCCCAAGGGAGCCGCGCAGGCCACACCGCGATCACGACAACCAGAACGGCGGCGCCACCGCCACCAAACAACCCCGGAAAACACCCCGAGGAAAAGAGAAAGGCCCCCGCCACAACGGCGGGGGCCTCCCAACTGAAGAAAACGTCCGGCGGCGTCCTACTCTCCCACACAGTCACCCATGCAGTACCATCGGCGCTGAAGAGCTTAACTACCGGGTTCGGAATGGGACCGGGTGTTTCCCCTT
>NZ_BSTN01000040.1 GCF_030269545.1 Actinomadura sp. NBRC 104425 | reverse complement strand
AGGCGGCTGCGCCTTTGGTTCGGTGGGCGGTACTGGTCGGTGGGGGTCCGTGGTGACGTCGTCGGTGTTGGTGCGGGGAGTCGGTTCGGTGGTCGGGGTGTCTCCGGTGTGGCTGGTGGTGGATTCGTCAGGAGGCGTCGCGAGCGGTTGCCCCGTGTGGGAAGGGTGTACGGCCGGTGCGGCGCCGCGTTCGTCAGTGGGGGGCGGTGCGGGCTGCTTGGATGTGGTCGGTTGTTGTGAGCCGCTGGATTCGGGCCCTGGTGTCGTGCTCGGGTCTGCGGGGGGTTCGGTGTGGGTCGGGGGCGGTGTCGCGGGGCTCCCGGACGGTGTAGGCGGCTGCGCCTCTGGTTCGGAAGATGGCCAGTGCGTGGTGGTGGCGCCGGTTGCCGGGTCGGTGAGGACGATGACCGGCCCGCCGAGCTGGTCGGCCAGCTCGTCGGCGAAGGAGGGGCGGTTTCCCGGGCCCGGTATTGCCGTGGCGGGGTCGGTCAAGATCACCGGATCGCCCGGCTCGTGGCCGGTGTTGCGGCCGAGCCATCGGCGGACGTCGGCGGCGTCGCGCGGGCGGCCGTCCACCCACAGGGTTCGGAAGTCGGGGTGGAACGCGTCGTTGACCAGGACGGGTTCTCCGGTGGGTGCCCATTGGGGGGCCGAGTGGGGCTGCTGCCCGGCCGGGATCGCTTCGGCGTCGGCTTCTTCCAGGTGGGCGGCCAGTTCTTGTAGGCGGGCGGCCAGTTCTTGTAGGCGGGCGTGGTTGTTCGAGGGCCCCACCCCCGACTCTTCGGATGCCACGGCCTGTTCGTATTGCCGCCATAGGTCGTTCCACTGCTGCTGCGCTTCGGCCTTGGCGTCGTCGAGCACGTCTCGGTCGCCTGTCGGCTCGTGTGCCGGGTCGGCCTGCCGGATACCTGTTTCGGGTTGTTTACCGTGCCGTCGGGGAGTGGGCGTGCTTGATGTTTCGCCCGTGGTCGTGGGGGCCGGTTCGGTGGGTTCCGGTGTCGCCGCCGGGGCGTGCGCGTCTTCGCCGGTGGGCGGCACTGGTCGGTGGGGGTCCGCGGTGACGTCGTCGGTGTTGGTACGGGCCGGTGGTTCGGTGGTCGGGGTGCTTTGAACGTCCCCGGTGTGGCTGGTGGCGGATTCGTCAGGAGGCGTCGCGAGCGGTTGCCCCGTGTGGGAAGGGTGTACGGCCGGTGCGGCGCCGCGTTCGTCAGTGGGGGGCGGCGCGGGCTGCTCGGATGTGGTCGGTTGTTGTGAGCCGCTCGACGTAGGCCCCGGTGTCGTGCTCGGGTCTGCGGGGGGTTCGGTGTGGGTCGGGGGCGGTGTCGCGGGGCTCCCGGACGGTGCAGGCGGCTGCGTCTCTGGTTCGGTGGGCGGTGCCGGTTGGTGGGGGTCCGTGGTGACGCTGCCGGTGTTGGTGTGGGGCGTCGGTTCGGTGGTCGAGGTGCTGTGAACGTCCCCGGCGTGGCTGGTGGCGGATTCGTCAGGAGGCGTCGCGAGCGGCTGCCCCGTGTGGGAAGGGCGTACGGCCGGTGCGGCGCCGCGTCCACCAGCGGGGGACGGCGCGGGCTGCTCGTCGGCGGGCTCGCCGCGGTGCCCCTGCTGAGCGCCGACGTCCTTCCCTGTTCCGGGCTGTCCCGATCCGAAGAATTTCGCTCGCCTCTCCGCGATGGCCTTGCGGTCGAGCGGCATGGCCTCGGTCGTTCCCGAGGATCCGCCGAGCGTCTGTCCGGACCCGGAGGGCGACTTCGTGCCCGTCCCACCTTTCGGCAACGGCGACGAGCGGTTGGGGTCGATCTCCAGCCTGATGGTCGGGACCTCGTCACCCCGCACCCGAACCACGTGCTCGACCGGAGTTTCAAGGATGGTGCTCGAACCTCCCGGACGGCCGGGCTGATCCTGGCCGGTGGCCAGTTGCCCGAAGCCGCCCCGGGGAGGCGGCGACGGCGTCCTTGAAGAAGGGGCGGTGGACGAGACCGTTTCGCCTTCTCGCCCTCGCGGCGTGGCAGGATCGGGCGTCCCAGGGCTCCGGGTGCCCTGCGGTGCGGAGCCCTCGTCGGCGGGCCGGGCCGTGCCCGGGGAGTCCTGGCCGCCGGACCTGCCACCGTGCCCGGTTTCCGGCCAACTTCCCAGACCTCGCTCCTTGTAGGCGTTCGCGATGACGTCGCGATCCACCGGGGTGGCCTCGGAACGCCCGGGGCCGCCGTCGAGCGTGCGCCCGGAACCGGTGGGCCGGGCAGGCCCCTTTCGAGGCGGCGGGGCCGGTGAATCCACGAAGCTGATTTCGACCGACTGGCCGAAGTCGATCTGCGCCGGCTTGGAGCCCTCGGCTGCGGTGCCGGGCTCCGGTACCGGCGGCTGCTGCGGCCGCGGCGCCTCCTGCGAGCCCCGCGAGCCGACCGGTTCGGACGGTCTGTCGGAGTCAGACGAAGCGTCCGAATGCGTTGAACTGCTCGACTCCGAGGCGCTGTCCGATTGGGAGGACGTGTCTGACTGGGACGCGCTATCCGACACGGAGTCGCCGTCCGACTTGGACGACGTGTCCGAGTGGGAGGCGCCATCGGACACCGAGTCGTTGTCCGACTGGGATGCGCCATCCGACTGGGATGCGCCGTCCGGCTGGGATGCGCCGTCCGGCTGGGATGCGCCGTCCGGCTGGGATGCGCCGTCCGGCTGGGATGCGCCGTCCGGCTGGGATGCGCCGTCCGGCTGGGATGCGCCGTCCGGCTGGGGCGAGCCGTTCGACTTCGTCGAGCTTTCCGACTGTGCGGGACGGTCCGGCTGCGACGAGTCGTGCGGCTCGGGCGATGTCTCCGGATTGCGGAGATTGCCCGGGCTGGACGTGCCCGACCGTCCGTCCTCGGCGCCGCGGCCGTACGGGAACGGCTCGCCGGGCGCCCGCGCCGGCAGCCCGAACCCCGAGAACGGGGATCCCCCAGCGGGTGGCGTGCTCGGCGGCGTCCGCTCGACCTTGACGACGGCGGTTACCTCGCCGTCGTGGATGTAGAACTTGTCCACGTTCGGCTGGATGAAGAGCTTTTTGTTGCCCAGGTCCTCCGGCGAGGCCTGAACCCACTGCTCGTTCTTCCAGACGTGGATCTCCTCGGGCGTGTCCTTTGGGACGCCGTCCGGCTGGTCGGGAACCGGGTCCCTGCCGGGCACCACCTCACCGTCGCCCATCCTGTGCCCGGCCTTGGAAGTCGGCGAGGGCGCATTCTTTCGCGGCGGAGAGATGCGATCGACCTGCACATTGAGTCGGATGTTTCCGTTCGTCCCGGGCTTGTTGCCGGGGGCCGGTGACGAGGGCGCATCCGCGGTGCTTTGCGCCGGACGCCAGATGCCCACGCGAACCTCGAACCCGTCCGTCCTGGGGCCGGGATGCGGGTCCGCGCCCGTTCCATCCCGGTCGGCGTCGTTCACCGGTGTCGAAGCGGTGGCCTCCTTGCCGTCACCCGGCGACTTCCCGATGCCGTCCCGGGGGCCCGACGAGGAGGGCGACGAGGCGGGCTCGGGGGACTCGCTCCGCGGGGTCGTGTCGCCGCTGCGGCCCGGCCGCGCCCTCTGCTCGGCCGCGTCGGCGATGCGCTGACGGTCCGCGGCGGGACTCTCCCCGGGACGGGGGGCCGCGGGATGTCCCACCTCCAGCTTGATCGTCGGCGTCGCGCCGCCCGAGCCGGACGGCGCCCGCATGTTGCCGGGGACCTTGAAGGTCGCCGGGCGCCCGTAGTCGGTCCTGACCGGCTTCCCCGACAAATACCCGGTGGCGGGGCCGCCCTTCGTGCCCGGCGACGTGTGCTCTGCGCCGCTCGACGCGCGTTCGATGTCGACCCGGACGGAGTCGGCGCCGTCGTTCACGTGGAAGGTCCGGACGTCCGGATCAATGTAGATCTTGCCGTTCCGCAGATCCGCCGTCGACGCCTTGACCAACTGGTCGTCCTTGCGGACATGGATGTTGCCGTCAGCGCCCGGCCGCACCACCGTGCCGCCGCGGCCGCCTCCGTGCTCGACGTGCAACGTGATGGCGGTGACGGGATCGGCCCCGGGGCCCCGTACCGGCGATGCCGGCGACCCGTCGCCGGGCGTCGGCCGCTCCACGAAGTGGAAGACCATGTCCGTGAGCGCGGGCTGCTTCGGGTCCTTGGACGGGGTGGCCGGGCGCTCGTCCGGGCGGGGGCGCGGGCCGCTGGGGGCGTCGGCGCCGCCGAGTCGGCGTCCGGGCCCGTAACGCGCCGCGAAGGATGCATCCGAGTCGGAGCCCGGCCGGGTGAAGTTCAGCCGCGCCTTCGTGACCTGGGGGCCGTCCGGCGATGAAGACGCGTCGCCGGTGTGGGACGAGGTCGTGGTTTCCGATGCGGGCTTGCCCCCGGCGGAGGCGTCACCACGCGGGGCCCGGGCCGGAGGCGGCGAGGACGACGGGCCCGACGCCGTCGCCTCCGGTGCGTCCGGCGCGGGTGACTTTTGCGGATCGTCCAAGCGAGACGGGCCGGGCGCGGACCCCGTCGCATCGGCGGACGGCTCCGAGATCGCGGCGCGATCGCCCGGCCTGTCCGAGGAGATGGGGTCCGGGCGGGTGCCGGTCTCGCCGGTGGCGCTCGTGCCGTCCATCCTGGGACCGGCGGGCTGGCGCGGTTGCCCGCCGCCGCCCGCCGCGCGTTCGCCCGGCGTCCTCCCGTTGGGGATGGGTGCGTTCTCGGGAGCACCGCCGCCCAGCTTGATGCCCTTCCCGGCGAACGGGTCGCGGGGAGCCGCATCGGGGGGGCGCCGGATCTCCAGGTTGACCTCGAAAACGTCCTGCGGCGGCGTGCGCCTGCCCGGGGGCGGCGACGACCGTCCGTCGGGCCCGGCCGCGCCGCTGTCCGGGCTGGGTCGGGTGGTTCCGTTCGGCCCCTGCCGGTATGGCGTGGACGTGGTGGTGCCGGGGGTGCCCTTCCCCTGCGGTGTTGAGGTGGTGCTTGCGGGTGTTTCGTCGGGGTGCGGTGTGCTCGGTGTGTCACCGTCCCCGGCGGTGGGACGGGTCCCGGTTGGTTCGGTCGGGCCCCGTCCATTGGACTCGGTGGTGTTGGTCTTGGGGGCGGGCTGGCTGGTTCCGGTTCCGTTCGGCCCCTGTCGGTTCGGTGTCGGTGTGGTGGTGCTGGGGGTGTTCTTTGGCTGGGGCGTTGAGGTGGTGTTCGCGGGTGATTCGTCGGGGTGTGGTGTGCTGGTGGTGCCGTCGTGTTGGGGAGCGGGTCGGGCGGTTCCGCTCGAACCCCACTGGTTGGGCGTGGACGTGGTGGTGCCGGGGGTGCCCTTCCCCTGCGGTGTTGAGGTGGTGCTTGCGGGTGTTTCTTCGGGGTGCGGTGTGCCGCCGTCTTGGGTGGTGGGCTGGCTGCTTTCGCTGGGGCCCTGCCGGTTCGGCATGGGCGTGGTGGTGCCGGGAGTGTTGTTCGGCTGCGACGTAGGGGGCGTTGAGGCGGTGTTCGCGGACGTCTTGTCGGGACCCGTGTTTGTCGTGTCGCCGTCTTCGGGGGTGGGGCGGGTGGTTCCGTCCGTGCCCCACTGGTTGGGCGTGGGTGTGGTGGTGTCGGGCGTGTTCCTCGGCTGGGGCGTTGCGGCGGTGTTCGTCGCGGACTCGTCGGGGCGTGACGTGTTCGCCCTGTCGCCGTCTTGGGCGGCGGGTTGGTTCGTGATCGGTTCGGACGGGCCGCGTCCGTAGGGGGCGGGGGTGCCGGCCCTGGGGGTGGGCTGGCTGCCGCCTGGTCCCTGCCGGTCTGGCGTGGGCACGGTGAAGCCGGGTGTGCTCTTCGCCTGCGGCGTCGAAGAGGTGTTCGCCGGGGGCGCGTCCAGCCGGGGCGTGTTCGGCGTGTCGCCGCTCTGGGGGACGGGCTGGTTCGCGACCGGTTCGCTTCCGCCCGAGCCGTCGCCGCGCTGCCGGAGGTCCGTAACATTCGGGGCCGGTGAACCGGTGGACTTCTTGGGCGTCACCTGGGGAGGCCTCGACCCCGAAGCCGAATCGCCCGAGGAACGCGAACCGTTCACACCGCCGCCCCCCTGCGTGATCGGCGTGCGCTGCGAGCCGTCGAGCACCGGGCTCCTGGGGAGCGGGGCGGAACCGGTCGCGTTGACCTCGTCGGGGGACGTGGCGACCCGCGTGGGCACGCCGTCCGGGGTGCTGCCGCCCCCGCGCACGCCTCCGCTGCGCGGGTTCGTGGTGGTCAGCGGCACCCGCATCGGCGGGGTCGGCGCCGGGACGCTGGAACCGGAAGTACTCGAACTCGAAGACGAATAACTCCCGGTGTCGTCGGGCGTGCCGTTGACCGGACGGGGCTCGCCCAGCCCGCCGTTCAGACCGGGCGTCGTCTTCAGGCCCGGCGTCCCTACGCGCGGAGAAGGGTGCAAGGCTATCGCGCCGAAGGCGCCGCCGAAGAAGGCGCCGAGGCCCATGTTGAAGGCCTCCTGGCCCCAGTCGACATGGAAATCGGCGCCCGCCACGGCGCTGCCGAGCCCCTGGGCGGCCATGTCGATGGCGACAGTCGTGACGGCGCCGGTGATCGCGCCCACGGAGAAGTTGGCGGCCGTCGCCGCCAGCACGCCCAGCCTCGCCCCGATCTTGGCGATGACGTTGGCGATGGTGCCGATGAGCCTGGCGACGAGCGGGATGAAGGAGACCGCGAAGCTGAGCGGCAGAAGCACCAGGTCCAGCAGCCAGCCGAAGAGTTCGGCGAGTTGGTTCGCCCGGGCCTGCTTGGCCATCTCCTCGGCCTGGGCCTTGATGGTGTTGGCGTACAGGTGGATGTTCTGGCCGATCGTCCATGCCGCGTCCGCGGCGTTCTCCAGCAGCGGGCCCATGTTGGTGGTCCAGGTGTCGGCCGCCTTGCGTCCGGCGGCGCCCGTCCAGCCGAAGTTCGCCACGTTGGATGCGAGGTTCTTCTGCTCGGCGTACAGGGCGTCGCCCATGCGGATCCAGTCGTTGCCCAGCTCCCACATGGCGTCGAGGTCAAGGCCCTCGACGAAGTCCTCCCAGTCCTCGCTCATGACCTCACCGCCTCGGCGGGATTCGAGTCGTACGTCAAGGGTTCGGTCTCCTCGTCGAGCACGGCGTGGATGACCTCCGGGGCCGTCCTGCCGCGGACGAGCACGCCGCGGCCCGGCACCCGCTGGGTCGCCCGCTGGCCGCCCAGCAGGGCGCCCTCCCGCGGGTCCCCGGACAGGATCAGCCCGTCGGCGCCGAACTCCCGCAGCCGACCGAGCAGCGGGTCGGCGATGAGGGTGCGGGACGCGCCGCCGACCCGGCGGGCGATGACGACGTGGAAGCCGAGTTCCTCGCCCTGCGCGACGAAGCCGGCCAGCGGGGCCAGCGGGTTGCGTCCGGGGGCGTCCGCCACCAGGTCGTAGTCGTCGACGACGAGATAGAACTCCGGCCCCTGCCACCAGTCGCGGTCGCGCAGCCGGCGGGAGTCCAGGCCGGGCGGCGGCATGCGCTCGCGCAGCTTCGCCACGACCTGCTCGACGAACGTCTCGGCCAGCTCCTGGGTGCCCGCGTGGGCGCCGATGTACGGTTCGGGCACCACGTCGAGCAGGCTGCGGCGGTAGTCGACGACGATGAAGCGGATCTGCCACGGCGAGCGGAGCCGGGCCAGGCCGCGCATCCAGGCCCGCAGGAACGAGGTCTTCCCGGCGCCCGCGTCACCGAAGATCACAAAGTGCGGCCGGCCCGCGGTCAGGTCCAGGCCGACGGGCCGCAGGTCCCGCTGCGACAGGCCGATGGGGACCTCGCCGTCGGCCAGGCCGCTGCCGTCCCGCTCCCACGGGTCCTGGACGTCGTCCGCCGCGGCGATCTGCTCCAGTTCGGCGACGGTGACGCGGTGGGGCAGCACCTTCAGCGGCGGGGCGGCCGGGCCCCGCCATGCGGCGGCGATCTCGGCGACGAGTGCGCGTTGGGCGTCGGCGAGGTCGTCGAGGCCGTCGGAGGCGTCCAGCCTGGGCAGCGGGACATGGATCGGAATGCCGGGCGGCATCAGCCCGCGGCCCGGCGGGACGCGGCCGAGCCGGCGGCTCAGCCGGCGGTCGATCTCCGATTCGGCGGGGTCGTTGAGGCCGAGTTCGAGCCGGCCGGGGATGCTGTCGCGCAGCGCGGGCCGCAGCTCGCCCCAGCGGCCCGCGGTCAGCATGACGTGCACCCCCACCCCGAGGCCGCGGGTGGTGATGTCCGTGACGATCGCGGAGGCGTCGTCCACCTCGGCGACCAGCGCGCCCCAGTTGTCGATGACCAGGACGACGTCGGCGGCGCGCACCCCCTCGGGGAGCGCTCCCGCGTCCCGCATACGGCGGAAGTCGGCCACCGACTGCACGCCCAGTTCCGCGAACATGCGTTCGCGCACGTCCACCAGCCGCGTCGCCTCGGCCAGCACCCGCCGGACGCGTTCGGCGTCCCGCCGGGCGGCGACCCCGGACACGTGCGGGGCGTCCGCCAGGGCGGCCAGCCCGCCGCCGCCGAGGTCGATGCAGTAGAACTGCAGCTCCTGCGGTGTGTGGGTGAGCATCGCGCTGATCAGCGCGGTGCGCAGGAAGGTGCTCTTGCCGCTCTGCGGGGCGCCGACCAGCACCAGGTGGCCGTGCAGCCCGGCCAGGTCCAGCACGAGCGGGCGCTGCTCCTGCCGGGCGGGCAGGTCCGCGACCGCGACGGGGAAGTTGAGCCGTCCCGGCGTCGGCCACACCCGGCTCTGCAGGCCGCGGCCGGGCACGGGTTCCGCCGGTGCCAGCAGCGGATCGAGCGGGTACGCGGCGGGCAGCGGCGGAAGCCACACCTGGTGGGTCGGCGCGCCGCACGCCGCCAGCCGCTCCACGACGACCTCCAGCTCGGTGGGCCCGTTCTCGGGCGCCGGGTCGGGTGCGGGCTGTGGCTCCGGTTCTTCGGGGGCCGGTGCGGTCCGCAGCCCGTACGGCACCGGGCGGACGGGGGCGTTGACGCGTTCCTGCGGTGCGGCGTCGTCGTAGAGGCGGGAGACGTGCGCGACCCGGAACCGCTCGTAGATCGACTCGTCCACCTTCAGGTACGCCGATCCGGGGATGGACGGCAGCCGGTAGGCGTCGGGCGTGCCGAGCACCGCGCGGCTCTCGGCGGCGCTGAAGGTGCGCAGGCAGATCCGGTAGGACAGGTGGGACTCCAGGCCCCGCAGCCGCCCCTCCTCCAGCCGCTGGGTGGCCAGCAGCAGGTGCATGCCGAGGGAGCGGCCCACCCGGCCGATCTGCACGAACAGGTCGATGAAGTCCGACTGCTGGGACAGCAGCTCCCCGAACTCGTCCACGACGATCATCAGGTACGGCAGCGGCGGCAGCGGTTGGCCGTCCACGTCGGTCCCGCCGGCCAGCTGCTTGCGGTGGTAGTCGCGGATCGAGTCGACGTTGCCCGCGCGGCGCAGCAGCCGCTGCCGGCGCTGCTGCTCCCCGGCCAGCGCGGCCCGCACCCGGTCGACCAGCGCCTGCTCGTCGCTCAGGTTCGTGATCAGGCCCGCGACATGCGGCAGGCCGGTCAGCCCGGCGAACGTCGCACCGCCCTTGTAGTCGATCAGGACGAACCCCAGGTGCTCCGGCGAGTGCGTCGTGGCCAGCCCGGTGACCAGGGTGCGCAGCAGCTCGCTCTTGCCCGAGCCGGTCGCGCCGACGATCAGGCCGTGCGGCCCGATCCCGCCCTGCGCCGACTCCTTCAGGTCCAGCACGAGCGCCTCGCCGCCGGCGGTGACGCCGACCGGGGTGCGCAGCAGTTCCGGGTCGTCCGGTGCGCGCCAGACGCTGCTGGGGTCCAGCGCCGCCACGTCGCCGATGCCGAGCATCCCCGGCAGCGACACCGACTGGGCGAGCACCTGCTCCTGCTCCCCCGACAGCCGCAGCGGCGCGAGCAGGCGGGCGATGCGGGAACGCAGCGCGGGCGACGGACGGTCCACCGTCACGTCCCGGACGTCGGCGCGCAGCGCGGGATGCGGTCCCTCCAGGGACGCCCGGCCGCGCGCGTCGAGCCGGACCCGCACGTCCACCCGCTCCGGTTCACGCGCCTCGTCGGTGACGACGCACACGACCGTGATACCGAGCTGCGCCCCCGCCTCCGCGATCAGCCGGACGACGAGCGGGGACTGCGCCCACACGGTGCGGGGGTCGTAGCCGTTCAGCACCACGACGAGGCGCCGCCGGGGGGCCTCGTCGGACGCCATGGACACCAGCCGGGTGCCGCGTTCGGCGCGGGCCGCGGCCGCCCGGTCCAGTTCGGCCTCCAGGTGGTCGGCGATGCCGTCGAGGCGTTCGGAGACCAGCGGCACCACCTCGGTGCCGCGGTCGCGGGGGTCCGGCTCGTAGGTGTGCGGCAGCCACTTGGTCCACTCCCACGCGGGGTCGCCGGCGGTGACGACGGCGACCTGCACGTCGTCCGGCGCGTGCAGGACGCACAGCTGGCACAGCAGCGCGGCGGCCGCGGCCTCGGTCTGGTCGGGCGGCCCGAGCAGGCTCACCACGCCGGCGCGGCCGACGTCGATCCACGCGGGCTGCCCGTCCACCGTCCCGTGGGTCTGCACGAGTTCCTCCGCGGCGTGCAGGGACCGCGGGTCGTACTCGACCGACGGGTCGGACCGCCGGTTCGTCGTCATGGTGAGGGCGAGGGGGGCGCTTCCGGTGCCGACCCGGACGCGCAGGTGGTCGGGGTCCTCGGGGCGCCGCTCCCACACGCGGCGGCGCCCCTCCGCGATCGCCCAGAGCCGTTCGGGGCTCGGATGGATCCAGGCGGCGGCGAACCGCTGCACCCGGGCGACGTCGCGCGCCTGCCTGCGGATGCCGGCGAGGTACTCCAGGTACCGCTCGCGCTGCCGCTCCCGGGTCCGGCGGGTGCGGCCGAGCGTCTGGATGTGGACGCCCGTCGCCAGGCCCACCGACGACACCACGAACACGAGGCCGAGAAAGATCATCCACTGGCGGCCGGTGGAGATCAGGTACGCGGCCATGCTGATGCTGGTCAGCAGCGGGAGCAGCAGCATGACCATGTTGGACATGGTGTTCTGCGGCTGCAGCTGCGGCGGCGCCGCGATGGTGAGCTTGTCCTGCGGCACGGGTGGCGGAGCCATCCGGGCGGGGCGGTGAAAGGCGATCCTGGTCATGGGTTGGGAGCTGCCTCGGGGGGAGGGCGGCGGGGCCGCGGGCGGCCCGTCCGCGCGTCGGCGGCCGCGGCGCGCGTCAGTAGTCGGCCGTGATCGCGGTCTTGTTGGTGTCGAGGACGTCCGCGGGCGGCTCCTTCGACGGCGGCTGGTCGCTCGTGCCGTCTCCGGACGGCAGACCGGCGGCGAACTTGGCCCAGATGTCGGTGAGGCCCGTCTCGCCCTTGTCGTAGTTGTCGCCCGCCGTGCCGATACCGCTGGCGATGGCGTTGAGCACGCCGCTTTCGGGGTTCTCCTTCGTGCCGAACAGGGCCTTCATCACCTCCATCCAGCGGTTGTTGAAGTCCTCCGCCTCCTGCTGCGTCATGCCCTGCCAGCCCGTCGCGGTCAGCGCGTTCAGCGACTGGACGATGCGGTCGAGGGCGTCGGCTATCTCCTGGGCGAGTCTCAGCACCTCCGTCGCCGTCGTCTTGATGCCGGCGGGTCCGATGTCGAGCGTCTCCACGGTGTCGTAGTCGGTCATCGCGAGCACCTCCCTTCAGGTACGAGGAATCCGGGTCCCGCCCCGCCGGCCGGTGGAGCCGGGATCCCGGTGGTCCGCCGCCGTTCACCCGGCGGGCCGTGCGTCAGGTCGTGTCCACGTTGCCGTAGTTCGCCTCCTCGGCCGCTTTGTAGTTCGCGTACGACTTCTCCAGGCGGCGGATGAGCTCGTCGAGAAGGCCGAGCAGGTCGCCCGAGGCCTTGTCGAACCACTTCATGACGTCGTCGAAGCTGCTGTACGCCGGGCTGTTCCACGAGGTCCCGAGGTTCTTGGTCTTGGTCCGGACGGAGTTCAGGTCGGCGGAGATGTTGCCGTGCTCCGTCTTGACGGAGGTGATGGTCGTCTGGAGCAGGCCCAGGTCGATGGTGAACCCGATGCTGCCGTAATCAGGGGACTCGTCGGCCATGGCGTTCCTCCGTCATCGGATGCTCGGACGGCCGGTGGGCGCGGATCCGGTTCATTCGACGACCTGTCCGGGGGGCGGGGCGGGGAACCGCGAGTTGCGGTCGGTCTCGGCGTAGACCTGGCCCGAGTGGTTCACCAGGGCGATGTACTCGCCGACGAGTTCCAGCACGCCGCCGATGTGCTGCAGCGCCTTGTTCTGGGCCGGGTTCATCTGGGCCGCGAACTTGCGCGCCGGCTCCGCCCATCTGCTCTCCGTGGGCTCGTCGCGCGAGGGAAAGTACACTTGGTAATTGATGTAAAACGACTCGTGGTCCTCCATCGCGTCCTGGCCGAAGATGGTCCCCTGCGTGTTGAGGACCTTGGTCCGGAGTTCCTCGTACTGCTTGACGAGCATGCGGGAGGTCGCGAGCATGTTCTCGACCTCCGTCGCGACCTTCTTCAGGTTGATCGAAAAGTCCTCGGCGGGCGTGCTGTCCGGGGGCGCTCCGCCTCCGCCTGACTGTTCGGAGTTCTTCGGGTCGTCGTTGAAGGACGGCCGCGTCTCCCAGACCGTCAGGTCCGGGGAGTCGGTGTTGCCGAGGTCGGGCGGCGGGGGCTCCTCCTCACTCTCGTCCCCTTCGCCGATGTGGGGCGTGGTGTCGACCGGGTCGTCGTCGTACTGCGAGACGATGGGGTCGGTCATCGTTCCTCCTGCAACTCGGTGCGGGGCTCGGCGGCGGGGGTCGTTCTCACAGCGCCTCGACCTCCGGCAGGTCCACCGGCAGCAGCGTCGACAGGTCTCCGGGCTCCGCCGTGGCCAGGTCGTCGGCGATCCGCTGCGCGTGCCGCTCGGTCATCAGCTGGAAGACCTGTCGTGCGGTGCGGCCGTTGCCGAACTGCCGTCCCCGGGGAAGCTCGTCGAAGAACCCGCGCAGGGCCCGGACGGTCTCCTCCGGGCACTCGTACCGGTGCCGGTCGGCATGGTGCTGCACGATCTGCACCAGTTCGTCGGTGTCGTAGTCCTCGAACGTCAGGGTGCGGGTGAAACGCGAGCCCAGCCCCGCGTTGGAGGCCAGGAACCGCTCCATCTCCTCGGGGTACCCGGCCACGATCACCACGATCTCGTCGCGGTGGTCCTCCATCAGCTTCACCAGGGTGGAGATCACCTCCTGGCCGAAGTCGTTCGGCTGCCCGTGCGGGACGAGCGCGTACGCCTCGTCGATGAACAGCACGCCGCCGAGCGCCCGGCGGAACACCGCCTGCGTCTTCGGCGCGGTGTGGCCGACGTACTCGCCGACCAGGTCGCCGCGGTCGGCCTCGACGAGATGCCCGCGTTCCAGCAGGCCGAGCGCGTGCAGGAACCCGCCGTACAGCCGCGCGACCGTGGTCTTGCCGGTGCCCGGATTGCCGGCGAACACCAGGTGGCGGTTCAGCGGCGGCGGCGGAAGGCCCGCCTCCTGCCGCACCTTCACCATCCGCATCAGCTTGGTGAGCCCGACGATGTCGCGTTTGACCCGTTCGAGGCCGACCAGCCGGTCGAGCTCGGCGCGCAGCTCGGCGAGCCGCTCCTGCGCCGACCGCTCGGCGTCCTCGCCGTCGCCGCCCCGGCCGCCGCGCGAGCTGGCCGCGCCGCCCGCGCCGGTCGCGGTGCCGGTCGCGGCCCCGGCGGCGGGGACGCGGCCCTGCGACAGGACGCCGTCGCGCACCCCCTCCGACCGGCAGTCCTCGACGACCGGTTCGGCCCCGTCGCAGACGACCAGGTCGTGGTCGCCGCCCTCCACCGCGCAGCGGCGCAGCACGGGCTTCGCGGCGGCCTCCACGTACAGCGCCGGATACCCGGCGTCGCGGATCCGGCAGTCCTCGAACAGCCCGGCCGCGCCCTCGGCGACGAACACGCCGTTGCGGCCGGGACGCTCGACCACCAGGCCGCGCACGCGCGGGCGCGCCCGCGCCCCGGCGAACAGCCCGGTGCCCTCGACGTCCTGCACCGCGCAGCCGTCGATCAGCGCGGTGCTGCCGGCGTCCAGGAACATCCCGGTCGCGCCGGTGCGCCGCACCTGGACGTCCTCGATGACGGCGCCGCCTTCGGGGCCGACCTCCACGCCGACCTCCGCGACGTCGCCGACCTGGCAGCCGGACAGCAGCGGCCGGTGCGTGGTGCGCAGCACGATCCCGCTGCGGACGTGCTCGACCGCGCAGTCGCGCAGCACCGCGTCGCCGCCCTCCACGAAGACGCCCGCGAGCCGCGCGTCCCGCACGCCCGTGCCGTCCGCCGCCAGCTCGGCGCGCTCGCACACCCGGATCCCGTACTCGGGCGTCTCCCGGATGCGGCAGCCGGTCAGCGTCGCGCGCGCCGCGTCGGCGAGGTGGACGGCCGTGTACCCGGTGCCCTCGATGGCGCAGTCGGTGAGCGTCACGTCCGCGCGGCCGGTCGCGTACAGCCCGTTCGCGGCGGTGCGGGCGAGCGTGCCGCCCCGGACGCGCAGCACCGCGTCCCCGGCCGCGGCGAGCGCGCTGCCCTCGACGTCCACCGCCCGGACGCCGTCCAGTTCCAGCTCGCTGTGCCCGGTCGCGAAGATCGCGGCGCGGCTGGTGTCGTGCACGTGGCAGCCCTCCAGGACGGCCGCCGCCTCGTCCTCGGCGAGCACTCCGGACGCGCCGGTGCGGGAGATCTCGCAGCGGCGCAGCAGGACGGCGTGCGCGGCGGAGGTGCGCGGCTCCTCCGCGGACGCCGCGTCCCGCCGGGGCGCGTCCTTGCCGTCCGGCCGGTCCGCGGGCGCGCCGCCGGGGTCGGGCGTGCGCCGCCCGGCCGACCCGCCGAGCCGGACGCCGTGGGCGTCGGCGTCGTGCAGCCGGCACTCGCTCAGCACGAGCGCGGCACCGCCCTCCGCGTGCACCGCGGCGGCGCGGGTGCCCCGGACGTCGCAGCGGGTGAAGCGGGCGCGGGCGGTCCCGGCCACGTGCACGCCCCGGCCTGCGGCGCCGTCCACCAGGGCGCCGGTGCACTCGGCGCGCGCCTCGTCGTCGACGACGACGCCGTCGCCGCCGGCGATCCGGATGGTCAGGTTCTCCAGCACCGTCCGGCTGGTCCCGGTCAGCCGGACCGCCGCGCCGTCCGCGCCGACGACCGTGCAGCCGGCCAGCGTGGCCGCCGCGTCGCCGGTGACCTCGATCCGCCCCCCGGAGACCTCGCAGCCTTGCAGGGCCGGCGTCCCGCCGCGCAGCGAGACCGCGGGCTCGCCGGGGGCGGCGCCCACCACGGTCAGATCGCGGACGACGGCCGCGCCGCCGTGCACGGTGATCGCGGGCCCGCGCGGCGAGACGATCCGCACCGTGCCGGGCCCCTTCTCCGCCAGCAGCGTGACGTCCCGGTTCAGCACGATGCTCTCCCGGTACTCCCCGGGATGCACGTACACCGTCGCCCCGGCCGCGGCCGCCCGCACGGCCGCGGTGATCGTGTCGTGGGCTCCCCAACCGGGCGCCACCCGCTCCCGCGACGACCTGTTCAGCAGCATCGCGTCACAGCCCCTTGCCGGCGTCCAGCAGGGCCTGGAAGACGCCGAAGACGCCCGCGGCGACCGGCACGCTGACCGCGCCGAGGAAGGCGGCAAGCGACCCCGGCCAGCGCCACCGCTCCCCGAAGTCGACCTGCTGCAGCGAGCTGCGCAAGCACATCACCAGCCCGGCCCACAGCACCACGACGCCGACGAGCACCAGCACCAGCGGCCCCGACCAGTCCGGCAGGCCGAGCTCGGGCAGCCGGTCCGGCACCCGCAGCACCAGGGCGCCCAGCCCGACCAGGCCGCTCAGCAGCAGCGACGCGACGACCACCGTCAGCCGCGAGCCGCTCGCCCGGCACAGCAGCGCGACGCCCAGGCACAGCGTCAGCCCGAGCGCGAACCAGTCGTCCGACAGGCTCAGCACCCCCAGGCACGCCATGATCGTCAGACAGCACGCGGTGTTGAGCAGGATGAGCAGGCGCTGGACGCGGCGCACCGTGTCGGCGACGTCGTCCATCTCGGCGGCGCCCGGCGGCAGCGTGGCGACCTGCGAGGCCAGCCTCGGCAGGGCGGCCAGGAGATGGAAGACGACCACGGCGACGACCGCCGCGGCCTGCGCGGCGTCCGCGCCCGCCACCGTCAGCGGCACGGCCAGCAGCAGGGCCGCCCCGCACCCCAGCAGCAGCACCATCGTGGGCGCCGAGGGGGCCGCGAGGTAGGCGGCGAGCGCACCGGTCAGCGCGGCGGCCAGGGCCGCGGCCAGCCGGGCGCCGGTGCCGGACAGCGGCAGGGCCAGCACCGCGCCGGTCAGCAGCGGGGCCGCCGCCGCGGCCAGCGCCGTCCGCACCGCGGCTGGGACGGGCCAGTGCTTGCCGGCCGCGTTCCAGGCGAGCAGCGGCGCGGCCAGGCCGGTGGCGAACAGCGGGACCCCGGCCGCGACCGCGCCGGGGGCTCCGCCGGCGGCGCCGAGGGCGACGGCCGCGCCGACGAGGACGAGCAGGCCGACGACGACGGTCGTGTACGCGCGGGTCCGCGCGTTCCACATCGTGCCGTCGTCCTCCAGCTGGGCGATCTCCTCTTCGATGTCGGAGACGACCGGGCCGTCGATCTCGCCTTCCAGCAGGTCGCGCAGGTACAGCGTCTCGCCGTCCACCACCCCGGCGGAGCCGAGCGTAACGTCGGGCTGCAAGGGCGGCCGGCCGGCGGGCGCCAGCGACCAGGCGGGGGGCATGGCGTCCGAGCCGTCCTGGCCGCACAGGTCGGCGAGCATGGACGCGTACTCGGCGATCGGGGCGTGCGCGGGCACGGCGACGTCCACCTGCCGGCGCTCGCCGACGACCGTGATCCGGCACCGCTCATCGGCCAACGTCAGACTCCCTGCTCACCCTGTCCGCGCGGTGCGTCAGTGCTTCCAGCTGCGGATGTTCGCCCATTCGGCGTCGGCGTAGTTGCCCCAGTTGACGTTCATCGCGTGGGCGATCTGGCCGAGCACGCCGTCCGGGCCGAACAGCCCCTCGGCGGAGATGTTCCACTGCAGCTGCATGTCCTGGTAGTAGGTCGCCGCCTGGCTCTTGGTCCACGCGTCCGCCAGCGGCGCCAGCTTGGTCAGCAGCGTCTCCAGCTGGCCCTCGATCTCGGCCGCGCGGCCGTTCAGCCAGCCGCCGGCGGTGGCGAGGCCCTCACCGACGTAGATCTGCGTGCCGTCGACGTCGGCCATGGCATGGCCCCTTTCCGGTTGGTGCGGTTCGGTGCTCAGGTCAGGTTCGCGACGGCGCCGGGCCCGCCCGGCATGCCCGCCTCGATGTTGGCGAGGTTGGTGACGTTCTGCTGCTCGGATTCCTTGTAGTTGATGTAGTTGCCGCGCAGGCCGCTCGCGATCCCGGTCAGCGCGGTGTTCAGCATCTGGGCGAGGATGTCGTACTCGGCCATCAGCGCGACGAAACGGTCGTGCGCGATACCGCCCCAGACCTCCTCGAGGCTGACCACATACGTCTTGATCTGCGCGAGTTCCTGGGAGATCTGCGTCGCGGCGTTCTGCGTGTCCGTCGCGGCATTGGCCAGGTACTCGGGCGTGACCTTGTAGGTCACGCCGCCTACGGTCACGGACGGTTCGTTCGCCATCGGTTGCCTTTCCCGGGGTCGGCCCCGGTCGGTAGCCGCCGGCCGGGGGTGGGCGGCACAGCTTCGGACGGTTCCGGTGGGGAGGGCACGCGCCAGCCGCGGCCGGCGAAGGGTCGCCGGGGCCGGAGGCGGTCGCGACACGCGCAGCGTAAGACTCCCACGCCGCACTCGCCGCGCTGCATCGGCGAAAATCGCCTAATTCCCAGATCATCTTGGACGTTTTGCACGATTAACCCACTGTTCATCTGACCGAAACAGGAACCGTCAGTCAGGTTGCCGACGCTGTCCAGGCCCGTTGATCAACTACATTGATCGGCTAACACCTGACCGGTCGCGAGGCCGCGCCCGATCCCCCGTCCCCGGCCACAAGCCTGAACAGGTCGTCTGGAGATCGCACATGGTCGCTGGACTCCCGCCCTGCAGCGGGAACGGATTCCTCTCCCGCAAGCGCGAGCTCATGGCGGTCGAACGCCTGCTGCGCGACACGCTGGCCGGGCGCGGCGGCGCGGTCGTCGTCCACGGCGAGGCCGGCATCGGGAAGACGACCTTGTTGGAACGGTCCGTTGAGGCGCTGCCGGGCCTGCGGCGGCTGCGCACCTGCGGGGCGGACGCGGCCGGGCTCCCGTTCGGCGCGCTGCACGAGCTGTGCGAACCGGTCCTCGGCCGGGCGGAGGCGCTGCCGGACCCGCAGCGGGCCGCCCTGGACGTGGTCTTCGCGCTGCGCGACGGCCCGCAGCCCGGACCGTCCCGGCTCGGACACGCCGTCCGCGGGCTGCTGGCGGCCGCCGCGCGCGAACACCCGATCGTCTGCCTCATCGACGACGCGCACGCCCTGGACCCGGCGTCCGCGCGCATCCTGGCCTTCGCGGCGCGCCGTGCCGAGGCCGCGCCGGTCGCCTTCCTGGTCGCCGGGCGCGACGGGGCGGGGCTGCGGCACTTCGCGGGCCTGCCCGCGCACCGGCTCACCGGCCTGTGCCACGACGAGGCGCTGACGCTGTTCACCTCCCGCAGCCCGGGCCCCCTGGACGAGCGCGTCCGCGAACGGCTCATCGCCGAGGCGCGCGGCAATCCCCGGACGATCCTGGAATTGCAACGCCAGGTGGCGGGGGCGGAGGCGGCCGGCGGGTACGGGCCGCCCGCCGCACCGCCGGACGGCCTCGCCGACTCCGACGACCCCGGCGACCTGCACCGGCTGGCCGCGCTGCCGTCCGACACGCGGCTGCTGCTGCTGATCGCCGCCGCCGAACCGCTCGGCGAGCCCGCGCTGCTGTGGGACGCCGCGCACCGGCTCGGCATCGGGCCCGACGCCGCGGCACCCGCGGAGACGGCGGGCCTGCTGTGCCTCGACGCCCCCGTCCGCTTCGACCATCCGCGGCTGCGGTCGTCGGTCTACTGGGCGGCGTCCCCCGACGACCGCCGCGCCGTCCATCGCGCGCTCGCCGAGGCGACCGACCCCGCAACCGACCCCGAGCGCCGTGCCTGGCACCACGCGCAGTCGGTGCTCGTCCCGGACGAATCCGTGGCCGCCGCGCTGGAAGAGGCCGTGCCGCGAGCGCGCGCCCGGGGCGGCCTCGCGGCCGCGGGCGCGTTCCTTACGCGGGCCTGCGCACTGACGCCCGACCCCGCGCGGCGCGCCTCGCGCGCCCTGGCGGCCGCCCGGATCGAAAGCCGCGCGGGCGCGGTCGAGGCGGCGTCCGCCCTGCTCGCCACCGCCATGGCGGGCCCGCTGGACGCGCGGGAGAGCGTGCTCGCCGGGCTGCTGTCGGCCCGGATCGGACCGCACCGCGGACGGTGCGGCGACGCCGTCGCGCCGCTGCTCGACGCCGCCCGCGAGGTCGCGGAGCACGACCGCGCGTCCGCCCGGGAAGGCGGGCTGGACGCGCTCGCCGCCGCCCTGGCGGCCGGCCGTCTCGGCGAGCGTCCGCTGCCGCAGGTCGCGCGGGCCGCCATGGGCCACGGGACCGGGCAATGCCCGCCCGACCTGCTGCTGGAGGCCCTCGCCACGCAGGTGACCGAGGGCGCCGCCGCCGCCGCGGGACGGTTGCGGGCGGCGGTGGACGCCTTCCTCGCCATGCCCGACAGCCCGGAGCCGGACGACCGCTCGGCCTGGCTCGCCTGCGTCGCCGCCACCGACCTGTGGGACGAGGAGGCATGGCGCGTCCTCGCCGAGCGGCAGCTCGACACCGCCCGGCGGACGGGGGCCCGCCCCCTGCTGTCGCTCGCGCTGTGGCAGCTCGCGCTCGCCCGCATCCACGCGGGACGGTTCGACGACGCGGCGGAGCTGGTCGCCGAGGTGCACGTGGCGTCCGGGCCGTGGGACGCCACCGGCCCGCTGTGGGCCGACCTGGTCCTCACGGCGTGGCGCGGCGACGGCTCGCGGCTCGGCCGGCTGGTCGAGGCGGGCACCCGGATCGCGCACGACCGCGGCTGCGGACGGCTGCTGTCGGCGATCGACCATGCGACGGCCGTCCTGCACAACGGCGCCGGCCGGTACGACACCGCGCTGCGGGCCGCTCGCCGGGCCGCCGCGCACGACGACCCGGGGTTCCACGCGTTCGTCCCGTCCGAGGTGGTGGAGGCCGCCGTCCGCAGCGGCCGTCCCGAACTGGCCGAACCCGTCATGGAGCGGCTCGCCGAACGGACGCGCACGTGCGGCACCGACTGGGCCGCCGGCATCGGGCTGCGGTCGCGCGCCCTGCTGACCGCCGGCCCCGGCGCCGAGGAGCTCTACCAGGAGGCGATCCGCCGGCTGAAACGCACCCGCGCCGTGCCGGAACTGGCCCGGACGCGGCTGCTCTACGGGGAGTGGCTGCGCCGCGAGGCCCGGCGCGGCGACGCGCGGACCCAGCTCCGCCGCGCCCACGAGACCCTGGTCTCGATCGGCGCCACCGGGTTCGCGGCCCGGGCCGCCCGCGAACTGGCCGCCTGCGGCGAGCGCCCGCCCAAGCGGGGCACGACGCCGATGGAGCGGCTCACCCCCCAGGAGGTCCGGATCGCCCTGCTCGTCGCGGATGGCGCCACGTCGAAGGAGGCCGCGAAGCAGCTGTTCCTCAGCCCCCGCACCGTGGACGCGCATCTGCGCAACATCTTCCGCAAGCTCGGCCTGACCTCCCGCCGTCAGCTGCGGGACCTGAAACCGCACCTGCCCGCCGACCCCGCGGGCACGACCGTCCACCGCCCCGGGTAGGCGCGCGTCCCCGGCCGCCGCTTCGACGCCGGCCGTCACATTCCGCCGGGCCGCCCCGTCAAAGCGGATGTAGCCGACGGCACCGGTGTCACCGACGAGGCCTGGGCGAACGCCGCCGAGCACTACGACGAGGAGCAGCTGGCAGCCCTGGTGTCACTCATCGCTGTCATCATCACCTGGAATCGCATGAACGTCATCACCCGGCTGCCCGCCGGCGACTACCAGCCCGGAAAGCTGGGCTGACCGGCACGGCAAGCCCCGCCCCTCGCCGTGAGAGCGCCCACGGCGAGGGCGCCGTCCCCGAACGGGTCACCGCGGCAGCGGGGGGTTGAGGCGCGCGAAGCCTTCCTGGCGGTGGTAGGGGAACTGGGGGTAGGGGGCGGTGGTGGCGGAGGCGGCGTCCAGCTTGGCGATCTGCTCGGGGGTGAGGGACCAGCCGACGGCGCCCAGGTTGTCGCGGAGCTGCTGCTCGTTGCGGGCGCCGATGATGACCGACGAGACGGTGGGGCGCTGCAGCAGCCAGTTGATGGCGATCTGCGGAATGGGCTTGCCGGTCTCCGTGGCGATCTCGTCGAGGGCGTCGACCACGGTGTACAGCAGCTCGTCGTCGACCGGAGGGCCGTAGTCGGCGGTGCGGTGCAGCCGGCTCTGCGCCGGCAGCGGCCGGCCGCGGCGGATCTTGCCGGTGAGGCGTCCCCAGCCGAGCGGGCTCCAGACGAGGGCGCCGACGCCCTGGTCGAGGCCGAGGGGCATGAGGTCCCACTCGTAGTCGCGGCCGACGAGCGAGTAGTAGACCTGGTGGGCGACGTAGCGGGGGCGGCGGTCGCGGTCGGCGACGGCCAGCGACTTCATCAGCTGCCAGCCGGAGAAGTTCGACACGCCCACGTAGCGGATCTTTCCGGCCCGGACCAGGTCGTCGAGTGTGGCCAGGACCTCCTCGACGGGCGTTCCGGCGTCGAAGGCGTGCAGCTGGAACAGGTCGATGTAATCGGTGCCGAGGCGGCGCAGGGCGTCCTCGGCGGCCTTGATCAGGCGGGCGCGGGACGTGCCGGCGTCGCCGGGGCCGTCGCCCATCGGGAGGCCGGCCTTGGTGGAGATCAGCACCCGGTCGCGGCGGCCCTTGATCGCCGCGCCGAGCACCTCTTCGGACGCGCCCGCCGAGTAGACGTCGGCGGTGTCGAACATCGTGACGCCGGCGTCCAGGCAGATGTCCACCAGGCGGCGCGCCTCCCGCGCGTCGGTGTCGCCCCACGCGCCGAACAGTTCGCCTCGGCCGCCGAACGTCCCGGCGCCGAAGCTCAGCACGGGGACCTTGAGGCCGGATGCGCCCAATCGCCGGTACTCCATGGTCAACCTCCTGGTTAATGGGACGGGAGTTCCGTTAGTGCCGACGGTAGCATGTTGGTGAGTATTAATGGAACTGGAGGCCCATTTGGATGCGGATGAGGGGCGGCCGGGGACGGTCCGGCCGGGCGGCCGGACGGCGCGGGTGCGCGCCGCCGTGCTGCGGGCTGCCGGGGACGCCCTGGTCGAGCAGGGCTTCGACTGTCTCGACCTGGCCGAGATCGCGCGGCGGGCGGGCGTGGGCAAGACCACCGTGTACCGCCGCTGGGGGTCGGTGGCCGGGCTGGTGGCCGACCTGCTGACGGACATGGCCGAGCAGTCGCTGCCGCGCACCCGGACCGGATCGGTCGCCGAGGACCTCCGGGCCAACGCCCGGCTCGTCCAGCGGACCCTGACCGACCCGCGCCAGGGCGCGCTGTTCAAGGCCGTGATCGCGGCTGCCGTCTGCGACGCCCGCACGGCCGAGGCCCTGCACCGCTTCTACGACGTGCGCATCACCGAGTGGGCGCCGTGCGTGGAGGAGGCCGTCGCACGGGGAGAGCTGCCCGAGGGCACGGATGCCCGCGAGGTGATCCGCGCCGTGTCCGCCCCCCTCTACTACCGCCTACTGGCCAGCGGCGACCCGCTGGACGAGGCCACCGCCGACCGCGCCGCCGAGGCCGCCCTGGCAGCAGCCCGCGCCGGCGCCTACGTCGCGCGGAAGTAAGCCGCGCCCCTGGCGGCGCGGGCTAGCGTCTACGTGGTGGGGGCGCGGTCACCGGTGGTTTGCCTGTGTCGCGTTGGTTGCCGGCTTTGGGGATTACTATGCGCGCCATGGTGGACACGAGGGAGCTGCCCTACCTGCGCCGTTGTGTCGAACTGGCGACCGAGGCGCTGGAGGCGGGGGACGAGCCGTTCGGGTCGGTGCTGGTCGACGGTGAGGGCACCGTTCGGGGCGAGGACCGCAACCGTGTAGCCGGGGGTGATCGGACCCAGCATCCGGAGTTCGCGCTGGCCCGGTGGGCGGCCGCCAACATGACCCCGGAGGAGCGCGCGAAGGCCACCGTCTACACGTCCGGCGAGCACTGTCCGATGTGCGCGGCCGCGCACGCCTGGGTGGGGCTGGGGCGCATCGTGTACGTGGCGTCGTCGCGGCAGCTGGCGTCCTGGCTGGACGAGCTGGGCGTGCCGCGGCCCCCGGTGCGGACGCTGCCGGTGAACGAGGTGGCGCCGGACGTGGTCGTGGAGGGGCCGGTGCCCGGTCTGGACGAACAGGTGCGCGCGCTGCACCGCCGTTTCCACGGGGCAGACTAGGGGGAAGATCGAACTGAATGTGGCTCGGCGTCCGTACCACGGATGTCCGGTGAGTCGACTGGGAGTGCGTGATGCGGACCGAGGGCCGGCGGGCACCCGATGCCGACGCCCCGTGGAACGAGATCGTGCCGGGCCTGTGGATGGGCGGGCACAAGTACCGCGATGCGAGCGGGCGGCTCGTGGCGGCGGTGGTGGGCGCCCAGTTCGACGTCGTGATCAGTCTCTTCCGGCGGGAGGGGCACGGGCCGCCCGCGTGGATCGAGCACCACCACGTCGACCTGCCCGACGGGCCGCTCACCGCCGACCAGCTGGAGGCCGTGTGCCTGCTGGCCGACCTGGCCGTGGCGGCGGTGCGCTCGGGCCGCCGGGTGCTGGTGCGGTGCCACTCCGGGTACAACCGGTCGGGGCTGCTCGTCGCGCACGCGCTGGTCACGCTGGGGTACACGGCCCAGGACGCGATCTTCCTCGTCCGCCGGCACCGGTCCCCGTGGGCGCTCAACAACCGGCTGTTCGTCGACTACCTGACGACGGGGCTCGACGTCGCGCGCCTGCTCACCGGCCTGGAGCCGGACGGGCTGGTCGGCTGAGCCCGGCGGTCCGCGCGGCCGGCGCGCAATGGCGGCGGGCCGGGGCGAATATCTTCCTGACCTCGGGAACGGCTCGGTTGTGCGATGACCTTGGCCGTCCGGTTGCTCCGGATGCGGGCGGGTTGTCGCCACGAGATGATCATGACATTTCGCCCATAAGGGACGCCCAGCGTTTTCGGAATCACCACCCGGGCAGACACCCTGCAACGAGGGGAATGGAGGGCGTCCGGCATGGAGGTCGTAATAGAAATGACCCTCCCGAGGAACGCGCGCAGCGCCCCGCTCGCCAGGCGCACGCTCGACGCGTCGCTCAGCGGGCTCGGCGTCACCGGCGAGATCCGCGCCGACATCGCGCTCGCGCTGGGCGAGGCGTGCGCCAACGTCATCCGGCATGCCAACGCGGGGGACGAGTACGAGGTGCGCGCGCACCTGGACGACACGGTGTGCGTCATCGAAGTGATCGACGGCGGACGGCGCTCCGCCGACACGTCGAGCTGGGACCGGGGGCCCGCCCCGCTCGGCGCCGAGCACGGCCGCGGGCTGCAGCTCATCCGCGCCTTCACCGAAGAGCTGCGCATCATGAAGCGGCCGCACGCCCCCGGCTCGGTCGTGCACTTCGAGAAGTCGCTCACAGCCTCCTAGAACTTTTTCCGTCCGTCCGGTAACGATGGCACCGCCCGGTCCACTTCCTGGTGACGGAACACACCGGGATGGACGGAGGTGCGGACGGTGCCCCACGACGCGCCGGGCGAAGCGCCCGACGACGAGCGGCGCTTCACCGCGATCTACGACGACTGCCGACAACGGGTGTGGGCGTACGCGGCCGCACGCGCCGGACGGCAGCTCGCCGACGAGGTGGTGAGCGAGACCTTCGCGGTGGCCTGGCGGCGGCTGCGCGACGTGCCGGACCCGCCGTTGCCATGGCTGCTGGGCGTGGCCCGCAACGTGCTGCGCGACAACCACCGGGCGCAGCGGCGGCGCGAGGAGTTCGCCCGGGAACTGCGGCACTGGACGACGGCGTCCGCGGGCGACATCGCCGACGGCGTGACCGAACGGCATGCCGTCCTGCGCGCCCTGGCCGCCCTGCCCGAGGCCGACCGCGAGGTGCTGATCCTCGTGGCCTGGCAGGGGCTGACGCCGCGCGACGCCGCCCGCGTCGTCGGCTGCTCGTCCGCCGCGCTGCGGGTGCGGCTGCACCGGGCGCGCCGCCGGTTGCGGCGCGCCGTGGAGGAGATCCCGGCCGAACGGATGCCGGTCGCGTCGCCGGCGGGACGGGCGCCGTCCCCGCTCGACCGCGCCGCGCGTCCCCCCGCGCAGATGATCAGTGAGGAGTTGTCATGAGCCGCGATGTGCTGCGCATGCTGGCCGACGCCCGGCCCGCCGAGCTGGACCCGGACGCGCCGGTCGACCCCGCCACCCGCGCCGCCGAGCTGGCGCGCGCGAAGACGGCCGACTCCCATGCCGCGCGAGCCGTGCCGCGACGCCGCATCCGTCCCATGTGGGGGCTGGGACTGGTCGGCGCCGCCACCGCCGCCGTGGTCGCCGCGACCACGCTCACCGGCACCGACACCGGCGCGGGCACCGGCCCCCGTTCCGGCTCCGGCTCCCCGACGACAACCGTGCGGCCGGGCCCGTCCGGTGCCCTCGGCACGATGGACGCCCGCACCGTCCTGCTCACCGCCGCCGAGCAGGCGGACAAGCAGACCGACAGCCTCCGCGCCTACTGGTACGTGATGACCTTGTCCCGCAGCTACATGCGGGCGACATCGCCCCAGGGCGACTACACGGTCTTGCTGCAGGACCGCTGGGAGACCTGGACGCCCAGCGCACCCCGCGGCACGCAGTGGAACCGGCACGAGTTCCTCGGCGGCCGTCCCGCCACCGAGGCCGACCGGGCCGTCTGGCAGCGCGCGGGATCGCCCTCGACCTTCCGGCTGAAGGCCACGGTCGTGAACAAGGCGAGCGGCGCCGTCCGGACCAAGGAGGCGCAGGTCGACGCGGCCCCGGGCGAGCCCCACCTGGACAGCGCGCCCGTGGTGGGCGGAAACGTGTACTGGCTCGGCCGCAACGTCTCGGTGAAAGACCTGCGGTCGCTGCCCGCCGACCCGGCGCGGCTGAAGAAGTGGCTGCTGCGCTGGTACACGGGGACCGACCCCGAGGGAGGCGGCGTGCCGATGGGCGCCGACGAGTGGCTGTTCACGGTGACGCGGGGGCTGGTCGTCGAGATGCCGGTCACGCCCGAGGTGCGCGCGGCGGCGTTCCGCATGCTCGCCAAGCTCAAGACGGTGCGCTCCGTCGGTGAGGTCACCGACGCCCAGGGCCGCACCGGCGTCGCCGTGGCCGTGACCACGAAGTCGGCCAACGGCACCCTGCAGCACCGGCTGATCGTCGACCCGGCGTCCGGCAGCGCGCTGGGCGACGAGACCATCGTGGTCAAGCCGGCGGGCGCGAACGCGCACCTGCCCGCGGGCAGCACGCTCCGGTCCACCACGGTCGTCAAGACCGCCTGGACCGACTCGGCCCCCGCCTGAACCGCGCGGCCGGCGAAGCCCAGGGCCCATGCCCCTGGGCTTTTCGCCGTGCTTCGGGAGCGTATGGCGGCGCGGCTCCTGTACGGGGGACGGTCCGTGCTCGGGGCGCGCGTGGCGTACGCGTGTAGGTACAGGTGGGATGCCGACGCCTTCGGCGGCGGTGCCGGGGAGAAGGGGGGCCGCCGGGGGGAGCGCCGGGGCTGGGACGGTCACAGGGGCCGGTATGCAGCTTGTCGTGTTCAGCGTGTGGTGCTTGAGAGGCAGTCCAGGTACAGGGGTGTGGCTCCCGTATGGGGGCGGTATGCAGCTCGCTGCGGTCAAGGCGTGTGGACGCGGGGCCATCTAGACACAGGTAGGGCGCAGGCACCTACGGAGGCGGCTCCGGAGGAGCGCCGGATTCGGGGTGGTCAGCGGTGGCGTACAGCGGCCGTTCTCGGAGCGCGCGTGGCGGATGCAGGGCCGTCCGGACGCGGGAGTGACGCGGAAGGTCGGGGGACCGCTGGGAAGCGCTGGAGTCGGGGGCCGGCTGCGGGCTGTTGGCGGCTCAGGCTGCGTGACCGGGGCATGCCGGGGTGCGGCGGGTGCGGGCCGGTGCGATGCGAGACGTCGATTGGCGCGTAATACGGAGCGGGCGGATTGGGGGTATTGCGGAGGAACGCGAATGCGGAGTCAGGGAGGGGGACGGAATTGGTCAGGCGCTGCGGACGGGGCGTTGCTGGGCGGCCCTTTGCGCGGCGCGGCGTTGGGCGGCGGCTCTGCGGGCGCGGTTGAAGCTGTCGCGGACGCGGGCGGCGCCGCGCAGGGCGGTGGCGGTGTCCCTCGTGCGGTTCGCGTAAACGGCCAGCACCTCGTGGACGGGCGGGGGCGTCTCGTCCCGGACGACCGGGGACAGCGCGGGAACGGCCGGATTGTCCGCCGCCGGAACGAGCGCGAGAGCCGTTTGGCAGTGCGGGCACCGCAACCCCGAATGGTGGTCTCTGCTCATACCCCGCATCATTCCCCGTGGGTCTGACAAATCAACTACCCGGGCTTAAAGGGTATGCGGCGCGGGAGTGAGGCCGATCTTGGGACGCGGGGGCGGATTCAGGACGCGGCGGTTTCGGCGGCGGGGCGGATGTGCACCCAGGCGTGCAGGAGAAGAAGCAGTTCGATGCGGCGGTCGGCGTCGTAGACCAGTTCGCCGAGCATCTGTTCCAGGCGGCGGATGCGGTAGCGGACGGTCTGTTCGTGCACCAGCAGCCGGTCGGCGGCGGCGACGGCGTTGTCGCGGTTCTCCATGTAGGTGAGCAGCGTTTTGACCAGGGGATCGCGCTTGTGCCGCGGCAGGGCGACGAGAGGTGCCAGCCGGTGGCGCAGCGCCACGTCGATCAGTTCCGCACTGCGGTCGGCGACCAGGGTCGGCAGGTGGTCCAGGCAGCGCACCGCCTCCTTGCCGGGCAGCACACCGCGTTCCACCAGGTCGAGGGCGTGCCGCGCCCAGCGCAGCGACAGGGCGCCCTTGGTGGGCGGCACGGTCGGGCCGATGGCGGCCTGGCAGTCGCGCACCAGGGTGGAGATCAGGCGGTCCTGTCCGGGGCCGTCCGGGTCGGGGACGATCAGGTACGGCGCGGGCGCGTGCCAGTCGGCCAGCACGGACGGAGGCAGCACCGGCGGGGTGAATTCGGGCGGCGTGCGCACCGCGACGGCCGCCAGGGTGCGCGACGGCGTCCAGCACGCGGAGCGGGCCAGCTCGGCGAGGGCCTCGCGGCTGGCGGGCGGGTCGGCGACCAGCAGGTCGCGCAGCCGCCGGCGGGACCGTTCCCGCTCGCCGGTCGGCTCCCCACGCGCGCCCGCATAGCCGCGGGCGGCGGCCTCGGCGATCTTCTCCAGGAACATGAACAGCGACTCGGTGATGTGCCCGAGGACGTCCAGCGGCCAGTCCAGGCGCCGGGCGTCGCGGATGAAGCGGCGGCAGGCGACCTGCCCGCTCACCCGGATGGCGGTCTGCAGGCCGTCCAGGCCGCGCCCCAGGCGGGCCTCGTACCGGCCGATGCCCTCGAAGATCGTCACGACGGCGTCCAAGTCCTGGTCCGGGTTGCCGATGGCATCGACGAAGTGCTGCACGGCCTGCCGGATCTGGCGCCGCATACGCTGCCCGTAGGGGCTCTCGGGCGGACGCGCGTACTCGGGGACCAGGTTTTCGATCTCCCGGACCATCTCCTCCACGGCGGCGGTGAGGTGGGGCCGTAGCGGGGCGGCCATGTCGGCCGGGAGTTTCGAGACGGGCAGTTCGGCGGCGGACGTGTGCGGGAACGGCTGAGCCACTGGACCTCCCTAGGACGGTCAGTCCCGTCTGCCACTTGTTCACGGGCATCCCAGGATTGACGCTCGGTCCGCCGCGCTATAGAGCCGAAGTGACGATTTCATGCCGCCCGGTTGTCACCTGACTCACAACACGTCGCACTGTGCGGCGGCGGGTCATGCCGTGGACGGAGGCGGCCTCGCCAGCAAGAACCCAGGTCAGCAGGGTGCAGGCGGCCAACGTTGGGCAGCTTCGCAGCGGCTGCGAGATCTTCGCATCATGTGACGTCGGGTGAGCGTTCGGTGCCGCCGCGGGTATCACCCCTTCCCGATTCGCGGCAGTTATCGGGGCTTTCGCAATTCTTACGAAAGTCGCGGCCTCCGGCGCGATAACGGGACCCGCCGGTCGCCCCGGACGGGGGCGTTCGGCGGACGCGCAGGGCGTGGTCAGCCGATTCCCAGGAATCTCTCAGGTTCGTGCCGGGACGTCTCCCAGACGGACCTGCTTGGCTGTGCCGCATGCGAAGGAACACCAAGACTCTTATCGCGGGCGCCGGTGCCGCGGGTGTGCTCGGCCTCGGGCTGTTCGTGGCCGTCCCCGCGGTCGCCGATCCGTCCCCCGCGCCTTCGACCTCGGCGTCGCCGGAGAAGGGCGACCGGAACCAGTGGAAGCGGCAGCCGCACCGCTGGGCGGCGCGCGGCGGGCGGGGCGTGCACGGCGAGGCGACCGTGCGGCGTGACGGCGGGTTCCGCGTCGTCACCTGGCAGCGCGGCGAGGTGACCGGACGGTCCGGCGCGGTCGTGACGGTGCGCAGCGCCGACGGCGCCTCCTGGCAGTGGACGACCAACGACAAGACCCGTTTCCGCAGGGACGGCGAGAAGTCCCAGCTGTCGGAGGTGAAGAACGGCGACCAGGTGATCGTCGTGGGCGAGCGCACCGGCGCCACCCGCACGGCGGTGGCGTTCCGGGTGCCGAAGGACTGAGTCAGCCGTCGTCCGGATCGAGACGTCTGGATAGGGACGTCCGGATCGGGACGGCCCGATCCGGCGTCCTGCAGTAACGTCGGGCGGCGGGCGGCGGCATCGGCCCGGTGCGGGCGGCGTCGCCGCCGTGAACGGCCTGCGGCGTACCAGGGGAGCCCATGAGCGACGACCGGCGGGTGCTGGTGGTGGAGGACGAGGCCAACATCCGCGACCTGATCGAGACCGCGCTGCGCTTCCACGGGTTCCAGACCGTCGCGGCGCGCACCGGGGCCGAGGCGCTGCGCGCCGTCCGCCCGCCTGCCGGCGACCGCCGCCCCGACCTGATCCTGCTGGACGTCCTGCTGCCGGACATCGACGGGTTCGAGGTGTGCCGGCGCCTGCGCGCCGCCGGCGACGACACCCCGGTGATCTTCCTGACCGCGCGGGACACGCCGTCCGACACCGTCACCGGCCTCACCCTCGGCGGAGACGACTACGTCACCAAGCCGTTCTCGATCGACGCGCTGGTGGCGCGGATCCGGGCGGTGCTGCGCCGCGCCGCCCCCGCGGCTACCGCGCCTCCTCCGGCGGAGGACGGGCAGGTGCTGCGGGTCGCCGACCTGGAACTGGACGAGGCGCACTGGACGGTGCGCCGCGCCGGGGTCGAGGTCGAACTGTCGCCCACCGAGTTCCGGCTGCTGGCGTACCTGATGCGCAACCCCGGGCGGGTGCTCACCCGGGCGCAGCTGCTGGAGAACGTGTGGGGCTGGGGCCGGGACGGCAACCCCCAGGTCGTCGAGACCTACATCAGCTACCTGCGGCGCAAACTGGACCCGCTGGGCCCGCCGCTCATCCACACCCGGCGCGGGGTGGGATACGCGCTGCGGCCATGACGCTCAACGCCCGGCTCATGACCGGACTGCTCGGCGTCACGCTGGCCGGGCTCCTCGTCATGTGCGGGGTGAGCGGGTTCGTCCTGCACACGTACCTGATGAACCGGGTGGACGGGCAGCTGCAGGCCACCCGCGACCGGGCGGCGATCCGGATCTTCCGGCCCGGGCTGCCCGGGGAGGGCGTCGCGCCGCCCCGGTTCGTCGTGCTGAACGTCAACCCGGCCGGCCGGGTGCGGGTGCTCAGCGGGGACGACCCCGATCCCCTCCCGGCGGTCCGCGCGGTGGGCGGCCTGGGGCATGCGGAGCTGCGCGCGCGGGCGGCGTCGCTGGAGCCGTTCTCGCTGCCGGGGCTGCGCGCGGTGGCCCGCGAGACGCGCAACGGCAACGTGGTCGTCGTGGCGGCGCCGCTGGACGAAATCCGCGCGGCCGTGCGCAACCTGGTCGCCGCGGAGCTGGTCACGACGGCCGTGCTGGTCGCGGCGCTGGCCCTGGCCGGACGCCGCCTGATCGGCCGGGGACTGCTGCCGCTGAGCCGGATGGCCGCCACCGCCCAGGCGATCGCGTCCGGCGGCGACCTGCGGGCCCGCATGCCCGGCCCCGGACCGGCCACCGAGGCGTCCCGGCTCGCCGCCGCGATCAACGTGATGCTCGACCGGATCGAGCAGGCGTTCTGGGCGCGCGCCCGCTCTGAGGCGCGGGTGCGGGAGTTCGCCGCGGACGCCTCCCATGAGCTGCGCACCCCCCTCACCACCATCCAGGGGTACGCGGAGCTGTACCGGCACGGCGCCCTCGGCCCCGACGAGCTGCCGGACGCGATGCGGCGGATCGAGGACGAGGCGCGCCGCATGAGCGCCCTGGTCGGCGACCTGCTGGAGCTGGCCCGGCTGGACCGCGACGCGTCCCTGCGCCCCGCCCGCGTCGACGTGGTGGCGCTGGCCCGGGACGCCGTCGCCGACGCCTCGGCCGCGGGCCCCGACCATCCGGTCACCCTGGAGGCGCCGGACGAGCTGGTCGCGACGGTGGATCAGGCCCGGGTGCGGCAGATCCTGGCGAACCTGCTGGCCAACGTCCGCACCCACACCCCGCCCGGGACCGCCGTCACGGTACGGCTCCGCCGCGACCCCGGCGGCCTCCTGGTCGAGGTCGCCGACCAGGGCCCCGGCATGGCACCGGAGGACGCCGCCCGCGCCTTCGAACGCTTCCACCGCGCCGGGGACGGCTCGTCCGGCACCGGGCTCGGCCTGCCGATCGTCGCCGCCATCGCCGCCGCCCACGGAGGACGCGCCCAGCTCCTCTCCAAACCCGGCCGCGGAACCGTCGTCAGCGTGGCGCTGCGCGACCTGTCTTGACTTCCTCCCCCGCCTGAAGGCGGGGGGTTCCAACCGTCGCCGGTCGGCCTTCCTGCTTCACAGCCGGTCGCCTCGCCCGAGAGGACTCCCGTTTGAGGTCTTACACCAGCTCCACAGGCGTTTCAGCTCTCCGCCAGCCCAGCGGCGAGCACATTCTGGGCCGCGTTCACATCGCGGTCGTGGACCGCGCCGCAGGCGCACTCCCACATCCGAACGTCCAGCGGCATCGCATCCTGCACGGTGCCGCACGCCGAGCACAGCTTGGACGACGGGTACCAGCGGTCCACCATCAGCAGTTGGCGCCCGTACCAGGCGCACTTGTACTCCAGCATCGACCGCAGCTCACGCCACGCCGCGTCGGAGATCGCACGGGCCAGGCGGTGGTTGCGGACCATGGTGCGCACGGCCAAATTCTCGATCACGACCGTTTGGTTCTCACGGACGAGCCGAGTCGACAGCTTGTGCAAAAAGTCGCGGCGCCGGTCGGCGATGCGGGCGTACACCTTGGCGACCCGCCGCCGGGCCTTCTCCCGGTTCGCGCTGCCCTCGGCCTTGCGGGACAGGGCACGCTGCGCCCTGGCGAGCCTGCGCCGATCGCGGCGTTCGTGCCGGGGGTTGGTGATCTTCTCCCCGGTGGAGAGGGTTACCAGCGCCGTGACCCCGGCATCCACCCCCACAGCCGACCCGACCGGGGCCAGCGGGCGGATCTTCTCCTCGACCAGAAGGGACACGAACCAGCGCCCGGCCGCATCCCGGCTCACGGTCACCGTGGACGGCTCGGCCCCCTCCGGGAGGGGACGAGACCACACGATGCGCAAGGGCTCGCGCATCTTGGCCAGGGTGAGCCGACCGTCCCGCCAGCGGAACGCCGAGCGGGTGTACTCCGCCGACGCCCGCGACTTCTTCTTGCTCTTGAACGTGGGGTATTCGGCCCGCTTGGCGAAGAAGTTCGCAAACGCCGCCTGCAGGTGCCGCAGCGCCTGCTGCAACGGCACGCTGGACACGTCGCCCAAAAACGCCAGTTCCTGGGTGCGCTTCCACCGGGTGAGCATCGCGGAGGTCTCGGCGTAGGAGACGCGGCGCTGCTCGGCATGCCAGGCGCGGGTGCGTTCCTCCAGGGCCTTGTTGTAGACCAGGCGGACGCAGCCGAACGTTTTGAGCAGTTCTTCGGCCTGCTCGAGGGTCGGGTAGAAGCGGTACTTGTACGCCCGCTTCACGATCTGCGCCACGATCTCGCACGGTACCGCAAGATCACCTAAGTTTCGTTCGCTTGTTCGATAGGGCGATTCACCTGGCGGCCAATCGCCTGCCCCTGTCCTGCTCCGCAGGGGTCCGATTCCTTCCCCGCCTGAAGGCGGGGGTCTCCTCGGAGGTTTCCGATGACGTTCACGACGTGAAGGCGCGGCGCCACAGGCGGCACCCGTCCACGAACGCGGACAGCTCCTCGCGTGCGAATCGCTCCACATCCCACTCGTGGGGCTCGGTGGACGCCTTCCACACGTACGCCCGGGCGCGTCGCCCCGTCGTCCAGGGGGATGAGGACGGGGTCGTAGCCGTCGCCTTCGAAGGCGTCCAGCAGGCGGCGTTCGTCCTCGGTGAGATCGGTCATCACCAGCCCCCGGGCCACACCATCCGGGTCGGCCACGAGCCCCGGGTACACCTTCCCCGGCAGGGCCCGCACACTCCACCCCGTCGCCGTCGCCGGACGCATGTCCGGCACCCGCCCCAACAGAACACGCAGAACCTCAGGAAAACGCAACGTGCCGTAAACGAACAACCCCTCCATGCCCGCGCAGCGTACGCCCCTCCCCAAGCAAGCACCGGCCCCGCTCGAAGGCGCACCAGTGACAAGGACGTCAAACGATCGTCCTTCCGGCAGTTGATCGGTCAGGTGCTCCTCCGCGCCGCTTACGCGTAGTGAAGTCCGCAGACCAGACGAAGCCCGAACCAGCAGGTGAGATCTTCATCGACCGGAAAACCATGTCGGAGTTCGCCTATAGCATCTGATCAAAGGCAGTCGGCCGGGGGACCGGCTGGGCGCACGGCGGCGAGCGAGGGTGGAATGCTCGAAGGTCGGTGGACGACGGTCACAGAGTCCCAGTTCGAGCACGAGCGGCGAGGGCTGGAGGCCATTCGCGAACGCCTGCCGGACGCCGACCCCTGGCGAGCCTGGTCCAACTTCACTTTCACCGCCAACACCGGCCATGTCCGGGAAGTGGACCTGCTCGTCATCACGCCCGGCGGCGTCTTCATGATCGATCTGAAGGATTGGCACGGCCGCCTCACCACCGAGAACGGCACCTGGGTGCAGACGACGCCCACCGGCCGCCGGATCCTGCACGGCAACCCGCTGCACCTGGTCACCCAGAAGGCGCGGGAACTCGCCGGGCTGCTGGCCCAGAGCGGCGAACGCGTCTGGGTGGGGGCCGCGGTCTGCTTCACCGACTCCTCGCTGAAGGTCCAGTTGCCGCCGGGCGACCAGCACGGCGTCCACACCATCGACCAACTCCTGCAGATGCTCCGCCGTCCCCCGAACGACGAGCGCCGGCGGATCACCGGCCCCCGCTCGCGGGCGATCAAGGCGGCGCTGGAGCGGGTGGGCATCCGCCGCAGCGAGGCGGAGTTCAAGGTGGGCCCGTACCTGCTGGAACGGCGCGCATTCGACACCGGCCCGACGTGGGCGGACTACCTGGCCCGGCACAGTGAGTTGAACGAGATGGCGCGCGTCCGGATCTACCTGAGCGAGCGGGGCTCCGACGCCTCCATCCGCCGCTCGGTGGAGAACGCCGCCCGCCGCGAGGCCGCCGTCCTGCAGCGGTTCCGCCACCCCGGCGTCATCCAGCTCAGGCAGTACGACCCGTCCGGCCACTCCGCCGGCCCCGCCCTGATCTTCGACTACCATCCCGAGACCCTGCGGCTGGACGAGTATCTCGTCCGCTACGGCGACAAGCTCGGCATCCTCGACCGGATCGCGCTGGTCCGGCAACTCGCCGAGACGGTCCGTTCCGCTCATTCCAGCCGGATCCACCATCGCGCCCTGGCCGCCCGCTCCGTACACGTGATCCCTCGTCCGCGCCGCGGCGGTGATCCGTCCGGCGATGAGGACGCCCGCTGGCTCGCCCCGACGCTGCAGATCTCCGACTGGCAGATAGCCACCCAGCGGGCCGGCACGGCGGGCGCCAGCCGCTTCGCCCCGACCCGGCTGTCGGCGATCCACATCTCCGACGGCTCCGACGCGTATCTGGCTCCCGAACTCACGGCGCCCAATCCGGACGCGGTCGCCCTCGACGTCTACGGTCTCGGGGTCCTGACCTTCCTGCTGGTGACGGGCAAGCCTCCTGGCGCGACCCAGACCGAGGTGCTGGCCCGCCTGGAGGAGGGCGAGGGCCTGCGCCCCAGCGGGATCGTCGACGGCCTGTCGGAGGACATCGACGACCTGGTGCAGGCCGCCACCGCCTACCGCCCGGAGCGGCGGCTCGCGACGGTGGACGAGTTCCTGGAGATGCTGGAGTTCGTCGAGGATGCGCTGACCGCCCCGGCCACCAGCACCGATCCGGGGTCGGCGGCCGTCCCGGAGAAGGATCCGCTGGAGGCCGTCCCCGGCGATGTGCTCGCGGGGCGCTGGGAGGTGCGGCGGCGGCTGGGCACCGGCTCCACCAGCCGCGCCTTCCTCGTCCGCGACCTGCAGGCCGATCCGGCGGCGCGCAACGGCCGGGCGCTGGCCGTCCTCAAGGTCGCCCTGTCGGACGCGCGGGCCCAGATCCTTGTCCGCGAAGCCGAGGTCATGCGGCGGTTGCGCGCCGACTCCCGCGTGATCCGCCTGGTCGAGCCGGAGCCACTGACCATCGGCGGCCGCACCGTGCTCGCCTTGGAGTACGTCGGCGACGAACGGGTCACCGACGAGCAGTCCGGCCCGGGCACCCGGCACCGCCAGGAGACTGTGGCCCGCGAGCTGCGCGAACGCGGACGCCTTCAGATCGACCAGCTGGAAGCGTACGGCGACTACCTGTTCGGCGCCGTCGACTTCCTGGAGGGCGAGGGAGTCTGGCACCGCGACATCAAGCCCGACAACATCGCGATCCGGATCCGCCCCAACCGCACCCGCGAACTCGTCCTGATCGACTTCTCACTGGCCGGCTACCCGGTGCAGGAGACCGACGCGGGCACCGAAGGCTACCTCGACCCGTTCATCGGCGGCCTGACCCGTTCGGTGTACGACGCGCACGCCGAGCGGTATGCGCTCGCGGTCACCCTGCACCAGATGGCGTCGGGCGAACTGCCCAAGTGGGGCGACGGCAAGGTGTCGCCGCGGCAGCTCGACCCGGACGAATGGCCCTACCCCACCATCGCGGCCGACGCGTTCGACCCGGCCATCCGCGACGCCCTGGTCGCGTTCTTCCGCAAGGCCCTGCACCGTGACGCCGCCCAGCGGTTCCCCGAGCTCAAGCCGATGCGGGACGCCTGGAAGAAGATCTTTCTGGACCTCGCCGAGACCGCCCCGTCCACCATCCCGGGGAGCCGGCATCCCCGCCCCGCGTCCACGGCCGGGACGCCCGGCATCGCCGAAGCCGAACCCGAGACCGCGCAGCGGCAGCGCGAACTGCTCGCCGCGCAGGCCACCCGGGAGACGCACCTGTCGGCCGCCGGGCTCACCCCGGCCGCCGAGTCCTTCCTCTACAGCCTCGGCATCACGACCGTGGGCGAACTGCTGGACTACAGTCGGCGGAACCTCGTCAACGGACCCGGCCTCGGCCCCAAGACCCGCACCGAGATCCAGAAGCGGCAGCGCGAATGGGCCGAGCGTCTCGGCCGCGCTCCCCGGTCTCCGATCACTCGCGAAGGCCGCAAGGCCGTGGCGGGCGAGTTGCAGCAGATCAGCGCGGCCGAGACGGCAATGGCCGGCTCCCTGGCGACGGGGGAGCACGCGGACGGGCTATCAGCGCGCGTGCTGCGCACCGTCAGCCTTGACGCGCTGGCCACCCTGCTGGTGCCGAAGCTGCGGGCGGACGGTTCGAACCGCAACGAGGTCGAGATCGTACGGCGGCTGCTGCGGCTGCCCGACGAGACCGGCGCGCTGCCCGACATCCCGGTGTGGCCGACTCAGGCGAAGGTGGCCGAGCCGCTGGACATCACCCGGGGCCGGGTCCCGCAGGTCCTCAAGGAGCAGCGCAAACGCTGGCGAAAGCTCGCCGCCGTCCAGGAACTGCGCCAGGAGATCCTGGAGCTGCTGGCCGGGTTCGGCCGCGTCGCGTCCGCCGTCGAGATCGCCGAAGTGCTTACCGTCAGCCGCGGCACCGAATTCCAGGACCCCGTCCTGCGCCGCGCGCTGGGCCTGGCCGCCGTGCGGGCCGTGGTCGAGGCGGAGCAGTACGTCCCGGAGGAGAGCGCGTTCCGCCACACGCCCAACCGGGACGACAAGGGCGATGCGGCCAACGGCGGCCTGCTGGCACTGGAGGTCGGCGAGGACGACGGCCCCGACACCCCTTCGGCCCCCGGCCTGCTCGACTACGCCGTGCGTCTGGGACGGGTCGCCGACCGCCTCGCCCGCCTGGACACGCTGCCCACGGCCGCGACCGTCCTCGCCGAGCTCGGTGCGATCAGTCCGCCGCCCGGCACGATCGACTGGGACGAGCGCCGCACCGTCGAGATCGCCGTCGCCGCCGCCAAGAACGCCGCCGCCACGCCCCGCCTGGAAATCTATCCCCGGGACCTGCCTTTGGTGCGGGCGCTGCGGCTCACCCAAGCGGGTCTCGTCCCGCTGATCCCCGGACTCCCGGAGGAGCACCAGCCCGGCCTGACCGCCGAGGACATCCACGCCCGGGTCCTGACGCGGTTCCCCCGCTTCAACGACAGCGGCGACCGCCTGCCTACCGGAGGCGCGCTGACCCGGGCCCTGCGCGAGGCCGGGTTCGACCTCACCCTGTCCGAACGCAAGGACACCGGCACCCGCCGCTACCTGCCGACCGGCCTGGACATCGTCTCCAGTTATGTCACCGCCCTGGCCGACCGCCGCTCCACCCGCAAGAGCGGCGCGGCACGCTACTCGGACAACCCGCTGTTGGCGGCCGCCGTCGAGGCAGAGGAACGCCTGGAGGCGTCGGTCCAGCGCGACGGCTTCCGGGTGCTGACCGTTCGCGCGGGATTGAGCCTGCAGGCGGTGGCCGAACTGTCGGGCGCGCGGTTCGGCGCCGAGCCGCTGTCGGTGACGGCGCTGTTCCTGCGCGTCCTGCACGAACTCGTGCCGCCCGGCACCAAGCCGACCTGGCAGACGATCCTGCGCGCCGACGCCGCCGAGCCCGGCAGCAGGGCCGCGATGAAGCTCAGCGAGTACACCCGCACGGCGTGGGGACGCATGGAGCCGATCATCCGCGAACGGATGGCGTCGGGCACCGGCCCGCTGCTGCTGACCGAGACCACGGCCTTCGCCCGCTACCAGGCCATGGGCACGCTGAACTCGCTGGCCGCCGCGGCCCGGATGGGGGGACGGGGCCTGTGGCTGCTGTGCCCGCAGGCCGACCCGTTCCGCGAGCCGCGTCTCGCCACGGTGGCCGTCCCCTATCAGGACGCGCTCGGCGAGTGGATCAAACTCCCCGACTCCTGGATCAACAACATCCACCGCGCCGCCTGAGTCGCCGAACCCGCCCACCGACGCGAACGAGCCCCCGGCCGCACCAGGCCGAGGGCTCGCGCAACGTCAGGGACAGGTCAGGTCAGATCGTGCTCTCCGCTCCGCACCCGGCGCGCGAACGCTCGCCAGTCGTCGGAGCCGAACACCAGGTGGGGTCCGACGGGGGCCTTGGAGTCCCGTACGCCAATGTCCCCGCCGAGCCGCGCGACCTCTACGCAGTCACTGTGGCCGGACGTGCTTCCGCTGTGGCTGACTTGCGCCAGTTAGGTGCCATGTCAGCACCTCCTCACTCTGGGAGGAGCGCAGTTGAGGCGTCGGTGTGGGGGATCAGGTCAGGTCGTGGTGTCCGTTGCGGATGCGCTGGGTGAACGTGCGCCAGTCGTCGGGGTTGAACTCCAGGTGGGGTCCGTTGGGGTCCTTCGGGTCACGTCCAGCGGAGTGGTGTATGAGTCGGCCTCCGCGTGATCTGTTTCTGCAGGTTAAGCAGTGATCGCCTGCTGGTCGGTCCCGTCCCCGCAAGGACCGCCGTCAATCACCCGCAGTCTGGCTTTGGCGAGGAACTCCAGGCCCATGTAGCGGCGGCCCTCGGTCCA
>NZ_BSTN01000039.1 GCF_030269545.1 Actinomadura sp. NBRC 104425 | reverse complement strand
TACGCCAACGCACCCCACAGCTCCCACACGGTGAAGTCGAAGGCGTAGGAGTGGAACAACGTCCACACATCATCCGGCCCGAAATCGAACCAGCACTCCGTCGACCGCAGCAACCGCACCACATTGCCATGCGGAACCACCACACCCTTCGGACGACCCGTCGAACCCGAGGTGTAGATGACGTACGCCGGATGGTCCGGCGACAGCGGGACGTTGAGGTTCGTGTCGTCGTAGCCGGGCGCGTCCACATCCTCCGGCCCGAGGACCAGCGCGGGACGGGCGTCGTCGAGCATGAAGGCGATCCGGTCGGCCGGATAGTCCGGGTCGATCGGCACATACGCCGCCCCCGCCTTGAGCACCCCCAAGACCGCCACGACCAGGTCCACCGAACGCGGCAACCGCAACGCCACGAACCGCTCCGGACCGGCCCCCCGCTCCACCAGGCGACGCGCCAACCGATTCGCCCGAGCATTCACCTCCCCATACGTCAACGACACACCCTCACACGACACCGCCACCGCACCCGGACGAACCGCCGCCTGCGCCTCGAACAGATCAACGATCGTCGAGGAATCCGACGGTTCGCCGGCGGTGCCGCCGGCCCACTCTTCGAGCAGGACGCGGCGTTCGGCGGGGTCCAGGACGTCGATCGCGCTGATCGGGGTGCCGGGGTCGGCGAGCAGCGCCGCGAGGAAGCGTTCGAAGCGGGCGGCGAGGCGTTCGACGGTCGGCGGGTCGTAGAGGTCGAGGGCGTATTCGAGTTCGCCGTCGAGCCCGGCGGGCCGGCCGGAGGGGTCGAGCCGCTCGGTGAGGATCATGAGCAGGTCGAAGCGGGACACGCCGGCGTGCAGCGGTTCGGGTTCGGCGCTGAAGCCGGGTGCTTCGAGCCGGGCCTGCGGGTTGTTCTGGAACGTCAGGCCGACCTGGAACAGCGGGTGGCGGCCCATGTGGCGCGGCGGGTTGAGCACCTCCACCAGGCGTTCGAACGGCACGTCCTGATGGGCATAGGCGGCCAGATCGGCCTCCCGCACCCGCGCCACCAGCTCGCGGAACGACGGATCGCCAGAGGTGTCGGTCCGGAAGACGAGCATGTTGACGAACATGCCGACCAGGTCGTCCAGCGCGTCATCCGTACGCCCCGCCACAGGCGACCCGATCGGAATGTCGGTCCCGGCACCCAGCCGCGTCAGCAGGGCGGCGAAGGCGGCCTGGGCGACCATGAAGGGGCTGGCGCCGGTCTCGCGGGAGACCCGCAGCAGGGCCTCGTGCAGGTCGGCGCCGAGCCGGAAGGGGACCGTGCCGCCGCGGTAGGACGCCTCGGCCGGACGCGGCCGATCAGCAGGCAGCGCCAGCTCCTCCGGGGCGCCCGCCAACGCCTCACGCCAGAACGCGATCTGCCGCGAGATCAGACTGTCCGGATCGTCCTCCGAACCGAACAGCTCCCGCTGCCACAACGCATAATCCGCATACTGCACCGGCAGCTCCGCCCACCCCGGCGCACGCCCCTCCACCCGCGCCGCATACGCGCCGATCACATCGCGCGCCAGCGGCGCCATCGACCAGCCGTCACCCGCGATGTGGTGCAGCACCAGCAGGGCGACATGCTCGTCGGGGGCGAGGCGGAACAGGTGGGCGCGCAGCGGCGGTTCGGCGGAGATGTCGAAGGGGTGTCCGGCGGCGGCCGCCAGCAGGACCGGCAGTTCGGCGTCGGTGGTGTCGGTGACGTGCAGTTCGGGCCGGGCGGCGGCCGGGTCGAGGATGAGCTGGCGCGGCACGCCGCCGCTGTCGGGCAGGATCGTGCGGAGCGACTCGTGCCGGGTCACCACGTCGCCGAGGGCGGCGCGCAGCGCGTCGTGGTCGAGGGCGCCGCGGATGCGCAGCGCCAGGGGCATGTTGTAGGTGGCGGACGGGCCTTCGAACCGGTTGAGGAACCACAGGCGCCGCTGCGCGTACGACGGCGGGATCACCTCGGGCCGGTCCCGGCGTTCCAGCGGCGGGCGTCCCGTTTCGCGGGCGGCGCCGAGGAGGGCGCACAGCCCCGCGACGGTGGGCGCCTCGAACAGGGCCCGCACGGGCAGTTCGACGCCGAGGGCGCGGCGGACGCGGCTGACGACCCGCATCGCGATCAGCGAGTTGCCGCCGAGCGCGAAGAAGTCGTCGTCGATGCCGACGCGGGCGACGCCGAGCAGGTCGGCGACGATGGCGGCGACGGTCTTCTCGCGGGCGTCGCGCGGCGCGCGGTAGGGCGCCGCGGCCGGCGCCGCCGCCAGGTCGGGGCGCGGCAGGGCCTTGGTGTCCACCTTGCCGTTGGGGGTGAGGGGCAGCTCGTCCAGCACGACGACGGCGGACGGCACCATGGCCTCGGGCAGGTGCTCGCGCACGTGGGCGCGCAGTTCCTCGACGTCGATCGTCTGGCCCGGGGCGGGGACGACGTAGGCGACGAGCCTCTTCACCGGTGGCGGGGCGGCGGGGCGGCGGAGGTCGTCGGCGCCGGGCAGCCGCAGCGCGCCGATCGTCACCTCGGGGTCGGCGGCGACGGCCTCCAGGACGTCGACGTACCAGGTGGCGAGGCGTTCGGCGGTGTCGCGGTCGAACAGGTCGAGGGCGTACTCGACGGTTCCGGTGAGGCCGCCGCCGTCCCGGGCCGGTTCCAGCATGAACTCCAGGTCGAACTTGGCGACCGCGGCGTCCACCGGTTCCACGGCCACGCGCAGGCCGGGCAGGTCGGTCGACGCCTCGGGGTTGTTCTGCAGGGTCAGCATGACCTGGAACAGCGGGTGCCGGGCCAGGGACCGCCGCGGGTTCAGCACCTCCACCAGACGCTCGAACGGCACGTCCTGATGGGCGAACGCCGCCAGGTCCGCCTCCCGCACCCGCTCGAGCAGCTCGGCGAACGCCGGGTCGCCGGAAGTGTCGGTACGCAGCACGAGAGTGTTGACGAACACGCCCACCAGGTCGTCCAACGCCCGGTCCGTGCGTCCCGCGACCGGCGAACCGATCGGGATGTCGGTGCCCGCGCCGAGCCGGGTGAGCAGCCCCGCCAACGCCGCCTGCAGCACCATGAAGACGCTGACGTGGTGGCGGCGGGCCAGGTCGGCGAGCGCCTGGTGGAGCCGTTGCGGCACGTCGAAGGAGACCTGGCCGCCCCGGTAGGAGGCGCGGTCGGGGCGGGGCCGGTCGGCGGGCAGGGCGATCTCGTCCGGCAGGCCCGCCAGCGCCGTGCGCCAGAACGCGATCTGCCGTGCGGCCAGGCTGCCCGGGTCGTCCTCGTCGCCGAGCAGGTCGCGCTGCCACAACGCGTAGTCGGCGTACTGGACGGGCAGCGGCTCCCAGTCGGGGGCGTGCCCGTCGCGGCGGGCGAGGTAGGCGGTGATGACGTCGCGGGCGAGCGGCGCCATAGACCAGCCGTCGCCGGCGATGTGGTGCAGCACGATCAGCAGCACGTGCTCGTGCTCGCCGAGCCGGTACAGGTGGGCGCGGACGGGCAGGTCCCGGGACAGGTCGAAGCCGCGGGTGGCGGCCGTGAACAGCGCGCCGGGCAGGTCGCCGCCGGGCGCGATGCCGGTGATCTCCAGCGGCGGGTCGGCGTCGGCCAGGACGCGCTGATGGGCGCGGCCGTCGTGGTCGCCGAAGACGGTGCGGAGCGACTCGTGCCGGGCCACGACGTCGCGCAGCGCGGCGCGCATGGCCGCGTAGTCGAGCGCGCCGGTCAGCCGCAGCGGGATCGGCATGTTGTAGGTGGCGGTGGGTCCCTCCAGGCGGTTGAGGAACCACAGCCGTTCCTGCGCGTGCGAGACGGGCAGCGGGTCGGGGCGCTGGTCGGGGGGCACGGGCCGCAGCGGGGGGCGTTCGGCCCGTGCGCCGGACGCGGCGCGTTCGGCGAGCCCGGCGACGGTGGAGTTCTCGAACACCGCGCGGACGGGCAGCTCCACGCCGAGGGCGGCGCGGGCGCGGGCCGCGACGCGGGTGGCCTTGAGCGAGTCGCCGCCGAGGTCGAAGAAGTCGTCGTCGATGCCGACCCGTTCCACGCCGAGCACGTCGGCGAAGATCCCGCACAAAATCTCCTCGCGGGCGTCGCGCGGGGCGCGGCCCCCGGCGGAGGCGGCGGCGAGGTCGGGGGCGGGCAGCGCGGCCCGGTCCAGCTTGCCGTTGGGAGTGAGCGGCAGCGCGTCCAGCACGACCACGGCCGACGGGACCATGTAGTCGGGTAGTGTCGTGGCGGCGAACGTGCGCAGTGCCGCGGTGTCCGGGGCGGCGGCGCCCGGCGCGGGGACGACGTAGGCGACCAGGACGGTGTCTCCGGCGGCGTCGGTGCGGGCGATGACGACGCTCTGCGCCACGTCCGGGTGGCCGGTCAGGACCGACTCGATCTCGCCGGGTTCGATGCGGAACCCGCGCACCTTCACCTGGTGGTCGACGCGGCCCAGGTACTCGATGTCGCCGGTGCGGGTCCAGCGCACCAGGTCGCCGGTGCGGTACATGCGCTCACCGGGCGGGCCGAACGGGCAGGCCACGAACCGTTCGGCGGTGAGCGCCGGGCGGCCCAGGTAGCCGCGGGCCAGGCCGTCTCCGGCGATGTACAGTTCGCCGGGCACGCCGACCGGCACCGGCCGCAGCGCCCCGTCCAGCACGTAGGCGCGGGTGTTGGCCATGGGGCGGCCGATCGGCGCCGTGCCCTCGGCGTTGCCGTCGTCGAACCAGCCGGTGACGAACACGGTCGCCTCGGTGGGCCCGTAGATGTTGGACAGGCGCGCGCCGGGCACGCGTTCGCGGGCGTCCCGCAGCAGCCGCGCGGGCAGCGCCTCGCCGCCGAACGCCAGGTCGTCGACGCGCAGCCGCAGGCCGTCGCGGGCCAGCAGCACCGCCAGGGCGGAGGGGACGCCGCTGACCAGAGTGCCCTCCCAGCCGCCGCGTTCGGCGACCTCCAGCAGGTCGCGCACCACCTCGACGCGGCCGCCGACGGTGAGCGGGACGAGCCACTCGAAGACCGACACGTCGAAGTTCAGCGACGTGGAGAACAGCACGCGGCGCAGCCGGTCGGCGCCGTAGAACGCCGTGCCGCCCGCGCAGAAGTCGGCCAGGGCGGAGTGCGGGATGACGACGCCCTTGGGGCGGCCGGTGGACCCGGAGGTGTAGATGACGTACGCGGCGTGGTCCGGGCGAAGGGGCCGCACCCGGTCGGCGTCGGTGACGTCGGCGTCGGAATGCGCGGCCAGGTCCAGGGCGTCCAGCTCGACGCGCGGTGCACCTGCGGGCAGCGTCGTCGCGGTCGTGGTGACGACGCAGGCCGGGGCGGCGTCGTCCAGCATGAACGCGATACGGTCCGCCGGATAAGCCGGGTCGATCGGCAGGTAGGCGGCCCCGGTCTTCAACACCGCAAACGCCGCCACCACCAGGTTCACATCACGCGGCAGCGCCAGCCCCACCCGATCCTCCGGGCCGACGCCCAGACCGATCAGATGACGCGCCAGCCGGTTCGCCCGCGCGTTCAGCTCCCCATACGTCAGCGTCGCCCCGCCGTGCGCGACGGCAGGCGCGTCGGGCGTGCGGGCGGCCTGCGCCTCCACCAGCTCGGGTGCCAGGGCGTCCGGGACGGGCAGCGCGGTGTCGTTCCACTCGCCGAACAGGCGGTGCCGTTCGGCCTCCTCCAGCAGGTCGATCTCGCCGAGCCGGCGGCCGGGGTCGGCGGCGACGGCGGCGAGCAGCCGTTCCAGGCGGGCGGCCATGGACCGGGCGGTGTCGGCGTCGAACAGGTCGGCGGCGTATTCCAGACGGCAGTCGATCCCAGCGGGGTTCCCGGCGGCGTCGCGGCGCTCGTCCACCAGCAGCGCCAGGTCGAAGCGGGACACGCCGGTGTCGACCGGCTCCAGCGCGACCGTCAGCCCCGGCAGCTCCACCCGCGCCGACGGATTGGTCTGCATCGAGATCATGACCTGGAACAGCGGGTGCCGGGCCAGGGACCGCCGCGGGTTCAACACCTCCACCAGACGCTCGAACGGCACGTCCTGATGGGCGAACGCCGCCAGGTCCGCCTCCCGCACCCGCTCGAGCAGCTCGGCGAACGCCGGGTCGCCGGAAGTGTCGGTACGCAGCACGAGCGTGTTGACGAACACGCCCACCAAGTCGTCCAACGCCCGGTCCGTACGACCCGCGACCGGCGAGCCGATCGGGATGTCGGTGCCCGCGCCGAGCCGGGTGAGCAGCCCCGCCAACGCCGCCTGCAGCACCATGAACAGGCTGGCGCGGCGCTCGCGGGCCAGGTCGGCGAGCGCGGCGTGCAGCCCGGCGGGCAGTGTGAACGGCACCTGTGCGCCCCGGTAGGAGGCCCGTGCGGGGCGCGGCCGGTCGGCGGGCAGTTCGAGCTGGTCGGGCAGCCCGGCCAGGGCCTGTTTCCAGTAGGCGAGCTGCCGTGCGGCCAGGCTGCCCGGGTCGTCCTCATCGCCGAGCAGGTCGCGCTGCCAGACCGCGTAGTCGGCGTACTGGACGGGCAGCGGCTCCCAGTCCGGCGCCCGGCCCTCGGCGCGCGCCGCGTACGCGGTGATCAGGTCGGCGGCCAGCGGCTCCATCGACCAGCCGTCCCCGGCGATGTGGTGCAGCACGATCAGCAGCAGGTGCTCGTCGCCGTCGTCGCGGCGGCCGAGGCGGAACACGTGCGCGCGGACGGGCAGGTCGCGGGTCAGGTCGAAGCGGCGGGTGGCGGCGGCGAGGATCTCCCGGCGGCGTTCGTCGTCGGTGGCGTCGGCGAGGTCGGCGACCGTCAGCACCGGGTCCACCTCGTCGGGGTGGCGCAGGATCCGCTGGTGCGGCTCGCCGCCGATCTCGGTGAACACGGTGCGCAGGGCCTCGTGCCGGGCCAGCATGTCGTCCATCGCGGCGCGCACCGCGTCCAGGTCGAGCCTGCCGGTCAGCCGCAGCGGGATGGGGATGTGGTAGACGGCCGAGCCGCCGTCCAGGTCGTTGACGAACCACAGCCGCCGCTGCGCGTACGACACGGGGAGGGGGTCGGGCCTGGGCCCGGCCGTCAGCGCGGGGCGCCGCCCGCCGGAGGTGTCGAGGCGCGCGGCCAGGGCGGCCACGGTGGGCGCCTCGAACACCGCGCGGACGGCGAGATCGCCGCCGAGGGCGGCGCGGGCGCGGGCCGCCACGCGGGTGGCCTTGAGCGAGTCGCCGCCGAGGTCGAAGAAGTCGTCGTCGATGCCGACCCGTTCCACGCCGAGCACATCGGCGAAGATCCCGCAGAGGATCTCCTCGCGGGCGTCGCGCGGGGCGCGGCTTGCGGGGGACGCGGCGAGGTCGGGGGCGGGCAGCGCGGCCCGGTCCAGCTTGCCGTTCGGGGTGAGCGGCAGCGCGTCCAGCACGACCACGGCCGACGGGACCATGTAGTCGGGCAGTGTCGCGGCGGCGAACGCCCGCAGCGCCGCAGGCTCGGCGGTCCGTCCGGGGGCGGGGACGACGTAGGCGACCAGGGTCGTGTCCCCGGCGGCGTCGGTGCGGGCGATGACGACGCTCTGCGCCACATCCGGGTGGCCGGTCAGGACCGACTCGATCTCGCCGGGTTCGATGCGGAACCCGCGCACCTTGACTTGATGGTCGGCCCGGCCCAGGTACTCGATGTCGCCGGTGCGGGTCCAGCGCACCAGGTCGCCCGTGCGGTACATGCGCTCACCGGGCGGGCCGAACGGGCACGCGACGAAACGTTCGGCGGTGAGGGACGGGCGGCCGAGGTAGCCGCGGGCCAGGCCGTCGCCCGCCAGGTACAGCTCTCCGGGGGCGCCCACGGGGGCCGGACGCAGTGCCGCGTCGAGCACGTAGGCGCGGGTGTTGGCGAGGGGCCGGCCGATCGGGGCCGTGCCTTCGGCGTTGCCGTCGTCGTACCAGGCGGTGACGTAGACGGTGGTCTCGGTCGGGCCGTAGATGTTGGAGATGCGCGCGTCGGGCAGCAGCCGCCGCAGCTCGCGCACCAGCCGGGGCGGCAGCGCCTCGCCTGCCAGCACCACGTCCGTCGCCGACAGGTCCAGGCGGCCCGCGCCCAGCAGCGCCGCCATCGCCGACGGCACACCGCTGATGAGCGATCCGTGCCAGCCGCCCCGTTCGGCCACCTCCAGCAGGTCGCGCACCACCTCGACGCGGCCGCCGACGGTGAGCGGGACGAGCCACTCGAAGACCGACACGTCGAAGTTCAGCGACGTGGAGAACAGCACGCGGCGCAGCCGGTCGGCGCCGAAGTCGCGCGCCGCCCACGCGCAGAAGTCGACGGCGTTGGCGTGGGACACCACGACGCCCTTGGGCCGGCCCGTGGAACCGGAGGTGTAGATGACGTAGGCGGCGTTGCCGGGGCGCAGCGGGCGCACCCGGTCGGCGTCGGTGACGTCGGCGTCGGAATGCGCGGCCAGCTCCAGGGCGTCCAGCTCGACGCGCGGTGCACCTGCGGGCAGCGTCGTCGCGGTCGTGGTGACGACGCAGGCCGGGGCGGCGTCGTCCAGCATGAACGCGATACGGTCCGCCGGATAAGCCGGGTCGATCGGCAGGTAGGCGGCCCCGGTCTTCAACACCGCAAACGCCGCCACCACAAGGTTCACATCACGCGGCAGCGCCAGCCCCACCCGATCCTCCGGGCCGACGCCCAGACCGATCAGATGACGCGCCAGCCGGTTCGCCCGCGCGTTCAGCTCCCCATACGTCAGCGTCGCCCCGCCGTGCGCGACGGCAGGCGCGTCGGGCGTGCGGGCGGCCTGCGCCTCCACCAGTTCCGGCACGACGGCCGGCGGCACCGGCACGGCGGTGTCGTTCCACTTCTTCAGCACCAGGGCGCGCTCGGCGGCGTCCACGATCTCCACGTCGCCCAGCCGCGTGGCCGGATCGACCCGGCCAAGCGCCCGCAGCAGCCGCAGGTACCGCTCCTGGTGGGCGGCGACCTCTTCGGGCGTGTAGAGGGCGGGGTGCGCGTCGAAGTCGACGCGCAGGCCGGCGCCGTCGAAGTTGTCGTAGATGTTGATCGACAGGTCGTCCACCGGCCCGGTGGTGAGGGCGTGCATCCGCCCGGGCAGGCCCGCGAAGTCCAGCCGGTAGTCGAAGGGCATGATGTTGATGACCGGGCCGTGCAGGCGGCGCCGCTCGCCGAGCAGCCGCAGGTCGCGCAGCAGGTCCTCGCGCCGGTAGCGCTGGTGGCGCAGCAGCCGGGCGGCGGTCCGGGAGGTGGTGCGCACCAGCTCCTCGACGGTCATGCCGGGCCGGACGGCCACCCGCAGCGGCAGGATCGTGGCCAGCATCGCGGGCGTGGCGAGGGCCAGCTGCGACGCGCGGCCGCTGACCGCCATGCCCAGGATCACGTCGTCGGTTCCGGTCATCCGCGCGACGTACGCGGCGGTCGCGGCGATCGCCAGCGCGGGCGAGGCGGTGCGCAGCCGCCGCGCGCCGGCCGCCAGCGCGGCCGTCTCCTCCGGTGACAGCCGGGCGATGCGGCTGAGGTAGTCGGCGGTCGGTTCGGCCAGGCCGTCGCTCAGGCCGACGGCGAGGGGGCGGTCGGCGAACCGCTCCGTCCAGTAGGCGCGGTCGCGCCGGAAGCGGTCGGACGCGCGGTAGGCGGCCTCCTCGGCCAGCACCTCCCGGTACGAGCCGCGCGGGGCGGGCCGGTACTCCTCGCCGCGGGCCAGCCGCGTGTACAGCTCGGCGGCGCGGCGGCTGATGATCGAGCCGCTGTAGGCGTCCTGGATGACGTGGTGGGCGCGCAGGAACCACCAGTGCAGGCCGGGCGCGAGGCGCAGCAGGGCGGTCGTGTACAGCCGGTCGGCGTCCAGCGGCAGCGGCTCGGCCAGGCGGGTGCGCATCCAGGCGCGGGCGGCGGCGCGCGGGTCCGCCTCCCCGGTCAGGTCCACCAGCGGGATCGCCGCCGTCGGGTCCGGGTCGAGGATCTGGCAGGGCTCCCCGTCGCGTTCGACCAGGCGCACGTGCAGCGCCTCGACCTCGTGCGCGGCGATACGCGCCACGCGGTCGAGCAATTCGTGGTCGACCGGGCCCTCGATCTCGATGTACTGCGCGATGTGAATCGGCGTATCGGGCGCCAGCTGCTGGGCGTACCAGATCGCCCGCTGCGCCGACGAAAGGGGCACGTACTCAATGGAGGACATCAAGGCAAATGCTTTCCCGGTCGCGGGGGGATTCGATTTTCGCGAAGAGTGACCACCGAACTTCGGGCCGTTTCTCCGTCCCCTTTCCCCGAGTACCGCCCGGCACCCCGTGCACCGAGCGCGCCGCCGCGGTCGCGGTCCGGCTGGACGGACGGGTGCGCGCGACCGCCACTCCGCCGGCCCGGATGGGGGTCCGCCCTCCGACCTCGCCTACCGCCGAGTAGCGGGCCCACAGTCAACCAGCCCGCGCAGCGCACTGGCAATCCCCCAAAAAGTAGAAGTTGACCACGTGAAATGCTCACGACCGTGACAAAAGAGCGGGCACACCGCCCCGCCCCGCGGCCTCCGGACGCGCAGGATGTGACAAAGGAGGACAACCGAAAAGGGACGGCGTGATTACGCTGCGTTATGATCCGGGGGGCGCCTCGTGGACGACGACGGCGGCGGCGCCGACGGACGGATGCCGCCGCAGCACGGCCTCGATCTCGCCCAGCTCCATCCGGACGCCCGCGATCTTGACCTGGCGGTCCACCCGGCCCAGGTACTGCAGCACGGGCCGGTCCCGTCCGCCCTCCCCCGGCGGCAGCAGCCTGACCGCGTCGCCGGTCCGGTAGAGGCGTCCGCCCGAGTCGAACGGGTCGCGGTAGAACGCGGCGCGGGTGCGTTCGGGGTCGCCCAGGTAGCCGCGTCCCACGCAGATGCCGCCGACGAACAGCTCGCCGGTCTCGCCGATCTCGCAGGCGCTCCAGGGGCCGCCCTCCCCCTCCTCGGGCGAGGGGGCGCGCAGCACGTACAGGCGCGCGTTGATGATCGGTGTGCCGATGGGCAGGCGCAGCAGGTCCAGGTCGCCCTCGGTCACGGTGTGGTGGGTGACGTCGTCGGAGCACTCGGTGGGGCCGTAGGCGTTGAGCAGCCGCGCCTGCGGCATCGCGGCCAGCCAGCGGCGGGCCAGCTCGGCGGGCAGCTCCTCGCCGGTGGCGATCATCCAGCGCAGCCCGGCCAGCGCGTCGGCCTGGCCGGGCGCGGCCGCCAGGTCGTCCAGCAGGTGCCGGACCATGGTCGGCACCAGCTCCGCCACCGTGATGGCGCGGCGCCGCACGGCCTGCGCGAACGCGACCGGGTCGTGCGCCGTCGCGTCGTCGACCACCTCCACCCGGCCGCCCACCAGCAGCGGGCACAGCATCTGCCAGACCGAGATGTCGAAGCCGAGCGGGGCGGTCTGGGCCACCGCGTCGGCCCCGGTCAGCCCCAGGTCGACGATCTTGGCGTACAGGTGGTTGATCATGCCGCGGTGCTCGACGACCGCGCCCTTGGGGCGGCCGGTCGAGCCCGAGGTGAACAGCACGTACCGGGGCTGGTCCAGGGACTCCAGCCGGGCCGGGCCCGGCCACGGCGGGCACCCCGCGGCGTCCCCCGCGCGCACGATGCGGCAGCCCGCCGCGCGCGCCCCCTCGGCCAGCGCCGAGCCCTCCGCTGAGGCGTCGTCGGCGGCCAGCAGCAGGCCGGCCCCCGCCTGGGTCAGGACGTCGCGGACGCGGGCGGCGGGCCAGGCGGCGTCGGCGGGCACGTACAGCGCGCCGACCAGCTCGATCGCCAGGAACGCGGCCACCACGGCGGCGCACCGCTCCCCGCCGACGCCCACGACCGTGCCCGGACCGGCGCCCGAGCGCTCCAGCAGCGCGGCCAGGCGGCGCGCCTCGGCGGCCAGCTCGGCGTAGGTCAGCGCGCGGTCGCGGTCGCGCACGGCGGGCCGGTCGCGTTCGGCCGCGATCCGCTCGATCCGCGCGATGACGGGTTCGTCCAGGTCGACGGCGTGCTCGCGGGTCATCTTGTGCCGGTCGGCCAGCCGCCTGGCGCGGGCGACCTCGGTCTCCGGCAGCGGCGGGACGGGCAGTTCGTCCAGGGTGAGCAGCCGGTCGACGGCCCGTCCGCGAACACTCATGATCACTCTCCGTGAGATCAGACGTCGTCCCCGTCATCGGCGGAAAACCGCCGCGGCGTCAGCTTATGGCGCCTTGTGGGCAGATTCCCGCTTTCCACACTACCCACGGGTAAGCAGGGGGTTGCGGGGCGACATGCCCGAAGGTACGGTGATGATCCGCCATGGGACTCTTCGTCTCGGGCGTGGATTCGGGGGGAACTCGGGAAGCGCACGGAAAGTCATTCGCGGAGAATTCGGCACGGTTCCGGGGGCCTCCACCGAACCGCTAATTGATATTTTGTTCGAGGGTGGCAGCGTGCCCATCATCAGCTCGCCGCAGGACTTCAATGTCGAGGATCTCTACGTGGACCTCCGGCCGGTGCTCGGCTGTCCCCTCTACCTCAAGTGCGAGGGCTTCAATTTCGCCGGGTCGGTCAAGCTGAAGGCGGCCGCGCAGATGGTCGACGCGGCCGAGCGGGACGGCTCGCTGACCCCCGACTCGATCCTGGTGGAGTCGTCCTCGGGCAACCTGGGGGTGGCGCTCAGCATCATCGCCGCCGCCCGCGGCCACCGGTTCGTCTGCGTCACCGACCCGCGCTGCAACCCCGCCACCATGCGGCTCATGCGGGCCCTCGGCGCCGAGGTCCGGGTCGTCTCCCGCCCCGACGCGGCCGGCGGCTACCTGGCCAGCCGCATCGCCTACGTGCGGGAGCTGTGCGCCTCCGACCGCCGGTACCTGTGGCTCAACCAGTACGCCAACCCCAACAACTGGCTCGCGCACTACCGCGGCACCGCGCCCGCCATCGACCGCGGCTTCCCCGGCCTGGAGGTGCTGTTCGTCGGCGCGGGCACCACCGGCACCCTGATGGGCTGCGCCCGCTACTTCCGCGAGCGGGGGCGCCCGGTCACGATCGTGGCGGTGGACGCGGTCGGCTCGGTCACCTTCGGCGGCGTCCCCGGGCGGCGGCTCGTCCCCGGCCTGGGCACCAGCTGCCGCCCCGCGCTGGTCGACGAGTCCTACATCGACGACGTCGTGCACGTCCCCGAGGCCGACACCATCCGCACCGTGCACCGGCTGTCGGCGCACGGCTTCATGTTCGGCGGCTCCACCGGCACCGTGGTGTCGGGCGCCGAGCGGTGGCTGGCCGCCAAGTACCCCGGGGCCGACCCGGTCGCCGTCGCGATCGCACCCGACCTGGGCGAACGCTACCTGGACTCGCTGTACGAGGAGCACTGGCTGCGCCGCCACTTCCCCGACCTGGTGCCCGAGCTGTTCCCCGGCGCCGAGCCCGACCTGCAGGAGCCCGCCGAGGAGCCCTGCGCCGCGCCCGTCGGCGCGCCCGCCGACGCGCCCGGCGGCGAAGCGGCCCGGGAGCTGACCGCCGTCACCGACCTCACCGATCTCACCGACCCGCACCGGAGCCGCCCATGAACCAGCCCCCCTCCTTCGCCGTGATCTCCGGCGACCAGGTGAAGGACGCACTCGACGGCCGCGAGCAGCGGGTCGTCGAGACCGTCGAGGCCGCCTACCGGCGGCACGGCGAGGGCGGCACCGTCAACCCCGACTCCTACTTCCTGCGCTTCCCCGACCGGCCGTCCAGTCGGATCATCGCGCTGCCCGCCTCGCTCGGCCACGTGCACGGCATCAAGTGGATCTCCAGCTTCCCGGAGAACGTCGCGGCCGGGCTGCCCCGCGCGTCCGCCGTGCTGATCCTCAACGACGCCGAGACCGGCTACCCGTTCGCCTGCCTGGAAAGCTCGATCATCAGCGCGGCCCGCACCGCCGCGTCCGCCGCCCTGGCCGCGACCCGGCTCGCCGACGCGCGCGGCGCCCGCCCCCGCCGCGCCGGGTTCGTCGGCGCCGGGCTGATCGCCCGCTACATCCACACCTACCTGCGCGCCGCCGGGTTCGCCTTCGACGAGGTCGGCGTGCACGACCTGGCCGCCGCGCACGCCGAGGGCTTCAGCGGCTACCTGCGGCGCGCGGGCGAGACCGCCGTGACCGTGCACGACAAGGCCGAGGACCTCATCCGCTCCTGCGACCTGGTGGTCTTCGCGACCGTGGCGGGCGAGCCGCACGTCACCGACCCCGGCTGGTTCGCGCACGCGCCGCTGGTGCTGCACATCTCGCTGCGCGACCTGTCCCCCGAGATCATCCTGGCGTCCTGGAACGTCCTGGACGACGTCGACCACTGCCTGAAGGCCCGCACCTCCCCGCACCTGACCGAGGAGCTCGTCGGGCACCGCGACTTCGTCGCCGGGCCCCTGTACGACGTACTGACCGGCGCCCTCGTCCCGCCCGCCGACCGGCCCGTGGTCTTCTCCCCGTTCGGCCTGGGCGTGCTCGACCTGGCCGTGGGGCTGCACGTGTACGAGCACGTCGCCGCCGCGGGCGGGCTGCGCACCGTCCCCGGCTTCTTCCGCGAACTCGACCGCTACGGCTGAATCGCCCGCCCCCCGGCGGGCATGGGCCGGGCATGACCGAACAACGCGGCGACGTCCAGGAACTCACCGACTTCGAACTGGCGGTGTACGAGGCGGTCGCCGAGATCGACACCGACGGCGGCACCGCCGGCCTCGCCACGCTGACCCGGCAGCTCGACCGCCCCGAGGAGGACGTCCGCGCGGCGCTGGCGCACCTGCTGGCCGTGGGCCATCTGCGTACGTGCGGCACGGGCTTCGTCCTGGGGCCGCACGACTGGTCCCCGTGAGGCGCGTCCGATCAGAAGTGGCCGCTGACGGCGTGCGGCCGGTAGGGCGCCTCCAGGCGGGCCTTCTCGTCGTCGGTGAGCGTCAGCTCGGTGGCGGCGATCGCCTCGGCCAGGTGGGCCTCCTTGCTCGCACCGATGATCGGCGACACCACCCCGGGCCGGTCGAGCAGCCACGCGAGGGCGACCTGCGCCATCGACACGCCCCGCTCGCCGGCGACCGCCCGCACCGCGTCCACGACGTCGAAGTCGTTGTCGTCGGTGTAGAGGCTCTCGGCGTACCGGTCGGTGCGGGACCGAACCGTGTGGCGGCCGCCGTCGCGGTCGCGGGTGCCCGCGAGCAGGCCGCGGGCCAGCGGGCTCCACGGCGTGACGCCCACCCCCTGGTCGAGGCAGAACGGGATCATCTCCCGCTCCTCCTCCCGGTAGACCAGGTTGTAGTGGTTCTGCATGGACACGAACCGGGTCCAGCCGTTGAGCCGCGCGACGTACTGGGCCTTGGCGAACTGCCAGGCGAACATGCTGGACGCGCCGATGTAGCGGGCCTTGCCCGCCCGCACGACGTCGTGCAGCGCCTCCATCGTCTCCTCGATGGGGGTCTCGTAGTCCCAGCGGTGGATGATGTACAGGTCCACGAAGTCGGTGCCGAGCCGCCGCAGCGACGCGTCGATCCCGTCCATGATGTGCTTGCGCGACAGGCCCCGGTCGTTGGGCCCGGGCCCCACCGGGTTGTAGACCTTGGTGGCGAGCACGTAGTCGTCGCGGCGGGCGAAGTACTCGCGCAGCAGCCGCCCGGTGATCTCCTCGCTGGCGCCCTCGTTGTACATGTCGGCGGTGTCGAAGAAGTTGACGCCCGCCTCGACCGCCGCCCGCACGATCGGCGCCGCCGCGGCCTCGTCCACCGCCCAGGGCCGCGTCTGGCTCACCCCGAACGTCATCATGCCCAGGCAGATCCGCGACACCTTCAGCCCGCCGGCGCCCAGCCGCACGTACTCCATTGCACCGCCCCCGCGTAGACGATCTTTTTCAAGATCCTACGCGGGCGTCAGAACAGCTCGGAGGTGTCCAGCTCGAAGGCGAACGGCTCGGGCAGCCCGATCGGCCTGCCGAACGGCACGCGCACGTCGGCGAAGTAGTCGTCGTCCTTGGGCTCGCTGAACAGCGTGACCGTCTTCTTCTCCCGGTCCACCAGCAGGTACAGCGGTATCCCGGCGCGCGCGTAGCAGTGCCGCTTGTTCACCCGGTCGCGCTCCGGGTTCCTGGCGGTGACCTCAAGCACCATGTCGACGCCGTCGGCGGGCGACCACGAGCTGTCATCGTTGTAGAGGTCGGCCTCTTCACGGGCGAACGTGCCGTCCGGGGTGACGTGGTTCTCCGGGCTTCGGCCGTCGCCCGGAGCGACGAGGCCCTTGCTCCCCCAGAAGTCGAACCGGGTGTCGCTGTTCTGGTGGACCTGCCGGACGATCCTGCCGATGTTCTTGTCATGCCCGCCGCCGGGGGGTGGTGTCACGACGATCTCTCCGTCGATCAGCTCTGCTCGGTAACCGTCCGGGGTGTCAAAGGCGAGGAAGCCTTTGAGGAGGGTGCCCTCCTGCGTCCATGGTTCGTGGGCCGCGACGGTCATGCCCTGCTCCCTTCCTCGTCCCCGAGATTGTAGTCGCAGAACGCCACAGTTCATGTGCAGTTCGTAACGACCGACTCGCCCCCCGCGAGCCCGAGGTGGCACGTGCCCGCAGCCGTGCGGCAGGATGTGATTACCAAGCGGGCGTTTGGTTGGGAGGTTGGGAGATGGGGCCGGCTGTCGGCACCGAGGAGCAGCGGGAGCTGCGGGAGACGCTGCGGCGGTTCTTCGCCGACAAGTCGCCGAGCGCGCAGGTGCGGCGGCTGATGGCGACGGACGAGGGGTACGACCCGAAGGTCTGGGCGCAGATGGCCGAGCAGCTGGGGCTGCAGGGCCTGGCGATCCCCGAGGAGTACGGCGGGGCCGGGTTCGGGATGCGGGAGCTGGCCGTCGTCATGGAGGAGATGGGGCGGGCGCTGGTGTGCGCGCCGTTCCTGTCCTCGGTGGTGCTGGCCGGTTATGCGCTGCTGAACTGCGGCGACGAGGACGCCGCGCGCGAGCTGCTGCCGGGCATCGCCGACGGAAGCACGCTCGCCGCGCTGGCGTGGATGGAGGACGAGCGGTGGGACGTCCGGCACGTGCAGATGACCGCCCGGCCCGCCGAGGACGGCTGGGTGCTCGACGGCGTCAAGACCTACGTGCTCGACGGCCACGTCGCCGACCTGGTCCTGGTGGTGGCGCGCCGGGAGGGGCGGCCCGCGCTGTTCGCCGTGCACGGCGGCGCGGACGGGCTCACCCGGGCGCCCCTGACCACGCTGGACCAGACGCGGAAGATGGCGCGCCTGGAGTTCGACGGCGTGCGGGCCCGACCGGCCGGGGTCTACGACCCGCGCGTCATGGACATGGCGGCGGTGGCGCTGGCGGCCGAGCAGCTCGGCGGCGCTCAGCGGGCGCTGGAGATGACGGTCGAGTACGTCAAGGTGCGCCGCCAGTTCGGCAGGCCGATCGGCGGCTTCCAGGCGGTCAAGCACCGGTGCGCGGACATGTTCGTGCTGGTGGAGTCGGCCCGGTCGGCGGTGCTGCACGCCGCGGACACCGCCGACCGCGACCCGGACGGGCTGCCCGTCGCCGCCGCGCTGGCCAAGGCGTACTGCTCGGAGGCGTTCTTCCGCGTCGCCGCCGAGGCCGTCCAGCTCCACGGCGGCATCGGCTTCACCTGGGAGCACGACGCGCACCTGTACTTCAAGCGGGCGAAGGCGTCGCAGGAGCTGTTCGGGTCCCCGGCAGCGCACCGGGCCCGGCTGGCCGGGCTCGCCGGCATCACGGGTGCAGCGGCAGGCCCTTGAGCATCTTGTCCAGGGGGTTCTTCTTCTCGTACAGGGCCAGACCGACCAGCGGCATCTCCTCGGCGGCGACGGCGCGGACGGTGGCGCGGTTGTCGGCGTCGTTGCCGGTCTTGAACATGTCCTCGATGTAGACGGCCATGCTCGTCCCGCGGGCCAGGGCGCGGGCGTGGACGCGGGCGAGGTCCTCGGCGGTGCCCGCGTACACCAGCACGGGCTGCCGGAACATCGGCAGGTAGCGGTCGCCCGAGGCGTTCTCGTAGGGCTCGCCGATCAGATCCGGGTGCCCGGCGGCGACCGCGCCGGCCAGGAACGCGGTGACGTTCATCCGCTGCCAGGCGGCCAGGTCGTCCCGCACCACGATGGCGATCTTGGTGTCGAAGCGCATGCGGGCCATGCTGGCCGGGGGCGCCCTGGGCCGTCTTGTACGCTCGTGCGCATGACCGGCGAGTGGACCCGCTACTGGCGCGCCGGGGACCGGCCGCTGGAGGCCATGCACGCCCGCTTCGAGCGGCGCTCCTACCACCGGCACAGCCACGAGACGTACTCCTTCGGCGTCACCGAGGAGGGGCAGCAGGCGTTCCGGTGCCGGGGCGCGGCGCACACCAGCGCGGCCGGGATGGTCATGGCGTTCAACCCCGACGACCCGCACGACGGCGGGCCCGCCGACCGGATGGGGTTCACCTACCGGATCGTCCACCTGGGGCCCGAGCTGGTCGGCGACGTGCTCGCCGACATCGCCGGGCGCCCGGCAGGGCTGCCGCTGTTCGCCTCCCCCGTGGTGGAGGACCCGCTGCTGGCACACGGCCTGCGGGCCCTGCACCGCGCGCTGCTCGGCGACGCGACGCGACTGCGCCGGGACGAGCTGCTGACCCGCACCGTGGCGTCGATGGTGCGCCGCGCCGCCGCCCGCCCGGGCCGTGCGCCCGCACCCGTCCTGCCGCGGGGTGACGCACTGGTCGTCGAACGGGCCCGGGCGCGGCTGCACGACGGCCTCCTGGACGACCTGTCCGCCGACGAGCTGGCCCGCGAGGCCGGATGCAGCCGGTTCGCGCTGTACCGGGCGTTCCGGCGGGCGTACGGGATGGGCCCCAGCGACTACCAGCGCCAGCTGCGGCTGCGCGCAGCCCGCCGCCGCATCGCCCGGGGCGAGCCGATCGCCGAGGCCGCCGCGTGCACCGGCTTCGCCGACCAGAGCCACCTGACCCGGTGGTTCGTCCGCTGCTACGGCGTCACCCCGGCCGCCTACCGCCGCGCCGTCCGGTGACGCGGCGATTACGGCAGAATGCACGGCGAGGCGACGGTGAGGAGGAAATGTGGCGGGACGGGCCAGCGGCAGCATCTTCGGGCTGGCGTACGGGGACGCGCTGGGAAAGCCGACCGAGTTCCTCGACATGCGGCGGATCGAGGAGCGGTACGGGCCCGGCGGGCCGCGCGAGCCGGAGGGCGACCCGGCGCTGGTGACCGATGACACGCAGATGGGCCTCGCGGTGGGCGAGGGGCTGCTCGACGCGCTGGGCGACCCGCCGTTCACGCCCGATCTGATCACGCCGATCTGGCGGCGCCGGTTCATCGACTGGGCGCGCAGCCCCGACAACAACCGGGCGCCGGGCAACACCTGCCTGGAGGCCATCGGAAGGCTGGCCGAGGGATGCCCGTGGACGGAGGCGACCGTCATCGGCTCCAAGGGCTGCGGCGCGAACATGCGCGTCACGCCGCTGGGGCTGGCCCCGGGGCTGACGGACGAGCAGCGGTCCGGGGCGGCGCAGCTCCAGGCGGCGCTCACCCACGGCCATCCCACCGGGCTGGCGGCCAGCGAGCTGACGGCCTACACGGTGTGGTGGCTGCGGGAGGGGCTGGTGGCTCCCGAGGAGCTGCCCCGGGCGTTGCGCGAACGATGCCATGCGCAGCGCACCACGTACCACGAGCGGTGGCTGGGCGAGCTGTGGCGGCGGTCCGGCGCGCCCACCCCGCAGGAGTTCATCGCGCGCGGCTGGGACGAATGCCTGGCGGCGCTCGACCGCCTGGAGGCGGCCCTCGCCGCGGCCGACCGCGACGCCGACCCGTGCGCGGTGACCGGCGGCGGCTGGATCGCCGAGGAGGCGCTGGCCACGGCGCTGCTGTGCTTCCTGCTGTTCCCGGACGACCCGGTGGCGGCCATCCGGCGCGGCGCGGCCAGCTCGGGCGACTCCGACTCGATCGCATGCCTGGCCGGGGCGTTCGCGGGCGCCCGCCTGGGCATGGACGCCTGGCCCGCCGAATGGGCGACGCGGATCGAGTACGCCGACCGGCTGGCGCGCCTCGGCCGGGCGTGGGACTGAGCCGCCCGCAGTGCGTCACCCGGACGCCGACCAGCCGCTCCACGCGTCGATCGTGACGGCGATGACGGGCCCCTCGGGCGGCCGGTCGCGGTACTGGGCGTAGCGGTCGCGCAGCAGGGCGATCGGCGCGGCCATCTGCGCGTCGTCCTCGATGACGCGGGCGTGGCCGTCCGCGCGCACCCACCACAGGCGCTCCCAGTCGTCGTCGTAGTGGTCGGCCAGCACCGACACGTGCGGGTTGGCGCGGATGTTGGCCAGGCGGCGCAGGTCGCGGGACCGCTTGGGCTTGTGGTCGACGGCGGTGTAGAGGACGCCCCGGCGCACGGCGAAGGTCACCGGCACCAGGTGCGGGCGACCGTGCTCGTCCACGGTGGCCAGCCGGGCGACCGGGGCCGAGGTGAGCCGCGCCCACGCGGCGTCCTGCGTGAGCCTGGGCATACCCGCAGCCTGCCACGGATGCCGCCCGCGGCCCAGGGCGGGCCCGGGACGCGGCCGGGCGGCTCCGCGGCGGCGGCGAGGGGTGCCGTCACGCCTTGCGGCGCGGGTACTGCGGCGGGCGCAGGCCGCGCTCGGTGACCTTGGCCAGCTGCTCCTCGGTCAGGATGCGCGGCTCGCCGATCATCTTGGCGCGCACGTACACGCCGCACAGCCACTCCAGCAGGCGGGCGTTCTCGTACGCCTCGTCCAGGTCGCCGCCCAGGGTGACGCCGCCGTGGTTGCCCATCAACGCGGCCCGCCGGTCGCCCTCCAGGGCCTTGCGCACGTTGGCGGCCAGCTCAGGCGTGCCGTAGGTGGCGTACTCGGCGACCCGCACCACCCCGCCGAGCAGCAGCGTCGTGTAGTGGATGGCGGGCAGCTCGGTCATGGTGCTGGCGACCACGGCCCCGTAGGTGGAGTGGGTGTGCACGACCGCCGAGGCGTCGGACGCCTCGTAGATCGCCAGGTGCATGGGCGTCTCGGAGGACGGCGCCCGCTCCCCCTCCACGACCTGCCCCGACATGTCCAGGACCGGGCAGTCCTCGGGGGTCATCCGGTCGAGCATCATCCCGCCGGGGGTGACCGCCACCAGGTCGCCGACGCGCACGCTGATGTTGCCGGAGGACCCGGTCACCAGCCTCGTCTCGGCCAGCTGACGGCCGATCCGGCACACCTCGGCGCGTTCGTCCGCGAGCAACATGGAAATCTCCTTCACCTTTACTGGCTGCCACGCCGTACGCTATGGCTTTGCCGATCCGAAGGAGCGCCGGTCAAGATCGCGGTCAATGCGTCGGGGGCCGTCGGCGCCGGGCCGGGCGCGATGCCGGGCATCGGCTGCGTCCTGACAGCGCCGAAGGCGGGGGCGCTAGATGCGGCGGTCGTGGTCCTTCCAGTACGGGTCGCGCAGGATGCGCTTGTAGAGCTTGCCGGTCGGGGTGCGCGGCATGGCGTCGACGAAGTCGACCGAGCGGGGCGCCTTGTATCCGGCGAGCGCGGCGCGGCAGTGCGCGATCAGCTCGGCGGCCAGCGCGTCGGACGGCGCGAACCCGTCGGCCGGCTCCACGGCGGCCTTGACCTGCTCGCCGAACTCCTCGTCGGGCACCCCGAACACCGCCACGTCGCGCACCGCCGGATGGGTGATCAGCACGCCCTCGATCTCGGCGGGGTAGATGTTGACCCCGCCACTGATGATCATGTCGATGGCCCGGTCGGCGAGGTAGAGGTAGCCCCCCTCGTCGAGGTAGCCGATGTCGCCGGTGGTGAACAGGCCGTCGGGGCGGTGGATGGAGCGCGTCTTGTCCTCGTCGCCCCAGTACTCCACGTCGTCGCCGCTGGTGTAGCGGAACCACAGCCTGCCCGGTTCGCGGGGCGCGGCGGGGGTGCCGTCGTCGCGTAGCACCCGCAGCTCGGTGGTGGGCAGCGGGCGGCCCACGCTGCCCGGCCGCTCCAGCCACTCCGCCGAGCTGATCACCGAGTTCACCGACGCCTCGGTGGAGCCGTAGTACTCGTACACGACCGGCCCCAGCCAGTCGATCATGCGGCGCTTGACCTGCGGGGAGCAGGGCGCGGCGCCGTGCCAGACGGCCCGCAGGCTGGAGCCGTCGAACGCGGCGCGGACCGCCTCGTCCAGGCGCAGCAGCCGGACGAACTGGGTCGGCACCAGGTGCACGTTGGTGATCGCGTGCTCGTCGATCAGCCGCAGCGTCTCGGCCGGGTCGAAGCGGCGCCGCATCACCACCGGGCGGCCGCGCAGCAGGAAGACATGCGAGAACAGCCACTGCGCGGAGTGGTAGACGGGCCCGACCAGCAGGGACCGGCCGTCCTCGGGGATGTGCAGGATCTCGGCGAAGGTGTCGCCGATGAGCACGGCGGTGTCCAGCGGGGCCCCGGCGGTGACGAGCTTGCGGGTGACGCCCTTGGGCCGTCCGGTGGTGCCGGAGGTGTACATCATCGGGTAGCCCATGACCTGGTCGGCGGGCTCCCCGTCCGGCCCGCCGGCCAGGAACTCCTCGTAGGGGGCGAACCCGGGGACATCGCCGCCGACCGCGATGCGGGCGGCCAGGTCCAGGCCGTCTGCGGCCTCGGCGGCGACGTCGGCGAACGCGGCCTCGCTGAACAGCGCCCTTGCCCCCGAGTCGGTGAGCACGTAGCGCAGTTCGCCGGCCGTCCAGTGCCAGTTGACCAGCACGTAGCGCAGGCCGATGTGCCCGGCGGCGCACATCAGCTCGAAGTACTCGCGGCGGTTGCCGGAGTGGACGGCGATCGTGTCGCCGGTGCGCAGCCCCAGGGCGCGCAGGGCGTTGGCGAGGCGGTCGGTTCGGGCGTTCAGCTCGGCCCAGGTCGTGGCGCCCCGCTCGTCGGTCAGCGCGGCCTGGTCGGGACGGGATTCGGCGTAGGGACGCAGCAGCTCGGCCATGGCGACCTCCCGGCTGGACAACGGCTCCAGAACCGGACTCTAGTCCTCCATGTGACCGGCGTCACGGGTGCGGGCAGGGGAACGGCCCGGTGACGCGACCGCGCCGCCGCGTCATCGGGCCGTTCGGGAAACTTAGACGCCGCCGATATCCCGGTGGTTTCTCCCTGGTTAAGAAGTACGCACCAAATCGATGCCCTTCGTCCCGCTTTCCCGGCCGCCGCCGAGCACCGCCTCGGCCGCGCCCACCAGCTGCGCGAGCCGGAACACCTCGGTGCGGTGGAACGGCGGGGCGTCCTTGCGCGCCACCACCAGCACCCACGCGCCGTCCTCCGGCTCCCCGATCGGGCAGATCGCGTACTGGGTGCCGTCGGGGGCGGTGAACGCGCGCGGCCGCAGCGGCGCCAGGTCCGGCAGATCCGGCTCCGGCCCGGCGACAAGGCTGCAGTGCACCAGCGCGTGCCCGTCCGGCCCGCCCTCGGCCAGGCCCGCCCAGTCGGCGCTGAGCAGGCCCGGCACGGCGTCGGCCAACGTCAGCGGCCCCCGCTCGGGCGCGGCGGCCAGCTGCCCGATCAGTGCCGCGTCCGGAAAGGCGCCCTGCGGCTCCACGGTCGGCCAGATGCCGACCGGCTGCACGCCCGGCACCGATCCGAGCCCGTCGAGCAGGCGTTCGAAGCCCGCCCCCGCGGGCCACATGACGGTGAAGTCGTCCAGGGCCCGCCCGCCGTCGCGTTCCAGGACGGCCATCTGCACCACGTCGGCGCCCGCGGCCCCCAGCATCCGCGCCACTCTGCCCAGCGAGCCGGGACGGTCCGGCAACCGGACGCGAATCCGCAGCAACATGGCCCACCTCCTGTGCTCGAACAGTTCGGTTCAGGTTGCGAGAGCCGCGTTTCGGATCTGTTACCGCCGCATGTCGAAGCCGACAAACAGGTGGAGGTAGGGCAAACCTACGACGAAGCGGGTCAACGAAAAGTCCCGGGAAGGTCAACGGCGGACCTACCCTCGTCCCCGGCGGCCCGTTAGGGTTACTGCACGTGTCGAGCGCTCCGGACCGCCGAGTTGACGAGGTCTCCGCCGAGGTCTCCGATGACGTCTCAGCCGAGGCCGCCGCGCGCCCGCCCGCCGGGACCGGTGAGCCCGACGAGGCGCCCGCGGCCGCAGCGGCCGATGAGGCCGGCGCCGCCGACGGGGACGCGCTCGCCGGGATCCGCGACGCGCTGGCCGCCCTGGCCGAACGGCTCGACCGCGAGCACGAGCGGGCCGCGCACCGCGAGGCCGTGATCGACCGCCTGCACGAGGAGAACGAGCGGCTGCGCCGCGGCGAGCTGCAGGCGGCCCTCGAACCGCTGCGCGCCGCGCTGTACCGGCTGCACGACCAGGCCCGCCGCGAGGCCCGCCGCTGGTCCGAGCCCGACCCGCCCGAACCGGCGCACGCCGCCGCGCTGCTGGAGGCGGTGGCCGACGAGATCGCCGACGCGCTGGCCCGGTCGGGCGTGGAGCGCTACACCGTCCGGCCCGGCGAGCCGTTCGACGCGGCGCGGCACCGCCCGGTGGCGGTCGAACGCGTCGCCGACCCGGCACTGGCGGGCACCGTGCTGTGGGCGCGCTCGGACGGGTTCGAGCAGTCCGGACGGGTGGTGCGCAAGGCCGAGGTGTGCGTCGCCAAGTCCGCCGCGGGCCCGTCCGCCGACACCGCCGCCCCGGTCAGGGACGCCGCCGCGGCCGCCGACCCGGCCGCCGGACGCGCCGCCGGCTCGGCCGCGGGACCGGATCCGGCCTGCGCCGCCGATCCAACGAGTGGGCAAAGTCACCCACGCGAGGCCGGGAGAGGCGAGACGATGTCCTCAACGGCGTCGCCCACGGCGTCAACCGCATCGGCAACGCCGCCCTCCGCGTCCAGCGCCCGCCGCGCCACCGCGAGCGGCGTGCCCGGACCAGGTAGCGATAGGTGAAGGGGACATGGCCGTCTACGGGATCGACCTGGGAACCACCTACTCCTGCATCGCCTGCATCGACGACGTGGGGCGACCCACGGTCCTGCGCAACCTGGAGGGCACCGACACCACGCCGTCGGTGGTGTACTTCGAGAGCGGCGACAACGTGATCGTCGGCGCCACCGCCAAGGACACCGCGGTGCTCGAACCGGAGAACGTGGTCAGCCTGATCAAGCGGGACATGGGCCGCGACGTGACGCGCACCATCCACGGGTTCGACTACACCCCCGAGGAGCTGAGCGCGTTCATCCTGCTCAAGCTGGCCACCGACGCGCGCACCAGCACCGGCGAGGAGGCGCGCGACGTGGTGATCACGGTGCCCGCCTACTTCGGCGCGGCCGAGCGCGACGCCACCCGCAAGGCCGGGCGGATCGCCGGACTGAACGTCATCGACATCGTGTCCGAGCCGATCGCCGCGGCCGTCACCTACGGGGTGCTCAACCCCGACACCGACCGCACCATCCTGGTGTACGACCTGGGCGGCGGCACGTTCGACACCACCGTGATCGCGCTGCGCGGCGGGCACATCGAGGTGGTGTGCACCGACGGCGACCACGAGCTCGGCGGCGCCGACTGGGACGCCCGGCTGGTGGAGTACCTGGCCGAGCGGTTCCGCGCCGAGCACCCGGACGCCGGCGACCCGCTGGACGACCGGCAGACCGAGCAGCAGCTGCGCCGCGACGCCGAGGACGCCAAGAAGGCGCTGAGCACCCGCACCTCCCACACCGTCCGGGTGATGCACGACGGGCGGGTCGCCGCGATCGAGGTGACCCGGGAGAAGCTGGAGGAGCTGACCAAGGACCTGCTCGACCGCACCATCGAGATCACCGGGCGGACGCTGGCCACCGCCGCCGAGAAGGGCGTGCGCGACTACGACGACCTGGTGCTGGTGGGCGGCTCGACCAAGATGCCGGTCGTGGCGGCGCGGCTGGAGACCGAGCTGGGCCTGACGCCCCGGCTGCAGGACCCCGACCTGGCGGTGGCCAAGGGCGCCGCGCTGTACGCGTTCGAGGAGACCTACCGGCGGCTGGTCGCCGAGGGCGCGGCCGACCGCGCCGAGGAGATGGCCAACCGCGCGGGTCTGACCACCGAGCAGCGGCGGCAGATCGCCGGCCGGCAGATCAAGACGGTCGCCTCGCACGCGTTCGGCATCGTGGTGGTGGACCGCGAGACCGGCGCCGAGCACGTGGCGCACCTGGTGCACGCCAACGACGAGCTGCCCGCGGCCAAGACCGAGGATTTCTTCACCGTCCACGACGACCAGACCGCCGCCGACATCCGGGTGATGGAGCAGGCGGGCAGCGTGGAGTCGGCCGAGGTCGCCGACAACAACGAGATCGCCACCGGCGAGGTGCGCATCCCGCCGGGCAAGAAGGCGGGCTGGCCGGTGGAGGTGACGTTCGCGCTGGACTCCTCCGGCCTGCTCAACGTGACGGCGGTGGAGAAGGAGACGGGGGACACGCTGGAGTTGAAGATCGACGTGGGCGGCATGTCCGAGGAGGAGGTCGAAAAGTCCCGCCGCGCCCTGTCGCGGGTGCAGGTGAGCTGACGCCCGGGAGGGGGAGACGCCCTCGGTGGGCTTCGACGAGGACTACCAGCGGGAGGTGCTGGAGCCCGCCCGCGCGGCCGGCGACCAGCCGCCGGAGGACCTGCGGCTGCGCTACGCGCTGCCCGACCGGCTGGACCCGGAGGCGGTGGCGGCGCAGGTCAGGCTGGTGCGGCAGTGCTGGCGGCGGTCGCGCGGCCAGCTGAAGTACCGCCGGCTGATCGACCGGCTGGAGGCCGAGCACCGCGAGCTGGCCCCGGTGTTCGCGGCGGCCGAGCGCGGCGACCTGCGGCCGCTGACCGAGCGGCTGCGCGGCGGGCGCGAGCGCGCCCGGCGGCGCCGGTCGCAGGCGCGGGCCCGGCTGGCCGACGCGGCGGGCGCGCCGCGCATGGTGACGCCCGCCGAGCTGGAGAGCATCGCCCGCACCTGCGGGGTGCCGCGCGACGAGCTGGCCGGGCAGGCCCGCGACGACCGCATCGAGGTCCGCGAGCCCGACCCGCTGCCGGCCGCGGCGCCGTACGCGGCGTACCGCAAGGTGCGCGAGTCGCTGGACGTGCTGGGCCGCCGCCATCTTGCCGACTTCGTGTTCGGCGGGAACCTGGCCGGTCCGATGCGAGTGCTGGGCGGGTTCTCGGCGCCGGCGTCGCGGGGCGGCGCGCTGCGGCTGGACGAGGAGGCCGTGGCGGCGGTGGCGGCGCGGTGGGCGCGCCGCGGCCGCGACTCCAGCACCGTGCACGCCGACACGGTCGCGGCGGCGCTGCGGTCCGGCGCCGACCTCGACGAGCTGGTGCTGTACGACGTGGCGGACCGGCTGCGCGAGCGGCTGCGGCAGCGCGCGTCCGAGCGGGCGCTGCTGCGGTTCGCGGTCGAGGACCTGCAGGTCGATCCGGAGGACGCGCGGCGGCTGGTGTTCGCGGTGGTGCGCGAGAGCGGCCCGGGCGGCGGGCTGGCGGGCCGGCTGCGGGCGCTGCTGGACGCCGGCGAGGTGTACGCCGCCGCCCAGCTCGCGGGGGGCGCCGCCGGGTCCGGCGAGTCCGGCGCGTCCGCCGAAGACGGGCCGCAGGACGAGGCCGCGCTGCTCGCCGCCGAGGCGCGGCAGCGGCTGGAGGCGGCGGTGCGGCTGCGCGAGGAGGCCGCCGGGGAGGCCGACCCGGACCGGGCCTGGCGCCTGCTGGCCGACGCGCTGCGGCTGGTCGCCGACCTGCCGGAGGCGGCCGAGCTGCAGCGGCGGCTGGCGCCGCGGCCGGTGCCGTCGCTGCACGCCGACGTGGAGGACACGGTGGTGCGGCTGTCGTGGCCGCCGTCGCCGTCCACGGCGGGCGAGGTGACGTACCGGGTGGTGCGGCGCCGCGACCGTCCGCCGCTGAACGCCTCCGACGGCGAGGTCGTGGCGGGCGCGTGCGACGAGCGGCCGCCGGTGAACGTGCCGCTGTACTACGGGGTGGTCGCGCTGCGGGGCGAGGCCGCCGCCGAACCCGCCGTGGCGGGGCCGGTGTTCGTGCGTCCGGAGCTGTCGGAGGTGGAGCTGCTGCCCGCCGACGGCGCGGTGACGGGCCGCTGGCGGTGCCCGGCCGAGGCCGCGCGGGTGCTGGTGATGCGCGGCGGGCGCCTGGTGCCGGCGGGCCGCGACGGGTTCCGCGAGCGGGTGCCCAACGGCAAGACGTACCACTACCGGCTGTGCGCGGTGTACCTGGACGCGCACGGCCGCGAGGTCGTCACGCCGGGGGTGCGGGTGTCGGTGACGCCGAGCGCGCCGCCCGAACCGGTGTACGAGATGGACGTCGAGGCCGATCCGGACGACCCCGGGATCCTGCAGGTGCGGTTCACACCGCCGCGGTTCGGGACGGTCGAGCTGCTGCTGCTGGACGGGCCGCCGCCGTGGCCGCGCAGCGCGCTGCTGCCCGCGGAGGAGGTGCGGCGGGCGGGGCGCCGCCTGTCGGCGGTGCCGGCGCCGGGCGGCGGGCTGACCGTGCGGCCGGGGGTGAGCGGCTGGCTGCTGGCGGCGACCGTCGCGGAGGGCAGGGCCGCGGTCGGCGCGCACCACCGGCACGTCAACCTTCCGCCGCCGCGCCGCCTGGTGGCCGAGCGGCGCGGCACGCGCGTGCACGTGGGGTTCGACTGGCCGCCGGACGTGCCGGAGGTGCGGGTGACGCGCCGGGTCGGCCCGGAGGAGATCGCGGCGGGCCGCAGCGACCCGGACGCGGGTGTGCACGAGATCGTCACGCGGGCCGCCTACGACGCGCAGGGCGGGCTGCGCGTGCCGGCGCCGGAGGACCAGCCGGTGGAGGTGGCGGTGGCGTCCTCCTGCGCGGTCGGCGACTCCCGCGTCACGGGGCCCGCGGTGAGCGTGCAGGTGCGGGCCCGCACGGTGGTGCGGTACCAGGTGGAGCGGACGGGCCCGCCGTGGCGGCGCGCGCTGACCGTGCGGCTGTCGGCGCCGCAGCCGATGCGGATCGGGCGGCTGACGCTCGTGCTGCGCGCCGGGCGGGTGATGCCGCATCGGCGCGACGACGGGGAGCCGATCGGCGCGTGGACCGAGGTGTCGGTGCCGGGCGAGGTGTCGGTGCCGGCGCCGTCGGCGCCCGGGCCCTACTGGGTGCGGTGCTTCACCGATGATGATGTCATCGAGTTGGCCGACCCCCCGGTCCGCCAGCTCCACGTCCACCGTTAGCCCCGCCGACCGTACCGCCAGGAGGAGGCCGTGTCGCTGACGTCGCGGGTCCCGATTCCGGGTGCGCGCGCCCGGCAGGGCCTGACGTGCCCGTACTGCTTCGCCGTCGTGCCGTTGCAGGACGTGCGGTTCCGCTGCCGCGGGCGTGCGGGGCGGCGGCCCGGGTGCGATCCGGTCCTGGACGAGACGCTCGCCGAGTACCTGGGGTCCACGGCGGGTGCGTCGCTGCCGCCGGTGTTCTCCGCGGCGGGGCGGCGTACGCGCGCCACGTGCCCGGGCTGCGGGCAGGAGACGGGCAACCGCGTCTGCCCCGAGTGCCACAACCCGTTGCCGTCGGCGTACTGCGACTCCCCCGGGCGCATCGTCGCGCTGGTCGGCGCCAAGAACGCGGGGAAGAGCACCTACATCGCGGTGCTGCTGCACGAGCTGATGAACCGGGTGGGCACCGAGCTGGACGCGTCCCTGGTGGCCTGCGACGACCGCACCATCGACCGGTACAAGCGCGACTTCGCCCGGCCGCTGCTGGAGGAGCGGCGGCTGCTGCCCACCACCGCCAGCGCGGCCACCAGTGCGCGCGAGCCGCTGGTGTACCTGCTGACGCGCACCCGCACGCGCCGGGGCCGCGGCCCGCGGCTGGGCGGCGGGCGGCTGCGCGGGGGGCGGCGCACCGAGTCGCTTGCGCTGGTGCTGTTCGACACCGCGGGCGAGGACCTGCGCAGCCGCCACGTCACCGACCTGCACCTGCGGTACCTGGAGGCGGCCGACGCCATCATCTTCCTGGTGGACCCGCTGGAGCTGCCCGGGGCGCGGGCCTCGGTGACCGCGGTGCCGCCGGGGGCGGGCGCCGGCGACGACCCCGACAGCGAACCGATCAACATCATCGCGCGGGTGACCGACGCGCTGCGGGCGCGGCACGGCATCCCGCCCGGGCGGCGGCTGCCGATCCCGGTGGCGGTGGCGCTCACCAAGATCGACGCGTTGCGGCCGGGGCTGCTGCGGCAGTCGGCGCTGCACCGCACCCGCAGCGGCGAGGGCGCGCTCGACCTGGACGACCGGGAGGCCGTGGACGCCCAGGTCCGCGCGCTGCTGCACGAGTGGCACGCCGGGCAGCTGGACGTGTACCTGGACCAGCAGTACTCCGACTACGCGCTGTTCGGGGTGTCGGCGCTGGGCGGCATGCCGGAGGACGGCAGGGTCGGTCCCGGCGGCGTGCGGCCGTACCGGGCGGAGGATCCGCTGCTGTGGCTGCTGTACCGGTTCGGCATGCTCGACGGCGTGCGGCCGCAGCCGGCCGGCCTGGATTCGGGGGGATGAGGGCGCATGGCCTGGCAGATGCACTACACGTCGGCGCGCAGCGGCCCGACCGGCCGGTCGGGGTTCCAGTTCGTGGCCGAGACGCCGGGCGTCCCGGAGGGGGTGCGCGCGCAGGTGGCGCCGTTCCTGTCCTACCGGCCGCCGCCGGACGCGCCGCTGTCGCCCGACGACGGGGAGCTGGCGCGGTTCCCCGTGGCGTTCCTGTACGACCGGGTGGGCGGGCGGCCGCTGCTGCTGCGCTGCCGTTACCTGGGGCGCGACTACTCGGGCCGCTTCGGCAACTTCTTCGCGCACGCGGTGGTGGCCGACCCCGAGGAGATGGAGGGGGTGCGGGCGGCCGAACTGTGGCAGGCGCCGCTGTGGGCGGACGCGCCCTCGGAGGCGCACGAGCTGGCGGCCCTGGAGGAGCTGACGCCCGGCCCCGCGATGTCCCCCGAGGCGCTGGCGGAGTGGCTGGCGGGCGCGCCGGGCGACCCGTACGCACTGCTGACCCGCCTGGTGGACGCGGTGACGGCCGTGCTCGCGCAGGGGCACGGGCGGGTGGTGCTGGTCGCCTCCGACGTCGAGCTGACGGCGCGGTGGATCGCGGTGCTGTCGTACTCGCTTCCCATGGCGGCGGCCGCGCGCATGTCGTTCGTGACCTACAGCGCCGATCCGGACGGCGCAGCCCAGCGTCTCGTGGGCACGACCCCGGACGTGTGGGCGGCCGCCCAGCACCAGGGCGCGCCGCAGTGGTTCCCCGTGGAGCAGTCCCTCGCGCAGCCCGCCGGCCTGCCCGCGGCGGAGGCCCCGCCGGGCGGCGGGGAGAGCCGGTTCGCGCGCACGGTGGCGCGCTGCTGGCGCGAGTTCGACTTCGCGGGTCTGGACGCCCTCGGCGAGCTGGCGCTGCTCGGCTCGTCCCCGCCCCTGGGCTCCGCGGCGCCCGCTTCGTCCCCGGCCCTGGATCCGGGCGGTCTGGAGCGGGCCGCGGGGCTGCTGGCGCTGTGCCGGGGCGACTCGGCCGCGGCGCCCGCCGACGAGAAGGCCGCGGCGGCGCTGCTGGCGCGGCACGGCGCCGAGGTCCCCGAATGGGTGTGGCGCGAGCTGGCGGACGGGGTGTCCGCGATGGGGTTCGAGTTGGCCCTGACCGTCCACGACCGGGCGCGTGCGGCGGGCGCCGCCGACACGGCCGCGCGGTGCGTGCGGCGCGCCCTGGCCTGCGCACCCGATCTGACCGAGGTGGCGCGGACGGCGGCCGTCGCGGCCCGCGCGGGGACGCGGCTCGACCCGGCCGAGCTGGGCGCGGCGGCGGCGGACCGGGCGCGGGGCGGCGCGGCCGACGTCCCGGCGGCGCTCGGGGCGTGCCCGCCGCACGCGCTGGAGCCGCTGCTGTCGGGCATGCTGCGGGGCCTGGCCGCGGCCGGCGACACCGCCCGGGCGAAGGTGCTCACGGACGCGGCGTGCGACGCGCTGTACGAGCACGCCGCCGTGCTCCAGAGCGCGCCGTCGCAGGTCGTCGCGCTGGTGCTGGCGTCGATCGGGCGCCGCCACCGCGACCGCCGCGTCGCCGTCACCGGCCGGCTCGTCCGGCTGGGCCCGGCCGACGCGGCACTGCGGGAGATCTGGGAGGCGCCGCCGACGCCCGCGGAGTGCCTGGAGCTGATCGACGCCCACCCCGAGGCGGTCGCCGCGTACGCGCCGCTGGCCGTCCTGCCGTGCCGCGTGTTCGCGCGGGCCGCCGCCCGCGACGCGGCCGCCGGGAGCGAGGAGTTGACCGCGACGGCGACGCTGCGGCTGGCGGCGGCGGTGCGGGCGGCGTTCCCCGACGGCCGCGCCGCGCACGACGCCGCGCTGGTGCAGGCGTACGCCGAGGCCGTGTCGTCGCCCCGGCCGCGCGTCGTCGCGCAGGCCCTCGGCACGCTGCTGGCCGGGCCCGGCGGCTCGCGCCTGGCCGAGGACGCGTTCACCGCGGCGGCGCGCAGGCTGGCCGGCCACCGGCCCCGGTTCCGTGCCGCGCTGCTCGCCGCGGCGGACGTCCCGGTGCGGGCGCGGCTGGGCGAGCGCTGGACGGCCGACCTGCCCGACCGGTCCCGCACGGGGCGGTCGCCGCTGCGCGCCGCCGAGATCGCCCAGCGCAACGAGCTGGTCGAGGTGGTGCTGCGGCTGCGGCGGCGCGGGGTGCCCGAACCGGGGCTGGAGGCGTGGGCGCGGGCGGCGGCCGCCAAGTGGATCTCCGGCCGCCAGCTGGAGGCGTACCTGGCGGCCGAGCCGGAGCTGCGCGCCGTGCTGCGCGACCTGCTCGACGAGGGACGCGCGGGAGGCGGGTGACCCGTGCATCCGGTCGTCATCCTGCTGCTGCTGGCCGCGTGGGCCGGGGCGATGTGGCTGGGCTTCGTCATCGTGTTCCCCGTCCTGTTCCCGGTCTCGCTGGTCGTCGCCGGGGGCGCCGCGCTCGGCCTGTACTACCTGCACGCGTGCCAGGCCCTGGCGACCTCCAGCGTCGCCGGCCCGTCCCCGGTGACCGAACCGGAGGTGGCCTACCGGCACTACCTGCTGGTGCAGGTGTGGCGCGACTGGTGGGCCATAGCCCGCACGGTCGTCCCCCGCATCTGGGTGATGGCCCGCAACGTCGTCGTGTGGCTCACCCGGATGCTCTTGGGCGGCCCCTGGGGGTACTTCACCTTCCCCGTGTGGCTGGCTTTGTGCGCGGGCATCGCGGCCGCCGCGGTGCCCGCCGCCGCCCTGGGCGTCGTCTTCTCCGTGCTGTACGCGGTGGTGGCCGCCGTGGGCCTGACGGGGTGGCTGGCGTGCGTGCTGGTGCTGGCGGCGGTGGAACGCGGGTTCATGGTGTACGGGCGCATCCTGCAGACCTGCCCGCACCCGTCCTGCTACGAGAAGATCGCGCTGCCGGTGTACGAGTGCCCCGGCTGCGGGGTGCGGCATCCCCGGCTGGCCCCGGGGCGCGCGGGCGCGTTCCGGCACGTGTGCCGGTGCGGGGCGCGGCTGCCGACGACGGTGCCGCTGGGCCGGTTCCGCCTGGCCGCGTACTGCCCCCACTGCGGGGGGCGGCTGCCCGAGCGGATCGGACGCGTCCGCGTGGAGCCCCTGCCGTTCGTGGGCGGCCCCGCGGCGGGCAAGACCACGTTCATGTTCCTGGGCATCCGGGCCCTGCACGCACGGGCGCGCGCGGTGGGCGGGCGGCTAGCGTTCGTGGAGCGGCGCCACGCCGAGGCCTACGCGGCCGCCATCCGGGAGTTCGGACGCGGCGGCCGCCCCGCCAAGACCGGCCCCGAACTGCCCCTGGCGACCATGGTGGACGTCGACCTGCCCGGCGGAGCGCGCCGCATCCTGTACCTGTTCGACCCGGCGGGCGAGCACTACACCGGCGCCACCGAGGTGGAGTCGCTGCGCTACCTGGACCACGGAGAGGCGCTGCTGTTCGTGGTCGACCCGTTCGCGCTGCCGCTGGTGCGCCGGTCGCTGACCGCCGCGGAGCGGCGGCTGGTGGACGCCTCCGCCGCCTCGTCGGAGGAGGACCCCGCCGACACCTTGCAGCGGGTGCTGAACGAGCTGCGGTCGCGTCCCGACCGGGGCCGGCAGAAGCGCGTCGCCGTTGTCGTCACCAAGACCGACCTGCTCGAGCGCACCGGGATCGGGCAGGGCGCCGGCGGCCCGGAGGAGGGGGTGCGGCGCTGGCTGGAGGGCGTGGGCCTGGGCAACATCGTCCGCGCGCTCGACCAGGTGGCCGGGGAGGTCCGCTACTTCGGCTCGGGCCTGGACACCCCGCCCGCCGAGGTGGCCGACCTGCTGAGCTGGGTGGCGGGGCTGCCGGCCGGAGCGCAGGCGCCGCAGGCTGACGCCGCCGACACCGCCCAGGAGGTGCCGGGCACGGCCCCGCTGCGCGCGCCCTGGCCGGTGCGGGGCCGCGACAGCGCCCGCGTCCCCGTCGGCTACCAGGTGGGCCGGTGGGCGCTGCTGACGGGCCTGTCGGTGCTGACCGTCGCCACCCTCGCCGGGGCGGTCGTGGCGGCGGCCCTGCGCCTGCCCCACCTGCCCTACTGACCCCGCCCGGCCGGCGGTGTGACCAACCCCACTGTCTGACTCGGCAGATAATCCCTCGCCATCCCGTTAGGGGTCAGCAGGAAACGCCGTCGGAAGCCACCAGAAGGGGACCCATGACCGCCATCGTGTCCGGCAACGCCCTCGCCCTCGACGAGGCGGCGCAGGACCTGCTGTTCCGCGAGGCCCGCACCGCCAACGCCTTCACCGACGAGCCGGTGTCCGAGGAGCAGATCCGCGCGATCTACGAGCTGGTCAAGTGGGGCCCCACCGCCATGAACGGGCAGCCGATGCGGCTGCTGCTGGTCCGCTCCTCCGAGGCCAAGGCGCGGCTGCTGCCGCACATGGCCGAGGGCAACCGGGCCAAGACCGCCTCCGCGCCGCTCACCGCGATCGTCACCGCGGACGGCGACTTCCACGAGCACCTGCCGACCGTCTTCCCGCACCGGCCGGGCATCCGCGACTCCATGGCCGCCAACCCCGGCCGCCCGAACGTGGCCCGGTTCAACGCCGCCATCCAGCTCGGCTACCTGATCGTCGGCATCCGCGCGGCCGGTCTGGCCGCCGGGCCCATGACCGGGTTCGACGCCGAGGGCATCGAGCGCGAGTTCCTGGCCGGCACCGGGCAGCAGGCGATCGCCGTGGTCAACATCGGCCGGCCGGCGCCCGACGCCTTCTTCCCCCGCAACCCGCGCCTGGCGTTCGACCAGGTCGTCTCCACCCTGTGAACCGGTAGCCCGGCGAAGCCCCATGGCACGAGCGCAATCACGTCCGCCCACCGAGGCGGGAGGCAGCGGCACCGGGCGCCGGCGCGAGCCGACCGCCGGACGGCTCCGGACGATCGTCATCCTCGGCGGGCTCACCGCCGTCGCGCCGCTGTCGCTCGACATGTACCTGCCAGCGCTGCCGCAGCTGGCCGACGACCTGTCGACCAGCGCGTCCACGGCGCAGCTCACCCTCACCGCCTGCGTGTTCGGGCTCGCCCTCGGCCAGGCCGTCGCGGGCCCGCTCAGCGACGCGTGGGGGCGCCGCCGCCCCCTGATGATCGGGCTGGCCGCGTACGCGGTGGCGTCCCTGCTGTGCGTGGCCGCGCCGAACGTGCAGACGCTGATCGCGCTGCGGCTGGTGCAGGGCATGACGGGCTCGGCGGGCATCGTCATCGCCCGCGCGGTCGTGCGGGACCGCTACGACGGGGCCGCCGCGGCGCGGTACTTCTCGGCGTTGATGCTCGTCAACGGGCTGGCGCCGATCCTGGCGCCGGTGCTGGGCGGGCAGCTGCTGCGGGTGACGCCCTGGCCGGGCGTGTTCGCCGTGCTGGCGGGCATCGGCGTCGCGCTGCTGCTGGCGGCGCTGGCGTGGCTGGAGGAGTCGCTGCCGCCGGAGCGCCGCGCGACCAGCGGGCTGGGCGCCACGCTGCGCACGTTCCGGTCGCTGCTGGCCGACCGGACGTTCGCCGGGTACGCGGCGGCCCTGGCGCTGTCGTTCGCGGGGCTGTTCGCCTACATCTCCGGGGCGCCGTTCGTGCTGCAGGACATCTTCGGCCTGTCGCCGCAGGCGTTCAGCGTGGTGTTCGGCGTCAACGCGCTGGGCATCGTGGCGGCCGGGCAGGTCGGCGGGCGGCTGGCGGGGCGGGTTGCGCTGCGGCGCCTGCTCGGCGTCGGCCTGGCGGTCGAGACGGTCGGCGCCGCGGCCCTGGTGTCGGCGGTGCTCGCCGGGGCGGGCCTGGCGGCCGTGCTGCCCGCGCTGTTCCTGGTGGTCGCGGCGCAGGGCCTGGTCATGCCGAACTCCACGGCGCTGGCGCTGTCGGGCCGTCCGCCCCGGGTGGCGGGCAGCGCGTCGGCGCTGGTCGGCGTCGGGCAGTTCGCGATCGGCGGGGCCGTCGCGCCGCTGACCGGGATCGCGGGGCCGGACACCGCCGTGCCGATGGCGGTGACGATCGCGGTCGTCGCGGTGGGCGCCGTGGCCGCCGCCGTCGCCGCCCGGCCGAGGATTGCCTCGCCCGGCTGACCGGCCGTACGGTCGGTAGGGTGATCATCCGCATCGGCTTCGCGCCTCCGCTCGGCTCGGCCCTGGCACCCGACGCCCTGGCCGCGCTGGCGTGCGGCCTGGAACGGGAGGGCTTCGACTCGCTGTGGGTCAGCGAGCGCGCCACCGGCCCGTCCGGGGATCCGCTGGTCAGCCTGGCCTACGCCGCCGCGCTCACCACCCGGCTCAAGCTCGGCACCGCCGTGCTGGCGCTGCCCGGGCGGCCGCCCGCGCTGCTGGCCAAGGAGCTGGCCACCCTCGACCGGCTGTCGGGCGGGCGGCTGCTGCCCGCCGTGGGCCTGGGCATCCGCCACCCGGGCGAGCAGCAGGCGTTCGGCGTGCGCCGCGAGGAGCGCGCCGCGCTCCTGGAGGAGGTGCTGCCGCTGCTGCGCCGCTTCTGGGCCGAGGACGAGGTCACCCACGACGGCCCCCGCTACCGCTACGAGCGGCTGCGGATCCTGCCCAAGCCCGCCGCGGGCGGCTTCGACGTGTGGATGGGCGGCGCGGCCGACGCCGAGCTGCGCCGCGCCGGGCGCCTGGCGGACGGCTGGCTGGCCTCGTTCGTCACGCCTCCCGACGCCGAACGCGGCCGCAAGACCGTGCAGCGGGCCGCGGCGGAGGCGGGCCGCCAGATCGAGGAGGAGCACTTCGGCGCGGTCGTCCCGTACCGGCGCGGCCCGCTGACGCCTGCGGCCGAGGAGCGGTTCGCCCGGGTGCGCGCCATCCGCGGCCCGGCCCCGCTCGGCTCGGTCATCCCCACGCTGGAGCAGACCGAGGCCCATCTCGGGCGGCTGGTCGGCGCCGGCCTGTCGAAGTTCGTCCTGGTCCCGCTGGACGCGCCGGCCGACTGGGACGCCGAGCTCGCCGACGTCCGCGACGCCGTCCTGCACCTACAGGACCGACCGGGTATGTGAGCAGGAGGAGTTCATGCCGGCAGTCGAGACAGTGCGCGGACCGGTGGACGTCGCCGACCTCGGCCGGACGCTGATGCACGAGCACGTGTTCGTGGTGTCCGCCGAGTACGCGGCCAACGGGGCCTGGTGGGACGAGGAGGAGCGCGTCGCCGACGCGGTGGCCCGGCTGCGCGAGCTGCGCGACCTGGGCGTCACCACGATCGCCGACCCCACCGTGTGGGGCCTGGGCCGCTACGTGCCGCGCATCCAGCGGATCGCCGAGCAGGTGCCGGGCCTGAACATCATCGTCGCCACGGGCCTGTACACCTACAACGACGTGCCGTTCCCGTACCTGCACCGCGGCCCGGGCGCGCTGCTGGACATGCCCGACCCGATGGTCGGCGACTTCGTGCGCGACCTGACCGAGGGCATCGGCGACACCGGCGTCAAGGCCGCGTTCCTCAAGTGCGCGGTGGACGCCCCCGGCCTCACCCCGGGCGTGGAGCGCGTGCTGCGGGCCGTGGCCGCCGCGCACCGCGAGACCGGCGCCCCGATCACCGTCCACACCCACAGCCCGAGCGAGGCGGGCCGCCCCGTGCTGGACCTGCTCCGCGCGGAGGGGGTGGACCTGACCAGGGTCGTCGTCGGGCACGCCGGGGACAGCAACGACCTGGACTACCTGGCCGCCCTGGCCGACACCGGAGCCATCTTGGGCATGGACCGCTTCGGGCTGGACGTCCTCAACCCCACCCCCGACCGGGTCGCCACGATCGCCGCGCTGTGCGAGCGCGGCTACGCCGACCGCATGGTGCTCAGCCACGACGCAAGCTGCTTCATCGACTGGTTCGGCCCCGATCCGGAGAACGTGCGCAAGCTGGCGCCCAACTGGCACTACCGGCACATCAGCGACGACGTCCTGCCCGCGCTGCGCGCGGCCGGGGTCACCGACGCCCAGATCGACCAGATGCTCGTCGGCAACCCGCGCCGCTACTTCTCCGCCCGCTGACCGCTCCCCCGGGCGGCGGCGCCGGCCAGGCCGGCGTCCCGCCCGGGGGCGTCTGGCCATACGGGTGCCGGACCTGCGACATTAGAAGGGACGTCGGCTGAACTGGGAGGGCGTGACGATGCCGCGTAAGGCGCCGGTGGACGACTTCGACGACTCGGGCCTGGAGGTCTCCAAGCCGAAGACGTGGGCGGCGGGCGTGCCCGGCGTGGCCACCGCGCTGCGCCATTCCTGGGAGCAGATGGGCGCGCGGCGCTCCGCACTGACCCTGCTGCGCGTCAACCAGAAGCAGGGGTTCGACTGCCCGGGCTGCGCCTGGCCCGAGGGCGAGCACCGGCACGTGGCCGAGTTCTGCGAGAACGGCGCCAAGGCCGTCGCCGAGGAGGCCACCGCCCGACGCGTCACCCGCGAGTTCTTCGCCCGGCACACCGTGGCCGAACTGGCCGAGCGCAGCGACCACTGGCTGGGGCAGCAGGGCCGCCTCACCGAGCCGATGCTGCGCCGCGCGGGCTGCGACCACTACGAGCCGGTGTCGTGGGAGGAGGCGTTCGCCCTGCTCGCCCGGGAGCTGAACGCGCTGTCCTCGCCCGACGAGGCCGTCTTCTACACCTCCGGCCGCACCAGCAACGAGGCCGCGTTCGCCTACCAGCTGTTCGCCCGCGCGTTCGGCACCAACAACCTGCCCGACTGCAGCAACATGTGCCACGAGTCGTCCGGGTCCGCGCTGACCGAGACGATCGGCGTCGGCAAGGGCTCGGTGCTCCTGGAGGACCTGTACCGGGCCGATCTGATCTTCGTGGTGGGGCAGAACCCCGGCACCAACCACCCGCGCATGCTGTCGGCGCTGGAGAAGGCCAAGAAGGCGGGCGCGCGGATCGTGGCGGTCAACCCGCTGCCGGAGGCGGGGCTGATGCGGTTCCGCAACCCGCAGCGGCCGTCCGGCGTCGCCGGGCGCGGCACGGCGCTGGCCGACCGGTTCCTGCAGATCCGGCTGAACGGCGACCTGGCCCTGTTCCAGGCGCTCAACCGCATGCTGCTGGAGTCGGACGCGCCGAACGCGCTCGACCGCGAGTTCATCGCCGCGCACACCACCGGGTTCGACGAGTTCGCCGCGCACGTCAAGGCGCTGGACTGGGACGACGTGCTGGAGGCCACCGGCCTGACCCGCGCCGAGATCACCGCGGTGCTCGGCGACGTGCTGACCGCCGACCGCATCGTGGTGTGCTGGGCGATGGGCCTCACCCAGCACCGCAACTCCGTGCCCACCATCCGCGAGATCGTCAACTTCCTGCTGCTGCGCGGCAACATCGGCAAGCCGGGCGCGGGCGTGTGCCCGGTGCGGGGCCACTCCAACGTGCAGGGCGACCGGACGATGGGCATCTACGAAAAGCCCAAGCCCGAGTTCCTGGACGCGCTGGCCGCGGAGTTCTCCTTCGAGCCGCCGCGCCGGCACGGCCTGGACACCGTCAACGCCATCCGCGCCATGCGCGACGGCAAGGTCAAGGTGTTCTTCGGCATGGGCGGCAACTTCGTCCGCGCCACCCCCGACTCGGCGGTGACCGAGGCGGCGATGCGCAACTGCCGGCTCACCGCGCACGTGTCCACCAAGCTGAACCGCTCGCACGCCGTCACCGGGGAGCAGGCGCTGATCCTGCCGACGCTGGGCCGCACCGAACGGGACGTGCAGGCGTCCGGGCCGCAGCTGGTGTCCGTGGAGGACTCCATGGGCATGGTGCACGCCTCCCAGGGGCGCCTGGCGCCCGCCTCGCCGCACCTGCTGTCGGAGGTGTCGATCGTGTGCCGCCTGGCCCGCGCCGTGCTCGGCGAGGAGACCGGCATCGACTGGGCGGCGATGGAACGCGACTACGACGTGATCCGCGACCACGTGTCGCGGGTGGTGCCGGGCTTCGAGGACTACAACGCCCGGATCCGCAGGCCCGGCGGGTTCACGCTGCCGCACCCGCCGCGCGACGGCCGCCGCTTCCCCACGCCGTCCGGCCGCGCCGCGCTCACCGTGAACGAGCTGGAGGTGCTGCGCGTCCCCGAGGGGCGGCTGCTGCTGCAGACCGTCCGCAGCCACGACCAGTACAACACCACCGTCTACGGGCTGGACGACCGCTACCGCGGCATACGGGCCGGGCGCCGCGTCGTGTTCGTCAACCCCGCCGACCTGGACGCGCTCGGCCTGGCCGACGGCGACACCGTCGACCTGGTGTCGGAGTGGAGCGACGGGGTGGAGCGGCGCGCGCCCGCGTTCCGCATCGTGGCGTACCCGACGGCGCGCGGCTGCGCGGCCGCCTACTTCCCCGAGACGAACGTGCTGGTCCCGCTCGACAGCACCGCCGAGGTGAGCAACACGCCCACGTCCAAGTCGATCGTCGTCCGCCTGGAGCGCCGGTAGGGCGGCGCCGCCGGGGTTAAGCTCGGCACATGACCGACCTCCCCGAGCGGCGCGACCCCCCGCCCGCGCCGGAGCTGCGCGCCTCCGACGCCGACCGCGACCGCGTCGCCGCAGTACTGCGCGAGGCGGCCGGCGACGGCCGGATCAGCATGGACGAGCTGGAGGAACGCCTGGAGGCGGTGTACTCGGCCAAGACCTACGCCGAGCTGGAGCCGCTGACCCGCGACCTGCCGGCCGCCCGCGGTGCGGCGCCGCCGGTCCCGGGCACCGACGCGTGGCTCGCCACCGGCGAGGAGCCCACCTGGCGCACCGGGATCGGGGTGCTGAGCGGGTTCAACCGGGTGGGCGTGTGGGCCGTGCCGCGGAAGTTCACCGCCTTCGCCTTCTGGGGCGGCGGCAAGATCGATCTGCGGGACGCGCGGTACACCTCGGGCGAGGTCCGCATCCGCGCCATCGCCGTGATGGGCGGCGTCGAGATCATCGCCCCGGACGACGTCACGGTGCACGTCAAGGGGCTGGGCGTCATGGGCGGCTTCGACGGGCGGGCCAGCGGCCCGGGCGCCCCCGGCGCGCCCCGGGTGGTCATCAGAGGGTTCTCGTTCTGGGGCGGGGTGAACGTCAAGCGCAGGGCCCGCGACCGCAAGCGCGGCGACCGCGAGGACGGCGACTAGCTGTACTGACCATGGACGTTGGTGACGGCGACACAGCTGGATGATCTTGAAATGGGGAGGACCTCCTGGCGTGGTGTGAGTCGACGAAACTTCGCACCACCCGCCGGGAGGTCCTCGTGC
>NZ_BSTN01000038.1 GCF_030269545.1 Actinomadura sp. NBRC 104425 | reverse complement strand
CCAGACTGCGCGTCATCGACGGCACCGCACAAGACCCCGAGGACGACAACCGAGAACTCACCGCTTAACCTGCAGCAACAGGATCACGCGGAGGCCGACTCATACACCACTCCGCTGGACGTGACCCCTGCATGCCGTGTCAGACGGCTCGGACAGAGGGACCGGGAGCCGGTGCAGCCCCCATCCCCGCTCACTCGAAATACCGGCTTCCGGAAGCGCGCCGCCTCCCAACGGATGCACGCGGCGCATATCTGTCCGCGCGCGACCTCATGCCGACCACGAGGTCGGGTCTTCAAGGCCCCGCAGCGAAACACGCGCTGGGGCGTGCGGGGTTCGCTGACGCGAGGCGCATCGCTGGGTCCTTCCACCGGCGGCTCGAGGGCGTCGCGTGGTGTTCCGCCGCTTTTGGTCAGCAGCTCCGGCCAGGGACCGCAACCGCAGCCGCGCACGCCGCGACCGGTGACGGCCGACCGTGGGAGCGGACCGCGAAGATCTTTTCTCCCTCCTGGTCGGCGTTCGCCGACCGGATCCAGCGGACCAGGGGAGAAAACATCTTCGCGGTCCTCGCCTGGAAGGTTGCGGTGCCTGGCCTCCGCCGCTTGACCCGTCGCGTCGGAACACCCCGCGGGCCCCGGGCCCGCTTGGCGGAAGGAGCCGGCGATGCGCCTCGACGTCAAGCTCGCCCCTCACGACCTCACCGCGTGCTTCCGCTGTGGGGCCTTGAAGACCCTCGCCGAGCTGGAAAAAGGTACAGCTCCCTCACGGCGCGGGTTCGCGGACGGGGCTGGTGTGCACCGCGTGCATCCGCCGGGAGGTGGCGCGCATCCGGGCGGCCGTCCGGTGATCCGGGCAGGGGCGGGGCAGCACCCGGCCCCCGCCCCGGGAGTCCGAGCCGTTCGGCTCGCATGAGGGAACTGATGCATCCCGCCGCCACTACACCGCACGACGACGACCACGCGACCCGCCTCGTCTTCGCCAGCCGTCCCCACGTACGGGTTCTGCGGCAGTTCCATCGCGCAGATGGGCGGGGCGGAATGCTGCCCCTGACGGTGCAGCCCCAGGGCTGATGCCCGCCGATGCGGCCATGGCTCGACGATTCGTCGGCGAGGTGACGGCAGGCTGGGCCTGCTCCCAAGACCATCGGGAGCAGGCCCAGCCTGGTCGTCTGTGATCGGCATGCCCTTTTCCTCGGCCCTGCGCCTACCGGAGTCGTCGCGCCGCCCGGCGATGGCGGGCAGCACCAGGGGACCTCCCCGGGAAGGCGGGATCGAAGGGCGGAGGAAGGGATGGTGAGGAGGGAGGAAGGAGGGGGCGCCGACGACTACGCCGTCGCAGATGCGTCCTCAGTCGGCGGCCCGCCGGTCTTGACGGACGCCTGGCGCGTCTTGCCGCGAGGACGGCCTCGTGGACGCCGGGTCGGTTCGGGGAATCCGAGCTTGCCCAGCTGCTCGGACGTCCATCCCACGCGCAACGCAGCGGCGTGCTCGGCGCCGTACTGGCGTTCGACCTCCTGTAGTTCGCTCAGCAACTCCTGCCGGCGCTGATGGAGTGCGGTGAGGGCGCGAACGGCCTTGATCTTGCCCTCGACGTCGAGCACGGCCAACGCGGCTGCCTCGATTGCTTCCAAATCACCGGTCATAGACGGTGACCCTAGAATGATCTTGCTTGTGAAGGAAGTCGGCTTGTTCTCGCCTCGGAACTGCGACATGCCGTGCTTGGTGGATGGGCCGCAAGAGAGACCCGCCTACTGCGGCACATCTGCATGCTCCATGGCTCGCCGACGGCGGGGTCCATCAGCCAACCACGATCTATTTCACGATCGCACATAGGTTGATCTTGATGGAGCAAGAGATATGAGAAGTCAGACTTGTCTTCCCGTCGAGGTCGCTTTCGGTGCGAGGCCATGATCTGCGCCGCGCATGCCGCCGGTGCCGGGAGGTGATTTTCCGGACGTGACGTCGGCAGTTTCAAGGCGTCGACGGCACGACGCCGTGAAGCGGCCGCACCGTGTCGGACCGGTGCGTTTCAGCGACCAGGAGATGGCCGCGGTCACCGCGGCGGCGAGCCGCGCGGGTGTGGCGCCGGCCGCCTACGTCGCCGAAAAAGCGGTGGCGGTGGCCCGCGGCGAACTCGCGCCGCTGCCCGCCGACGAGCGAGAGCGGCTGCGAGTCCTCCTCGTCACCCGCGAGCAGCTGCAGCAGATCGGCGCCACCCTGGATCGGATCGCAGCGACCTCGTCCTCCCCCTCCAGCGCGACGGAGAACTTGGCGGCAACGCTCGAGCAGACGGTGCGGCGCCTGGACGAGACCGTCGCCGAGCTTTTGCGGCGGCAGGAGGGCCGGTGATCGGGAAGGTGATCCGAGGCGACAAGGCCGACGGACTACTGCGGTACCTGTACGGGCCTGGCGCCCACGAAGAGCACCGCGATCCGCACCTGGTCGCCTCTTGGAGCGGCCGTGAGGACGACCCCGCCCGTGTCGGTGAGACGGGCCTGCGGCGGCTGGCCGTCCTCCTGGAACAGCCCGTGCGCGTGCTGGAGCACGAACTGGGCCGCCGGGTGAACGATCCGGTGTGGCATTACCCGGTGCGGGCGGCACCGACCGACCGGCTGCTGTCCGATGGGCAATGGGCCGACATCGCCCGCCGGATCGTCGCCGCCGCAGGAATCGCCCCACCCGGCGACATCGGAGCGTGCCGGTGGATCGCCGTACGGCACGCCGAAGACCACATCCACATCGTGGCGACCCTGGCCCGCGTGGACGGAGCGCCGCTCGACCACCACAACGACGCGCTGCGCGCGCGGGCGGAGATATTGCGGATCGAACGCGAGTACGGACTGCGTCCCACCGCACCGGCCGACCGCACCGCGCGGCGTACCCCATCCCGCAAGGAACTCGGCAAGGCCAGACGACTCGGTATGGACATCCCAGTACGTGAGGCACTGCAACGCCATGTGCGGGACGCGGCGATCGCGGCCCGCAGCGAACGCGAGTTTTTCGCCCTCCTGGAGGCCAAGGGCCTGCGCGTCCGGCAGAACCTCAACTCGACCGGGGACGTCTTCGGGTACGCCGTGGCGATGCCCGGCGACCGCAACGCCAAAGGCGAGCCGATCTGGTACTCGGGGGCCAAACTGGCTCCCGATCTGTCACTGCCGCGCGTCCGGGCCCGGATACGTGAGCACGCCGAGGCCGTCGCCGCACGAGAACCGTCCGGACACGCTGGGACGGCGGCCTCACCGGAACAAGGTGCGCAGGCGTGGGAACGGGCCGCCGCCGCGGTCCACCAGGCGGCGCGCGTGCTGCCCGGTGCCGACGACGCCGACGGGGCCGCAATATTGGCCGCGATGACCGACGTGCTGTCGGCTGCCGCCGAACGCGCTCCGGTCACCGTCCGCCCGCAACTGCAGGCGGCGGCGCGCGCCTTCGAACGCGCCGGCCAGGCACCGAAAATCGAACGGCACGCCCGCCAGGCCGCAGCCGACCTCCGCATCGCGGCCCAAGGACTCACCGCCGCGGGACGGGCTCTGGCCAGTGGCCGCGACGCCGCTGCGGTGTTCTTGTTCATCGCCTCCGCCATCGCCGCGACCGTGGCCGCCTATCACTGGTACCGGGCGCGGGGATGGAACCTCCAGGCCGAGGCTGCCCAACTCGCCAACGCCCATCTGCGAGCCGCGCTCGGGCTGAAAACCGTCAACGACTCCCCCTCGGCGCCCTATGACTCCGAGGCCGCGCAACGACCGCAATTGCGCGACGCGGTACGCGCGGCGCTCGGCGACCGCGCCGAAGAAGTGCTGAACGATCCGGCCTGGCCCGCGCTGGCAGCGGTCCTCCGGCAGGCCGAACAAGCCGGACACTCAGCCGCCACCGTCCTCGCCGAAGTCACAGCGGAACGCTCGCTGAGCGACGCCGACTCGGTAGCGGCAGTGTTGACATGGCGGGTGCAACGCTGGCTGACGCGCACCGCCTCTTCAGCTTCGACCACCGAAACGGCGGCAAATCAGCAGATCGTCCGGCCGCGCGCGGAGGAGGGGCAGCCAACTGCCGGCGACCAACACAGCGCTGCTGCCCAGCCGCCAGAAAACGCACCTGAGCGACATGGCAAACCCAACGAGTCGGCTGTGCAGCGAGACGAGCGGAGCGACGACCCGGCTGCCAGACCTGAGCGTCTAATTCACGCCGCGGTCCGCTACGCCCAGGCCGTCCGCGCTGTGGCGGGCCGAGACGCGGATGCGGTACTCAACGACCCTGCGTGGACGGTGCTGATCGGTGTGCTCCAGGACGCTGAGGCGGCCGGGTACACAGCGGAGCATGTCCTGTCCCAGGTCACTCGAGCAGCGCGGGGACATCAAGAAGGCCAGCAGAGCAAACAGCCATCAGGACAAGGAGAAGAGGGCCAAAAGCAGGCGCAAGTAGGTGGTATTCCGCAGTCAGCGGCCACCGTGCTGGCCTGGCGCGTGCGGCAGTACCTGACAAGTGCGCAACAGCAGCGTCCGACACCACCACCCCCGACACCGCCATCGGCTCAAGGACACCGGCGCAGCGCAGCGCGTTCCCTGAGCCGAGGCCCCAGCCGACGCGGCCGCTGACTGCACTGCCTGCAGGTCGGTCGTCCGGCCCCTTAGCAGTAGCGCTGACGCGAACAGCAGGACCCGAACCACCCCCGCGTGCGCGGGGCCGACGCCGTGTACGGCTACGCCAGCGTGGACGCGCATGGAACATCCCCGCGTGCGCGAGGCCGACACATCGTCCAGCGACAGTCTTGGGTGTGCATGCGGAACATCCCCGCGTGCGCGGGGCCGACGATCCCCGGATCAGTGGTCTGGCCAAAGCCGTGGGAACATCCCTGCGTGCGCGGGGCCGACGCCCATACCGGAGTATGGACAAGGGCCAGCGCTGGAACATCCCCGCGTGCGCGGGGCCGACTCCGACATGCGCCGCGGCCGCGGCCAGGACGAGGGAACATCCCCGCGTGCGCGGGGCCGACCGCGCGTGCGGGCGCACCAAACCCATCGGCCGGGGAACATCCCCGCGTGCGCGGGGCCGACGTCACGGTCGAGGTAGCGGATCTCTTCGCCGGCGGAACATCCCCGCGTGCGCGGGGCCGACCACGATGGCACCGTCAGTACCTATGACTGGGTGGGAACATCCCCGCGTGCGCGGGGCCGACACCTCCAGCGTCCAGGTCCCGACCGTGTTCCACGGAACATCCCCGCGTGCGCGGGGCCGGCGCGGGCGGGGCCTGCTGGGCGCGGATCTTGGGGGGAACATCCCCGCGTGCGCGGGGCCGACCTCGATAACCTCGATGGTCACGGCCCTTGCTCCGGAACATCCCCGCGTGCGCGGGGCCGACCGAGTCGGACGGCGCCGAGGATCAGCCCGTGCTGGAACATCCCCGCGTGCGCGGGGCCGACAAGCGGTGGGTGTCGATCCACTCGTCGTCGCGGGGAACATCCCCGCGTGCGCGGGGCCGACGCCTCCAGCGCGTCGTGCGTCGGGTGGTACAGCGGAACATCCCCGCGTGCGCGGGGCCGACAGGCTGACCTGCACGAGGTCTACGGCATCGACGGGAACATCCCCGCGTGCGCGGGGCCGACTGGACGGCCGTGTCGGGGTCGTCGCACAGCCGGGGAACATCCCCGCGTGCGCGGGGCCGACGTGCCTCGATGGAAAGTCCCTGGTCGTTGCGGGGGAACATCCCCGCGTGCGCGGGGCCGACACTTGCTGACCTGCGATTCTATAGCGGAGAAACCCAGTTTTCATTTAGTTGGATTCGCAAACGGACCAGGGGTGGCCCAACAGGCAGGCGGGGGGTTGGCTGTTGCGCTGCGTTGGCCCACATTGGCGACCGTTGTGGCACCTTCCTTCCGCATGCTGACGACTGGTAGCCGCTGCGCCCACGCGTGGTTGACGCGGCCGCTGAGCGCACCGTCTGCAGGTCGGCCGTCCGGTCCCTTGGCCGTAGCGCTGACGTGAACAGCAAGACCCGAACCACCCCCGCGTGCGCGGGGCCGACGGCGGCGATCCGCACGAGCGGCATATCCACCGGCGGAACATCCCCGCGTGCGCGGGGCCGACCTGCTAGGGAAGTCGTAGTACTCCTCGCTGCGCTTCTCCGACCTGTCAAGATACCGCCACATCGCTCCTCACCTGCCAAAACAGCGTTTGACAATGATGAGCAATGTTTGGCGATGGGAGGGCGGTGTGCCCTCGATGTGTCCTGGCCCCGACCCGGCATGGGCCGCCCAGCGCGACCGCGTAGCGGCAGCGGTGCAGCGCGCCCACGACCGCCACCTGACCCGCCGGGCCGTCTGGCGTGAGGCCGGCGGCGACCGCGCCCGGTTCACCGAGATCATGCGCGCGCGCCTCGCCCAGCGGCCCGAGCGCACGGACCGGGAGATCTGGCGCGACTTCCTACACCGCGCCATCCTGCTCGTCATCGTCCACTGCATGGCGGCCGCGATGATCTGCCGTGGGACGCGTGACCAGCGCTCGCCACGCTGCCGTACGTCCTGGGCATCGCCGAGTAGCTCGAAGCCGCCGATATGGCCGGACATCGCACGCTGCTGGGGCGGCCGCTCGGCCGACGGCCGACCGCGTTACGCGATTCGGCCCCGCGCCGTACCCTGAGGTTGTCGAGACATCAGGAAGGTGCGAGGCCGATGCATGACGAGACTACCATCGGGGCCCGACTCCGAGCGCTTCGCCGCTGGCGGGGCATGAGCCTGGACGAGCTGGCTGGCCTGGCCGGACTGTCGAAGGGTTTCCTGTCCATGGCCGAGCGTGGCCAGCGTGCACTGGACCGCCGCTCCCACATCGCCGCCCTCGCCAATGCACTGCGCGTCTCGGAGACCGATCTGACCGGCGGCCCGCACCTCGGCCCCGACCCTGTCCAGTCCGAGCCGCACGCCTACGTCTCGCCGCTGCGTGTCGCCCTGGAGTCGAACTCCTTCCACGCCGACCCGGTCGTCGAGCGCGCTCGGCCGCTGCCCGAGCTGGTCGCCCTGATGACGGGGCATGTCGAGAAGCACCGCCGCGCCTACGACTACATCACGGTGGGTCAAGACCTGCCCGACCTCATCGACGAGCTGCACTGGCATGTCGCCCAGCCTGCCGACGAAGCTGCGCAGCGCCTCGCCCTGGAGACCCTTGTCGAGGCGTACATGTGCGCCGCCGGCATGGCCAGGTCGCTCCGCCACCCCGATCTCGGCCAGTTCGCCGCGACGCGCGCCGACGAGGCCGCCGTCCTGCTCGACGACCCCATCGCACGCGGCAAGGCGGCGTTCTCCGTGATTCGCCCCAACGCGGCGAACTGGCACCGCGTCCAGACCCTCGCAGAACGCGCCGCCGACCGTCTCCAGCCGCACATACGCGACGACCGTGACGTGCCCGTGCTGGGCATGCTCACCCTGAACGCCGCGCTGGCAGCGGCCGCCAGCCGCAACCGAGATGCCGCCGAGCACTGGCTCAACGAGGCCGCCGACCTGGCCCGCCGCGTCCCCGACGACCTCAAAAACAACTGGCAGGCATTCAGCAAAACCAACGTGGCAATCTGGCGCGTCACCGTCGGCGTCGAACTCGGGAAAGGCGGTGGCGAGGTGGCCGAGCTGGCGAAGGGCGTCACCGAGGCCAAGCTCGATATACACCCCGGCCGCAAGACGTGTTTCCTGGCAGATGTGGGCCGCGGCCTAGCGCGCGACCCCAAGTGGCGCAACGACGCTATCCGGTGGTTGCGGCGCAGCGAGGAGACGGCGCCGCAGCGGTTCCGCAACGACCCGAAGGTGGCCGAGACGATCGCGGTGATGCTGGAGCAAGCGCGCGTCGCCGCGCAGGGGCGGGAGCTGCGCGGGATGGCGGCGCGGATGGGCATCCCCCACTAATCAACAACACGGTTCACACTCGTGAACCCCGTGGGTCATCGCGTCCCTACCGTACGTGGGCATGGACGCCACGGCCTCCCTTGAGGTGCTGCGGGACGAGCTGACCAGCCGCGGCTGGACGGCCGACCTCCGCCGCACCCGCAGCGGCCCCGTGCTGCACGTACAGCACCCCGCGCACCCGCGCATGAACGACGACGTCGTCAGCGACGGTGCCGCGTTCCGCTGGGCGTGGGGGCAGGGCATCGGTCCGGTCGCCGAGGTGTCCGCCGCCGCCGACCGCATCCAGTACGTGCTGCGCGAGGTCGGCGCATGAACGCCGCGGCCTGGGCCTGCTCTCGCGGCATGCGGGTGCGGGCCGCGGTCCCGGAGGGGGGACACCTCGCGGCTGGCACACCACCGCCCCATGTGCCGGCCGTGGGCTCCGATGACGTCGCACGGCCGCCCGTCCTCTGGATGGTCCTAGGCAGCACCACGGCGGGGGTCGTGCGACCTGAGTGTCCGGGTGGTGGCCCGGACCTGCCGCGCCCCCCGCACCAGCGCGGCCTGGAGCGGGGTGTCTCGCCATGTGATGCGCTGCCCGCTCCCGCACGGCCCGGCCCGATGGGCCCGGGCCGGGCCGTGCCCCCACACACAAGAAGACGACCCCGGGCCGCTGGTGGGCAGCGGGGACTCCCGGGGCCTCGCCGGACGAAAGGGGTCCGACTGATGTACGAGTATGACCCATTGGCCGCGCTCGGCCGGAAGCTGGCCTTGCACGGTCTGACGGTCGCCGCCCACACGCTGCGCGTCGCGGACGCGGCCGGTGTCTGGTTGACGATCACCTGTCGGCCGCGCGAGGAGGACGGCGGCCGCCTGTGGTTCTTCACCGGGGACGGTGAGCCGATCTCCGAGACCGGTGGCGGGCACGAGCGGGACGCGGTCTTGTACATCCTCGGCCGCCTCGCCCGACGCGCCGAGCGCCGCGCCGAAGAGGCGGCGCGGTGACCGCGCCATCGGTGCACGCGGGGCCGGTGCGCTGGGACACCGCCGCCATTACCGCCCGCTTGCAGCGGCGGTACCGGGTGCCGGTGTGGTGGGACGACCGCAACGCGGCGTGGATGGCGATGGTGCTGCGGCCGACCGGTCACCCGGCCGGGGACCAGGTGGTCGCCGCGGTCACGCCCGCCGGGCTGGAGCGGTGCTTGGCCGCCGCGGGGGTGCGGCCCGTCTCCCAGCCCCGGCAGGCCCCCGGGCCCAGGCCCGTGCCGGTGCGTGTGCGGCGTGCGGTGCACGGGCGACACGAAGCACCCCGCTCGCCCTTGTGGCGGCGCCTTGTCGGCGTGTTCGTCCAGCTCGACGACGACGAATGGTGACCGGCGACCTGTCCGAGGACGTCGGTCGGCGCATCTGCGTGCGGATCGGCGGCCGGTCGGTCCTCATCCGCCGGTGCTACCCCGACGTCTGGAACGCCTTCGACGACGACACCGGCGGACGGCCGGCGATCGCCGTAGACCGTCGGTGACGGCTGGTGGCTGGCCGTGCGGATCGGCGATGAGTGCCGGCACATGCACGTCCCCCGACGGGGTCGCCGAGGTCACCCGGCGGCTGCTGACGTCGTAGACCCCGCGGTCCCGGGCGGCCGGCGGCACATCCACGCCCCGGGCCGCGGTTCCAGACCGCCGCGCCCCCGTGTGCGTAGGGGTACCTCCCGGGGCGCGGCACCAGACGGGCGGGGCGGGTCTCCATGGCGCGGTGGCCCGCCCCGCCCCCGCCGCCGGTAGCGTGGCCCCGCTGACATGGCATGACGGAGGGAGACGATATGAGGCTGGCCCGATGGGAGCCGTGGGTGCGTGACGTGCTGGCGGCGTCCCCCGCGGTCGCCGAGGTCGCGCCGTTCGCCGAGGCAGGCATCGATCACAAGCCGTGCGGCACGACGATCCGGTTCGCTACCGGTGCGCAGGTGTACGTGCAGTGGGTCCGCGCCAGCGGCGCCGGCGACGACCACAGTGTGCCCGAGGAGCCCGTCACCGGGACGCCGCCCGAGCCGGTCACGGTGCCGGACCTGCCGACCTCGGGTCGGCTCCCGATGCGGCAGGTCGAGCAGCACCTGGCCGCGTTGATCAATAACGCTGGCAGCCCGGAGATCAAGAGCGTCACCGGCAAAGCAGCGGCGGGAGAGGACGGGCCGCGTCCGTACGGGCTGGAGGTCCAATTCCACTCGGGCCACACGAACTACGGCCTGTTCCTGCACACGCTGCCCGCCGGTGCGAAGCCCACCCAGGAAGGAGAGTTCCAGCAGCGGAAGGAGATCTGATGGCGAAATGCCCGGTGTGCGGGTCGCGCACCTCGGCCAAGAAGGGCGACCCGACCCCCGACCACCAGCCGCCCGGCGACCGCAAGAAGTGCGACGGATCCGGCCAGCCCGCAGTGTAGTTGAGCGGGCATGACGAAGCCGCCCCCGCCCTCCGTGTGGAGGGTGGGGGCGGCCGCATGCGGGGCGACTGGTAATGCGGCGAGGTCGCGGGCGAGCAGGGCGAGCGGAGAAAGAGCATGCGCGGGGCCGGCCGCGAACCTGGCCCCCGGATACCGCAAGGCCAGGGACATCCCCGCGTGCGCGGGGCCGACTGGGCGCGCATCACGGATGCCGACCCGTGCCCAGGAACATCCCCGCGTGCGCGGGGCCGACTATCGCGTGACCAATTCCCGCGCGGCGGTGTCCGGAACATCCCCGCGTGCGCGGGGCCGACCAAGCTAACGTTCCCGGACGGTTCTACATGGAGTGGAACATCCCCGCGTGCGCGGGGCCGACGGCGGAGGCTGAATCGACAGCGGGCCATCGTATGGAACATCCCCGCGTGCGCGGGGCCGACAAGAACCTCGAACGACTCCCAGCGCCGGGTCGCGGAACATCCCCGCGTGCGCGGGGCCGACCTGGACAAGGCTCTGACCGGCAGCTCGACGGAGGGAACATCCCCGCGTGCGCGGGGCCGACCGATGGCGTCGACGGTGCCAGCGAGGCGACGACCCGGGCGTGCTGGGCGTGGACCTCTTCGGCGGCGGGCTGGTCGAAGATGGTGCGCACCAGCGTCGCCACCCACGGCTGGGCCGACTTGGGGACTCTGGTGAGCAGGTTGCGCAGGTAGTGGGTGCGGCACCGCTGCCAGGACGCCCCCGGCAGCGTCGATGCGACCGCCTCGACCAGCCCGGCGTGGGCGTCGGAGACGACCAGCTGGACGCCGGACAGGCCGCGGGCGACCAGCCCGCGCAGAAAGGCGAGCCATCCGGCGCCGTCCTCGGCCGAGGCCACCTCGACCCCGAGGATCTCGCGGTGCCCGTCGGCGTTGACGCCGGTGGTCACCAGCACGTGCACGTTCACGGTGCGGCCGCCCTCACGCACCTTCTGGGTGAGGGCGTCCAGCCACACGAACGCATACGGCCCGGCCTCCAACGGCCGGTTGCGGAACGCGGCCACCTGTTCGTCCAGCACCTTCGACATCTCCGACACCTGGCTTTTCGAAATGCCCTGGATGCCCATCTGCTCGACCAGTCTGTCCACCCGCCGCGTGGACACCCCCAGCAGATACGAGGTGGCCATCACGCTCACCAGGGCCTGCTCGGCCCGGCGGCGGCGCTCCAACAACCACCCGGGGAAGTACGACCCGCTGCGCAGCTTCGGGATCGCCAGCTCCACGGTGCCGGCGCGGGTGTCCCAGTCCCGCTGCCGGTAGCCGTTGCGGCGGTTGACCCGCTCGCTGCTGCGCTCGCCGTAGCCGGCGCCGCACATCGCGTCGGCCTCCGCGCTCATCAGCGCCTCGGCCATCGTCTTGACCATCGATCGCAGCAGATCCGGCTCACACGCCCCGATCTGCTCGGCAAACCAGCCCGCAGGGTCCACACTGGTGTCATCGGCCATCGCGTCCTCTCCTTCGATCTTGGTTTTCGGCTTCTCGAAGGATCACGCGATGGCCGTCTCATTTCACGACGCCACGCCCTCTGACCTGCATCAACTCGTACACCACCTCCGTGGACGCAACCCGGGGTCGACCGCCAGGAACATCCCCGCGTGCGCGGGGCCGACTGGGTCGACCACCCGCGGATGACGTTCACCGAGGGAACATCCCCGCGTGCGCGGGGCCGACACCTCCAGCGGGCCGGGCGTGGTCCGCAGAATCGGAACATCCCCGCGTGCGCGGGGCCGACGCTGATGCTGGCCGGGCGGACCCGTGAGGCCACGGAACATCCCCGCGTGCGCGGGGCCGACGGCTGTCCCTGCCGTGGCGGTCCGCCCGGACGCGGAACATCCCCGCGTGCGCGGGGCCGACACTTGCTGACCTGCGATTCTATAGCGGAGAAACCCAGTTTTCATTTAGTTGGATTCGCAAACGGACCAGGGGTGGCCCAACAAGCAGGCGGGGGGTTGGCTGTTGCGCTGCGTTGGCCCACATTGGCGAGGCCGTTGTGGAACCTTCCTTGCGCATGCTGACGACTGGTAGCCGCTGCGCCCACGCGTGGCTGACGCGGCCGCTGAGCGCTCCGTCTGTAGGTCGGCCGTCCGGTCCCTTGGCCGTAGCGCTGACGTGAACAGCAAGACCCGAACCACCCCCGCGTGCGCAGGGCCGACGACAGCGTCGGGAGCGCTCCCGATGGACGGCTCCGGGACCATCCCCGCGTGTGCGGGGCTGATGCCACGCCGTGTCGACGGGCACGGTCGGCACGAGGACCATCCCCGCGTGTGCGGGGCTGATACTTGTTGACCTGCGAGTCTATGACGGCGGGGGTGGGTTCTCATTTGGTTGGATTCGCGGGTGCCTGCCCTCAGCGCGAGCCATGGCGAGGGAGCCGGAGGCTCAGTCGGTGTTGGTGGGGAGCTGATCGACGCGGGCGAGAGGGAAGGCCTGCGGGGCGTTGTGCTTCGGGTAGTCGGGGTCGGTGGTGCAGCGGATGAAGGGGCCGGTGGGTGAGCGCAGCTGCTCCAGCGTGGGGTCGACGTAGTCGGTGATCCACCTGGCGTGCCCGCTCTGCGTGGCCTTGGGTGAGGTGACCAGTTCCTCGAAGGCGCGATGCAGCGCCTCCAGACGGGTGAGTGCCTCGGGGTGGCGCCACCACTCGGGGCACCATGGGCTGGTCGGTTTGATCGGACGGCCCGCCACGAAGGCCGGGATGAAGTAGTCGTCCACCCAGGTCGCCAGCTTCTCCAGCGCCCGCGTGAAGGCCTCGCCGTCCAGCGACAGGATGTGCGGTTCTGCGGAGCCGGCTTCGGCAGGAGGCGGGGCCGCCGTCGCCTCTGGGGGCCTGAGAGGCACGGCCGGGCCGCTGGCGATCAGCTGCTCCAGTTGCTCCTGCAGCTCCCGCACCTTCGTGGCGAGCCCTTTGACCTGGGCCTTGAGGTCCGCGATGTCCTCGGCGTACCGGCGGTCGTTGCTGTTCGTCATGTCTGTCGGTGTGAGTCGGCGGTGGACGTGGCGCGTTCGGCGCGGGCCTTGAGCAGGTCGCGCTGGCGGGTGAGGTCGGCTCGCAGCCGGTCGGCGCCTGGTTCGCCGAACCAGGGCCGGAGTTTGAGCAGGGTCACGGGGTGGCCGGTGGCGAACAGGAACGCGTGGCCGCGGCGCAGGGAGCGGACCTTGTCGGGCGGGACGATGCGGCGCAGCTGCGGGGTGGTGCTGGTGGAGCGGCCCTGCTGGCCGCCGTAGGAGACGCTGCGGACGGGGACGTCGTGTTCGCCGATGAGCTTGGAGACGTCCTCGGCCAGGCGGGGGTCGTCGACGCCGGCGCCGATGAGTTTGACGGTGGAGGCGTTCCACAGCGCCGCCATGCCCGTCCTGCCCCAGGCGGCCTGCCCCTGCGGGTAGTTCTGGATGATGGTGATCAGGATGACGCCCTTGCCGCCCATGTAGGAGTACATGTCGGGCAGGTCGGCAATGCGGCAGACGTTGGCGGCCTCGTCGAGGATGACCGTCAGGGGCGGGTCGAGCCGTCCGGCCGAGCGGTCGGCGCGGCGTTCGGCGGCGCGCAGGACGGCGTCGGTGAGGGCGGCGACGATCCCGGCGGCCGAGGCGGTGCCCTTCTTCGACAGCAGGTACAGGGTGTCGCGGCCGGCGACGAACGCGTCGGGGTCGAACCGGCGCACCTTGGCGGTGTCGGTGGGGGCCGGCGGGGTGACCCAGGCGAGGATGTCGGGGTCGAGCAGGCAGGAGACCGCTTCGCGGGCGGTCTGGTAGATGCCGTCGCGGGTCTCGACGGCGGCGTCCATGCGGCTGCGCAGGTCGGCGCCGACCGGGTGGCCCCGCAGGGCGTCCAGGGGTTCGGTGTCGGCGGGATTGCCCAGCCAGCGCAGCACCTGGGAGATGGGGCGGCCTGCGCGGGACGCGGACAGGAACATGCCGGTCAGCAGGGCGCGGGCGGCCGACAGCCAGAAGTCGGAGTTGAGGCGGTCGCTGTCGCCGAGCAGGGAGATGAAGTGCCCGCCCAGCCGCCAGGCGCCCTCGAAGGTGCGGGCCTCGGCCAGGATGTCGAACCACCAGTCGCGGGGCAGGAACGCGATGTGCTGCGGGTCCAGTGCCCACAGCTGCGCGGGCCGGCCGTCCTCGGGGTCGGTGCGCCGGGCCTGCGCGGTGGCGGTGAGGGTGTAGACGTCCTCGCGGACCGAGGTGACCACGACCGGTCCGGGGGCGCGCAGGATGGTGGGGACGGCGACGGCGCTGGTCTTGCCCGAACGCGGGCCCATCAGCGCCAGCAGGGTGTCCTCCCAGGACGCGTACAGGGCAGGGCCGCGCGGCTCCATGTCGCCCAGGCGGATCCCCACCTCGCGGGCGTCGATCTCGTCGGCCCCGGCGAGGGAGGGCCGCAGCAGCCGGGCGCGGTCGGCCATGCCGGGCCGGGTCAGGTCGGCCAGCTGCGCGACGGCGGCCAGCCCGCCGCGGGACCGGCGGCGCCCCAGCCACCGCGCGGCCGGGACGAGCGGGGCGGCCAGGGCGGCGGTGGCGGCGAGCATGCCGGCGATCGGCCCGGCGGTGGGAGCGTTCGGCCACAGCGCGGCGGGGCCGCCGCGCAGGAAGGCCGCCAGGGTGGCCAGGGAGAAGGACGGCGGGTGCCAGCCGCCGCCGGTCACAGCGGCTCCCAGGGTGCCGCCCGTCCACACGACGGCCAGCAGCGTCAGCCCGGCCGCCATCACCCCCAGGATGAGCCACGGGGCGAGGTCGCCGCCGCGCGGTGACGGCCGGTCCCCGGTCATCGGGCCCCTCCCCCGGCCTCCTCGGCGAGCCGGCGGCGGATGGCCTGGTCGGTGTCGTACAGCCGGGCCTCGGCTGCGGTGAGCTGCAGCCGGACGGGGATGCCGACCCGGTGGCCGAGCTTGATGAGGAACTTGCCGCGGCCGGGATGGATCTGGCCGGTGCCGTCCACGCCGGTGGCGGTCGGCGCCGCCCAGGACGCCACGAGCGTGCGCTCGCGGTCGGTGAGCGGTTTCTGCTCGGCGAAGCGCGCCAGTTCGGAGGCGGGCATGGCGGCCAGGACGGCGGTGTCGCACCGCTCCATCAACCCCAGCGCCTTGGCCCGGTCCTCCTCGGACGGCAGCGCCTGCAGGTCGCCCAGCGAATGGGTGACCATCATGGAGACCTCGCCCTTGGACCTGTTGAGCCGGGTGATGCCGTCCATCGCCTCCACCATCCCCGGCCCTGCCCGCAGCGCCCGCCACAGCTCGTCCAGGACCAGCACGATGGGACGGCCGGCGAACCCGAACGCGCGGGAGGTGTCGACGGCCGAGTAGGAGTAGGCCCAGCACGCCAGCAGCCCGGCGGCGACCACGTTGTCGCCCGCGGTCAGGATCGCCGACAGGTCCACGCTGACGGCCGGGGCGTCCAGGTCCAGCGGCGTGGTGGTGGGCGCGTCGAACAGGCCCGCCAGCGGCCCGTCGCACAGGTTCTCCAGCGCCGCCACCAGTTCCCGGGTGAGGGCGATGTACTCGTCCCGGCCGCGCACCATCAGCTTGTCCATCAGCTCCTGCGGCGGGTTCCGCAGCGTGCCGATCACGTCCGGCAGGGTCGGGTCGGCGCCGGGCGCGGCCAGCACGGTGGCGCGGATCGCGGTGTTGAGCGCGGTGGACTCGGCGGCCCGGGGGCGGCGGCCCAGGCCGTGCGCGGTGGCCAGCAGCGCGTGCACCAGTTCGCTGCGGCGGCCGTTGACCTCGGCCAGCAGCCGTTCCCGCTCGTCGGCGGGCAGCGCCGCGAGCCTGCGGCCCAGCGGGCCGGAGTCCAGCGGGTTGATGCGGTCCAGGCCGCGGCCGATCCGCACCACCTGCCCGCCGAGCGCGGTCACCAGGTCGCGGTACTCCCCCTTGACGTCGCCCGGTATCAGCAGCTGGTAGCCGTATCCGACCAGGCCCAGTCCCATGCGCTTGGCGATCGCCGACTTGCCGACTCCCGGCTGGCCCTGGACCCACACCCCCGGGTTGGAGGTGAGGCGGCCGACCCATCCGGCCGGGTCCAGGCAGACCATCTCGCCGCTGAACAGGTCCGGGCCGATCGGCACGCCCTCGGCGGGCAGGCCGGAGGCCTGCAGGAACGGGAACAGCCCGGCGACTTCGGTGGTGGTGCCCAGGTACACCGCCCCGGCCTCGACGTGCGCGGCGCGTCCGTTGGCCGGGCCGGGCCACCCGCGGCGAGGGGCGATCACGCGCCGGTTCAGCGCGGCCGGGCGGCCCTGCCCCCGGCCGTCGGGCCCGTCTGCGCCGGGGCCCGGCGCGTCGCCGGCATGCCGCTGCCCGCTCCGGCCGCCGAGCCTGTCGGGGGCCGGGCGTCTGAGGTTCCTGCGCAACCTGCGTCCCTGTCTCATCGCTGTCGGTTCCAGCGGGGGTGACGGCCGGTCAGGCGTCCGGTGGGAAGACGCCGACCGGCAGTCCGGCGGCGAAGGCGGCGGCCTGCCCGCCGCGCGCCACCCGCAGCTTCAGCCGCGAGTCGCCGGCGGCTCGTTCGACCTCGCTCTTGGCCTCCTCAAGGTCGGCCGGGTCGGTCACGGTGGTGGTGACGTGCAGGGTGAACTGCACCAGTCCGGCGCCGCGGGCCTCCTGGCGGGCGGCGCGGATCGCGCGGGCCCGGTCGGCGGCCTCCCGCGCGGTGGGGTCGCGGCGCGACTTGCGGCGGGCGATCTCGCGGGCGGCCGCGACGTTGGCCTCGCGTTCCAGGACGGCGCCGGCCTCCTCGCGCGACAGCGTCCGGTACATGATCGTCACGCGGCGGGGGAACCGGCCCGGCCGGAGCAGGGGGAACAGCACGTCGTGCGCCACCCGCTGGCGGGGCGCGGCCAGCAGCACCCACGAGATCGAGTGCGCGCCGTCGTGTTCGTAGTGGTCCAGGTGCTCCTCGGCGGTGAGGGGGCCGGAGTCCGACCAGTCCAGCTTCCAGGCGCTCTCGGGCGCGGCCTCGGCGGCGGGGTCGAACGCGGTCCGCACGATGCGGACCAGGTCGGCGGGGGTGGCGCGGCGCAGCACGTCGGCGCCGGCCGCGCTGATCGACAGCCCGCCCAGGGCGCGGACCGCCTCGGCGGCCGCGTCGGCGGCCGAGCGGGGCCTGCGGCCGCCGCGCGCCGGATCCACCGTCAGGGTCAGCCGGGCGCGCACCTGGGACGCGCCGCGGGGCGCGGCGGCCACCAGCTGGTCGAGGACGTCCTTGGCCAGCCGGGGCGCGTCGGGCGCGACCCGGGCGGCCACGTGGTCGGCCAGGCGGGTGCCGGCCTCGGGCACCAGCTCGATGGTGACGGCGGCGTGGCAGACGGACTCGTCGTCGGCCAGGGAGGCCAGCAGGTTCCCCCAGGAGGCGACCTGGGTGTTGATGGTGGACAGGTCGTTGAGCAGCGCCCCGGCCGGGGACAGCAGCACCGTGGCGGACATGCGGCCGGTGGCCTGGTTCCAGACCACGCCGACCGGGCCGCGGCCGGGGTCGTCGACCTGCAGCAGCCGCAGCGGCGCCAGGAGGCCGGGCAGGTCCCAGGCTCTGGGCAGCTCGGTGAGCACGTGTCCGCGGTAGGCGGTCTCGGCCCGCCAGTGCGCCCGCTGCCAGCGCAGCCGGGCGATGGCCAGGTCCAGGACGAGCACGCCGCCGCGGCGGGTGACCGCCAGCAGCAGCACCGCCGCGGCGGGAACGGCGGCGGTCAGGCCGGGCGCCGGGCCGGCGAACGCGAAGGCGAACAGCGGGACGAGGACGGAGGAGACCACCATCACGGTCTGGCGGGTGTCCATGCCGCCCAGGCCGATCGACCGGCTCTGCCGCCAGTCCCCGTAGCTCCGGGTGGGGCCGGTTCCGGTCACCGCGGCTCGTCCTCCGGTTCCCCGTCTCGCATCCGCCGGTCGGCCTGCTGCACGTCGATCTCGCGCGGCCGGGTCACGGGCGGGTCCTCGGCGGCCGGCTCCGGATCGGGACGAGCGAAGTCGTCGGTTCCGGCCGGCGGATCGGCGACGTCGGCCGGGTGCGGCGCCGGGCGGCCGACGCGCGGTTCCTGCACCGGCGGAGCGACGGCCGGCTCGCCGTCGGCCGGGGCCGGGCCGGGCGGCGCGGTCCGCGCGGCGCCGTCGCCTCCGATGAAGGCGTCCGCGCCCTGGGCGACCTTCTCGTCGACCCGGCGGGCGGCCGCGGTCGCGACCGCCGCGGCGAGCCCGGCTCCCCCGGCCGCCGCGCCCGTGACGCCGCCCGCGCCGGCGAGGGCGCCCACGCGCTCGTAGGACTGCGGATCGGAGGGAAGGACCTTGGCGTCGGCGTCCCCGCCGGAGGCGCCGCCGTGGCTTTTGATCAGCGAGCCCAGCAGGGAGCCTCCCTCGGAGGCGCCGCCGACGATCGAGGCCAGCGTCACGTTGTGCGCGCCGATGCTGACCGCCTGCCCCACGATCGGGGTGAAGATCTTCATCAGCGTCGGCAGCGCCAGGATCGCCAGGACCAGGGTGGTCAGACCGCGGACGATGTCCCAGAACCCGCGGCCTTCACCGGTCTCCAGGAACCCCACCGCGAAGATCAGCGCGGCCAGGGGCTTGTAGGCCACGATCGCCAGCAGCGACGTCCACAGCCGGACCAGCCACTGGCGGGAGATGTGCCCGCCGACCTGCCCGGCCGCGGCCACCGGCATCAGCATCGCCAGCACCGGGATCGCGGCCTGCCGGATGAACAGCATGACCAGCTGCACCACCGCGATGGCGAACACCACGACCCCGAACAGGATCACCGGCACCGGACCGAAGGCCGCCACGGACAGCCCGAGCATCGCCGACACCCGCTCGCCGAGGTCCCGGCTGAGCGAGCTGTCGAGGATCTGCTCGGTCAGCGCGTCCGATGCGATCAGCAGGCCGTCGAGCAGCGTCAGACCGATGGCGGTCATCACCGCCATGACCAGCAGGCCCTGCAGCGCCTCCATCACGTGGTGGCCTTTGCGGGTGAACGCCGTGCGCATCGCGGCGAAGATCAGCAACAGGGTCGCGACGATCGTGCCGACGCCGACCATGACGCCCTGGAGTTTGGCGCTGGAGAACTGGCTGACCGCCCTGCTCGGCCCGCACCCGGTCCCCTGCGCGGAGTCCGAGCCCGTGTCGGCCGCCGACCCGGTGCCGCTGGGCCGGCTGACGCCGGTCGCGTCCGGCGCCGGGCCGAGCGTGGCGTTGGGGATCGGTTGCAGGCAGCCGCCCTGGGGCAGCTTGGTGCCGGTGCGGTACCTGTCGGGCTGGACGAAGACGCCCGAGTCGGTGATGCGGATCGACGGCAGCTGCAACCAGCCCGTCACCGTGATCAGGACCAGCTCGTTGGTGGTCTTGGCGATGCCCTCCGCGAAGGGTTTGAGCAGCGCCTCCCCCGCCGAGCTCGCCACGTCGCCGGGTGAGGGCGGTGCGGGCACCTGCTGGGCGCCCTTCTGCAGGCACTCGACGAGCTTGTCGACCTTCTGCTCCGGCTTGGTCCACGGAGCCAGGTTCTTCAGGCACTCCTTCAGCCCGACGTCCGACCGGTCCGACTGCCGCGGATCCGGTGAGGACGTGGCCGAAGGCGTCGAAACGGGAGCCGTCGCAGTCGGCGTGGCGGTGGCCTGGCCGTCCGGGGCCGGCGGTGCGGCGGCGGCGGGCGGGGCCGTCGCCGGCACCGCGGCGAGGACGGCCACGGTGAGCAGCAGCGCGCGCCAGGTACGCGCCGGCCGTGTCCGCAGCGGCCTGCTCCTGCGCGTCATGGTCGGTCTCACAACAGAGTCAGGGACGAAGGTGGAACTCGCGTTCGTCGGCGCCGGGGGACGATCCGGCATGCCGGCCGCGGGGTGACGCAGATCAGGCGGCGTCAGGAGGCGACCGGCAGCCAGCCCAGGCTGGTGAACCTCTGGGTGCCCGGGTCGGCGATCTGCGGGACGAACTCGCTGACGTCGTCCAGGGTCCACACCCAGTCGCCGCCGCGCACGGAGGGGTCCCACACCCAGTCCGATCCCAGCGCCACCACCTGCGACTGCGGCGTGGCCTGCGCGCTGGCGGCGGCGGTGACGTTGACCATCATCGCGACACGGATCTGGTCGGGCGTGATCACCTTCCAGCGGACGCCGATCGGGGTGACCCGCACGTACGCCTCGTTGGGCAGCGGCCCGTCGGGAGGCAGGCCGATGTGTTCGCGCATGCCCCTGGCCGACGGGACGGCCGCCTCCCGCGCCCGTTCGCGGATCTGCGGCTGGGCGTAGATGTCGGCGGCCCGCAGGTTGTGGTCGGCGTCCAGCGTCCAGCTGGCGTTGAGCATCGCCGCCATCGCCGCCGCGGCCCCCTGCGGGGTGTGCGGGAACCGCACCGGGAAGCGCTCGTCGAGGAGCTCGGCCGCACCCGGCAGCGTCACCGCGCCCTGCGGCGAGATGGAGCCGCTCCGCCCGTCCGAGGAGGGAGCCGGCCCGCCGTGCGCATCGCCGTCACCGCCCGAACCGCTCATCAACGACGACACCACGAGCACAGCCGCCAGCGCCGCGACGACGCCCACCAGCAGCCGGGCGCGCCGCCGGCGTCGCCGGGCGGCCTCGCGGATCTGCTGAGTCGAGGTCATCGCACCACCCGGCTCAGCTGGTGGCGTTCATGATCTGGGCGGCGATCGGCACGGCCAGGGCCGCCAGCGACAGCCCCGCCACCGTCCATGGGATCCCGGCCGCACCCTCGGCGGCCAGGTACGAGCGGTTGCGGCGGCCCACCGCCATCATGCCCGCGCAGATCAGCAGGCCGAGCGCGCCGGCGACCAGGCACCCCCACTTGGCCCAGGAGATCCACTGCTCCGCCACTTCCTCCAGCCCGGCGGGAGCCTCGGGCGCGGGGTTGTTCAGCTGGGTCCCGCCCCCGCCGGAACCGGGCGGGGCGGCCAGCGCGACCAGGGCGTTGTCGACACGAACAGCCAAGGACAACATCGTTAGCCTCCAGACACCGATGCCGAAAGCTGATCGAGTTGACGACGCACCCGCTCGACGGCGGCGGCGACCTTGCGCTGCCGCAGCGCCTGGGCGGGATCGTCCAGATGACGCAGCGGATACAGGTACGGCACATCGATCACGGCGGTCACCCGGGAGGCCAGGGCACGCTGCCGGTAACGCACCAAGGGCGGGACGCGGAACGGCACGTCGGCCACCACCATCAGCGCAGGGCGGCGCAGATCCGGCCGCCAGCGCGTGACCCAGACGGCGGCGGCCGCCAGCCCGGCGGCGGTGGAACGTGCCACCAGGACCGGAACGCGGGCGGCGTCGACCGGCATGCCGTACCGCCACTCGACGACCCTCCCCGAGTACCCGGGGTCCAGCAGCCGCACCAGCGTGGACGTGCCCGCTCCCCCGTGCACGCCGAACAGCACCAGCCCCGGCTTCGCGGGCAGGACCTGGGCGTTTCTTCCGGTCGGGGCAATCGCCGGCGCGTGCGGCCGGGGCGCGCACACCGGAGTCGTCGCAGGTCGAGGCCCCGGAACGGCCGCAATGGCCGTGCCCTTCATACCTCCCCCACATGATCGTCGATCACGATGCGGAAGATCAGACAGTGATGTAATTACTCAGAAGTGACCAATATTGACAACCCGAGTTTGCCGTCGAAGGGTGCTCCGCCCGCCGTCGGTGCCGCGGGGGCGTCAGCACCTGCTCGTGGTCCATACGGGGAGGACGATGCCGCCGCAGACGGCCGCATGGAGAACCGGGCTCGTGATGTCGGCCGGATTCGTGCTGGTCATGCTGGTCGTCGGGGTGGGAGCGGTGGTGCTGGCCGGTTTCGGCCTCGGCAGCTGCCGGGTGCAGGCGTCATCGGCGGCGCAACCCGACACCTCCGATGACGCCCGCGAGATCCCCGCCGACTACCTGGCGCTCTACCAGAAGACCGGCCGCGAGTACCGGATCCCCTGGAACGTCCTGGCGGCCATCGGCAAGGTCGAGTCCGACCACGGCCGCTACCCCGGGCCGGGCATCCGCTCCGGCGCCAACTACGCCGGAGCGGCCGGGCCGATGCAGATCGGCATCGGCGGCGCCGCCGGCGACTCCTGGAGCCGCTACGCCGTCGACGGCGACGGCGACGGGCGAAGGAGCGTCTACGACCCGGCCGACGCCATCGCCACCGCCGCCCGCATCCTCATCGAGGACAAGGGCTACCGCCGCGACCCGCGCACCGCGGTGCGCCGCTACAACGGCTCCGGACCGGCGGCCGAGGCCTACGCCGACCGCGTCATGAACCTGGCCCGACGCTACGCCCAGGGCGACTTCGACATCGGCGCCTCCAACGCCACCGCCCCCGACCTCGCCGGAGTCGCCTGCGCCGACAGCGGCGGATTCATCAACCCCGCGCCGCAGAGCGTCAACGCCCGGCAGTGCCGCTCACAGCCCATGGGTGCGGAGAACATCACCGCATGCATGCGGCAGGTCCGCGACCTGATCCGCGCTCGGTTCGGCCCCCTGAAGACCATCGGCTGCTACCGCACCACCGGCGACCCGCAGGACCACGCCCGCGGCCGCGCCTGCGACTTCATGGTCAGCATCGGCACCATGCCCAGCGCCGAGCAGACGCAGGTCGGCTACGACATCGCCAACTGGGCCGCGGCCAACGCCGGGAAGCTGGGCATCCGCTACGTCATCTGGCGCCAGCGCATCTGGAACATCGAACGCGCCCGCGAGGGCTGGCGAACGATGGAGAACCGCGGCGGCATCACCGCCAACCACTACGACCACGTCCACATCTCGGTGTACTGACCTGCGGCAGCATCACCCCACATGCCGGAGCCGACCCGTCCCGCCGTGCTTCGCGAAACCCCTGAGGGGCCCATCCCCGCCTGCGCGGGGCCGACACTTGCTGACCTGCAAGTCTATGACGGTGAAGCCAAGTTTTCGTTCGGTTGGATTCGCGAACGGACTATGCGTGGCCTAACCGGCAGGCGGGGCTCTGACTGTTGCGGTTGCGTCGGCGCTCGCGTCGACGAGGTCACCGTGGAGCCGTCCTTGTGTACGCTGCCCCGACCGGTAGCCGCCTCGCCCGCGTGCCGACGTGGCCGCTGACCACACCGCCTGCAGGGTTGACTGTCCTTCGAGCCATAGCGCCGACGTGAACAGGCATGACCCGAACCACCCCCGCATGCGCAGCCGACGCGGCGATCACGTCCGCCTACCTCCACAAACCGTCCCCGCGTGCGCGGGGCCGACTCGGCCAGCCACGCGATGCGCTCCGGGATGATCGGATCATCCCCGCGTGCGCGGGGCCGACTCCAGCGTCGAGGTGACGACATGGCCGCGCCGCGGACCATCCCCGCGTGCGCGGGGCCGACCGGCCCGCCGTCCGTGGACGTGTTCGGACGTGGGGACCATCCCCGCGTGTGCGGGGCTGACTGTGCGCCTCGGCCTTCGGCTGGAGCTGGGCGCCCTTGGTGGTGCGGGGCGTGGTCGGTGTGGGTGCTTCGCCGGCGGGTGGGGTGTGGCCGTCATGGGCGGGCGAGGGTGAGCAGGCCGCAGCCGTAGGCGCGGGCTCGTCCGATGCCTTGGGTGAGCGCGGCGCGGAGGGCGTGTTCGTCGGTGACCTCTAGGAGTCCTTGGTAGGTGACCTGGTACAGGGTGACCTGCCGGCCTTCGCCTTTGGTGAACTTGATGCGTTGCCGGTCGACGAGGCGGAGGTTCAGCGCGGCTTCCTCGGAGCCTGGAAGTGGGCTGGAGCCGGGCAGTACTCGGAAGCCGGCCTTGGCGGATTGCTTGAGGAGCCAGTTGGTCTGGTGCTCGACGGTGGTGTGGGGGCGGCGTCTTCCTCGCTGGTTCCCGCTGACGAATTCGACGTAGGTGGGGTTGGCGGTCAGGCGGAAGGCGTACCGCTGGCCTGGCTTGAGCCGGTCGAGCAGGGACGTGTAGGGCTTGGTGGCCCAGGAGGGCACGTCGGATCTGGGCCAGCCGACCTGCTCGACCAGGTGGGTGAGGTCCGGTCGGTGGGCCGAGACGATGTAGAGGGAGACCTTGTGCGTGCTGTCGGCGTCCAGGCGCCACAGCACGCGGTCGTCTTCGGACAGGACGGGCGGGAATCCGGCCAGGACCGCGGCGTGCATGCGTTGGGGGCTGCCCAGCAGGCGGACGGCGCCGTGGCGCCGGGGGTTGATGAAGGCGCGTGTCAGGAACAACAGGACCTCACTCCAGCAAATCCATGGGGTCGTGCGGCTCTGCTGCCGTGGGGGGCAGGTCGATGGAGTACTGCCTGACGAGGCGTTCGCCGAACCGGCGGGCGTAGGCCGCGGCGGGGAGCGGGACGTCGGTGACGGGGTCGCCTCCGCTGTCGGAGTCGAGGACGACGGGGCAGGTGACGCGGGTCTCGTCCTTGCGGCGGCGCCGCTCGGCGGGGCCGGCCTGCCACTCGGCCTCGGCCAGGGCCGTCTCGAGTGTGCTGGACCGCACAAGGTCCATGAACACCGGCCGGGACGGCGGGCAGGAGCGTCGGCCGAGGTAGAGCGGGTGACGCGGGCTGCGCAGGGCGTCGGCGAGTGCGGCCAGGTCGTCGCCGCCTTCGAGGGCGGCGACGAAGACCGCGTCGGCCAGGTAGTGGCGCCGGGTCACCTTCGTCGAGTCGCGGGGCCGGAGGCTCGCACCGGCGGCCGTGGGCAGCCTCTGCTCGGAGGGGACGGCGCTGCGGGAGGCCGCCGAGACGGTGTGGTAGTCGATGAGCAGCCGCCCGGGCTGGTCGACGCGGACGCCGAACCGCAGCGCCGCCAGGTCGGACAGGTCGGCGCCGCGGGGGCGTCCCTGCGCGGCGGCGAGCAGGCCGATCACGCCGGACTTGGTCGGCGTGGTCAGGGTGCTGCGGGTCATGTGGCGGCTGGCCGTGCCCCAGGACTGCAGCGGCCCGGCGAGCCGTAGGAGCAGAACGTTCATGCGCCGAGCTGCTGGGCCAGGCAGGCGCGGACCGACGCCAGCGCCGCGTCGAGGGTGACGGCGTCGGGCAGGTCGGTGCGCTTGTCGTTGCGGACGCGTTCGGCCAGCCAGGCCGGGTAGACCATGGCGCTCATCACAGGGGCCGTGCCGTACATGTCGTCCTGCTGCTTGTGGTAGGTGGCCAGGGCCGCGACCGAGGCGGGGACGATGCCGCCCTCGGGGGCCTTGACGGGCTCCTCGAAGGCGCCGATCAGGCTGACGGGCTGGTCCTTGCGGACGCTGAGCATGATGAAGTCGGGCCTGGTGTGGGCGGCGAAGCTGTTCTGCTTGCCGGTCGGCATGCTGGTGGCGAACGTGCGCGCGAACGCGGTGGCCAGGTGCAGGGCGCGGTCGGTCTCGCCGTCCAGGTTGCGCTTCAGGTCGCGCAGGGAGACCGTGGCGAACCTGTAGAGCGTGGCGGAGTTGAACTCGACGCTGCCGATCATGCCGGCGCCGGACTCGTCCGCGCGGGACTCGTCGTCGACGGCGGTGAAGTAGTCGAACTGGTCGGCGGTGATCTGGTGGGTGGACAGGGCGTGGGCGACCTGGCAGGCGGCGTCCACGTTCAGCTCCGGCGCGTCGGCGATCATCCGGCCGAACAGCGCCACGGCCCCCGCGTGCCCCTTGACCCCGAGCTCGTCGAGCTTGAGAGCGGCGATGCGCTCCTGCAGCGCCTTCTCGTCGCCGGCGACCGTTTCCAGATCTTCGCCCTCCAGCTTGTCGACGACCCGTTCGATCTGCTCCTGTCCCAGGAACAGCAGGTATTCGGTGACCTTGCGGTCGTCGCGCTTGCCGCTGGTGAGCTTCACCTTCTTGAACAGCGCGGAGGTCGCGGCCGCGCCGATGGCGTGGGCGTGCTCGCCGAGGTCGGGGCGGCGGGCGGTGAGTGCGTCCGCGATGACCTGCGGGAGCTGCTTGGTGCGGATGCCGCCGTCCTTGGCCAGCTCGGGGTCGTCCAGGAACGCGGTCCGCACGGCGCGCTTCCACGCCTGGGAGGACACCCGGGCCCGCAGGACACCGCCGTAGGTGGCGGTTTTCGGGCTGCCCGATTCGTCCCTATTGAGGTTGGCCGGCGGGACCGACTGGATGACATGGACGTCCAGGAAGGTCATGAATTCTCCTTGTCGGCGGTGGGGGCGGCGTCGGTGGAGGGGGACCAGTGGTAGTCCAGCCCCCACCGGCGGCGGATCTTTGTGCGCAGCTCGGGGTTCGGCCAGGCCGCCAGGTCGGCGGCCAGCCGGACGTAGTCCAGCGGGACGTCGTGTTCGCGCAGCTGCGGGACGAACGCGCGCAGGTGACCGACGACCTCTTCCACAGAGTCGGCGGTGGCGGCGGCGTAGAAGCGCCGGTCCACGCCGTCGGTCGCGATGTCCTTCTTCACCAGGACGTTGCGCAGCCTGGCTCCCGCCAGGCCGAGCGTGTTGGCCCGGTGCTCCTCGCCTCGCTGGTGCATGGGCCGTTGGCGGGACTGCTGGTGGAAGGCGTGCAAGGCGAGGGCGTAGTGGGTGGCGGCCTCCACCCGTTGGACGGCCCGGGCGCCCCATTCGGGGGGGACGGCCAGGCAGACCGGTGCGATGTACTTCCACATGGCCGGTTCGTCCATCGGCCTCTTGCGCAGTCCTCGGCGGCATGCGGCGAGTCCGCCGAGGTCGCAGGTGATGGCGCCGTCGGCGGCGGTGACGAGTCTGCCGAGCACCGCGGCCAGCTCGGTCTGCCACCGCGGCGGGGATTTTCCGTTCTGCTCTGTCACCCGTGCATCTCCTCGGGGGCGTCGGACGGTAGTTCCTTTTTGAGGGCGGCCCTGAACCAGATCTCGGCCAGCGCCGAGGTCAGCCGTACGGTCTTCTTGGGCGAGATCTCGACGTTCCGGCCGCGCACGGCTTGCGGGGAAGCCCGGCCGATCAGCTCGTCGGCGATCTGCCAGGCGCTCTCGCGGACGGTGCCGCGCCATTCGCCGCGGGCGGCGCGGGGCGTCAGGTCGTCGATCCGGGCGAGCCAGTGCCGGAACGGGTGGTCCAGGTCGGCGTACAGCCGGGTGCGGGCCTGGTCGCGACGGGCGTTGAGAAGGTCGTCATCGTCGCAGCCCGCGGCTTTGGCGAGGTTGGCCGCCAGCGCCGCCAGGTGCCTGGCCGCCGCCTCGGCGGCGCGGACCGCGTCCAGCACCACCGGCTCCCACACCGACTCCTGCGCGCCGAGCAGGGCGACGGGCAGGGGCAGGACGTCGGCGTACGTTTCGTCGATGACGGCGCTCTGGCTGCCGTAGGTCATGCCGATCCCGCGCAGCCGCAGCGGCACCCCGGCCAGCTCCTCGATGGTGTCGGCGTGGTCGGCCAGCTGCTCCAGCATGGCGGGGACCTTGGAGTCGGGGCCGATGATGCCGGTCAGGGTCTCCCGCGCCAGGATCGGCCCCAGGCCGCGCCACAGCTGCCGGCCCGGCCGGTGGGTGACGGGCATGTACACCACGGCCCGGCCGAGCTTCTTCTCCTGGGGGCGGCTGCGCCGCCACGCGCAGTGCGGCTCGATGCCGTACAGCTCGTGCAGGCGGAGCCGGTCGCCCGCGCACAGCACGACCTGGCGGACCCGCACCCCGTCGTCTGCGGGTTCGGGGATGAGCCGGATCCGGCGGGACGGCCAGGTGTACAGGTCGAGCAGCCCGGCGGGGGTCCGCTCCCGCCACTGCGGGCCGAGCGGCGCGCGCTCCCACAGCGGGGCGTCTCCCGAGCCGCTGATCTGCGAGGTGAGGATCCGCAGGTTGCACAGCAGCGTGTGCCGCAGCGTCGGACCGGTGGGGATGAGGACCCCCAGCTGCCCCAGGGGCCCGGTGGGGTTGCCGGTGGTCTTGCCGTACTTGACCTGCGGGTCGCCTTCGGCGCCGGTCTTGATGGCCGCCGTGTCCCAGGCGTGCGCGTGGACCAGCCAGCGCGCCGCCTCGGCCGGCGACAGCGGCGGCGGGTCGGCGTCCCTGGCCGCCGAGAACAGCGGCACGTTGTTGCCCGCCGCCACGTAGGGGATCAGCAGCCCGATCGTCTTGGTCTCGCCGCTGCGGGCGCGCAGCCCCGCGGCCTGGGCGAAGGGCGCCTCGTCGTGGAACAGGTCGAACCGGTCGCGGACCCGGTCGAGATAGCGGGTGATCCTGTCGGCGGGCAGCCGATCCATATCCCAGAGCGCCCGCCATTCCTCCTCGGTCCGCGGCCCGGGATGGTCGTCGGTGCCCACGGCCCGGTGCACGACCGCCAGGATCAGCCGCAGCAGCGGCGGGTACTGCGTGGGGCTGTCGGGCACCAGGTCCTGGATCTGGTGCGCCTGCAGCAGCAGGTCCCGCAGCGACAGCGTGACCAGCGCGCCGTCCGCGCGAAGGCAGGGCAGCCACGGCTCGTCGGCGAGGTTGAAGGTGTAGGACTCAGGCACGGGTGTCCTCCAGACCCAGAGCCGGACCGTAGGTGACCAGACGGCCGCCCAACCGGAGGGGGCCGTCCGCCGGCAGCAGCAGCACCCGGGCGTCCGACAACCAGGGCGTCCGCCGCCACGCGGGGGGTGTGTAAGCCGTCTGCGACGCCGCTTCGGTGAGCTGCTGCGGCAGCCGGATCGCCTGGTCGAGGATCACGTCGATCAGCTTCCGCGGCGGAGCCTCGTCCAGCGGAATCTCCTGCCGTTCGTCGCCGGAGACGGGGCGGGCGCGGCCCGGCCGCCCGCTGTCGCGCAGCAGGACCACCTCGATGGTGCGGGCGCCGAGTCGGACCGTGGCCTGGACCTGCGCGTCCGACTCCTCGTGGCCCTCGCCGATGTCCCCGATCCGCGCGAGGCTCGGGCAGTCGGGCTCGGGCAGGAGGATCTGCCGCGCCGCCAGCTCCATCGACTCCCGCCGCGCACGCTCGTCGTCCGCGGCGCGCAGCAGGTCGCGCTGCCAGCTGTCGGGCCCGATCCGCTCCGTCCCGTAGACGGCCTCGATGAGCTTTGGGATGGCGCGCGGCAGTTCGATCTCGGCCTTCCCGTCCAGGGCGGCCGCCGTGCGCCACAGCAGGTGCTCCCCGTAGACCAGGACGCTGCCGGCCGGCAGCCGCGGCGGCCCGTCGGGCAGTCGGCGGCAGCCCGCGACCACCAGCTGCGGACGCCGCAGACGCTCCGGTCGGGCGCGGTCTTCGTGGCGGTGCACCCGGCCCAGCCGCTGCAGCAGCAGGTCCACCGGCGCCAGGTCGCTGACCAGCACGTCGAAGTCCACATCCAGCGACTGCTCGGCCACCTGGGTCGCCACGACCACGTGCGGGCTCGGACGCGCCTTCTGCTCGGGGCCGAACTGATCGACGAGCGACTGCTCGCGTGCCCTCCGGTCCGCCATGGTGAACCGGGCGTGGGCCAAGGTGACCGCGTCGGATCCGAACGCCGCGGCCAGGGCGTCGTAGGTGCGCTGGGCGCGGCCGACGGTGTTGCGGATGACCAGTGCGCAGCCGCCTTCCGACAGCAGCTCCCGGACGAGCGGAACGATTCCGGCGGGGTCCTCCGACTCGTCGTGGAACCGCACCGACGCGACGTCGGCCTTGCTCGCCTTGGCCTCGGCGGCCTGTGCGGACCGCTGCCCCGCGCCGATCCACGTCACCTGCGGGTATTCGGCGTCGTCCGGAACCGGCACCTCCCGCCGGGCGTAGGCGGACACCAGCTCCGCCCGCGACCGGGACGGCAGCGTGGCCGACAGCAGGATCACCGGCACGCCCAGCGCGCCCAGCCATGCCAGCACCCGCCGCAGGATCGTTGACATGTACGCGTCGTAGGCGTGCACCTCGTCGATCACCAGCACCTTGCCGGTCAGGCCCAGATGCCGCAGCGCCACATGGCGGACGGCGACCCCGGCCAGCAGCACCTGGTCGATGGTGCCCACGACCACCGGCGCCAGCAGCCGCTTCTTGCCGCCCGACAGCCAGCGCGACGCCGTGATCCCGCCGTCGCACTCGTCCACCCCGACGCTCCGCAACAGCAACGTGCGGTAGTCGTCCTGGCGATCGGCCTTCCCATGGGCCAGCACGACCGTGGTCCTGCCGCCCTGCGCCTTCAGCCAGTCCGAGACCCGACCGAACATCTGGTTGGCGGTCGCCTGCGTCGGCAGGGCGACGAGGATGCCGTCCGCGCCCGTCTTGGCCGCCAGGACCTCCGCCGCCGCCAGCGCCGCCTCGGTCTTGCCGTCGCCCATCGGCGCCTCGACGATCATCAACCCGGGGCCGTCGGCGCCCTGCGCCGTCTCCAGCACCCGCCGCTGCACGTCCCGCGGGTCGTTGATCCTCCTGGGCCAGCGGGTCGGGTAGAACTCGGACGGCGCCTTGGAGGCCAGCTCGGCGTCCGGACGCCACACGTCGCGCAACCCCATCACCTCGCGGACGCCGTGCACCCGCGCCGCCGACCGCTGCGGATAGTCGTCGGGGAAGGCGCCTTCATAGGCGTACAGGGACTCCGTGCTGGCCAGCCAGTCCGCCAGGATGACCGCGCCGGCCACGGCGCACGCCACCGGCACCGGCAGGTTCACCTGCCGCCACTCCCGCACGTCGACGCCGAGATGCCCGGTGACGGCCTGGAAGATCTCGCGCCGCACCTTCGCCCACCCCGGATGCTCGTACACCAGGGCCCGCTTGGCGGTCGCCCGCCAGCGCGGACCGGGGAAGACGCCGTGATGGCCGCCGATCACCAGGCTCGGCCACTCCGCCGACCAGCCCGCCTCGCTCAGCAGCCCGTGCAACGCGTACGCCGAGACCAGGGAGTGCGGGGTCTTTGTCCGCTCGGCGAACGGCAATCCGGCCTCGCGCCCCCGCCTGGCATGAAACGGACTTTTCGACTGAAAGTCAGACGCCTTTCCAAGATCATGAAGTGCGGCGAGCCAAGACATCAGCCGCCTGCCGTCCTCGGCCCCACCCGGCAGATGGGCCGCCACCTGATCCTTCAACGGCTTCGGCAACCAGTGGTCCCACAACCATGCCGCGACATTCGCTGCATCGACCAGGTGCGCGACCAGCGGATGCCACTCGTCCGCGGCCACTGCGGCATCCCGGCTCGCCTCGCCGGTCTTCCCCCACACGGCGAGCGCCGCAGCGGTCAACTCCACAACACACCTCCTTAATGGGGCCGCCACGGTTCTACAGGCACCCACCGACAAAAGTGCGATGGATGCCAACCGCGGACCGGGAAAGCGTCCGGCGCCCTCTGGGGGGCACCGGACGCTCCCAAATCCCCGCATACGCGGGGCCGATATCCCAGCAAATGGACCGCCTGGGACCATCTCCGCGATCGCGGAGCAAACGGTTGCCCCAATAGGCCATCCATGTGGCTATAGTAGCCAAAGGACGTCGGCTCCTGTGGCGTCTCCGACTGCGAGGGAGTGGCGCGCAGGCAATTTCGCCAGGAAGAGATGCCAACAGGTGAAATGTCCGATTGGTGTAGTTGAGGGCCCGTAGCCAGGGCTGTCCACAGACCAGCCGTCTGGCGGGCTGTCTCAGCCTCTCCACTCGGACGAGCCGTGCGATCGCCGGATGGTCCGGCAGGGGCGCCGGTCGACCCCTAACCATCGGCCGGGATAGGAGGGGCTGTGAGGGAGCGGCCTGAGGCGGTCCACGGGTCGGGCCGGTACTGGAGGATCCGCGTGTGGCTCGAGGTGATCAAGGCCTCGGTCTGGATCGTCGTCCAGTGGGTCTACCGCGGACCGTTCGGTCACTAAGAGACCGAAGGGCCTCCTACCGGCTTCCTTGGCCAGGAGTTGTGCGGGTAGGAGGCCCTTTGGTGCGGTTGTGCCCAACCTGCGGCACGCCCAACAGGTCAGGCCTAACGTGGCAGGCCTGACCTGTTGGCAGCCTAGGACACGTCGGCCAGCTGTGCCTACCTTGGGAACAGCATCGAGGCACATCCCCGCGGTCCCGTGACGCCACCTGGCATCTCCGCTACCGCAGCCTCTCATTGGCCGTTCCTAGTGCGGAAGGGGCACCGGGCCTCCTCAGAAGAATGTGGACACCCCCGGCCGTGGGCCCTCAACTGCGTCTTGTTCGGTTGTCGCGGGCCTTGTGGAGGGCGTGCAGCTCCGCTTCGTACACGTGGCGTTCGGCACACAGGTGGTCTTCGTCGGCGGCGATGACGGCCAGGTCGTCGCGGATCGCTGCGGCCACGTCGAGGGGCAAACTCGGCCGCTGCGAAAGCGCACCGGCCGCAGCGTACTGCTGGTGCAGCGCGGCGAGTCCGACGTCGGCCTCTCGACGGCGCGGCAGGTCGGCTCCGGTGATGGGGGCGGGTTCGCGGTGGGGGATCAGCCAGTGCGGAGCGAGCCTGCGCACGCCGCCGCGCCCGCGAGGCCGACCGTGCTGCGGTGGGCAGCAAGGCACACATGGACCACCCCGCGTGCGCGGGGCCGAGACTTGCTGAGCTGCGAGTTCATGGCGGCGACGCCGAGATTTCATTTAGTTGGATTCGCTAACGACCCAGCGTGGCCTCGGCGTCGGATCTGGCCGACCCCGCCCGTAGATCCCACCGCCAGGTCTTCGGCGACCTGGATGACCGTGCACGGCCGTGGCGCCTGCTGGCACTCGACGAGGTATCACGGCCGCGCCCGTCCTCTGGGGGCCGCACTGTGCGTATCGACGAGTACCGCTGGCGCGCACTGGGATGTGCGGCGGGTCGTAGCGCACCGCGGTCATCCACTCGGGTCGAGCAGGCCTCGTACCGCGTGCGCGGGGCCGACTGTGTGAGGAGCAGTACCTCACGACGGAGGAAGAGAGCATCCCCGCGTGCGCGGGGCCGACGACTTGGTGAGCTGGGGCCGGGTCTCGCGCCGGGGACCATCCCCGCGTGCGCGGGGCCGACAGCGGCTCGACCAGGCCGCGCGCCAGCCCTCGCGGACCATCCCCGCGTGCGCGGGGCCGACACTTGCTGACCTGCGATTCTATAGCGGGGAGACCGAGTTTTCATTTGGTTGGATTTGCAAACTGACCGTGTGTGGCCTGACTGGCTGGTGCGGGATCTGACTGTTGCGTCGGAGCCCACGTCGACGAGGCCACCGTGGAAGCTCGATGCTTACGCTGTGCCGACCGGTAGCCGCCTCGCACACGGTGACCGACGCGGCCGGCTGACCAGGGAAGAAAAGCTGCGGATGACGATGAAGAGTGACGAATCGCCTGGGGTCAGGCACCTGCGTGAGCAGCGGCGGGCTGCCGCCGACCTTGGAGCCGCGCCCGTCATTATCGACACCGACATCGGTGGTGACCCGGACGACGCTTTGGCGGTGGCCGCCGCCGCCCGGACTCTGCCCCGGTTGGCCCTGGTCATCACCAGTGATGAGACGGGCTCCTCCTTCGGTCCTGGCCAACGGGCGCGGTTCGCCCGCGTCCTGCTCGACGCGCTTCAACGCGCCGAGGTTTCTGTCGTTGAGGGATGTTCGGTGGGCGATACCCGCTACTACTGCGTTGACGGGCTCGTCCCCGACGGAGTCGGGCGTCAGCCCACCGGGGTGGTCGATGCCGTACGCGCGGTGTGCGAACGGGCTTCCGGGCCGGTGTGCTGGGTGGGGATGGGGCCGCTCAGCAACCTGGCCCACATCGTCGAACATGCCCCTGACCTGCTCCCCCGCCTGAGTGTGACGCAGATGGGAGGGGCGCTCGCCTACCGGCATCCCGACCGTGCCGAGCACAACATCCGCCTCGACATGCCCGCGGCCCGCACCGTGCTCGACGCCGTCGCCGACCGGCGTCTCGCGGTCCCGGAGTTCGTCATCTCCGACGTCACATGGAACCAGCAGATCGCGGTTGATTCCCAGAGTCGGATCTATCGCGCTCTGACCGCTTCCGGAGCGCCCTCTTGGGCGACGCTCGTGGCACGCCATCTCGACCGCTGGTTCGAGCGCTTCCACCCGGAGTCGCTGCAGCACGACGCGCTCACGCTGTCGGTAGCGCTGGACCTGCCGTATGTCACCTCAGGTCCGGTTCGTGTGGTCATGGACGAGATCGGGCGGATGCGCCGCGGCCGCGAACAGGAAGGCGTCCTGCTGCGCCTCAGCGTTTCGGCCCGCTACCGGCCGTTCATGCGCTGGCTCACCCGAACGCTTGATCCGGCCACGCAGCTGGACGCCACCCCGAAAGCCGGGTGAGGGAAATGGAACCCATCGAACAGGTCCATCTCGCTGGCGGCACTCCAAAGGGCCTATGGACTGGCCGACGACCAGCTCCAGGCTGTCGCCGAGGCGTACGGGGCGATCCGCGCCGGCAGTGCGCCCTTCATCGTCACGATCATCGCCCGGATGCTGCCGGACTGGAGCGCGATGTGCTCGCCGCGCCCGGCCATCGGATCGTCTTCCTCGGCCGGGACACATGCCGTGGGTGCCGCCGTCCGGGGGCCGGCACCGCCCCAGCCGGGCGGCCAGTTCCGCCTCCTGGTCGATGGCGTTGATCTCCTCGTCCAGGCGTCGGCACCGGCGCGCCGCCAGGGGTGGTCCAGGTGGGCAAACGCCTGGCGCTAACTGGGATGACATGGCTCCGACAAGGCAGCCAGGGCCGGACGCCACTCCGTTGCAGCGACTGCTGTACGAGAGGGGAAAGACCTCCAAGGTCGATTATCAGTACGATCAGACCGACTCCAACTACGGTGCGATTGTGAAGTGGGGCTGAAACTAGGGATCAACGCCGCGCTCTCAAATTCCACGCGTTCGGCTACGAACGCGCGGTATCACGGCGCACCCTTGCCAGACGGTACCCGCCCGTTCAAGAATCTGCCGAAATGCCGTGGCTGACGCCGCGTCGACGCGGCTGGGAGGGCCGGTGGTCGGGAATATCCTCAGCATTGCATTGGGGCTGACGTTCGTCGGTGTCGCACTCGCCGAGATCGTGGGTCGCCTGCGGCTGACCCGGCGTATGCGGCGGGCTCGCGGCGTGTTCGTGGGCCGGGAGGAGGTCGGGCACGTGAGTGGTCCCGGCGTCTACAGCCGTGCCGCACGTTTCCGATTCACCACCGAGGACGGCCGGACCGTCGAGAGGACCAGTGCGCTGTCGACGTTCCCGGGGCCGAGGCCGGGGCGAGCAGTGACCGTCGTCTACGACCCGGAGCGTCCGCACAGCACCGCCGAGCGCGCGGGAGTGCATCTGGCCATGTTGGTGCTCGGTCCGCTGGTCGTAGTGCTCGGCGTCATCATGGTGTACCGGGGCTGGTCCGGCCTGTAAGGGGGCGCCGTGTCGCATGCGGAAAGGGTGATGGACCTGATCAGGTCATGAAGCGTCGCCTTGGCCGTCTGCGCTGGGGCGCGCTTGTCAACGCGGTCGTCGCCGTCAGGGTCGGAGCCGGTGACGGCCTGACCGCGTTGACCTGGAGCCTGCTGTGGGTCGCGCTGCCTTCGTTGATCATCTTTGCGCTCATGGCCGGGCTCGCGGCATTGCTGCATCCTGCGCCATACCGCTATCGGGCAGGGCGGCACGCGGTGGCCGCGCTTGCGATCCCTGTCGTCGCCGTCCTGCTCGGACTCGTTCTCGGGTTCGCGCAGGGCTCGAACCCGCTCGGCTCGTCTCGGCGCTACGGGGGTGCTGGCGAGATGGTGGTGGCCGGGTGGTCGAGCCATAGGTGTTCGCCGTGTTCGGTGACGGTGAGGCCATATCTGTCGGGGCCGGGTGCGCCTTGGTCGACCCACCAGGCGAACGCGGCCGCGGTCTCGTCCCACAGCCGCCGCGCGCCGTACTGGGTGACCTGGTAGTCGGTGTGGCCGGGCTCCCAGTCGCAGGTGGCCCAGGAGCCGTCTGCGTCGCCGGGTTCGAACAGCAGTAGGGAGAACGACCCGTCGTCGTTGTGCATCGGCATCATGCCGAGCCGGGGACAGCGCGCGGCGATCGCGAGCATGAACCCGGCACCGGCCTGGTGGATGGTGCGGGGGTCCAGGCGGGTGCGGGCGGTGCCGGCGTCGTCGGCGTGGTGGGGGTTCCAGCGTGCGACGGTGCGGTGCGCGCGCAGCAGCATGTACCCGGCTGCCCCGTGGAAGCGTCCCACTGCGCGCGGTCCCGAGACGGTCAGTCGCAGCTTCCAGCCGTGGCCGGGCATCGGCTGCCAGGGGGCGACGATCACGCCGCCGGGGCGGGTCTGCTCGACCCACGGGTACGGCACGGCCGTCACGGCGCAGGTGGCGTGGACGCGGTCGTACGGGCCGCCGTCCGGCCGGCCGCGCGCGCCGTCACCGATCACCAGGTGCACGGCGACGTCGGCGGCCTTGAGGTTGGCGGTGGCCTGATCGGCGACGTTCGGGTCGACCTCGATGGTGGTGACGTCGGCGCCGAGGCGGGTGAGCAGTGCGGCGGTCCAGCCGGTGCCGGTGCCGATCTCCAGCACACGGTCCCGCGCCCGCACGTCCAGCAGCTGCAGGAACCCGGCGACCGCGCCGGGCCCGGACAGGGAGCTGGTGGGGGTGCCGGTGGGGGCGTCGGCGGGGGCCGCGCCGTCCTCGCGTTGGGTGATGATCGACCCGTCGCTGTAGACCGCGTCCCACCAGCCGTCGGGGTCGGTGTGGCGGTTGATGGCCCGGCCCGGCCCCGCGCCGTTGTCGGGGGCGAGCCATCCGGTATCGGGAGCGAAGAGGTGTCGTGGGACGGCGTGCATGGCCGCCTCCACCCGGGCGTCGGTCAGCACGCCGGCGGCGCGCAGCGCGGCGGTCATGGCGCGGTTGCGGACGTCGGGGTTTGCGGTCACGTGGGAATCCGGGTCAGCTCGTCGGCGACGGCTGCGGCGATCGGCGCGCCTGTCTCGGCGGTGATCCAGCCCCATTCCCCGGCCTGGTTGGTCTCCAGCAGCACGTACCGGCCGTCGGGGCGGCAGACCAGGTCGGCGGCGCCGCAGACCAGGCCGAGCCTGCGGTGCAGCTCCACCAGCTTCGCGGCAGTGTCGGCGGGCAGGTGCAGGTCGTCGTAGGTCAGCGCGTCGTAATCGCTTCTCCAGTCCATCGCGGCGCGTTCGCTGCCCGCCTGGATGCGCATGGCGAACACGCGGTGCCCGACCACGACCGCGCGGGCCTCGAACGCCTTGGGCACCTGTTCCTGGAACAGGTGCGCCGTGCGGCAGATCGCCGGGTCCCGCAGCGTCTCCAGGTCGCGGACTGCGGTCGTGTAGAGCACGCGGACGCGGCCTTCGTCGCCGTGCCAGATCCCGCCGAGCGGCTTGTAGACGACCGGCCGGCCCAAGGCTTTCGCCCAGTCGTAGGCGGCCTGCGGATCGGAGGTGATGAGCGTGTCGGGGATCTCCAGGCCGACGCGGGCGGCCTCGGCGAGCTGGACCGGCTTGTACTCGCACCGCGCGGCCGCGACCGGGTCGTTCACCCACCGCGCGCCGGCCAGGGCCTGGACGACGCCGCCGAACCCGCGCCGCGCCTCGCGGAACGCGAAGACGCGCTCGGGCGCCGACATCCGCTCATCGAGGACGAACTGCTCGGGGTGGCGGTAGTACACCGCGCCGACGCCCGCCAGGTCGACGAGATCGTGGCCGTCGTCGGTCGCGGTGAGCCGTCCGCGCCAGCGGTCGCCGGAGGAGATGGTGGCGGTCATGGCGATGCGGGTGGGGAACTGCGCGGCGTCCATGCGGATCACCGGCACGCCGCGCAGCGCCAACTCGGCCGCGACGCGGTCGGCGGTGGGGTCGTCGAAGGTGGGGGCGGCCAGGATCAGCACCGACCGGCCGTGCGTGCTGCGGGTCAATCGCCGCCCGTTTCCTCGCCGGGGCTGGTGCCGTCGGGGTCGCCTGTGGTCTCTTTGGTGCCGCCCTCGTGCTTGCCGGCGCGGGGCTGCGGGACGGTCAGGTGCCGCAGCCCCCACGGGCGGGCCTCGGTGGCCGGAGTGTCGGTCCTGCTCAGCACGTTGCCGATGGGATTGAGCGGGAACAGGTCACCGACACGGGCCAGCAGGCCGCGGGACTCGCCGTCCGGTGAACAGGTGACCTGGTCGACCTCCGTGAAAGGACGACGGGCGACGGGAGGGTGGAGCATGATCGCATCGCCTCCGGTTCGGGCATCATCCCGAAGGTAACTGGCGAACCGCACAGCGAGAAGGTAAAACGCCACTCACCATCTCCGCCGACCGTCTTCGCACCGCCCTGGTGGACCAGCCAGTCGCGCAGGGACGTGCCACTGACGGAGGCCAGCGCGACACCGAGCCACTCGCCCGCCGATACCACGTCGTCGTCCAGCGCCGCGCCGTCTGGCGTGAGGCCGGCGGCGACCGCGCCCGCTACACCGAGATCATCCGGCGGCGCCTCGCCCAGCGGCCCGAGCGCACGGACCGGGAGATGTGGCGGGACTTTCTACACCGGGCTGTCCTGCTCGTCATCGTCCACCTGGTCGCGGCCGCGGTGATCTGCCTGTGGGACGCGTGGCCGGCGCTCGCCACACTGCCGTACGTCCTGGGCATCGGTGGGTAGCGCGGCCCCAGCCAGCTTGACCCGTCCCCGCCGCCAGAGCGAGAGTCATCGTGCACGCCTTTGCACACCAGCGGAGAGGGAGGGCGGCGTGACCCTAGAGTTCCTGGGAAAGGACCCCCAGTCCGACGACGGGCAATCTCCTACTGTGTGGCGCGATCCCGACACCGGGGACTACGTCCTGCGAGGGTGGAAGATCGACGCGCAGACACGCGCGGCCGTCGGCGATGACCCGCCGGGCGAGCTGACCATGCGGTTCCCCGCCCGGATGATGCGATTCTTCCCGGAGGTGACCGGTGGCACCGACGTATCGTGACCTGCTCACCTCGGCCACCGTGTCGGCCGTGCACCTGGAGATGCGCGACGTCTACACCGTCGAGGCCGAGCAGCAGCGCATTCAGGCGTGGCGGGACGGGCATCGCTGGGACCCCGCCGACCGCGCGTCCTGGTGGCGCCCCTGGCTGGACCTGATCGCCGAGACCGTCGGCCGCGGGGTCGACGTGCGCCGGGCCCGCGTGGTGTCCGAACCGGTCAGCGAGTACATCCGCTACAGCCACAGCTACGCGTTCACCAACGTCGCTGCCGGCGAGCGGCTGCGCTGGCTGCCGCGCCGACGCGCGTCCGACCTAGCCCTGCCGGGTAACGACTTCTGGCTCGTCGACGGCCGTCTGGTGCTGTGGAACCACTTCGACGGCGACGGCCGACCCACCGGAACCGAGATCACCGAGGACCCGGCGGCCGTCAAGCTGTGCGCGGCCGCGTTCGAGGCGGTGTGGGAACGCGGCGTCGACCACGAGGACTACCGACCCGCCTAGGCGTACCGTGTCCGCCACCTCGCCGTCGTCCAGCGTCCAGCAGGCGCGTAAGGCGCTCGCCGACCGCCTCAGAGACATCCGCGTCGAAGCAGGACTGACCGCGACCGCGCTCGCAGAGGCGGCAGGGTGGCACCGCACGAAGGTGTCAAAGCTGGAACACACGGCGACCTCGCCCTCCGCCACCGACATCCGCACCTGGTGCCGGGTGTGTGGTGTGCCCGAGCAGGCCGACGAGTTGATCGCGGCCCTGCGCGTGGTCGGCAGCATGTACATGGAGTGGCGGCGATTGCTCCGCACTGGCCTACGGCGCCAGCAGGAGGCGCGGCTGCCGGTATACGAGCGCACCCGGCACTTCCGGGCCTACTCGTCCTGGCTCGTGCCCGGCCTGTTGCAGACCCGTGCATACACGACAGCCGTGCTGCGGTCGATCCAGGAGCGCAGCGGCCTGCGCGACGACGTGGACGCTGCGGTGGCCTCGCGCATGGAGAGACAGCACGTCCTGCACACCGGGGATCGCCGGTTCGCAATGCTGGTGGAGGAGTCGGTGCTGCGGTCGGCGCCGTGCGACGCCTCCACGATGGCAGGGCAGATCGACCACCTGATCACGTGCACGTCGCTGCCGCAGGTCAGCCTGGGTGTGATCCCCATGGGGGTCGGCCGCACACGGTGGCCGGCCGAAGGGTTTTGGATCTTCGATGATGCTCAGGTGACCGTCGAGCTGGTGTCGGGATATCTGACGATCACACAGCCGGGCGAGATCGCGGAGTATGTCCAGGCGTTCACCGAGTTCGCGGCGATGGCCGTGTACGGCGACCAGGCACGCGCGCTGATGCGCCGTGCGCTGGGCGTGTTGAGCTGAGCTGCTGCACACTCCTGCACACTTCTGGCTCTGGATCTCACGGCGGGTGGATCGTCTGTGACGGATGGCACAAACGCCGTCGACCCCGGGCCGCTGCGGTCACAGCGGGGAACCCCGGGACCTCGCCGGACGACGGAGGTCCGACTGATGTACGGGTATGACCCATTGGCCGCGCTCGGCCGGAAGCTGGCCGTGCAGGGTCTGACGGTCACCACCATGCTGCGCGTCGCGGACGCGGCCGGTGTCTGGTTGACGATCACCTGTCGGCCGAGGCCGGAGGACGGTGGCCGCCTGTGGTTCTTCACCGGGGCGGGTGAGCCGATTTCCGAGACCGGTGGCGGGCACGAGCGGGACGCGGTCTTGTACATCCTCGGCCGCCTCGCCCGACGCGCCGAGCGCCTCGCCGATGAGGCTGCGAAGTGACCGCGCCCGCGGGGCCGGTGCTGTGGGACACCGCCGCCGTCACCGCCCGCTTGCGGCGGCGGTACCGGGTGCCGGTGTGGTGGGACGACCGGAACGCGGTGTGGATGGCGCTGGTGGTGCGGCCGACCGGTCACCCGGTCGGTGACGAGGTGGTCGCCGCGGCCACGCCCGCCGGGCTGGAGCGGTGCTTGGCCGCCGCCGGGGTACAGCCGGTCGCCCCGCAGCAGGCCCCCCGGCCCGTGCCGGGGCGTGTGCGGCGTCCGGTGCACGGGCGGCACGAAGCACCCCGGCCGCCGTGGTGGCGGCGCCTTGTCGGCGTGTTCGTCCAGCTCGACGACGACGAACGGTGACCGGCGGCCAGGCCGAGGACGTCGGCCAGTGCATCCGCGTGCGGATCGGCGGCCGGTCGGTCCTCATCCGCCGGTGCTACCCCGACGTCTGGAACGCCTTCGACGACGACACCGGCGAACAGCTGACGGTCGCCGTGGACCTCGGTGACGGCTGGTGGCTGGCCGTGCGGATCGGCGATGAGTGCCGGCACATGCACGTCCCGCGACGGGGTCGCCGAGGTCACCCGGCAGCTGTTGACGACCTAGACCCCGCGGTCCCGGGAGGCTGGCGGCACATCCACGCCCCGGGCCGCGGTTCCAGACCGCCGCGCCCCCGTGTGCGTAGGGGTGCCTCCCGGGGCGCGGCGCCAAGACGGCGGGGCGGGTCTGCATGGCGCGGTGGCCCGCCCGCCCACCGATCCCGCGACAACACAACGACCACATGGAGGAAGCAGATGGGCAAACGCGGCACCGATGGCCACAGCGGCGACGGCTACAGGCCCAAGGAGGAGCACGGCACGTTCGTCGACCCGACCAAGCAGCCGAGCAAGGGCACAAGGGCCAAGGACGACGAGGGCAAGGGCGGCAAGGGCAAGTGAGCGAGGCCGAAGCCCTGAACCAGCAGCTCATCGGCGAACTCGAAAACCGCGGTGTGCTGTCCGACCGGTGGCGTCCGGCGTTCCTGGCCATGCCGCGGCACCGGTTCGTCCCGGACCTCATCTGGGGGGAGGGCGACGGCGGCGGGTTCAGCGCACGACGCCGCGACGAGTATCCGGATG
>NZ_BSTN01000037.1 GCF_030269545.1 Actinomadura sp. NBRC 104425 | reverse complement strand
GAGAGCGAACGCCGCGCCGCGCTTGCGCCCTGGCTGCACATGTACAACCATCACCGCGGCCACACCGCACTCGGCGGCCTCCCACCCGCCAGCCGCGTCACCAACCTGTCAGGACAGAACAACTAGCCAGGCACCGCCCCCGGGACGGTCAGGACGAGTTGGACGGCTGCGGGGAGCGCCCCGCTCCCCCGGCCAGCCCGACGGCGACGGCGCGCGCCAGCCTGCTGGCCGCGCCGAGCGGGCGGGCGGCGGTGACCACGACGATGTAGCGGTCGACCCGCACGGCGATCGTCCCGGCCGTGGGGCCCAGCTCGTACGCCTCGTCCCCGCCGATGTCGGTGCGCCGCCGCGCCTGGGACTGGACCGCCCGCAGCGACTCCATCAGCGCCGACGCGGCCTGCCCTGTGGGCGCCACCCACTTGACGGTCACGGTGAGGCTGCGGGCGCCCCACTCGTCGTCGCCGGTCCCCGTGCCGCTCTCGCTCGGCTCGGGGGTGGGGCTGCCGCCGTCCCCGCCGGGGCCGGGGCTCTTCCCACCGGAGGCGCTCGCGCTCGGCGACGCCGAGCCGCTGCGCTCCGGGGACGCCGAGCCCCGCGGCTCCGCCGGGAGGCCGGAGGGCTGCTCGGAGGGTCCGCCGGACGGCGCGACGGTCAGCGGCGGGACGTCCGGCAGCCCCTCCTGCTCCGGCGCCTGGTAGGTGCAGCTCACCGCATGCGGCAGCTTCTGCTCTCCGATCCGGTCGCCGTCGGGGCGGGCGCTGTCGGGATCCAGCCGGGCGGCCAGCAGGTCGGGCCGTTGCAGCAGCGCGCAGGCGTCCGGCCAGTCCGCCGCCGGGGTGCCGCCCAGCTCGGCGGGGCCCGGCCCGGCCGACCCGCCGCGCAGCGCCACCAGCCGGGCCGCGCCCCCGGGACGCGGCGTCGCCGTGGGCACCGCCGCGTACAGCAGCCCGCCCGCCGCCGCCAGCCAGGGCCGCGCCCCGTCCAGCTCCGGGTCCATGGCGAACGGCGCCGCGACCGTCTGGGTTGCGCCGTCGGCGGGGGCGACGACGTCCACCCCGGCGGGCAGCAGCGCGCTCGACAGCCGGGGCCGCAGCGCGTAGATCCGGCCGCCCGCCGCGGCCAGCGCCGCGTACTCGGGGGCGTCGCGGCGCCAGGCCGTCTGCCCCGACGACGTCTCGACCGCCTCCAGCCGCTGTTCGCCCCGGCGCGCGCCGTCCGGCCGGTACGCCACGACCAGGCGCCCCCCGGCGACCACGGCCGGGCAGATGACGTCGTCGCACACGTTCTCGCCGGACCACTCGGCGAGCCGGTCGCCGTTGTCGCGGTAGGCCCGCAGGGCCGTGCCGTCGGCGGCGAGCGTGACGCCGTCCAGCACCGTCACCTCGGGGGCGTCCGCCGAGTCCAGGGAGCGCGTCCAGCGCACGGCGCCGGTGTCCGGCCGGACCGCGATCAGGCGGCTCGGGCCCTTGCCGCACTCCAGGGCGAGGACGGCCGTCTTCTCCACGGAGCCGGAGGCGTGCGCGGCGCCCTCGAACAGCCGGCAGCCCTCCGGGAGCCGCTGCGTCCACAGCCGGGCCCCGTTGGCGGCCGACCGCCCGTACAGGACGCGGCGGTCGCCGTCGGTGGTGAGCACGGTGTCCGAGCCGGCGGGCCAGCGCAGCGTGGTGCGGGCCACCGAGGCGGGCGTCTCGCCGGACTGCCGCCACAGCTCGGCGCCCGACAGCGCGTCGAAGCCCACCATCATCCGCTCGCCGCGGTCGCCGTCGCGTTCGAAGTAGCCGACCAGCCGGGTGCCGGTGGCCGCCCAGCCGAGCATCGTCCAGCCCATGCGCCGGTAGCTCCAGCGGGCGGCGCCGGTGCGGGCGTCACGGACGTCCAGGCCGCTTCCCGAGGCCAGCACCGCCTGGCCGTACGCCACCTCGAACGCCACGCTGTTGTACCCGGCCAGCGGCCCCCGGTGCACCGGTGCCGACTGCTGCCAGCTCGTCGCCAGCGGGCCGGGCGGGGGGCCGACGTCCGCCAGGGGCGAGACGGGCACGGCGGTGACGCTGTGCCGCACCTGCCACCACTCGGCGCGGGTGACCACCCGCACCACCAGCACCCCGCAGACGGCCACGACGAGCACGCCGCAGACGACACCGACCGCCGCCCGCCGGCGCCCGCCGAACCGCCTGCCGCCCACGCCCGTGCCGCCTCCTTCCGCCGTCACGTACTGTGCTGCAAGACCGTCTCCCACCATGCCGTGTCCCGCGCCCCCCGCGCGACACGGCCCGGCCAGAACGGAGATTCCGGTGGAACTGTTCACCACATGGCGGACGTGGGACCAGGCCCGCGCGGCCATCGCCGAGTCCGGCGCCGCCCCCGGCGACCTGGCCGTGCTGGACCGGGCCGCGGCCGCCGCGCGCCGCTGGCACGGCGACCAGACCCGGCCCACCGGCGCCCCCTACCTGGAGCACCTGCTGGAGGCCGTCGAAGTCCTGGTGCGCGGACGCGGCGTGACCGACGCGTCCATCCTGGCCGCCGCGCTGCTGCACGACGTGGTGGAGGACACCGGCGCCACCGCCCGCGACGTGGAGGCCGAGTTCGGCCCGTGGGTGGCCGAGCTGGTCGAGTGGGTGACCAAGCCGCCCGCCCTGCCGTCTCCGGGGGCGGACCCCCGGACCCCCGGGGCTTCGCCCGGAAAGGCGGGCGGGCTCGGCCGCCAGGCCAAACGCGCCGCCAAGACCGCCTACCTGCGCCGCCTGCGCGACGCCCCGCGCGAGGCGATCCTGGTCAAGCTCGCCGACCGCGTCAGCAACGTCCAGACCCTGGACCGGATGCCGCCCGACTTCCAGCGCCGCTACTACGCCGAGACCTGCACCTACATCATCCCGCTGGCCGAACTGCCGACCCGCGGCGACCCGTGGTTCGCCGAATGGTACGCCACCTGGCGGGCCCGCTTCGCCCACCTGCGCTGACCGGACCCGGCCCGCGCCCCCGACGCCGCGCCCGGCGGCAGGGCCCCGCGCCCAGCGGCGGGACCTGCGGTGCGGGATCATCGGGGCATGGAACGCGAGTGGGTGGCCGAGGAGAGCGTGCTGGTCGACGCCGCCGCCGATGCGGTGTGGGAGGCGGTGGCCGACCCGTGGCGGATGCCCGAGTGGAGCCCGGAGCTGTTCGCGGTGCGGGTGCGCGGCGGCCGCGGGCCGGCCGGCGAGGGCACCCGGTTCGTCGGCTTCAACCGGATCGGCTGGCGGGTGTGGTTCACCACCTGCGAGGTGACGGCGTCGGTGCCCGGCGAGGTGTTCGCGTTCCGGGTGTCGAGCTTCGGGATGCCGGTGGCGCTGTGGGGCTACCGGGTGGAGGCGGTCGGCGAGAACTCCACGCGGCTCAGCGAGTACTGGCAAGACCTGCGCCGCGACCAGCGGGGCGCCGGGTTCGTGTCGCTGCTGGGCAGGGTGTTCACCGGCGTGCCCGCCGAGCGGCGCGCCGAGGTCAACCGGCGCGGCATGCGCCGGACGCTGGAGCGCATCGCGGCCGCGCTGTCCGGCGGGGTGACAACAGAATGAGAACCTGTTCTACTTAGTGGTGTGAGCACCGCCGCCGATGTCCATGTGATCCGGGGCGAACGGGTGGCCCTGCCCGTGCGGGTCCGGGACGCCGCCGTGGCCTCGGCGGCGTTCGCCGTCCCGGCGGGCCCGGCGCAGAACCTGATCGACTACTCCGGTCTGGCGGTGGCCGAGCCGCTGCCCGGCCGGGCGATCTGCTCGCTGGCGTTCGTCCGGTACTCCGACGGCGACCTCGGCCGGTACCACGAGTTCGCCGTCGCCTTCCTCGTCCGCTCCCCCGGCGCCCCCGGGGGCCGCCTTACGCGCGTGGGGGCGTTCATCCACTGGCTGCCGGTCGATCAAAAGTTCACCTTGGACGCGGGCCGGTCCATCTGGGGCTTCCCCAAGGTGCCGGCCGACATCCCCATGCACTTCAGCAGCCGGATCAAGCGGTGCGCCGTGCGGTTCGGCGGCCGCACCGCGATCGAACTGGCCGTCAAGCCCGGCCTGCCCGTCCCCACCGGGCTCCCCGGCGGCCGCACGGCGCCCCGCCTCGACGCCTACTCGTGCCTGGACGGCGTCACCCGCCGCATCCCCTGGACGGTGTCGCCGTCCAGGCTGCGGATACGGCCCGGCGGCGCCCGGGTCCGGCTCGGCGACCACCCCGTGGCCGAGGAGCTGCGCGGCCTCGGCCTGCACCGCGCCCCCGCACTGAGCAGCGGCACCATCCCGCACATGACCATGGCGTTCGACGCCGCCGAAGAGGTGCCCGCCTGAACCGCCCCGCAGCCTGATCGCCGCGTGCCGCGGGCCGCGCCGCGACCGCGTAAGCTGTCTCTTTCGCCCCTTGGGGGCGCACCGCCGAGCACCTCGGCGAGACAGCAGGTCAGCGCAGGTCGCGAGGGAGCAGCCCGGAATGTCGTCCCCGGTGACGGATGGGTCCGCCAAGGCCACCGAGACGGTCAAGGACCAGGAGATCGCCGCCGAGCAGCGGTACGTCGACCGGGCGTACGCGCGGCTGGAGGAGATGCGCGAGGACGCCAAGGCCATGCTGCGCGAGGGCTACCGGCAGGCGTTGGCGGGCACCAAGGGCTCGCTGGTCGACCGGGACGCCATGGTGCACCAGGCGGCGCTGCGCGCCCAGGCCCTCGACGTCGCCGACGACGGGCTGGTGTTCGGCCGCCTCGACCTGCACAGCGGGGAGGTCCGCTACATCGGCCGCATCGGCGTGCGCACCCGCGACCACGACTCGCTGGTCATCGACTGGCGGGCGCCCGCCGCCGAGGACTTCTACCGCGCCACCCCCGAGGACCCGCGCGGCGTGGTGCGCCGCCGCGTCCTGCACTCGCGCGGCCACACGGTGGTGGACCTGGAGGACGACCTGCTCGACCCGTCCGCCGCCGACGGCCTGGCGGTGGTCGGCGACGGCGCGTTCCTGGCCTCCCTCGCCCGCACCCGCGAGGGCGCCATGCGCGACATCGTGGCCACCATCCAGCGCGAACAGGACGAGGTGATCCGCGCCCCCGCCGACGGCACCGTGCTGGTGCGCGGCGCCCCCGGCACCGGCAAGACCGCCGTCGCCCTGCACCGCGTCGCCTACCTGCTGTTCCGGCACCGGCGGCGGTTCGGTTCGCGCGGCGTGCTGGTGGTCGGCCCCAACCGGCGGTTCACCGCCTACATCGAGCGCGTCCTGCCGTCCCTCGGGGAGGAATCGGCGGCGCTGCGGTCCCTCGGCGACCTGGTGGACGGCGTGTCGGCCCGCACCCACGACACCCCCGAACTGGCCCGGATCAAGGGCTCGGCGGTCATGGCCCGGGTGCTGCGCCGCGCCGTCACCGACCATCCGCCCGGCGCGCCCGACGAGCTGCGCGTCGTGCACAAGGGCGTGGTCGTCCGGCTCGACCGGGCCCGGCTCGACCGGCTGCGCGCCGACCTGCACCGGCGCAGCCGCGGCTCGGTCAACGCCGCCCGCGCCCGCGCCGCCGAAGCGCTGCTGGACGCGCTGTGGGAGCGCTTCACCGCCCTCGGCGGCCCGGAGGACGCCGCCCGGGCGCAGGAGGCCGACGCGGGCCTTTGGAACGCGCTGCTGGCCGCCGACGGCCTGGCCGCCCTCGACGAGGGCGACGCCCCGGCCGCCCGCCGCACCCGCTCCGGCGACCGCGGCACGCCGCGCGAGCAGTTCGACGCCCGCGTCCGCGAGCAGCCCGAATTCACCCGGTTCCTGCTCGCCTGGTGGCCGCTGCGGCGCCCGCTGGACGTGCTGCGCTCCCTGGGCGACCCGGACCGCCTGCGCCGCGCGGCGGGCCGCGACCTGGACCGCGACGCCGTCGCCCGCCTCGCCGAGGCGTGGTCGGCGGCCCTCGGGCCCTCGGGCTCCGACAGCGAGCCCGTGCTGACCTACCAGGACATCGCGCTGCTGGACGAACTGGACGCGCTGCTCGGCTCCCCGCCCCGCCCGCCGGCCCGCCGCCGCCCCGCCGCCGAGGACGACCCGTTCGTCGTCGACGGCGTCAACATCCTGACCGGCGAGCAGGTCGCCGACGAGTCGTGGGAGCCGCAGCTGCAGGAGCTCACCACGTCCATCGAGCGCCTGGAGCAGGCCCGCCGGGTCGACGACGAGGTGGTCGAGGAGCGGCCCGAGTACGCCCACATCGTGGTGGACGAGGCCCAGGACCTGTCGCCCATGCAGTGGCGCATGCTCGGCCGCCGGGGCCGGCACGCGAGCTGGACGATCGTCGAGGACCCCGCGCAGAGCGCCTGGGAGGACCTGGACGCCGCCCGCGAGGCCATGGACGCCGCCCTCGGCGTCGAAAAACCCGCCAAGCCCGCCAAGCCGTCCGCCCGGCGCGGCCGCTCGTCGTCCCGGCGGCGCCCCCGCAAGCCCCCCGCCCGGGCCCGCTACGAGTACGAGCTGACCACCAACTACCGCAACTCCACCGAGATCGCCGCCGTGGCGTCCCGGGTGCTGGCGCTGGCCCTGCCCGACGCCCGCCCGGCCCGCGCCGTGCGGACCTCCGGCATCGCCCCGGTCGTCCGCGTGGTGCCCGGAGCCGACCTGATCTCCTCCGCCCGCGCCGCCGTGGCGGAACTGCTCACGCAGGTGGAGGGCACGATCGGGCTGATCGTGCCGCTGGAGCTGCGGGACCGGGCCGAGGAGGGCCAGACCGCCCTCCCGCTCACCGGCGCCCCGGACGCGGGCGACCGGGCCGGCGCCGCCGTGGCCTGGACCGCCGCCGACCGCGACCGCCTGGCCGCCGGCTTCCCCGAACGCGTGCAGGTCCTCGACGTGCTGGAGGCCAAGGGCCTGGAGTTCGACGCGGCCGTGATCGTCGCGCCGGAGACCGTGGCCGCCCAGTCGCCGCGCGGCCTGCGCGTCCTCTACGTGGCGGTGTCACGCGCCACCCAGCGGCTGACCGTGCTGACCACCAGCCCGCGGTGGCGCGACACCCTGACCGGCGACCGGCCCCCCGCCGACTGACGGTCAGATGATCGGGGGGCGGCCCGTGCGGGTCATGCGCCAGGCGGTGCGCCAGGAGATGGGGCGGCGGCGGCCCGCGGGCTTGCGCCACCCCTCGAAGAAGCCCTTGAACCAGGGCTTGAGCGCGCTCGGCTTGCGTTCGCGCAGCACCGTCATGCCCAGCCACACGGCCACGTAGGTCAGCGCCAGCGGCCACGGCAGGTTGCGGCGGGCCAGCCACACCCGGTTGCGGGCGTTGTAGCGGTAGAACATCGCGTGCCGGGTCGGCAGCACCGCCGGGTGGTACATCACCGCGGACGCGTCGTAGACGATGCGGTAGCCCGCGTCGAGGACCTGCCAGGCCAGGTCGGTCTCCTCGTGGGCGTAGAAGAAGTCCTCCGGCAGCCCGCCCCCGGCGTCGAACGCGGCGCGGCGGACCGCGCAGGCGCCGCCCAGGAACGTCGTCACCTCCGACGACCGCTCCGGGTCGCCCGCACGCAGCCGGGGCACGTGCCGCCGCTCGCCTCGTCCGCCCTCGGGATCGCGGACGCGGAAGGAGATGATCCCGAGGTCGGGCTCGGCGGAGAAGCGGTCGCGCACGTGCACACCCAGCCGCGGCGAACGGTACCACCCGTCGTCGTCCAGGAAAAGGATCACATCGCCGCTGGAGGCCTCCACACCGCGGTTGCGGCCGGCCGGGATGCCCACGTTGGTCGGCAGGCGGATCAGCTGCACGCGCTTGTCGTCGAACACCTCGTCGTCGCCGGGCCACCAGTCACCGGAGACGCCGTTGCCGACGAGGACGACCTCGACGTCCACATGCTCCTGGTCGAGGGCGCTGCGCACCGCGCGGGCGAGCTCTTCGGGCCGGTTGCCCATGGTGAGCACGACGACGCTCAGCGACAGGTCCCCGCCGGCGCGGGGCTCGACAGTCCGTTCGCCCTGGGTCACAGTGCCCCCGTCCAGGTAGCCGTCACCGAAGCCTCCGAGAAGCCAGAATGCTCACCAGATGCAGCAGCGTCTGCACGACCGCGACGACCGCCACGGCCACGGTCAGCACCCGGACCGCGGCCGGGGTCTCGGTGCCCAGCACCGTGTCCAGCACGGTGGCGGCCAGGATCAGCAGCGACAGCTCCACTGCGCCGATGATGCGGTGGAAGCGCAGCATGGACGCGGCCTGCCGGGCCAGCGCCATGCCGGTGGAGCGGGGCCGCAGCGCCCGCTCGCCGCCCGCCGGGTCGGCGGGCAGGCCCGACTTGGCCCGCGCCACCACCACGTTGTCGGTCTCGGCCTTGATCAGCGCGGCGCCCACCGCGGCCAGCAGGCCCAGCTCGGCGTACCCGCCGGTGCGCCAGCCGCCCTGCGCCGCGTACCCCAGGCCGATCAGCAGCGCCACCTCCGACAGGTAGTGGCCGATGCGGTCCAGGAACACCCCGGTCACCGACGTCTGCCGCAGGTAGCGGGCGACCTCGCCGTCCACGCAGTCCAGCAGCAGGTACGCCTGGATCAGCAGGGCGCCGCCGAGGGCCGTCCACAGCGGCTCGACCGGCAGCGACACCACGGCGCCCGCGGCCACACCGCAGACCATCATCAGATAGGTGAGCTGGTTGGGGGTGAACCCCAGCCGCAGGGACAGCCAGGCGAAGTACGGCGACAGCGAGCGCATGTACAGGCGCCCGGCCCAGTGCTCCTCGTTGCGCCGCTCCTTGAGGCCGGGCGGCTGCCCGTAGCGCCGTACGTCCGCGACCGTCGCCATGCTGCGGGACGGCCGGTGGGCGTCGGCGGGCAGCTCAGCCTCCATGGGCTTGGACATACTCTTCAACCGCCTTGAGGATCGCGCCCTTGTCGAGGCCGAGATGCTCCAAGATCGTATAGCGGCCGGGCCGGGTGCGCGGGGCGTACGCGACGGCCTCGGCGAACTGCTCGACGGTCAGCCCGACGTCGCCCGGCAGCCGGGGCAGGCCGTGCCGCTCCAGGCAGGCCATGATCTCGGCGAGCCGGTCGGCGCCCGTCCCGGTGTGCACGGCGCGCAGGTGGTAGCAGAAGGCCGCGCCGATCCCGGCCAGCTCGCCGTGGTTGGCGGTGCCGGGGAACAGCTGGTCGATGGCGTGCAGGATCTCGTGGTCGCCGCCGCTGGAGGGCCGCGACGAGCCGGCGAAGGACATGGCCATGCCGGACAGTACGAGTCCCTCCGCCAGAACGGTCAAGAACCGGTCGGACTCCACCGAGCCGGGCTGGTTGAGCAGCGCCTCGGCGGCGGTGCGGGCCAGCGTCAGCGCCAGCCGGTCGACCGGCTCGCCGCACGCCTCGGCGGCCAGCAGCCAGTCGTCGACGGCCGACAGGTTGCTGACCACGTCGCCGATGCCCGCGCGCACCAGCCGCTGCGGCGCGGCCCGCACGTAGTCCAGGTCGACGATCATCGCCAGCGGCATGACGACGCCGAACGAGCCCTTGCCCTTGTCGTGCTCCAGCGAGGCGACCGGGGAGCAGATGCCGTCGTGGGACAGGTTGGTGGCCACCGACACCATGGGGATGCCGGCGAGCGTGGCGGCGTACTTGGTGGCGTCGATGGTGCGGCCGCCGCCGATGCCGACCACCGCCTCGTAGGACCCGCCGCGCAGCTTGGAGCCGAGGCTGACCGCGGCGTCGACGGTGCCGCCCTCCACCCGGAACAGCTCGCAGTCCTCCAGCGACGGCCGCACCTGCTCGGCGATCTGGTCGCCCTGGCCGGGGCCCACGGCGATCGCGACCCGGCCCTCGGTGGCGATGCGGCGGTCGGCCAGCAGGTCGCCCAGGGCGGCCACGGCCCCGCGGCGGACGTCGATGGACAGCGGCGCGGTGAGCATCCGCGTCAGCAGAGGCATGTGCGTTCCTCGCTCGGTCGTCCCGTACGGCGGAGGGGAGGGGGCAGGGATACCGCGACGCGGCGCCCGGGTCAGTAGCCGGCGGCGATCCGGCGGGCCTTGGCCAGGTCGTCGTGGTTGTCGACCTCGACCCACTCCACGGCGCCGATCGGGGCCACGCCGACGCGGCCGCCCCGGTTGACCAGCTCCTGGTAGCCGTCCTCGTAGTACAGGTCGGGGTCGCGCTCCCAGGTGGCCTGCAGCGCGTCGGCCAGCGGCCCGGCGGCGGCGGGCTCGATGAGGGTGGCGCCGATGTACTCGCCGTACGCCTCGGCCGGGTCCATCAGCTTGGTGATGCGGGCCAGGTTCCCCTGCCCGTCGAGGGTGACCTTCATCTCCTCGTCGGCCAGAGTTTTCACATTGTCCACCGCGAGCAGGATGTCCGGTCCGCGCCCGGCCAGTAGCGTCTTCTCCACGCTCACCGGGTGCACGGTGTCGCCGTTGACCAGGAGGACGCCCTTGGAGAAGTGCTCACGCGCCAGCCACAGGGAGTAGGCGTTGTTCCACTCCTCGGCCTTGTCGTTGTGGACGAGGGTGATCGACACGCCGTACCGCCGCTCGAGGTCGGCCTTGCGGGTCTCGACCGCCTCGGCGCGGTAGCCGACGACGATCACGATGTCGGTCAGCCCGACCGAGCTCAGGTTGCCCAGGGCGATGTCCAGGATGGCGGTGTCACCGTCCACCGGGACCAGGGCCTTGGGCAGCGTGTCGGTGTACGGCCGCAGCCTGCGTCCGGCGCCCGCCGCCAGCACCATGCCGATCATGATTCCTCTTCCTCCAGGTCGACGATCACGCCGCTGTCGCGCCCGGTCCGCGACCAGGTCGTGAGGCTCTCGCCCGCGAACAACACGCCAAGGTAGGCGGCCAGCGCGGGGTACGCGAACGGGAGCGGCCCGGCCAGGCCCGCCGCCGCCACGACCAGCATGCGGCCCTCCCAGCCGAGACCGGCCCGGAGCACCCAGGCGCCCGGCCGCAGCCCCAGCCGGGTGCGGTACACGGTGTCGTAGTGGTGGTACGCCAGAACCGCGAGCAGCACGTACACCAGCGGTGCCGGCACGCCCTGCGCGAGCCCCAGTCCGGCCAGGTAACCATACTCGATAGCGCGCAGCACGGGCGGGACAAGCCAGTCGAACCGTCCGTTATGCGGATGTGTCGCTGCCGCTCCGGTCAGCAGCACGACCGCCACCGGCAGGAAGAGCGCCGGGCCCCGGTTGGCGCCGAGACCGGCCGTCATCAGCACCGCGGCGAGGGCGGCGGCGGCCAGGACGCCGGGCAGCGGCGGCAGCCGGCCCCGGGCCAGCCTGGCCAGCGCCAGGCAGATCGGGCCGTCGTCGCGCAGCAGGTGCGGCGGGACGGGGACGCGGGCGTCCGCCGCCTGGATCGCCGTCGTCATCGCAGGACCGCCTTCCTCCTGCGCCCGGCGAGCACCCGGGCGGCGAGCCGGTGGGCGAGGGCCAGGCCGCCCCAGGCGAGCAACGCGACGAACGTCACGCGCGCGTCGGACAGCGCCGCCGTCACGGCGATGAGGGCGATCCGCTCGCCGAGCGGAAACGCGACGACCTTCCCGGCCCAGCGCTTGGCCCTCCCGGTCACCGGGCGGCGTTCGATCGGCCCGTCGTCGGGGGTCGTCAGGGGCAGGGTGCGCCGGGGCAGGGGCCTCCGGCCGGGGGCGGGCGGACGCGAGGCGAACGAGTGGTCGAGCGCGTGCCGGACGGTCTGCAGCGTCAGCGCGGCGACCGCCAGCCCCCACACCCCGCCGGAGCCGTGCCCGGCGGCGACGGCGCCCGCCGCCAGCCCCGCGTACACGCCGTACTCCTTCACGCGGTCGAGGACCACGTCGAGCCAGGCGCCGAGGGCGGTGCGGCGGCGGGTGAACCGGGCGAGCTGGCCGTCCACGCAGTCCAGCACGAACGCCGCGTACAGCAGCGCGGCGCCCGCGACCATGCCGCCGCGGGTGCCCGCGGCGAACCAGACCGCCGCCAGGACCGCCATGCCCAGCGACATCCACGTCACGGTGATCGGCGTCAGCCTCCGGCGGGCCGCCCACCGCACCAGGCGGGGGCTGTAGGGGGCGACCGCGTAGGTGGCGAACAGCCCGTCGTCGCGTTTGACGGACGCGGCGAGCCGCACCTTCTGCTCGGCGGCGTTGCGTACGGCCTCGCAGGCGGCGACGGCGGCCTGCGCGTCGCGGGCGCGCGGGCAGGGCAGGCGCGGGTCGCCGCAGTCGCGCACGGGCACGCCCGTGCGCACCAGGCCCACGAGCAGCAGGTGCGCCGCCTCGGGTTCGACGACGGTCAGGGGCAGCGCGCGGGCGTCCCGCAGCAGGTTCGCCAGCCGCGCGGCGAGGTCGGCGAGGTCGCCGGTGCGGTCGGCGGCCACCCGCAGCACGCCGGGCGCGGCGGCGTCGGGCGCGGTCACCCGGTGGTACGGCGACCCGGCCGACATGATCCATCCGTCGTACCGGCGCACCGGCACGGTGCCGTATCCCCCGTCTCGCGGCACGGTGACGGCCGCGGCGGGCGCGTCGTCGCCGTCCAGCAGCAGCCGGCGCAGCAGCTCGGCGCCGATCACCACGTCGCCCGGGAGCAGCAGCAGCGGCCCGTCGGCGCGCCCGGCGACCCGGGCGATCTCCCGCAGGTCGGCGGCCGGGCCCGGCGATTCCACCACGAAGTGGCCGTCCTTGTGCAGAGCGGGCGCCATTTCGGGCCGGGTGATGATGACCGGATCCGGTACGTTGAGCCTTGCCAGCTGCTCGCACAGGCGCGTCAGGAGCGTGGGCGGCTCGCCGGCCGTCCCGGCGGCCCGGCGGGGATCGCCTCCGCAGGGCAGGACGGCCGTGGGGCCCGGGTCCGGGCCGCCGCCGTCCCACCCGGTCGCCATGATCACCGTCACGGTCATCGGCGCCTCCGGATCGCGTCGCGACAGGGTAGGAGAAGGGATGCGCACCGCGCGGGCGTCGCGCGGCGCCGGGCCGGCGAGCGCGACACCGGCGCCGGCACGGAACGGTTGCCCAGCGTAGCGGCATGACCACGGAGTGAGAGGTCACATTGACAGTGGACACCGCGACGGACGCTGTGAGGGATGCCGCGCCCCGGACGGTGGCGGTGGTGCTCGCCGGCGGGGTCGGCGCGCGGCTGGGCGCCGGCCGGCCCAAGCAGCTGCTGGAGGTCGGCGGGCGGCCCATCCTGGCGCACGCGATCGCGGCGTTCGACGGCCATCCGGGCGTGGCGGAGGTGCTGGTGGTGATGGCGGCCGGGCATCTGCGCGAGGCCGCCGCGCTGGCCGCCCCGTTCCGCAAGGTCACGGGTGTGATCGAGGGCGGGGACACGCGCACCGCGTCCACCGCCGCCGCGCTGACCGCGCTGGCCGACCGCCCCGACGACACCCGCGTGCTGTTCCACGACGCGGCCCGCCCGTTCGTGGACCGCGCGGTGATCGACCGGACGCTGGCGGCGCTGGCCGACCACGACGCGGTGGCGGTGGGCGTGCCCTCCTCCGACACGATCGTGGCCGTTCGGGGCGGGCTGGTCGCCGACATGCCGCCGCGGTCGACGCTGGTGCGCTTCCAGACCCCGCAGGGCTTCCGGCTCGGGACCGTCCGCAAGGCCTACGAGCTGGCGCTGGCCGATCCCGGCCTGGTCGCCACCGACGACTGCGGGGTGGTGCACCGCTACCTTCCCGACGTGCCGATCCGGGTGGTCGAGGGCAGCGAGCACAACCTCAAGGTCACCCACCCGCTGGACATCGCCCTGGCCGAGCACATCGCCGCGCGCATCGCCGGGCAGGACACCGGGCACGACACCGAGCGAAACGCCGAGCAGGAAGCCGCCGACCCCCCGGAGCACACGTGATCTTCGAGAATCCGCCCACCGTCATCGGTCATCGCGGCCTGGGCTCGGGGCACGTCACGCCGCCCCGCCCGCCCGGCGCGGACGGCGCCGGGCCGGCCCCCCGCGCCCTCGCCGAGAACACCTTGGAGTCGCTGCTGGCCGCGCTGGACGCGGGCGCGGCCTGGGTCGAGATCGACGTGACCCGCACCGCCGACGACGAGCTGGTGCTGCGGCACGACCCGACCACCGCCGACGGCGCGTTCCTGGTCGACACGGCGGCCGCCGAGTGCGGGCTGCCGCTGCTGGCCGAGGTGTTCGACGCGCTGCCGCCGGGCGTGCCGGTGGACGTGGACGTCAAGACGATTCTGGAGGACGCGGTCGATCCGCCGTCCCGGCGCACCGGTGCGCTGCTGGTGCCGGTGCTGCGCCGCGAGGCCCGCCGCCGCCCCCTGCTGGTGACCTCGTTCGACCCGTCGCTGCTGCTGTACCTGCGGGAGAACCTGCCCGACCTGCCGGTGGGCCTGCTGACGTGGCTGCGGTTCCCGCTGTGGCACGCGATCCCCGCCGCGTCGGGCCTGGGCGTGCAGGCGGTCGGCCTGCACACCGGGTCGTGCGGGTTCGAGCACCCCGACTCGCGGCTGCGTCCGCTGGAGCACTGCGTGGACGTGGCGCACAAGGCGGGCCTGGAGGTGCTGGCGTGGTGCCCGACGGCGGAGACGGCGCCCGTCTACGCCGGGGCGGGGGTGGACGCCGTGGTCGTCAACGACGTCCCGGGCGTCGTCGCCGCGCTGGACGGCGCCGCGTCGGCCTAGGCGGGCGGCGGCGGGCGGTCGTCACCGCCGCCGTACACGCGCGTCCATTCGCCGGGCTCGTCGTCACCGGGCGTGGAGCCGCCGGAGCGGGGCGCCGTGCCCTCGTCCTTTCCGGACGCGGGCAGGGCCGGGTTCTGCGGCTGGTCGTGCCGTGCGCCGCCGGGCGACGGGTCGGACCCGGGCTGCGGCTGGGGCTGCCCGTACGGGGAGTGCGGCTGTGCGGGCTGCGGCTGTGCGGGCTGGGGCTGTCCAGGTTGCGGCCGGCCGGGCTGCGGCTGCTGCCACGGCTGCTGCGGGCCCTGCCCCCACTGGCCGGGCTGGGCGGCGGGCTGGGAGCCGTACGGGCCCGGCTGGGCGCCGTAGGGGGCGGGCCGGGCCGGCGCCGCGAAGGCCGGCCCGTGCGGCTGCGCCTGGCGGCCGGGCCCCGAGGCGGGCGCGGTCCGCCAGCGCGACGGGACCACCGAGCCCGCCACCAGGACGACGCCGATCAGCAGCGTCACCCCCAGGGAACCGATCTGCCCCAGGGCCAGGTCGTAGTCCCTGCCGAGCACGGGCAGATCCGACGTCATGCGGATGGCGCGGCCCGGCAGCACCGCCCACAGCAGCCCGTGCAGGGTGAACACCGCGCCCGGGATCAGCGACGCCACCGGCGAGACGCGGGTCGCCACCAGTGCCGCGACACCCGCCGCGAGCAGCAGCAACAGCAGCGCCCCGAGCAGGGTGCCCGGCCTGGCGAACTCGTCCCGGTACAGAAACGAAACGACGTACCGGTACTGGTAGATCAGACGTTCGGTTCCGAAGACCAGCAACGCGAACAGCACCGGTGTGCTGACGATGCCGATCCCCGCGCCGATCCCGTGCCGCGCTCCGCCGGTCATGGCCACCCTCCCCTCGGCGGTGGGCGGCGCCCACCCGGCCGACCCCAAGGTATCCGTGAGACGTGGTCGTGGCCAGGGCCGCCCGGGTGACCGCCATCACCCGGCGGCTACGACTTGGCGGCTACGACTTGGCGGTGGAGGCCTGCCCCAGGCCGGGCGGGCTGGTGAGGAACCCGACCCCCCAGCTGATGTGCATGGTGGCGAACACCAGCGGCAGCCGCACCCAGGCCGACACCGGCAGGCCGCGGCCCTCCACGACCGCGCCGACCACGATGCCCGCCGCGTACGCGCCCGGCACCAGCCAGCCCGGCCAGAAGCCGAGCGCCCCGGCCACCGCGCCCGCGGCCATCGCCAGCACCGCCATCGGCGGCGCCAGGTAGCGCAGGCTGAGCGTGCCCTGGTGCTCGCGGCCGACCACCCGGCGCCAGCGGCCGGTGTGGTAGTACTGCTTGGCCAGCGCGCGCAGGTTCGGCCGCGGCCGGTAGGTGACGCGCATGCGCGGCGTGAAGTAGATCCGGCCGCCGGTCTGCCGGATGCGGTGGTTCATCTCCCAGTCCTGGGCCCGCACGAACGTCTCGTCGTAGCCGCCGACGCGCTCCAGCGCGCTGCGCCGGAACGTGCCCAGGTAGACGGTCTCGACGTCGCCGGGCTCGCCGCCGGTGTGGAACCGGGCGTTGCCCACGCCGATCTTGGACGTCATGGCCCGGGCCACCGCCTTCTCGAACGGGGTGATGCCCTCGGCCGCCATGATGCCGCCGACGTTGTCGGCGCCGGTCTCCTCCATGGTCTCCACCGCCACCCGCACGTAGTCGGGCGGCAGCAGGGAATGGCCGTCCACGCGGACGATGATGGAGTACTGCGACGCCTTGATGGCGATGTTGAGGCCCTGCGGGGTGCGGCCGGTGGGGTTGGGCACCACCACGACGCGCGGATCCTCGGCGGCGAGCTGCTGCGCGATCTCCTCCGTGCGGTCCCGGGACGGCCCGATGGCCAGCACCAGTTCCAGCTCGCCGGGATAGTCCTGTGACAGGATGCGCCGGACCGCGTCGGCCAGATGCCGCTCTTCGTTCAGCACCGGCATGACCACCGACACCGCGGGCCAGGTGCGGCCGGACTCGGCAGACGACACGGCAGACGACACCGCAGACGACACGGCGGGCGACTCGCCGGGGCCCGGGTCGCGGTCGGCGGCGCGGCCGGTATCGCCCGCACCGCCGGGACCGCGGCCGGCGTCCCAGACGGGTTCGCGGCCGGAGTCCGGATCGGTCGCGTGCACGGTGTGCTGCTCGTCGGTGCTGTGCGCGTGGGGAGACGATTTCATTCTGGGCTCGTGGGCCGAGCCCCGGCCGTCGGCCGGGGAGAGCCCCCCTTCCTCTCTTGCTCGCTCGTTCATGACGCAGCTCACGACACCCTTGGCGAGTGCGGCCGCCGGGGAGGAGGTCAAGACGGCGCCACGTTACTCCAAGGACACGAACCTGAGGTAGCGAACGGACCGGTGTCCCCCACTTTAAAGTGGGGAACGTTCGCGGCACTTACGGCGCGACGGGCGGCCAGGCGTCGATGAGGCTTCGGGAGGGCGGCGGCCAGGATGGCAGAGCCAGCATGAGGGACGATCGCGACAGCGACCCGCTCGAGCGGTACTTCCGGCCGCGCCCCGCGGACGGCCCGTCCGGCGGCGGCGAGGCCGACGACGAGGAGATCGACGGCGTCACCGTCGAGGGCGTGCCCGCTCCCCGCGTCGCGGTGGCCGGGCCGCGCGGTCCGCGCCGCCCCGGCCCCGGGCTGAGCCCCCGCGCGGCCGTCAGCGCGCGGCGTCAGCGCCGCTTCCTCATGGTGACCGGGGCCATGTCGGCGTTCGTGCTGCTGACCTCGGGCGGCGCGTGGGCGTTCCAGAACTACGTCAGCGACGCCATCAACCGGGTGAAGGTCGGCGGGCTCGACAAGGACGGCCCCAAGGGCGCCATGACCGTGCTGGTGGCGGGGGTCGACCGGCGCGAGGGCCTGACCCGCGCGCAGCAGAAGGCGGCGCGCCTGGGGCACGAGCCCGGCGAGCGGTCCGACACGATGATGCTGGTGCACATGTCGCGCGACCACGACCGCGTCACCGTGGTGAACCTGCCGCGCGACTCGTATGTGACGATCCCGGCGCACCGCTCCAACGGCTCGGAGGGGGCCAAGGGCACGTTCGTCCCGGCGCGTCCCGGCAAGCTGACGTGGGCGTACCAGTTCGGCGGGCCCGACCTGACCGTCGACACGGTCAAGCGGACCACCGGGGTGTCCATCGACCACTACGTCGAGGTCAACTTCTACGGGTTCATCAACATGGTGGACGCGCTCGGCGGCGTCGACGTGTGCACCGAGGAGCCCATCAACGACAGCAAGAGCGGGCTGGTGCTGCCGGCGGGCACCTCGCACCTGAACGGCTTGAAGGCGCTCAGCTACGCCCGCGCCCGCTACTCCCTGACCGGCGGCAGCGACCTCGGCCGCATCGACCGGCAGCAGCGGTTCCTGGCGTCGATGCTGAAGCAGGCGCTCAGCACCCGCACGCTGAGCGACCCGGTCAAGTCGACGCGCTTTTTGAACGCCGCGCTCAAGTCGCTGCGGGTCGACGAGGACCTGGCCGAGAACATGCCCGAGCTCGCCGACCAGATGAAGGATCTGTCCACCGACCACGTCACCTTCGCCAAGGTCCCGCTGGCCGACCAGGACTACAACGTCACCCTGTGGAACTCGGCGCAGCCCCAGTCGACGGTGCTGTGGGACCAGCGGCGCGCCCGCGACCTGTTCCAGCGCATCAACCGCGACCAGCCGCCGGCCTCGCCGTCGCCGAGCCCGTCGTCGGCCAAGCCCAGCGCCACGCCGACCGGGCCGACCGTCCCGCCGGACGAGATCCCGCTGCGGGTGCTCAACGCGATCGGCACGCCGGGCCTGGCCACGCGGGCGGGCGGCGAGCTGCGCCGCGTCGGCTTCCCGGTGACGGTGGTGCCGGGCGTGGCGCGGCGCGGCCTGCAGACGACGCAGATCCAGTACGGCCCGGACGCCGCGAAGGAGGCCAAGACCGTCGCCGCCGCCATCCCGGACGCCAAGCTGCGCAAGGTGTCCTCGCTGGGCTCGCGCGTGCAGATCATGGTGGGCGCCGACTGGGACGGCGCCAAGCGGGTGAAGATCTCCTCCCCGTCGCCCTCCCCCAGCCCCGCCGAGACCGGGATCGAGACCGGCACCGCCACACAGAAGCTCTGCAAGTCGTAACGGCGTTCTCAGCGGACCAGGTCGCCGTCGTCGCGGCGGCCGTCCCTTACGCGGCGGCACACCTCCACGAAAGCCGCCGCGTTGGGCACCCGCGCGGCCAGGGCGGTCATCTCGACCAGGCCGTCGGCGTCGCGCGCGTACACCATGCCGTTGTCGATGCCGGCCTCGGCGACCGACGACCAGGGCAGCCGGTCGCCGTCCTTGTCGATGCCGTGCGGGCCGAGGGTGAACGGCCCGAGCCGGACGCGTTCGCGCGCCTCGATCGCGGCCATGATCCGGGGCACGGCGCGCGTGGTCACCTCGGCGGAGACGATCTCGCCGAGCACCCCCGCGTCCGGTGTGCCGTCGCCGAGCGCGATCTCGCGGCCGTCGGCCGCCGTGACCGTCACCCGCCACCGGGTGGGCGCCCCCTCGGCCGCCTGGACCCCCGACACGGTGACGGCGGTCAGCTCGTCCCAGTGGTGGGTGGCCAGGCGCCTCCCGTCGTCCACCACGAGCCCGTGGACGAACAGATAGAGGACGCGGGGGGTTCCGGAGCGGAGCAGGTTCCCGGCGGCTCTGCGGAAGGTCCAGACGGCGGCGTACAGGCAGACGACGGCTGACAGGGCGGCGGGCACGCCTGCTAACAGCCGGTCACTGCCGAAGGCCGCCGCGGCCGGCGCGGCGAATGCGGCGGCCGCCGCCGTCAGGAGGACCGGGCGGGCCAGTGCGCGGCGGCGGGCGCCGCGGGCGTCGAAGGCGCGGATCGGCTCGCCGAGCTCCCTGCGAGCCGCCTGATCCAGCACGGACGAGGGGAAGGGCACAAATAACCGCCTACCCCATCGAGAGCGGAGGAAATCACCGCCCCGGTCAGGGCGGTCCCCGCGTGTGACGCACCCGGTCCGCGCCGATGGTCGCGAAGATAGGAGGAGCCGCCCGGCCCCCGCCGGGCCGGTCCGTCCACCGACCCCGGTCCACGCCCCGAGACGAGCCCACATGTCCACTGATCGCTCCGGCCAGCCGGACGCTCCCCGCGGCACGGTCCTGCGGCGCCTGCTCACCGCAGCCGCCGGCCTGGCCGTCACCGCGCTCGCCGCCTGCGCCTTCGTCCTGACCTACGACGTGCTGTGCGATGCCGCACTTGCCGGGCGCGTGCCGCGCCGCTGGGCCTGGGCCTATCCGGTGATGACCGATGTGCTGGTCGCGGTGGTCATCCTGTCGCTGGTGGTCGCCCGGCATGCGCGCTGGTGGTCGCGGTTCGTCCGCTGGACGCTGCTGGCCGCGCTGCTGGCGGGCATGGCCGCGCTCGGCGTGCAGCACGCCGTCTGGGGTCTGGCGTCCCTTCCGGACGACCAGTTGCGCGCGGGCGTCGCGATCGCGCCCGAGGCCGTGCTCATCATCGGCGTCTGGCTGTGGCTGACCATGCTGCGCCAGGCCCGCGCCGGGGGCCGCCGCCCCGCGCCCGCCGAGGCCGCGAAGCCCGCCGCGCCCGCGCCCGCGCAGCCGCCTCCCATTCCATGGGACGAGCCCGCGCCTCAGTCCTTCACGCCTCCCGCCGCCGTCGCCGCGTCCGAGCAACTGGACCCGCACCCCCGGGACGAGCCCGCCCCGAAGCTCACGGTGCCCATGCCCGCCGCCGCCCGCCCCGCCCTCGAACCGGAACCAGAGCACGGACCCGAGCCCGAACTGGAGCCAGAGCCTGAGCCGGAGGCCGGAGCCGAGGCGAAAACGGTGGAGATCCCCGCCCCGGACGAGGACGCCGACCTGACACTCGTCGACCGCGCCGAAGACCCCGACGCCGGCGACGACACGCCCACCACCACACGCACATTCACCCCCGGCGAGGACGCCGAGCCCAACGGGGACGCGGGCCGCACCGACGGCCTCGCCGTCTGGGACTGGGACCCGCCGTCGGGCTCACTCCGCAGCTCCCCCACCCCGCCCGGCGACACCGAGCGCGCCCCCTGACCCACGCCCGCAAGGCGCCCCACCGCGACCGAATCATGGTTCGCGGCCGGCACCGGCGGCGCTTGCAGCGCGCACAACCCGTCTCGCCCGGCGCGCGAGCTGCCCGCGTCGGCGCAGCCATCGGCACACGCGTGCTGGTCGGGCTTGCGGGTGCGGGTCTGGTTGACGGCCGCCGCCGGTTCACCTTCGGCCCGTTCAACGCCTGCATGGCGGTCGGCTGGGCCGCCCGGCAGGCCGAATGGGGCGCGGCCGATCGGCGAGGCGTACCAGGAGCGCGCCCGGCTGGAGGGCGGTGGCACGGTCGCCATCCGGGCCGCCGCCCCGGGCGTGGCGCTGGGTTCCAGCGCGGTGGCGGCCGCGGTGCCCTGGATCGTTCGGCTCGGGGCGGGGTCAGGTTCGGGGGAAGACCAGGGCGGTGGCGATGGCGGCCAGGCCTTCGCCTCGGCCGGTCAGGCCCAGGCCGTCGGTGGTGGTGGCCGAGAGGCTGACGGGGGCGCCGCCCAGCGCCTCGGCGAGGGTCTTCTCGGCCTCGCTGCGGCGGCGGCCCACCTTGGGCCGGTTGCCGATGATCTGGACGGCCACGTTGCCGATCGTGTAGCCGGCCTCGTCGACGCGGCGCGCCACCTCCTGCAGCAGATCGACGCCGGAGGCGCCGGACCAGCGCGGGTCGTCGGTGCCGAACACGGCGCCGAGGTCGCCCAGGCCGCATGCCGACAGCAGGGCGTCGCAGGCGGCGTGCGCGGCGACGTCGCCGTCGGAGTGCCCGGCCAGGCCGGGGCCCTCACCGGGCCAGTCGAGCCCGGCGAGCCGCATCGGCCGGTCCGTGGAAGCGAACGGGTGGACGTCGGTTCCGACGCCCACCCGTGGGGACTTGGCGGTCACCTCAGCTGGCCAGCACCTCGTCCAGCAGGGCCTCGGCCTTGTCCTCGTTGGTCTTCTCGGCCAGCGCGAGCTCGCTGACCAGGATCTGCCTGGCCTTGGCGAGCATCCGCTTCTCACCGGCCGACAGTCCGCGCTCCTTGTCGCGGCGCCACAGGTCGCGCACGACCTCGGCGACCTTGTTGACGTCACCGGACGCGAGCTTCTCCAGGTTCGCCTTGTAGCGCCGCGACCAGTTGGTCGGCTCTTCGGTGTAGGGTGCGCGCAGCACCTCGAACACCTTCTCCAGACCTTCTTGGCCCACGACATCGCGAACGCCGACCTCTTCGACGTTCTCCACTGGAACCTGCACTGTCAGGTCGCCCTTGTCGACCTTCAAGACCAGATAGGTCTTTTCCTCACCCTTGATGGTGCGAGTCTCGATGGCCTCGATCCGAGCAGCCCCATGGTGGGGGTAGACGACGGTGTCGCCGACCTGGAAAGTCATGTGACAAGTACCCCTTCCGCTAGAGCAAGGGTAGCACGGACCCGTCGGTGGCCGCACCGACCTTAAGGACAAATGCGCAGGTCAACCCCTTAATTGGGGCCTTGACAAAGGCCGTGAAAGATGCATGACCGGCCATACCGGCAGGGAAAGCCGGGCCGGATCCGCGGGCTCGCACCTCGGCGCATCGGTCCGGACGGTGCACGGCAACCCTCTGTCGTCCCGGCCCGGGCGGCTCATACTGGGAGGTGATGAGGTGAACATGCCGGGCCGTGCGGGTACGAAGCGCCCGACACGGAAGAAAAGGGGCACGAGGGGCGAGCGCTCTCGGGCGAGCGTCCCGGTACACGGCGACCGAGGATGTGAGGTGCGGCGTGAGGCCAGACGGCGACCCCGAGCCCGACGACTACGGGCTGCCCCCTGTCGACGTCGTGGTGCCCGACGACGCCCGCGAGCTCGATCGCGACGTCATCGCCTACCACCGCGAGGAGCGCCAGCGGCGGCGGCGCGAGCGGATCCGGCGGCTGACCCGGCCGTTCACCCGGTACGGCCTGGTGGTCCCGATCATCGCGGGCGCGCTGCTGGTCGCGCTGGCCAGCGGGGTGCTGATGACGGTGTTCGGGCCGCGTCCGGCGCCGCGTCCCAGCACGCCCATGCTGGCCCCGCATCCCACCGCCGCAGTCGGCCGGATCGGCGGCTACCTGCCGGACGCCAAGGTCGCGCTGATCGGCCGCGAGCGCGTCCAGATCCCGCTGCGCGACCTGCGCCCCGGGGTGATCCTCATCGCGCCGCCGGAGTGCCGCTGCGAGGCGCTGGTGGCCGAACTGGCGGCCCGCACCCAGGAGTTCGAGCTGCGGTTCTGGCTCACCGTCGACCGCCGCGCCGACAAGAGCAGGCCGGAGGAGGCCGTGCGGCGCCTGCGCCAGCTGGCGGGGGCCGCCCACCACGGCACGGCGGTGCTCCTGGAGGACACCGGCAACGTCCTGGCCGGCACCTACGCCCCGCCCGTCGCGTCCGCGAGCCCGACGGCGACCGCGTCCGGTGCCGCACCGGCGTCCGCGGCACCGTCCGCCGTGCCGACCGCCGTCTTCGTCGCGCCGGACGGCGTCGTCTCCGCAGTGCTGTACTCGCCGCAGCCGGGCGCGGACCTGACCGAAAAGATCAAGGCGCTGGCGTAGCCGGGGCGCGCCCCGGGCGTGTCGGGGCGTGTCGCGGGCGCGCGCCACCGGCGGCCGACGTGGCGTTCCACGCTGAAGGGCCCCCCAGAACGCAGTCACCTGCGAGACCTCGCTACGCTTCCCCTGGCGCGGTTACGCCGTCCGTACCCCGGAGCGCGGGGGTCGTGCCCCCCTGCACACCGCCGCCACGCCTTCCAAACGCCCTTTCGCGAGGAGTTAACGACGCCGTGATCCGAGACAGCCGTCGAGTGGTCGCACTCGCCATCGCGGGTGCCGTCGCCATCGCGCCGGTGATTTCCGGCTGCGGCGCCGGCAGCGAACCCCAGACCGCCGCGCCCACCCAGCTGACCGAGGGCGTCAACGCCTCGGTGCCGAAGGGCGCGAAGATCTCGCAGGTCGACGTCCGCAACATGTTCCTGCTGGGCCCCAAGCCCGGCATGCAGTTCGGCCCGAACAGCTCGCTGCCGCTGTACGCGACGATCATCAACCAGGTCAGGGGCCGGCAGGACCGCCTGGTGAGCGTCTCCTCGCCCACGTTCGCGCAGGCCCGTATCGCGGGCGGCGCGGTGGTGCTGCCCGCCGCGCAGGAGAACGGCGTGGCCACCGCTGTGACGCTGAGCGGCGCCGCGGCCGAGCCCGGCGCCACCGCGAGCCCGAGCGCCTCCCCCAAGGCGACCGGCTCGCCCGAGGCCGGCGACGAGTCGCCCAGTCCGGAGGCCGGCCCGACCGGCACGGAGGAGGGCGGCGCCACGGCCACGCCCCGCGCCACCGCCACCGCCACCGCCACCGCCACCGCCACCGCCACCGCGAACGAGGAGAGCACGTCCTCGCCGTCGCCGACCGCCGGTCAGCGGACCGGGGCGCCGCAGACCGGCGCGCCCGCGCCCGAGCCCACCCAGGCCGGAAAAGGCGGCCCCATCGTGGTACTGACGGGCCCGAACGACGAGCTGCTCGGCGGCGAGGTCGTGCGGGTGACGCTGCGGTTCGAGCACGCGGGCAGCATCGAGGTGAACGTCCCCGTGATCCCGCAGCAGGGCGAGTTCGCCACCTACGCCCCGGTGTCCGACGGAACGCCCGCCGCGGGCGCCACCGCCACGCCGTCCGCCCCGGCGAGCCCCACCGCAGGCGGCCACGAGGGCGCGCACCGGCCGACCGGCTCCGCCTCGCCCGCCGGCGAGGAGGCCGGGCAGGAGTCCCCGGCGGCCGAGACGTCGCAGAGCCCGGCCGCGGACGACTCTGCGGACGACCACTGACGACACGCCGCGAGCGGCTCTGAGCGCATCTCAGGGCCGTGCGGAACGCACGAAACGGCCCGTACGGCTGACGCCGTACGGGCCGCCGCCGTTCGGGGCCGCGGAGCGGATCAGGGCTCGAACTTGTAGCCGAGGCCGCGCACGGTGACGATGTAGCGCGGCTGGGACGGCGTCTCCTCGATCTTGGCGCGCAGCCGCTTGATGTGGACGTCCAGGGTCTTGGTGTCGCCCACGTAGTCGGCGCCCCACACCCGGTCGATGAGCTGCATGCGGGTCAGCACCCGGCCCGCGTTGCGCAGCAGCACCTCCAGCAGCTCGAACTCCTTGAGCGGAAGCTGGATCGGGGACCCGTTGACGCTGACGACGTGGCGTTCCACGTCCATGCGCACCGGCCCGGCCTCCAGCACCGCCGGGGCCAGCTCCTCCACCTCGCCCTGGCGGCGCAGCACCGCGCGCATGCGGGCGATCAGCTCCCGGGTGGAGAACGGCTTGGTGACGTAGTCGTCGGCGCCCAGCTCCAGGCCCACGACCTTGTCGACCTCGCTGTCCTTGGCGGTCAGCATGATCACCGGCACGTTGGACCTGGCGCGCAGCTCCCGGCACACCTCGGTGCCGGGCAGTCCGGGCAGCATCAGGTCGAGCAGCACGAGGTCGGCACCGTTGCGCTCGAAGATGTCCAGCGCGTCGGGGCCGGTGGCCGCCACGGCGACCTCGAAGCCCTCCTTGCGCAGGTTGTAGGAAAGTGCGTCGCTGAACGACTCCTCGTCTTCCACGACGAGCACGCGGGTCACGGTGTTGCCTCCCGGGCGTATGACTTGGCGGGTCCCTGGACGGGCGGGGCGGCCCCCGCCGGCAGGGCAGGCGGTGCGGTGGTCACGACATCCACGCCGGGCCCTCCGAGGTCGGCGGGGTCGGGTACACGATGGAGCCGTCGTCGGCGGGCATCGGCGGGCGGCGGTCGCCCATCCGGGCGCGCTCGCCGGACGGCGGCCCGCCGTGCAGGCCGCCCGCCCCGGTCTCCGACCGGGCGGCGTGCGCCCCGCCGAGCAGCGGCAGCCGGATGGTGAACGTGGACCCGGAGCCCTCCTTGCTCCAGACGGTCACCTCGCCGCCGTGCTTGGTGGTGACGTGCTTGACGATGGCCAGGCCGAGGCCGGTGCCGCCGGTCTGGCGGGAGCGGGCCGGATCGACCCGGTAGAAGCGTTCGAAGATCCGTTCCAGGTCGCTTTCGGGGATGCCGATGCCCTGGTCGGTCACATTGATCTCGACGTGCCGCTGGTCGTCGCAGCGCCGGGTGGCGACCACCACGCGGGTGTTCTCGGGGCTGTAGGCGACGGCGTTGTCGATCAGGTTGCGCAGCGCGGTGACCAGCAGCTCCTCGTCGCCGCGCACCTCCAGGCCGCGCTGCCCGCCGCTGGTCAGCCGGATGTTCTTGGCACCGGCCTTGATCTGGCTGCGGTCCATCGCCTCGGCGATCACCCCGTCCAGCGGGACGGGCCGCAGCTCGGGCAGCGGCTCGTCGCCCTGGATGCGCGACAGCGTCATCAGGTCCTGGACCAGGTTGGTCAGCCGGACCGACTCCTGCTGCATGCGCCCGGCGAAGCGGCGCACCGCCTCGGGGTCGTCGGCGGCGCTCTCGACCGTCTCGGCCAGCAGCGACAGGGCGCCGACGGGCGTTTTGAGCTCGTGGCTGACGTTGGCGACGAAGTCGCGGCGGATCGCCTCGACGCGGCGCATCTCGGTCAGGTCCTCGGCCAGCACCAGCACCAGGCCCTGGGAGCCGAGCGGGGCGACCCGCACGGCGAACCAGCGCCCTTCGGCGCGGCCGCGGGCGCGGGACGGGCCGACCTGGATCTCGGTCTCCCGGATCTCGCCGTCGCGGCGCACCAGGCGGGCCATCGCCAGCACCTCGTCGACCATGAGGCGGTCGCCGCTGACCAGGCCGAACGCCCGGGCTGCGGAGCTGGCCCGCACGACCCGGTCCTCGGCGTCCACGACAACGCCGGACGAGCGCAGCACGCTGAGCACCGAGGCCACCCCGGGGGGCAGCACACTCTGCTGGGTCGTCGGCGGGACTGCGCGCTGGGCCCTTTCGCTCACTCGCACCGCCAATCCCGTCGCGAGCCCGATCGCGAGACCCGCAACCGCGGCCAGACCAGCGACAATCTCCACCTCCACATATGGGATCGTAAGTGTTATTGACGCCTGTCAGACACCGCAGGGGTACCGGACGCGGCGGCGTTCCTCCAATGTTCACCCGGCCATTCGGCATCGTTCATGCCCATCGGGCAGGCTGTGGCGTGGGCGAGTCCGCCCGGTGGCCCGTTCCCCCGGCCCGTGCCCCGACCACTCCCTTTCCCCAGTCCTTTCCCCCGTCCCGGAACACGCGAGGATTCACAAGTGCGCGACCTCTACCACGAGGAACTCGACGGCCTTTCGGACAAGCTGGTGGAGATGACCCGGCTGGTCCGATCCGCGATGGCCCGCGCGGTGACCGCCCTGCTCGACGCCGACCTGCGGCTGTCGGAGGAGGTCATCAGCGCCGATGAGCACGTCAACAAGATCGACGCGGAGATCGAGGAGACGGTGTTCGACCTGATGGCGCGGCAGCAGCCGGTCGCCGGGGACCTGCGCACCCTGATCACCGCGCTGCGGATGAGCGGGGACCTGGAGCGGATGGGCGACCTGGCGGTGCACATCGCCAAGACCGCCCGGCGCCGCCACCCCGACTCGGCGGTCCCGCCGGAGCTGCAGGCCGTCGTGCTGGAGATGGGGCAGATCGCCGAGCGCATGATCGCCAAGACCGGCAGCGTGATCGCGGCGCGGGACGTGGAGATGGGCCTGGAGCTCGACGAGGACGACAACGCCATGGACCGGCTGCACCGCAAGCTGTTCGACATCCTGCTGTCGCCCAAGTGGAAGCACGGCGTCGAGCCCGCCGTCGACATCACCCTGGCGGGCCGCTACTTCGAGCGGTTCGCCGACCACGCCGTGCACGTGGCCGAGAACGTCGTCTACATGGTGACCGGCCAGCGCCCCGCCGAGATCGTCGACCCCTGACCCACAACCCCGAACCCGCGAAAGGCCCCGTCCCCGCGTCACGCGGGGACGGGGCCTTCACGTTCGCCGTTCTTTGAAGGGTTGCCCGGCATGCCCCACATCACCGGGCGGCCGCATGCGATGCCGTGACGGGCCGGCTGCCGGGCGGTGCGGCGGGTGGGTTACTTCTTGCCCTGGTTCGCAACGGCTTCGATGGCGGCCTTGGCGGCGGCCGGGTCGAGGTATTCGCCGCCGCGCTTGAGGGGGGCGAAGTCGTCGTCGAGTTCGTACACCAGCGGGATGCCGGTGGGGATGTTGAGGTGGACGATGTCCTCGTCGGAGATGTCGTCCAGGTGCTTGACCAGAGCGCGCAGCGAGTTGCCGTGCGCGGCGACCAGGACGGTGCGGCCCGCGGCCAGATCGGGGACGATCGCGTCGTACCAGTACGGCAGCAGCCGGTCGACCACGTCGGCCAGGCACTCGGTGCGCGGGATCAGCTCGGACGGAAGGCCGGCGTAGCGCAGGTCGTTGACCTGGGACAGCGGGTCGTCGTCCTTGATCGGCGGCGGCGGGGTGTCGTAGGAGCGGCGCCAGATCATGAACTGCTTCTCGCCGAACTCCTCGCGGGTCTGCGCCTTGTTCTTGCCCTGCAGCGCGCCGTAGTGCCGCTCGTTGAGCCGCCAGGACCGGCGCACCGGGATCCACAGCAGGTCGGCCACATCCAGCGCGATGTTGGCGGTGCGGATCGCCCGCTTGAGCAGCGAGGTGTGCACCACGTCGGGGGTGATGTCGGCGTCGAGCAGCAGGTCGCCGCCCTTGGTGGCCTCGCTCTCGCCCTTGGCGGACAGGTCGACGTCCACCCACCCGGTGAACAGCCCCTCCGCGTTCCAGACGCTTTCGCCATGCCGCAGCAGTACCAGGGTCGCCATGGCAAGGAAGCTTATCCGTCCGGCGTGAACCGGGGGTCAGCGCGGGTCGCGGTTGGCGGGGTCGGCGAAGGAGGCGAAGGCCCGCAGGTTGGCCAGGCTCTCGCCGCGTTTGACGCGCCAGTCCCACTCGCGCTGGATGGAGGTCTTGAAGCCGAGTTCCAGCGCCTTGTTGAAGTTGTCGTCGGAGTAGGTCAGCACGCAGCCGAGCAGCCGGTCGATCTCGTCGGGGGTGATGGCGGCCAGCGGCAGGCGGCCGACGAGGTGGACGTCGCCGACCTCGTCCAGGGCGAAGCTCACCCCGTACATGCGGCCGTTGCGCTCCAGCAGGAAGCGGTAGAACTCGGCGTGGTTCTCGTCGGGGCGGCGGCAGAAGAACGCCTCGACGTGCAGGCTGTGGTCGCCGACGATCAGCCACGTCATGGTGGCGAGCTTGCGCTGTCCGGGCAGCTTCACCAGGAACGCCCCGTCGCGCGGCGTCTGGTACTCCAGTTCCGCCTCGCGCAGCGTCTTCTCGATCACCGAGACCGGATCGGAGGAACCTGCGGCACTCACACTGTCACCTCGGCGAGGATGCGGGACGTCGCGAACGTGGACAGTGCACCGGTATACACCTCCAGGAGGCGGTCCACGGTGGCGTCCCACCCGAAACGCTCGGCGTGTCGCACGGCGCCGCGCGCGAGGCGGGCGTGCAGCCCGGGTTCGGCGTGCAGGCGGCGCAGAACGGCGGCGTAGTCGGCGGGGTCGTGGCCCGCGATCAGCACACCGGACTCGCCGTCGCGCACGGCGGTGCGCAGCCCGTCCACGGCGGACGCGACGACGGGCGTGCCGCACGCCTGGGACTCCACCGCAACCAGGCCGAACGACTCGCTGTGCGACGGGACGACGGTGACGTCGGCGGCGCGGTACCAGTCGGCCAGCTCAGGTTGGGGGCAGGGCGGTTCGAAGCGCACCACGTCCGCCAGGCCGAGTTCGGCGGCCAGGGAGCGCAGGCCCTCGGGGCGGCAGCGGGCGCTGCCGCTGGGGCCGCCGACGACCGCGACGACCAGCCGTCCGCGCAGGCGCGGCTCGTCGGCGAGCATCCGCGCGGCGGCGCGCAGCAGCACGTCGGGGGCCTTGAGCGGCTGGATGCGGCCGACGAACAGCAGGACGTAGGCGTCGCGCGGCAGGCCGAGGCGGCGGCGGGCGGGTCCGGTGCGGTGCGGCAGCAGCCCGCGGGCGAGCGCGGTGCCGGGCCGGAAGACCGACAGGTCCACGCCGGGGGCGACGACCTCGACCTGGGACGGCCGCGCCCCGTACAGCCGGGTGAGCTGGCCGGCCTCCTCGGCGGTGTTGGCGACGAGCCGGTCGGCGGTCCGGACGATCCGTTCCTCGCCCTCGACGCGGTCCTGCGGCTCGGGCGTGTCGCCGTCGGCGAGCGCGGTGTTCTTGACCTTGGCCATGGTGTGCATCGAGTGCACCAGCGGCACGCCCCACCGGCGTTTGGCGGTCCATCCGGGCTGCCCGGACAGCCAGTAGTGGGTGTGCAGGAGGTCGTAGTGGCCGGGGTCGTGGTCGGCTTCGGCGCGCAGCACCTCGGTGGTGAAGCCGCACAGGTGGCGGGGCAGTTCGGTCTTGTCCAGCTCCTCGAACGGCCCCGCGACGACGTTGCGGACGACGACGCCGGGGGCCAGTTCGACGACGGGCGGGAGCGCGCGCGAGGTGGCGCGGGTGAAGATGTCCACCTCGACGCCGCGTGCCGCGAGCCGTTTGGCCACCTCGACGACGTACACGTTCATGCCGCCCGCGTCTCCGGTACCGGGCTGGTCGAGAGGGGACGTGTGAACGCTGATCGTCGCAACATGGTTGATTCGACGCGGCACCGGACACCACCTCCGCTACTGCAACCTATCCCCCCGCATCGGTGTTCCCGGGCGATGGTCGCCAACCGGGTGCGCCTTGGCCGTGATCGATGTCACGGCGCGGCCGAGCCCCGGTCCCGGCTGTGCGCGCACCGGTCGTGTCCTGCAAAGCTGGGGGGCATGCGTAAGACGGCGGTAGTGACCGGAGCAAGCAGCGGTATCGGGGCGGCTACGGCCAGACGGCTGGCCGCCGAGGGGTTCAACGTGGTGCTGGCGGCGCGGCGGCGCGACCGGCTGGACGCCCTGGCCAAGGAGATCGCCGAGAACGTGCCGGGCGCGGGCAAGGCGGTCGCGGTGACGCTGGACGTGACCTCGCAGGAGTCGGTGGACGCCCTGGCCGCGGCGGTCGACACGTGCCACGTGCTGGTCAACAACGCCGGCGGCGCGCTCGGGCTGGAGCCTGTGGCCGAGGCGAACCCCGCCGACTGGGCCCGCATGTACGACATCAACGTGCTGGGGCTGCTGCGGGTCACCAAGGCGCTGCTGCCCAAGCTGATCGCCAGTGGCGACGGGCACGTGGTCAATATCACGTCCCTGGCCGCGCACCAGCCGTACGAGGGCGGCGCGGGCTACAACGCGGCCAAGTTCGGCGCGTACGCGGTGAACGAGGTCATGCGTCTGGAGCTGGTGGCCGAGCCGGTGCGGATCACCGAGATCGCGCCGGGCATGGTGAAGACCGAGGAGTTCTCCCTGGTGCGGTTCCGCGGCGACGCGGAAAAGGCCGAGCAGACCTACGCGGGCGTCCCGGAGCCCCTGGTAGCCGAGGACGTGGCCGACTGCGTGGCGTGGGTGGTGACGCGGCCGTCGCACGTCAACATCGACCGCATCGACGTGCAGCCCCGCGTCCAGGCGGCCGCGCACAAGGTCCACCGGGTCTGAGCGCGCGACGCGTCACGGGCCGGGCGCCACGGCCGACCAGGGGAGGGTGACTTCGCCCAGCCGCCAGCGCGCCCGGCCCCCGAGGGGCGGGCGGGTGTGCACCGGGTGGGTGCGGGCGAGCAGGGCGACCGCCTCGATCCACCGGGCGCGGGGGCCGAACGCCGAGTGGGGTGCGGCCATCGCCCAGCAGCGGTCGAAGGCGCTCAGCAGCGCGTGCACCCGCTCCCCGGGCACGTTGCGGTGGATCAGCGTCTTGGGGAGGCGTTCGGCCAGGTCGGAGGGGTGTTCCAGGGACGCCACGTGGGTGGCGAAGGTGATGGTCTGCGGTCGGCCGCCGCGCAGCGTCACCCAGACGGCGCGGCGGCCGATCTCGTCGCAGGTGCCCTCGACCAGGACGCCGCCGGGCGCCAGCCGCGCGGACAGCTCGTCCCACGCCTGCCAGGCCGCGGCCTCCGGGTACTGCCGCAGCACGTTGAAGGCGCGGACGAGGACGGGCGGCCGTTCGACGGGCAGTTCGAAGCCGCCGCGCAGGAACGACAGCCCCTGGTAGCGGCCGGGTGCCTTGTCCAGGAAGGCCAGGCCGGCGGCGACGCGCGCGGGTTCGATCTCGATGCCGACGACCTCCGCGCGCGGGGACACGCGCCGCAGCCGCGTGTACAGCTCGACGGTGGTGACGGGTGACGCGCCGTAGCCGAGGTCGACGACGAGGGGGCGCGGGCCGGTGCGCAGGGGGCCGGTCTGGGTGGCGGTGATCCAGCGGTCGACGCGGCGCAGCCGGTTGGGGGCGGTGGTGCCCCGGGTGACCTCTCCCCGGGGCCTGGTCGTGCGGGGGGTCACGCAGTGATTGTGCCGTGTGTCCTGTTGTGCACAGGTCGTTGCCGCTTCCGGCCAGGTCGTCCGGCGAACCGGCGGTGCACGACCATGTGGTCATGGCCGTCGCCCCCGGCGGTGGGCAGGGCGAACACGGACACGCCGGGCGTTTTTCGCCACAACTGAATGAGATTCGGTAAGTATTTGGTTACGGTGATTTCCTGGAGCGTGTGCGAAGGGAGTGCCGATGCCGCAGCCGAAGGCGCAACTCGACCTGGCGACCCTGCACGAGGCGATCGCCGCCGCGGTGCCCGACCGCGAGTGCGTGGTGTGGCGCGACGGCAGGCGCACCTGGGCCGAGGTGGCCGAGCGGACGCGGCGGCTGGCGCACGTCCTGCACGCCCACGGCCTCGGCGTACGGGGCGAGGCCGCTCACCCGTGGGAGTCGCCGCACGACCACCTGGCGCTCTACCTGCACAACGGGCCCGAGTACCTGGAGGGGCTGCTGGGCGCGCACAAGGCCCGCGTCGCGCCGTTCAACGTCAACTACCGGTACGTCGACGACGAGCTGGCGCAGCTGTTCGGCGACGCCCGCCCGGCCGCCATCCTCTACCACGCCTGCTTCGCCCCCGTGATCGAGCGCGTGGCCAAGCGGCTCGACCGGGCCCCGCTGCTGATCCAGGTGCCCGACGACTCCGGCACGCCCCTCGCGCCCGGCGCGCTGGACTACGAGACCGCGCTGGCCGAGGCCCCCGCGACCCCGCTCGACGGCGTCCGGCCCGACCCCGGCGACCTGCACATCCTCTACACGGGCGGGACGACCGGGCTGCCCAAGGGCGTGCTGTGGCGGATCGGCGACCTGATGATCGGCCCGCTCGGCCTGGCCCGCCGCGATGGGACGCCCATCACCGACCTGGACGAGGCCGTCGAACGCGCCAAGCGCTCCCGGCACCGGGTGCTGGTCGGCCCGCCGCTGATGCACGGCGGCGGCACGTGGTCGGCGCTGGGCGGCTGGTGCGGCGGCGCCTGCGTGGTGTTCCCCGGCCGGACCGACGGGCTGGACGCCGCCGACCTGGTGGCCACGGCCGCGCGCGAGCGCGTCACCCGGATCCCGGTGGTCGGCGACGCGTTCGCCCGGCCCATTCTGGCGGAGCTGGAGCGCGGCGAGGTCGAGCTGCCCGAGCTGCGCACGCTGCTGAACTCGGCCGCCGCGATCAGCCCGGACGTCAAGCGGCGGCTGCAGGAGCGGCTGCCGCACGTGCGGATCGTGGACGTGCTGGGCTCCTCGGAGTCGGGCTTCCAGGTGACCCGGCGCGGCGCCGCCGACGGCCCGTTCGTCCCGACGCCCGAGGCGCGGGTGGTGAGCGCCGACCGCACCCGCCGCCTGTCCCCCGGCGAGGACGAGCTGGGCTGGCTGGCCAAGGCCGGTACGATCCCGCTCGGCTACCTGGGCGACCCCGAGCGCACCGCCGCCACCTTCCGCACCGTGGACGGCGAACGCGTCGTCATCGCCGGCGACCGGGCCCGGCTGCTGGCCGACGGGACGGTCGAGGTGCACGGCCGCGAGGCCACCACGATCAACACCGGCGGGGAGAAGGTGTTCGCCGAAGAGGTGGAGGGCGTGCTGCGCGACCTGCCGGGCGTGCTGGACGCCCTGGTCGTGGGGCGACCGAGCGAGCGGTGGGGCACCGAGATCGTCGCCGTGCTGCGGGTGGCCGGCGACGGAGACGACGACGGCCCGAGTGATGCGCAGCTGCGCGACGGATGCGCCCGCCACCTGGCCCGATACAAGATCCCCAAGGCGTTCGCGCGGACGCGGCGCAGCCTGCGCCTGCCCAACGGCAAGGCCGACTACGCCGCCGCCCGCGCCCTGGCCGCCGATGCCTGACGCCCCGCGCCCCGGGCCCGCATGCCCACGGGCCCGGGGTGCTCAGCCGTCGCCGACGGCCTTGGCGAACGCCTCGTAGGCGTCCGGCGTGAACAGCACGAACCGCACGTCCTGCACGGTGGTGGCCGTGCCGCGCACGGTCCGCACCGCGATGCGCGCCGCGTCGTCCATGGGCCAGCCGTAGATACCGGCCGACACCGCGGGGAACGCGACCGACCGCGCGCCCAGATCGTCGGCCACGCGCAGCGACTCGCGGTAGCAGGACGCCAGCAGCTCCGACCGGTCCTCGGAGGCCGAGTAGACCGGCCCCACCGTGTGGATCACCCAGCGGGCGGGCAACCGTCCGGCGGTGGTGGCCACGGCCTGGCCCGTCGGCAGGCCCCCGGCGTACTGGGCGGCGCGCAGCCTGCGGCACTCCTCCAGGATCTGCGGGCCGCCCCTGCGGTGGATGGCGCCGTCCACTCCGCCTCCGCCGAGCAGGGACGAGTTGGCCGCGTTCACCACCGCGTCCACCTGCTGCTCGGTGATGTCCCCCTGAACCAGCGTGATCTGCATCGGCCGTCACCTCCCCGCGTACGATCTCATTCCCGCGGCGCGGTGTCGCCCTCTGCCGGACGTTCCTCAGCCGTCGTCATCGGAGTCGTCATCGGAGTCGTCGGCGACGACCTTGCCGGTGGCGGCGTCCACGTGCAGTTCGCGCTCGCGGCCGTCCGCCGCCGCTCCCCGACGGCGAACGCGGCGGCCGGCCCGCCAGTCCGGCGACCGGCAGACCGCGCCCCGTCAGCACTTCTTCGACCGAACCCGTGGTTCCTCCCGTCGTCCGCGGCGGCCCCGGTGGCCGCCTGCGACGGGTAGTAGTTTTATGAGCTGATTTATGGCGCAGCCCGAACAGACCCGATAGAGACGGCTCTGGCGGCCCGAAAGGCATGCGCCTGCACATCGTGTCGCCGGTGAGGCTCCGGCGGCGGGCGCGTCGTTCGAAATTCAACTACCGGAAACGCGAGATACCTGAAAAGCTGGAGTCGATCCGCGTGCCGCACGCGGTCTGGGCGACACTTGCCGCATCATCGACATGGGACAGCGACCGAACCGATGGTGGACACGGGCCACAAGCCACCGGTCCGTCAGGCGGAGGCGAAACGGTGTGCGATGCCGCATTATCCTGCCGTGGTGACGACCACAACGGCATGAATGTCGTGGAGGTACCCCCCTTGAAGATCTTTGTCGCCGGCGCCACCGGGGTGATCGGGCGCCGGCTGGTCCCGATGCTCGTGCAGGCGGGCCACCAGGTCACCGGGACGACCCGGCGGCCGGAACGCGCCAAGTCCATCGCCGACCAGCATGCGACGCCCGCCGTCGTGGACGTCTACGACGCCGACGGGCTGCGCGAGGCCGTCCTGGCCGCGCGGCCCGACGTGATCATCCACCAGCTCACCGACCTGTCCGAGGAGGACTTCGACGCCAACTCCCGGCTGCGGGTGGAGGGCACCCGCAACCTGGTGGCGGCGGCGCGGGCCGCCGGCGTGGAGTTCATGATCGCGCAGAGCGTCGCGTGGCTGTACGCGCCGGGGACGACCCCGGCCGTGGAGACCGACCCGCTCGACCCGTCCCTGCCGCCGTACGCGGGCGTCGGCCCGCTGGAGGAGATGGTCGGCGGCATGCCGCGCGGGGTGGTGCTGCGGTACGGGGCGCTGTACGGCCCGGGCACCTGGTACGCGCCGGACGGCGCGATCGCCCAGCGGGCGAAGGCGGGCAACCTGCGGCTGAACCCCACGTGGACCTCGTTCGTGCACGTCGACGACGCAGCCTCGGCCGCGCTGGCGGCGCTGGACTGGCCGGCGGGCACGGTGAACGTCGTCGACGACGAGCCCGCCACGACCGCCGACTGGCTGCCGGTCTTCTGCGCGGCGCTGGGCGCCCCGACGCCGGGCACCGCGCGGCACGCCGCCGCCAACGGCCGTCCGATCTCCAACGCCAAGGCCAAGAAGCTGGGCTGGAAGCCGCGGCTGTCCACCTGGCGGGACGGCTTCAAGGAGATGGGCTGACCGCACGGCGCGGCGCCCCGCTCCGGGGCCGCGCGGGGGGTGCTCAGCCGAACTGGAAGGACCGCTTGGCCATCCCGAACCAGTAGCCGTCGATCACCGAGCGGCCGCGGGGGGCGTCGGCGTCGTCGGCGCCGGCGCCCAGGGCCACGAACAGCGGCGCGAAGTGCTCGGTGCGGGGGTGCGCCAGGCGGGCGGCGGGGGCCTTGGCCTCGAAGTCCAGCAGTGCGTCGACGTCTCCGGCGGCGACCGAGCGGTCGGCCCAGTCGTCGAACTCGACGGTGAACGCGGGGGGCGGGGCGTCGGAGGCGGGGGCCATCGCGCGCAGGTTGTGCGTGGTGAAGCCGCTGCCGACGATCAGCACGCCCTGGTCGCGCAGCGGGGCCAGCCGCCGGCCGAGCTCGAACAGCCGCTCGGGGTCGAGGGTGGGCATGGACATCTGCAGCACCGGCACGTCGGCGTCCGGATACATCTCCTTGAGCGGCACGTAGGCTCCGTGGTCGAGGCCGCGTTCGGGGTCGTGGTGGACGCCGGGCAGCATGCGGCGCACCGCGTCGGCGAGTTCGGGCGCGCCGGGGGCCTCATAGGTCACCTCGTAGTAGCGCCGGGGGAAGCCCCAGAAGTCGTACACCAGCGGCACCGTGCGGGTGGCGCCGATCGTGAGCGGTGCCTCCTCCCAGTGGGCGGACACCATGAGCACGGCGCTCGGGCGCGGCAGTCCGGCGGACCAGCGGGCGAGCTGGCCGCTCCAGACGCGGTCGTCGGCCAGGGGCGGGGCGCCGTGGCTGAGGTAGAGCACGGGCATCCGGGCGGTCATCATCGTCCCCGTTCCACTCGGTCCATGTAGTTCAAAATTGGACAAACCTGGCGGCAGCATACGCCGGGTTTGTTGAATCTTCAAGTCTTGAATCTTCAAGTAAAATCACGGGCATGGCCGAGGACGGGACGCGCTGGCTGGACGCCGAGGAGCAGCAGACCTGGCGGGCCTTCCTGTGGACGACCCGGCTGCTGAACGAGACGCTGGAACGGCAGCTCCAGCGCGACTCGGGCCTGCCGCACACCTACTACGTGATCCTGGCCATGCTGTCGGAGGCGCCGGGCCGCGCGCTGACCATGACCGAGCTGGCCGCGGTCGTGCGCTCCTCGCCGAGCCGCCTGTCGCACGCGGTGAACCGGCTGGAGCAGGCGGGCTGGGTGCGCCGCGTCAAGGACCCCGGCGACCGGCGCACCACCATCGCCGAGCTCACCGACGAGGGCTTCACCGTCCTGGAGGCGGCCGCACCCGGGCACGTGGAAACGGTGCGGCGCCACCTGTTCGACCCGCTCAGCCGCGAGGACGTGCTGCGGCTGCGCGAGATCCTGCGCACGCTGCTGGCCAACCTGGACCCCGGCGCCGCCGGCAGCCCCGACATCTTCGGCCCCTGCGGAACCGACGCCACCGACTGCCCCGCCGGCACGCCTGCCGGCCCGTCCTAACGGGCGCGCAGCTCCTCCCAGGCGGGGGCGGGGCCGGGCAGCTCGACGTCCGCGGACAGCCGCAGCCCCGCCAGCAGGAACGTCAGGTAGCGGTGCCGCAGCCGCGCGGTGCGCTCGGCGTCGCCGACGCGCAGGGCCTGCACGTTCTCCAGGACGACGGCGACGTCACCGACCTCGATGTCGCGGCGCAGCAGCCCCGCGGCCTTGAGGCGGTCCAGCAGCCGGCGCGTGGCCGCCTGCATCCGCTCCTCCCGGTCGGCGATCTCCTCGGTCGCCGGCATCCCGCGCACCGGCCGCATGCCCAGCGAACCGGCGCCCAGGTCCAGGCAGCGGTGCATGAAGTCGGCGAACGCCGTCCACGGGTCGCGGTCGTCGGCGAGCGCGCGCTCCACCTCGGCCAGGTAGCGGTCCATGGCCTCGGCGGTGAGCCGCCGGAGCAGGTCCTCCTTGCTGCGGTACCGGCGGTACAGGGCGCTGATGCCGACGCCCGCGTGCCGGGCCACCGCCGCGATGGGCGCCTCGGGGTCGGCGGTGAACACCGCCCGGGCCGCCTCGCGGATCAGCCGGTCATTGCGGGCCGCCTGGGCTCCGCGCCCCGGCGGCCGCGCCCCGGCCTCGTCCGTCACCCTCCGCGTCGTCGACTCCATGCAGGTCATCGTAGGGAACCCGGGGTTCCCCGCCCGGCCGAACACGGTCATCACGGTGCGGCGAGGGCCTCGGCCGGGGCGAGCCGGGCCGCGCGGACCGCCGGATACAGCCCGGCGACCGCCCCGATCACCAGGGTGGCGGCGATGATGCCCACCGCCGCGTCCGCGGTGCCCGCCCGCGTCGCCCGGCCGCGCCTGGGCGCCGACGACTACCCGGTCAAGCCGTTCGCATTCGAGGAGCTGCCGGCGCGCCGGCCGTGGTGACCGCCGCCGCGTTCGGGCTGGGCCGACTGTTCACCGACCGCGCGGCTCGGGCCGCGGGCTGTCGATCGTGCGCGCCACGGCCACGGCCCACGGCGGGACGGTCGCCGCCGAGCCGCGGGAGGGCGGCGGGCTGGTCGTCACCGTGCGGCTGCCCGCCCGCGGGGAAAAGGGCGCCCCGCCGGACGCGGCGCGGGTTCCGGCGGGACGGGACGGGCGGCTCTAGCGGAAGTTGACGTCGCTGCAGAAGTAGTACGTCTGGTCCATGTGCGACGCCTTCCAGATGGTGTAGACGACGTGGCGGCCGCTGCGTCCGGACACGCTCACGTTGGACACCACGTAGTTGTTGGCGGGGGCGTACTTGGGCGTCTCGCGGACCAGCTCCAGGTCGCTCCAGCGCAGCGGCTGGGTGAGGGCGTCGTAGCCCTGGCGGGTGACGTAGACGCGGATGTAGTCGGCGCCGTGGCTGGCCTGGTCGTACAGGTTGATGGTGAACGTGCTGGAGATGTCGGTCATCGTCCACGGGCCGACGGCGTCCAGGGAGCGGTAGCGGCCGCCCTGGGTCAGGCCGGCGCTGCACAGCTGCCCGTCGGGTATCGCGGCCTGGTGGTCGCCGCCCACGTTGTCGCGGTACAGGCCGTTCCAGTTCCACATGGCGTTGGGGTTGTCCTGCCACGCCTGCCAGCACATGGGGTCCTGCTCCGCCATGATGGGGTTCTGGAAGTCGCTGCCCCAGCGCAGCCAGCAGCCGTAGTTGCGGGACGCCGGGTCGATGACGGATCCGTGCGCCGCCGCGGTGTCGACCCAGACGAGCGGCAGGAGCGCCGCCGCGGAGAGCATTGTCACGGCACGGCGGAGCATTCGGTTGAGGCGCATCGCGCATTCTCCGTTCCGGTGGCGGGGTTGCCGGATTGGGAGCGCTCCCAGGCCGGATGCTAACCCGGTGCCGCAAAGACGTCATCCAAGCCGTGAAAGCTTTCACGGCCGGAAACGCTAATCGACGGTGGTGCGTCCCCGAACGGTGGAAATGAGGGCGTCACCGCAGTTGGGATCTCCGGCCAGCGCGGCGGCGCGGCGGATCTGCTCGTCGGTCATGCCGCCGGCCAGCTTGATCGCCTCGTGCACGCCGTCCCCGCAGCCCGCGCCGAGCATCGCCAGGAACCACCGCACGGCCTGCACCGAATCGGGTTCGGTGCCGTAGCCGTCCCGGTACCAGCACCCCGCCACGTACATCGCCTCCGGGTACCCGGCGTGCGCGGCGCGCAGATACCACTGCAACGCCTCCTCGTCCCGGTCCTCCTTGGCCAGCAGATTCCCCAGCTCCGCGGCGGCCTCCGCCAACCCCCGGTCGGCGGCCCCCTCCAGCAGGGACACCAATTCATCCCGGCTCATGCACCCGGCGAGCCGTTCCTCCCGCAGATGCAGCAGCGCCAGGTTGTACATGGCGAAATGGTCGCCGGCGAGCGCCGCGGGACGGAACAACTCCGCCGCTTTCTCCACGTCCCGTTCCACGCCTTTGCCCGACGCGTACAAATGCCCCAGCCCCCGCTGCGCCGCCGGATGCCGCCGCTGCGCCGCGAGCGTCCAGTACCGCAGCGCGGTCTCCGCGTCGCCGTCGTGCTCCAGCGCGATACCGCCCAGCGCGTTCTGCGCCTCCACGTCGCCCTCGTCGGCAAGCGCGACGAGCGGCCCCCGCAGTTCCTCCAGCCGCGCCCGCGCCTCCCGGCTCCCGCGCTGCGCCGCCCGGAACGCCTCCACCGCTGCTTCAACAACCGACCCCATGCACATCGCCTCCAATGACTTGGGACGCCGGAAATACCCCCCGGGATCGCGCTGGCAACACGTCCCTTTCCGGCCCGTATGCCCGACCGCCGCCAGGACGACCGGACACAGCGGCCACGAGCGCCGAGTCTCGACGAGCAACGCCCACCAGGGCCGCAGGGTGAAGCGCTCACCCGCCACGAGCACCCCGACGCATTGACCGCGCGGACGGCACCGGCCCTGGCCGCCACTGGGGCGGCCAGGGCGCAGCGGCTACGAGCGGCGGGTCTCGGCGAAGGTGAGCGCCATGACGGCAGCCAGCAGCAACAAGGAACCGACCAGTGCGGCGGGCGTGAGGTGCTCACCCAGCACGGCCACGGCGAGGACGGCCGCGCTGACCGGTTCCAGCAGCATGACGACCGACGCGGTGGCGGCGCGGACGGCCCCGGCGCCCGCGAAGTACAGCGGATACGCCAGGGCGGTCGGGATCACCGCCACGTAGGCCAGCAGGCCGAGGACCCGCACCGGGTCGGCGGTGTGCGGCAGCAGCCCCTCCGCCGCCGCCAAGGGCAGGAGCACCACGGCGCCTATGCCGAAGGCCCACAGGGTTGTGGTGAACGAGTCCTGGTCCGGGCCCGCCCAGCGGGTGAGCAACGTGGCCACGGCGTATCCGGCGGCCGACAGCAGAGCGAGCACCACGCCTAGCGGATGCACCGTCCCCGCGTCGTCCCCCAGGACGAGCACCGAGAGCCCGGTAAGAGCCGCTGCCAGAGACACGACGCCGCCCCCGCCGAGACGCTCGCCCAACCCGAGACGGGCGCCCACGGCGATGAGCACCGGCCCGGCCCCCAGCGTGACGATGGTGGCCACCGCCACGCCCGTGGCCTGGACGGAGCCGAAGTAGGCGGTCTGGAAGACGGCGAGCCCCAGCCCCGTCACCAGGCGGTGGGACAGGCGTGGCTGTGTCCCGGACGGACGTAGGGCGGGCCGTACGAGGAGCAGCAGGGCCAGGCCGCTGACGTACCGCCAGAAGGAGACGGCCATCGGCCCCAGGTCGCTCGACCGGTAGGCCAGGTCCACGGCCGCGCCCGTGGTGCCCCAGGTCGTTCCGGCGATGGCCAGATACAGAAGTCCGCGTGCCGCAGGCACGCGGACGACGGTGTTCGACACGTGTTCGTTCTCCGCGTGAGGAAGTGGTCGTGTACTTCCGTCTGCGGGCACACCGCACCGGCGCGCGGAGGAACCTCATCCCGCGCGCTCGTCAACCCTGGTGGCCCGCCCTACGCGGCGGGAGGGGAGAGCACGGCCGAACTCATGAGCGCCACCCTAACCCGGGCCGGCGTCCACTCGAACGCCCTCGACCAGCCGCCACACGCCTCCCCGGCGCGACCGCCCTGCCGGTAGGCGGCGGCTTGTACTTCGCACAGCTCGACGTACTACTGAGAGGTGGGGTCTATCGGTATCGCGGCATGTCCCCCGACGCCCGGCCCGAAGATTCCGAGGAGCCCGTCCCACCGTTGCCCCGGCCGCAGTCAGCCGAGGTGCGGCGGATGCGCGCGGCCGAACCCGCAACTGACGCAAAGCTCAGTAGCATCGTGGCGCTATGAGATGCTGCGTGGGACCGCGTAGGCGCCGCGCTGACCTGCGCAGTTGCACAACCGCCGGATCGCTGCAAAATCAGCAGAGAGACCGGTTGCGTCCACGGAGGTGGTGTACGAGTTTCCGCAGGTGAAGAGCGTGGCGTCGTGACGTGAGACGGCCACCGCGTAGATCCTTCGAGATGGATGATCAAGAAGAAGGAGACAACGCGATGGCC
>NZ_BSTN01000036.1 GCF_030269545.1 Actinomadura sp. NBRC 104425 | reverse complement strand
GTAGTCCTTGGTCTCCACCGCCTGGCACAGCGCGGCCAGCGTCGCGGCGTGCGCCTGCTGCTGGGCGTGGGTCTGCTCCAGCGCCCACCGGGCGATGAACAGCGGCAGCAGCACCAGCACCGCCGCGCCGGTACCGACGTGGGGCCACAATCCGGCGATGAGCAGCCCGAACATGCCGTATCCGAGGCACCCGACCGTCAGGTCCCGGCTCTCGTGAGCCAGCTCCCCGAACCGCGCCTGCCTGGACAACAGCAGGATCCCGGCCAGCAGCAGCAGGTTGACGCCGACGAAGGTGACCAGGGCGCCGAGGAACGGGACGATGACCTGCTCGACCCAGCCGGCCTGGCTCTGCCGGGGCGGGCTGCCGCCGAGCGCCTCGAACACGGCGCCGGCGGCGTATCCGCTGATCGCGAACTGGGCGCCGTTGAACAGCCGCTTCACCGGCGCGAACAGCCGCTGCCCGGTGACGATGGCGGCCAGGCCGAGCAGGGCGGCACCGGCGGGGCCGAGCAGCACGACCGAGGCGAGGCTGGCGGCGAACGCCAGGGACACCTTGGCGCTGGAGACGCTCAGCCGGGCCGGCGCCGAGTCGCAGACCCAGAACAGCACGCCCAGCACGGCCAGGGTCGACCAGGCGCGGGCATCGAACTGCGCGGTCGCCGCGGTGACGGAGGCGGTGATCAGAGCCACGGCAACGGCCATGGTGGTGCCGACGTAGGCCCAGGCCGGGCCGGGGAGTCCGCGCATGGATGCCGCCTCCTGCGGGTCGGGTGCCGGGCGCTCGCCCTCAGCAGGGTAACGACGTGATCACACCAAGCAGTCGGTGATCGGCAAATCCTGGACAAGTCGTAACGTGCCGTTGAGGCGTGACGGCCCGGCGTCGCCGACGAGTTCGCGCGGCAGCGCGGCGTTGCGGCCGGTGGCTGCACCGGTCTCCAGCCCCGAGGTCGATGAAACGGCGTCTGCGCCGGGGAGCCGCTGGACGTGCCGTCCGCGGTCTGCTCGACCGGTGTCAAGGCGGGCAGCGCCATCAGCCGCTCATGCAGGTCCCGTACCGCTGCGGACGGCGCGTCGGCCATCGAGTGCGCGTCCGGGCGCTCCTGCTGGTGGAGCGCGACGCGTCGGACGGGATCGTGTCCAGGAGCGCGGCGGCGTCACCTGGGCGGCCCAGTGCAGCCTCGGCGCGCGCCAGTACGACCGACCCGAGGCTTCGGCTCGAAGTTCCGGCATGCGGCCCGGCTGCGGCGTGACCCCAGGCCAGGTCGGCTGCGGCGTCTTCGTCCTCCAACGCCTGGGACACTTCATCCCCGACCGACAGCGTCCGCGACGGCCGCAGGCGGCAGGTGAGACGTCAACGGGCGAATCCGGCCTTCCTCGCCCATCCCCAGAGCCGTCATCAGCAGAGCCGGGCACGGTGCCGTGGGACACCAGCATGATCGTCCGCGGGTTATCGCGCATCGTTTCCCCAGATGACGGGGACCGCTGTCGGCTAGCGTCATGTCAAGTCGCGGCCCGGAAGGGGCAGGACAGTGACGTTTTACTAGCGCGCCCGTCATTTCGGTTGACATTGCAGCGGATTTTCGGATGACAGCAACCAGAGACGCAAGATCGTTTCATGATTCACGATCTCCACATCGTCCTCTTGCAAGATCCCGAACCCGGATGAGATCATCAGGAACGCTCGCAGGGGCCGGCTTTTCCGACAACGAAAGCAACACCGGACGCTAGGATGGGCGCTTTGGAGTTCCACGTCGTGGTCAGGTCCGACTTGCTTGCTCCAGAGCGCGGGCAAAATCGTCACTTCGCTTACGCGGTGCTGCGGGAGTGCTGCTCGGTCCGCCATGACGGAGCCCCGGTCTGGCCCACCGGTCGACGCCTCGACGCGCCGCGCGCCTGCGCCGGCCCGCCCCTCGCGACCTGTTCGGACGCGGTAGCAGGGAGCTTGGAGCGGCGGAGGCCGCCGCGCAAAGGCCGCAGCGAGCACGCCTCTCTCGGATGCCCGATCGTCCGCATTCCGGGGTCGCGCTCAAGGGACGTGACTCGGCGACACGACGGCACGACACGGTGCGACGGACCCCGCCAGGAAGTTCTGCACACCGCGTTCATCCGCGCGGTCACAGGCATATGGCTGTGCCGCATTCGGCCATGACCGGTTTCCGGAATGGCCTTTGACGGGAACACCGAAGTCGACTTTCGTGGGGCCTCGAGAAGGAGATCACGAAAACGCGGAATCCCGTCCGACAGCGATGTTCGGGGGCGGCGTACCGGATTCGGGAGCGACTGAGATCCCGAGATGTTGACGTCAGAGGTTGACGGGACCAGCATGTCGAGCAAGGAGATCAGGATGGCGGGCGCCGGACGGACGGCCGTGCGCGAATGACGGCCGTACCGGACGACCTGTCACCGCGTTGCGATCCCCGAAGGGGCGGAAAGGCCGTTCCCCGGCTGCCGCCGGCCGCGCCTCAGCCCTGTCGCATCATTCCTTCGAGGTCGCGCGAGAAGTGCGATCCGCCCGCCGCCCGGAACCTCCCCCGTGTGACGGCTGTCAGTCCCGGCGGCACCGGCATCCCATGGGTCTTGCAGCCGACCGACCGGTGCGGATCGGGGCGCGACGACCACCGACGCCGGTCACCCGTCCCTCGGCAGCCCGCGCCCGACCGGCTCGGCGCCGGCGCTCGCCGGCCGGGGCAGGCCCACCCGCACGGAGCCGCGCACGGCGGCGTGGGCGGGTTCGGCGGCTTGGCCGGTGAGGGCGGCGCGCGGCACCGCGCCGCTCGCCGCGGTCGTCGAGCGAGGGACCGGCGTGGCCATGGTGGACGTTCTCTGTGCCGTCGACATGCCGTCGACGCATACCGGCGGGGGCGTCCGCGCCGCCGCCGACATCCGTGCGCGGAGCCCGGAGGTCGGTGCGGGGCCAGGAATGACGTCGGCGGCGCCTGCGCCCAGGCGCGGTGTCCGCGAAGCCCGGTCGGCGAGCCCGCCTCTTCTCACAGCCCGCGCCGGTGCGTCCCCTGAAGGCCGCCTCGCCCGTCCCGCATGCACGTCGTCCGTTCGACCAACCCCTTCGAAGATCGCGGCAACAGCTCCCGACTCCCCCTCATGGAGTTCACATTGACCGCCAGAAGCAAGCGCAGACTCGCCACGGCGAAGAACACGGCAGAGGCAGCGGACGAACGGTCGGAGAAGGGCGTCAGCGCCCAGGATGGAGCGATCCAGAAGTCGCAGCGCCTCATCCGGGCGTTTCCACCGGACGGCAGCGCGATAAATCTGACGACTCTCGCGAATCGGGCAGGACTGGCGAAATCCACCGCTCACCGCACCCTCGGAATACTGGTGGACACCGGCGTCGCCGTCCGCACGGAGGATGGCTATCGGCTCGGATCGCGCATGTTCGAACTGGCCCAGTCGGTGGCCCGCGCGATGCAGAACGCCGATCTACGGGACCGTCTCCTCCCCTATCTCCTGGATCTCTACGAGCGGACCCACGAGACCGTCTACATGGGCATCCTCCGCCATGACGAGGTCCTGTGCAGCCAGGTTCTCTATGACCGGCGGGGGCCGAGCACCCCGCTCCGCCAGGGGCAGGCCGCCCCCGCGGCCGAGACCGCTGCGGGCCACGCGCTGCTGGCGTACTCGCCGGCGTTCCACCAGCGGCCGGGCCGCGGATGCCGACACGTCAACGACACCGTCACCTGGAGCAAACTGTTCCACGTGCGCCGGATCGGTATCGCCGTGGCGCACGCCGGGGGTCTGGCCGACGTGATCGAGATCGCCGCACCCGTTCTCGACGCCAACCGCTACGCGGTGTGCGCGTTCACGGTGTCCGCGCCGCGCCAACGACTCGATGTCGGCCCGACCGCGGAACTCGTGAGACGGGTGACCGACGCCGCGTCCAGGGAACTGAGATGCGCGCGTCGACAACGAGCGTGACCTTGTTTCGCACGTCGGCTTCTCCACCCGGAGCCGCCTTTCCCGCCGCCGGCGGCGCCCACCTGCCGGACAGGCGGCGGCACACTGCGGCGGAAAGCCGTACTGCCGCGATTCAGTGCACTGCGCAGTCGACCCGTTCCCCGTTCTCGGTGGTTTCGATCGCCCGGCCCAGCCGATGGCGCACCTGACGGAGACGGGACCGCTCCTGCTCCCGGCTCCGTTTCGACCGTCCTGGGAGACGGTCGTGAGAGTCCCACGACGGCTTGTGGAACACGGTCGGACATCGGCCTTACGCCGAGCACCTCACGCCGATCGGACTTCGCTTCGTTGGCGGTCGAGCGACCGCACCATGGGATTCCTACCGGTGTCCCGACGTCGAATCCTCGGTGCGTCACGAGGGTGCCGGGCTTGCCGCCGGCCGGCATGGGATGTGACGGCGCACGGATCTGACGAAGGGCAGGCTCTCGATTCCTCCCCCGAGTCGCGGGTCCCCGTAGACCGCCAGGTCGAAGAACGGCTGTTCGTCGCCGCCCGACAACCCATCCGGGTATCCCAGGATCAGGGCCAGGTCGCCGAGCCGATCCAGTGCGATCACCAGATCGGCCTCGTCCCGCCAAGAGCCCGGCCCGGTCGGCGGGTCGGCCGGGTACGGAGTGAAACCAAGCCTCGCCTTGGAGGTCATCAGGCCGGGCTTGGCGATATGGCCGTAGAGGTTGGGGTCGTTGCCGGCGCTCACGCGTCGAAAGCCCTTGGCGCGGGCCACCGACGTCGCCTCGACGTACAGGACCTTCTGGAGGCTGCGTTCGCGCCAGCGGGGCCGTATCGCGGCGAACCTGAAAAGGACGGTTCCGGTCTCCTCGTCCTCCCGGCAGACCAGACCGCCCGCGAAGCCGTCCGTGGAGTGGGCGTACAACAGCCAGTGGCGCTCGTCGGCGAGGATGGCGTCCCGCAGCGACGTGGCGAAGGGCACGCCGTGCCGCATTCGGGCCACCATCGACTCGTACACCTCCAGGAACCGGTCCAGCGTCTCGGGTCGGATCGGCTGCTGCAGTTCGATCCGGAGTTCGTCGTGGGCTTGTCTGCGGCACCGGCGGATGTCGTAGCGGACGCCCTTCGAGAGCCTGGCCAGCCATTCCTCTTCGCCGGCCCCGACGTCGGAGTACCAGACGAGCCACGCCGGTTTGCGGACGAAGCCGCGTTCGGCCAGCGCTCCCCAGGTTTCGCGGGGCGGCGCGGCGACCCGGACGACGTCCGTTCGCGGTGGAATCGCGCGGCGATCGAGCCGCAGCGCCTCCTCTGCCGAGAGCAGCATGACATCGATCCCGGCGTCGTGTCTCATCTCCATGCCACACCTGTTCTCCGGAGTTCGGTCAGGGTGCCCCTCCCCGGCGCGGCGGAGTCGCCGACATGCGGAAAGGGGATCGATGCCTCCGCGGCCGGACCGGTCGCAGGGTGCGGCTCGGCGAACGATCATGAACGTGCCGGAACCGCATCGGGGGTGGCGCGGCGTTCCCCGAAACGCTGCCAGACGTAGATCACCAGCAGTGCGGCGAAGACCAGGACGGAGCCGAAGAACTGGTGGAACTCCAGGCGCTCCCCGCGCACGACGAACCCGGCGGCGACCGCCACCACCGGAATGAGGTAGAACGCCAGTGAGGATCGGACCGGCCCGATCCGTGCGATGAGCCAGTAGTTCACCAGGAAGGCCACGGCCGTGCCCGCGCCGAGCATCGCGAGACTGGCGACGATCGTCCAGCTCAGCCGGATCGGCTCCAGGTACCAGCCGGTGCCGGTCGGAAGCATCAGCGCGCTGGTGGCCAGCGCCTGCGCGGCGGCCAGTGCCAGCTTGTCGTTGGGCAGCTCGCGCATGAGCCGGGCGGCGTAGGTGTAGGCGAACGCATAGCAGGCGGCGCCCGCCAGACACAGCACCTGGCCGGCGATCGAGGCCGCGCCGCCCGCCGCCGACCAGGGTTTCAGCACGATGGCGATGCCGACGAAGCCGATTCCGGTCGCGGTGAGCTCGGCGGGCGACGGCCTGCTGCGCAGGAGGAGCCACGCGATCGGGATCGTCAGCAGCGGGGTCATCCCGTTGTAGACCCCGGCCAGCGCGCTCGGCACCTCCTCCTGGCCCCAGGCGAACAGCAGCCACGGGATCGCCTGGCCGAGCAGCCCCATCACCGCGAGTCTCCACCAGGCCGCTCTGCCCGAGGGGAGACCCACGCGCCGCACCCACGCCAGCAGCAGCAGCGCGGCGGTGCCGAGCGCGATCCGCACCATAACGATCTGTGCGGGGTTGAGCCCTTCGAGCGCCTCTTCCACGAACAGGAAGTTGGTGCCCCAGATGCCGGCCAGGAGGAGAATGCCGAGAAAGTTCATGCGACCTGCGTGAGAGCCCGGCCCGCCTCCACCGGGTACTCGCCCGCCGTGAAGTCGCGCACCCCGCCTCCGTTGCCGTACCAGGCGACGATCTCGGCGTCGACCCGGCACCGCTGCTCCATCACGTCCGCCACGGCCTTGGCGCATTCACGCACGGTCTCCACGCTCAGGTAGGGGACGTCCGCCAGCATGTCCAGCGTGACCGCGTCGTGCGCCTCGTCCTCGTTCACCTCCGAATGGGCCACGATGGGTTTGACGAACTCCTCGGGCAGGCCGAGGTCGGCGCACCTGGCCGTGAACAGGTCGAGGAAGTCCAGTTCCGGTTCCTCCATGGGGAACAGGGTGGCGATCAGGGCGAGCGGGAAGTTGTAGGCGTAGACGCCGAGCGATGCCATGATCGCCATTGTGGCGGGGAGCGGCTGGACACGCAGCAACCGCCGCCGGTCGATGCCGACCGCCTTCAGCGACTTCTCCATCATCCGGTCGTGGTTGCGCTCGGTCATGTAGAAGCGCATGAGCGCCTCCCACACCTCGATCCCGAGGTCGTCGCGGGCGAGCGCCGGTGCGAGCGCCCGGGGGCACAGGTGGGTGATGTGCCAGTATTCGATCGCGTAGCCGATGAGCTGCTCGCGCGTGACCGTGCCGTCCGCCAGCGCCGCGATGAGAGGGCTGTGCAGCGCCGGGCGCACCGCTTCGGCCTGCCGCCGCAGCACCGCGTAGGCCGACAGGCCGCTCAGGCCCGGTCCCGCCTCCTTCGCCCCCTCGGCGAGCATCCCCTGCTCGTCGAACGCCTCTATCATCTCGGCGTACTCGTCCGGGGTGCCGGGGAACGCGGCGGCCAGTTCCCCGGCCGACAGCCTGCCCTCGGCGAGCACGGCGGCGAAGTCGTGGAACTCGGCCGCCCGGTCCTCGTCGAACTCGAACTCGATGAACCTGCGGCCGTCGAGGTAGGAGAACTCGATGCCGGTCTTTCCGTGGTCCGTCCAGCGGACGCCGGGACGGAGCATGGGCCGCTGGAAGCCTTCGAAGTCCCCCATCGATTCCTCCTGTCAGAGTTCGCTCGTGCGCAGCAGCGGCCTGGCCGGGTCCCGGTAGTAGGACGCGATCCCGTTGAAGAACGCCGCGTAGGTTTCCATGAACAGGTGCGCCTTGGCATGCCAGCGGGACTCGGTGTCCGCGTCGACTCCGGGGACGCACGCGAACAGTTCGCGGCTCACCGCACCGTGGTCGTGACCTGCGTTGAGCCGGGCGTGCGCGCGCAGCGGCTCGACGAACTCCGCGGCGAGGCCGACCTTGTCGCAGGCGGCGATGAAGGAGTCGTAGGCGACCTTGCCGTCGGATCCGTCGCCGTCCGGGTCCAGCCGGCCCTCCAGGACGCCGATCGTGGCCAGGAAGAACAGGGGGTCGGTGCGGGCCCACCACGACAGCATCTTGATCAGCGCCGTGGTCGTCGGCAGCGGACGGGCGCGCAGGAGGTCCTCGCGGCCGATGCCCAGGTACGCGAACGCCCGGACGACCACGTCGTCGTGCCGGTGCTCCTCGTGGTAGAAGTCGTTGAGCATGCCTCTGACCTCCGCGCTCTCGGGCAGGGCGAGCACCGCGGAGTCGAACTCGTTCTCCCGGAAGAGGAAGAACCAGTTCTCCAGCCCGAACCCGTAGTAGACGTTCGGCGGCAGCGCCTCGGGTTCGGTGAGCAGGGTCCTCCAGAACGGCCCGGCGAAGACCAGGTCCTCCAACAGCCGGTTCAGCACGTCCTCGAGGCGGGACAGCGCCGCCGGCCCGGACCCGGCCTCGGGTTCGGCTCCGTCCTCGATGAGTCCCCACGCCACCGCGGGCGCCAGGATCCGCGCCACCGTGTCGGTCTCGATCCCGGTGTCGGCGGCCAGCTCCGGCAGGGTCGCCGCCCCGTCGAGCCGTTCCAGCAGCCCGCGGAACGCCTCGGTGCCGACGCCTTCGGGCGGCTCGACGTCGAGGACGTCCGTCGGGGTGTGCAGCTCCACCTGACCGGCCGCGCCACTTTCGACCCTGGCGCACAGCCGGGGCTTGACCGGCAGAATCGACTCGGACAAGCTCCGTTCCCTTCTGTTGTCGAGGACGTCCGTGCGGCTCCGGGGACGGCCCCGGAGCCGCGGGCCGGAGACCGGCGGGCCGCCCGGCAGGCCGGCCCGCCAGCGCTCCTACGTCAGAGGTGGACGGCGGACAGCGACGGCACCTTCTTACGACGCTTGATGCGCATGAGCTCTACCCCCTTCCACACTGCCGGCGCGAACGCGAAAGAGACTTCCCCGAAAACAGTCGCGCGAACGGCCGAAAACTGCCTCGAGGAGCCCGGATTCAAACATATGGACGGCCTTATGACGCCGTCAATCAAGCGTTCAGCCAGGCGGAACGGCGGCCGGGCCCGGCCAATCGCGAAACATTTCCATTCGGCACGACATGGCGGACATATGTCCTCCTTTTGACCACGTCGCGGCGGGTTCCGCACGCACTGAGCCGACGCGCGATCGTCCCGCCTAAAGGCTGCCATGACCACAGACGCCCGATCATCCGATTCCATTGTTCGGCTCTACGACAGGTTCGGAGACTGATCAATCGCGAACTACGCGACCATCTGAGCGAACATCTGCCGAACGGCGACCGGGCGATCGACCTCGGCTGCAGCGGCGGTTATTTCTTCGAGATGCCGGCCGCGAAATATCGCCAGGTCGCGGGCGTCGAGCCACCGACATCACCGTCGACGGCATCACCATCCGCAAGGGCGAACTCGTCATCCCGGCGCACGATGCAGCCAACCGTGACCCGGCCGTCTTCCGCAGCCCCTACCGGTTCGACCTCACCCGCCCCAACGCCGCCGACCACCTGTCGTTCGGGCACGGCGCCCACATCTGCCTCGGCCTCCATCTGGCCCGCCTGGAGCTGCAGATCATGGTCACCAAGTTGACCGGGCGGCTCCCGGACCTACGGTTGGCCGGTACGGTGCCGTGGAATACCAGCATGATCGTCCGCAGGCCGACAGCGGTCCCCGTCATCTGGGGAAACGACGCGCGATAACTAGCGTTATGTCGAGTCGCGGCCCGGAAGGGGCAGGGAAGTGACGTTTTACCTTCTGGGCAGCCGTTTGGCGGCTACTTTCGGTGTGCCCGCCCGCGCTGGAGGTGACGCCCTGGTGTCCGTCCACCCTCGGCGCGGCCGTGGACGCCCCGAACTCCTGGAACGAGTGTCCGCCGAACCTCAAGGATGAGAGGACAGCAGCCCATGGGCAAGCACGGAGGCAAAGACTCCGACGACAAGACCACGACCGACGGCAGCCGCCCCCAAGGCGGCAGCCGCGGCACCGGCGACGGTACCAAGGGCAACACCAGCGACGGCCAGCGGAAATAGGCAGAGCCGATGACCGTCCCGCCCGACCTGTCCGCCCGCATCGACGCCCTCGCCGACCTGCTCACCGCGCAGGGCGACCTGGCCCCCAACTCCCGGTGGCGGACCGCGCTCGCCAAAGTCCCCCGGCATCTGTTCGCACCGGCGATAGGGCAGGCCGACCCGGACCGGACCGGCGCCGAACGGTACCCGATCGACCGGGACACCGACCCCGGCACCTGGTGGGCCGCGGTGTACGACGACGCCTCGATCATCACCCAGTACGACGACGGCGCCGGACGCGTCGCAGACGGCCGGGGGATCCCGACCTCGTCGCTGTCGGCGCCAGGCGTCGTGATCACGTTCCTGGAACTGCTCGATGTGCACGCCGGGCACCGCGTCCTGGACGTCGGCACCGGCACCGGCTGGACCGCCGGCCTGCTGTCGTGGCGGGTGGGCGCCGACCAGGTGACCACCATCGAGATCGACCCGGGCCTTGCGGCGCAGGCCGCGCGCAACCTCAAGGCCGCCGGGTTCTCACCCCGCCTGGTCATCGGAGACGGTCTGGCCGGCTACGCCGAAGCCGCCCCCTACGACCGGGTGCACTGCACCTGCGCGATCGCCGCCGTCCCGTATGCGTGGGTGGAGCAGACCCGGCCCGGCGGCCGGATCGTCGCGCCCTATCAGCCCGGCTTCGGCTGGGGCCACAAGCTCGTCCTGGACGTGCTGGGCGACGGCACCGCGAGCGGCCGGTTCCCCAGCGGCGCCGGGTACATGATGGCCCGCGCGCATCGCCGCCCCCGCCTTCCGGCCGACGAGTGGGTCCAGCACGGCGGCCCCGTCGAGGTCTCCCGCACGCGCCTGGACCCGCGCGCGGTGGCGTACGGCCCGCCCGCGGCCGACCTGGCGATCTCCGCGCACGTGCCCGGCGTGCAGTGCCGCGCGTTCTCCGACCCAGCCGGGTCCGGCGAGGTCACCGTCTGGCTGCTGGACAACCGCGGCCCCGGCGGATCGTGGGCCTCGGTGGACTATGAGCCCGGCGCCGGCGAATACACCGTCGAGCAGGCCGGGGAACGCCGCCTGTGGGACGAAACCCAAGCCGCCTACCTGTGGTGGCTTCGAACCGGCCGCCCCGCACGCGACCGGTTCGGGCTGACGGTCACCCCCACCGGCGAGCATTTCTGGCTGGACACTCCTGAGAACGTGATCAAACGATGACGCTCACGGTGATCTCGTTCGGATACCTGGACCTCGACTCGGCTCCGCCGCCCTCGCCTCCATACTGAAGTGCCCCGAACCTTCCGGACAGGCCCCCAGCTAGAGTTGGGGAGAACCGGAAAAGAAGGTTGTCGGCACGACAGAGGCGGCATTCCACCCAGGAGCCTCTCGCTCAACCTTGATCACTTGTCCCCCACCGCGATCACCTCGTCGGGTGGATTGCCGCGGGCCGGATCCCACTGCCGGCGCACGACCCGCTCCAAAACCCCGAGGTGACGACGCCCGTCCCTGGGCAGCAGGTCGACGTCGGCAGGGTGCGGGTCACACCAGTACGGCTCATGGGGCGTGTCCATCGCCGCCTCATGCTGCCAGAACTGCGACGCGGTGGTACCTGCGAGGCTGCCGCCCCGGCCGAGGGTTGGCAAATCCAACTAAATGAAAACTGAGCTTCGCCGATATAGACTCCCAGGTCAGCAAGTGTCGGCCCCGCGCACGCGGGTATGGTCCCGGCGCAACGGCTGGCTGTGACCGGCCGTTCCCGTCGGCCCCGCGCACGCGGGGATGGTCCTGCGGCGGCGCAGCACACCCGAGGTCGTGTCCAGTCGGCCCCGCGCACGCGGGGATGGTCCCTCGTCACGGCGGCGCGGGGCGCCTGGAACGCGGTCGGCCCCGCGCACGCGGGGATGGTCCCAGATCGTCGAGGCGCTCGCGCAGGCCCGGTACGTCGGCCCCGCGCACGCGGGGATGGTCCCCGGACGCATGATCACGACCAGCTACGGCACCTGTCGGCCCCGCGCACGCGGGGATGGTCCGGTCAGCCGCATAGAGCACGGGCACAGGCCGATGTCGGCCCCGCGCACGCTGGGATGGTCCGCTCCAGGCCATCGCGAACGTTCTCGGTGTCGAGTCGGCCCCGCGCACGCGGGGATGGTCCCAGGGAAGAGGAACGCCCCTGCCCGGACTGCAAGTCGGCCCCGCACACGCGGGGATGATCCGTTGATCGGTGTCGGGGGCAGCAGCTCCACGCGGTCGGCCCCGCACACGCGGGGAGGTCCGGACTTGTGCGGGCGGCGCTGTGTCGCGGGCGCCAGGGATGCTCGCCTGGAGGTAACCAGCTGCTCGGCACCGGCACCGGATGGACCGCCGGGCTGCTGACCCACCTGGGGCCGACGTCGTCACCGTCGAGGTCGACGCCGCCCTGGCCGCCCAGGCGCACGCCATCTCGCCGACGCCGCAGACGCCGCGCTCCCGGACGATGCACCGCCCTGGCTGCGCGCCTGGGGCACCGGCATGCAGGCCGAAGCGCACGCGGCCACCGGAGACCGATGGCGGGCCCGCGACCTGCTGCACCGCGCCGAGCGCGACGTCGAACGCGCAGATTGTCCGCCGGGGAGCCGAGCGCCGGTCGCGGGTCCTGATCGGCGCCCGCCTCGCCCGGCTCCAGCTCCGCCAGGGACGGCCAAACGACGCGGCGGCGACCGTACTGGACCTGCGTGATGCCCTGGCTGCGGTCACCTCCGCCCGTGCCCGGCGATAGTCCGACGCGGTGCGGGCAGTACCGCGGGAACCCGCAGGTGGCGGAGGCAGACGGCATCCTGGCCGGGACACGGTGATGACCGGCATCGGCGCTCCCGCCGCATGACGTCCCCGGGGTGTTCGCGCGCCGGTCAAGGGAGGGCATGGGCGGCCGCCAGGACAACATCCGCCGACTGCTCGGCCGGGACCGGTAACACCGGGTACCGTCCCGGGGCCACTCAGGTGCCTAGGCGCCGTTGGGTTCGGCGCTGGCTCGTGCCGCAGGCACGAGCGGCGGAAGTGTCGCGACTCGTTCGCGGAGGTCGCGAACGGCAGCGGTGTCGACCTCGGCGAGGTCTCCGACGAGCGCGGTGAGGCGTTCCCGGCTGTTGGCCCGAAGGTGGGCCGCCGGAATCGTGTCGAGGACCTCGCCTGCGAGCACGGCCGCGTCACCGCCGTCGCGTGCGGCTTCGCCTCGGGCGAGTACGAGCTGGGCGGCCGCCCAGCCGGGACGGCCGTGCGGAAGGTGGCCGATGGAGTCCCGGGCGTGGCGGCGCGCCTGGGTGTGGTCGCCGACGAGCAGGCTCGCTTCGGCCAGGTGCAGCTTCAACTCGGCTAGGTCGAAGCCGAACCGGCCGGGCAGGTCGCCGTCGGCGGCCGCCATGGCGTCCATGGCCTCTGCGGCGAGCAGGCCCACCTCGTCGGCGGACGTGCCGAGGGCGGCGGTGGGGCGCAGAACGGCCCAAGCGGTCATCTGGGCACGTCGCAGCGGAGTGTCGGCCAGTGCGTGAGCGCGCCGGCCCAAAACGACGGCGTCCTGGTGTCGGTTCTGTTTGCAGGCGATCATCGCGCGGGCGCCGAGTGTCCAGCAGACCAGCCACCGGTCACCGACGGCGTCGCCGAGGCGTTCGGCGGTCTGCAGGTGCACCATGGCGGCCGGTCGGTCGTCCAGGTGGAAGGCCAGGTTGCCGACCAGGGCCGACAGCCATCCGGCCAGGCGCCGCAGTTCGGTGCGGGCCGCATCGGCCATGCGGTGGGCGAGCATGCCGTTGACCAGGTGCCGAACACGGTGCACCTCATCGGCCAGCACTGCGGGTGGGGAGGCGGAGTAGTGGAGGGCGTAGTAGTCCACGGCCGCCTGCAGTGATTCTCGAGTCTGAGGGCCGCCCGCAGGCCCTTCGACCTCCAAACCGAGAGTGATCGAGTCGTGTAGGGCTTGTAGGGCGCTGCTGCTGCCGTTGGCCATCAGCTGTCCATTCCTCGCGGTTGAGGCCGTCTCCCAGCCCGCACCGTACTCCGCTCCCCCCGCGGTTACAGCCCGTCGCGGGTAAGACCTCTCCAAGCCCAAATCCGCAAGGTCGGCCCGATACACGCTGCTGAGCGCGTCAGCGTAGTCGGGGCCGGGCGTGATCTCCCCGTGCTCATAGCGGCACAGCATCGAGGAAGTGAGCCCGGGAACGCCCAGGTTGCGGTCCTTGTAATACTGGGCGACCTGCGCGATGGTCTGTGCACGCGACCACCCGTAGGCCCACCGCCATGCCTCCAGGGGATGCACCTCGGGGAGCTCTTTGCGGATCTGCGCAGCGATCTGCCGGACCGGCCAGTCGGCACGCTGCCCGCGCTCGCGGATTAACTGCCCGGCACGGGCGAGTTCTGCTCGACGTTGACGGCTGATCCTCATGCGCGCCCTCCGGTGCGCCTCGAGCATCCCCTTCTCGCCGGAGCGTAGCCCGGTCACCACGGATACGACATTGCCGTCCTCGGCAATGATGGCGGCAATGTCCTGACCGGACGGCGACATTGAGTTGTCCACCGACCGGGACGGACCGTGGAGCCGTGCCCACCGACACGCCTCCGTCCCCGACCGGACCGCACGATGCCCCAGGTCGGCCAGCCCACGTTGATCGGCGCTCCTGGGGCTATGGCCGCGGCCGCGACGAATCGATCGTGCGCCGTGCCCCGGCCTCGTTGCGTGTCGCCGTGGACGCCGCGCACCATCCCTCCTCTCTTCTTACTGTTGGCCACGACAGGCTCCAGCCTCGCACCGACTCACTAGGGTGACGACATGACTACAGTCCGGGAATCGGATGTGGAAGACGCAGCGGCCTCGCTGCGGGCGGCCATGGTCGGCAAACTGCGCGACCTCGAAGCGATCACCTCCGCACGCGTCGCCGCCGCGGTTGCGGCCGTGCCGCGGCACCTGTTCGCCGTCGAAGAGCCGTTGGAGGCGGTGTACGACGCCGACCGAGCTCTGGTCATCAAGCGCGACCGAAACGGCATGGCCCTCAGCTCGCTGTCAGCTGCTCACATCCAGGCGGTGATGCTGGAACAGGCCGGCATCGCCCCCGGTATGCGGGTCCTGGAGATCGGTTCGGGGGGCTACAACGCGGCCCTCATCGCCGAACTCGTCGGCAATCGCGGAACAGTTGTCTCGGTGGACATCGACGTCGAGATCGTCGCCCGTGCCCGCGCATGTTTGGACATGGCGGGTTACGGCAGGGTCAAGGTGGTGCGAGGAGACGCCTACGGCGGCGTCCCCGAGTACGCGCCGTTCGACCGGATCATCGTCACGGCGGGAGCGTGGGACATTCCCCCGGCGTGGCCGGAACAGCTGGCCCCGGGCGGCAGGATCGTCGTCCCGCTGCGCATGAGGGGGCTGACCCGCACGGTGGCGTTCGACCGCGCCCCCGACGCGGACGGCGCGGGTCTGGTCAGCGACAGCTACAGACTGTGCGGCTTTGTGCCGCTGCAAGGCGCCGGCGCCCACACCGAGCGGCTCGTCCCAGTCACCGACGGGGTGGTGCTGCGGGTCGACGACCAGCCGCAGGAGTTCGACGTCGCGGCGCTGGCGGCCGCGGTGCGCTCGCCACGGCTGGAGCGCTGGTCCGGCGCGGCCTTCGACCTGCCGGACGAGCTGGAGTTGTTCCTGGCGACCAGCTCGCCGCAGATGGTGATGCTGCACGCCGAACAAGCCCTGGCGGATCAGGGCGTCTTCGCCGCTTCGGCGACGCGCGGTGTACCGGCTTTGATCGACGGCGGGAGCTTCGCCTACCGCACCAAGCGGCCGAACGAGGAGACCGGAGGGTTCGAAAGCGGCGTGTTCGCCCACGGGCCGCAGGCCGAGGCTCTGGCGGCACGGTACGTCGACCTGCTGCGCCGGTGGGCGAGCGATCACCGGCGCCGCGGCGCGGCCCGCATCCGCTACACCCCGCTGCCCGCGGGCACGGCCGAACCCGCCCCGAGGATTGTGGCCAAGCGGCTCGGGTCTGTGGAGGTCTGCTGGTCCTAGGTTTCCGGCCCCGAGCGACGTTTCCAGAGGGTCCGGGAAGTCCGCACCGCTCCTGCTTGTGAGGGAGGCTTGATGTCCGTCCAGTTCGACGACACCCTGAACGTTCAACAGGTCGCGCCGCCTGCCGCCATCCCGGAGGCGGACTTGGACGAATGGGACCTGGATGTCTCCATCGTCGAGTCCGGTCCGTCGGCCGACAAGCTCATCCGGATGACCGACGACGGTTGCGGCTCGACGTGCCAGTCCGCCTGCTCGACGACCTGCCCGTAGTGGACACGCCGAGCACCTGAAACCGATTCCCGTGCGCCGGTGGTGTCCGGTCGGCGGCCTTCCTGCCGGGCACCACCTCACAGAGCTCACCTCCGGTCAGACGCCCACGTGGTCGAACACCCCTATGGGAGCGCCGGTGTATCAGCACGTCGATGCTGCGGTGGTACGTGCAGCAGCTTGGCCGCCGAGCCGAGCAATGGGGCCGTGGCCTGTTTTGGACGGTCAAACCGCTTCGGCGGCGTCGTGGCGTCTGTGGCTGGAGCGGACGCTGCGGAGGCCCGGTTTCGCCGCCGCGTTGGAGCAGGCCAGCCCGGTTCTGGCCCGCCGCGTATGGCAGATCTGCGAAGGGGGGCCGGTGCCGGAACGAGCCGTGCGTCGGGCGGTGCTCGCGGTCATGCGTTATCTGCTGCGTGCCTCGGGCCGCGCCACGCCGTTCGGCCTGTTCGCTGGGGTGACCCCAGCCCGGATCACCCGAGAGTCCGCCGCCTCAGAACTCTCGGTGCGTGTCGGCGGCAGGCACCGCGCCATCGCCCGTGTCGACGCCACCTGGTTGGCCGCGGTGGTCGAAGGCCTGGAGGCCGAACCGGCTCTGCGGCCTCATCTGACAGTGCAGGCCAACGCTTTGGTGGTGGAGAAGGACGGCCATCTGGTGCTGGAACATCGCGCCAGCGGTAGCTCCGGCGGACCTCCGACCAACGTCAGGGTGGCTTCCAGCAGGCCGGTCAATGCGGCGATGGCTGCCGCGCGTGATCCGATCCTGATGCGGGACCTGGCGGACACACTCGCCGCCGACTTCCCCGGCGTCCCGGCGGATGTCATCGACAAGCTCTTGGCGGACCTTGTGGCACAGCATTTCCTGGTCACCGGGTTGCGTGCTGCGATGACCACGACCGATCCCCTCGGCCATCTGCTGGCCGCTCTCGACACCGCCGCTGCCGCACAGATCGCGGAAGTGGCGGGCCCCGTCGCGCAGCTGCGTGAGATCGCGGACGGGCTGGTCCGACACAACACCGCATCCGCCCCCGCCGCCGCATCCCGGCAACGCGCCCGGCTGATCGCGGCGATGAGGGATCTCGGCTCCGCCGCTGAACCCGCACTCGCAGTCGATCTGCGCCTGGACTGGGATGTCGTCCTCCCCCGCACGGTCGTCGACGAGGTGGCGCGAGCGGCGGCGATGTTGGTGCGGCTGGCTCCCCGTCCAACCCTGAGCCCGGGATGGGTCACCTGGCATGGCCGCTTCCTGGAACGGTACGGCCCGCGCGCCCTGGTGCCGGTACTGGACGTTGTGGACGCCGACATCGGCTTGGGCTACCCGCCCGGCTATCTGGGAGGACCTGCCTCCCACGGGGACGGCGGACCGACCGGGCGGGACCAGACGCTCCTTGCGCTCGCCCAGAAGGCAGCACTGTACCGGCAGCGCGAGATCGTGCTGGACGAGGCCACGGTCGCCGAGCTTGAGGCCGCAGCTCCGCACGCACGGGTGCAGCCGACCACGGAGCTGACCGTCCGCGTCCATGCAGCCAGTGCGCAAGCACTGACGAATGGGCAGTTCACCCTCTCGGTTGTCGGAGTGTCACGCGCCGCCGGAACCACCACCGGCCGGTTCCTGGACCTGTTCAGCACCGGTGACCGGCAACGGATGCGCAAGGCATATGAGAATCTGCCCACCGTGACTCAGGACGCGCTCCTGGTCCAGATCGCCGCTCCGCCCCTGTATGCCAGCACCGAGAACGTTTCGCGCGTCCCCCGGGTGCTGCCCCAGATACTGACCCTCGGCGCCTGCCACGGCCGCGAACAGGACCAGATCGCGTTGGAGGACGTCGCCGTCGCCGCTGATGCCAACCGCCTCTACCTGGTGTCGCTCTCGAAACGGCGGCCACTGGAATTCGTCACCTTCAACGCGGTGGAACCGGTCAACCAGACGCATCCGCTGATCCGGTTCCTCACCGAGGTCACCAACGCGATGAGCGTTCCGTGCGGTCCTTTCGACTGGGGAGCCGCCGCCGGTCTGCCGTTCCTTCCCGCGGTGCGCTACGGACGGACCATCCTGTCCCCGGCCCGCTGGCTGCTCACAGCCGACGACCTACCCGGCGTCGACGCCGACCACCACCAGTGGAGCCGGGCATTGGCGGCGTGGCGAGACCATGTCGCCGCTCCAGCGGTGGTCCATCTCGGCGACGGCGACCAGCGCATCCCCCTTGACCTGTCCGAACCATCCCATCGGACACTGCTGCGTGCCGAGCTGGAACGAGCGGGCACTGTCCTGCTGCGCGCGGCACCGGACGACGACGCAGCGGAATGGATCAACGGGCACGCACACGAGATCGTCGTGCCGCTGGCCACTTCCAGCACCGCGCCGGCCCCACTGTGGCTGCGCGACGGGCAGCCGGTCGGCCGCGACCGCGTCCACCTGCCCGGCTGCGGCGGACGATTCCTCCTCAAGCTGTACAGCCATCGCGACCGCCACAGCAGCATCCTCATCCGCCATTTGCCGCGCCTGCTTGGCGAACTGAACGATTGTCTGGGCGAGCAGGGGCGTTGCTGGTTCCTGCGTTATCGCGATCCCGAGGACCATCTGCGGCTGAGACTGACCGTCCCCGCCCATCGGGTCGCGCCTGCCGCCGCGGCGATCGGTGCCTGGAGCCGAAGCCTCCGCCAGGTCGGCGTGATCAACCGTGTCCAGTGGGACACCGACTTTCCCGAGACCGCCCGCTTCGGCGGCGGCACGGCGACCGACGCCGCCGAGGCGTACTTCGCGGCGGACTCCGCGGCCGCCGTCGCGCAGCTCGCCGCCGGCGCCGCCAAGGACGGCCCCGACGCCCGAGCCCTGACCGCCGCGAGCATGCTGGACATCGCGATCGGCCTGATCGGGGACCCGCCCGAGGCAATGAACTGGTTGATCCGACATACCACCACCGCGTCGGAGGCGCCGCCCCGCACGCTGTACGACCAAGCCGTCGCCCTGGCCAATCCGAACGATCATCGTCACCTGGCCGGACAGCCGAACGGCGACCGCATCATCGGCGAATGGGCGAGGCGGCATCAGGCACTGGCCGCCTACCGTGCCGTCCTGGTGAGGGCGAACACAGACCACATCCGGCTTCTGCTGCCCGATCTGCTGCACCTGCACCACACCCGGATGGCCGGGCCTGATGCGCAAGGCGAACGCCTGTGCCTGCACTTGGCCCGCGCCGCTGCCCTGAGCTGGACCACGCGGGCGAAGGAAGAGGCATGAACACCGCGGACGCGCACACGTTGACCGACGCACTGACCGCGGCCGACGCCATCGCCGCGGCGCTGTCCGACCCTCGCACCGCCTGGGCCGCGACACCACCTGGCGAACGGGCGTGGCCCCAATCGCTAGCCGGAGGCGCAGCGGGCATCGCCCTGCTGCACATCGAACGTGCCCGCAGCGGCCACGGCGACTGGAACACCGCGCACTCCTGGCTGGCGTCGGCTGCCGCCGACGACCTGACCGCGGCCGCCAACGCCGGTCTGTATCTCGGCGCACCGGCCGTGGCGTTCGCGGTCCACGCCGCCGCAGGATCCACCCGTCGATACCGGCGCGCCCTGACCGCGCTGGACGACGCCACCGTCATGGTCACCCGTAAGCGTCTCGCCGACGCCCACGCGCGTATCGACCGAGGGGAACGACCCGCTCTCAAGGAGTTCGACCTGATCCGCGGCCTGGCCGGTCTCGGCGTCTACCATCTCCGCCGCCACCCCGAGCACGACATCACCCGTGACGTGCTGACCTACCTAATCCGCCTCACCGAACCGCTTCCCCTCGGTGGCGGGCTTCCCCCTTGGTGGACCGACGTATCGCCCAACGGCGAACCGAGCCCGGATTACTCGGGAGGGCACGGCAACTTCGGGCTCTCCCACGGAATCGGCGCGGTCCTTGCCCTGCTCTCGCTCGCGCTGCTGCGCGGCCTGTCAATCCCCGGGTGCCATGAGGCGATCGCACGGATCTGCGCATATACCGACCAGTGGCGTCAGCACGACGGCGCGGGCCCCTGGTGGCCGGGATTCATCACCGCCGAACACGTCCGTAACCGAAGCGTCGCGGTGCTGCGGCCACGCCCCTCATGGTGCTACGGGATCGCCGGCACCGCCCGCGTCCAACAACTGGCCGGCATGGCGCTCGAAGACACCGCACGGCAGCACGCCGCCGAAACCGGCATGCTCGCCGCTCTGCGCGACCAGGCCCAGCTGGAACTGCTCGGCGACGAGATCGGGCTGTGTCACGGCACGGCAGGACTGCTCCAGGCGGCCTGGCGGGTCGCCGCCGACGCCCACATCCCCGAAGTCGCCGCCGAACTGCCCCGCCTAACCGCCCGGCTCATCGCACAGGTAGCCCAACCCTTGCCCGACCCCGGACTCCTCGACGGCGCCGCAGGCGCCGCGCTCGCCCTGCACACCCTTGGTACCGGCACCGCTCCCGCAACCGGCTGGGACAGCTTCCTCCTCCTGGCGTGACCACCCGACCAGCGCGCGAACACAGACGACATGGAAGTAGACGACGTCCACTCCTGGCGGCAACTCAACGTCGCCTTCCCCGCCTGGACCACCGCCGAGCGCACCGCTGTGGACCACCTCGCTCCGCTGATGGTCGCAGCCGCAAACGAAGGGCTCATCCGATCCTGGTTCTTCATCCGCAAAGCACCCTGCTGGCGCATGCGCTACCTGCCCGCCACTGACCCGCCCCGCACTGAGACATGCCTGCTGCGACGCCTGTCGCCCCTCCAGCAGGCCCGGCGCATAGTCACGGTGACTCCGGTCGTGTACGAGCCCGAAACCCACGCCTTCGGCGGTACGCAGGGCATGGCGAGCGCCCACCGGCTTTTCCACCTCGACAGCCGGCACCTGCTCGCCTACCTCGCCGACTCCCGCGCCGGTGGCGGGCATCGCCGTGCGTTGTCGGTGCTTCTGTGCATCAGTCTGCTGCGCGGCGCCGGCCTCGACTGGTACGAGCAAGGTGACGTCTGGGCACGTGTCGCCGACCACCGCGAGCCACCAGGAGAGCCCACCACGGGTCGGCTCGGGAAACTGCGCGACGATTTGAGGCTGCTGATGACCGTTGACGCTCCGAGCCCGGCGGACCATGCCACGGCGCGGGCGTTCACCGCCGGATGGGCCGACGCATTCAGCACAGCGGGCCGGGAACTGGCCGGCCTGGCCGCAACCGCACAGCTGCACCGGGGGCTACGAGCCGTCCTCGCCCATCACATCATCTTCGCTTGGAATCGGCACGGACTTCCACGGTCCGCTCAAGCCGCCCTGGCGCACTCCGCCAAAACCGTGGTGTTCGGCCCCGACCCCACAGCAGAACCACGACCCCAGAAAGACACCGAAGCATGGACGACACCAGCAGCGGACTGATGCCTGGTCGGACATTGGCATGGTTTCCGTTGGTGCGGCGATCGCGCCCGCCTGGCCTGCCGCTGAGAGTCCGGATCGATGAATTGCTGGACATGGCCCTCCGGCCAGCCACTGGCGACGCCCACCACCAGATGACCCGGGCGGCCGAGGTCTGCAACAAGGCGGCCCTCATCGCCTCCGACTGCGGACTACCCGACCTCGTCAGATACCTGTGCTGGTCACAATACGAGCTGTTCGCCCAGGCGCGACCGCTCCCCGCATCGGCCGCGAAACTCGCCCTTCAGCCGCTGCTGAACCTTCCCCGACAACTCGTCCGCGAAGGCAACGGCGACGGCGCTTACGCCATGCTCGAAGCCCTCTTCCACGCTGCGCGTCACGAGACCCGCACCGTGATCGACGGGAGGGCCGTCAACTTCGAGGGCCTCACCAGCGGCCCGGACGACCACATGACCGTCTGCACGCTCGTGTGGGCAGCGTTGTTGGCCGACGGCATCCGTGCCCTTGCCCAGGCCGGCCGCTGGAAGCAGGCGGCCGAACGCTCGGCCGCCCACCGGGGCGTCGGATCGCGGTTGCTCGACGGCCGACAGATCACCATCCTCGCCCTGCTACAGAACGGACAACCGGACCAGGCGACCGCGCTGGTCGAGCAGAGCACGATCTGCACGCCATGGGAGCAGACGGTGCAGAGCTTGCTGCACGTCCTCTGCCAGCGAGTCGCCGGAGTCGTCGATAAAGCCAACACCGAAGCGATGCTCACCGCCGTGCTCACCCTGATGAACCGGTTCGAACCTCACACTGCGGTCTTCCAGAGCCGACTCGGGTTGACCGCTCTCGACTTCGCCGAGACTTGCTGTGACCCCCGCAACTCTCCTCTCCGCCGGAAGCTCCTCACAACTGCCCAGCACGACGCCTACGCAGCGCGAGACGTGCTCACCCATCCGCTGATCCGCTCCACGATCTCAGCCGACCGGCACCGCGACCTCACCGACCTCATCCACGCATCTGGACTCGACGCCGGGACGATTCCCGAACCGCTGCTCACCAACCTAACGACGGCAGTGTCGGCAGCGGAACGCCAGCTGCACGCCCTACTGGAACGAGCCGCCAGCTAGAACGTGCGGTTGCGCGGAGCCAAGTCCGGGTCCCCTGCGACCTGCTCGTAGAGCTTCACCGCCGCAGGAACAATCCTTCTGACCGCCTCGTCGACATCGTGGACGGGCGTGATCGGTTTGTTCCAGGAATGGAAGAACCATAGGGCTCCGTCGGTGTGGGGCCGACAGGGACAACAAGGAAGCGAAGGTTCCGGGGCAATGTAACGAGATGCAATACATCCACCCGCGACGCTACGGTCTCGCAGGCGCTCAAAGCGGAGAGTGTCCCGGCTCGCGGAGGTCTCGGAGCGCCCGTCGTGAGGAATATGACTTCCTTCCTCAAGATCCACCCGCGGTGACCACCAGGCTGTGGCGCATGCAGCGATGCTCCTTGCCGCTGGTCTGCTGCGTCGCACGGCCAGCGGCCGAGCACGCGGATCAGCTGGAACGGTGCGATCTACACCGCCTGCCAGCGGGCTGGCGTGCCGTCCATCAGGGTGCGCAGACGTTTGGTCAGCTCGGCCTGGATGTCGGGGCGCCCCCGGCCGAGCGGATGTAGGCCGCCAATGAGCGCAGTTCTCGGGCAGCACACAGCAGCCGCATCCCAGGGTGGTGCTCGACGTCCGGGTCGACGCCGTAGGCGGCGCACAGCCCGACCCATTCGGATCGGGGCCGTCCGAAGTGCCGCACCCCATCAAGGGTGGGCACCAAGTCCTGGGCGCGAGGGCCAAAGCTGACCGAATCCCAGTCTCCCAGCACATACCGGCCGGCGGTGGGAAGCAGGTTGCCGCTGTGGGCGTCGCCGTGGATCATCCCGCGCCCCAGCGGCATCGGGGTGTGAGAGTACTGATCGCTGATCCTGGCGGCGCGGGCCCGCAACCAGTCGCGTTGGGCCCCGGTGAGGACCTGGTCGGCGTGGTCCAGGTCGGCGACCAGCGCGCCCAGCGGGTTGGTGGGCGCCAGTCGCACGGGAGGGTCGGGTTGCGCGTGAAGTCGGCGAAGCAGTTCGGCCAACTGCGTCGCGCCTGCGGGGGGAAGGGCCGGGTCGACGGGCAGGTAGCGCCAGAACGTGGCGGTCCACCCGTCGATGGTGACCGCAGGAGCCGGCCCGGGCTCCACGGCGGGGAAACCACGGGCGGCCAGCCAGGCGGTGACCTGAACCGCCGTGCTGAGCCGCCGCACCCAATCCGCTGAGCCGCGGGTGTGGCGCAGGCGCACCACGACCCCGGCGCGCGGCAGGTAGTAGGCGTTAGTGGCACGGGCATGCAGTAGACGGGCGTCAGCGAAATTCAAGACCGGCCGCCCGGCACACCACGGCGACGCTGTCTTGGTTAGCTGGCGCCTTCTCGAGGCGAGTTGGAGACTGGCACTGTGAAGGCGTTGTCTCTGCAGCCGCGCATCTTCCTCGTTGGGCCGCCGCGCGTCGGCAGCCATCCCGAATGCCAGCCGCCGGCTGCGGCGCGGGTGCGGGCACAGGGGGGCGTCTGGGTGCGGTCGTTGCTGACGACGCTGTAGCGTCGATCCGTGACGCACGACAGCTCGTCCGAACGAACCAAGTGGCAGATCCACGGCGAGCGTGTGGTCGACGAGAATCGCCACATCCGCCTGTCGATCGCCAGCGTCGAACTGCCCAACGGCATTCAGTTCGATCAGTACGTCGTTCGGCTCCCTCGATGCGTCATGACGATCGCGCTGGATGACGCCGGCGAGAACGTGCTGCTGATCTGGCGCCACCGGTTCATCATCGACAGGTGGGACTGGGAGATACCTGGGGGATACGCCGACCCCGGTGAAGACCCGGCCGCGGCCGCCGCGCGGGAGATGGAGGAGGAAACGGGGTGGCGTCCCCGTAAGCTGGAGTTTCTGTTCTCCTTCCAGCCGATGGTCGGGACCGCCGACGCACCCCAGGATCTGTACCTGGCGCGGGGCGCCGACCTGGTCGGCGAACCGCACATCGACGAAGCCGAGGCGATCCGGTGGGTGCCGCTGCAGGAGGCTCAGGAGCTCATCGAGCGCGGCGAGATCGTCGGCGCTGCCACGATCATGGGCGTTCTCCACGTACTCGCAGATCAGGCAGCCGATCCTCGGCGTAGTCCATGAGTTCTCGCACAACGGGTTCCGCGGCGTACGGGACCAGCGTGCGGCACGCGTCGCCGATGTACCGGTACACGCGGGACGAGGTGAGCCCGGCCGCCATGTCGATGGCCGTCCGGACATGGACGCAGGCCTCGTCGACCCGCCCCTGAAGGGCCAGCGCCATCGCCAGGACAGCGAGGTTAAAAGTCTTCCCCCGCCGGTACGACGGGTCCATGTCCAGCGACCGCAGCGCGTACCGCTCCGTCTCCTCTCCCCGGCCGAGCTCGCGGAAGCAGTGCGCGATCTTCGCGGCGAAGTACGCCTCGTCGAAGTAGTCCAGCCACGCCGGCATCTCAGCGTCGGCAGCGCGCTCGTAGCTCTTTTCGGCCCTTGTCAGTGCCAGCGCGCACGCTCGGGCCTCCCGCTGGGCGGCGTACCCGTGGGCCTCCATCACCTGGCACTCGGTCAACAGCACGGGCATACCCGCGCGCTGGGCGGCGGACTGGGCGGCACGGGCCAGTTCGACGGCTCGTCGCGGCTGCGCCACGTACTGGGCCTGCTGGCTCATCGCGGCCAAGATCTCGCCCGCGAGTCCATAGTCGTCGGCGAACCTGGCCAGGGCCAGGGCTTGGATCAGATACCGTTGCGCGAGCCCCTGTTTGTCCAGGTCGTGATAGAGCCACGCGGCCAGCTTGGTCAAGTCGGCAACGGCGGCGAAGAATTGTGGCCGGACTTCCTCTGTGCAGCGCCCGTCGCGCAGCAGGGGCGCGACGTGCGTGTTCAGGTACTCCACCACGGGACCGCGGACATGGCCGCCGCCGAGCCGGTTGTCCAGGATGCGGAAGGCGTTGGTGACCTGCCGGATCTCCTCGACATCAGCGATGCCGATGCGTCGTCCCGCAGCGGGGACGGGCTGCGGGTCCCAGGGGCCCACGAGCCATCCCAGTGCGGCCGAGGCGAAGGCGGTCGGGTCGAAGTCGGCGTCGACGAGCAGCCTCTGCTGTTCGGCGTCGGCCTTCCAAAGCAGGGACGCGATCCGGGCGCACGCGCTCCGGGTGGTCGGCAGTTCCAGTCCTATATCGGACGAAATCACCGGTGCGGACATGCCGATGTCGGTGACTGTGATGCGCCGTCCCAGCTCGATGGTGAAAATTTCGGCGATGATCTCCGGGGTGGGACGGCGGGGCTGCTCTCCGCGCAACCAGCGCGCCACGGAACTGTGGTTGTACCGCAGGTGGGGGGCACCGCGTAGCTTCCCAAGCCTGACAATGCGGCTGGCCAAACCCTTGTTGGAGAACCCGGCCTCTTCCATCAACGCCGCCAACTGACGGTTGGGCTCGATGTTCCTAGACGCCATCGGTGTGCTCCTGAGGGCTGCCGGTGGCTGCAGTGTGGCATGGATCATTGCGCGTGTTCGAGCCTTTCCATGTCACGCACGCCCCCCAGTTCACGCATCCACCCCGTGCGCACGCCTTTTGACGGCCGCTCCCGCTCGGATTTCCTTTCGTCCGGGAGGCCACTTCGATGACGACGAGACACCAGCGCGTTCGCGCACAAATCCATCGGGCTGCCGAAGACGCCCGCAAGATCGCTGCTGTGGCGACCGTCATCGACGGCGGACGGTTCGGACAGGTATTTCCTGACTGGGGCATTTCGACCGACGCGAACCCGTCCGCGGCACGCCGTTCTCTGCAGCCGCACGGTGCATCCACCGAGGTCACCACCCTCGATGCCGGCAAGCTGCTCGACCTGCTCTGCACCGTCGCGGGATCGGACGACCGGCACACGCTGCGGGTCCTACGGGCCCTGCTCCGCCAGATAGGTGTCGACGCCGACGGGTCGACGCTGACTATCTCCCACTACCAGGACATCGACGCCGTCGTCACCCGCGGCGGCATGCCCCGACGGGAGGGCCGTGGCATCGGCACCCGCACCGATCTGCTCGCGGTCGCCCAGTGGATCGTCGCGTCCCTGCGTCCCGGTGTCCGGGGACTCCTGAGACGCCGCGACGACGACTCCGAGCAGATCGCTGACGCTGTCGGCGCCGTGGTCGATGCCGAACTACGCACGGTGCCCCGGGCCGTCGGCCAGCAGGCCCGCCGCGTACTCGACCGGTCTGCTGCGCAGCAGACGGAACACCGCGCCGGGACACACGACCGGCCGTCCATTGCACCCCCACCCCTAGGGACGACACCCGATGAACGTTGACACCGGACGGCACCGCCCGCAGGACACCCCCGATAGCCTGTGGTGGGACGACGAACGCGCCAGGATCACCCGCGAACTCGAACGCGCTTTTCCAGGCGTGCAGGTCTGGTACGGCGAGCACACGAAGACCTGGTGCGCCTGGGACCGCACCGGCCCGATGCTGCAGGCCCTGACGCCGCAACAGCTCGCCGAGCAGATCACACGAGTCCGGCAGACCCGCCCGCACATCGCCCACCAGGCCGCCGCACACCCGTCCGTCCTGCAGCCCAACCCGCCTCGGAGGCACCGGTGACGGGCTCCACGGACGCCGCGGCCCAGGGCCGGGGCGATGGCGCGCAGGCTATGCCGGGACCGCAGCCTCCAATTTCCACCGCCGCCCTGACGGACGGCCAGCGGACGTCGTGGGCCGCGGGGCCTGATGGCGTACCGCGCGCACTCTCTCCCCCGGGCGCGCGGTCACGGGGTGGGTGGCCACCGCCCCGAGCCGCCCACCGCCGCACGGCCCGGCCCCAGGCAGGGGGCGCCCTGGCCGGGCCGTGCGGCTTCACCGAGCAAGTCGCCCCCGGGCCGTTGGGCGAACAGCGGCAACCCTCGGGACCTCGCCGGATCACTAGAAAGCCCGACTCAATGACCGAATATGACCCTCTACGACTGCGCGACGCAGCCCGGTTCCTGATCGGCGCAGACCAGGTCCCCGACCAGGTGACGGAGGCATGGGAACGCGGCACGGCGTCACTGCCCGCCGGCCGCTGTTGGGAAGCGGTTCGCGTCCCCGGAAGGCTCGGGCAGGCGGTGATCGCCCGCGGGTTCGCCCTGGGCATGGGCGTCGAGGTCGGCGGCTGGCCCGTGATCTGCGACCCCGCCGAAGGAACCCTGTCGTTCCTCGTGCCGGTCGGCACCAGTGCCACCTGGGCGGTTCCCGGCACCGTATGCCTGGCCGACGGACCGGTCCCGGTTCCGGCGCCCACCGTGGACGCCCCCTGCATAGCCGACGGCCGGCCCGTGGCCGACCTAATCGCGCGATGCGACCTGCCGGTGCCGCACTGGCCCCAGCCACCCCTCGTCGCCCTCGCCGGTGACGTGGTCCTCACCGACCCCGTTCTTTTGGCGCAGGGGCTCCAATCGGCTGCCCAGCCCGACGCGATAACCGGACGGGGTGTGGGCCATGGTTGACGAGCGTTACGGCGGGGGTGAAGCTCAGCCGGTGGGCGGCGCGCACGAGGTGCCGCCGTACGCGCGGCTGTACGACCAGGCGTTCCACGTTGATCCCGATGCCGCTTACGAGAGACTGCGCGCCGGCGGGCGGGTGGCGTGGGTGGAGATCGAGCCCGGTGTCCGTGCGGTGCTCGTGCTGGACTACGACCTGATCCTGGTCATCTCCCGGGACGCCAGCGACACCTGGACGCGCAGGACGAGTCGGTGGAGCGCCTGGTCCGCCGGTCTGGTCCGCCCGGACTCGGAGACCGCGGCGATGGTCGCCCAGCGGCCGAACATGCTGTTCGCCGAGGGCCCCGAGCACCGCCGACTGCGCGCCCCGGTCGACACCGCACTGCGACGCATCGACATGCGGGAGCTGCAGGCCCGCGTCGAGCAGGCCGCCATGGATTTGATCGATCGGTGCGCCGAGCACGGGCGGGCCGAGCTGGTCGGTGAGTACGCGGTGGTGCTGCCGCTGATGGCGATGAGCTGGCTGTTCGGCCTGGACGAAATGGAGCGGTGGCGGCTGCCCGACATCATGCGGCGGATCTGGGACGCCGATGGCGATGCAGCGCGGGCCGCTGACGACCTGGCGCGGCTGATGGACAGCACCGTCCGGCGGCATTCGCGCGGCCATGCCAGCGGCCCGCTCACCACGGGTCTGCTCGCGTCGTCCGACACCCTGCGACATGAGGAGATCGTTGCCACGCTGGTGCTGACGGTCGGGGCGGGCAGCCAGCCTGCGGCCAACCTGATCGCCAACACGGTGTACGAGATCGTCACCGACCCGCAGGTCCGCGACGACCTGAGAACCTCGGCGCTGCGAGTACCGGACGTGGTGCACCACGTGCTGTGGGCGCGGCCGCCGATCGCGCACTACCCGCCCCTGGTGGCCCGCCGCGACACCGTGGTCGACGGCGTCACCATCCCGCGGGGCACGCTGGTGCTGCTCGGCTTGGGCCCCGCCGGCCACCGAATCCACCAAGCTCACGGACGTCCCCTTCACAACCGCGCCTACCCCGCGTTCGGTGTTGGGGAGCACCGGTGCCCGGCCGACCGGCACGCGCTGGCGATCGCGCAGACCGCGGTGACCACGTTGCTGCGCGAGCTGCCCGACCTGCGCTTGGCCGTCCCCGCCGACCAGGTCACCTGGCGGGCCTCCCCGTTCGCCCGTGCGCTGTACCGGCTCGACGTCGAGTTCACCCCGCGCTCCCCCTCGTTCCCCGTCTCACACCCGGCTCAGAAAGGCGGCCCCGGATGGCAGCAGCCCCAGCCCTTTGGGAACTCCCGGCCCGCTCCGACCTCGACGGCTCCATCGCCGCGCGGCTCCGGCGCATGGGCCCGGTTGTTCGGATCGCGCTCCCGGGGGACGTCCCGGCGTGGGCGATGATCAGCCACCGCGCCGTCAGAGCGGTGCTGGCCGACTCCACCATCAGCAAGGACCCGCGGAACTGGCACGCCTGGACGACCGGGCAGATCCCCCGGGACTGGCCGCTGATCTCCTGGGTCGCGCCCCGCAACATGTTCACTGCTGACGGCCCCGACCATCGGCGCCTGCGCGACCCGGTGAAACGAGCCTTCCACCCCAAGCGGGTGGACGCGATGCGCCCCCGCATCACCGCCATCGTCGGCGAACTGCTCGACCAGCTCGCCGAGCACGCCGCCGACGGCCAGCCCATCGACCTGAAAGCACAGTTCGCCCTGCCGCTGCCGCTGCAGGTGATCTGCGAGCTGTTCGGCGTCCCCGAGCCCGACCGGCCCCACATGCAGCGGCTGTGCGACACCGCCTTCGACCAGGGGCGGCCCGGCGTTGACCACGCCGCGGCGTTCGCCGAGCTGCGGGCTGCGGTCGCCGACCTGGTCGCCGCCAAACGGCGCACCCCGGGTGACGACCTGGCCAGCGCCCTGGCCAACGACGCCCACAGCGGGCTCAGCGACGCCGAGCTCGTCGACACGCTGGTGCTGCTGGTCGGCGCCGGCCACGAGACCACCGTCAATCTCATCACCAACGCCGTGCGCGGGCTGCTCACCCACCCGACGCAGTACACCCTCCTGCGAGGGCTGCAGCTGGACGACTGGGGCGTGTGGGAGGAGGTGGTGGAGGAGACTCTGCGCTGGGCCTCCCCGATCGCCGCGCTGCCCCTGCGCTACACCACCGCCCCGGTCACGATCGCCGACGTCACCATTCCCGCCGGCGAGGCCCTGCTGTTGTGCTACGGCGCGGCCAACCGCGACCCTGCCCGCTACGGAACCGACGCCGACGTCTTCGACTTCCGACGCCCCCTCGGCGCGCACCTGGCGTTCGGGCACGGCCCGCATTTCTGCCTCGGCGCCTCGCTGGCCCGGCTGGAAGCCCGCATCGCCCTAGAGGCCCTGTTCGACCGCTTCAACGTGGCCCTGACGGTGAAGCCCGGCGAACTGGAACCGCTGCCGTCGCTGGTCGCCTGCGGGACCAAGGCACTGCCCGTTCACCTGACCCGCATCAACCGCGCGAAGACCGCGCGTGCGAAGAAGGCACACCGACGATGACGACCGCTGAGCAGCCGCCCCCCAACGTCGCCCCCAGCAGGCCCAGCATCGCCCGCATCTATGACCACTGGCTCGGCGGCAAGGACAACTACGCGGTCGACCGGCGGGAGGCGGAAAGCCTGGAGGCGGTGGTGCCTGAACTGCCGCTGATCGCCCGGCAGAACCGCGACTTCCACCGACGCGCGGTCGGCCACCTGGCAACGGCCGGTGTCACCCAGTTCCTGGACCTGGGCGCCGGGCTCCCGACAGCCAGCAACACTCACGAGATCGCCCAGGCCGCCAACCCCCAGGCCCGGGTGGCCTACGTCGACAACGACCCGGTCGTCCTGGCCCACGGGCGGGCGCTCCTGGCGAGCGGGACGAACACCGTGATGGTCGAGGCCGATCTACGCGACCCTCGCGCGGTCTTCGACCATCCCGACGTCACGGGCCTTCTGGACTTCACCCGGCCCGTCGCCGTGCTGCTCGTCAGCGTCCTGCACTTCGTGCCCGGCCAGGAGCCGTACCGGATCGTGCGCGAGATCAGGGACCGGCTGGTGCCCGGCAGCCACATCGTGATCTCGCACGGTCTACGGACCCCGCAGACGACGAGGGCCGCGGCCAAGTATCAAGCCGCAGACGCCGAAGTCCGCACCCGCGAACAAATCAGCGCCCTGTTCAACGGGCTGGAACTCATCGAGCCCGGGCTGGTGCACCTCACTGACTGGCGGCCCGACACTCCGGCGCCCAACACCGAGCCACTGCCTTTCCTGTGCGGTGTCGGGGTGCTGGGCAAGACGGACCAGACGGAGGCGACATGACCCGGTTCGACGAACCCGCCGACCTGCCCCCGCTGCGGCGCGTGCTGCGCGCACCGGCGGGGCGCAGCGGACCGTGACAGACCCCGGGCGGCCCTCCCCCGCGACCGCCCGGAAAGCGCACCGCCGCGCAGCCCCACAGCGCGGCGGTGCGCCCGGCGTCGTACGGCCGGCGGCCGCACCTGCCCCCTGAATGGAGCCGCGCGGCCGTACGGCGCACCCCACCGAAACGACAAAGCAACCAAAAGCAGGAAGCAGAAACAGGAAGAATGGCCGACCACTTCAACGGCGTCTGGAACGACGGCCCTCGCTGGCGCAAGAGCAGCCACAGCGGCAGCCCGGACAAGGCCGGGGATGTGACCTGTGTGGAGATCGCTCGCCTCGGCTCGGCCCGCGGGCTACGCGACAGCACGCAGCACGGCCGAGGCCCCGTGCTGGCGCTCAGCCGCGCCGACTTCACCGCGCTGATCGACCGAGCCAAACTCGGCGACCTCGATCTGCCCGCCGCCTGACAGAGATGATGTAGATGAGCACCTCCTGGCGAGGTCTGACCCAGCGCCTGACTGACTTCGGGTCTTCAACGGAATGTGTCGGCCATGGCCGGGAGGTGCTCGTGTGCACTCACCGGACGTGGCGGGGTGACCTCATAGAAGCCTGGCCACAGGCCCCGTCTCTGTCTTGTCCCACCGGCTGGTGCGTGCCGCCCTGCCCCCAGCGACGAGCGACAGGACGACTGCGGCACCCCCACGGCGACGGCGAGCGGCGACAGTCCCCGGGATCGCACGGGGCGGTGTTCACTCCGCGGACCAGGAAGGCTGCCGTGCCCGAGCAAGAACGTGACTGGTTCAAGGACCCGCCGGCGAGGCGCGTCGGCGCGCTCGCGCTGATCAGCCGGGGCGACGGCGGCGAGTTCCTGGTCAACCGCCGCAAGAGGCCGTCGCCAGCAAGGGTGAAGTTCCCCCCAGGATCAAAACGCGTGTCGGCCTTTTCAGTTTCGACGCGGCCGGCCGTTTGGGCAGCATGACCCCCGGAACGGTGAGATCGACCGGTCATCAATCGCTGAGTGCAACCCCGTCGCCGGGGTTTCCGGAGGAATATCGGGGCCGCCCGCCAACGGCGGGTCGGCCGAACAGGGAGGACATCTTGTGAGTAGCGTCGACACCGCGAGCCGGGCCGAGGAACTTCGCAACGCCCTGGTCGACACGATCATCGCCGACCACGAGGCCAAGGGCCTGGCGATGCGCGCCGATGTGGAGCGGGCGCTGCGGACCGTCCCGCGCGAGGTGTTCACCCCGGGCGTCCCGGTAGAGGACGCGTACGCGAACAAGGCGGTGATCACGATCCGGTGCGGTCCGGAGACCCTCAGCTCGGTGTCGGCGCCGTACCTGATCGCGGAGATGCTCGGTCAGGCGGCGGACGCGCTCGGCGGTCTGGAAGGCCGCGACGTGCTGGAGATCGGCTCCGGCGGCTACAACGCAGCACTGATCGCTGAACTCGTCGGCCCCACCGGACGGGTGACGACCGTCGACATCCTTCCCGAGGTGACTGATCGGGCGGCCACGTGCCTGGCCGCGGCGGGCTATAACGGCGTCACCGTCGTGTGCGCGGACGCCGAGCACGTGATCGAGCCGGGCCGCCGCTACGACCTGATCATCGTCACGGCCGGGGCGTGGGACATCCCGCCCGCGTGGCGCGAGCAGCTCACCGACGACGGTGTGATCGTCGTCCCGTTGCGCACGTTCGGGATGACCCGGTCGTGGGCGCTGCGCCGCTCGGGGGACCGGCTGGTCAGCCAGAGCCACCGCCTGTGCGGGTTCGTCTCCATGCAGGGCGACGGAGCCCACGAGATGCGGTACGTCGACATCGCCGATGGTGTCCACCTGCGGCTGGACCAGGGCCAGCAGGTCGACCCTGCCGTGGTCGCCGGCCTCCTCACCCAGCCCCGCCGGGAGGCGTGGGCCGGGGTGAGCCTGCCGCCCCGCACCGTGCTGGCCGACCTGGACCTGTGGCTGCCGGCCCGCCTCACACGCGAGGTGGCCGAGTTCGTGGTCCTGTCGGCGCAGGAAGAGGCCGTCCAGTCCGGCATCGTCGCGCCGGCGTGGCGGTTCGGCACCCCGGCCGCCCTCGATGAGGGCACATTCTCCTACCGGTCGGCGCTGCGCTGGACCGGCGGGATGTTCGACCTCGGCGCATACGCCCACGGGCCGGAGGCCGCCGCGGCGGCCGGGCGGTTGGTCGAGCACATGCTCGCGTGGGTGGATGCGGGCAGCCCGGCTCCGGTGCTGCACGTCCTCCCGGCGCGTACCCCCGACGGCGACCTGCCGGAGGGGGCGGTCCTGGACAAGCGGCACAGCCGCCTGGTCCTGGCTTTCACTCCCGATCCCGAGGAGGGAACCCTGTGATGGACAACGACACCGACTACGAGCTGAACGTCCGCCTGGTCGACGCCGGGCAGGCGAGCGGGTACGCCACCAACACCGACGACGACTGCGGTTCGGGCAACACCGGGTCGAACGCCTGCACCACCAACGCCGACGCCGGCGGCGGCTACTGACACCCGCTTCACCCTGCCGGGCCCGGCCCCCGTACGTGGGGTCGGGCCCGGCCTCCTGGTCCGGCCCAACCCTTTCTGCCAACCTCCGGGCGGTGAGCGACGCATGTTCGACGCGGCGGGTGCGGCATTGGTCAGAGCCGCCGCCTACCCCGAGGGCCTGGTCCTGCCCGCCTGGCCTGACCTGACCGCCGACCGGCCCGAGCAATGGCTGCAATGGCTGCGGCAGGCGTGGACGCTGCCGGGGTTCGCGGCCACCGTCACGCCCGCCGCTCCCGACCTGGCCGCCCAGATCACCCGCGCCCTGGACGGGCAGGCCATCCGGGTACGCCGGTTGCGGCGCCTGGTGGAGGCCACGATCCGGTATCTGCTGAGGTGGACGACGCGCGCGACGCCGTTCGGCCGTTTCGCCGGGGTGGCTGCGGTCGAGTTCGGCCCGCGCGCGGCGGTCCGCTGGGGGGAGCGGCATCACGCGGTGGCCCGCCCCGACGACCGCTTCATCGCCGAGCACACCGCGCTGGCCGAGGCGGACGTGTCGATCCTCCGCACGGTCGCGGTGATGACGAACGCCCTTGGATACGCCCGCGGCGGGGTGTGGGTGCTGCCCTGCGCCCGCGCCGAGGGCGGCCGTGTGTGGGATGTCGAGATCGACCTGACCGTCCCGGTGCGGGTGGCGGTCGAGACGGCCGCCTGCCCGATCGCGTTCGGGGAGGCGGCCGCCCGGGTGGCCGATGTGGTGCCGGGCGGCATGGCGGAGGCCGAGCAGCTGCTGGCCGCGCTGGTGCGTGCGGGGGTGTTGCTGTCGGCGGTCCGGCCGCCGATGACCGTGACCGACCCGGCCGCGCACCTGGCCCGCCACATCACCCTGCCCGACCCCGGCGACAAGGTCGCGGTCGATCTGCGGGTCGACTGTTCGGTGACGCTGCCCCCCGCGGTGATCTGCGAAGCGCAGGAGGCGGCCGGCGCGCTGGTCGCCGTGGCGCCGCACCTGCCCGGCTGGGCCGCCTACCATCGTGCGTTCATCGACCGGTGGGGGCCGGGCGCCGCCGTGCCGCTGCGCACCGTCCTGCACGTCCTGGGGTTCCCCGCCGGGTACCGGGGGGCGCCCCGTCGTGACACGGCAGGGTTCACCGCCCGCGACGCCGTGCTGGCCGAACTCGCCCAGCGGTCCGCGCTGGACGGCTGCGCCGAAGTTGTGCTCGATGACGAACTGATCGGTCGGCTGCGCGGCGGCGACGACCGGCCACCGATCCCGCACACCGAACTGCGGTTCACCCTGGCCGCCGCAACCCTGCAAGACCTCGACCGGGGCGCGTTCACGCTGACGGTGGTCAGCGGCGCCCGCCACGCCGGGGTGGCGGCCGCGCGCTTCCTGCACCTGCTCACCCCCCAGGAGCTGGAGCGTTTCCGCGGCGTCTACGCGGGCCTGCCGACCGCCATGCCGGGTGCGGACATTCTGCAGCTGTCCGGGCCTCCGCTGGACACCCGACTGGCCACCGTCGCCCGCGCCCCCGAGCTGCTGCCGGTCCTGCCCGTCGGCGACTTTCACGACCCTCACCCCGGCCCGAGGTGGACCGTGGACGACTTGGCGGTGGCCGGTGACGGGCAGCGGCTGTGGCTGGTGTCGGCCGCCACCGGGCGGCCGGTCGAACCGCTGCTGCTGAACTGCGTGCTGCTGCCGCACCTGCAGCAGCCGCTCGTACGGTTCCTGACGGAGATCTGGACGGCGTGGGCGGCGCCGTGCGCCAGGTTCGACTGGGGGCACGCCCGCCGTCTGCCGTTCCTGCCGCGAGTGCGGCGGGGCCGCTCCATCCTGCACCCGGCCCGCTGGATCATCTCCCAGGCCGCGCTGCCCGGCCGCACCGCGACGTGGCCGCAGTGGCGGGCCGCCTGGGAGCAGCTCCGCCAACGGCAGCGGCTGCCGCGTGAGGTGCTGATCGGCGCCGGCGGCGCCAACGGGGACGGCGACGTGCGGCTGCGTCTCGACCTGGACGAGGACGCCCATCTGGTGCTGCTGCGCGGCCACCTGGACCGGCACGCCAGCGCCGTCCTCACCGAAGCGCCCGAACCCTCCGGGTGGTTCGGTGGCCGACCGGCCGAACTCCTGCTCACCCTCACCCGTACGCCGCCGCAACGCCGGCCCCCGCCCCGGCCGGCCCGTCCCGCCTGCACGCTCCAGCACCGGCCCGGACGGTCCCGCTGGCTCGACGCCCGGCTGTACGGCCGCGCCGAGGACATCCTCGCCTCCCTGGCCGGGCACCCCGGTCTGCCCGCGGGCTGGTGGTTCCTGCGCTACCCCGACCCGGAGCCCCACCTGCGGCTACGGATTCCGCTGCGCACCGCCGACCACTTCGCCGACGCCGCCGCTGATCTCGCCCGGTGGGCGGAGCGACTGCACGACGACGGCGTGCTGGCCGATTACACGCTGGCCACCTACCGGCCCGAGACCCGTCATGGAAGCGGGCCGACCCTGGCCGCGGCCGAGGCGGTCTTCGCCGCCGACTCGGCCGCCGTCGTCCGCCGGTTGTCGGGCGACCGGCAGGCCGCCACAGCCGCTGGGATGATCACCATCGCTGATGGGTTCACCGGCGGCGCGGGCCTGCGATGGCTCGTCGACCATGTGCCGCACCGCAGCGGCCCGCGCCTGGAGCCGGCCCAGCTCGCCCACGTCCGCCGCCCCCCAGCCCTGCCCGCGGAGTTGGCTGCGGAGTTGGCCAGGGCGCTGGCCATGTACCGGGCTCTCGCCGAGCGGGACGGCCTGGACACCGATCAGGTGCTGGCTGACCTGCTGCACCTGCACCACGCTCGCACGATCGGTGTCGACACCGCCTCCGAAAAGCAGTGTCTGCGGTTGGCCCGCGCCGTCGCGCACACCGACCTGATCCGGGGGACGTCATGACCGACAGAACGACCGCCCGACAGAACCTCGCCGAGGGAGCCGTCGGCATCGCCCTGCTGCACCTGGAAGCCGGTGACTGGGAGGCGGCGTACGCCAGCCTGGACGAGGCCGTCACCGGCGGCGTCAGCATCGGCGGCGGCGCCAGCCTCTACTACGGCGCTCCGGCCCTGGCGTTCGTCCTCGCCGCGTGCGACCATCCGGGCCTCACCCGCGCCCAGGCCGTCGCCGCTGTGGGGACCGCGACGGTGACGCGCCGTCGCCTGCAGGCGGCCCACCGCCGCATCGACCAACGCCAGCGGCCGGCGACCTACGCAGAGTTCGACTTGATCCGCGGGCTGACCGGACTCGGCGTCGCCGTGCGCCGCATCGGCGACCTCCCCCTGTTCCGCGACGTACTGGAATACCTGGTCCGGCTCACCGAACCCCTTGACGGGCTCCCCGGCTGGTGGTGTGCAAACGGCCGAGACCGCAACCGGCCCGGCAGAGGCCACAGCAACCATGGGATGGCGCACGGGATCACCGGCCCGCTCGCTCTGCTGGCCCTCGCGGTGAGCGACGGCGTCCAGGTCGACGGACAACACGCGGCGATCACCCGCATCTGCCAGTGGCTGGATCACTGGGAACGGCAGTCCGATGGCGGCGCATGGTGGCCGGAGGTCATCACGCTCGATGAGGTACGCCGGGACGACACCCGCCAGCCAGGCCCTCAGCGGCCGTCCTGGTGTTAGGAACTCCCGGCATCGCACGCGCCCAGCAACTCGCCGCCCGCGTCCTGGGCGACATCGGCCGCCAGCGCAAGGCCGAGACCGCGTTTGCCGTGAGCGTACGCGACCGGGCGCAGCTGAACCGCCTCACGGGCCGCGGCCTGTGCCACGGAACCGGCGGCCTGGTGGCGACCGGACGCCGGATCGCCGCCGATGCCCTCACCTCGATCCCCCTCACGCCGCTGCTGAACCTGCACCGGCAAGCCCCCGCCGCACCCGACGAACCGCCCGGCTTCCTCGACGGGACAGCCGGCGCGACCCTGACCGCCGTGGGCGTGGCGACCTGCTGGGACGCCTGCCTGCTGCTCTGCTGACCTGACCTGCTGCTCTGCTGACCTGCTGACGAAAGGCCATCGCGTGGACGAGACCCCCTGGACGCAGGTGAACATCGCCTTCCCCGGCCACGACGCCCGTGAGCGTGAACGGCACGCTGTCGCCCACCTCGCCCGAGTCCTGCCCGCCGCCGAGGCCAACGGGCTCACCTCGTGGTGGTTCATCCGCAAGGGCAGCTGGCGCGTCCGCTACCTGACGGCCGAGCCGGCGACCAGCCGCACCGCATGCCCTGTACATCGCCTGCTCACCCGAGGCGTCGACTGGACCGGCGACATCTACGAGCCCGAGATTCACGCCTTCGGCGGCCCCGCCGGCATGGATTCGGCGCACGGACTGTTCCACGCCGACAGCCGTCACCTGCTCTCCTTCCTCAGCGGCACCCCCACCGACCGGAGGGAACGGTCGCTGATCCTCTGCACCGCTTTCATGCGGGCCGCGGGCCTGGAATTGGAGGAGCAGGGCGACGTGTGGGCCCGCATCGCCGAGCGGCGCGCCCCCTTGCGCGGTGAGCCGCCCGCGACGTGGGCGTCATTCACCGGCGACGTCCGGCGGCTCCTCCTCGGCAAGGTCCACCCCGATGCAATTGCCGGCGACTGGCTCGCCGCGTTCGAGGAGGCTGGCCGACAGCTGAAAGACCTGCGGGAACGCGGCCGGCTCACACGAGGGATCCGCGCAGTGACCGCCCACCACGTGATCTTCCATTGGAACCGGATCGGACTCATGGGCGCCACGCAGGCCGTGCTCGCGCAGGCGGCCAAGGAAGCGATCCTCGGTGCGGACTGCTGACCGCCGGGTCACGGCGCCGGGTAGGGCGGAGGGGCGGCTGTGTGCCGGCGGCTGTGGCGGGCGCGGCGCCAGTCGGCGACGTGACGGTGGCCGACCGGTTCCCCAGCCTGCAACGGCACCCTCGCAATCACCGTGACGCAGGGGCAGTCGCCGGGCTGCGGATAGACGTGGGCGCGTTTGGCGACGCGCATTCCGGCCGTGTACGGGTTGATCACCAGGAGCGCCGATAGCCGCCGGTAGGCGGCGCCTTCTTCCCACACCGTGACCGCCGACACCACCCCATCGCCGTCGGTGGACGGCCGCACCAGCCCTGGCACGCGCCGGGCATGGTGCATCTGGTGGGGGTCGTCGACCGGAGGCGGGCTGGGGAACGCGACCGGCTGCATCGCTCCGGAATCGACCAGCTGGTCGATCTCGGTGAACAGGCGGCACACGTGCACGGGCGTGAGCGTAGGCCCTGGCGGGGGCTGGGCGGTCGATGCGGGACGCGCCCGGCGCGGGACAGCACGTTGTGATCGCTCGACACGGCTGGAGCCGGGTGGCACGGGTGTTGGGACGAGCGGTGGTGCGGCGGGCAGCATGAGACGCGCCGACGGATCACCGGCAGTTGGTCGGGCTCGACGGGAGAACGGCGGGCTCAGCCCGCCGCAGACGGCGGTGGCGCAGGATGCCGAGCACCATCGCCGTCCAACAGCACCCAGCCGACACCAGCGACCAGCACGTGCCGCTCCGCTGGCCCGACTACGCCGTGCCGCACCAGGTACCCGGCGTGTTCCGCCCACGCTCGGTTCGATTCGATTCGGCCATGGCAGCCCGTCGTGCCGGTCCCGCACACCACCACCAGATTCGCTGGCGAGTTCGCCTCCGCGAGCGACGTCCCGCCGATGCCGCGCGGGCGCCGATGTTGCAGGTTGTACTCACCCGCCTGCACAGGGCGGCCGCACACCACGACGCCCCACCCTCCGAGACCATCCAGAAATCAAACTAAATGAAAAGCGAACTCGCCGTCATAGACTCGCAGGTCAGCAAGTGTCGGTCCCGCGCACGCGGGGATGGCCCGCACCGGTACGTGGGGACGCTCGACATCATCGGGTCGGTCCCGCGCACGCGGGGATGGCCCGTACCCCAGCGCGCGGGCGACGGTCTCGCCCGTGTCGGCCCCGCACACGCGGGGATGGCCCCCCGGACCACTGGCGTCTGTGGACGGACGGGCGGTCGGCCCCGCGCACGCGGGGATGGTTCGGTGGACTGGGAGACCGCCGCCCCCTCCAAGGCCCGGATCACCGGAGGGCTGCCCGGCCCGGTGCTGGCCCAGCTGCAGGAGGCGGAGACGGTCGCCGGGAAGCAGCCGGGGGCTGCCGAAAACTCGGGAAGGATGCTGCAAGCACCCTCGCCGCACGCGGCATAGGTCACCACCGTGCCGCTGACGGCGGCGAGCCACTGCGTGCTTGGCTACGGTCACGGCAAGCGGGTGGAAAGCAGCCCGATCGTCTGAAGCCTGGTGCCAGCGGCGCCAGGGGGTCATGTGGGAAGAGCGGTCTGCCTCTCTTATGCGATGTCGTCTGGTGTGGTGACGGCGTCGAACTCGTGGTACAGCGTGACCGCGGTGCGCACGGCGGGCAGGTCGGCGGCCTTCTCCCCCAGCGCCCGGCCGAGCATGCCGAAGTAGTACACCAGCGCGGCGTGCTGCCGGTGCGTGGCCCGGTAGCCGTCCAGGGCGACCTCGATGTCCTCCAGGACGTCGAGGGCTTCGCCGTTGCCCGTTGCGGCGATGTCGTCGAAGGCGCGCACCAGTGCGGCGGCCGCGGTCCGGATGCGGGCCCCGTTGCGCAGCGTCCACGCCCGCTCGGCCTGCTCGGCGTCCGCTGGCTCCTCGGTTCGACGTGCGCGGTCGGCGACGGTGGCGCGCAGCCGGTCGCGTCGCTGGTCGGCGGCCTGGGGGGTGGCCACTCCCAGGTCTCGTGCCAGGGCGCTCCACGGCACCTGCTGGTCGCCGTCCTGGCGGCAGATGTCCAGCGCCCGCAATTCCAATTCGTCCAGCCGGGCGCGCTGGGCGCGGATCAGCCGCAGCGCCGCGCGGGCGTCGGCCACCTGCACGCGGCGCGCAACGCGCCGGTGCTCGAGGACGTAGGTGATGACGTCGGCCGGAGCGTCCGACCAAAGATGCAGGTCATCGTCGTCTTCGGCAAGGCGTCGCCGGTGGATCTCCTCCACGATCCGCTCCACCTCGACCGGAGAGGGAGGCGGATCGAGCGGGCGCCGTGCGGCCATGCGAGGACCCCTCCTGCAGGCTTCAACATCATGTTGAAGCCTGCAGGAGAACGCGTCTCAGGTCCACCGGTATGGCGAAGAGCCATAACTGTTCCCGGTGTCCTCCGGCGTCTGCGCGTCACAGTCTGAGCAAGCGGGCGTCGTCCCGAACAGCACCATGGCCCGAGTAGGCCCGCGAGCGCGTTAACGACCTCGGATGCGCCCATGCAACCCGTCGCGCCCCCATCCCCCCGTGCCCGACGCATGCTAGAGGCACCTGACCTGTCCGAAGACGACATCCGGCTACTGGCACAGATCGCCTCCGGTGTCTCCGCCAAGGACGCCGCCGACAACCTCCGACTGTCCGCTCGGACCGTGCACCGCCGCCTGCGCCAGATCTGCGAGCGGCTTGAGGTCGGCACCCCGATCGAGGCGGTGGTGTGGGCCGTGCGGCGCCAACTGATCTGATCTTGGACGCCGTACCGGACCGTCCCGGCAGCACCCTGACGTCTTGTCGAGGTCATGCGCGCGATCTCGGGAGCGCCGCACTGCCGATACCCCCGAGCAGCGCGGTCGCCCATGCGCAGGCGGGGGCACCCCGCTGCGGCGACCTGCGGTGACCATTCGCCGGGGAGACGGCGATGGGCGGGATGGTCGGTCTCCGGGACCGGCGGCCGCGCCGCTGGGATGCCGATCGGGGACGACGGCCGTCTCCTGCCCCCGCACGGCTCTCCGCCCCGGCGGTGGACTGCGCCCGCTGTCGTTGGCTGGGAACGGCGTTAACACCCTTTTGACCGTCGCTTGGGGAATAGGTACCGGCGTGTTGCTGCAGTGAATCATGAGACGTTAGTAAGGTAACGCGCATGGCTGGCAACAACGAACGCGAGGAGCGGGAGAAGGTCGTCTCCAAGCTCCCCACCTGGCTGCGGCAGGACCTCAAGGTCCGAGCCGCCGAGCTGCGCATGGACATCCAGGACGCGGTCGAAGCGGGCATCCGCGCATGGCTGACCGCCAAGACGCCCCCGGCGGAGGTCGACACATCCGGTGCCGAGTCCTTCAGCACCTGGCTCCCGCCGGGACTGTACGACGACGAATTCAAGCCCGCCTGCGCGTCCCGCGGGGTCTCCTACGTCCAGGGGCTGGCGCAGGCCGTCAGCCTCTGGCTGGACAGCAACCCCTCCCCCCGGGCCGCGGTCCGGCAGGCGCCGCGCCGGAAGGTCGTCGGCAACCAGAAGGGCGGCGTCGGCAAGACGGCCGTCTCCGCGGGCATCGGCGCCGCATACGCCGAGAGCGGCGAGAACGTCCTCGTGGTCGACTACGACCCCCAGGGCCACCTCACCAACCAGCTCGGGGTCTCCCCCATCACCGCGGGCGAGGACAGCCTGGCCCGCCACATGTCCGGCGAGGCCACCGGCCACATCCGCGACCTGGTCGTCCGGCTGGACGGCTTCGGCGGGCGCCTGCACGTGCTGCCCGCCTGCGCCGACGGCTTCCTCCTCGACGTGAAGCTGTCGCAGGTCCGCGCGCGGGAGGCCGCGCTGGAGCGGGCGCTGGCGCCGCTGGAGGACGACTACGACGTCATCATCATCGACTGCCCGCCCAGCCTCGGCCTGGCGATGGACGCCGGCCTGTACTACGGGCGGCGCCGCGACGGCGAACGTCCGCGCAGCTCGGGCGTCCTCATCCCGGTGCAGGCCGAGGACAGCTCCGCCGACGCCTTCGGCATGCTGATGGACCAGATCGCCGACCTCCAGGACGACCTGCAGATCCAGATCGACCACCTGGGCATCGTGGTGAACCTGTACGACGCCCGCCGCGGCTTCATCGCCACCTCGTCCCTGTCCAACTGGGAGAAGCTCGGAGACCCGCCGGTCGTCGCGGTCATCCCCGACCTGAAGGAGCAGCGCGAGGCCGTGCGCAAGCACCAGCCGCTGCTCGCCTACGCGCCCAAGAGCGAGCAGGCGGCCGTGATGCGGGAACTCGCCAAGGAGATCGCGTGAGCAAGGCCGACCAGCTCGGAGACTCGCCGTCCTTCGCCGCCGCGACCCGCACCCGCAGCATGCGCGGCAAGCTCATCTCCACCGCCACCGGCGAGGCCGCGCCGGCCGCCGTCGCGCCCCCGCAGGAGGGGCCGCCGCGCACGATCCCGATCGGCGACCTGGCGCACAACCCCTTCAACCCGCGCAACGACGTCGGGGAGATCCAGGAGACCGCCGACAGCCTGCTGTCGCGCGGGCAGATCCAGCCGATCACCGTCGTCACGCGCAAGACCTTCCTGCAGGCCCATCCCGGGTCCGAGGACGCGATCGGCTCCGCCGCGTACGTGGTGCTGGACGGCAACAGGCGCCTGGCGGCCGCCCGCCTCGCCGGACTCGACGAGCTGCGGGCCGACGTCAACGACGCGCTCGCCGGCTCCTCCGAGGACATGCTGGAGTCCGCGCTCATCGCCAACCTGCACCGCGAGGACCTCACCCCGCTGGAGGAGGCCCGCACGCTGGCGAAGCTCGTCGAGGTGCACGGCTCCCAGCGGCAGGTGGCGCGGCGCATCGGCAAGTCGAACGTCTGGGTCAGCCAGCGCCTCGCCCTCCTGGAGCTCACGCCCGAGCTGCAGGAGGAGCTGAAGTCGGGCGACCTGACGGTCGAGGACGCCCGGAAGATCGGCAAGCTGCCGAAGGAGGAGCAGGCCGGGGCGGCCCAGGACGCCAAGGCCGCCCGGCAGACGCGCGTGCCGCGGCAGCGGGAGAGGCCCCGTCCCGCAGACGACGGGCCGGCGAGCGCGGCCGAGGGTGTTAACGCCGTTTCCACCCCGAAGGCGCGCACCGAGGGCGCCCCCGCACGCTCCGCCTCGGTGCGGGTCGCGTCCGACGGCGAGGACGTTGCGGCACTCGCCCGGGAGCTGCGGTCCCGGCTCACCCGCGAGCAGTGCGAGGAGCTCGCGAAGCTGCTCGTCCAGGAACACTGATCCGCACAGCGTCATGCCGTGCGGAGACGTGCCCACCACGAACGGACGGGACGTGGGGGAGGCAAGCCCCTCCCCCACTCTCGCCCACGCGCCCCGCCCTGACGGCCTGCACGGTGTTAACGCCGTTCCCACCCGGCTGAGGGAGCGCTCCGTCCGTGACGAGCCGTCACGCCGTTCCCACCTGCCGCTGTCCTCGAGCCCACCCGTGCGGGAGGTGTTAACGGCGTTCCCACCGGCAGCGGTGGAGGGCGTCCTGAGTGTTAACGCCGTTCCCACTCGGCTAGTGAGGCGGCGTGCTCGCGGTGAGCCATCACGCCGTCCCTGCTCGCTGCCGTTCTCGAGCCTCTCTGCGCCGGAGGGTGTTAACGCCGTTTCCACCCCCGCCGCAGTGGAGGACATGCCCGCGGTGAAGCGTTAACGCCGTTCCCACCCGGGGTGGTGGAGCGCGTCCCCCAGTGTTAACGCCGTTCCCACTCGACCGCCGACGCTAATCGCAGACACGTCTACGATTCGGCAACAGCCCTGACCGGAGCCGCCATGGATGACGAGCCGCCGACGCTGGAACCCACTGCCGTGGTCCCCCGCCTGTCCGCCGGGACGCCGGGCCTTCCCGACGGTCGGCCGAGCGGCCTCCAGCCCGCCCACCTCCACTCCGCTCCCCCGCCGGCGCCGCTGCTGGTGTCGGTGGGAGACATCCCCGGCCTGCGACCGCGCCGACGCCGAGGAGACGGCGGCGAGGTCGCAGGCGCCGACGTCGACCTGATCGACAGGCTTCCCCGCTCCGGTCCGTCCGCCAGCTGGCCGACGGTCGCGGCCTGGCTGCGCGCGGGCAGGACGGCCGCCACCCGCCGTGCCCGCCTGGCCGACACGGCGGCGTTCCTGCGCTGGCTGGCCCTGGCCTCCCCCGGCACCGGCCTGTGGGAGGTCACCGAGGACATGCTCGTCGCCTACGCCGACGAACTCGGCACCGGCACCGGCGCCGCCGCCGAACTCACCCGCGGCGGACGCCCCCTGCGCGCCGCCACCGTGGCACGCCGACTGTCCACGCTGTCGTCGCTGTACCGGTACGCGGTGCGCCGCCATGTGATCCCGGCCAGCCCGGCCGCCCACGTCGACCGCCCCGAGGTTTCCAAGGCGGGCCGGACACCGGCGCGTTCCCTGGAAGACGCGGCGGCGCTGCTGGCCGGTGCGGAGACCATCGCACCGGACCATCCCGCCGACGCCGCCGCCGTGGCGCTGCTGGTCACCATCGGACTGCGCGCCGCCGAACTGGAGGGGCTGACCGTCGGCCGGATCGGCGCCGACGCCGGGCACACCGTCATCCAGTTCCGCGTCAAGGGCGGCAAGGAGATCCGGGTGCCGCTGGCCGACCGCGTGCACGCGCTGGTGCGTCCGCTGACCGTCGGCCGCGCCGCCGCAGACCCGCTGCTCGTGCGCGAGGACGGCCGTCCCTTCGACCGCTGGCGGCAGACCACCGCGCTACGCCGCGCCGCCCGCGCCGCCGGCCTCGACCCCACCGCGCTCACCCCCCACGTGCTGCGCGCCACCGCCGCCACCCTGCTACTCGGCTCCGGAGTGCCGGTCGAGGACGTCCAGGAACTGCTCGGCCACGCCTCCCCCGTCACCACCCAGCGCTACGACCGCGGCGCCACCAAGTTGGACCAGCACGCCGCGTACAAGATGGCCGACCTCCTCGCACCGAAGGCACCCGCCCGCGAGTGAACCGGCCGAAGTGCCCAGCTACGCGCAGCGCTTCTTGCCTTCGGGTGAAGTGCGCGGACCTGTGGTCGGGCGGGGCTGGGTGGGAACGCCGTTAACACCCCTCCGCGAAGGGGGCGTACAAGACCCGGGTGGGAACGGCGTTAACACCCGCCCCCGAAGACTGGCCCATCCCCAGCGGCAGGTTGCCGACGGCAACGCCGACCATCAGCAGGAGCGGGCGGTGCAGGTGTTCAGGCGGTGCCCGGCCTCAGCACTTCCTGCATGTCGCCGCCGAACAACCCGGCCCTCGCGCAGCGGCTCTCGGTCAAGTGCGCGGACGTTGGGTCGAGCACAGGGGGGTGGGAACGCCGTTAACACTCCTCACCGCATTGGGGGCGCGCAACACTCCGGTGGGAACGGCGTTAACACCCGACCCCGAAGACTGGCCCATGCTCAGCAGCAGGTTGCCGAGTGGCAACCCCAGCCACGCTCCTTGGGCGAGGCACCTCTGGGCATGACGGCTGATGCCTCCGTGCGCGGGCCACAGACGACAGGACCACTCGGACGTACGGCGCGAGGGATGCGGTGGGAACGCCGTTAACACCCCTCCGCGAAGGGGGCGCGCAAGCCCCGGTGGGAACGGCGTTAACACTCGTTCCCGAAGACCGGCCCCACACCCAACGGCGGTTGCCAGGCGGCAACCCCGGCCATGAGCCAGAGCAGGTGGTGCATGGTGGTGCAGGCGATCTGAGGGGCTCGGCGTCGGCACCTCCTGGGTACCGCCGTCGCCGAGCTCTCCAGTTCTCACGCGGCGGTTCTTGCCTCGGGTGAGGTGCGTGGGCGTCGGGTCGGGCGCAGGGTGGGAACGCCGTTAACACTCCTCAGCGCAGAGGCGCGCACAACGCTCGGGTGGGAACGGCGTTAACACCCGCCTCGGAAACCTGGCCCATAGCCAGTGGCAAGTTGCCGAGCGGCAACCCCAGCCACCAGCAGGAGCGGGCAGTGCAGCTGTTCAGATGCTGCCCGGCGTCAGCACCTCCCGGATGTCGCCATCTTCGAACATCCCAGCTCTCGCGCGGCGGTTCTCGGCCTGGGGAAGGGGGTGCGTAATTGTCGGGTCGGGCGCAGGGTGGGAACGCCGTTAACACTCCTCAGCGCAGAGGCGCGCACAACGCTCGGGTGGGAACGGCGTTAACACCCGCCTCGGAAACCTGGCCCATAGCCAGTGGCACGTTGCCGAGCGGCAACCCCAGCCACCAGCAGGAGCGGGCGGTGCAGCTGTTCAGGCGGTCTCGGCGTCGGCACCCCCGGGTACCGCCGTCGCCGAGCATCTCAGCTCCCGCGCGGCGCTTCTTGCCTCGGGTGAAGTGCGTGGGTGCCGGATCGGGCACAGCGGGAGGTGGGAACGGCGTTAACACCTGCGCCCGGAAGCGTGGTCCATGCTCAGCAGGTTGCCTGGCGGCAACCTCAGCCACGCTCTGGGGCGAAGCGCCTCGGGCATGACCGGCTGATGTCTCCGTGCGGACTACAGACGGCAGGAGCACTCGGACGTGCGTGTGGCACGAGAGGCGGTGAACGACTCTGGACTTCCACCGGCACACCTCGCGACAGCGCCGAACTCCTCAGCTCGCGCCCGGCGGTCCTTGCTCCGGGTGAAGTGCGTGCGTGTCGGGTCGGCGCAGCTGGGTGGGAACGGCGGTTAACACCCGCTCCTGACGATTGGCCGATACCCGACAGCAGGTTGCCCGGTGGCGCCCCTGGCCATCAGCCGGAGCGGGCGGTGTAGGTGTTCCGGTGGTGCTCGGCATCGGCACCTTCCGGGTGTTGCCCTCGCCGAAGCCCCCCAGTTCTCGCACGGCGGTTCTGGCCCGGGTGAAGTGTGTGAGCCCCGACTCGGGCACAGCGGAAAGTGGGAACGCCGTTAACACTCCTCAGCGAATGGGGGTGCGCAGCGCTTAGGTGGGAACGGCGTTAACACCGCTCTGGAAGCGTGCGCCTTGCCCAGTAGCGGGTTGCCTGGTGGCGACCCCGGCCATCAGCCGGAGCGGGCGGTGTAGGTGTTCCGGTGGTGCTCGGCGTCGGCACCTACCGGGGGTCGCCGCAGAGACAGCCGAGAATGCGTCCGGGCGTGGAAACGGCGCTAACACCCCTTCATGTGGTTCGAGCAGGCCGCAGAGGGGATCTGCCGGAGGTGTGACTACCGACGATCTGTTCGGCGCCATGCCGGTCGCGCGCCCCGGGCATCGGGATCGACACCGCCGCGCCGGAGGAGGTCACAGGACGGCTCGCAGGGGGCAGGAGCGATGCACCCGCGGGGGAGTCCACGGCAGCGCCGTGACGGTCCCGCTCTGTTGGCAGAAGTCGTCGGCTCGAGGCGATGCGGCCGACCTACGGCACCGAGGTGACAGCGGCCGAACACTGCCGACCTCGAGGCCGAACACTGAAGCGACCCGCAGTACGCGAGTTTCCCCGGCCAGCGTGGAGTTCACCTCTGAGCGCGTGGAGCCCTGTGGCCAGGGGCTGCTCGATACAGGCGGTGAACAGCGCGTCGTGCTGGAGCAGGTCCTGGAGCGCCTGCAGCATTGCCTGGCTCGGCGGGGGAGTCCCATGCCGGGTTGTCGCGGCGACCGACGACCACCACCCCCGGCGTGGCCCACCCTGCCAAGCAGGGACGCAGACGAGGACGGGCCCAGACCGAACTCCTCGGCGGCCACCGGCCGGGCAGCAGGGGAGGAGCAGAGGAGCAGGCGCCCCGCAGCCACCAGCCACACGCATCCATCGTGGAACTCCCTGGCACCGAGCGGACGGATGGCGGCAGCACCCCTGGCTTGACTGCATGCATCTGGGCGATGGAACGGGCGTTCGAGGTTCGCGTCACCGAGTGCGCCATGATCGGCCAGCAACTAGAGCGCTCCAGAGGATGTCCGGTGGATCATGCGTTGATCCAGAACAACGCGGTGACCAGCACGATCGCCGCCCTGAAGTTGCGGGCGAGCTTGTCGAACCGGGTGGCGATCCCACGCCACTGCTTGAGCCGGTTGAGGCAGCGTTCGACCACGTTGCGGCGCCGGTCGACGGCCGGGTCGAACGCCGGCGGGCGTCCGCCGGGCGAACCGCGGCGGGCCCGCCCGGCCTGCCGGTCGGCGCGTTCGGGAATGGTCGCGGCGATGCTTCCAGTGAAGTTCAGTCCTGAGCCACTGTCCGTCGGACAATCGTCGGCGATATTCGGCGGCAGCCATCAGGGGCGTGACACCGCCCGACCGGCGCACAGCTCTCCTGGTCTCGCCCCCGGGTTGAGGCAGTGACCCGAGCAGATCGGCGCATCAACCCGGGAGCGAGAACGACCGCGCGGTTTCCGACCATGTCGGCACCGTCACCACTCATCATTGTGTGCCCGGACCACAACCCGGCCCGGTCACCAGGCGGCGTGCACGACCTGTGACCAGCACGGACGCGCCCCCTACCGGTACTGCGAACCGCCGCCCGCCAGGATCCTCGCCCCCAGCGCACCAGACCGCCGCCCAACGACGAAGCCCGGCTGCGGGCACTCTTCGAGCAGCTCGCGCAGCATGCCTTACTGCTGCTGGTGGTGACCGTCGGCCCGCCTCCATCGGCACACCACCCCTCACGGCTCCCGCGCCGGCGGTGCGCGTGGCCGTCACCACGCGACCCGAACGTGGAGCGGGCCACACGCCACCCGGCCGCCGTCACCCACCTATCCGACCCCACCATGCGGCGGTTGACCGACCTGCACCCCGACAGGCCGAGGCCGCCGGGGCGGGACACTGTCCGCCTCCGGCGGCCTCGGTCACCCGACGGGCGCGGTCAGGGCCAGTATTGGATCGGGCTGTTGGCGTAGAAGTGGAACATGTTGCTGCAGGTGTAGACGTTCACCCGCGTGTACGCGGTACCCCTCGAGGGTGGAAGTGTGTCGGTGTAATTGACGATCGGGCCGTGGCGGCCGAGCCCCGCGATCCTCTGGAGTCCCGAACTGGCAACGACCCGGCCGTTCTTGACGATGGTGAGCTCGTACTTGCACCAGCTGGCGTCGGGCGACTGGAGCATGTAGAAGTCGCCGATGAGCCGGTTCGGCCTGCCGGCGAAGCTGATGCACGATCGGACTGCGCTGGTGTTCTTGCAGCCGCCTCCGGATGCGGCCTGGGCCGGTCCTGCCATCGGCACCGTCACGGCGGCGAGGGTGGCGGCCGCCACGCCGAGCCGGAGCATTCGGCGCGGTAGGTTCCGTCCGCTGGCAGGAACTGATGCATGACCTGAGTGACGCTGGTTGTTCACAGCAATTCAGCCTCCTTGAGGAAGAGGGGGTGCCATGTTGCCCCTTACGGTCTGAGCCCTCGCAGCACTCAGAAGCCGTCTGACCTGGTGTGGGCGGCTTCGGGCTCAGCAGAGAAGGCGATCTTGAGCTTGCTCTGCGCCCCCAGACTGCATGAATGGCGTTGAAGCTGTCGTTCTCATACGGCGCCAATTCCTTATGCCGGCACGCCAACCAGGCGATCTGGCAGGCTTACTGAGGTTTTCTTTGGTCTTACGGGTGGAGACATGGGACTTTTTGGTATCGCGTATGCCCCGCCAGAGGCGGGTCTGCTGACCGGGAGGAATCCATCTCACCGCTGACCCCGGCCGAGGTGCGGCGGATGTGTGCGGCCGAACCGTTCGAGCAGGTCCGTTCCTGAGGCCGAGGCCGCCTGGACGCTGCACGGCGGGCCGGGTGGAGTGCGCGGAGGTCATGGCGGAGGTCGTCGATGACGACCTGTACAGCGGGGTCGGCGGTGAAGTCTTTGAGCAGTGGCCGGCACTGCGGAACGTGACCCTTCTTGCCGCTGTCGACGGCCTCCTGCACGGCCCGCTGGCCGCGCGCCGCCTCGCTGTCACTGGCGCACCACGAACCGGCCGCCTGCTGAGCCGGCACCGTCGTCAGCGGCCCGCACTCGGTTACCGGACCCGCGCCGGCCGCGACCACCGCCGCCTTCCTCGCCACCGACCTCGCCGACTGGGCGCGCTGCCACCGCGCAGGCCGGCAGAGGACGACGTGCTCGGCCGTGCCGACCACCCACATGTGTTCGGGTCGGCTCACGAACCGCCGGTTGTCGGCTGAGAGCCCGCGCGCTGGAAGCGGCGTATGGAGGTAGGGGAGTGGCGATGCGGCTCCATCTGGCCATCGCCCAGCGTCGGTGACGCCCTGGTCGAGCGGGTGCGTGCCGTGTTGGAGCGGGACGCTGAGGACCACGGTTTCCACCAACCTACGGATTCTGCAGCGTATGCGGCAGATGGTCGCGCAAGTGTGCGGGGTGCGGCTGTCGCGGGCTTCGGTGTGGCGGCAGTTCCCCGCCCGTCCTGACCAGAGCCTGCAGCGCCCGCATCGCAGAACCCTTGAGCCTGGCGGGTCATGAGGGCGCAGCGGCCTGTGGCCGGGCAGTGCGTTGAGCGCAAATCAGAGCGTTCCCGCAGATCACCGAGTCGGTAGCTGAAAGGTGCCGACTCGAAAGACGCGTCGGCGTGCGCGTGACCGAACAGTCGCATGATCTTCACGGGCGCGGCTGCTCTGCTCGCCCTTCGCTGCTGTTCGATTACCAGCCACCGTTTTCAGGCACAGCTGAAAGGCGTTGCGCGGCGCCAGGTGTCAAGCAAAGCTCACGATGGTCCAGATGCACAGCGGTTGCTGCCGCGTATGCGTCGGTCCATGTCCGTACACGATCTACCCCCGAAGCTGTACGAAGCCCCCATAGGAGGCGGCCCTGGCCGTGTGGTCAAGCGCCACCGTCCCAAGGGGCTCCGCCACCCGCGGGAAGCAGTCGATGTACCAATCGCTCACCCTGAACGACCTGCCAGCGCGCGATCGCTTCGCATTGTGGCGGGAGACCGTGGCGTCGGCGGTCGCCCCCGTCCCCTACGAGATCCGCAGCGATCACGCCGACGAGTTCGACGCGACGATGCACGTGCTGAATCTCGGCGCAGTTCAGATCTCCGCGCATATCCAGTCGCCGATTCACGTGCGTCGGACAGCGAAGCTGATCCGGCAGTCTGACTCCGAGCATTACCACCTCACCCTGGTCCGCCGAGGAACGACCAACGCCACCCAGGCAGGCCGGGACACCACGGTCGGACCGGGCGATCTGATGCTGCACGACACCTGGCGGCCTTTCCACGGCACCCACACCGGCGACCGCAGAGTCGACGGTATCCAGGTCATGGTCCCCAGGAAGCTGATCCCACTGCCCCCGGACCAGGTCGGCCGACTGTGCGCCGTCCGCGTTCCCGGGCGAGAGGGGGTCGGTGGTCTGCTGGTGCAGTTCCTCAACCAGGTCACGCGCAACGCCGGCACCTACCGACCGGCGGATGCCGCCCGGCTGGGCGGCGTCTGCGTCGACCTGCTCACCGCCGTGCTCGCCCACCGTCTCGAAACCGAGCACGCCGTGCCCCACGACAGCCGCAAACGCACGCTGCTGCTGCGGATCCACGCCTTCATCGAAAGGTCCCTGGGCGACCCCGAACTGTCTCCGGGCTTGATCGCCGCCGCTCATCACATCTCCCTGCGGTCCCTGCACCGCTTGTTCGCCGAGCAGGGCACCACCGTCTCGGACTGGATCCGTACCCGACGTCTGGAACAGTGCCGCCGCGAGCTGGCCAGCGTCGACCACAGGCATCTGGCGATCCACACCATCGCCGCACGCTGGGGCTACACACATCCGGGCAACTTCACCCGCGCCTTCCACGCCGCCTACGGCCTCACCCCCAGCGCATACCGACGAAACCAAGAAGCACACTCCGCATCGGGCCAGGTCTTGAGCGCCACGTCCTCGATGGGCGAGCACTCTTCAGCGCCGTAGAGCCGGGTAGCCGAGGCGGCGCCGGTATGGCGAGCCGGCGCCCGCCCGGCACCACCGGGTAGGCGCCCCGTACAGTTTCGTCCGGGCGGTCCAGCGCCGCGTTGACCATCTTCGGCAGACTGCCGCGCTTGTCGGCCACCTTCGGGAGCTCGCCGGTCGGCTTCTTTACGCCCCGGCGCTCGACACAGCGTTGCCCGAGGGAACCAGCCCGACCGGCAACTGCCGAGTCGGGGCGGCGATGGACCGGCACGCAGGCCCAACACCGACGAGTGACGCGACACGTTGGAGACTTCGTGCAGGCCCGCCGATTGCTCGAAGGTGCCATTGACTTCCCCCCCACGTTTGAAGGCGGGGGATTCCCGTGGCTGATCTGCGGCTAGGCCGCGACCGTGACGGGTGGTTGGCGCTTCACAGACCGCCCGGCGGCGAGGTCTCCACGCCCTGTCACCGCAAGCCCTGCGGCGAGGATGTTCTTGGCGGCGTTCACGTCGGCGTTTCCGGTATGGCCGCAAAAGGTGCAGGCGAAGACCGCTTGGCTCTCGCGGGACTCGGCATCCACCACTCCGCATGCCCAACAGCGCTGCGAAGCGTACGCAGGCGGCACCCGCACGATGCCGCAGCCGTTGCAACGGGCCTTGTGCTCCAGGGCGGGCAGCAGTCCACCCCAGCCTTCGGCGAGGATGACCCGGTTCAGCCCGGCCTTCCGGCGGACGTTCTCACCGGGCCCGTCGATGGTGCCCTTCGCACCGGCCGTCATGTCGCCGACCTTCAGACCCTCGACCACGACCAGCCCGTGGCCACGGGTGAGCCGGTTGGCCGTCCACGCCCAAAAGTCCGCGCGCCGGACGCGGATCCGGCCGTTGAGCCTGGCCGGCTTCGCCCGCGTGGCCGTACGCCGGTTGGAGCCCTTCCTCACTTGGTTCTTCACCGGGGACGGTGAGCCGATCTCCGAGACCGGTGGCGGGCACGAGCGGGACGCGGCCTTGTACATCCTCGGCCGCCTCGCCCGACGCGCCGAAGAGGCGGCGCGGTGACCGCGCCATCGGTGCACGCGAAACCGGTGCGCTGGGACACCGCCGCCGTCACTGCCCACTTGCAGCGGCGGTACCGGGTGCCGGTGTGGTGGGACGACCGCAACGCGGCGTGTGGCGATGGTGCTGCGGCCGACCGGTCACCCGGCCGGGGACCAGGTGGTCGCCGCGGCCACGCCCGCCCAGCTGGAGCGGTGCTTGGCCGCCGCCGGGGTACGGGCCGTCCGCCCGCAGCAGGCGCCCGCCGGGCCCCGCAGATTCACCCCGCACGAAACCTGCGCACGCCCACCGGCGAGACCATCCAGGTCGACGTCGGCATGGCCGACTTGGTTTAGGCGCTCTGGGCCGAGGGCTACCAGACGCTGATGTGCTGCCAGGACGCCGGCGAGGCCATCCGCGGCGGCGGCACCCGGATACCGCCCGAGCGGCGGGAGCGGTACGCCGCGTTCTACGACGGCTTCGCCTGGCTGACCATGCCGGTCGGCGACATGCAGCGGCTGCTCGCGCTCACCGCGGACCTGGCCAAGGGCAACGGCTGGGCCCCCAACATCCGCCTCCGCTCTTCGGGCCTGACCGAGTTCGCCAGCCTGCACTTCCCCGCCCGGCAGATCCGCGAGGTCATACGGCGGCTCGGCTCGGCACAGTCCGAGCGCGGGCAGCGAGGCGAGCAGCCGACCCGCTACAGGATTGGACCCTGAGGGGAGGTAGCCACCAGTCAACCGCCGTGACTTCGATCAGCAGCGACACCACATGGAGGAAGCAGATGGGCAAACGCGGCACCGATGGCCACAGCGGCGACGGCTACAGGCCCAAGGAGGAGCACGGCACGTTCGTCGACCCGACCAAGCAGCCGAGCAAGGCAAGAGGGCCAAGGACGACGAGGGCAAGGGCGGCAAGGGCAAGTGAGCGAGGCCGAAGCCCTGAACCAGCAGCTCATCGGCGAACTCGAAAACCGCGGCGTGCTGTCCGACCGGTGGCGTCCGGCGTTCCTGGCCATGCCGCGGCACCGGTTCGTCCCGGACCTCATCTGGGGGGAGGGCGACGGCGGCGGGTTCAGCGCACGACGCCGCGACGAGTATCCGGATG
>NZ_BSTN01000035.1 GCF_030269545.1 Actinomadura sp. NBRC 104425 | reverse complement strand
ACCTCAGAAACCCAACGACAAGCCGCATTCGGCGACTGGCTCGACTGGTACAACTACCACCGACCCCACACCGGCATCGCAGGCCAAACCCCAGCCAGCCGCGTCACCAACCTGTCCGAACAGCACAGCTAGACCGGCGGTGAGGCGGCGCCGGCCAGCACCCGGTCGACGAACGCCGTGACGTCCGCGAGGACCTCGTCGCGGTTGGTCTCGTTGAACACCTCGTGCCGGGCCCCGGGGTAGATCCGCTCGGTCAGCTCGGAGCCGCGGACGGCCTCGATGCCGGTGCGGGTGCCGTCCAGGGGCACCAGCCGGTCGTCGGCGCCGTGCACCCACAGCGTGGGCAGGTCGCCCAGCGGGCCGTGCGCGGACGCCGCCCGGATCGCCGCGTCCAGCGCCTCCAGCGTCGGCCGCTTGAACGGCCCGTGCCAGACCAGCGGGTCCGCGGCGTAGGCCTTGCCGACGGCGGGGTCGCGGGACAGGGTGCCGGGGTCGATCGGCACGTCGGGGATCTCCTCCAGCGCCAGCAGCTGCGACAGCGCGTCCCAGCGGCCCAGCACCGGCCCCGACAGCACCAGCGCGGCCAGCCGAGCGCCGTGCAGCTGCGCGTAGCGGGTGGCGATCAGCCCGCCCATGGAGTGGCCGATCATCACCACGGGCAGGCCCGGATGGTCGTCGCGGGCCGACGCCACGACGGTGTGCACGTCGGCCACCAGGTCGCCGACGTCCTCGACCAGCACGCGGTCGCCCGCCGACAGGCCGTGCCCGGCGTGGTCGGGCCCGCACACCACCGCGCCGTGCCGGACGAGCGCCGCGGCGACGTGGTCGTAGCGGCCGAGGTGCTCGCCGTACCCGTGCACCAGCACCGCGACGTAGCGCGGGTCCGGGTTGGGCCAGGTCCGCGCGGTGACCGCGCCGCGCGTCCCCGCGAATTCCCAGCGCCGTGCCGTGGTCATCGCCGCACCTCCGGGGCCCTCGGCGGACATGGTCTCGGGTTATCTTCCCGATACCGTCTCGCGGCGTGCGCGGATCGTCAACCGCGGCAATAGGCTGGTGATTCACGGCAAATCAGGCGGTCCGCCGGACTCGGCGCCGCCGACGGCAGCGGGAAAGGGCGTCCGTGCTGGTCGACACCTTCGGTCGTACCGCCACCGATCTGCGGGTCTCCCTGACGGATCGGTGCAATCTGCGGTGCTCCTACTGCATGCCTCCCGAGGGCCTGGACTGGCTGCCCAAGCCGGAGCTGCTCACCGACGACGAGGTGGTGCGGCTGGTGCGGGTGGGCGTCGAACGGCTCGGCATCACCGAGGTCCGCTACACCGGCGGCGAGCCGCTGCTGCGCCGCGGCCTGGCCGGCATCGTGCGGCGCACCGCCGAGCTGCGGCCCCGCCCGCAGATCTCGATCACCACCAACGGCATCGGGCTGGACCGGCTGGCCGCCCCGCTGGCCGAGGCGGGCCTGGACCGGGTCAACGTGTCCCTGGACACCCTCGACCCCGAGGTGTTCCGGCGGCTGGCGCACCGCGACCGCCTCGGCGACGTGCTGGCCGGCCTGGCCGCCGCGGCCGCCGCGGGTCTGGCGCCGGTCAAGGTCAACGCGGTGCTGATGCGCGGCGTCAACGACCACGAGGCGGTGCCGCTGCTGCGCTACTGCCTCGACCGCGGCTACCGGCTGCGGTTCATCGAGCAGATGCCGCTGGACGCCCAGCACGGCTGGACCCGCGCCGGCATGGTCACCGCGGACGAGATCCTGGCCCGGCTGGGCGAGGAGTTCACCCTCACCCCCGGCGACCCGGCGGCCCGCGGCAGCGCCCCGGCCGAGACGTACCTGGTCGACGGCGGCCCCGGCACGGTCGGGGTGATCGGCTCGGTGACCCGGCCGTTCTGCGGCGCCTGCGACCGGGTCCGGCTCACCGCCGACGGGCAGGTCCGCAACTGCCTGTTCGCCACCGAGGAGTCCGACCTGCGCACCGCGCTGCGCGGCGGCGCCTCCGACGAGGAGCTGGCCGAGCGGTGGCGGGCCGCGGTGCGCGGCAAGCGCGCCGGGCACGGCATCGACGACCCCTCCTTCCTGCAGCCCGCCCGCCCCATGTCCGCGATCGGCGGATGAGTGCGGCGCCGATGGAGCAGCCGATGACGCAGGCGGGCGGCTCGGGGGCCGGCACAGCGTCCGGCGAGGGGTTCGACGCGGTGGTGCTGGCGGGCGGCCGCGCCCGCCGGATGGACGGCGCCGACAAGCCCGGCCTGACCGTCGGCGGCCGCACCCTGGTCGAGCGCGTCGCCGAGGCGGTGCGGGACGCCCGGCGCCTGATCGTCGTCGGGCCGCCCCGGGCGCAGCTGCCGCACGCGATCGTGGTGCGCGAGGACCCGCCCGGCGCCGGGCCCGTCCCCGCCCTGCGCGCCGGGCTGGCCGAGGTGCGGGCCCCCTGGCTGGCGCTGCTGGCCGCCGACATGCCGTTCCTGCTCCCCGGGCACGTCGCCGCGCTGCTGGCCGCCGCGCGCGCGGCCGCTGCGCCGGGGGCGGTGCTGGTCGACGCGGACGGGCGGGAACAATGGCTCGCGGGATGCTGGCGCACCGCCGGACTGCGCGCCGCGCTCACCGGCTACCGGGGCGCCTCGCTGCGCGGCCTGCTGGGCCCGCTGGCGCCCGCCCGGGTGTCCCTCGGGCCGGGCGGCGCGGAGCGGGAGCGGCCTGCGTGGTACGACTGCGACACCCCCGGCGCACTGGCGCACGCCCGGCGCCTGCTGACCGAAGGGGAGGGATGACGATGCTGGAGGAGTGGATCGAGGCCGTCTGCCGGGAGCTCGGCCTGGCCCGCGGCGAGGTCGACCGGGACCTGGTGCTGGATTTGGCCCGCGACGTCGCCCACGGCGTGGCCCGGCCCGGCGCCCCGCTGACGGCCTTCCTGCTCGGCCTGGCCGTCGGCCGCGGCGCGCCCGCCCGGGACGCCGCCGCGCGCATCACCGAGCTGGCCGAGGGCTGGGAGGCCAGGCGCAAGGCGGCCGGCGCGTCCGGTGCGGCGCAGTCGCCGCCCGGCCTGGCCTGAAGGCGCGGGTCTGCGCCCGGGCGGGCCGGCGGCGCTAGGCGGGCCCGTCCAGCTCGGCGAGCGGGACGACGTCGCGCAGGAACCCGCGGCGGTCAAGGAACGCCGACAGGTGCTCGCGGTGCGCGTCGCACGCCAGCCAGATCTTGCGCCGCTCCGGGGTGTGGATCTTCGGGTTGTTCCAGCGCAGCGCCCACACGGCGGCGTCCCGGCAGCCCTTGGCCGAGCACCGCGGCGCCTCGTCGTCGGGGGCGGGGTCCGGCGGCACTTCCGTCACATGACCACCTTGTCACAAAAACCCGCGGGATGACCCGCGCGGGGCCGCGGTCGGCACCGTGTTTGGAGCGTGACGGCCCCGGACATGATCCGGTCCGTGCCCACCGGATCGCCCACCGGATCGGCGAGCGCGCCCGCGGCGGTGCGCTGCGCCCGGCGGCGCTGGCGGGCCCTGGCGGTGTGCCTGGTCGCCGCGTTCATGACCCTCCTGGACGTCAGCATCGTCAACGTCGCGCTGCCGTCGATCCGCCAGGGGCTGCACGCCTCGGAGTCGGGCCTGCAGTGGATCGTCTCGGGATACGCGCTGACGTTCGGCCTGGTGCTGGTGCCGGCCGGGCGCCTCGGCGACGCGCGCAGCCGCCGCGCGGTGTTCATGGCCGGGCTGGCGCTGTTCACCGCCTCCAGCGGCCTGGCCGGGCTCGCCCCGACCGTCGGGCTGCTGGTGGCGGCCCGGCTGGTGCAGGGCGCGGCGGCGGGCGTGCTGCAGCCGCAGACCGCCGGGCTGATCCAGCAGCTGTTCCTCGGCGCCGAACGCGGCCGGGCGTTCGGCGCGCTCGGCGCCGTCATCGGCATCGCCACCGCCGTCGGGCCCATGCTCGGCGGCGCGCTGATCGCCCTGGCCGGGGTCGAGGAGGGCTGGCGCTGGGTGTTCTACGTCAACATCCCCGTCGGTCTGGTGGCGCTGCCGCTGGCGTGGCGGCTGCTGCCCCCGCCCCGGTACGGGGAGCGGCGCGGCCTCGACCCGCTCGGCGTGCTGCTGCTGGGCGTCGGCGTGGTGTGCGTGATGCTGCCGTTCGTGCAGGAGCGGCAGTGGCACGGCGGCGGAAAGTGGCTGCTGCTGCCGCTCGGCGCCGCCGTGATAGCGGAGTTCGCGGTGTGGGAGCGGCGGCACCCCTCGCCGATGGTGGATCTGGCGCTGTTCCGCCTGCGCTCCTACGGCCTGGGCACCGCCATCGCCGTGCTGTACTTCGCCGGGTTCACCGCGATCTTCTTCACCTACACCCTTTACCTGCAGATCGGGCTCGGCTACGGCGCCCTGCCGGCGGGCGCGGCGATGACCCCGTTCGCGTTGGGGTCGGCCATCGCCGCCACGGTCGGCGGGCGGATCGTGGCGCGCTACGGCCGCCCCCTCGTCGCGGCGGGGCTGGCGGTCGTCGCCGCCGGGCTGATCGCGCTGTGGGCCGCCGTGGAGCTGCGGCCCGGTCCGGACGTGGCGTGGTTCACCGCCCTGCCGCTGCTGGTGGCGGGGGTCGGCAGCGGCCTGGTCATCGCGCCCAACCAGACGATCACCCTGGCGGAGGTGCCGCAGTCGGGCGGCGGCAGCGCCGCCGGGGTGCTGCAGACCGGGCAGCGCTTCGGCGCCGCCGTCGGCATCGCCACCACCGGCGCGGTCTACTTCGCCACCGTCGCCGGCACGCACGGCGACTGGGCGCTGGCGTTCCGGCACGGCCTGTTCGTCGTCATCGCATTCGTGCTGGCGGCCCTGCTCGCCGCGCTGTACGACCTGGTCAGCGGCTCCGCCGCAGGGCGCGGACGGCGCGGACGGCGCGGGCGCCGGCCGCGGGCGGCGCGGCGGCGGACCGGCGGCGCAGGGCGGCCCGAGTCGCCCGGACGGTCAGCCCCGTCGCCGCGAACGCCGCAAGCCCCGCCGCCGCCAGCGCCTGGTTCTGCCGTCTGATCCGCTCGGGGATCCGCGCGTACGGCACGGTGCTGAACGACACCAGCTCGTACCGCGACACGTACCGGCCCGGCAGCCGCCGCTCCAGCACGTGCTGCGCGGCCTGGCCGAGCCGGAACACCGGGGAGGCGACCCGGTCGCGCATCTCCACGAAGTTGTCCAGCGCCATCTGCGCGATCGCGTCGGTGTTGGGCTTGCGCCGCTCCTGGTAGAGCGACAGCGCGCGCCGCCAGTTCCCGCCGGTCTCCTCCAGGCACCGGTCGATCTCCACGCAGTCCTCGAACGCGCAGTTGGCGCCCTGCCCGTAGAACGGCACGATCGCGTGCGCGGCGTCGCCGAGCAGCGCCACCGTCGCGCCCCGGCCGAACCGCACCCACGGCCAGCAGCGCACCGTCACCAGCGACCCGACGGGGTTGCGCGCGAAGTCGTCGACCAGGCCCGGCATGAGCCCGGCCGCGTCGGGGTAGCGGGCCCGCAGGTGCTCGCGCACCCGGTGCGGCGTGTCCAGCGCGTCGAAGTCGGCCTTCGGCCAGAACAGCGTGCAGGTGAACGAGCGGTCCAGGTTCGGCAGCGCGATCATCATGGCGTCGCCGCGCGGCCAGATGTGCAGGGCGTCGGGGTCCAGCGCGAAGTCCCCGCCGGGCGTCGGCGGGATGGTCAGCTCCTTGTAGCCGTGTTCGAGGAAGTCCTGGGTGCAGGTGAACGGCTCGACGCCCTCGATGGTGCGGCGCGCCGCGCTGTAGGCGCCGTCGCAGGCCAGCACGACGCCGGCGTCCTCGGCGACCACGCCGTCCGGCGTCTCCAGCGTCAGCCGGCCCTTGGCGGCGTCGACGTTGGTGAGCCGGTGCCCGAACCGCACCGTCACGCCGGGGGTGGCCTCGGCGGCGTCCAGCAGCGCCAGGTTCAGCTCGGCGCGGCTGATCGAGTTGATCGCGCGGGTGCGGTCGGCGCTGTAGGGCTGGAAGTTGCGGCCTGCGCCCAGCGGGTGCACCATCCGGCCGTGCATGGGCAGCGCGCGGGCCAGGGCCTCCTCGCGCAGCCCGACCTCCTCCAGCGCGGCCAGGCCGCGCGTGGAGATCGCCAGGTTGATGGACCGGCCGCGTTCGGGCCCGGCGACGCGCGGGTCGGGGCGCCGCTCGTACACCGTCACCGGCACGCCGCGCCGGCCCAGCAGCGTGGCCAGCAGGCATCCGGCCAGGCCCGCCCCGACCACGGCCACGCTCTCCTCACGCGCCATCGACGGGCTCCTCCTCGATCTTCGACCGGACCTCCCACAGGTCCGGGAACGCGGGTGTGAACAGCGTGGAGCGCAGGTAGTCGGCCCCGGCCGACCCGCCGGTGCCGAGCTTGGCGCCGATGGTGCGCTCGACCATCTTGACGTGCCGGTACCGCCACTCCTGCACGCCCTCGTCCACGTCCACCAGCGCCTCGCAGACCTCCGCCTCGGGGCTTGTGTCGTCGGCGTACACCGCCACCAGCACGTCCTGCACCCGCGGGTCGGGCTCCCACGGCCGCGCCGGGTCGCGGCCGAGCAGGTCGGCGGGCACGGGGCGGCCGCGCCCCGCCAGGTAGCGCAGCAGCGAGTCCATCAGCGACGGGCGGCGCACGGTCTCCCGCAGCTCGGGGTCGTCGCGCAGGTCGGAGGCGGGGAACGAGCGGCGGCCCAGCACCGCCTCGATCCGCCGGAACTGGTCCGACTGGAACCCGCTGGAGGTGCCCAGGGCGTCGCGGAACGAGGCGAACTGCCGGGGCGTCATCGTCTCCAGCACGTCCATCTGCCCCACCACCGTCTTGAGGATCTTGGCGATGCGGCGGGCGGTGTGCAGCGATCCGGCGCTGTTGCCGTCCTCCAGTCTGCGCTGCAGCAGCGCCGCCTCGTGCAGGATCTGCTTGAACCACAGCTCGTAGACCTGGTGGATGACGACGAACAGCAGCTCGTCGTGCGCGCCGGTGCGCGGTTCCTGGCAGGTCAGCAGCCGGTCCAGCCGAAGGTAGGAGCCGTAGGTCAGTGCCTCGGCCCCGCGAGGTGCGTGTGTCATCTCCCGCTCCAGCCCCGCCCCGGGCACGCCCGGCACCACGTCGTGCCGGTCCCCACCCGCCCGCGGTCCGGGGTTCATCACGGTATATACCGGGACAAAGGCAGAGTGATCCAGTTCACCTGCGTCCCCCCGGCCGCCGCGCGGCCTCCCGAACGGGGCCGGTGCGGCTCACCACAGGCGCAGCGAACGGGTGAAGATCCCGGCGACGTCCTCCTCGGTCACCGGGCGCGGTGCGATGGCCAGCAGGCGCTGCTGCTTCATCGTTCCCGCCACCAGGTCCGGCACGTCGGCCTCGGTGTAGCCGACCGCGGCCACCCCGTCCGGGATGCCGATGTCGCGCATCAGCGCCAGCAGCGCGCGCGGCAGGTGCTCGGCCGGGTCGTCCGGGCGCTCCAGGCCGGGGGCGAGCAGCTCCGCCGCCCGCGCGTGCCGCTCCGGGCATGCCTGGAAGGTGAACCGGAACGCCTCGGGCGCGGTCAGCGACACCGCCATGCCGTGCGGCACCAGCGGCCCGTCGCCGGGGTAGCCGGCCGGGCGGAACCCGCGGACGCGGCCCGCGATCGGGTAGGCGTTGGCGTGCGGCACGTGCACGCCGGCGTTGCCGAACCCGAGCCCGGCGAACGTCGCGGCGAGCGCCATGTCGCCGCGGGCGCGGGTGTCGCCGCCGTCGCGCACGGCGGCGCGCAGCGACCGGGCGATCAGTGTGAGCGCCCGCTCCGACCACATGTCGGAGATCGGGTTGGCGCCGCAGTACGGCACGCGCTGCTCGGGCGCCTTGCGGTCGAACGCGTCGTACGGCCGCGCGGTGTAGGACTCCAGGGCGTGGCAGACGATGTCCATCCCCGCCGACGCGGTCACTCCGGCGGGCTGGGACACCGTCAGGTCGGGGTCCACCACGGCCAGGACGGGGCGCAGCGCCGGATGGCTGATGCCGGTCTTGACCTTCAGGTCCAGCACGTCCAGCACGCACACGGTGGTGCTCTCGGCGCCGGTGCCCGTGGTGGTCGGCACGGCCACCAGCGGCAGCAGCGGCTTGGCCGGGGCGCGCCCGGCGCCGACCGGCGGGTTGAGGTAGTCCGCCAGGTCGCCCCCGTTGGTGAGCAGCAGGTCGACGGCCTTGGCGGTGTCGATGCTGGACCCGCCGCCGACCGCCACGATCGCGTCGTAGGGGCCGGTGCCGCGGGCGTGGTCGGCGGCCCGGCGCAGGCTGTCGTCGGTCGGCTCCACCTGCACGCCGTCGAACACCGCCGCCGCCACGCCGTAGGCCTTCATGGCGTCCGCGACGCGCTGCGGGGCCCCGGTCGCGGCCACCCCCGGGTCGGTCACCACCAGCGCCCGCCGCGCCCCGTACCGGGCCAGGTCGTAGCCGATCTCGTCGGCCGCGCCGGGGCCGAACTTCAGCTGCGGCGCGCCGTAGGTGAACACGGTCTCGTTCGCCACGCGGGCACTCCCTCCCTGTCCTGCCGCTCGTGATCTGCTCCCACGCTCCGCACGAGGCGCGGGGAAGTCAACGCCCGGTGCGCGGCCGCGGCGGCTCCGGGGGGATCTCGCCGGCCGCGGCGCGCACGGCGCGCAGCACGGCGGTGACCTGCTCGGCCTGCTCGGCGGTCAGGTCGGGCAGCCCGAACGACGCCTCGTGCAGGGCGCGGGTGGCGTCCTCGGCCAGCTCGCGCCCGGCGGGGGTGATCTCGGCGAGGACCACGCGGCGGTCGTCGGGGGAAGGGCGGCGCTGCACCAGGCCCCGGCGCTCCAGCCGCCCGATGACGTTGGTGACCGACGCCGGGTGCACCATCAGCCGCGCCCCCATCTTGCCCATGGGCAGGGCGCCGGTGCGGGTGAAGGCCAGCAGGCGCAGCGCCTCGTAGGCGGCGAACGTCAGGCCGTGCGGCTTGAGGGCGGTTTCGATCCGGGCGAGCAGCAGCTGCTGGACGCGCATCACCGACGTGACCGCGGCCATCCGGTCGGCGTGCTCGGGCCAGCGCGCGCTCCACTGCCGGTGCGCTTCGGCGATGGGGTCGGGAACGGGCACGGCCTCACCGTATCCGTCGGCCGGAGCCTTGACCGCGTCGCGCATGCGAATTATTTTAGCTTCCAAATATTGGATGTCCAAGGTCTTGGGTAGGAAGGCCGGAGAGCGGTCCGCAGACCCGGTTCACCACGGGTCGAGTCCGCAGACCGAGTCCGCAGATCATGCGAGGTGGTTCATGCACGTCCCGGCGCGCCCGGTGCGGTTCGTGACGGCGGCGGCCCTGTTCGACGGGCACGACGCGGCGATCAACATCATGCGGCGGATCCTGCAGTCGCAGGGGGCCGAGGTGATCCACCTGGGGCACGACCGCTCCGTGCGCGAGGTGGTGGACGCGGTCCTGGAGGAGGACGCCCACGGCGTGGCCATCAGCTCCTACCAGGGCGGCCACGTGGAGTACTTCGAGTACCTGGCGCGGCTGCTGCGCGAGTCCGGCGCCGGCCACGTGAAGATCTTCGGCGGCGGGGGCGGCGTGATCGTCCCGGACGAGATCGCCCGGCTGGCCCGCTCCGGCGTGCGCATCTACTCCCCGCAGGACGGCCAGCGGCTCGGCCTGCCCGGAATGATCAACGAGCTGATCCGCGACTGCGACGCCGAACTGCCGCCCGAACCGGTGGAGGGCGTGCTGGCGGGGGAGCGGCGCGCCCTGGCCCGCGCCATCACCTGCCTGCAGGAAGGGCGGCTGCCCGACCGCGACCGCGAGGTCATCACCGAGGCCGCGTCCCGCCGCGCCGTCCCCGTCCTCGGCATCACCGGCACCGGCGGCTCCGGCAAGTCCTCCCTCACCGACGAGCTGGTGCGCCGGTTGCGCGTCGACCAGCAGGACAAGCTGCGCGTGGCGGTGCTGGCGGTCGACCCGACCCGGCGCCGCGGCGGCGGCGCGCTGCTCGGCGACCGCATCCGGATGAACTCCCTGGACGGCGACCATGTGTTCTTCCGCTCGCTGGCCACCCGCGGCGCCCGCGAGCTGCCCGACCGCATCGACGACATCGTCGCCGCCTGCCGCGCCGCCGGATACGACCTGGTCATCCTGGAGACCCCCGGCATCGGGCAGGGCGACGCCGCGGTCGTCCCGCTGGCCGACGTCGCCCTGTACGTGATGACGCCCGAGTTCGGCGCCGCGTCCCAGCTGGAGAAGATCGACATGCTGGACTTCGCCGACGTGGTGGCGATCAACAAGTTCGAGCGGCGCGGCGCCGCCGACGCCCTCCGCGACGTGTCCCGCCAGCTGCTGCGCAACCGCGAGGCGTTCGGCTCGCGGCCCGAGGACATGCCGGTGTTCGGCACCAGCGCCGCCACCTTCAACGACGACGGCGTCACCGCCCTCTACCAGCACCTGACCGGGCTGCTGGCCGAGCGCGGCCTGCACCTGGAACCCGGCACCCTGCCCAGGGTCGACACCCGCGTCTCCACCCGCACCGCGCAGATCATCCCGCCCGCCCGCGCCGGCTACCTCGCCGAGATCGCCCGCACCGTCCGCGGCTACCACGCCGAGACGGCCCGCCAGGTCGAGGCCGTGCGGCGGGTGCAGCGCCTGGCGGCCGTACGCGAGGAGCTGACCGGCGCCGCCGCCGACGAGGTCGGCCGGCTGCTGGACGAGGCCCGCCGCGCCGTCTCGGCCGACAGCGCCGCGCTGATCGAGCAGTGGCCGCGGGTCGTGGAGGCCTACTCCGGCGAGGAGCAGGTCGTCCGCGTCCGCGACCGGGAGCTGCGGACCAAGCTCACCCGCGAAAGCCTGTCGGGCACCCGCATCCCGCGCGTCGCGCTGCCCCGCTACCAGGACCACGGCGAGCTGCTGCGGTTCCTGCGCGCGGAGAACCTGCCCGGCCGGTTCCCCTTCACCGCCGGGGTGTTCCCCTTCAAACGCGACAACGAGGACCCGGCGCGCATGTTCGCCGGCGAGGGCGACCCGTTCCGCACCAACCGCCGCTTCAAGCTGCTGTCGGAGGGCCAGCCCGCCACCCGCCTGTCCACCGCGTTCGACTCGGTGACGCTGTACGGGCGCGACCCGGGCGAACGCCCCGACGTCTACGGCAAGGTCGGCACCTCCGGCGTCTCCATCGCCACGCTGGACGACATGAAGGCGCTCTACGACGGCTTCGACCTGTGCGCGCCGACCACCTCGGTGTCGATGACGATCAACGGCCCGGCGCCCACCATCCTGGCGTTCTTCCTCAACACCGCGATCGACCAGGGCCTGGACGCCTTCCGCGCCGAGCACGGCCGCGAACCCACCGAGCAGGAGGCCGCCGACGTCCGGGCGCGGGTGCTGTCCACGGTGCGCGGCACCGTGCAGGCCGACATCCTCAAGGAGGACCAGGGGCAGAACACCTGCATCTTCTCCACCGAGTTCTCCCTGCGGATGATGGCCGACATCCAGGAATGGTTCATCGCCAACAACGTCCGCAACTTCTACTCGGTGTCCATTTCCGGGTACCACATCGCCGAGGCCGGCGCGAACCCGATCAGCCAGCTGGCGTTCACGCTGGCCAACGGGTTCACCTACGTCGAGTCCTATTTGGCGCGCGGCATGGACGTCGACGACTTCGCGCCCAACCTGTCGTTCTTCTTCTCCAACGGCATGGACCCCGAATACAGCGTCATCGGACGGGTCGCCCGCCGCATCTGGGCGATCGCCATGCGCGAGCGGTACGGCGCCGGCGAACGCGGCCAGAAGCTGAAGTACCACGTCCAGACGTCGGGCCGGTCCCTGCACGCCCAGGAGATGAACTTCAACGACATCCGCACGACGCTGCAGGCCCTCATCGCCATTTACGACAACTGCAACAGCCTGCACACCAACGCCTACGACGAGGCCGTCACCACGCCCACCGCCGAGTCGGTGCGCCGCGCCCTGGCCATCCAGCTCATCATCAACCGGGAGTGGGGCCTGGCGATGAACGAGAACCCGCTGCAGGGCTCGTTCATCATCGAGGAGCTGACCGACCTGGTCGAGGAGGCGGTGCTCGCCGAGTTCGAGCGGATCAGCGAGCGCGGCGGGGTGCTGGGCGCCATGGAGACCGGCTACCAGCGCGGCCGCATCCAGGACGAGTCGATGCTGTACGAGCAGCGCAAGCACGACGGCTCCCTGCCGATCATCGGCGTCAACACCTTCCGCAACCCCGACGGCGACGACGCGGCGGACGGGCCGCTGGAGCTGGCCCGCGCCACCGAGGAGGAGAAGCGGTCGCAGCTGGAGCGCGTCCGCGCCTTCACAGAGCGCCACCGCGAGGAGGCGCCGGCCGCCCTGGAGGCGCTGAAGGAGGCGGCCCGGTCCGGGGAGAACGTGTTCGCGGTGCTGATGGACGCGGCGCGGGTGTGCACCCTCCAGCAGATCACCGAGGCGTTCTTCGAGGTCGGGGGCCAGTACCGGCGCAACGTGTGACGGCCGTGCGATGACCGCCCCGCCCTCCGCCGCCCCGCTGGACGACACCGGCGCGCCCGTGCCCGTCCCGGACCGGGTGCGCCGGGTGGTGTCGCTGGTGCCGTCGCTGACCGAGACGGTCGCGGTGACGGCGCCCGGCCTGCTGGTCGGCGCCACCGACTGGTGCACCCGCCCGCCCGGCCTGGACGTCGCGCGGGTGCGCGGCACCAAGAACCCCGACCTGGAGCGCATCGCCGCGCTGCGCCCCGACGTCGTGCTCGGCAACGCCGAGGAGAACCGCCCCGCCGATGTCGCGGCGCTGCGCGCGGCCGGGATCGCGGTGTGGATGACCGACATCCGCACCGTCGACCAGGCCCTGGCCTCGCTGCGCCGCATGCTCGCCGAGGCCTGCCGCGTGCCCGTCCCGCCCTGGCTGGACCAGGCCGCCCGCGCGTGGGCTTCGCCGCCCGTCCCGCCGCGCCGCCGCAGAGCGGTCGTCCCGGTGTGGCGGCGGCCGTGGATGATCGTCGGCCGCGACACCTTCACCGGGGACGTGCTGGCGCGGCTCGGCGTGGACAACGTCTACGCCGGCCATCCCGACCGCTACCCGAAGATCGGCCTGGACGAGCTGACCGCCGCCGGCGCCGACCTGGTGGTGCTGCCGGACGAGCCGTACCGCTTCACCGCCGACGACGGTCCCGAGTGCTTCCCCGGTGTCGACGTCGCCCTGGTCGACGGCCGGTACCTCACCTGGTACGGCCCGTCGCTGGTGGACGCGCCGCGCGTGCTGGCCGCCCAGCTCGCCGCCGTCCTGCGCCGCTGACCCCGGGACGGCCCCGCACGGCCGTGTGCGCGCCCGTGAGGGCCCGGCGGGCGCCTCCGGCAAGATCGGTTGGGGGTGCGGTCGGCGGAGGCTCCACGGCGTTCTGAGCGCGGTTGCGCGCGGACGCCCCGCGGAGGCGCGGCGGGGCCGCTCGGAACGAGGCGCCGCAACGTGTTGGCCGGGTCCGGTCAGCGGCGGGAACCGCGCGGCCTCAGCGTCCGTCTGTCTCAGTGAACGCGCTGGAACGGGGGAGCGGAGCCAAGGCTCCGCAAAGAGAAAGCGACGCCGGGTGGATACGGGGGCAATCCACCCGGCGTCGCATCATCGGTGTTCCGACGGGGGCCCGGAACACCGGCACGGGCGCTCCGACGGGGGACCAGAGCGCCGAGACAAATCGTACACCGAACCCCCCCGCCCTTAGTCAAGAGAAAGTCACGACCCGATTTCCGGACCATGTCCGGAAATCGCCTTCCGGTCCGTGCTTTCGTCGGTGAAGCTGGCGGTCGGCTGCGGTTCGCGCCCGCCGTTGGCGAAGATCACGCTGATGTACGGCAGGAACAGCGCGCCCAGCACCAGCAGGACCACCAGCCACAGCGGCGCGCCGAGCATCGCGGCGGCCACCGCCCCCACGAAGCAGGCCGTCCGGATCCCCATCGAGATCAGGTAGCGGCGCTGCCGGTAGCCGATGTCCTCCGACATCGGCTTGGGAGCGTCGGTCACCGTGTAGACCGCATCGCGCTTGCGGGGAATGACCTTCACATTTTCACGGTACGCCCGTAGGAGCAGCACGGCGACATCAGGGGGATTCACGGGGGAAGGAGACCCAGATGAGCGACCACACCTACCGGGTGACCGAGATCGTCGGCAGCTCGCCGGAGTCCGTCGACGCCGCGATCCGCAACGCCATCGCCCGCGCCGCGCAGACCCTGCGCCACCTGGACTGGTTCGAGGTCACCGAGATCCGCGGCGACCTCGAGGACGGCCGGATCGCGCACTACCAGGTGGGGCTCAAGGTGGGCTTCAGACTGGAGGACGCCTGACCGCGCGCCGGCGCGGCGCGCGGTCACACGACGCGCCGCAGCCGGGAGCGCCTCCCCCGCGGCGGGGGAGGCGCTCCCGGCAGCCGCGCCCCGGCTGTGACGGCCTGCCGCGACGTACTGTGACGACGTACTGTGACGACGTCCTGTCGGCTACGTCGCCTGGCTGACGGTGGACATGTGGAAATCGCCCACCCGCAGCGGCGGCATGGCGGCCCGGGTGAAGTAGTCCGACCACTCCCGCGGCAGCGTGGGCGCCGTGGCGCCGACCTCGGTCAGCCGCGACAGCAGGTCCACCGGGCTCTCGTTGAACCGGAAGTTGTTGACCGCACCGACGACCTCGCCGTCCTCGACGAGGTACACGCCGTCGCGGGTGAGGCCGGTGAGCAGCAGCCGCTGCGGGTCCACCTCGCGGATGTACCACAGGCAGGTCAGCAGCAGGCCGCGCTCGGTGCGCGCCACCATGTCCTCCAGCGACGCCCCGCCGTCCCGGCCCCCGCTCATGATCAGGTTGTCGATGCCGGGGGTGAGCGGCAGACCGGTGCGCTCGGCGGACCGGCGGGTCTGGGTGAGCGCGGTGAGCGTGCCGTCGGCGATCCAGTCGGTGGCCGACAGCGCCAGCCCGTTGTCGAACACCGACGCCTCGCGGCTGGAGGCGCGCGCGATGACGAACGGCGCGCACTCCAGGCCCGGCGCGGCCGGGTCGCTGGACAGCCGCACCGGCAGGCTCGCCAGCTTCTCCCCGACGCGGGTGCCGCCGCCGGGCGCGCTGAACACGGTCCGGCCGTCGTGGGCGTCCTGCGCCCCCGCCGACCAGTACAGGTAGATCATCAGGTCGGCGACCGCGCTGGGCGGCAGGATGGTCTCGTAGCGGCCCGCGGGCAGCTCGACGCGGCGGGCGCCCCAGTCCAGCCGGCGCGCCAGGCCGGCGGCGACCCCGGGCACGTCCACGTCGGTGAAGTCGCGGGTGGCCGCGCCCGCCCACGCCGAGCCGCCGCGGTCGTCCTTGGCGTTCAGCTCCAGCAGCCCGGCGGGCTGGTCGTGCCGCAGCCTCAGCCCCGCCGAGGTGCCGAGGAACGTCGAGGTCACCATGTGGTTGGCGAACCCGTACAGGCGGCGCCCGGCGGCCTCGGCGGCGGCGAACGCCTCGCCGAGCGCGGGCGCGACGCCGGCGAACACGCCGATGCCGGTCTCGGCCGGGTCGTCGTCCCAGCCGGCGGCGGGCGCGGTGCCGCCCACCAGCGGCGCGGCGTCCTCGGCGGGCTCGTTCTCGGCGGCGACGGCCTCGGCGGCGCGCACCAGCTCCGCCACGTCGCCCGCGGCGACGGCGGCCCGCGACACCACGCCGGCGGCGACGCCCGCGCCGGTGCGGCGCAGCGCGATCACGGTCAGCCGGTTGGAGCGGGTCACGCCGTTGGTGGTCAGCGTGTTGCCCGCCCAGCGCAGGTTGGCGGTGCTGGACTCGTCGGCGATGACCACGCAGTCGTCGGCGCGCGACAGCTCGAGCGCCCGCTCGACGGCCTCCTGCGGCCTCATCGTGCTCACTGCCCGGCCTCCTTGCGCGCGTTGAGGATGTTGACCCCGCGGAACAGCGCCGACGGGCAGCCGTGGCTGACCGGGGCGATCTGCCCGGGCTGGCCCTTGCCGCAGTTGAACGCGCCGCCCAGCACGTAGGTGCCGGGCCCGCCGACGGCCTCCATGGAGTTCCAGAAGTCGGTGGTGGTGGCCTGGTAGGCGACGTCGCGCAGCTGCCCGGCCAGCCGCCCCTTCTCGATGCGGTAGAACCGCTGCCCGGTGAACTGGAAGTTGTACCGCTGCATGTCGATCGACCAGCTCTTGTCGCCGACGATGTAGATCCCCCGGTCCACGCCGGAGATCAGCTCCTCGGTGGACGGGCCGTCCGGCGCGGGCCGCAGCGACACGTTCGCCATCCGCTGCAGCGGCATGCTGGCGGACGAATCGGCGAACGCGCAGCCGTTGGAGCGTTCGGCGCCGGTGAGGCGGGCGATGCGCCGGTCCGTCTGGTAGCCGGTGAACACGCCCTCGGTGATGATGTCGAACGACTGGGTCTGCACACCCTCGTCGTCGTAGCCGATGGTGGCCAGGCCGTGCTCGGCGGTGCGGTCGCCGGTGACGTTCATGACGGGCGACCCGTAGCGCAGCCGGCCGAGCTTGTCGGGGGTGGCGAAGGAGGTGCCCGCGTAGGCGGCCTCGTAGCCCAGGGCGCGGTCGAGCTCGGTGGCGTGCCCGATCGACTCGTGGATGGTGAGCCACAGGTTGGACGGGTCGATCACCACGTCGTAGGCGCCCGGGTCCACCGACGGCGCCGCCAGCTTCTCGGCCAGCAGCTCCGGCAGCCGCGCCAGCTCGCCGTCCCAGTCCCAGTGCGGGCCGGTCAGCCACTCCCAGCCGTACCCGGCGGGCGGCGCCAGCGTGCGCATGGTGTCGAACGCGCCGTCGGCGATGCCCACCGCGTTGACCACCGGGTGCAGCCGCACGCGCTGCTGGGTGGTGACGGTCCCGGCCAGGTCGGCGAAGAACTTGTTCTCCTTGACCTGCAGCAGCGTGGCGTCGACGTGCTGCACGCGCGGGTCGTCCAGCAGGCGGCGGCTCCAGTCGGCCAGCAGCGCCGCCTTGTCGGCGGTCGGCACGGCGAACGGGTCCACCTCGTAGGACGACACCCAGGTGCGCTCGCCGTGCACCGGCTCGGGCGCCAGCTCGATGGGCTCGCGGTTGACCGCCGCGGCGACCGCGGCGACCTCCACCGCCTGGGCGGCCACCCGGGCGGCGCCGGCGGTGCTCAGGTCGATGCCGGCGGCGAAGCCCCAGGTGCCGTTCTTGACCACGCGCACCGACAGGCCCAGGTCGTCGGCGTCCAGCGCGGTCTCCAGCGCCGCGTCGTGCAGGCGCAGGGTCTGGCTGCGGATGCGCTCCAGCCGGAAGTCGGCGTGCTCGCAGCCCAGCTCGCGGGCCCGGGTCAGCGCCGCGTCGGCCAGCTCGCGCAGAGGCAGTGCGGTGAAATCGGGATCGATGTCGTGCACCCTCTGCAACCTACCCCTTTCGCCCGCCCGGGCGCCGGGGCCGCGGGGCCGTGCCCGCCGCCCCGGCGGACCGGGGAACAAAGGGCGGGACGCGGATCTTGTGGGGCTCGCACATCCGCGTTACCGGCGGTAGGCCGATACGCTCGGCTCGCTGTGGTGAGTCGATGAAGGGTACGAGATGAGTCGCTCTGTCCTCGTGACCGGCGGGAACCGGGGCATCGGTCTGGCGATCGCGCGGGAGCTGTCGGCCGCGGGCGATGCGGTGGCGGTGACCTACCGGTCGGGCGAGCCGCCCGCGGGCCTGTTCGGCGTGCGCTGCGACGTGACCAGCATGGAGGACGTCGACGCCGCCTTCGGCAAGGTCGAGGCGGAGCAGGGGCCGGTGCAGGTGCTGGTCGCCAACGCGGGCATCACCGACGACACCCTGCTGGCGATCATGAGCGAGGAGTCGTTCACCTCCGTCCTGGACACCAACCTCACCGGCGCGTACCGGGTCGCCAAGCGCGCGGTGAAGGGCATGATGCGCAAGCGCAGCGGCCGGATCGTGCTGGTGTCGTCGGTGGTGGGGCTGCTCGGCTCGGCCGGCCAGTCCAACTACGCCGCCTCCAAGGCGGGCATGGTGGGCTTCGCCCGGTCGCTGGCCCGCGAGCTGGGCTCGCGCAACATCACCGTCAACGTGGTCGCCCCCGGCTTCGTCGACACCGACATGACCGCCGCGCTCAGCGAGGACCAGCAGAACGCGATCAAGAAGGCGATCCCGCTGGGCCGGGTGGCGCAGCCGGAGGAGGTGGCCAAGGCCGTACGGTTCCTGGCCGGCGACGACGCCGCCTACATCACCGGGGCCGTGATCCCGGTGGACGGCGGCCTGGGAATGGGGCACTGACCGATCATGGGCATCCTGGAAGGCAAGCGGATCCTGGTCACCGGCGTCCTCACCGACGCCTCCATCGGCTTCCACGTGGCGCGCGTGGCGCAGGAGGAGGGCGCGCGGGTGGCGCTCACCGCCTACCCGCGTCCCACGCTCACCCAGCGCACCGCCAAGCGGCTGCCGTCGGGGCCGGACGACCCGCCGCCCGTCATCGAGCTGGACGTCACCAGCACCGAGGACCTGGACGCGCTGGCCGGGCGGCTGCGCGAGCACGGGTTCGACCGGCTGGACGGCGTGGTGCACGCCATCGGGTTCGCGCCGCAGAGCGCGCTGGGCGGAACGTTCCTGGACACCCCGTGGGAGGATGTGGCCACCGCGCTGCACGCCTCGACGTACTCGCTGAAGTCGCTGACCATGGCGTGCCTGCCGCTGATGGAGCAGGGCGGGTCGGTGGTCGGCCTGGACTTCGACGCCACCAAGGCCTGGCCGGTGTACGACTGGATGGGCGTGGCCAAGGCGGGCCTGGAGTCGTGCGCGCGCTACCTGGCCAAGTACCTGGGCCCGAAGAACATCCGGGTGAACCTGGTGTCGGCCGGGCCGCTGGCCACGATGGCGGCCAAGAGCATCCCCGGCTTCGGCGGGCTGACCGAGATGTGGCCGCAGGCCGCGCCGCTCGGCTGGGACATCAAGGACAGCGAGCCCACCGCGCGGGCGGTGGTGGCGCTGCTGTCGGACTGGTTCCCGGCCACCACGGGCGAGATCGTGCACGTGGACGGCGGCCTGCACGCCGTCGGCGCCCCCGACCCCGGCCCCGACCTGGACTGACCCGCCCACCCGCCGCCCGCACCCGGGCAAGCGCCCCGACCGCGCGGGCGGCCCGGCGTACGCGGGCGGCCTGATCACGCGGTCCGGGCCTCCCCGGACGGCCCGGTGTACACGGACGGCCTGATCACGCGGTCCGGACTTCTCCCGGGCGGCCTGGTCTCCGCAGGTGGTCCGGCATACGAGGGCGGTCGGCCCTTCCCCGGCGGTCTGACGCGCGGGCGGCGGGGCCGGCGTGCGCGGGGGCGGAGTGCTTCCCTGGGCGGGCGCACGCGTAAACCCCGGCACGGGCGGTTTCCGCCGCCTCCCGGCGCCGCTACCGCACCACCAGCCGCGCCAGCCTGGTGCGCCGCGCGGGGGCGTCCACCTCGCGGACGGCCCTGGCCAGGGCGGGCCCGGCGGCCTGCACGACCGACAGGTGGCGCAGCGCCAGCCCGAACGCGGTGGCCACCATCGGCCGCGACAGGCCCGCCTCCGCCTCGTCGGTGAGGACGGCCACCACGGCGGGGCGGCGGTTCGCGCGGGCCAGCGCAACCGGGGCGGCCCAGCCGTGCCGCAGCCGCGTGCTCAGCGCGGGAGGGACCGTGGCGGCGCCGCCGGTGAACTCCACGTGCAGGCCGTCGGCGTCGGCGCCGGTGACCACGCCCGGCTCGCCCAGCGCGGCCTGCGGCAGCGGCACCGCCACGATGACGCGGTCGCCCGGGTCGAAGCCGCCGAACGCCCCCGGCCCGGGGTTGAGGCGGCTCTTGAGGGCGGCGTTGAGGGCCGCGGCGCCCGCCTGCCCGCCCGCGGCGGCCGCGACGACCTGGACGTCCCCGGCGGGGATGCCGAGCGCCCGCGGGATCGAGTCGGTGACGAGCTGGACCGCGCGGTGCACCGCCTCGGCGCCGGACGCGGCGGGCACGACCACGACCTCCAGGTCGGGCGCGTCCACCGCGATCAGCTCGCCCCCGCGCACGGCGGCCGTCAGCTCCTGCAGCGGACCGGCCCCGGCCCCGGGTTCCAGCGTGACGACCGGCACGGTCTCCGAGGCCTCCAGGTCGTCCAGCGCCCGGCCGGGCCCGGCGGGCGGCAGCGCCCCCGGCTCGCCGCCCAGCACCAGGTGCGCGCCGTCCGGGCACGCCTCGACCAGCACCGCGGTCATCTCCACGTCCAGCGCGGACGCGTCCGGCACCACCACCAGGTCCAGGTCGAGCGGGTTCTGCTCGCCGCGTCCGAACAGCACCGTGCCCGGCGGGGCCGGCGGCGGCGCGGGACGGGCCTCCAGCAGCCGGTGCAGGCCGACGACCGCGCCCTCGGGGAGCGGCTCTGCCGGGGCGGGGCCGCGCGCCAGCGCGGCGGCGGCGTGCTCGGTGGGGGCGACGACGGCCACCCGCAGGCCGTTGCCGGCGGCGACGGAGGCGATGCCGAGGGCCGTGGCCGCCAGGTCTCCGGCCGCGCCGCGCAGCACGCTGACGCCCGTGCGCAGCGCGGCGGTCAGCGCCAGGGACCGGTCCTCGGGCAGGCCCTGCCGCACCGCCTTGATCGTCGGGTCGTCCAGCAGCGGCCCGGCGGTGGCGGCCAGCCGCTGGAAGCCCTCGGCGGCGGCCTCCTCGGCCAGCGCCCACCGCGCCACGCCGAGCGACTCCTCCGGCTCGGGCGGCTCCTCCTCCAGCGCCTCCGGCGAGTCCTCGTCGAACTCCGGCTCCTCGACCAGCAGCACCGCCTCGCCGGTGTCCAGCGCCCCGTCGACCGCCTGCCGCGCGTCCGGCACCCGCTGCGCGGCCAGCGCCGCCGCCACGTCCGCGACGGGGGTGGCGGTGTGGCCCTGCCGGGCGGCCTCGGTCAGCAGGTGCAGCACCAGCGCGCGCCCCCGCCGGGGGTCGTCGGGACGCGCCTGGTCGCCCAGCAGCCGCCGGGCGAAGTGGTCGGCCTGCCGCGGCAGCACGCCCGGCACGCGCAGCAGCTGCCAGGGGTCGGCGCGCAGCCGCCCCGCCGCGTCGGCGCCGAGCCGCGCGGCGGCGCGCGGCACCAGCGCGGCGGGCACGCCGGTCGCCTCGAACAGCTGGGCCAGGTCGGGCGCGGAGTCGGTCACGTGCCTCCCGTCAGTGCTGCCCGCCCGGGCGCGGTCCGCCGCCCGGGCTCGTCGGATCCCGGTCCCGAGGGTGCCATACGCGGCCGCCCGGGTCAGGGCGCCATGCGCCGCAAAGGCCGCGCGCCCGGGGCGCGCGCACAGGTCACGGGTGGGGCGCCGACATGTCGGACACGTCGTCCAACGCGTCCCGGATCTCCTGCGGCAGCGTCAGCTTGTCGCTGCGCAGCACCTGCCCCAGCTGCGCCGACGTGCGCGCCCCCACGATCGGCGCGGCCACCCCGGGACGGTCGCGCACCCAGGCCAGCGCCACGTCCAGCGGCGACACGCCCAGCCCCTCGGCGGCCGTCACCACCGACTCGACGATGCGGGCGCACTCCTCGTCCAGGTACGGCTGCACGAACTCCGAGAAATGCGGCGCGGCCGCCCGCGAACCCGCCGGGATGCCGGTGCGGTACTTGCCGGTGAGCACCCCGCGGCCCAGCGGGGAGCAGGGCAGCACGCCCACCCCCGCGTCCAGCGCCGCGGGCAGCAGCTCGCGTTCGATGTCGCGCCGCAGCAGCGAGTACTCCGCCTGCACCGACACGATGGGGGCGCGGCCCGGCCACGCGTTCTGCCATGCCGCCGCCTTGGCCAGCTGCCACCCCGCGTAGTTCGACACCCCCGCGTACCGGGCGCGGCCGCTGGCCACCGCCTCGTCCACCGCCGACAGCGTCTCCTCCAGGGGCGTGGACGGGTCGTACACGTGCAGCTGCCACAGGTCGACGTAGTCGACGTCCAAACGGTCCAGCGACGCGTCCAGGGCGGCCAGCAGATGCCGCCGGGAGCCGTCGTAGCGGCCGTCGGGGCGGATCGCCGCCTTGGTCGCCAGCACGATCGAGTCGCGGTCCACCACGTCGCGCAGCAGGTGCCCGAGGATGCGTTCGCTGGCGCCCTCGCTGTAGACGTCGGCGGTGTCGACCAGGGTGCCCCCGGCGTCCACGAACGCCGTCAGCTGCGCGGCCGCCTCGTCGGGTTCGGTGTCCTGCCCCCAGGTCATGGTGCCCAGGCCCAGCCGGGACACCAGCAGCCCGCTGCGCCCGAGGTGACGCTCTTCCATAGGCGGTCACAGTAGCGGCCCGGCCGGTCGGACCACCGCGCCGGTGGCGGCGCCGCGGGTGTGTCCCGGCGGTGATGCGCCGGCTTCGGAAGGGTGACCGGGGGGCGGCGGCGCGCCGGGCGCGTGTCGCCCGCGGGCCGGGCACGCCCCGCGACCACTAGGCTCACGGATCGTGAACGTCGTGGAAGCGGCCGTCCTCGGCATCGTCCAGGGCCTGACCGAGTTCCTGCCCATCTCCAGCTCGGGGCACATGCTGTTCGTGCCGAAGTTCCTCGGCTGGGAGGACCCCGGATCGGCCTTCAGCGCGGTCATCCAGATCGGCACCATGGCCGCCGTGATCATCTACTTCTGGCGCGACCTGTGGCGCATCCTGCTCACCTGGTCGCGCAGCCTGTGGCGGCCCGAGCTGCGCCGCCACCAGGACGCCCGGATGGGCTGGTACATCGGCCTCGGCACGATCCCGATCGGGGTGTGCGGCCTGGCGTTCGAGGACTTCATCGAGGAGCCCGCCCGCAACCTGTGGATCAACGCCACGTCGCTGATCGTCATGGGCCTGCTGCTGATGGTCGCCGAGTGGTGGGGGACGCGCAAACGCGACGTCGGCGACCTCAACCTGCGCGACGGCCTGATCATCGGAACGTTCCAGGCGCTGGCGCTGATCCCCGGCTCGTCCCGCTCGGGGTCCACCATGACCGGCGCGCTGTTCCTCGGCTACACGCGGGAGGCGGCGGCGCGGTACTCGTTCCTGCTGTCGGTGCCGGCCGTGGTGCTGTCGGGGCTGTTCGAGCTGCGCAAGGCGTTCTCCGGCGACCTGCAGGTGATGCCGACCGCGGTGGCGACGGCGGCGTCGTTCCTCGTCGGCTACGCCTGCATCGCCTGGCTGCTGAAGTTCCTGGGCCGGCACTCGATGATGGTGTTCGTCTACTACCGGGTGGCGCTCGGCGGCGTCATCCTGGGCCTGCTCGCCGCCGGGGCCATCAGCGCCTGACCGCGCTGCGCCCGGCCGGGGCCGATTTTTGTCGCCCGCGTGCGTATCGCCGGGGCCGGTCCCCGGGTTACAGTGCGCGCTCATGGCGACCCCGCCCTTTTCGATGTACTCGCCGCGCACCCCGGCGGACGGCGGTCCGCTGGTGCGCCCCCGGTACGGCGCGGGACGCGCCGACGACCCCGGCTACCTGCGGTCGCTGCGCACCGGCACGGTGCTGGCGCGGCTGCGCGCGGTGATGCTGGTGCTGGCGGTGGCGCAGGTGCTGATCCTGGCGATCTCGCCGCCGCTCGTCCCCGGCGGGCCCGGCCCGCTGCCCGCCCCGTGGACGGTCCCGCCCGTCGCGGCCGCCGTGCTGGTCGCGGCGCTGGCCGGGCCCCGCACGCCGCGTCCGCTGCGCCCCGGCCGCGACCGCGAGGAGGCCGCCGCGGCGGCGCTGCTGCAGTTCCGGCAGGCGATCCTGGTGCGGTTCGCGCTCGCCGACGCCGTCATCATGCTCGGCCTCGCCCTGGCGGTCACCACCCGCGACGAGACGGTGTTCCTGGCGGCGTTCGCGGTGGGCTACCCGCTGCTGCTCGGCCTGGCGCTGCCCACGGCGGGCGGGGTGGAGCGGGTGCGGCGCCGCCTGGAGGCGGGCGGCGCCGAGTCGCACCTGTGGGCCGTGCTGCTGGCGCCCGCGCCCGACCGCCGGCACGTCCCGGCCGCTCGATGATCACACCGGGGCCGCGCATCTCGTAGAGTGCGTGTCGTGACGACGCTGCTGCTGGTCCGCCACGGACTGACCGCGCTGACCGGGCCCGTGCTGGCGGGCTGGACCCCCGGGGTGCGGCTGGACGAGCGCGGCCGCGGGCAGGTGCGGGCGCTGGCCGCGCGGCTGGCGCCGGTGCCGCTGGCGGCGGTGGTGTCCAGCCCCCTGGAGCGGTGCGTGGAGACCGCCGAGGCGATCGCCTCCGGCCGCGCCGAACCCGTCGACAAGGTCGAGGTCGACGAGCGGTTCGGCGAGGTCCGCTACGGCGACTGGACGGGCCGCCCGCTCAAGGAGCTGGCCGAGGAGCCGCTGTGGCGGGTCGTGCAGGCCCATCCCAGCGCGGCCCGCTTCCCCGGCGAGGAGGGCGAGTCGCTGGCGGGCGCCCAGCACCGCGCGGTCGCCGCGGTCCGCGACTGGAACGCCCGGATCGCCGCCGAGCACGGCCCGGACGCCGCGTACGCGGTGTGCAGCCACGGCGACATCATCAAGGCCGTCGTCGCCGACGCCCTCGGCCTGCACCTGGACCAGTTCCAGCGGATCCAGGTCGCGCCCGCGTCGCTCACCGTGATCCGCTACACCGAGCTGCGGCCGTTCGTGGTGCGCCTCAACGACACCGGCGGCGGCGTCGACGACCTGCTGCCCGCGCCCGAGGAGGAGCGGCGGCGGGACCGCGGGCAGGGCCCGGGGAGCAGTGACGCGGCCGTCGGCGGCGGCGCGTAGGGTCGTTGTCATGCCGGTCATCTCCTATGAATTGCCGGACAGGTTCGTCGCCGGCACCGTCGGGCGCCCGGGGGAGCGCTCGTTCTACCTGCAGGCCCGCGAGGGCCGCCGCATCACCAGCGTGGGCTTGGAGAAGTTCCAGGTGACGCTGCTGGCCGAGCGGCTGGAGGAGCTGCTGGACGAGATCCTGCGGCGCAGCGGCGGCACCGCCCCGGTGCCCGCGGTCACTCCCGCCGAGCTGCAGGACGACGGCCCGCTGGACCAGCCGGTCGAGGAGGAGTTCCGGGTCGGCACCATGGCGCTGGCCTGGGACCCCGAGGAGCAACGCGTGATCATCGAGGCGCAGGAGGTCACCGAGTCCGACGAGGAGGAGGCCGAGATCGGCGAGGAGGACCCGGCCATCACCGTGCTGCGCGTGCGGATCACCGCCGCGCAGGCCCGGGCGTTCGCCGAGCGCGCCCTGAAGGTGGTGGCGGCGGGCCGCCCGCCCTGCCCGCTGTGCGGGCTGCCGCTGGACGCGAACGGGCACATCTGCCCCCGCCAGAACGGGCACAAGGCGTGAACGGGTCGTAGGTGTGAACGGGTCGTAGGTGTGAAGGGGCTCAGGGCTGAACGACTGGTACGGGGCGTGAACGGCCGCCGTGCGTGAACCACGGGACGTCCCCGGGCGGCACGCGCCGGGGCGGCACGCGCGCGGCGGCCGGCGGCGGCGCACGTCACCTCCGCCCGTGCTGGATCATGGGCGCGGCGCCCGGGACAATGGACGCATGACGCAGCCCTCCCGGGATCGCAGCCCCGCCGACGACGGTCCCGGCCGCACCGTCTCCCCCCGCGACACCGATCTCGCCGAACGGCTGCTCTCCGAGGGCCGCCTCACCGTGGAGGGACGGCTGGTCCAGGCCTCCAACGCCACGCTGTACTGCTCGGTCGAATGGGAGAACCTCACCGCCGCCTGCGTGTACAAGCCGGTGGCGGGCGAGCGTCCGCTGTGGGACTTCCCGGACGGCACGCTGGCCGGGCGCGAGGTCGCCGCGTACGCGGTGTCGCAGGCGATGGGCTGGAACATCGTGCCGCCCACCGTGCACCGCGACGGCCCGTACGGGCCCGGCATGGTGCAGCTGTGGGTGGAGCCCGACCCCGACGTCGACCTGGTGGCGCTGTCGCGGTCGGACGACCCGGCGGTGCGGCGGGTGGCGGTGTTCGACGCCGTCATCAACAACGCCGACCGCAAGATCGGGCACCTGCTGCCGCCCGGCGACGGCCACGTCTACGGCTGCGACCACGGCGTGTGCTTCTCGGTGGAGTACAAGCTGCGCACGGTGCTGTGGCAGTGGCGCGGCAAACGGCTGACCGACGAGGCGCTGGAGGCGCTCGGCCGGGTCGAGGCGGCGCTGGCCGGTCCGCTGGGCGAGCGCCTGGCCGCCCTGCTGACCGCCGAGGAGGTCGACGCCACCCGCCGCCGCGTCGAGCTGATGCTCAAGCACCGCATCCACCCCTACCCGCCGGAGGACTGGCCCGCCATCCCCTGGCCGCCGCTCTGACCCGCCGCCCGCGGGCGCCGCCCGACCCGCCCCGCCGCCCGTTACGGGTGGAATGCTCCAATGGTGCGCATGTGCACGGCGATCGTGAGTTTCGACCCCTCGTCTCCCGTCCCGGTGCTGCTGGTGGGCGTCCGGGACGAGTTCCTGGCCCGCGCCTGGGAGCCGCCGGGCCGGCACTGGCCGGACCGGCCGGGCCTGGTCGGCGGCCGGGACCGGCGCGCCGGGGGCACCTGGCTCGCGGTCGACCCGGCCGCCGCGCGCGCCGCCACCGTGCTGAACGGCCGCGGCCGCGACGCGCCCGAGGCGGCGCGGCACTCGCGCGGCGAGCTGCCGCTGCGGACGGCGGCCGACGGAAAGCCCGACGGGCTGGACCCGGCCCTTTTCGACCCGTTCCACCTGCTGTGCGCCGAGCCGGACGCGGTGCGGCTGTGGAGCTGGGACGGCGTCGAGCTCGTGGAGCGCGCGCTCGGCCCCGGCCTGCACATGGTGGTCAACAACGGCCTGGAGGGGCGGCACCGCCGCGGCGACGGGCACGCCGACGACGGCGACCGGCACATGGCCGCGCGCCTGGCCCACTTCCGGCCCCGGCTGGCCGCCGCGCCCCGCCCCGAGCCCCGCGACGGGACGGCCGCGCAGGCGTGGGGCGCGTGGCTGGAGATCGCCGAGGGCGCCGGGCTGCCGCGCACCGACCCGCGCGCCCTGCTTCCGCTCGTCGAACTCCCCGGGACGGGCGTGTGGGGCACCACGTCGGTGAGCCTGGTGGCGTTGCGGGCCGACGGCGTCCGCTACGACTTCTCACCCGCCCCCGGCGACCCCGGCGCCTGGACCCGGATCATCTGACCGCGCACCCCGGCCGTGCGGCGCGCTCGGGGCGGCGCGCTCGGGGCGGCGCGGTCGGGGCGGCGCGGTCGGGGCGGCGCGGTCGGGGCGGCGCGGTCGGGGCGGCGCGGTCGGGGCGGCGCGGTCGGGGCGGCGCGGCCCCGGGCGCCCACGTTCGGTGCTACCTTCGTTACCCGTCGCGACCGCGCGGAAAGGTGGGGCCGCCGGATGGGAGCGTTCGTCGTCCGCAGGCTGCTGCACGCGGTCGTGGTGCTGTGGCTGGTGTCCACGCTGGTGTTCGCGCTGCTGCACCTGTCGCCGGTGCCGGTGGAGCAGGTCATCGGCGGCCCCCGCGCCACCGCCGACACCCTCGCCCAGATCCGCCGCAGCCTCGGCCTGGACCGCCCGCTGGCGGTGCAGTACGCCCATTTCCTGCTGCGGCTGGCGCGCGGCGACCTCGGCGACTCCTACGTCACCGGCGTGCCGGTGGCGCGGCTGATCGCCGAGCGGCTCCCCACGACGCTGTGGCTGGTGCTGGGCGCGGGCGCGCTGTGGCTGGCGGGCGGCATGGCGGCCGGGGTGCTCGGCGCGGCCCGCCCCCGCGGCGTGTGGGACCGGTTGACGACGGTGCTGGTGCTGGTCGGGCTGTCGGCGCCGCCGTTCGTGCTGGCGCTGGTGCTGCTGCAGGCGCTGGCGGGCGGCACCGGGTTCTTCGAGGCGGGGCCGCCGCTGCAGGAGCACTTCTGGCGCCGCATGGTCCTGCCGTGGTGCGCGCTGGCGATGCTGATGGCCGCCGCCTGCGCCCGGCTCACCCGCGGCGCCCTGCTGGACGTGCTCGGCGAGGACTACGTCCGCACCGCCCGCGCCAAGGGGCTGCCGGAGCGGCGGGTGCTGGTGCGGCACGGGCTGCGCGCGGCGCTGCCGCCGGTCGTCACCCAGTTCGGCGCGGACGCGGGGGCGCTGGTCGGGTCCACCGTCGTCACCGAGAAGGTGTTCGGGCTGCAGGGCGTCGGGCAGCTGGTGCAGCAGTCCATCGTCTCCGGCGACGCCCCCGTGGTCATCGGGGTGACGCTGCTGGTCACCGTCTGCGTGATCGCCACCGGGCTGGCCGCGGACCTGGTGCATTCCGCGCTGGACCCGCGCATCCGGCTGCCGTGACCCCACCTGCGGACAATCCGGATGATGTTGCCGTAAAACCGTAGACGGGGCCTGGATAAGCTTGCCGGTATGCGATCGTGGCCCGCACCCGAGGTTCCCCACCTGCCCGCCGCCGGTCTTCCCCCCGCCGCGTCCCCGCTGCGCCTGCACGACACGGGATCGGGACGGGCACGGGCCACCGGCCCCGGCGCCACCGCCCGGATGTACGTGTGCGGCATCACCCCCTATGACGCCACCCATCTCGGGCACGCCGCCACCTACCTGGCCTTCGATCTGGTCAACCGGGTCTGGCGCGACCTCGGCCACCAGGTCCGCTACGTCCAGAACGCCACCGACGTCGACGACCCGCTGTTGGAACGTGCCCGCCAGACCGGCCAGGACTGGCGCGAGCTGGCCGACCGGGAGATCCAGCTGTTCCGCGACGACATGGCGGCGCTGCGGATCCTGCCGCCCGACCACTACGTCGGCGCCGTGGAGGCCATCCCGCTGATCACGGAGATGGTGGAGAAGCTGCGCGCCAAGGACGCCGTCTACGAGCTGGACGGCGACCTGTACTTCCCCGTCGACGCCGACCCCGACTTCGGCCGGGTCAGCCGGCTGACCCGCGAGCAGATGCTGCCGCTGTTCGCCGAACGCGGCGGCGACCCGGGCCGGGCGGGCAAGAAGGACCCGCTGGACCCGCTGGTGTGGATGGCCCGGCGGCCCGGCGAGCCGTGCTGGGACTCCCCGTTCGGCAAGGGCCGCCCCGGCTGGCACGTGGAGTGCTCGGCGATCTCCGTCGAGTACCTGGGCATGGCGTTCGACGTCGAGGGCGGCGGCTCCGACCTGGCCTTCCCGCACCACGAGATGGGCGCCTCGCACGCCCAGATCGCCACCGGCGAACGCCCGCACGCCCGCGCCTACGTGCACGCCGGCATGGTCGGCCTGGACGGCGAGAAGATGTCCAAGTCGCGGGGGAACCTGGTGTTCGTGTCCGGGCTGCGGCGCGACGGCGCCGACCCGATGGCGGTCCGGCTGGCGCTGCTCGCCCAGCACTACCGCGCCGACTGGGAGTGGGTGCCGGGCCTGCTGGAGGCGGCGACGGCGCGGCTGGAGCGCTGGCGCGCCGCCGTCCGCCTGCCCGCCGGGCCGCCCGCCGCCGGCACCGCCGCCGAGGTCCGCGCCCGCCTGGCCGACGACCTGGACGCCCCCGGTGCGCTGGCGGCCGTCGACCGCTGGGCCGACCGGGCCCTGGCCGACGAGCCGGACGCCCGCGCCGCCGACGCCGAGGCCCCCGCCCGGATCCGCGCGCTCACCGACGCCCTCCTCGGCGTCGCCCTGTGACGCGCCCCGCGCGGCGCCGCGGGGCCGGCCGCCCGGGGTGCGCGGCTCACAGCAGCCCGGCCAGCTTGTAGAGGACGAGGGAGCCCGCGACGGCCACGTTGAGGCTGGCGCCGGTGCCCACCATGGGGATCTCCACGGCCAGGTCCAGCAGGTCCAGCGCCTCGTCCGGTATGCCGTACTGCTCGTGCCCCAGCACCGCCACCGTGCGTCCGCGGGCGGCGGGCAGGTCGGCCAGGCGCACCGCCTCGTCGGCCAGCTCCACGCCCACCACCCGCGTGCCGGCCTCGCGCTGGCGGGCCAGCCAGCCCAGCGGGTCGCCGACCCAGTGCACGCAGGACGGCCTGCGCAGCGTGTTGCCGCGCGCCAGCGCCTCGGGCACCCACCGGTGCCGGGGCACCGCCAGGCAGGCGCCGACGGCGTCGCAGGTCCGCAGCAGGGTTCCCAGGTTGGCGCCGTGCAGCGGCCACAGCGGCGCGGCGATGAGGTGGTCCCAGCAGGAGTGGGCGCGGCTCCTGCGGCGGCGTCTCAGCTCGCGGGGGGACCGGACGCGGATCGCCGGCCGGGCCGCCGCGGAGGCCGCATCGAAGTCCGGGGCGCGGGCGGAAGAGGCCCCGGCGGGACGCGGGCGGCGGCCCGCGCGGCCGCTCACCGGCGGCGGGCGCCTCCGCCCCGGGAAGAATCGGCAGCGTTCATGACGTGGTCCATGTCGTGCGCACTTCGCGGCGTGCGCGGGCCGTCGACGGGACGCCCCCGGCGCGCGGGGGCGCCGTGCGGAACGCGGCTTGCACCGCCGCGCCATGATACGCCCGCCACCCGTCCCGGGCACACCGGCCCGCACCGCGCGGCGCGGGCGGCGGGCGCGGCGCGGGTGACGGCCTGCGCGCCGGATCAGCCGGTCTCGCGGCGGCGTAGGTAGCGCTCGAACTCGCGGGCGATGGCGTCGCCGCTGGCCTCCGGCAGCTCCAGGGCGTCCTTCTGCTCCTCCAGGCTGCGCACGTACTCGGCGACCTCCGAGTCCTCCTCGGCCAGCTCGTTGACGCCGTTCTCCCAGGCCCGCGCCTCCTCGGGCAGCTCGCCCAGGGGGACGGTGACGTCCAGCACGTCCTCCACCCGGCGCAGCAGCGCCAGGGTGGCCTTGGGGGACGGCGGCGAGGCCACGTAGTGCGGCACCGCCGCCCACAGCGACACCGTGCGCAGATCCGCCTTGGCGCACGCGTCCTGCAGGACGCCGAGGATGCCGGTCGGCCCCTCGTACCGGGCCGGCTCCAGGTGGAGGGTGCTCACCAGGCCCGCGTCGGAGGCGGCGCCGGTGACCGGTACCGGCCGGGTGTGCGGGGCGTCGGCCAGCAGCGCCCCGAGCAGGACGACGTTCTTGACCTCCAGCTCCAGCATCAGCCCGACCAGCTCGCGGCAGAACGACCGCCACCGCATGTTGGGCTCGATGCCGTGCACCAGCACCACGTCGCGTCCGGACGGCAGGCGCGCCCAGGACACCCGGGTGGTGGGCCAGGTGATCCCGCGGCTCTCCCCGTCGGCCATCTCGATGAGCGGACGGGTGACCTGGAAGTCGTAGTAGTCGTCCGGGTCCAGCTCGGCGATCGGCACGGCGTCCCAGATCGACTCCAGGTGGCCGATGACGCCGCTGGCGGCCTCTCCGGCGTCGTTCCACCCTTCAAAGGCGGCCACGACGACCGGATCGACGAGTTCGGGCACGCTTTCCAGCTCGACCACGCGCTGCCTCCTTCCGACGACAGGTACAGCGTCACCGAGGGGGCCGTGATTCCCGGGGGGCGGACCCGCTCATGATCGGTGCTGTCAGCCTACGTCCTAGGCGCCTTCTTGCCCCACAGTTGCGGCGCGCCGTTCGCCCCCGGCAGACCCGTGAACTCCCCCACAGGGAGCGGGGTCCGCCGCGGGGGCGCCGTTTGCCGCGCCGTGACGGCTCATTTGCCCTTCTCGGTGGTGTGGACGATGAGCACGTCGCAGGGGGAGCGATGGGACAGGTTCGCCGGAACCGACCCCAGGATGCGGCCGGCGAGGCTGTTGAGGCCCCGGTTGCCGACGACGACCAGGTCGACGGCGCGGTCCCGGGCCAGGCGGGCCAGCACGTCCACCGGGTCGCCCTCCTGGGCGACCTGGTCGATGTCGCGGGCGCCCGCGGCGACGGCGCGTTCGCGGGCGGCGCGCAGCGCGTCGTCGGCGGGCGTGGACCCCTGCACCTTGTAGGCCAGGTCGCCCAGCCGGTCGGCGGCGCTGAGCCGCTCGCGCTCGGGCATGGGGCTGTAGGCGGAGGCGAGCAGCAGCGTGGCGCCGGTGGCGGCGGCCAGCTGCGCGGCCCGGTCCACCGCGCGGAACGAGGAGTCGGAGCCGTCGGTGCCGACGAGGATGGTGCGGTACGCGCTCATGCCGCTCCTTACCGATGAGTAGTTCGCAGGGTGGCACGGTATCGGTCGGGCGCGCAGCGTCACCACCCCCTTCCCGCGCCCTTCCGCCCGCCGTAGGGCGCCGCCGTAGGCGTTGTGCGGATCCGCGACGGCTCCGCAAGATCGTCCGCCGTGCCCGGCTAGGCTGGGGCACCATGAGCACTCCGACACCTCAGTCCCTCCGGCAGGCCCTGCAGCAGCGCGTCGTCGTGGCCGACGGGGGCATGGGGACGATGCTCCAGGAGGCGGCCCCGACCCTGGACGACTTCCAGGGATACGAGGGCTGCAACGAGATCCTGAACGTCACCCGGCCGGACATCGTCCGCTCGATCCACCAGGCCTACTTCGACGCCGGCGTCGACTGCGTCGAGACCAACACCTTCGGCGCCAACCTGGGGAACCTGGGCGAGTACGGCATCACCGAGCGGATCGAGGAGCTGTCGGAGGCCGGCGCCCGCCTGGCCCGCGAGGTCGCCGACGCCGTGTCCACGCCCGACCGGCCCCGCTGGGTGATCGGATCGGTCGGCCCCGGCACCAAGCTGCCCACCCTCGGGCACGTCACGTTCGCCGAGCTGCGCGACGCCTACCAGCGCAACGCCGAGGGCCTGCTGGCCGGCGGCGTGCACGCGATCCTGGTGGAGACCTGCCAGGACCTGCTGCAGGCCAAGGCCGCGCTCATCGGCGCCAAGCGCGCCATCGCCGCCGCCGGCGCCGACACCGTCCTGATCGCGCACGTGACGATCGAGCAGAACGGCGCGATGCTGCTCGGCTCGGAGATCGGCGCCGCGCTGACCGCCCTGGAGCCGCTGGGCCTGGACCTGATCGGCCTGAACTGCGCCACCGGCCCCGCCGAGATGAGCGAGCACCTGCGCTACCTGGCCCGGCACGCCCGCATCGGCCTGTCCTGTATGCCCAACGCGGGCCTGCCCGAGCTGACCGCCGACGGCGCCCGCTACCCCCTCACCCCCGCCGAGCTGGCCGACGCGCACGACGCGTTCACCCGCGACTTCGGGCTGTCGCTGGTCGGCGGCTGCTGCGGCACCACCCCCGAGCACCTGCGGCAGGTGGTCGAGCGGGTCCGCGGCCGCGAGGTCGCCCCGCGCCGGCCCCGCCCCGAGGCGGGCGCCTCGTCGCTGTACCAGCACGTCCCGTTCCGGCAGGACACCTCCTACCTGGCGATCGGGGAGCGCACCAACGCCAACGGCTCCAAGGCGTTCCGCGAGGCCATGCTGGAGGGCCGCTGGGACGACTGCGTCAAGATCGCCCGCGACCAGGCCCGCGACGGCGCCCACATGCTGGACCTGTGCGTCGACTACGTCGGCCGCGACGGCGTCGCCGACATGAAGGAGCTGGCGTCCCGGCTCGCCACCGCCGCCACCCTGCCGATCGTGCTGGACTCCACCGAGGTGCCCGTGCTGACCGCGGGCCTGGAGATGCTCGGCGGCCGCGCCGTGGTCAACTCCGTCAGCTTCGAGGACGGCGACGGGCCCGGCTCCAAGCTCGCCCGGCTCATGCCCGTGGTCAAGGAGCACGGCGCCGCGATCGTGGTGATGTGCATCGACGAGGAGGGCCAGGCCCGCACCGCCGAGTGGAAGGTCCGCGTCGCCACCCGCATGATCGAGGAGCTCACCGGCAAGTGGGGCATGCGGCTCGGCGACATCATCGTCGACTGCCTGACCTTCACCATCGGCACCGGCACCGAGGAGTCCCGCCGCGACGCCGTCGAGACCATCGAGGCGATCCGCGAGCTCAAGCGCCGCTATCCGGAGGTGCAGACCACCCTCGGGGTGTCCAACGTCTCCTTCGGCCTCAACCCCGCCGCCCGCGTGGTGCTCAACTCGGTGTTCCTGAACGAGTGCGTCGACGCCGGCCTGGACTCGGCGATCGTGCACGCCTCCAAGATCCTGCCGATGGCGCGGATCGACGAGGAGCAGCGCAAGGTCGCCCTCGACCTGATCTACGACCGCCGCTCCGAGGGCTACGACCCGCTGCACCGGTTCATGGAGCTGTTCGAGGGCGTCGACACCGCCGCGCTGAAGGCCGGCCGCGCCGCCGAGCTGGCCGCGCTGCCGCTGTGGGAGCGGCTCAAGCGCCGCATCATCGACGGCGAGCTGGACGGTCTGAACGACGACCTGGACGAGGCGCTGCGGCAGCGGCCCGCCCTGGAGATCGTCAACGACGTGCTGCTGGACGGCATGAAGGTCGTCGGCGACCTGTTCGGCTCCGGGCAGATGCAGCTGCCGTTCGTGCTGCAGTCCGCCGAGGTGATGAAGACCGCCGTCGCCTACCTGGAACCGCACATGGAGAAGGTGGAGGGCGAGGGCTCCAAGGGCCGCATCGTGCTGGCCACCGTCAAGGGCGACGTGCACGACATCGGCAAGAACCTGGTCGACATCATCCTGTCCAACAACGGCTACGAGGTGATCAACCTCGGCATCAAGCAGCCGATGTCGGCGATCCTGGAGGCCGCCCGCGAGGAGAACGCCGACGTCATCGGCATGTCCGGGCTGCTGGTCAAGTCGACCGTGGTGATGAAGGAGAACCTGGAGGAGCTCAACGCCCGCGGCCTGGCCGACCGGTGGCCGGTGCTGCTCGGCGGCGCCGCCCTCACCCGCGCCTACGTCGAGCAGGACCTGGCCGAGCTGTTCGACGGCGAGGTCCGCTACGCCCGCGACGCGTTCGAGGGGCTGCGGCTGATGGACGCGTTCATGGCCGTCAAGCGCGGCGAGGAGGGCGCCCAGCTGCCGCCGCTGCGCGAACGCCGGGTCCGCAAGGGCGCCGTCCTGCAGGTCACCGAACCCGAAGACCTGCCCGCCCGGTCGGACGTCGCCACCGACAACAAGGTGCCCGACCCGCCGTTTTGGGGCGACCGCGTCGTCAAGGGCATCCCCCTCGCCGACTACGCCGCCTACCTGGACGAACGCGCCACCTTCATGGGGCAGTGGGGCCTCAAGCCCACCCGCGGCGGCGACGGCCCCGGCTACGAGGAGCTGGTGGAGACCGAGGGGCGGCCCCGGCTGCGCATGTGGCTGGACCGCATCCAGACCGAGGGCCTGATCGAGGCCGCCGTCGTCTACGGCTACTTCCCGGCCGTGTCCGAGGGCGACGACCTGGTCATCCTCGGCGACGACGGCTCCGAACGCGAACGGTTCACCTTCCCGCGGCAGCGCCGCGACCGGCACCTGTGCCTGGCCGACTTCTTCCGCCCGCGCGAGTCCGGCGAGACCGACGTGGCCGCCTTCCAGCTCGTCACCGTCGGGTCGAAGGTCAGCCAGGCCACCGCGGAGCTGTTCGCCAAGAACTCCTACCGCGAGTACCTGGAGCTGCACGGCCTGTCGGTGCAGCTGACCGAGGCGCTGGCCGAGTACTGGCACGCCCGCATCCGCTCCGAGATCGGGTTCGGCGCCGAGGACCCCGACGACCTGGACGACATCCTCAAGGTCGGCTACCGCGGCGCCCGCTACTCCTTCGGCTACCCGGCCTGCCCCGACCTGGAGGACCGCGCCAAGGTGGTGCGGCTGCTGCGGCCCGAACGCGTCGGCGTCACCCTGTCGGAGGAGTACCAGCTGGTGCCCGAGCAGGCCACCGACGCCCTGGTCGTCCACCACCCGGAGGCCAAGTACTTCAACACCTGACCTGCGCCGCACCCCGTGTGACCTGCGCCTGCGCGCTGTGATCTCCGCTACGGGGCGGCCCCGTCCGGGCGGCGATCGCGTACCGTCCGTGGGGAGACGACCACGATGGACACGAGGAGGCGCGTGAGTACCGGCGAGCTGCCGCAGGCCGTGCTGTTCGACATGGACGGGCTGCTGATCGACTCCGAGCGGCTGTGGCTGGAGGTCGAGGAGGAGGTCGTCGCCTGGCTGGGCGGCACGTGGAGCACCGAGGACCAGCAGCGGATGCTGGGCGGCTCGCTGGACAAGGCCGTCCGGTACATGCTGGAGCTGACCGGCGCGGACGTGCCGCCCGCCGAGGTGGCCCGGCGGATGCTGGACGGCATGGCCGAGCGGCTCGGCGCATGCGTGCCGCTGCTGCCGGGCGCCAAGCGGCTGCTGGCCGAGGTCCGCGCCGCGGGGGTGCCGGCCGCGCTGGTGTCCTCCAGCCACCGGCGGCTCCTGGAGCCGGTGCTGGACGCGGTCGGCCGCGAACACTTCGCGGTGACGGTCGCCGGTGACGAGGTGGCGCGCACCAAGCCCGACCCCGAGCCGTACCTGACCGCCACGGCCCGGCTGGGCGTCCAGCCGCGCCGCTGCGTGGCGCTGGAGGACTCGCCCAACGGCCTGGCCGCCGCCGAGGCCGCCGGGTGCGTGACGGTCGCGGTGCCCAGCCTGCTGCCGGTGCCGTCCGCGCCGGGCCGCACCGTCGTCGCCTCCCTGACCGAGGTCGATCTGCCGCGCCTGGCCGCCCTGGTCGCCTGACCCCGGCCGGTACCCGAGGGGCGGGAGGCGCCGCGGGGGTCCCGCTCGTTACCCAGGGGGAGCCTCACGCCGGGGGAGGAGCGCCGGGGCGCACAACCCTTCGCGGGGAGGAGCGACGTCCGCGCCGGACGTGTGACGATGGGGAGAGCACGGCAGCACGCACTGAGGGGGCCGGCATGAGCGACACCGTCATCTACGCGATCAGCCTGGGCGTCACCGCGCTCGGGCTGCTGATCAGCTGGGGCCTCTACCGCCGCCGCGGCGCCGCCTCGGGGCTGCGCGGCGCGGCCTGGTCGCTGGTGCCGCTGGCGGCCGCCATGACCGGCGTGACCGGGTTCCTGGCCGACCTGGCGTTCAGCCCCGCCAAGTGGGCGGGGGTGGCCGTGGCCGGGCTGGCGGTGCTGCTGTACCTGACGTCGGGGGCGATGCTGAGCCGCCGGGCCGGCGGGGGCGGCCGCGCCGTGGAGCGCGGCGGAGGGTCCGCGGGGGCGGCGGCCGCGCCGAAGGGCCGGGCCGTGGAGAAGGCACGGCCCGCCGAGGTGGACCCGGAGATGGCGGAGATCGAGCAGATCCTCCGCAACCGCGGCATCCAGTAGCACGGCGGCGAGCAGCGTGATCGAGGAGCGCCGCTCCCCGCACGCCCCGTGACGGCGGGCGGCGGGGGAGGAGAGCCGGGCGCGCCGACGGCGGCCGGGACGCGACGTCCCGGCCGTTTCCCATTGGTCGCGGCCCGTCGGTCGCGGCCCATCGGTCATGGCCCGTCGGTCACGGCAGAGCCCGCCTTCCCGCAAGCCGCTCCCGTCGCACGCCCCTGACCTGCGCCGAATCCATATCGAATCGGCTTCGGAACGATAAAGCCTGCGGGGTCGACCGGCTCCGGCGGCTCGGTCAGCCCGGAACCAAGCGTACGATCTGGGCGGTTTGTCGCTTCCATTGTGCGGATCGCATGTGCCCCAGATGACGACGAGATCACAAGTCAGAAACGGGTACTGGCAGACAGCGGGTCCGCGGATGGACAGTCGTGGCCGAAGGACTAGTTTTCCCTCAGCAAAACGGCGTAACGGGCAAGCGGCGCGGTGATCCCGTGCCCGCGGCGCGTGCGTCTGCGGCGACGTGGCCGAACGGTAGGAGGTACGCAGCGTGACCGCACCGATCGAGGTGTCCGGGGCCGACACGGCCCAGCCGGACGCCGTCCTCGAGGGGGTCGGGCGCAAAGCCATCCAGGGCCGCTCCCTCGGGCAGATCGCCTGGCTGCGGCTACGGCGCGACAAGGTCGCCATGACCGGCGGCGTGGTGATCATCCTGCTGGTGCTCGTGGCGGTCTTCGCGCCGCTGCTGGTCAAACTGTTCGGACACCCCCCGAACGAGTACCACCAGGAGCTCATCGACCCGACGCTGGGCGCCCCCATGAAGCCGCTCGGCGGCATGAGCGGCGACTTCCTGCTCGGCCTGGAGCCCACCACCGGCCGCGACCTGTTCAGCCGCATCGTCTACGGCTCCCGGGTGTCGCTGCTGGTCGGCTTCCTGGCCACCGTGGTGGCCGCCGTCATCGGCACCGCCCTCGGCGTCATCGCCGGATACTTCGGCGGCTGGATCGACGCGGTGATCGCGCGGCTGATGGACGTGTTCCTGGCCTTCCCGCTGCTGCTGTTCTCCATCGCCATCGTCGGCGTGATGCCCGACTCGATGCTGGGCCTGAGCGGCAACGGGCTGCGGATCGCGATGCTGGTGTTCATCATCGGCTTCTTCAGCTGGCCCTACATCGGCCGGATCGTGCGCGGGCAGACGCTGTCGCTGCGCGAACGCGAGTTCGTGGACGCCGCCCGCTCCATGGGCGCCCGCGCCCCGTACATCATCGTCCGCGAGATCCTGCCGAACCTGGTCGCGCCGATCCTGGTGTACGCCACCCTGATGATCCCCACGAACATCCTGTTCGAGGCGGCGCTGTCGTTCCTGGGCGTCGGCATCGAGCCGCCCACGCCGTCGTGGGGCGGCATGCTGACCACCGCGGTCAGCACCTACCAGATCGCGCCCTACTACGTGGTCATCCCCGGTGTCGCGATCTTCGTCACCGTCATGGCCTTCAACGTGTTCGGCGACGGACTGCGCGACGCACTCGACCCCCGGACCCGCTGACCCCCGCGGGGACGACCGTCATAGTTGAAAGGGAACTCATGAGAAGGCCCAAGGTCCTTGCGGCCGCGGCCGCCGGCGCACTGGCAGTCAGCCTGGTGTCGGCGTGCGGAGGCGGCGACGACGAAAGCGGCAGCGCCAGCACCCAGGTCAGCAATGCCGCCGTCGGCAAGATCCACAACCCGTCGGACCGGCGCGGCGGCGTGCTGAAGATGGCCACCAGCTCCGACATCGACTCGATCGACCCGGGCGACATGTACTACGCGTGGGCGAACAACTTCGCCCGGCTGTACTCGCGGATGCTGCTGACCTACCCGGCCAAGCCCGGCGCCGAGGGCTGGCAGCCGGTCCCGGACCTCGCCGAGGGCCTCGGCCAGGTCAGCCCGGACGGCAAGAGCTGGACCTACAAGCTGAAGAAGGGCCTGAAGTACGAGGACGGCACGGAGATCACGGCGAAGGACATCCGCTACGCCGTGGCCCGCACCTTCGACCGCGGCGTGCTGCGCAACGGCCCGAGCTACTTCTCCGCCCTCCTGGACGCCGACGGTTACAAGGGCCCCTACAAGGACAAGAACCTCGACCACTTCAAGGGCGTCACCACCCCCGACGACTACACCGTCGTCTTCCACCTCAAGAAGCCGTTCGCCGAGTTCAACGAGCTGGTCACCTTCAGCGGCCAGACCACGCCGGTGCCGCAGAGCAAGGACAAGGGCGAGCGGTACGGCCTGCACCCGGTGTCGTCCGGCCCCTACAAGTGGGAGAAGGACTACGAGCCCGGCAAGGGCGGCACGCTGGTCCGCAACGACCAGTGGGACCAGTCCACCGACCCCAACCGCAAGCAGCTGCCCGACCAGATCCAGCTGATCGCCGGCATGAACGCCGACGAGCTGGACAACCAGCTGATGGCCGGGCAGATCCACGTGGACCTGCCGGGCACCGGCGTGCAGGACAACGCCCGCAAGGCGATCCTCACCGACCCCAAGAAGCGGGAGAACGCCGACAACCCGCCCGGCGGCTTCAGCTGGTACAACCCGATCAACACCAAGCTGATCCCGCTGGAGTGCCGCAAGGCGATGGTGTGGGCCGCCAACCGCGACGCGATGTGGCGCGCCTACGGCGGTGACGTCGGCGGCGAGCTGTCCACCTCGATCATGCCGCCGAACGTCGAGGGCCGCCAGAAGGGCACCGACTACTACACCAAGGCCGAGAAGGGCTACACCGGCGACGTCGAGCAGGCCAAGCAGGCGCTGCAGCGGTGCGGCAAGCCCAACGGCTTCGAGACCAAGATGGTCTACCGCAGCGACCGGCCGAAGGAGAAGGCGGTCGCCGAGGCGCTGCAGCAGTCCCTGGGCCGCGTCGGCATCAAGCTGAACCTGCAGGGCTACCCGGCCAACACCTACACCAACGACCAGTTCGGCTCGCCGTCCTTCGTCGAGAAGGAGGGCATCGGCCTCGGCACCTACGGCTGGCACGCCGACTGGCCGACCGGCTACGGCTTCCTGCAGGCGATCACCGACAAGGACGCGATCGTCGAGTCCGGCAACGCCAACGCGGGCCTGTTCGACAACGCCCAGGTCAACAAGATCTGGGACGACGTGATGGGCATCGCCGACCGCAACCAGCGCGCCCAGCTGTACAACCAGGTGGACGACATCTTCCGCAAGGAGGCCGGTGTCATCCCCAACGTGTACGCCAAGTCCCTGCTGTACCGGCCGGAGACGCTGACCAACGTCTTCTTCCACGAGGGCTACGGCATGTACAACTACTCCACGCTCGGCCTGAGCGGCTGAGGCCCCGACACCACTCGCTGAACGAAAGCAGGTGAAGGCGTCGGGCGGCCGCCCGGGTCACGAGCCCGGGCGGCCGCCCACCGCCGCAGACCGTGATCGCATACATCGTTCGCCGGCTCGTGGGCGCGGTCGCGCTGATGGTGGTCATCAGCGCGGTCACCTTCTCCATCTTCTTCCTGCTGCCCCGGTTGGCCGGCACCAGCACCGACGAACTGGCCTCCCGTTTCGCCGGCAAGTCGCCGACGCCGGAGACGGTGCAGGCCATCAAGGAACGGCTCGGGTTCGACGACCCCATCCCGGTGCAGTACGGCCGGTTCCTCAAGGGCGTGGTGGTCGGCGACACCTACGACACCGGCACCGAGAAGATCGACTGCCCGGCGCCGTGCTTCGGCTACTCCTTCCGCACCAGCACCAACGTCACCGACCAGATCGTCGACCGGTTCCCGGTGACGCTCTCGCTGGTGGTGGGGGCGGCGACGCTGTGGCTGGCGATCGGCGTGTCCATCGGCGTGCTGTCGGCGCTGCGCAAGGGCTCGATCTTCGACCGGGCCGCGATGCTGGTGGCGCTGGCCGGAGTGTCGCTGCCGATCTTCTTCACCGGTCTGCTGTCGCTGACGTTCATCGTGCACGAGTGGGGCCTGCTGCCGCCGGTCAGCTACCACTCCTTCCTGGACAACCCGTTCGCCTGGGCGGGTAATCTCATACTCCCGTGGGTGACGCTGGCGTTCCTGTACGCGGCGATGTACGCGCGGATGACGCGGGCGGGCATGCTGGACACCCTGAACGAGGACTACATCCGCACCGCGCGGGCCAAGGGGCTGCCGGAGAAGACGGTCATCACCAAGCACGCGCTGCGCGGCACGCTGACGCCGCTGCTGACGCTGTTCGGCCTGGACATCGGGCTGCTGCTGGGCGGCGCGGTGCTCACCGAACGCACGTTCGGGCTGCACGGCCTGGGCGAGCTGGCGCTGGCCGGCGTGGTCGGCAGCGACCTTCCGGTGGTGCTCGGCGTGGTGTCGGTCGCGGCGCTGTTCATCGTCCTGGCGAACCTGGTCGTCGACCTGCTGTACGGGATCGTCGACCCGAGGGTGAGGCACAGCTGATGGCGAAGGGCAAGGACAAGGCCGACAAGGCCGGCGAGGTCGAGATCGTCACGGGCGCGGTCCGCAAGGTCGACGGCACGAAGGGCGGCAAGAGCGCCGGCGAGAAGGCCGGCGAGGGCATCGGCCTGGTGAAGACGGCCGCCGACACCGCCGGGTCGCCGTCGACGGCGTTCCTGGAAGTGCGCGACCTGCGCATCCACTTCCCGACCGACGACGGCCTGGTCAAGTCGGTGGACGGGCTGTCGTTCCGGCTCGAACGCGGCAAGACCCTCGGCATCGTGGGCGAGTCCGGCTCCGGCAAGAGCGTCACCAGCCTGGGCATCCTCGGCCTGCACAACCGGCGTAACGCCCGCGTGTCGGGGGAGATCTGGCTGAACGGCAAGGAGCTGGTCGGCGCCCCGCCCGACGAGGTGCGTCGGCTCCGCGGCCGGACCATGGCGATGATCTTCCAGGACCCGCTGTCGGCGATGCACCCGTTCTACACGGTGGGCCAGCAGATCATCGAGGCGTACCGGCTGCACAACGACGTGTCCAAGCAGGTCGCCCGCAAGCACGCCATCGACATGCTCGGCCGGGTCGGCATCCCCCGCCCGGACCGGCGGGTGGACGACTACCCGCACCAGTTCTCCGGCGGCATGCGCCAGCGCGCGATGATCGCGATGGCGCTGTCCTGCAACCCCGAACTGCTGATCGCCGACGAGCCCACCACCGCGCTGGACGTGACGGTGCAGGCGCAGATCCTCGACCTCATCCGCGATCTGCAGGAGGAGTTCAACTCCGCGGTCATCATGATCACCCACGACCTGGGGGTGGTGGCCGAGCTGTCCGACGACATCCTGGTGATGTACGCGGGCCGCTGCGTGGAGTACGCCTCCGTCGACGACGCCTTCCACCGGCCGCTGCACCCCTACACGTGGGGCCTGCTCGGGTCGATGCCGCGGCTGGACCGGGCCCGCGCGGAACGGCTCATGCCGATCAAGGGCACCCCGCCGAGCCTGATCAACGTGCCGCAGGGCTGCGCGTTCAACCCGCGCTGCGCCTACGCCGGGCTGACCGACGGCAAGAGCGAGACGGAACGGCCGGAGCTGCGCGAGGTGGAACCGGGCCACAAGGTCGCCTGCCACCTGCCGCTGAGCCGGCGGCGGGAGATCTGGAACACCGAGATCGCGCCGAAACTGTGACGAGCACGGGTGGGACGACTGTGAGCACCAAGACAACCGCGGCCGAGACCGAGACCGCCACCGAGGCCGAGCTCCTGCTGTCGGTGCAGAACCTCGGCAAGCACTTCCCGGTCACCGCCGGGCTGCTGCGGCGGCAGGTCGGCGCCGTCAAGGCCGTGGACGGGGTGTCGTTCTCGGTCCGCAAGGGCGAGACGCTGGGCCTGGTGGGCGAGTCGGGCTGCGGCAAGACCACCACCGGCCGCATGATCATGCGGCTGCTGGAGCCCAGCTTCGGCTCGATCACCTTCGAAGGGCAGGACATCACCCACATGTCCCAGCGGCAGCTGCGGCCGCTGCGCCGGGACATCCAGATGATCTTCCAGGATCCGTACTCGTCGCTGAACCCGCGGCAGACGGTCGGGGCGATCGTCGGGGCGCCGTTCCGGCTGCAGAAGATCGCAACCGAGCAGGGCGTCAAGAAGGCCGTGCAGGAGCTGCTGGAGCTGGTCGGCCTCAACCCCGAGCACTACAACCGCTACCCGCACGAGTTCTCCGGCGGTCAGCGGCAGCGCATCGGCATCGCCCGCACCCTGGCGCTGCGGCCCAAGCTGATCGTGGCCGACGAGCCGGTGTCGGCGCTGGACGTGTCGGTGCAGGCGCAGGTGGTGAACCTGCTGGAGGACCTGCAGGACGAGCTGAACCTCACCTACATCGTCATCGCGCACGACCTGTCGGTGGTGCGGCACATCTCCGACCGGGTCGCCGTCATGTACCTCGGCAAGATCGTGGAGCTGGCGGACCGCGACGACCTGTACGAGCGGCCGATGCACCCCTACACCAACGCGCTGCTGTCGGCGGTGCCGATCCCCGACCCGGCGCGGCGGGGCGACCGCGAGCGCATCCGCCTGCAGGGCGACGTGCCCAGCCCGCTGGACCCGCCGCCGGCCTGCCGCTTCCACACCCGCTGCTGGAAGGCGCAGGACATCTGCAAGCAGGTCGAGCCGCCGCTGGTGGAGCTGAGCCCGGGGCACCTGGCCGCCTGCCACTTCCCGGAGAACGCCACGGTCAGCGCCACCGACGAGGTCGCCAAGGCCGCCGTCGCCCACAGCGGCGCGTCCGCCGCCGAGGCCGACCCCGTCCCCGTCGACGAGTAGCCGCAGACCTGACCAGCGCCGAGCAGCGTCGGGCGGCGTCCGCCTCGCGGGCGCCGGTGACCTGACACTCCCGGGCCCCCGTCGGGTAACGGTCTGGCCACTCGACGTGACACGATGCCTCCCGTGCAAAAGATTCGTCCCGGTGACGGATCGGCCGGACGACGCGGGAGGGCAGATGCGGGACGCGGGGGTGCTCGCCGCCACGACCCGGATGCGGGCCGCGTCCGCGCGGCTCGCGGCGCCGCGCGGACCGTGGCGCCTGGCGCTGGCGCGGCTGCGCCGCGACCGGTCGGCGACCGCCGCGCTGGCCGTGTTGGCGCTGCTGGTGGCGTTCGCCGCCGCCGCGCCGCTGCTGGAGCGCTGGACCGGCCACGCCGCCGGCCGCGGCTACCCGGCGACCGGCCTGGACCCCTCGGGGCGGCCGGTGCCACCGTCGGGGGAGTTCTGGCTCGGCGCCGATGCCCTCGGCCGCGACGTGCTGGTCCGCGCCGCCTACGGCGCCCGCGTGTCGCTGCTGGTCGGGGTGGCCGCGACGGCGCTGGCGACGCTGCTGGGCACGGCGGCCGGCACGGCGGCGGGCCTGCTGGGCGGCGCCGCCGACGCGCTGCTGGGCCGGCTCGCCGACATCGTCCTGTCCTTCCCCTACCTGCTGGTCGCGATCGTGGTGGCGACCACGTTCGGCGGCGGCCTGGCCACGACGGTGTGCGTGATCGCCGTGTTCTCCGCGGCGGGGATGGCGCGGGTGGTGCGGGGGCAGGTGCTGGCGATCCGCGAACAGGAGTACGTGCAGGCGGCGCGGGCCCTCGGCGCCGGCCCCCTGTGGATCATGGCGGTGGAGGTGGCGCCGAACCTGGCCGCGCCGGTGACGGCGCTGGCGGCGCTGCAGGTGCCGCAGGCGATCGTGCTGGAGTCCACGCTGACGTTCCTGGGCGCGGGCGCCGACCCGGCCACGCCCAGCTGGGGCGGGATGCTGGCCGAGGCGCAGGACTACTACCAGACGGCGTGGTGGTTCCTGCTGGTGCCGGCCGGGCTGCTGCTGGCCGCCACGATCGCGTTCACCGTGCTGGGCGACGCCGTGCACGCCGCCGTCAGCCCCCGCCGGACATGACGCCGGACATGACGCCGGACATGACGCCGGACATGGGAACGGGCGCCCCGCGCGGCCGCAGCCGCACGGGACGCCCGCTCGAACAGTCGGCGCCGGGTCACTCGGTGGAGATGGCCTTCAGCACGTCCATGCGCCCGGCGCGCCACGCCGGCCACACCGCCGCCACCACCCCGATCACGGCGGCCACCACCAGGTAGACCCCCAGAGTCCCGGCGGGGACGCTCAGCTCGGTCAGCCCCTCGCCCTCGAGGGCCTGCTGCAGCGCGGCGCCGAACACCACGCCGATGGCGATGCCGAGCACCGCCCCGAACACCGCGATCACGATCGACTCCAGCCGGATCATGCGGCGCAGCTGCCGCCGGTCGGTGCCGATGGCCCGCAGCAGCCCGATCTCCCGGGTGCGTTCGATCACCGACAGCGCCAGCGTGTTCACCACCCCGACCGCCGCGATGATCACCGACATGACCAGCAGGATGGTCAGGAACGTCACGAACCCGTCGACCTGCTCGGCGGCCTGCTCCTTCAGCGCGGCACGGTCCTGCACCTTGACGTTCGGGTAGTCGGCCAGGGCGCGCTCCACCGCCTGCTTGACGGCCGCGCCGTCCGCCGCCTCGACGATGACGCCCTGCACCCGCGGCCGGGGCGTGTGCGCCAGGTACGTCTGCTGCGCCACCACCCGCGAACCCAGCAGGTCGTTCTTGGCGTACACGCCGGCGACCCGCAGCCGCTCGGTCTTGCCGTCGGGGAACTGCACCGGCACGACGCTGCCGACCGTCAACTTGCCGCCGTCGGCGGTGTCCTCGTCGACCAGCATTCCGTCGCGGCCCAGCGCCGTCCCACCGGACACCATCTTCAGGTTGGAGCCCCGCGCCAGCGCCGCGACGTCGCCCGCCACGTAGTAGTGCCGCTTGCCGTCGAACTTGGCCTGCCCCAGGGAGTACGCGGTGGCGGCCGTCACACCGGGCGCGGCGGCGACCTTCCCGGCGACCTCGGTGCCCATGCCGCCCGCACCGGTCGGCGACACCACCAGGTCGGCGGCGAACTGCTTGTCGATCTGCGCGTCCACCGACGCCCGCATCGACGATCCCAGCACGTTCACCGCAGTGATCAACGCCAGGCCGATCATGAGGGCGGCGGCGGTGGCGGCGGTGCGCCGCGGGTTGCGCAGCGCGTTCTGCCGCGCCAGCCGCCCCGGCGCGCCCATCAGCCGCGCGAACGGCGCACCCAGCACCCGCACCACCGGAACGCTGATCACCGGGGCGAGCATCGCGACGCCGAGGAACACCAGCAGCGCCCCGATCCCCACCGGGATCGCCGGGTTCCCGCCGCCGGCGGTCAGGCCCAGCGCGATCAGCGCCGCGCCCGCCGCGGTCAGCAGCGACCCCAGCGCCACCCGGACCCGCAGCGACCGCTGCGGCAGCGCCACGTCGTCGCGCATCGCCGCCACCGGCGGCACCTTGGCGGCGCGGCGCGCCGGGAAGTACGCCGACACCACGGTCACCACGATCCCCACCGCGTACGACCAGATCACCGGGGTGGCGGTGAACACCAGGGCGCCGCCGTCCTCGCCCATGATCTGGGCGTTCAGCAGCGCCGCCAGCCCGGCGCCCGCGGCCAGGCCCAGCGTCGACCCGACCGCGCCGACCGCGACGGCCTCACCCACCACCGCGCGGGTGATCTGCGGGCGGGCCGCGCCGATCGCGCGCAGCAGCGCCAGCTCCCGGGTGCGCTGGGCGACCAGCATGGAGAAGGTGTTGAAGATGATGAACGCCCCGACGAAGATCGAGATGAGCGCGAACACCAGCAGGAACGTGCGGAAGAACCCCATGAACGTCGCGACGTCGCTCTTGGCGTCCTCCCGCAGCTGGGTGCCGGTGATCGCCTCGTACCCGGCGGGCAGCACCCGCGCGACCCGGTCCCGCAGCTCGGTCTCGCTCGGCCCGGCCGAGCTCAGCTGGATGTCGCTGAAGTAGCCGGGGCGGCCCAGCAGCCGCTGCGCGGTGGGCGTGTCGAACGCGGTGATGGTGGCGCCCATCATGCCGCCGGCGTCGAACACCCCGACCAGCCGCATCCGCTGCGGCGGCCCCTGCGTGGCGATCTTCACGGTGTCGCCGACGCGCAGCCCGGCCTTGTCGGCGGTGTCGGAGTCCAGCACGACCTCGCCGGAGCCGCGGGGCGCCCGCCCGGAGGTCAGCTCGTAGTCGCCGCCGGGCACCCAGTTGACGCCCAGCTGCGGCGGCCCCTGGCTCTCCGTACCGACGATCTTGCCGTCGCGGCCGACGACGGCGGCGTACCCGGTGACGTTGCCGGCGACGTCCTTGACGCCGTCCACCTTGCGCAGCGTCTCCACCAGCGACGCGGGCACCGGCAGCGCCTGCGTCCCGTCGTCCATCGGGTCGTCGACGGCCTTCTTGGCCCGAACGTCCACCGCGACGTTCTTGCCGATGCTGTCGAACAGGTCGTCGAACTGCTTGTTCATCGTGTCGGTGAAGATCAGCGTGCCCGACACGAACGCCACACCGAGGATCACCGCGACCGCGGTGAGCACCAGGCGGATCTTGTGTGCCGCCAGATTGCGGAGAGTGACCCGGGCCATCATCGGGCGGCCACTCCCGGCAGGTCGAAGCCCTTCATCCGCTCCAGCACCCGCTCGGCGGTCGGCTCGGTCATGGTGTCGACGATCCGCCCGTCCTGCAGGAACAGCACCTGGTCGGCGTAGGCGGCGGCGGACGGGTCATGGGTGACCATCACGATCGTCTGGCCCATCGAGGTCACCGAGTCGCGCAGGAACGACAGCACCTCCGCCCCGGACCGCGAGTCCAGGTTCCCGGTCGGCTCGTCCGCGAAGATGATCTCCGGTCGGGACGCCAGCGCGCGGGCGCACGCCACCCGCTGCTGCTGCCCGCCCGACAGCTGGTTGGGCCGGTGCTTGAGCCGCTGCCGCAGCCCCACGGTGTCGATCACCTTGTCCAGCCACTCCCGGTCGGGGCGGCGCCCGGCGATGTCCATCGGCAAGGTGATGTTCTCCAGCGCGGTCAGCGTCGGCACCAGGTTGAACGCCTGGAAGATGAATCCGACCTTGTCGCGGCGCAGCCGAGTCAGCTGCTTGTCGCGCAGCCGGGTCAGCTCGACGTCACCGATGAAGACCTGCCCGGAGTCCACCGAGTCCAGGCCGGCCATGCAGTGCATCAGGGTGGACTTGCCGGACCCCGACGGACCCATGATCGCGGTGAACCGGCCGCGCGGGATGCCGACGGTCACCGCGTCCAGCGCGATGACCTTGGCGTCACCGGAGCCGTAGACCTTGGCGATCTGCTCTGCACGCGCGGCGAAGTCGCCCGCCCCGGGCGCGTCGAACGCGTCTGCTGTCGATGGGGCGGTGTTCGTCACGTAAACTCCCCTGTCTGCGAAATGGAAGGCGGAACTGGCAGAGACGGCTGAACCGGACATCGAACCGGGCCGTCCCGGCGGCGCCGAGCTCCCCCGTCGACCGCCGCCAAGAAAACCTTAGATGCCGCAAGTGCCCGGAAGATGGCCCTCAGGCATGGAATCGGTGCTCCCTCCCCGGCAGGAGGACCCCACCCCCCGCATCGTCCTCCCGGAGTAGGAGACCTAGGCCACAGGACAGGGGCCCATCAGGGGCCGCACCCGGGCCCACATCAGGGTGCGCCTCAGGGACGCCGTCAGGGACGACCGCGCCGACCTGCAGCGACCCCGCAGCGTCCATGCAACGACCCTGCGGCGCCCCTGTGACGTCAACGGCGCGGCGCCGCGTTCAGTTCTGCCCGGGACGGCTCAACCCCGTCTCATAGGCGTACACCACCGCCTGCACCCGGTCCCGCAGCCCCAGCTTCGCCAGCACGTTCCCCACATGCGTCTTCACCGTGGTCTCACTGACCACCAGCTCCGCGGCGATCTCCGCGTTCGACAGCCCCCGCGCCACATGCGTCAGCACCTCGCGCTCCCGCTCGGTCAGCGTGTCCAGCCCCGGCGGCGGCGCCGACTCCTGCACCGACGGCAGCCGCGTGGCGAACTTGTCCAGCAGCCTCCGCGTCACGCTCGGCGCCACGATCGCATCCCCCGCCGCCACGATCCGGATCGCCTGCACCAGATCCTCCGGCGGCGAATCCTTCAGCAGGAACCCGCTGGCCCCCGCCCGCACCGCCTCGATCACATACTCGTCCAGATCGAACGTCGTCAGGATCAGAACCTTCGGGTCGTGCGAGGCCGCCCCGTCGCGCACGATCCGCCGGGTCGCCTCGATCCCGTTCGTCCCCGGCATGCGGATGTCCATCAGCACCACGTCCGGCAGCAGCGACCGGGTCAGCTCCACCGCCGCGGCGCCGTCCCCCGCCTCGCCCACCACCGCGATGTCGGCCTCCGCCTCCAGGATGAGCCGGAACCCCGTCCGCAGCAGCGGCTGGTCGTCCACCAGCAGCACCCGAACCGCGCTCATGACCTCGCCCCGACCCTGCGTCCCGCGTGCCGGCTCACGCTCATCCACCTGCTCCTCGCCTCGCCGCCCGGCGCCCTCGCCGCCGGGCCCCTGCAACCGTCCCCCGGCCACGGCCACACGGCCGCCCGAGGCCACCCGGAGGGCGACATGGGGGGACGCCGTCCCCGCCACACCGCCGACCAATCTACGCCTTCAACGGAAAACGGGCCCGCACCCCGAAACCGCCCCCCACCCGCGGTCCGATCCGCAGCTCACCACCGAACAACGCCACCCGCTCGTACATCCCCACCAGACCATGACCCGGCTCGTCCCGGTTGTCCGCCATGATCGTCGCAGTGCCGCGCCCGTCGTCCTCGATCTCCACCGTCAGATCCTCATCGGTGTAGTACAACCGCACCCACGCCCGCGCCTGCGGCCCCGCATGCTTGAGCGTATTGGTCAACGCCTCCTGGATCAGCCGGAACGCCGCCACATCCACCCCCGGCGACAGCGTCTGCGCCTCACCCTCGATCCACAGCTGCACCGACAGGCCCGTCTCCCGCACCTTGTCCAGCAGCTCCTCCAGATCACCCAGACCCGGCTGCGGAACCAGCTCCCGGCCCTCCTGCTCACCGTCCCGCTCGGTCCGCAGCACCCCCACGATCCGCCGCATCTCGCTCAACGCGGTCCGCCCCACCTCCTCGATCGTGGTCATCGCCTCCCGCGCACTGCCCGGATCGCGGTCCAGGATCCGCCGCGCCGCACCCGCCTGCACCGTCATCACGCTCACATGGTGCGCCACCACGTCATGCAGCTCCCGCGCGATCCGCGACCGCTCCTCCATCCGCGCCGCCCGCGCATCGTTGCCGCGCACCCGCTCGAGCCGCGCCGCCCGATCCTCCAACTCGGCGTAGTACGCCCGCCGCACCCGCACGGTGCGGCCCAGCACCCACACCCCGACCAGCAGCGCATTGTTCGACAGGTACATCAAGAACCCGAGGTCGAACGGATAGCCGAGCAGCACCCAGTTGAACACCACCAGCGCCAGCAGCCCGCCCAGGCAGCTGCGCGCCAGCGCCCGATGCGCCGCCACGCTGTACACGCCGACCAGGAACGCCACCACATCCGGCACACTCGGCCGGTAATTCCCCAGCCCCAGCCACACCTGCACCCCCGACAGGAAGCACAGCGTCGTCAGCGGATGCGTCCGCCGGAACGTCAACGCCATCGCCGCCGCCCCGACCAGCACCAGCTGCAACGCGTCCGGCCGGGCGAACGCGCCGCTCAGCTCCGGCGGCAGCCGCTCCATGTACAGCTGCGGCAGCCCCGCCGCCAGCAGGACGACCGCCAGCAGCGCGTCCGCCGCCCGCGGACGCGCCTGCAGCCAGGCGCGGCAGCTGCGAACTCCACGGATGCGGGGTGACACGGTTCTCACCCTAGGAGGCCGCACCCGCCGCCGAGCCATCCTGGACGCGGATTCGCCGTCCTCCCCAAGGAGGAACCGCCCGCCTCACCCACCGCACACGGCACATCCCCGCGCCGCACCCGCCCGCCCGGCAGGACCCCGCGTCACAGGTCGCCGTGCTCGCGCAGCGACGACTCCGCATCGGCGGGGGAGGGACGCCCCACCGGCGCCTCCGGCAGCGGCGGGGGAGTGCCGCCGAACTCCGGGCACCGCACCTTGTGGTCGCACCAGTCGCACAGCCGGCTCGGCCGGTGCCGCCACTCACCGGTGTCCATCGCCCGCCGGATCGCCTGCCACAACGCCTCCACCTTGCGCTGCGTCGCCCGCAGATCCGCCTCGTCCGGCGCGTACCGCAGGATCTCACCGTTGCCCAGATACATCAGCTGCAGCAGCCGCGGCACCCGGCCCCGCAGCCGCCACAGCACCAGCGCGTAGAACTTCATCTGGAACAGCGCCCGCGCCTCGAAGTCGGCACGCGGCGCCGTGCCGGTCTTGTAGTCGACGATGCGCACGTCCCCCGACGGCGCCACGTCCACCCGGTCGATGAACCCGCGCAGCCGCAGCCCCGACTCCAGCACCGTCTCCACGAACACCTCGCGCTCGGCCGGCTCCAGCCGCCGCGGATCCTCCAAGGTGAAATACCGCTCGACCATGCGGCGCGCCTGCTCCAGCCAGTCCGCCTCGCTCTCACCGGACGTGCCACCGGACGCGCCGTCGCCGCCGTCCGGCGCTGCACGGAACAACTCCGCCAGCTCCGGCTCCTCGGCCACCAGCCGCTCCCACTGCGGCACCAGCATGTCCACCGCGGCCTGCACCGTACGCGCCTCGGTCGGCAGATCGAACAGCCGCTCCAGCACCGCATGCACCAGCGTCCCCCGCACCTGCGCCGGACTCGGCCGCTCCGGGATCCGATCGATCACCCGGAACCGGTACAGCAGCGGACACGTCATGAAGTCGCCCGCCCGCGACGGCGACAGCGACCCCACCACCGCCACACCGCCGCCCCCCTGTCGGCCCGGCTCCCGATCCGGCGCGCGCCGCGGCGCCGGCGGAACCCCGGAAGACTGCGAGCTGGCTGGGCGGTCGGCCTCGGCGGTCGTCATAGCCCAGCAGCGTAGGGGACGCCCCCGACGAAATCCCGCACCCACCGGCCCCCGGCGGCCTGCCACCCGCCCGACCCCGCCAGGGCCGTAGCATCGATGACGTGGCAGACAGCGCACCCCAGACCGAGGGCGAAACCGGCACCGGCGGCACCACGGGCCCAGGCGGCGGCCCCCGCGACCCCGGCCCCGGCCTCTACATCGGACGCCTGTTCGGCGTCCCCATGTTCGTCTCGCCCAGCTGGTTCATCGTCGCCGTCGTCGTCACCATCATGTTCGAAGGCCAGGTCAACGGCGTCGTCACCCGCCCCGCCAGCTTCGCCGTCGCCTTCACCTACGCCGTGCTCCTCTACGGCTCGGTGTTCGTCCACGAACTCAGCCACGCCGTCACCGCCCTGCGCCTCGGCCTGCCCGTCCGCCACGTCACCCTGCACGTCCTCGGCGGCGAGACCTCCATCGAACGCGAAGCCCCCACCCCCGGCCGCGAATTCCTCATCGCCTTCGCCGGCCCCCTCGTCAACCTCGTCCTCGCCGGACTCGGCATACTGGCGCACCTGCTGCTGCCCCTGCCGCCCGTCGGGCTCCTGCTCACCGACGCCCTCACCTTCGCCAACCTGCTCGTCGGCCTGTTCAACCTGCTGCCCGGCCTGCCCCTGGACGGCGGCCGCCTCGTCCGCGCCGCAGTCTGGAAGGCCACCGGCCGCTCCCGCAGCGGCGCCGTCTTCGCCGGCTGGGTCGGCCGCGCCGTCGCCGTCCTGTGCCTGCTCGCCGGCGCGTTCATCGCCACCTACCGCATCGACGGCACCGGCGCCGCCTTCGGCTGGCTCGGCCTGCTGTGGTCGGCGCTCATCGCCTCCTTCATCTGGGTCGGCGCCGGCCAGGCCATCCGCGCCGAACGCGTCCGCGAACGCATCCCCCACCTCGACGCCCGCCGCCTGGCCCGCCGCGCCGCCCTCGTCACCGCCGAGACCCCCGTCTCCGAAGCCGTGCGCCGCGCCCACCGCGACCACGCCGGCGCCCTCGTCATCGTCGACGGCGACGGCCGCCCCCGCGGCCTGGTCAACGAGCAGGCCGTCCAGGCCACCCCCGAACAGCGCCGCCCCTGGATCTCCATCGGCGACCTGTCCCGCGGCCTGGAACCCGGCCTCACCCTCCCCGCCGACCTCACCGGCGAGGACCTCATCGCCGCGCTGCGCCGCGCCCCCGCCACCGAATACCTGCTCCTGGAGGACGACGGACGCGTCTACGGCGTCCTCGTCACCGCCGACGTCGACCGCGCCTTCGCCGGAATCTGAAGCACCCCCCGCAAACCCCCCGGCCCGCTCACGCAATGGCCTGAGCGGCCCCCGCACACCGATAACCTGACCACCATGAGCGAACCCACGCCCAAGGGCCCGGCCACCGGCCGCGTCCCCCACGGACCCTTCCGCCCCGGCGACCAGGTTCAGCTCACCGACCCCAAAGGCCGCGTCAACACCATCACCCTCCAACCCGGCAAGCACTACCACTCCCACAAAGGCGCCATCGCCCACGACGACATCATCGGCAGCCCCGAAGGCTCCGTCTTCCGCAGCACCGGCGGCACCGAATACCTCGCCTTCCGCCCCCTGCTCGCCGACTACGCCCTGCGCATGCCCCGCGGCGCCGCCGTCGTCTACCCCAAGGACGCCGCCCAGATCGTCGCCATGGCCGACATCTTCCCCGGCGCCCGCGTCGTCGAAGCCGGCGCCGGCTCCGGCGCCCTCACCTGCTTCCTGCTGCGCGCCGTCGGCGAACACGGCCTGGTCTCCTCCTACGAACGCCGCCCCGACTTCGCCGACGTCGCCCGCGCCAACGTCGAACGCTTCTTCGGCGGCCCGCACCCCGCCTGGCGCCTCACCGTCGGCTCCCTCGAGGACGCCCTCACCGAAACCGAGATCGACCGCGTCGTCCTCGACATGCTCGCCCCCTGGGAATGCCTGGACGCCGTCGCCAAAGCCCTCATCCCCGGCGGGCTGGTCTGCGCCTACATCGCCACCACCACCCAGATGTCCCGCGTGGTGGAGGACCTGCGCGCCCACGGCTCCTTCGCCGAGCCCTACGCCTTCGAAACACTGCTGCGGTCCTGGCACATCGACGGCCTCGCCGTCCGCCCCGACCACCGCATGGTCGGACACACCGGATTCCTCGTGACCGCCCGCCGCCTCGCCGAAGGCGTCACACCCCCGCCGCGCCGCCGCCGCCCCGCCAAAGGCGCCCACCCCGCCCCCGACACGCCCGCTGCAGGCGGACCCGCCACCGACGGCACCGCCGAAACCGCCCCCGACACCCCTGAAAGCTAGATCACACCCCGCAAACCCCGAACCGCCACCGCCCCACCGCCCCCACCCCACGGCAACGCCCCACCACCTGCGGGCATGCACGCAACAAACAATTCACACACCGAACCCGACCCCCCGGAACCGCCCCCCACACCCCGAGACCCGGGAATCCCACCCCCGCGCCCGGCGTTTCTCCTGCGTAATCCAGCAGACAACGGCAATCCGAGACCCGGACCACCCGCCCACCCCACACCGCCGCACCGCGGCGGGCACGACACGAGTACCGAAAGGGCAGGTTACGGAAGCCCGCCAGATAGGTAGGGTCTCAGTAGGTCGTCGGCTCTTCGTGAGGAGGTGACGGGGCGTGGCCGCTCGAGACGATGCTGGGGCGCGCAGGGCGCAGCACGACAAGGAGGTCAGGGACCTTCAGACGCAGGTGTCCTTCCTGGAGGAGGAGATCTCCGTGCTGCGCCGCAAGCTCGCGGAATCCCCGCGCCAAGTTCGGGTTCTTGAAGAACGACTCCATGAGGCACAGGCCAACCTGGCCGCCGTGACGGGGCAGAACGAACGACTCGTCGCCACCCTCAAGGAGGCCCGCGAGCAGATCGTGGCGCTCAAGGAGGAGGTCGACAGGCTCGCGCAACCGCCATCCGGGTTCGGCGTCTTCCTCGGCGCCCGCGACGATGGAACGGTCGACATCTTCACCGGCGGACGCAAGCTGCGCGTCAACGTCAGCCCCGCCGTGGAGGTCGACAAACTGCAGCGCGGCCAGGAGGTCATGCTCAACGAGGCCCTCAACGTCGTCGAGGCCCTCGACTTCGAAGACCAGGGCGAGGTCGTCATGCTCAAAGAGCTCTTCGACGACGGCGAACGCGCCCTGGTCATCGCCCACGCGGACGAAGAGCGCGTCGTCAAGCTCGCCGAACCGCTGCGCGGCGTGCCGCTGCGCGCCGGCGACTCCCTCATGCTCGAACCGCGCTCCGGCTACGCCTACGAGAAGATCCACAAGGCCGAGGTCGAGGAACTCGTCCTGGAAGAGGTCCCCGACATCTCCTACGAGGAGATCGGCGGGCTGGCCTCCCAGATCGAGATGATCCGCGACGCCATCGAGCTGCCCTACCTGCACGCCGACCTGTTCCGCGAACACCACCTGCGCCCGCCCAAGGGCGTGCTGCTCTACGGCCCGCCCGGCTGCGGCAAGACCCTCATCGCCAAGGCCGTCGCCAACTCCCTCGCCAAGCAGGTCGCCGAGAAGACCGGCCAGGAGGGCAAGAGCTTCTTCCTCAACATCAAGGGCCCCGAGCTGCTCAACAAATACGTCGGCGAGACCGAACGCCACATCCGCCTGGTCTTCCAGCGGGCCCGCGAGAAGGCCTCCGCCGGCACCCCCGTCATCGTCTTCTTCGACGAGATGGACTCCATCTTCCGCACCCGCGGCTCCGGCGTCTCCTCCGACGTCGAGAACACCATCGTCCCGCAGCTGCTCAGCGAGATCGACGGCGTCGAAGGCCTGGAGAACGTCATCGTCATCGGCGCCTCCAACCGCGAGGACATGATCGACCCGGCGATCCTGCGGCCCGGCCGCCTCGACGTCAAGATCAAGATCGAGCGGCCCGACGCCGAAGCCGCCAAGGACATCTTCTCCAAGTACATCCGCCCCGAACTGCCGCTGCACCCCGACGACCTCGCCGAGCACGGCGGCAGCCCCGAGGCCACGGTCGACGCCATGATCCAGCGCGTCGTCGAGCGCATGTACGCCGAAACCGAGGAGAACCGCTTCCTCGAGGTCACCTACGCCAACGGCGACAAGGAAGTCCTCTACTTCAAGGACTTCAACTCCGGCGCCATGATCCAGAACATCGTCGACCGCGCCAAGAAGATGGCCATCAAGCAGTACCTCGACACCGGCCAGAAGGGACTGCGCGTCAGCCACCTCCTCGCCGCCTGCGTCGACGAGTTCAGCGAGAACGAGGACCTGCCCAACACCACCAACCCCGACGACTGGGCCCGCATCTCCGGCAAGAAGGGCGAGCGGATCGTCTACATCCGCACCCTCGTGTCCGGCAAGCAGGGCGCCGAAGCAGGCCGGTCCATCGACACCGTCGCCAACACCGGCCAGTACCTGTAACACGGCCGGGCACCCGCCCGGCCGCACGGCCACACCGCAACCGACCACGACGACCCGACGCGGCGGCCACCCACACCAGGGTGGCCGCCGCGTCGCATCTCCACCCCCCTCACCGCCGTCCCGCGGCAAGAAAAGGCCACCCGGCCCCGCCACCCGGCCGAACGCGCCCCCGCAGCCGTACTGCCCACCATGACCACCACCGCCACACGCCAGCACACGAAATACGGAGAACCGCACAAACACATCGGGCCCGTCCCTTAAGCTCGACGCCGATGTCTCCCGCCCAGACCCACACCAGCACCCGTCCCGCAGGCCACACCCGCCTCCACGAGGTGGACCTGCTCCGCTTCCTCGCCGCCATGGCCGTGGTCCTTTACCACTACACCGGCGGCAACGGAGGCGCCTTCAAGGACGAAACCGCCCGCGACCTGTTCAGCCCCATCTCGAAGGTCACCCAGTTCGGCTACCTCGGCGTCGAACTGTTCTTCCTCATCAGCGGCTTCGTCATCCTCATGAGCGTCTGGGGGCGCGGCCTCGCCGACTTCACCGTCTCCCGCATCACCCGCCTCTACCCCGCCTACTGGTTCAGCGTCGCCCTCATCGGCGCCATCTACCTCACCACCGGCCTGGGCAAGGGACGCCCCGAAGACCTCGTCCCCAACCTCACCATGTTCCAGCGCGGCATGGGCGTCACCGACGTCAGCGGCGTCTACTGGACCCTCTGGGTCGAGATGCACTTCTACGCCCTCATCGCCCTGCTGGTCGTCGCGGGCACCACCTACCGCAACTGCCTCGCGTTCATGGGGACCTGGACCGTCCTGGCCATCTTCGCCGACGAAACCGGCAACGAAACCCTCAAGAACCTCCTCATCCCCAGCTACGCCCCCTACTTCGTCGCCGGGATGGCCTTCTACCTCATCCACCGCTTCGGCTCCAACATCCTCCTGTGGGGCATCGCCGCCTTCTCCTGGGCCGTCTCCATCCGCCACGCCGTCCCCGCCGCAACCGGCAAGCCCTACCACATCGCCCCCGCCGACGCCTGGCCCGCCGCCCCTGTCATCGTCACCGCCACCTACGCCGTCATGGCCCTCGTCGCCGTCGGCGCCCTCCGCCGCCTCCGCTGGCGCTTCTTCGCCACCCTCGGCGCCCTCACCTATCCCACCTACCTCATCCACTACGAACTCGGGCCCCTCATCGGACACGCCATCTACCCCGACATCCCCCGCTGGCCCGCCACCGCCATCATCGTCGCCGCCGTCCTCGCCGCCGCGTACCTCATCCACCGCTTCGTCGAACGCCCCGCCGCCGCCTGGCTCAAGCCCCGCCTGCGCGACGCCTTCACCCGCCTCCGCCGCATCGACCGCGGCCTCCGCAAAACCGCCCGCACACAGAACACCACCCACAGCACACCCGAAACGCCCGACCAAGCCCGCACCACCGACAAAAAGACCGCCGAAACCACCGCAGACACGCCGTCCGACCCGACACCACGGCGCGATGAGGAGGAGCCCCATGGCCCCACCCCCTCCGCCCCTATAGGCTCGACGATATGAGTGTTCGGCGGGTGATGGGCATCGAGACCGAGTACGGCATCTCCGTACCCGGCCAGCCAGGGGCCAACGCGATGGTGACCTCGTCCCAGGTCGTCAACGCCTACCTCGCGGCATCGGCCGCACGCGCCCGGAGGGCACGCTGGGACTTCGAAGAAGAGAACCCCCTCCGCGACGCCCGCGGATTCGACCTCGCCCGCGAGGTCGCCGACCCCAGCCAGCTCACCGACGAGGATCTCGGCCTCGCCAACGTCATCCTCACCAACGGCGCCCGCCTCTACGTCGACCACGCCCACCCCGAATACTCCGCCCCCGAATGCACCAACCCCCGCGACGCCGTCATCTGGGATAAGGCCGGGGAACGCGTAATGGCCGACGCCGCCCAACGCGCCGCCATGATCCCCGGCACCCACCCCATCCAGCTCTACAAGAACAACACCGACAACAAAGGCGCCTCCTACGGCTGCCACGAGAACTACCTCATGCGAAGGGAGACCCCCTTCGCCGACATCGTCCGCCACCTCACCCCCTTCTTCGTCTCGCGCCAGGTCATCACCGGCGCCGGCCGCGTCGGCATCGGCGTCGACGGCCGCGGCGACGGCTTCCAGATCAGCCAGCGCGCCGACTTCTTCGAAGTCGAGGTCGGCCTGGAGACCACCCTCAAACGCCCCATCATCAACACCCGCGACGAACCCCACGCCGACCCCGAGAAATACCGGCGCCTGCACGTCATCATCGGCGACGCCAACATGAGCGAGGTCTCCACCTACCTCAAACTCGGCACCACCTCCCTCGTCCTCGCCATGATCGAGGACGGCTTCCTCACCGTCGACCTCTCCGTCGACATGCCCGTCGCCGCCCTGCGCGCCGTCTCCCACGACCCGTCCTGCAAGCACCTGCTCACCCTGCGCGACGGCCGCAAGATGACCGCCGTCCAGCTGCAGATGGAATACCTCGAGCAGTCCCGCAAGTACGTCGAGGACCGCTACGGTGCCGACGTCGACGAGATGACCAAGGACGTCCTGGACCGCTGGGAGTCGGTCCTGCACCGCCTCGGCGACGATCCCATGCAGCTGTCCCGCGAGCTCGACTGGGTCGCCAAGCTCGCACTGCTGGAGGGCTACCGCAGCCGCGACGGCCTCGACTGGTCTCATCCGCGGCTGCAGCTGGTCGACCTGCAGTACACCGACATCCGCCCCGACAAGGGCCTCTACAACCGCCTGGTCGCCCGCGGCCGCATCGAACGCGTCGTCTCCGAGGACGAGGTCCAGCACGCCATCGAGCACCCGCCCGAGGACACCCGCGCCTACTTCCGCGGCCGCTGCCTGCGCCAGTACGCCGACTCGGTGGCCGCCGCCTCCTGGGATTCGGTCATCTTCGACGTCCCCGGCCGCGAGTCCCTGCAGCGCGTCCCCACCCTGGAGCCCCTGCGCGGCACCCGCCAGCACGTGGGCGCCCTGCTGGACCGCTGCCGCACCGCCGGCGACCTGGTCGCCACCCTGACCGGCGAGGGCTGACCGAACCCTTTCATCTGGGCTGACAAGCGCCCCCATGTGGTAAAGCGCCACATGGGGGCGCTGCTGGTTTGTGACCGTTATGACCGTTTCGCTGGGCGATGGACGGGCGATAACCCCACCAGGCCCCCGGCCGACCCGGGACGGTGAAACGGCTCGACATGATCCGCTCACCGACCAAGATCGGGGATAGGCTGGAGGCAACCGGCAGAGGAGGAACGGGATGGCCACGAAGGACACCGGCGGTCAGAAGCAGACCACGCGCCGCACCGAAGAGGTCGAGGAGACCCAGGCGACGACCACCGAGGAACTGCAGGAGCGAAAGGAAAAGCTCGACGACGACGTCGATGCAATTCTGGACGAAATCGACGAAGTCCTCGAAGAGAATGCGGAGGAATTCGTCCGCAGCTACATCCAGAAGGGCGGACAATAGTCCAAAACGGACACAAGAAATGCCAAGGATGAACACCATTTTTTGGTCGCTAATTGCAAAGTGCTGACATGGGACAGGGGTGGGTCAGGGTCGGGCCCATGTCGACCAAGAAATGTCGGGACTGCGGACAGGAGAAGCCTGTCCCGGAGTTCTGAAAGCGCCGGGCTTCCCCTGATGGGCTCGTCTTGTACTGCAAAGAGCGCTTCGGGCTGCGCAACGCCAATTCCTACCGGGACGCGCAGGACGATTTGGGAGGCGGACTAGGACCTGTTTCGAAGTGTGGTGAGTGGCGGCATGTCGCACGCCGGACGCAGTGAGGCATCGCGGCCGCGATCTGCGAACCGGCCGATCAGGCCGGCCACCGGCGCCGGCTCGGCATCCGCGGCGGCCGACCACCCGGGTTCGACGAGCTCGCCGTCCGCTACCAGGTCACCGTCCACATCGCCGCCATCAACGAACGGCTCTGGCCAATTTCGAAACATGCCCTAGGTGTGCTGTTCGGGGACGTTGGTGACAGGCGACACGCCGTGGGTGGTTGTTGAACGACAGGAGGGCCTTCTGGTTTCGGTGTGGATTGCGACGACATCTGCACCGACGTCCAGGAGGCCC
>NZ_BSTN01000034.1 GCF_030269545.1 Actinomadura sp. NBRC 104425 | reverse complement strand
GTGGCGTCGATGACGGCGCCACCGGCCCCTTGTCGTGTGCACCGGCCACCAGGGGCAGCCGCCTTCACAGCGTCCCCGCCGCGGCGGTACTCGCTGAAGTCATGGGCGGATGCCGGCCTCGGCGCGCATCACGGCGCGCCGCCGTGACCGAACCGCCCAACGCCGACCCCCGTGTGCCGTCTGCTTGCGGTGACACCCGGCACCGCCACGGTGGCCAGTGACGTTCCACCCGGGCGGATGGACTTTCGTGTCCTGTTTCCGCCGGGCGGGGCTGATGTCGTGACGGCAGAGCAAAAGCCCTATCGGTTCGGAGCGCCCGGACTTCATGCCTTGGGCGGCGGATGATACCGGCTTCCATGTGATCGAGGCGGGACGGCATGTGTTGCTGCGCGACGGTGAGATGGTGGTTATCCGGCCGCTGGTGCGGCGGCGAACGCATCCTCGGCCTGCCCCGCGATCCGCTCCTCAAGGAGCCCCCGGCCGGATGCGCCTCGCCCGGACATCACGGCAGGGGCATCCGGCCGGATCCCGGTGCCGGCCGGGCGACGATGTTCACCTGCATCCGTGGGTGCGCTCTTCGCGCGTGCGGGGGTGCGCCGGCGCCTCCTGGGCGATCTTCCCAGAGGGGCGCCGGCGGCGGTTTCGTCACAGGAGCGCGAGCCGGGGCGCCCCCTGGGCGCGCACGCGGGCGCCGAGGGCGGTGCGCAGGTGGGCGGCCGAGCCCAGCAGGGGCTCCAGGAGCAGTGCCCGGCGCAGGTAGCGGTGGAAATCGTGTTCCCAGGTGAAGCCCATGCCGCCGAGGACCTGCTGGCAGTTGGCGGCCGCGGTGCGCACGAAACGGCCGGCCATGATCTTGGCCAGTTGCGCGGACTCCGGCGACTCGTCCTCCCAGGCCGCCTCGGCCGCCAGTTCGGCGCATTCCTGCCAGAGGCGGACGTCGGCGAGCGCGTGTTTGACCGCCTGGAAGCCGCCGATCCTGCGGCCGAACTGCTCACGGGTGCTCACATGCTCGACCGCGAGCGTGAGCATGCGCCGGCCGAGTGCGTTCAGCTCGTACGCGAGGGCGCGCTGGCCCGCCGCCAGCAGGGCCTGCCAGCAGGTCCTGGCCGGCTCTCCTTCCAGCACCTCGGCGGTGGAGAGGTCCAGGTGGGTCTCCACACGGTGCCAGCCGGAGTCCGGATCCAGTCCGTCAGCGGGGGCCTTCGAATCCACGGCACCGGGTGCGGTCACGATGACCACCTCGGAGCCGTGCCAAGCCGGTACGACCAGCCGCTCTGCGTCGCCGGCCGCGAGGACCCCGCGGATCGGCGATGCCGTGCCCTCGATGCGGGAGGTGGGGTCGCTGTGCGGCAGATCGGGGTAGACCACCCGGGCCGGTCCCTCGATACCGGCTGCGGCCAGCACGATGTCGTCGAGCATCGTCGTTTCGGTGAGGTGCTCGCCCTGCAACGTGCTGATGCCGTAGACCGCCATCTGGGGGGACTCGGCCAGCATGTCGTGCCAGCCGAAGCCGGTGACCGCCGCCCGCAGGTCGCCGGTGGCGGCCCCGCTCACCACCTGGGAGAGGCTGTCGAGGAGCAGCCGCCGCTCGTCGTCGTCCACGTCTCACTCCCTCGGCAGGCCGAGGACGCGCTCGGCGATGATGTTGCGTTGGATTTCCGCGGCGCCGCCGTAGATGGAGGCGGCGCGCGAGTACAGGTAGTCGCTGCGCCAGTCCCGCGCCGGGCCGTCCGCGCCGAACAGCAGCGTGTTCGGCAGCGCCTCCAATGCGGCGTCGAACAGGTACTTCTCGGCGGTGGACATCAGCAGCTTGTCGAAGGACGGCAGCACTCCCAGCGAGCGGCCGTCCGACAGCGACCGCAGGGTCCGCCGGGACAGCAGACGCAGGGCGTGCACCAGCTCGAACGCCTCGCCCGCCCGGGCGTCGGCCAGCTCGGGCGCCTCGGCGACCAGCCGTTCCAGGCGCCAGCGCATCCAGGCCTGCCGCTGCCAGGCCGCGACGCCGCGCTCACAGCTGAGGACGAACATCGCGACCGCCCAGCCGCCGCCGACCTCGCCCAGCGTGCGGTCCTTGGGCACCAGTACGTCGTCGAAGAACAGGCTGCAGAAGTCGGCCTCGCCGGTCATGGCCACCAGCGGGCGGACGGTGATGCCGGGGGTGTTCATGTCCACGAACATCGCGGTGATCCCGCGGTGCGCCGACTCGGGCGTGCCGGTGCGGGCCAGCAGCAGGCACCGGTCGGCGTACTGGGCCCAGCTGGTCCACACCTTCTCGCCGTTGACCCGCCAGTGGTCGCCCTCGTCCACCGCGCGCATCCGCAGCGAGCCCAGGTCGCTGCCCGCATCCGGCTCGGAGAAGCCCTGGCACCAGGTCTCCTCCCCGCGCAGCAGCCGCGGCAGCACCTGCGCCGCCAGCTGCGGAGGGGCGAAGCGCGCAACGGCCGGGCCGAGGACCTCCTGGGTGGCGAAGGAGAAAGGCGGCGGGTATCCGGCCGCGGCGAGCTCCTCGCTCACCACGCCCCGCACCGCCACGGCCCCGCCCAGCCCGCCGACCTCCTCGGGCCAGCCCAGCCGGATCCAGCCGGCCTCATACAGCAGCCGCTGCAGCTCCATCAGCGTGCCGACCATGCGGTCGGGCTCGGTGGGCAGTTCACGGAAGCGTTCCAGCCGGTCGGCGTGCTCGGCGAGCCAGGCCTGGAACCGCTCCAGGACGGCAGGCACCGACGGCTTGCCGCCGGTGAGCACGGCACGGACCTCGGGATCGACCGTCATCGGCGCACGCCCGCTTCCAGGATGTGGACGGCGCAGGCCGAGGCGAGCCCGATGACGTGGGTCAGGCCGACCTTGGCGCCGGGGATCTGGCGGGCGCCGGCCTCGCCGCGCAGATGGGTGACGACCTCGTAGATGTTTGCGACGCCGGTGGCGCCCAGCGGGTGCCCCTTGGACAGCAGGCCGCCGGAGACGTTGACCGGAATGCTCCCGTCGCGCCAGGGGGCGCCGGAGTCGATGAAGTCGCCGGCACCGCCCGGCGGGCACAGCCGCAGGTTGTCGTAGTGCAGCAGCTCGGCGGTGGCGAAGCAGTCGTGCAGCTCCACCAGGTCCAGGTCCTGCGGGCCGATGCCGGCCTTCTCGTAAGCCATGTCGGCGGCCTGCCGGGTCAGGGTGTTGACGTCGGGCTGGACCTGGCCGGACTTGCTCCAGGGGTCGGAGGTCATCACCGAGGCGGAGATCTTGACCGCCCGCCGCCGCACATCGGGGTCGAGGGTCTTCAGCTTGGCGTCGGAGACCAGCACCACGGCGGCCGCCCCATCACCGGTGGGGCAGCACATCGGCAGGGTGTTGGGGTAGGAGATCATCTCGGCGGAGAGGATCTCCTCCAGGGAGAACTCCTTCTGGTACTGGGCCAGCGGGTTGAGCGTGGAGTGGGCGTGGTTCTTCTGCGCCACCTTGGCGAAGTGGGTGGCGGTCACGCCGTGCTCCAGCGCGTACTCCATGCCGGCCATGGCGAACACCCCGGGCATGAGCCCGGTGCCCAGCACGCCCTCGGTCTTGAGCACCGAGCCGTAGCGGCCCTTGGGCTGGTAGACCTTCTTGTCCGGGCGGGGCTTGGCGGCGCCGCCGAGCATGCCCATCTTGCCCATCTTCTCCACGCCGACGGCCAGGCCGCTGTCGCACTCCCCGGCGGCGATGGACATCATCACCACGCGCACCGCGGTGGCGCCGGTGGCGCAGGCGTTGACCACGTTGTAGACCGGGATGCCGGTCTGGCCGATCTGCTTTTGCAGCCGCTGGCCGTTGTGGGAGTTGGCCTCATAGACGTTGCCCATCGCCAGGATCCCGATGTCGGCCATGCTGGTGTCGGCGTCCGCGAGCGCGCCCATGGCGGCCTCGCTGGCCAGGTCGAGCAGGTCCTTGTCAGCGAAACGGCCGAAGGGCGTCATCGCCGCGCCGATGATCCACACGTCGCCGCTGCTCACTTCTCGCCTCCCTGCGGGCGGTAGCCGAAAGCGATCGCCTCGGTGCCCTCGTCGTCGGTGCCCACGGCATAGGTCTCCAGTACCACCGGCAGCCGGGGGGTGATCTGCTCGGGATCTTCGACGCCCAGCAGGTTGGCCTTCACCACGCCGCCACCGTCCAGTTCGACGATCGCCGACACGAAGGGCCTCTTCACCCGGTGCACGAAGGTGAAGGCGCGCAGCCGGCCGTGGTTCGACAGCGCCCGGGCGGTGAACTCGGTCCCGAAGCACTTGGCGCACGCGTTGCGGCGATCGAAGTACAGGGCACCGCACGCGGTGCACTCCCGGGCCCGCAGGTGGGGTCGGTCGCCGAGTTCCAGGTAGTCGACGACCGGAATCTGTTGCGGCATCCTCGCCCTTCCGATCTGCAGTGGTTGGTGTCCGCCGGGTGCGGCCACCCGACAAACACTCGATTCATGGACAGTATATTACTAGAGTATCTATCGTTGGCGACTGTGAGGAGTGGCGTGTCCGAGGCATGGATCATCGACGGGGTGCGCAGCCCGCGCGGCAAGGGGAAGCCGTCTGGCGCCCTGCACGGCGTGCACCCCCAGGAGCTGCTGGCGCAGGTGCTGCGCGCGCTGGCCGAGCGGACCGGCATCACCCTCGGTGATGTGGACGATGTCGTCGTCGGTAACGGCGACCAGCGGGACGACCACGGCGATGACATCGCCCGGCTCGCCGTGCTGGCCGCCGGCTGGCCGGTCGAAATCCCCGGGGTGAGCCTCAACCGGTTCTGCGGCTCCGGCCAGCAGGCCGTGACGTTCGCCGCGGCCCAGGTGGCCGCCGGATGGCAGCGGCTCGTCGTGGCCGGCGGCGTGGAGTCGATGTCGCGCTACCAGCCGCGGCGCGGCGGCCCACTGCTCGACGGCGGCAACCCCGCGCTGCGCGCGGCCTACCCGCTCGTCCCGCAGGGCATCGCGGCCGATCTCATCGCCACGATCGAGGGTTTCACCCGCGCCGACGTGGACGCCTTCGCGCTGCGCAGCCAGCAGCGCGCGGCCGAGGCCATCGCCGAGGGCAGGTTCGAGCGCAGCATCGTCGCGATCTGTGACCAGGACGGCAAGGTCCTGCTCGACCACGACGAGCACCCCCGCCCGCAGACCACCCTGGAGTCCCTCGCCGCGCTGGAGCCGGCGTTCGCCAGGGCGGGCGCCAAGGTCCGCGAGCCGGAGGGGCTGTCGTGGGACGAGCAGTGCGTCCGGCGCTATCCGGAGATCACCGAGGTCCGGCACGTGCATCACGCCGGGAACTCCTCGGGCGTGGTCGACGGCGCGAGCGCGCTGCTGCTGGCCTCGCCCGACTACGCGCGGGCCCATGGGCTGCGGCCCCGGGCCCGGATCCGGGCCGCCACGGTCGCGGGTGCCGATCCGGTGATCATGCTGACCGCGCCGACCCCGGCCTCGCGGGCCGCCCTCAAGCAGGCCGGCATGACGGTGGGGGACATCGACCTGTGGGAGATCAATGAGGCGTTCGCCGCGATCCCGCTCAAGGTCATCGCCGACCTCGGCATCGATGCGGACAGGGTCAACGTCAACGGCGGCGCCATCGCGCTCGGCCATCCCATCGGCGCCACCGGGCCGATGTTGCTGCAGATCGCTCTGGACGAACTGGAGCGCCGTGACCTGGGCACCGCGCTGGTGACGATGTGCACCGGCGGCGGCATGGGCACCGCCACCGTCATCGAGCGGATCTGACGGCCGGGCCGGTCCGGCGACGGTGACGACCCGCGGCGCTCCGGCCCGAGGCCGGTGCCCGGCGGGCGCACCCGAACCGGCCCGGCCCGCCGCAGGACTGCGGAACGGGCCGCGACGGGCGCGCCGGTCTCAGGACCGCGGGGTCTTGATGGGGGTATCGGCGTCGCCGACGATACGGCGCATGCGCGCCAGGATCTCGGTGAGCTCCCGCTGGTCCTCCTCGGTGTTGCCGTAGAACCCGAAGTTGATGCCGCGCAGGGACTCGGTGGCCGCGGTGGCCAGCTCTCGGCCGGCCTTGGTGATGGTGACCATCGTGGCGCGCCGGTCCGTCGGGTGCGGGCTGCGCGCGATGAGCTTGCGGCCCTCCAGCCGGTCGGTCGCCAGCGTGGCGGTGGTGGCGTGGACGAGCAGGCTGCGGGCCAGATGGCTGATCAGCCGGGTGCCCGTCTCGCTCAGCTGCAGGGTCATCAGGAACATGTAGTCCGTGATGTTCAGCTCGTGCTTGCGCAGCTCCTTCTCGACCGCGTCGACCAGGAGCCGTTGGAAGCGCAGCACCGAGCTCATGGCGATGAACGCGTCCTCCGAACCGCCGAGCTGATGCCGCCGCCAGAAGTGGCGTGCCCAGTCCACCGGGTCCGCCGGCGGCGTGCCGTTGTCGGCGCCGTTTTTCCTGTTCGCTGCCATTACCGCTCCCGTTCGTTGCCGTCGGACACGGTGAACCGTGAGATCAACATTTTAGGCCGCGACATTACCTGCGAAGGCCTACAGGAGGTCACGGCGCGCTCGATGTCCGGACTTGAAGGGTGCGGGCCTCCTTCATGGTTGAAGACGCCACAGGAAGCCGGAAAACGAGAGGCCGCAGCTGCTCGGTCCGGAGGCCAAGCCGGACAGAAGGTCTAGTGGACAAATATCTATACCACGAATAAACTGCCCTGCAAGGTTCGTCGGTCGGAGCCGGCTGGAACCGGAACGGCACCGTCTCGCACCGGTGGTGACCAAGACGTGACGAGGCGGCCCAAGCGGCTGTCGCGACGAGGGACGAGGCCGGCCGACGGTGAACGATCCACTACGACATCTGGGAGCAGGCATGGGAAGTCTGGATCAGTTGGTCGCCGTGGTGACGGGCGCCGGCCGAGGCATCGGTCGTGAACATGCCCTGCTGCTGGCGTCCGAAGGCGCCGCGGTCGTGGTCAACGACCTGGGCGGCGCCCCGGACGGCACCGGTGCCGAAAGCGCCCCGGCCGAGCAGGTGGCGGCCGAGATCCGCGCCGCCGGCGGCAGGGCGGTGGCCAACACCGACGACGTGGCCGACTCGGTGGGCGCGCAGCGCATCATCGACACCGCCCTCAGCGAGTTCGGCCGTCTGGACATCGTGGTCAACAACGCCGGCATCCTGCGCGACCGGGTGCTGGTCAACATCAGCGACGAGGACTGGGACCTGGTGGTCCGGGTGAACCTGCGCGGCACCTTCCTGGTGACGCGGGCGGCCGGCCGGTACTGGAGGGAGCAGAGCAAGGCCGGCCGGCAGGTCAGCGCCTCGGTGATCAACACCTCCAGCGAGTCCGGCGTGTTCGGCAACCCCGGGCAGGCCAACTACGCCGCGGCCAAGGCGGGGGTGGCCTCGCTCACCCAGGTGGCCGCCAAGGAGCTCGGCCGCTACGGAGTGCGGGTCAACGCGATCCTGCCGCAGGCCCGCACCCGGCTCACCGAGGGCGCCTTCGGCGACGCCCTGGCGGCCAAGGAGGGCGCCTTCGACCGCTGGGATCCGGCCAACGTCTCCCCGTTCGTCGCCTACCTGGCCGGCCCGTCCTGCCAGATCACCGGTGAGGTGTTCATCGCCGGGGGCAGCCGGGTGCAGCGGGTCCGGCCCTGGGAGCGCGACCCGGACTGGAAGCTGCAGACCGAGGGCCGCTGGACGGTCGCCGGCCTGGAGAAGGCGGTCGCTGACGCCGGGGTCCCGCAGGGCCAGAAGTGGACGGCCAACCCGGGCAAGGGGGCCAAGTGACCACCACGGCCTCTGAGGACAGGCCCGCAGACGGCGCACGGACCGCCGAGGCCCGCATGCCGGAGGCGGTGATCGACGAGGCGATGATCGCCTCGATGCGCGCCAAGGTCGGCATCGACCTGCGCATCGACCACTCGGTCAACAACGAGGAGGCCACGCGGATCGCGGTGGCCAAGTTCGCCGGCGGCATCGGTGACATCAACCCGCTGTGGACCGACGCCGAACGCGGCCGGCGCTCCGACTACGGGGGGCCGGTGGCGCCGCCCTCGTTCGTGATCGGCTGCTTTTCGGGCATCCAGTTCGGTTGGCCCGGCCTTGGTGCGTTCCACTCGTGCACCGACATGGACATGCTCGCACCGATCTACTGGTATGACACCATCACCGCCAAGTGCCGCTACGACGGGTTCACCGGGCCCAGGCCCTCCAAGTTCGCCGGCCGGATGGTCACCGACCACTTCACCAACACCTACGTCAACCAGCACGGCGAGAAGGTCGCCGAAATCCGCTGGCAGGTGGTCAACTACGAGCGGGCCAGCGCACGCGGCAAGAGCAAGACGCGCAAGCCGCTGACCGTCCCGCACCCGTGGACGCCGGAGGAGCTGGCCGAGATCGAGGAGCGGGTGCTGGCGGAGAAACCGCGTGGTGCCGAGCCTCGCTGGTGGGAGGACGTCTCGGTCGGCGACCCGGTGGACACGCTGACCAAGGGGCCGATCGGGCTGACCGACGAGGTGGCCTTCATCGCCGGCGGCGGCACCCCGATCCCGCGGCTGAAGGCGCACGCCGCCTCGCTCGCCGACTACGCCGCGCATCCCGCATGGTCGTTCCGCGACCCGGAGACGGGGGCCAAGGAGCCGATCTACGCGGTGCACTACAACCAGGCCGCCGCCAACGCCATGGGCGTGCCCTATCAGTATGACGTGGGCTTCCAGCGGCAGTGCTGGCAGATTCAGCTGATGACGCACTGGATCGGCGACTCCGGCTGGGTCAAGCACATCTCCGCCCAGTACCGCGGCTTCGTGTACCTGTCCGATGTGATCGAACTCGGCGGTGTGGTGACCGGCAAGGAGATCGACGCCGACGGCGAGCACGTGGTGCACGTGCAGACCTTCGCCCGCAACCAGCGCGGCGATGACGTGATGCCGGGCAGCGCCGTCGTCGCGCTGCCGAGCCGCCAGGGCGGGCCGTCGCCGGCAGCCCGCAGGGCCCGGAGCGCGTCATGACCGAGATGAGCGTGGAACGGCGGGAACTGCGCGAGGCGGTGCGGCGCTGCCTGGAGCGCGGGGAGGGGCCCCGGCCGTATCTGGTGGGTGAGCCCGGCACGAGCGAGCCGTACGACGGCAAGCTGTGGCATCTGCTGGGCGCCGAGGTCGGCGTGGCCGGGCTGATCGTCCCTGAAGAACACGGCGGGGCGGGGGCGCGCCTGGCCGACCTTGCGGTGGTGGCCGAGGAACTGGGCCGCTTCCTGGCTCCGGTGCCGTTCCTGTCCACCGTGGCGCTGGCCACGCCGGCCCTGCTGCTCAGCGACGGGGACGCCCTCGCCGGGGAACTGCTGGCCCGTATCGCCGGCGGAAACGCGACCGCGACGTTGGCCTGCTGTGACGGCGACGGATCGTGGGACGTGGAGACCGCGGCCGTGTCCGCCGTGCCGGCCGGGGGCGGCTGGCGGCTGTCCGGGAGCGCCTCCTTCGCCGTGGACGCGGTCGGCACCGACATCCTGCTGGTGCCGGCCCGAACTGGCGCCGGCCTGGGCCTGTTCGCCGTCGAGCGAGACGCCCCCGGGCTACGCTGCCAGGCGTCCACCACACTGGACCTGACCAGGCCCTTGGGCACCGTCACGCTGGAGGCGGCCCCGGGCAGGCCGATCGGCCCGGACTCGGGCGCGGAGGCGGTGCTGCGGCCCGCGCTGGACGTGGCTCTGGCGCTGCTGGCCGCCGAGCAGGTCGGCGGCGCCCAGCGTTGCCTGGACGAGGCCGTCGCCTACGCCAAGCAGCGCATCCAGTTCGACCGTCCGATCGGCAGCTTCCAGGCGATCAAGCACACGCTGGTCGACATGCTGCTGAAGGTGGAGATGGCGCGCTCGGCGGCGTCCATCGCCGTCGCCGCCGCCGACGAGTACCTGGCGGCTCCGGGGGAGGAGAACGCCCGGCGGCTGGCCGCGGCCGCGAGCCTGGCCAAGTCGGTGTGCTCGGAGGCGTTCATGTACGCGGCCGAGGAGTCGCTGCACGTCCATGGCGGTATCGGGTTCACCTGGGAGCACGACTGCCATCTGTACTACCGCAGGGCCAAGGCCTCGGAACTGTTCCTGGGCGACCCCGGCTGGCACCGGGAGCGGCTGGCGGTTTGCGCGGGGCTGTGACGGCGCCCTGAAGACCCGGGACCGGATGCCGCGCGGCAGGGGCACGGATCCGTGCCCCTGCCGCGGTGTTCCGCCCAGGGCATGCATGTTCCTCTTGGATGCTATGGGGAGTTACTGATAAGCTGACTCAATTTCGCGAATAGTTGAGTGCTAGATGGTTATCCCGGGCATGGAGTTCCATGTCCGGTTCAGACCTGCCCGTCGGCGGGGGTCGGCTCCTGTGTGCGGGGCAGGGTATAGGGCGGTTGATCTTGTTCAACTAGGACATCCGGAAATCTCCCGTTTGCTCTATGGACATCCCTGTGTAATCCAGATTACTCTAGCGCTCGACAATTTTCCTATGGAGTAAGTACAGGGGTTGGGCATGACCGAGCTGCTCGTGCTCCAGGCCATGCGGCTGAAGGGGCGGATCACCGCCGAGGCCGCGGCTGCATGTGCGATGACCGGTGTGTCGGAGGCGGGGGAGCGGCTGGCGGAGCTGGCGAACGCCGGCCTGGCCAAGCAGGCGGGCAACGCGTTCCGGATCACCCCTCAGGGGCGGGAGCGCCTGGCGGAACTCCTGCGGCAGGAGCGCCAGGGCGTCGACCAGGCCGCCCTCGACCAGTGCTACCGGGACTTCGACGAGGTCAACACCGAGCTGAAGAGCATCGTCACCAGCTGGCAGCTCAAGGACGGGCAGACCCCCAACGACCACACCGACCCGGACTATGACCAGCAGGTCGTGGACCGGCTGGTGGCGCTGCACGGGCGTTTCGCCGAACTGCTGGCGCGGATGGTGGAGTTCGTCCCCCGGCTGCGCTCCTACCAGAGCCGGCTCGACCACGCGGTCGAGCGGCTTGAGCAGGGCGACCACTCGTTCGTGGCCCGTCCGATCGCCGACAGCTACCACACGGTCTGGTTCGAGCTGCACGAGGAGCTCATCGGCCTGCTCGGGCTGAGCCGGGCAGAGGAGGCCGCGGCCGGGCGCGCGGTCTGAGGCGGGAGGAGTTCGACGATGGCCCTGTTGTGGATGGGCGAGCACGACGACCTCAACCGGGAGGTCGTGGGGGGCAAGGCCCATAGCCTGAACCGGATGCACCGGCTCGGCCTGCCGGTACCGCCGGCGTTCGTGCTGACCACCGACGAGTGCGCGCGTTTCTTCGCCGCCGGGGAGAGACTCGGTGAGGACCTGCTGGCCCAGGTGCGTCGGGCGGTGCACACGCTGGAGGAGCGCACCGGCCGGCGGTTCGGTGACACCGAGCGCCCACTTCTGGTCTCGGTGCGGTCCGGAGCCGCGCGCAGTATGCCCGGCATGATGGACACCATCCTCAACCTCGGCATCAACGACGAGGTCGAGGCCGCCCTGCGGACCCAGACCCAGGACGCCGGCTACGCATCCGGCACCCACCGCCGCTTCACCGAGCAGTTCGAAAGCGTGGTCGGGCAGGCCGCGCCCCCGGATCCGTGGGAGCAGCTGATCGCGGCGATCGGCGCGGTGTTCCGGTCCTGGCGGTCGCCGCGCGCGGTCGCCTACCGCCGCCACCACGGCATCGGCGACGACGGAGGCACCTCGGTCACCGTGCAGGCCATGGTCTTCGGCAACCTGGACGATTTTTCGGGCACCGGCGTGCTGTTCACCCGCAACCCGCTGACCGGCGAGTCCGACCCCTACGGGGAGTGGCTGCCCCGGGGCCAGGGCGAGGACGTGGTGTCCGGCAGGCACGACCCGCTGCCGCTGTCGGCGCTGGCCGAGCAACAGCCCCAGGTGCACCGCGAGCTGCTGGCGGCGGCCGCCCGGCTGGAGGAGGTCGGCAAGGACGTCCAGGACATCGAGTTCACGGTGGAGTCGGGCAAGCTGTGGCTGCTGCAGGCCCGGCCCGCCAAGCGCTCTCCCGACGCGGCCGTCCGGTTGGCCGTCGCGCTGCACGCCGACGGCCTGCTCACCGCCGAGGTCGCGCTGTCCCGCGTCACCTCCGAACAGGTGGCTGCGGTGTGCCGGCCCCGGGTGGCCCCGGAGGCGAAGGCGTCGGCGACCCTGGTGGCCCGCGGCGAGCCCGCCTGCCCTGGAGTGGGGATCGGGCGTGTGGTGCTGGAGGTGGAGGAGGCCGAGGAACTGGCCGACTCCGGTGTCGAGGTGGTGCTGGCCCGTCCCACGACCGACCCCGACGATGTGTCCGGCATGATCGTCTCCTCGGCGATCCTGACCGAGATCGGCGGCTCCACCTCGCACGCCGCGGTGGTCAGCCGGGAGCTCGGCACGCCCTGCGTCGTCGGCTGCGGCCAGGGCGAGCTGGCCGCGCTGGCCGGACGCCAGGTGACCGTCGACGGCACGACCGGGGAGGTGTTCGAGGGGGCCCTGCCGCTGGCGCCGTGCACCGAGGCCGACAACCCCGCGCTGGCCGCCCTGCTGTCGTGGGCCCGCGCCTTGGTGCCCGGGGTGGACGGCTCGCCCGCGGCGGTGTTCCAGGCGGCCCGCGACGCGCTGGCCGGCAAGGCCACGGACCGCTCCGCGACCGAGCCGGCCGCGAAATGACCGGCCCGGCCGACGCCATGGCGCCGCCCGCGGGCGGCGTGCGCACCGCCTGAGAGGAAAACGACCCGTTCTATGAAAGCCAAGCCGGCGCCCTGGAGCGTCTACACCAGCCACGCCCGGCTCAGCGCGCCCGACGGCGACGAGGCCGTGGCCGAACTCGAAGAACTCGGGTTCGGCGCGGTCTGGATCGCCGACTGCCGCGGCCGCCTCGACGCCGTCGTCGGCGGCCCTGGCGGCATCGCGATCGCTGCATGTCGGGACCGCGGTACTCAGCGTCTGGGACCTGGACGCCGCTGCCGCCGCCGCCGGTTTCCACCGCATCGACACCGCCCATCCCGGCCGGTTCACCCTCGGGGTCGGGGTGAGCCACGCACCGTTGGTAGAACGTTCCGGCGGGCACTACGCCCGGCCGTACGCCAAGATGCGGGACTACCTCGACGGCCTGGACGTCGCGGACGGTCCGGTGCCCGCCGACCGCCGCATGATCGGGGCCAACGGCCCGAAGATGGTCAGCCTGGCCGCCGACCGCTCCGCGGGTGCGCTGACCTACATGGTCACCCCCGAGCGCACCCGGTGGCACCGCGAGCGCCTGGGCCGGGGCCCGCTGCTGGTGCCCGAGCAGAAGGTCGTGCTCGATGCCGATCCCGTCTCCGCACGGGCGACGGCGCGCGCCCATCTGGCCATCTACCTGACCCTGCCCAACTATGTGGGCAACCTGGTGAAGATGGGGTTCGACGCCGACGACCTCACCGACGGCGGAAGCGACCGGCTGGTCGATGCACTGGTCGCCTGGGGGACGCCCGAAGCCGTCGCCCGCCGCGCCCGTGCGCACCACGACGCAGGCGCCGACCAGGTGGCCCTGCACGTGGTGACCGGGGATGTGGGCCTGCCCCGGCAGGGCTGGCGGGAGTTGGCCGCCGCCCTCACCTGAGCTCGGCGGCGCGGTATCCACGGGCGGTGCCGCGCCGCCGCCTGCCGACCGCCCTGCCGTCACCGTTCGCGTGCCTCCCGCGACGCGCCGGCAGGGCGGCGCAATGCCGTGCGGGCTGTGGCGGCGTCCGGGGCTCGTGCGCGAGGCGCATCAGCGCCGCCGTCCGGTGAGCAACGCCGCGCTCGTGCTCACCCGCGCAGAACGCCCACCGCCCTGCCCACCGTGCTTGCGGTGTGACAGCGGGCAGGGCGGCGGGTCCTTGCATCCGGATCATTCAAGAGGTGGAAGAACGGTTCGGCGCGGCGGCCGGTTCCTTGGGCAGGCCCAGGACCCGTTCGGCGATGATGTTGCGCTGGATCTCGTCGGTGCCGCCGCCCAGACGGAAGCCGGGGACGCCCAGGACGAACTCCGACCAGGCGAACGTGCCCCACTCGCCGGTGTCGGCCAGCAGTTTCGGGCCCAGCGCGAGCCCGACCAGGTGGGCGAGGGCGGCCAGGTTCTCCGTCAGCGCCAGCTTCGACAGCGACATCTCCGAGCCGGGGGGCCCGCCGGCCCGTGCCGCGGCCTCGGCCCGCTCCCGCATCGCCTTCGCCGCGGCGACGCCGGCGTGCACCCGGGCGTAGGCCTGCCGCACCTGCGGGTCGGTGGACCGGCCGAGATGGTGCAGCATGGCCACCAGGCGTTCCATCCGGAACAGGCCGTTGCCGCCGCCCGCCGCGCCGCCGATCGCGCCGCGCTCGTGCATCAGGGTGGCCAGCGCCACCTTCCACCCGCCGTCCACCTCGCCCAGCCGGTAGGCGTCGGGCACCACCACGTCGTTGAGGAACACCTCGTTGAAGTCGGCGCCGCCGGTCATCTGCCGCAGAGGGCGCACCTCGACGCCGGGCGCGTGCATGTCGATCACGAACGCGGTCAGGTTCCGGTGCCGCGGCGCCGGCGAGGTGCGGGCCAGCAGCAGGCCCACGTCGGAGAAGTGCGCCCCGGAGGTCCACACCTTCTGGCCATTGATCACCCACTCGTCCCCGCGCCGGGTGGCCCGGGTGGACACGGCCGCCAGGTCGGAGCCGGCGTCCGGCTCGCTGAACAGCTGGCAGCCGACCGAGTCCCCGCGGTAGATCGCGCGCAGCCACCGCTTGACCGCCTCGGGCGAGCCGAAGTGCTGCAGGGTGGGGCCCACCATGCCCAGGCTCACGCCCAGCGGCGAGCGGGACGGCGTCTCATAGCCGCGCTCGATCTGCAGGTAGGCGCGTTCGTAGCGGGCGGGCAGCCCCCGCCCGCCCAGTTCCACCGGGCCGGTGATCCAGCCGAACCCGGCGTCGAAAACGGTCCGCCGCCACTCCCGGGCCGCCTGGACCTCTTCCTCCGTGGCGCCGCGGAACAGGCTCACGCGGTCATCGCCCTCGCCCCAGGCCGGTGCCGTCCCGCCGCCGCGGCGCGGGCGCGCCACCCGGTCAAGGAACGCCGTGGCCTCGGCGCGGAAGTCGTCGAGCTCGGGAATCTGCCGCTGTGGTTCGTCGGGCACGCCCATCCCCTTCCGGATGCGAACAGTTTGTCGCTGAATAAATAATCTAGCATTAGAGTTTAGGGATGCGGAGGGCTGTGCTCCGTGTTCCGAACGGAGTGCCGGTCGTCCTCCCGCGCGGCTCTGGGAAGGCCGGCCCGATCGGCCTGGGCGCCCGGCGCCGCCGGAGCCGGCGGCCGGTCCTGGCTGTCCGGAGCGTCCCGTGATAGACCTGGGTGGTCATGGTGTCGGGAGACCGGGCGGGGTGTGCTCTCCGGCCGGGGCCGAACGACCGTCGCAGGGCGCCGGTCCGGCGTGGTCGCCGGGCCCCCGGCGCCGCCTGAGGGCCGCACACGGCCGCAAGGTGGCGCCATACTGCGATTCCCGAATGAAGTCTAGCTCTAGACTATCTAGCTCACAACCGTCTATGGTGGCTCCGGAATATTTCGGTCAGCAGGTATCCGCCCCCGAAGCGGAGGCATCGAAGGGCTTCGCGACGCGATGACGCGCTACCAGGCACTGGAGTTGATCAGGAACGGCCCTGTCGGCGAGCTCCGCCTCGCCCGGCCCGACCTCCACAACAGGTTCGACGAGGTGATGTTCGCCGAGCTCGGCGGGGCGCTGGAGGAGTTGGCCGCCGACATGCAGATCCGCGCCGTGGTGTTCTCCGCCGAGGGCAGGCACTTCTCCGCGGGCGGCGACACCGACACCATGCTGGCCGCCAACGCCGACCTGCAGGTCCTACTGGCCCAGGTCGACGACGGCCGCCGGCTGTTCCGCACCTTCGCCGACTTCCCCAAGCCCCTGGTGGCCGCCGTGCATGGGCATGTCTTCGGGGTCGCCACCAGCCTGGTGCTCACCGCCGACGCGGTCGTCTCCACCCCCGGCGTGCGCATCTGCGACCCGCACGTGCACTTCGGCCTGGTCGCCGGCGACGGCGGGTGCGTCACCTGGCCCGCCGCGCTGCCGATGGTGCTCGCCAAGCGGCACCTGCTGTGGGGCGACCCGCTGTTGGCCGAGGACGCCCACCGGTTCGGCCTGGTCACCGAACTGGTCGACGACGCCGGGCAGGTGCGCACGACGGCGCTGGAACTGGCCGAACGGGTGGCCGCCCTGCCCCCGGTGGCCGTGCAGCTGACCAAGCGGGCCCTCAACAAGGTGCTGGCCGCCCGCATCGACGAGGCCTTCGATACCGCCTTCTACCTGGAGGCCATCACCGCCGGCACCGCGGACCTGCGGGAGGCCGTCGCCGCGTTCACCGAGAAGCGTCCCGGCAAGTGGAGCGGCCGATGAACACCTCCCGAGCCAAGCTGCCGCCGCTCACCGAGATCTGGGGCACCGAGGTCGCCGAGACCCGCTACGCCGGTCACCCCGGCAGGGTGTACCGGCCACGGCCCACGTCGCTGGGCGAGATGCTGGCCGGGCTGCCGCGCTGGGCCGAGCGCACCTTCCTCGTCCAGGGCCGCCGCCGGATCTCTTTTTCCGCCTTCCTGCGCGCCATCGGCCCGGCCGCCGACGCGCTGACCGCCCGCGGCGTCCGGCCCGGCGACCATGTGATGATCCTGGCCTACAACAGCCCCGACTGGGTGCTGGCGCTGCTGGCCGCCTGGCGTGCCGGGGCGGTGCCGACGCTGGGCAACCGCTGGTGGAGCGACGGCGAGATCGCCCACGGGCTGAAGCTGACCCGGCCCGCCCTGGTCATCACCGACCTGCCCGCCCCCGCCGCGCACGGCATCACCGACGCCATGGCGCCCGCCGAGCTGGCCTTCGCCTTCGACACCGCCTCCGAGGCGGATCTGCAGGCCGTCCTGGCGGACTTCCCCAGGCCCGACGAGGACGCCCCGGCGCTGGTCATCTTCACCTCCGGCAGCACGGGCGCGCCCAAGGGCGTGGTGCTGTCGCACCGCTCGGTGATCGCCAACCAGCACAACCTGCTGTCCCGCTCCGGGCGGCTGCCGGTGAACCTGGACGAGAGCGCCCCCGCGCCGGTCGCGCTGGTGTGCACCCCGCTGTTCCACATCGGCGGCGTGTCGAACCTGATCACCAATCTGATCATCGGCGGCAAGGTGGTGCTCACCGAGGGCCGTTTCGACGCCGGGGAGGTGCTGCGGCTGATCGAGACCGAGCGGGTGCAGACCTTCGGCGGCGTGCCGACCATGGCCATCCGGGTGCTGGAACACCCCGACTTCGACTCCTACGACCTGTCCAGCCTGCGGTCCTGGCCGCTGGGCGGGGCGCCCGTCCCGCCCAGCCTGCTGGAGGCGATGGTGCGCCGGCTGCCCCGGCTGGAGCGGCGCGGGCTGGGCAACACCTGGGGCATGAGCGAGTCCGGCGGCTTCCTCACCGTCGCCGGCAACCGCGACCTGGCCCAGCGCCCCGGCACGGTCGGCCGGCCCTATCCGGTGGTCGAGCTGCGGATCGCCGACCCCGACGAGCACGGCAGCGGGGAGATCCTGGTCCGCAGCCCCACGGTCATGCTCGGCTACCTGGGCCTCGACGATGGGACCGTCGACTCCGACGGCTGGCTGCACACCGGCGACGTCGGGCACCTCGACTCCGACGGCTACCTGTTCCTGGACGGCCGCAGCAAGGACATCGTCATCCGCGGCGGCGAGAACATCGCCTGCGCGCACGTGGAGACCGCGCTGGCCGGGCACCCGGACGTCGTCGAGGTCGCCGTCTTCGGCCTGCCCCACCCCGACCTGGGCGAAGAGCTGGCCGCCGTGGTGGTGCACCGGGACGGCGCCGCACCCACCGCGGCCGGCCTGCGCGGGTACCTGACCGGCAGGCTCGCCTACTTCGAGATCCCGACCCGCTGGCGGATCCAGGCCGAGCGGCTGCCGACGCTGGCGGGGGAGAAGATCGACAAGAAGACGCTGCGTGCGACGTTCACCGACGCGGACCCGGCGGCACGAGGATGACGATGGTGCGACTGAGCCCTCCGGACGAGTACTTCAACCACCAAGTCGCCTACCCCCACGCGATGGTGGGCTCCAGCGACCCCAGCTGGCGGGAGCGCTACTGGGTCAGCATCCAGGACACGGCCGGCAAGGACACCGTGCTCACCCTGGGGCTGGGCAAGTACCCCAACCAGGACGTGCAGGAGGGCTTCGCCGTCCTGTCCACCGGCGGACGCCAGCACAACCTGCGGCTCGCCCGCGCCTTGGCCCCCCACAACGACCGCATGCACGTCGGCCCGCTGCGGGTCGAGATCGTCAAGCCCTTCCGCAAGCTGCGGTTCATCCTTGAGGAGAACCCCTCCGGCCTGGCCTTCGACCTCACCTGGACCAGCGGGCTGGAACCCGTCCTGGAGGGACGGCACTTCCAGGTGAGCCGGACCCGCGTCACCTACGATGCGATCCGCTACGTGCAGCTGGGGAGGGCGTCCGGCACCCTCGTCGCGCCGGGACGGGAGTTCACCCTCGACCCGCAGACCTGGTGGAGCGAACGCGACCACTCCTGGGGCACTCGCCCGCTGCCCCGCGCCCAGGGAGCGCCCCCCGGCGAACGCCCCGAGTGGCGGATGCTCATGTTCTGCCCCCTGCAGCTTCCCGACTTCGGGGTGCACCTCTACCTGTACGAGGCCAGGCCGGGCCGCCCGCTGCACCTGTCGGCGAGCATCTGCCGTCCGCACGGCGCCCAGGCCGAGGACGACATGATCGTCGGTGTCGAGCACGACCTGCGCTGGGTCGCCGGAGCCCCGGCACCCACGCTGGAGGGCGGCCGGATCGCGCTGGTCCTCGACAGCGGCAGGCGCATGGAGTTCGACCTGATCGCCCACCCCGGCCGCGCCCACCTGAGGGGCGGCGGCTACGAGGGCTGGAACGGCTGGTACCAGGGCCACTGGAAGGGCGAGGACAGCCTGGAGCACGAGGTGTGGGACCTGACCGACCGCGACCAGTTCTACCGCTACGCCAAGGCCGGCAGCGACCACCTGGTCGAGGTCCACCACGAGGGCCGGGTCGGCTACGGGGTGATGGAGTACATGGTGCTGCCGGGCTACCCCCGCTATCAGGAGGCCATCCCGCCGCAGCCCGCCTCGCGGGACGGTGGGCGATGAGCACCGCGACCGCCGCCGAGCCGGGCGTGGAGGAGATCGCCGCCGCCCTGCGCGACTTCCTGAGCCGGCAACTGCCCGAGGGGGCCGCGCCGCAGGTCTTCGGGCTGCGCCGCTCGGGCACCGGCAGTTCGCGGGAGAACTGGCCGTTCGATGCGGTGTGGAACGTCGACGGCCGGCCGGTCAGGCACCGGCTGCTGATGCGCCGCGACCCGCCGGCGGCCGTGGTGGACACCCACCGCGAGCGGGAGTTCCGGCTGCTGCGGCGCCTGGCGGACACCCCCGTCCCGGCACCGCGGGTGCACTGGCTCGACGACACCGGCGAGTACCTGCTGCGCCCCACCATGATCGTCACCAGGTACGAGGGGGAGGCGCACCGGGCGGTGCTGCGCCCGGCCGACCCCCTCGGACTGGGCCCCGAGCGGCAGGCCGCACTGGCCGAACGGCTGTGCCAGACGCTGGCCGAGCTGCACCGCATCGATGTCGATGCCGGCGGGTTGCGCGCGGACCTGAAGGACCCGGGGCCGAACCCGGCCGAGCACGAGCTGACCCGCTGGGAACGCGAGTTGGAGGCTCAGGAGCTGGAACCTCAGCCCGCCCTGCGGATCGCCGCCGACTGGCTGCGCGACAACCTGCCCGGCCCTCCGGAGCGGACCGTGCTGGTGCACGGCGACTTCCGTCCCGCCAACGTCCTGGTCCAGGACGGCGCCCTGGGGGTGCTGCTGGACTGGGAGCTGGCCCATCTCGGTGACCCGCTCGACGACCTGGGCTGGTACACCGCCCCGCTGTACGCCCGCGAGCACTTCATCCCGGGCCGCTGGGACGCGGAGGACTTTTTGCGCCGCTACACCGAGCTGACCGGCATCCGGGTCGATCCGGCCGCACTGCGGTTCTGGCAGATTTTGTCCACCTTCCGGCTGGCGGTCATCGCGCTGGCCGGCGTCCGCAATTTCTGCCAAGGCGGCACCGACCGTCCCGCCGCCCCTGCCGACACCGTGATCCGGCAGGTGCTGGCCGGGATCCTGGCCGCGGAAGGAGGGTGACCGTGCGACCCACCCCGGCCGAGACCATCGCCGGAATCCGCCGGATCCTGCGCGATGTCGTCGAACCCGAGGTCGGCTCGGAGTACGCGCGCCAGCGGCTGCGCGAGGTGCGCGCCGTGCTCGCGCAGATCGACTGGGACGACGCCGCGCTGCGGCTGCGCCGTCGGGACCAGGCGCTGCGCGGCCTGCTGGCCGACGCGCGCACCTGGATCGAGGCCGACCCTGCCCGGCGGCGGGCGTTTGCGGATCTGCTGCCCCAGCTGGCCGGGCCCGGCGAGCCGGTTCCCGAGGAGCTCGCGGCACTGAACGCCGTCCACGCCCGGCATGCGGCCGTGCTGACCGAGGTCGCCGGGCGGCTGGCGACCTGGCTCCGCGCCCATCCCGAGGACGCCGGCGGACGCGAACTGCGGCTGCGCATGATGCGGCACTTGGCCGTCTGACCCCACGGTCGCCGTCATCGGCACCGTCCCGGTGAACGCCGGGACGGCGTCCCGTCATCACCTCATTTTTGTCTAGTCATATTTATTTCATGAATCAAAAAATCGGAGGCTGACATGCTGCACCGAACGCCCCGCGCCGATCGCCCGGCCCGGACGGAGGCGGCCTGATGGGCGGCCCCCTGCAGGGCGTGCGGGTCGTGGAGATCGCCAGCGCCGCCCCGGCGCCGTTCGCCTGCATGCTGTTGGGGGACCTCGGCGCCGAGGTGCTGCGCGTCGGCCGGGCCTCCCGGCGCCGTCCCGACGAGCGGCGACGGGTCGACCCGCTGGCCCGGGGCCGCCGGACGGTCGAAGTCGATCTGAAGTCCGCGCAGGGGGTCCAGGTGGTCCGCAGGCTCGCCGCCCAGGCCGACGTGCTGGTGGAGGGCTTTCGGCCCGGGGTCGCCGAACGGCTGGGCATCGGCCCGCAGGACTGCCATGCCGTCAACCCCAGGCTGATCTACGGCCGGATGACCGGCTGGGGGCAGACCGGCCCCCTGGCCGACCGGGCCGGGCACGACATCAACTACATCTCGGTGGCGGGGGCGCTCGAACCCATTGGGCGCAAAGGCCGGCGGCCGGTGCCCCCGCTGAACCTGGTCGGCGACTTCGGCGGCGGGGGAATGCTGCTGGCCTTCGGTATCGTCGCCGCTCTCTATGAGCGCGACCGGTCCGGCACCGGGCAGGTGGTGGACGCCGCGATGGTGGACGGCGCGGCTCTGCTGACCGCCTTCCTGCACGGAGTGATGGCCTCCGGCGAGTGGTCCGCCGAGCGCGGCACCAACCTGCTCGACGGCGGCGCGCCGTTCTATGACACCTACGAGACCGCCGACGGCCGCCATGTGAGCGTCGGCGCCCTGGAACGCCGGTTCTACGCCCAGTTGCTGGACGGGCTGGGCCTGGACCCCGCCGACCTGCCCCCGCAGTACGACCGGTCCCGCTGGCCGGAGCTGCGCGCCCGGCTGGCCGAGGCCTTCCGGAGCCGCACCAGGGACGAGTGGGAGAAGGCCTTCGCCGGCACCGACGCCTGCGTGACCCCCGTGCTGACGCCCGAGGAGGCCACCCGGCACCCCCACGCGGTCGCCCGCCAGGGCTTCGTGGAGGTCGACGGCGTCCTCCAGCCGGCACCCGCACCGCGTTTTCCCGCACGCCCGCCGCGCCCCCGTCGGCCCGCCCTGACGACGGCGCCGAGGAGGCGCTGCGCTCCTGGGGCTTTTCGGCCGGCGAGATCTCCGGTCTGAGGGCAAGCGGCGCCCTCGCCTGAGGCCGTCCTGTCGGGCGAGCGGATCGGGCTATGGACGACCCAAAAAGTCTAAATTACAATATTTTATCCTTCGACAAATAACGTCGAGGCATGAGCGCCGTGACCGGCTGGCGGGGGGCCGCGGAGACCCCCGGCTCCGGGCGTGCGGCAGAGAGGATGCAGATCAGTGGCAACTGCGCTGGTGACCGGTGCGGGGCGCGGCATAGGCCGGGCGATTGCACGCAGGCTGGCGGCCGACGGCTTCGCGGTCGTCGCGCTCGACGTCGATGCCGCCTCCGCCGAGAAGACGGCGGGCGAGATCGGCGGGCGGGCCGTCACATGCGACGTCACCGACCCGGCGGCGGTCGGTGACCTGGCCGCCTCGCTGGAGGAGCTCCAGGTCCTGGTCAACAACGCCGGCATCTTCCCCTTCGCGAGGCTGGCCGACATCGCCCCCGAGGAGTTCCGCCGGGTGATGGATGTGAACGTGCTCGGGCCGCTGCTGCTCATCCAGCGGCTGCTGCCGCTGCTGTCGGCCTCGGGCGGGTCGGTGGTCAACATCGCCTCCATGGCGGCGAAGGCGGCGACCCCTGGGACGGGCGCCTACTCGCCGTCCAAGGCCGCCCTGGTGTCGCTCACCCAGCTGTGCGCACTGGAGTTCGCGCACTCGGGCGTCCGGTTCAACGCCGTCGCCCCCGGCGGCGTGCGTACCGAGGGGACGGCCCAGGTGTCGGCCGATCCCGAGCGCGAGGCGCGGTTCAACTCCCTGGTGCCCCTGGGCCGCCGCGCGGTCCCCGAGGACATCGCCGATGTGGTGTCCTTCTTCGCCTCCGAGGACTCGCGCTACATCACCGGGCAGGTCCTCTACGTCGACGGCGGGCTCACCGCGGCGACCATCCCGTTCCTGCAGGCCGCCCAGCGGACGACCTGACGGGGAAGCCCCTGCCGGTTAGACCGGCTGCGGCACCGGCGACAGGACCGAGCGCGTCACCGCCCCATCGATACCGGCCCGCCGGGCCCGGAACGCCCGCGGCCGGCACCGGGCGCCGGCCGCGGGAATGGAGGATCACAGATGCTCAGCCCCTACGACGAACTGCCCGTCCACCAGACGCCGTATCCGCTGTCGTTCGTCAGCAACACCGACCCCGGTTTCGACGACGGGTACTTCTTCGGCGCCTTCTCGGCCGAGGAACGCTGCTTTTGCTTCCAGGGCCTGCGGATCAACCCCAACACCGACATCATCGGCGGTTACGTGGGGGTCATGCGGGACGGCGTGCAGCGGACCGTGCGTTTCAGCCGGACCTGGCGGGAACTGTGCGACACCGCGGTCGGGCCCTACCGGCTGGAGGTCCTCCAGCCCTACCGCCACATCCGCCTTACGCTCGAGGACAATCCGTCCGGCCTGCGCATGGACCTGCACTGGCTGGGGTCCGCTCCCCCCTACGAGGAGGCGCACCACCTGGCCACCGACCGTGGACGGCCGGTGACCGACCAGACCCGCTACTCCCAGCCCGGTACGGTCCGCGGCTGGATCGAGATCGACGGGCGGCGCATCGAAGTCGACCCCGCGCACTGGTACGGCAGCCGCGACCACTCCTGGGGGCTCTACCACCAGCGTCCGCCGCTCGCCCCCGACCCCAGGTGGCTGCCGCCGCGCGATCCGGGCGGGGTTCCCCGGGCGCTGCGTCTGTGGACGCTGTTCGGCGCGGGAGAGCTGTCGGGCTTCTACGCCATCCATGAGTCGCCCGAAGGCGAGCAGGTCCCGATGAACGACACCTTCGGCACCCCCTTCGAAGGCAGGCTGCACCTGGGCTGGGACGCCGCGCCGATCGAGCTGGTCGGCGGCTCCCACCAGCTGGAACTGGTGCCCGGCACCAGGCTGCTGAAGTCCGGCACCATCACGCTGACCGCCGCCGACGGGGGACGGTGGACCCAGCGCCTGGAGCCGGCCGGGCCGCCGTGGGTGACCGCCACCATCGGCTACCAGGCGGGCAGCTGGCGCGACGGGGGCTCGATGCGCACCTACCACGGCCCGGGCGTCAACCTGGAGTGGGACGAGTTCGACTTCTCCCGGCAGCCGTTCGACCACACGATGTACGACGGCACCGTGCACCAGGGCCTGCACGGCAAGGAGTACCTCTCGCGTGTGGTCACCACCGCACCGGACGGGCGGCAGTGGGTCGGCGCCGGCCACACCGAGCTGTTCCTGGACGGCCCCTTCAAGCCGCTGGGGCTGCGATGAGCGGCCGCCTGGACGATGCCGGATTCGTCGGCCGCTGGTTCCGCCACCGGGCCGCCCGCCTCGGCCCCGGGGTCGTGGACGTGCGGGTCCATGCCGTGCGACGGCTCTCGCGCGGTGTGTCCCGGCAGACGTGGTCGGTGAGCACCGAGGTGCGCGAGGAGACCGGCCGCTGGAGCGGACGGGAGTTCATCGTCCGGCGCGACCATGCCGACGGCGGCATCGTGCCGACGCCGCTGCGCACCGAGTACGAGACCTACCGGCGGTTGAACGGCTCGCCGGTGCCCACCGCCACGGCGCTGTGGTTCGAGGACGACCCGCGCTGGGAACCCGACGGACGGCCCGCCTACGTGCGCACGAAGGTCGAGGGGGACTGGCGGCTGCCGTTCATCGCCGACGAGTCCCCCGAGCAGGACCGGGCGCGCATCGCGGCCTCCAAGGAGCACCTCGACAAGCTCGCGCTGGTGCACACCCTGGACTGGGAGGGGCTCGGCTTCGGGGAGCTGTTCCCCGTCCCGTCCTCGCCGGCCGACTGCGCCGAGAACCTGATCCGCGCCGCCCTGGCACGGCTGGCGGACTTCCAGTTCGAGCCGAACCCGGTGCTCGCCGAGACCATCTCGTGGCTGCGGGCGCGCGCCCCCCGGGACTGCCCGCGCATCACCTTGTGCAAGGGCAACAACGGCCACGGCGAGGAGGTCTGGTCCGGCGGCCGGATCGTCGCCATGAGCGACTGGGAGCTTGCCGCCCTCGGCGACCCCGCCTACGACTTCGCACAGGTGCAGGAGATGATCCCGGAGATCCACCGGGACGGGCGCCGGATCTGGGGTCTGCCCGAGGCGTTGGCCTACTACCGCGAGCGCACCGGCATCGAGGTCACCGTCGAACGCGTGGAGTTCTACCGGATGTTCTACGGGGTGCTGCAGTTCCTGTACTCCCATCACGCCGCGGCGCTGGCGCGGCGGCGCGATCCGGTCGCCCTGCGCTTCATGTGGACCGCCACCGAGGTCTCCTTCCGCAGCCAGCTGCGGCTCGCCCGGGTGTTCGGCGTCGACCTGATGAAGGAGGCGATCGCGTGATCCACCCCGGTGTGCAGCAGATCCTGGCGTCGGTGATCGATGCGGTCGAACGGGAGATCGCCCCCGCCGTCGAGGACGAGTACGCGGCCAGTCTGTGCCGGACGGTCGCGCAGATGCTGCGGGCGGTGCGGGTCAGGGTCGACGCCGAACCCCGCGCCCTGGCCGAGGACAACGCCGAGCTGCGCGGGCTGCTGGCCGGTTGGGGCGATGACCTGCCCCGCCACGTGCGCCACCAGGTGGCCGAGGCGGTGGCGCGGGAACCGGAGCCGCGCTATCCCGCCCTGCCGGAGCTGCAGGAGGACGCGCTGCGGCTGCGGGCCGCGCTGGTGTCGGTGATCGATGCGGTGCCGCAGGAGGACCATCCGGTCCGCGTGGCGGCCCGCCGCTACCTGCGCCGCCAGCTGGAGCGCGAGCAGGCCTGGCAGCAGGACGCCTTCACCGGGCCCCGGCGGTGAGGCGGCCCACCCGGCCGGGCCGCTCTCGGTCGTAGTCCAGACAGTCAACAGATAGACCTTTGCTTGCGCTGGCAGTCCGGGGCCGCGCGTCTGCGTGCCCCTCTCACCGACGAAAGGTGCCGACATGGAGGAGTCCCTGGAACAGGCCGTTGAACGGCTGGTCGCCATCGAGGAGATCCGGCAGTTGAAGGCCAGGTATTTCCGGGCGGTGGACATGAAACTGTGGGACGTGTTCGCCGATCTCTTCACCGAGGACCTGCAGATCGACTTCGCCGAGTCGACCAGCAAGCCGATGACGCGCGATGAGTTCGTCCGGTCCGCCGCCCGGCATTTCGAGGGCGCCGTCTCGGTGCACCACGGCCACATCCCGGAGATCGAGATCATCGACGACACCCGCGCACGGGCCATCTGGCCGATGTTCGACCTGGTGGAGACGCCTGAGGAGAGCGATTACGTGTCGCATACCGGATATGGGCACTACACCGAGGAATACCGCAAGGAAAACGGCCGCTGGAAGATCTCCAGGACCCGGCTGACCCGTATCAAGCGGGTCGTCATCGACCCGAAGTGAAAGTCATTTAAGAGAAAGCGCAGGCGTCGCCCGGACTGCGGGCCCCAGACCGTCCGGCCTTTGGCGGTCCCTTGATCTCCGTGTGTTCGCGGGCAGGTGTCCTGTCCGGCCGCCGTCGGCCCGCCCGGCCCATGCCGAGCGGGCCGACGGGCCCTCCGCTGGCCGCTGCACCCCGTCTTCCTCCGCCGGGACGCGCTGCTGAACCACCCTCCAAAGGTCTATTGATCGATAGTAGATCGCCAATGTAAGGTACATCACACACCGAGGAGGATGATCATGGTTGACATCTCGCGTCCCTGGGTCGTGGACAGCCCGCTCAGCACCCGTTACCCCGTCTACACCCGCGCCAACGTCGGGGAGGTCACGCCCAACGTGGCCACGCCCCTGTTCTGGAGCATGGTCGGTGGCCTGCCGGCGGAGCGCGAGTGGAAGAAGGCGCTGGTGGAGTTCGGCGCCTTCGACGAGGAGGAGTTCCGGTCCGACGTGATCGATATCCAGGGGATGGTCCACGGCTACGTGTACCTCAACCTGTCCAACCTCCGCGTCTTCGGTGTCCGGATGCCGGGCGGCAGCCCCGAGCTGATGGACCGCACCTACCTGGGCGACAACCACGACGCGCCGCCCTACGTGCCGCACCCCGACGACGACGCCCCCCACTTCACCGAGCGCATCCTGCGCAGCGTGCAGCAGGTCCTGTCCACCGAGTCCCGCCCCGACATCGAGGAGGACGCCCGTACCGCGGCACGGCTGCGCGCCGAACGCCCCGACTTCGCGACGTTGTCGAACGCGGACCTGGTGGCCCGGCAGCGCGCCATCATGGCGGGCCCCTATGCCGGGATACTGCGCAGGCACCTGAAGATGATCTATGAATCCTCCGTGGTCACCGGCGCCCTCGAGGATGCGCTGGCACCCCTGGGCGACCCCACGCTGGTGGTGCGCCTGCTCGGCGGCCTGGGCAACATCGCCTCGGCCGCGCCGACGCAGGCGATGTGGCGGCTGGGGCGCATGGTCGCGGCCTCGCCGGAGCTGACGGCCGCCTTCGACGCCGGTGTGGACGGGCTGCTGGAGCGGATCCGCTCCGGCTCGGCGCCGGCCTGCGCCGAGTTCCTGACCGCCTTCGAGGAGTTCATCTACGAGTTCGGCTCGCGCTCGACCGTGGAGTGGGAGGCGGCCCCGGCGACGTGGGAGACGCACCCGGAGATCCCGCTGGGCCTGATCGACCGGCTGCGGCTGCAGCCGGCCGACCGGGAGCCGGAGCAGCAGTCCCGGCGGCTGCGCGCCGAGCGTGAGCGGCTGACCGAGCAGGTGCGCCAGAAGCTGGCGGCCGACCCCGAGCAGCTGGGCCGTTTCGACGCCGTCATGCGCTCGGTCATCGTCTTCATGCAGGCGCGCGAGCTCAGCAAGAGCAACACTGTCCGGGTGCTGCACGAGGCCCGGCTGCCCATGGTGGAGCTGGGCCGCCGCTACGTGGCCGCCGGGCACTTCGACCGCATCGAGGACATCACCATGGTCCGCGAGGACGAGCTGGACGCCCTGGTGGCCGACCCCGCCTCGTTCCGGCAGACCATCGCCGAGCGGTGGGAGTGGTACCACGCGCTGTCGGAGCTGGAGCCGCCGTTCATCATCGACGGCCAGATCCCGCCCGTCACCACCTGGCCCAAGAAGAAGGACCCGGCGGTGGCGGTCGCCCGGCCCGGGGACGTCCTCACCGGGCTGGCGGCCTGCCCGGGGATGGCCACCGGACCGGCCCGGATCATCAACGACCCGGCCGAGGCCACCGACCTGGAGCCGGGCGAGATCCTCGTCGCGCCCATGACGGACCCGGGCTGGACCCCGCTGTTCTCCTCGGCGAGCGCCGTGGTGGTCAACATCGGGTCGACGCTGAGCCACGCCGCGATCGTCAGCCGTGAGCTGGGCATCCCGTGCGTCCTGGGGGTGCGGCACGCCACCAAGCGCATCAAGAACGGCACCATGCTGACCGTCGACGGGACCACCGGAACGGTCACCGTGCACTGAACCTTTCCCAACCTGCCCTTCCGCAGGGGGTGTCGCAGTCGGGAGCGGCGGCGTGACCTGGGGCGGCACGAGGCCGCCCGCCGTCGGGGCTCCCGTCCGAGGTTCCCGGAAACCACAGGTTGAGAAGGTTCACCGAGCCCTTGCCCGCCCGGCCCCGCTGGCCGGGCGGTGCACATGACACCGGGGTCGGGATCTCGATTCCCCGCCGAGATCCCGACCCCGGTGTTTGTCGCCTCGAAACCCTTCAGCCGGCCCGCTCCGCCGGATACTCGGGGAGCGGTGTCTGCCAGGGCATGAGCGAGCGGCACGACAGCCCGCCGTCGACGGGCAGGACGGCTCCGGTCACGTACCGGGCCTGGGGGGAGGCCAGATACAGCGCGGCGTACGCGACGTCCTCGGGACGGCCGGGAGCCGGCGGTGCCGCCCGCCGGTCCTGCGCATCGCGCCGCAGATCCGTCGGCGTCAGCCCGCCGACCATGGCGTCCTTGCCGCCGCCGTGGTCGGTCTGGATGCTCCCGACGCGGATGGCGTTGCAGCGCACGCCCAGGTGGGCGTACCCCCAGGCGACCGAACGGGTGAAGGACTCCAGGCCGCCCTTGCCCGCCGAGTAGGCGTCGAACCCGGGCATGGCCAGGTGCGCCGCGATGGAGGAGATGTTGACGATGGCCCCGCCGCCGGCGGCGACCATCGGCTCCAGCGCGGTCCGGGTGAGCAGGAACGCGCTGGTGAGCGTGGTCCGCAGCACCCGGTCCCAGTTGCCGGGCTCGATCCGCCCGGCCGGGCCGTCGACATCGCGGCTGTGCAGCAGGTCGGTCGGCCCGGCGTTGTTGACCAGCACCGACAGGCCGCCATACCGCGACACCACATGCTCGACGAGCGCGGTGACGTCCTCTTCGACGGTGACGTCGGCCCGGAAGAATCCGGCCTCGCCGACGTCGGCGAGCTGCTCGGCGGCGGCCTCGCCGCGCTCGGCGTCCCGCCCGCACAGCACCACCGCGGCGCCCGCCGCGCACATCGCCCGGCAGATCGCCAGGCCGATGCCCTTCGAGCCGCCGGTGACCAGCGCGACCTGCCCGTCGAGCCGGAACGGTGCGGGGACGGCCGCCGTCATCGCGCGCCTCCGGAAGGGGCCGTCGGTGCGGCGGGCAGGTCGGCCCTGGTCACAAGTGCGTTCGGCACGATCAACTCCCTCGGTCGTGGGTGGGGCGGAGGTGGAGCCGGCGGGTCCCGGCCGCCGGGCCGCCGTCCGGGCGTCGGGTACGGCCGCGGCGGCGAGGCGATCACGCCGTCCGCCGCCATGGCCGGGACGAACCGGCGCAGGGACCTTCTCGGCACCGGCGCGAAGACCGCGGGGGCTGTGCACGGCGGACGGATACGGCTCCCTATTTATCTAGTGCTCGATTGTCGATAGACATGGTGTCTAGGTCAAGGATCGGGCGCAGAGGGCCGGAACGTTGCCGCTGCGACCGGGGAGGCGACCGGCTGCCGCCGGTCGAGAAGGCGAGTCGATCTGAAAGCTAATCTTGATTGATCTAATATATATCTATAGATTTGATTGCCGTTCGATTGCTTTTGAGGCGGGCGGCTCGCCATGGTGATCCGCCCGCCCGGGTCCCGATCGCGGTGTTCCGACCAAGGCCCGCGGTCCGCCCGGCGCGGACCGTCGCACGGCGCCGGCCGCAGGCCGACCGGATGAGGGCGTGACGTGGTCGAGAACGGCTTTACGGCGGCCCGCGCCGGGAGGGTGGGCGAGGCGATCGTCGCCCGGCACGGGTGGCCCTGGGCGCTGTGGCGGCGGGCGGTCTGACCACCCATAAACTCTATTGCACGATTATCTAGTGATAGAGTATTATCTCGGTCCGGAAGAGCCCATGGGTGGCCGTGTGCGGCCCACGGGCGCTGAAGGGGGTTGCGATGCCACTGGATCCCACGGCGGTCGGCGCCGAAAGCGGGCCACGCCGTACGGTATGGCAGGCCGACGACTGCATGCTGTACGCACTGGCGGTGGGCGCCGGTGCCGACGAACTGGCGTTCACCACGGAGAACACCGCCGGCGTGCCGCAGCAGGTGCTGCCCACCTACCCGGTCGTGCTCAGCACCGACCCGGCGATCTTCAAGAAGTTCGGCACCTTCGACTGGGCGAAACTGGTGCACGCCGAGCAGGGGGTGCAGGTGCTGCGGCCGATCCCGCCCGAGGGAGCCGTGCTGACCACCACCCGGATCGCCGACATGTTCGACAAGGGCAAGGCCGCGCTGGTGGTGACCGAGTCCGAGTCGGTCGACGAGGACAGCGGCGAGGTCCTCTTCCGCACCCGCTCGGCCCTGTTCATCGGGGGCGCGGGCGGCTGGGGAGGCGACCGCGGGCCCAGCCCGTCCTGGCAGACCCCCGACCGGGAGCCCGACCACGTGGTCACCTACCGGACCCGGCCCGAGCAGGCGTTGCTGTACCGGCTGTGCGGCGACCACAACCCGCTGCACTCCGACCCGGCGTTCGCCCGGCGGGCCGGTTTCGAGCGGCCGATCCTGCACGGGCTGTGCACCTACGGGTTCACCGGCCGCGCGCTGCTGCACACCGTGGCCGAAGGGGACGTGGCCAGGCTGCGCGGCATGGACGCCCGCTTTGCGGCCCCTGTCCTGCCCGGCGACACGCTGCACATCGACATCTGGCGGACCGCCGAGGACCAGGCGCTGTTCCGCACCCGCAAGGACGATGGCACGGTGGTGCTCACCAACGGCCGGTGCACCCTGGCCGGCTCCTGAGACCGGCACGACGACCGCAGGTGGTCCCGCCCGGAACCCGTGGCCGGGCGGGGGGCTCCGGGCGGATGACCTCACATCCGGTGTGACTGATCGACGAGGTGATGGGCGATGACCTTCGCGGCCGAGTTGGCCGGGCGACGTCCCGGACAGATCGCGTTGCGCGATGCCGAGCGGGAGCTGACCTGGCAGGAGGTCGACCGGCTGCTGGTACGCATCGTCAACGGCATCCTGGGCGCCGAACTCGGCCCCTCCCGCCGGGTCGCGGTGTTCGCCGAGAACTCCGCCGAGACGCTGCTGTGCTACGTCGCCGTGACGCTCGCCGGCTGCTCGGCCGTACCGGTCAACTTCCATCTGACCGCCGAAGAGGCGGCCTACATCCTGCGCGACTCGGAGACCAGCCTGGTGCTCGCCGACGCCGCCACCGCCGAACGCGCGGTCGAGGCGGCCCGGCAGGCCGGCGTGCCGCTGGTCGTGGCGCGCGGCGCGGCCGTCCAGGGAGCCGAGCCGTGGCAGCAGTGGCTGGCGGCGGCCGGCGACCGGAAGCCGCCCGTGGACTTCGAGCCCCTGCCGTCGCTGGTGTACACCTCCGGCACCACCGGCCGCCCCAAGGGCACGCCATTGCCGCCCACCTCGTTCGTCGGCGGCGCCGACATCGCCGAGCACGTCGAACGGCTGGGCACCAACCGCTGGCTGGAGTACGGGCCGCACCTGATCGTCGGCCCGATGTACCACAGCGGCCCGCTGGTCGGCACCCGGCTGTTCATCGGCGGGGCCCCGGTGACCGTGCTCGGCAGGTTCGACGCCGAGACCGTCCTGGCGGCGATCGACCGCCACCGCATCGGCAGCGCCGTCATGGTGCCCACGCACTTCATCCGCATGCTGGCCCTGCCCGCCGAGGTCAAGGAGCGCTACGACCTGTCGTCCCTGCGTTATGTGCTCCAGGTCGGCTCCAAGTGCCCCGCGGACGTCAAACGGGCCATGATCGACTGGTGGGGCGAGGTCATCTGGGAGAGCTACGGCGCCAGCGAGGTCGGCACCACCTGCCTCATCAGCGCCAAGGAGTGGCTGGCCCACCCCGGGTCGGTCGGCAGGCCCATCCCGCCGTTCGAGGGGCTGGTGGTCGACGAGCACGGCAGGCCGCTCCCGCCCGGCACCGAGGGACGCCTGTACTTCCGCGACACCACCGGCCGGGGCATCCGCTACCACAACGCGCCCGACAAGCAGCGCAGCGTCCACCTCGAACCCGGCGTCTTCACGCTGGGGGAGATCGGCTACATCGACGACGACGGGTACGTCTACATCACCGACCGGTTCTCCGACATGATCGTCTCGGGCGGGGTCAACATCTATCCGGCCGAGTCGGAGCTGGTGCTGGCCAACCATCCGCAGATTGCCGAGGCCGCCTGCGTCGGCGTGCCGAACCCCGAGATGGGCGAGGAGCTGAAGGCCGTCGTGGTGCCCCGCGATCCGGCCGCCCCGCCGGACCCCGCCGAGGTGCTCGCCTACTGCCGGGACCGGCTGGCGCACTACAAGTGCCCGCGCTCGGTGGAGTTCGCCGACGCCCTGCCCCGCAGCGCCATGGGCAAGCTCGACAAGCGCCGCATCAGGCAGTGGGTCCTGCAGGCCGAGGGCGGCCCCTCCTGACCGAGCGGACCGACCGGCGGTGAAGTGCGGGCCAGGCCCCCGAACTGACGGAGGAGGATCGGTGTACCCCGGACAGTACGCCATCTCCAAGCCCGACCACCCGGCCATGATCATGGCGGGCGGCGGGGAGCGCATCACCTACGCCGAGCTCGACCGGCGTTCCATCCGGCTCGCCCGGGTGCTGGACCACCACGGGCTCGCCCCCGACGCCACCGTCGCCGTGGTGTGCGAGAACCGGCTGGAATGGGCCGAGATGATTTGGGCGGTCGCCCGCTCGGGTCGCTGCTGCGCGCCGGTCAACCGGCACCTGGGGCCGGCGGAGATGGTACAGCTGCTGCGCGCCGCCGACGCCGACGCCCTGCTGATCAGCGGGGTCGGTCGGCAGACGCTGCGCGAGGTCGTCGGCCACGTCCCCGGCCTGCGGCTCACCCTCCTCATCGAGGACGGGGCGGACCCGGGCGGCGACCTGCCGGACGGCTGCCACGACTACCACGCCTCGCTCGCCGCCATGCCGGACGACCCGCTGCCCCGCGAGCGCCTGGGCGGGCGGATGATGTTCAGCTCGGGGACGACGGGGACGCCCAAGGGCATCCGCCACCCCGGGAGCGACATCCACCCCGCCGACGCCCCGCCGCATCTGGGCGGCTACACCGAGTTGTTCGGGTTCGACGGCGATACCGTCTATCTCTCGCCCGCGCCGACCTACCACACCGCGCCGTTCCGTTTCGTGTTCGCGATCACCCAGCTGGGCGGCACCGTCGTCAGCATGGGCCGGTTCGATCCGGTGCGGACGCTGGAGGCGATCGAGCGGTACCGGGTGACCCACGCCCAGTTCGTGCCGACGATGCTGCAGCGCATGCTGCGCCTCCCCGAGGAGGTCAGGCGGCGGTTCGACCTGTCGAGCCTGAAGGTGGCCATCACCGGCGCCGCGCCCTGCCCACCGGAGCTCAAGCTGCGCATCATGGACTGGTGGGGGCCGGTGCTGCACGAGCTGTACGGCGCCTCGGAGAGCTACGGCAACTGCCACATCGGGCCGCAGGAGATGCTGCGCCGGCCCGCCTCGGTCGGCCGGGCCCTGCGGGGCACGATCCACATCACCGACGAAGACGGCCGTGAACTGCCGCCCGGCCGGCCGGGAACGGTGTGGTTCGAGGGCACCGCGCCGTTCGAGTACCAGGGCGACCCGGCCAAGACACGCGACTCCGGGAACCCGCGGGGGTGGCGCACGGTCGGCGACGTCGGCTACCTCGACGAAGAGGGCTACCTGTACCTGACCGGCCGGCGCGACCACCTGATCATCTCCGGCGGGGTCAACATCCACCCGCAGGAGGCGGAGGACGTCCTGGCGGTGCATCCCAAGGTCGAGGACGTGGCGGTGATCGGGGTGCCCGACGAGGAGTACGGCCAGTCGGTGAAGGCGGTCGTGGTCGCCGCCCGCGACGCCGCCGCGGGCCCGGAACTGGCCGCCGAGCTGATCGCCTACTGCCGGGACCGGCTGGCGCACTACAAGTGCCCGCGGTCGGTCGATTTCACCGACGCACTGCCGCGCGGAGACAACGGAAAGCTCTACAAGAACCGGCTGAAGGAACGCTATGCCGCACCGCCCGCGGGCGGCGGCACCGCCGCCGGTTGATGGTGACCAGCCGGTTGACAGTGACCAGTTGACAGCGACCAAGGGAATGCCGATGCCCGACCTGCTCGTCGACCGCTCCGACGGCGTGGTGACCGTGACCCTCAACCGGCCGGCGCGCAAGAACGGCGTCACCTGGCCGCTGATCGAGGAACTGAACCGGGAACTGGAGGAGATCGCGCGCCGTCCCGAGGACCGGGTGGTGGTGCTGACCGGCGCCGGCGGCTCCTTCTGCTCGGGCATGGACCTGGCCGAGTCGGTGGGGCGGGAGGAGTTCATCTTCATGCGCCGCGTCGGCCGGGTGGTCACGCTGCTGCACGAGATGCCCAAGCCGACGCTGGCCAAGGTGGCCGGTGCCGCGGTCGGGTTCGGCTGCAACCTCGCGCTGGCCTGCGATCTGGTCGTCGCCGGGGAGAGCGCGGTGCTCGGGGAGATCTTCGCCGACCGCGGCCTGACCCTCGACGGGGGCGGATCCTGGTCGCTGCCCCGCCTGGTGGGGCTGGCCAAGGCCAAGGAACTGGTGTTCTTCGCCCGCCGCCTCTCCGGCACCGAGGCCGCGCGGATCGGCCTGGTCAACCGGGTGCTGCCGGACGAGGAACTGGACGAGGGCGTGCGGGAGTGGGCCCGCCGACTGGCCGACGGCCCGACGGTCGCGCTGTCGATGATGAAGAAATCGCTCAACGCCTCTTTCGAGGCCTCCTTCGCCCAGGCCGTCGAGGCCGAGGCCACCGCCCAGGCGCTCAGCTTCCGCGCTCCCGAGGCCAGGGAGGGCATGCGGGCCTTCATGGAACGCCGCCCGCCGCGCTTCCGCCCCGCCGAGTCCTAGCGTCCGGCCGCCGACCGCATGGGAACGGGCCGCTCACCGCAGCCGGTGAGCGGCCCGTTCCGCATCGCCGCCCCGGGGCCCCTGGCGCCGACACGACATCGACGGCAGAATTAACTCTATAACTAGAGTGTCTAGTGATAGAGTAATCTCTGTGAGATATGGGTCACATGTCATAGTTTGGGGCCGGCAGTGATTCTGACCTTGATGCGCCATGGCGAACCCCTCCGTGTCGGTCCCGGGGCCGATGCCCGGGATCCGGCCCTGAGCCCGCGCGGTCTGCGGCAGGTCGCCGCCGCGGCCGGGCAGGTGATCGCCGACGGCTTCGACGTCCTGTACGCCTCGCCGCTGCGGCGCGCCCTGCAGAGCGCGGGCGTCATCGCCGAACGGACCGGTGCCGAGATCCATGTGGAGGAAGGGCTGGCCGAGTTCGACCACAAGGTGGAGTACCTGCACTACGAGGACGGAGCCGACATCTGGGCCCGCTACCGCGCCGGCGACCTCACCCCGTGGGGCACCACCTTGCAGGAGTTCCAAGACCGGGTCCTGGACGCGGTGGAACGGCTCGCCGACGCCCACCCGGGTCGGCACGTCCTGGCGGTCTGTCACGGCGGCGTCATCAACGTGGTGGCCAACCACGTCATGGGGGTCACCGACCGGGTCCAGCTGTTCCCTCCGGTATACGCCTCCACCAGCCGGTTCGAGCGCGATGACCAGGGGACCTGGCATGTGCGGAGCCTCAACGAGACGACCCTGCCCGCAGAACTGCTGGTCGTGCCCGCCTGACGGGGTGCCGCGTCTCGGGACGCGGCCGCCGCGGTGCCCGGACGGGGTGGATCCACAAAAGTCAACCTTGCGATAGTTTATTACTAGAGTTAGTGTGGCACGCGACAACCCCGGGGCCGGCCGTCACGGCGACTCGCCCGGCGCGACCCACCCCGCGTCCACCGGAACATCGGGAGAGCTCCGTGGAACTTGCGCTGCTCCGGCACGCGGAACCCCGCCGTGGCACCGATGAGGCCGAGCGCCGCGATCCCGGTCTCAGCGCCACCGGGCGCGAGCAGGCCGAGCGGCTCGCCGGGCATCTGGCGAACGAGCGCTGGCACGCCCTGTACTCCTCGCCACAGCGCCGCGCGCTGGAGACCGCCGAACTCCTCGCCGCCCGGCTCGGGCTGCCGGTGCGGCTCGAAGACGGCCTGGCGGAATTCGACCGCGGGGCGGTGTACCTGCACTTCGAGGACGTTCTGGCGGCCAAAGACGAGCGCTTGGCCGCGTTCATGCGCGAGGACTTCTCCGCCTACGGCACCGACGCGGCCACCATCCGGCGCACCGCCAAGACCACGCTCGACGCGATCGTGGCCGCCCACCCCGGGCAGCGCGTCGCCGTCGTCACCCACGGCACCGTCATCAACGCCTACGTCGGCTCGCTGCTGGGCATCGAACGGCTCGTCTTCCACCACCCCGCCTACACCGGCATCACCCGGCTGAAGATCAGCCGGAAGGGCGTGGCCAACCTGTACTCCCTCAACGAGGGCACTCACCTGCGCACACCGCAGCCACCCATTGCATCGGCTCAGGAGGCGTGAACACATGTCCGCAACCGACTTCGAGGTCATCGTCATCGGCTCCGGCGCGGCGGGACTGTCCGCGGCGCTGTCGGCCGTCGAACAGGGCTGCCGGGAGGTGCTGGTCGTCGAGTCAGAAGGGGTGGTCGGCGGGTCCTCCCGGCTGGCGGGCGGTGTGATCATGGGGAGCGGGAGCAGGCTGCAACGCGCCGCCGGCATCGACGACCCGCCGGGTGCCATGTTCCGCGAGTACATGGCCCTGAACGCCTGGGACGTGGCGGTCGGGCCGGTCGAGCGGTGGGCCGCGCGGTCGGGGGAGACCATCGACTGGCTGGTCGAGCACGGCGTGAAGTTCTTCGACCGCCTCATCTACAGCGGGGAGGAGCGCGTGCCGCGCGGCCACTGCGTCGACGGCGGCGGCCAGGCGCTCATCAACGCCCTGCACTCCTCGTGCCGCCGCCAGGGCGTTCAGGTGGCGCTCGGCCGCCGGGTCGAGCGCCTGCTGATCGAGGACGGGACGGTGCGGGGCGTGGTCTCCGGCGGGGAGTCGCTGACCGCGGCGGCGGTGGTGGTGGCCACCGGCGGCTTCGGCGCCAACCCCCAGCTGCTGGCCGAGCACTACCCGTCGGCCTGGATCCCCGGCTGGACCTGGTACATCGGGGCCGACGGCGCCCGCGGCGACGCCCTGAAGTTCGCCGCGGAGGTCGGCGCGCAGACCACCGGCAAGGACCGGGGCCTGCGCACCCTCGACCCGGGGCTGGCCAAGCTGAACGAGGCGTTCCTGCCGGGCTGGACGGTCCTGCTGGACGCCGACGGCCGCAGGTTCTGCGACGAGACCGCGCCCTACGGACTGCTGGACACGCTGGTGCGCGCCCGCGGTGACAGGGCCTACGTGGTGTTCGACGACGCCGCCCTGCGGCCCCCCGCCGACAAGGCCGAAAAGTACCGCGACGCCTACAAGCAGGTCTGGCCCAACCACGCGCCGTTCAAGCCGAAGAACTACACCGCGGACATGATCGACGAGGCCGTCAAGAACGGGAAGGTGCACGCCGCCGACGACATCGCCGCCCTGGCCGAGAAGCTGGGGCTGCCGGCCGAGCACCTGTGCGGCGAGATCGACCGCTACAACTCCCTGGTCGAGGCGGGCGTCGACAGCGACTTCGGCAAGGCCGGCAAGTTCCTGGTGCCGATCTCCACACCGCCGTTCTACGCGGTCGACGTGCGCCCGGTCACCGTCAACCACACCGGCTACGGGCTGCGCATCGACGAGTACGGCCGCGTGATCGGCCGGAACGGCCGGGTGATCGAGGGCCTGTACGCCGCCGGGGAGTGCACCGGCGGGATCGCCGGGGTGACCTACATGGGCAGCGGCAGCTCGCTGGCCAGCGCCTGCGGATTCGGCCGGATCGCCGGCGAGGACGCCGGCCGCCGCGCCCGCAAGGCGGCCTGACCCGCCCTCGCCATCCACGAGGAGGAGACTTGACTTCGGACTTGGAACGACGCATGCGGCTGGTGTGGGACCGGCAGGAGATCGAGCGGGTCCTCTACACCTACTGCCGCGCCATCGACCGGCTGGACGTGGAACTGCTGCGTTCGGTCTACCACCCCGACGCCATCGACGCCCACGGCAGCTTCGAGGGCAACGCCCACGAGTTCGCCGAGTTCATCGTCGACCGGATCCGCCGGCAGACCACCTGCGGTTTCCACACCGTCACCAACCCGCTCATCGAGGTCGACGGCGACCGTGCGATCTGCGAGTCCAGCTATGTGGGGTACCACCGGGTCCCGGGCGGCTGGGAGGCGGTCTCGGCGTTCTTCGGCGACGCGTACGCGACCAAGGCCAGGCAGGAGGGCACGCTCGACCAGGAGCACGAGTACCTGTGCGGCGGCCGTTACCTGGACCGGTTCGAACGGCGTGCAGGCGTGTGGCGGATCTGGCGGCGGCAGATCACCAACGAGTGGAACCAGTGCCGGCCCTCGACCCACCTGCTGGACGGCGGCCGCAAGCACTACGATCTGCCCGGCGCCCGGGACCGCACGGACCCGGTCTATGACCTGAAGCTCGACTGGAGCCTGACCGCTTCCTAGGGAGGAGATGAAAATGGACCAGACCCTGGAAGCGCCCGTCGGGCTCGCGCCCGATGCGCTGGCGCGGATGTACCACCTGATGCTGGTCACCACGCTGGCCGACAAGAAGTCCGCCGCCGAGGCCAAGGCCGGGCGGCTGCAGGCGGCCTTCTACCCGGTGCGCGGGATGGAGGCGGTCTGCGCCGCGCTGGGCGAGGTGCTGCGTCCCGAGGACCGCCTGATCTCCACATACCGCAACCTCGGCGACGCGCTCGCCAAGAGGGTGCCGCTGCGCTCGATCATGGCCGAGCTGTATGGACGGACGGAGGGCACCTCCAAGGGCAAGGGTGGCCCGATGCATCTGCAGGACCAGTCCGTCGGGTTCACCGCGACCACGGGCATCGTGGGCGCGGGGTTGCCGATAGCCGTGGGGCTGGCGATGGCCGCCCAGATGGACGGCGGCGGGTCGGCCACCGTCGTCACCTTCGGCGACGGCGCCACCTCGATCGGCGCCTACCACGAGGCGATGAACTTCGCGGCCCTGTGGCGGCTGCCGGTGGTCTTCGTGTGTCAGAACAACCAGTGGGGCGAGCACACCAAGATCACCGACTATGCGCCCTCCCCCGAGCTGGCCCAGCGGGCAGCGGCGTACACGATTCCCACCGAACGGGTCGACGGCTTCGACCCGATGGCCTGCCTGCGGGCGCTTCAGACGGCCATGGAACGTGTCAGGCGCGATGAGGGCCCGACGTTCCTGGAGTTCGTCCACTACCGGCTGACCGGGCACACCGGCACCGCCGACTACAGCTACGTTCCCAAGCACGAACTGGAGGCCGCGCTCGAGCGCGACCCCGCGCCGACCTTCCGGCGGTGGCTGATCGACAACTCGCTGCTGCCCGAGGAACGCATCGCCGAGATCGAAAAGCAGGCCGAGGAGTACGTCGAAGACGCCTTCGCCTATGCCCGCTCGTGCGCATTCCCCCCGCCCGAAGCCCTGTACACCGACGTCTTCGCCGACGACTCCTGGGTCAGGAGCCTGAGTGATGAGTGAGATGAGCGCCGTGCCGCCCGAGACGTCCGAAATGACGATGGCCGCCGCCATCAACTCCGGCTTCCATCTGGCGATGGAGGCCGACGACAAGATCGTGGTGCTCGGCGAGGACATCGAGGACCCGATCGGCGGCCCCTTCAAGACCAGCAAGGGGCTGTCCACCAAGTTCGGCACCCGGCGGGTCAGGTCGACCCCCATCGCCGAGGGCGCCATCGCGGGCACAGCGGTGGGGCTGGCCCTGGGCGGCTACCGCCCGGTGGCCGAGATCATGTTCTTCGACTTCATCACGCTGGCACTGGACCAGGTCGTCAACCACGCCGCGAAGTTCCGCTACATGACCGGCGGGGCCACGCCGACGCCGATCACGGTGACCACGGTCATCGGCAGCAGCCACTTCGGGGCGCAGCACGCCCAGTCCCTGGAGGCCTGGATCATGCACACGCCCGGGATCAACGTGGTCATGCCCGCGACCCCCCATGACGCCAAGGGCCTGCTGATGACGTGTCTGCGCTCGCCCGACCCCTGCCTGTTCATCCAGCACTCCGGCCTGCTCTACAGCAGGAAGGAGCAGGTCCCGGTCGGTCCCTACGCCATCCCCTTCGGCCAGGCGAACATCGTCCGTCCCGGGCGGGACGTGACGCTGGTGACCTACGGCACCCAGGTCGCCACCTGCCTGGAGGCGGCCGGCGCGCTGGCCGAGCAGGGGGTCGAGGCCGAGGTCATCGACCTGCGCACGCTCGTCCCGCTGGACTTTCCGACGGTGCTGGCGTCGGTGGAGCGCACCCGCCGCGCCGTGGTGGTGCACGAGGCCACCCAGTTCTGCGGCCCCGGGGCGGAGATCAGCTCGCGCATCCACGAGGAGCTGTTCAATGAACTGCTGGCACCGGTCGTGCGGGTGGGCGGCGCCTACACCCCGGTTCCCTTCTCCAAGGCTCTGTCGGCTTACCCGACCGCCGAGAAGGTCGTGCGGAAGGTCCGGGAGCTGATGTAGCCGGTGCACCGCGCCGCGGTGGGGCGAGCAGCACGGCCCGCCCGTTACCTTTTTCGTGTCCCCGGCAAGCGGGGATCTTGGTCGCCAGGCCGGGCATGACTGATTGCCCCTGTCGTTGATGATCCGGGGGGTGTTGTCACCCGGTCTGGTGGCGTCGATGGACCGCTGATAGGGACCCGGCCGCCCCTCGGGGCAGGTCTCTTCGTAACGTGGCTGCCGGCAGTCGCCGCCCGACCGCGACCAAGTCCATACGGCACGATAGGACGTCGATGAGCAGCGAATACGCGGTGTTCCTCGGGTTGGACGTCGGCAAGGGCGAGCATCATGCCTGCGCTTTGGACGCGGCGGGCAGGCGGCTGCACGACAAGCCTCTGCCCAACGACGAGGCCCGGCTGCGGGCCCTGTTCGAGCGGCTCGCCCAGCACGGCCCGGTGCTGATGGTGGTCGACCAGCCCGCCTCGATCGGAGCGTTGCCGGTCGCGGTCGCCCGCGCGTCCGGCTGCCAGGTCGCCTACCTGCCCGGACTGACCATGCGGCGGCTGGCCGACCTGCACCCCGGCCAAGCCAAGACCGACGCCCGCGACGCGTTCGTCATCGCCGACGCCGCCCGCACCCTGCCGCACACCCTGCGCAGAGTCGACGCCGGCGACGAGGCCCTGGCCGAGCTGGAGGTGCTGGTCGGCTTCGACGACGACCTGGCCGCCGAGGCCACTCGCGTCCGCAACCGCATCCGCGGCCTGCTCACCCAGATCCACCCGGCCCTGGAGCGGGTGCTGGGCCCCAAGGCCGACCATCCGGCCGTGCTGGAGCCGCCGGCGCGGTTCGGCGGACCGCAAGGCCTGCGTCAGGCGGGCCGCCCAGAGGCTGCTCACCCTGGCCCGCAAACTCGCCCCGCGCATGGGCGAACAGCTCGTGGACGACATCCAGTCCGCGCTGGACGCCCAGACCGTCACCGTCCCGGGCAGCACCGCCGCCGAGGCTGTCCTGCCGCGCCTGGCCGATTCCCTGCGCACTGTCCTGGACCAGCGCAAACAGATCGCCAGCGAAGTGGAGAGGATGCTTGATGCGCACCCTCTTGCCCAGGTCCTGACCTCGATGCCCGGGTTCGGGGTCAGGACCGCCGCCCGCGTCCTGCTGGAAGTCGGCGACGGCAGCTCGTTCCCGACCTCCGGGCACCTGGCCGCCTACGCCGGGCTCGCGCCGGTCAGCCGGATCTCCGGCGCCTCCATCCGCGGGGAACGGCCCCCTAAGGGCGGCAACAAGCACCTTGAACGCGCCATGTTCCTGGCCGCGTTCGCCTCGCTGTCCGACCCGGTCTCGCGAACGTATTACCAGCGGAAACGCGACCAAGGAAAGCGTCACAACGCCGCCCTCATCTGCCTGGCCCGCCGCCGCTGCGACGTCCTGTTCGCCATGCTCCGCGACGGCACCACCTACCAGCCCACAACCGACCAGACAGCGCCGAACGCTGCTTGACAAGATCCATAGGGACACCCCCCAAAACCACGGCGACGCCGGTCCGGAAGGCTCTTTCCGGACCGGCGTCGCCGCAGGGTGGGACGACCCCTCATGTCACGACGACCGGCCCGCCTCCAGGATCGGGGCCAGGCTCGCCACCTTGTCCAGCCACGCCTGAGGAGAAGTGATGTCGGAGCAGAAGTTCGTCTCGACGATGACCGCCTCGAAGCCGGCCTGGGCCGCTTCCCGGGTGCGATGAGCGATCTCCTCGACCGTCAGCAGCTTGCCGGCCGTGGACTGCAGCGCGACCCGGTAGACGGCGTTCAGCGGCGCCTTGCCCGGCGGCCTTTCCTCGTTCATGGCGGCGAGGGCGGCGGCGGCCTCGGCGATGGGCATGGACCCCGGGTTCCACAGATCGTAGTGCTGTGCCGTGCGGCGCAGGCCGGCCTTGGACCACATGCCCGACATCATTCGCGGCCGCCGGATCGGCTTGGGACCGATGAACGAGCGGGGGATGTCGAAGAACTCCCCGTGGTACTCCACCGGATCGTCCTGCCAGCAGGCCAACAGGGCGGGCAGGAAGTCGTCGACGCGCTGTCCCCGGGTGCGCGGGTCCACCCCGACCGCCCGGTGCTCCTCATACGACCAGCCGACGCCGAGGCCGACCGCGGTGAGCCGGCCCCCGCTCAGCCGGTCGACGGTGGCCAGTCGGCCGGCCAGCTGGGCCGGCCAGTGGTTTCCGGCCACCAGCACGCTTGTGCCGAGCCTGATCCTGCTGGTCCAGGCGGCCACCCAGGTCAGCGTCTCCAAAGGGGAGTAGACGGTCTTGTAGACCTCGGGCTGGGCGGCGGCGCTGCCGCCGTAGTCGCCCTCCTGCTCGACGGCGTAGAGGAAGTGGTCCTGCACCCACAGGTGCGCGAAGCCCATCTCCTCGGCGGCCTGCGCCGCGTCCTTGATGACGGCGGCGTCGACCACCGGCCCCAGCTGGGGGAGTACCAGACCTACATCGATCACGACATGTCCTTCCGGGGACGTTCAGGAGGCGGGGCGGCTGACGAACTCCACGATGTTGCCGTCGGGGTCCTCCACCAGCGCGATGCTCACCCCGGGCCGGATCCGCGTTGGGCCGTCGATGATCGGCCGGCCGGCCGCCCGGCAGTCGGCCAGGACCTGGTCGAGGTCGGACACCGAGATGGTCCAGTAGCGGATTCCGGTGGCGGCCCCCAGTCCTCCCCGGACCACCCGGGCGCCGGGGGCCCGGTCGAACTCCAGGATCTTCAGGACGCAGTCGCCGACCCGGAACCGGCTGCCGGCGAACCCGTCCATGCACAGCTCTTCGAGCGGGGGCAGCCCCAGTACGTCGCCGTAGAAGGCGGTGCCGGCCCTGCGGTCGGTGGTGACGATGCCGATGTCGATGGTGGGCTTCACCAGCTCAAGTCCCATCGGGACCCCTCCTCGCCGCACTGGTGTGCTAGAGTGATCGAGATCATAGTCTAGTCATAGACTATATACAAGACGACTATTAGCGGGGTGGGTGGCCTCCGCTGCCGGTCCCGCCGGGAGGTGGCGAGCCGTGGATCTGGGCCTTGACGGGCGCCGTGCCCCGGTGACCGGCGCCGGCCGTGGCATCGGCCGGCAGATCGCCCGCACGCCGGCCGCGGAGGGCTGCTCGCTGGCGATCTGCGCGCGAGGTGCGGACGCGCCGGCCGAGGCCGCCGAGGGCCTGCAAGAACGCGGCGCCAAGGTGCACGCCCAGACGGTGGATGTGAGCGACCCCTGCCAGATTCGCCGGTTCGTGCAGGCCGCCGCCGAGGCGCTGGGCGGGCTGGACGTCCTGGTCTCCAACGCCTCCTCGGGCAGCGTCAAGGGGGGATGAGGCGTGGCTGACCAGCGCCCGCGGCGACCTGCAGGCCTTCGCCGTGCCGGCGGAGGCGGGCCGGCCGTATCTGGCGCGCTCCGACCAGGCCGCCATTGTGGCCATCGGTTCGACCAGTGCGATGGATGCGGCCTTCCCCTCCGGCCCCACGGCGTTCGCGGCCATCAAGGCGGCGGTGCTGCAGCACGCCTCGGCGCTGGCCCGCGCCCACGCCGCCGACGGGATCCGGGTCAACACCGTCTCACCGGGCCTGATCGAGTTCGACGGCCGCGCCTGGGACCAGGTCAGGCAGGGGCGCCCGGAGGTCTACCGGCAGGTCTTGGGCTCGGTGCCGCTGGGCCGCCTCGGCGATCCGCAGGATGTGGCCGGCGCGGTCGCCTTCCTGGTCAGCGCACGCGCGTCGTTCTGCACCGGGATCAACTTCGTGGTCGACGGCGGGCTGCTCTCGCGCGTACAGCATTGACCCGGCCGTGCGCAAGGGGCAGGCGGCCCTGTTTGAGATCGATTGAATGCTCTAGAAATAAACTATCCATGATTTAGTTATTGTTCGCGATGCAGATGAGCGGGAGGCTCAGATGGGCGAGAGATTGGACGTGGGGGACCGCCTGGTGACCTACGAGGACGTGCTGGCCACCGACACCAGGAAGGTCCCGCAGCACATCCTGGAGGAGTCGCGCGGCCAGTTCGACTGGTCCGAGGTGTCCATCGACAAGTACATCAGCCGGGACTGGCACGAGCGGGAGAAGGACAAGCTCTGGAAGCGGGTCTGGCAGTTCGTCTGCCGTGAGGAGCACATCCCCGAGGTGGGCGACCACATCGTCTACCAGATCGCCGGCATGTCCTACCTGGTGATCCGCAGCGCCCCGGACGAGATTCGCGCCTACCCCAACGCCTGCCCGCACCGCGGCCGCCAGCTCAAGGACTTCGCCGGCCGCTGCACCGAGATCCGCTGCCGCTTCCACGGCATCGCCTGGGATCTGAACGGCGAGCTCAAGCAGATCCCCGCCCCCTGGGAGTTCCCCCACGTCGACGGGGACGACTTCCGGCTGCACCAGGTCAGCGTAGGCACCTGGGCGGGCTTCGTCTTCATCAACCCCGACCCCCACGCCGAGCCGCTGGAGGAGTTCCTGGGCGAGCTGCCCGAGCACTTCGCCAAGTGGGACATGGCAAACAGGTACGTCGAGGCGCACGTCTCCAAGGTCCTGCGCTGCAACTGGAAGATCGCCCAGGAAGCCTTCATGGAGTGCTGGCACGCCGCGGCGACCCATCCGCAGACGGTCCCCTACGCCGCCTTCGGGGTGTGCCGGGTGGACGTCTATGACAACTTCGCCAGGCTCATCACGCCCTCGGAGGTGGTGGGGCCGATGATGCCCTGGGACCCCACCACCGAGGAGATGCTGCGGGCGACGATGGACATCCGCGAGGACGAGGAGCTCCCCCTCAAGCCCGAGCCCGGTGAGACCGCCCGTTCGTTCATCGTCCGGACCACTCGGGAGAAGTGGCGGGAGTTCTTCGGCGACCGCATCGAGGAGTGGGCCGACTGCGAACTGGTGGACAACTTCACCTACACCGTCTTCCCGAACATGATGCCCTGGGGCGGCGTGCACAAGCTCTGCTACCGGTTCCGGCCCAACGGTGACGACCACCGCTCCTGCATCATGGAGGTCTTCACCCTGGCGCCCTTCACCGGGGAACGGCCGCCTCCCGCCGCCGAGATCAAGCTCGGCGCGGACGACCCGTGGAGCAGCGTCCCGGCCCTGGGGATCATCGGCAACGTCCTCGACCAGGACACCGCCAACGTGGAAAAGGTCCAGTACGGCCTGGAAAGCGCCACGAAGCAGACCGTGACGCTGGCGGCCTACCAGGAGGACGGGCTCAAGTGGATGCACGAGCGGATGAACCAGTACTTGGAGGCCGAGTAGTCATGCAGGGACTTCGCCACCCCTACACCCGCGCGCTGTACGAACCGGACGGCCCCGGGCGTGTGCGCGTGACGACGCGTGACGGCAAGGTCGGCGTCTACGCCAGGGACGGTCACTGGCTGGAGGGCGAGAAGTTCGACGCCGACCCGCACATGTGCAGCTGGATCACCGGGCCGCGGGCCGCGCACCGCCTGGCGGGCAAGGCGTCCGACTGAGGAGCGGGTGGTACCGGATGGAACGTCGCCGGCAGGTCCTGGTCGTCACCAAGGGCCATGCCTATGACCGCAACGCCTTCAGCGCCATGCTCGACTCCCTGGAGGCGGTCACCTGCACCCAGGTCGAGCAGCCTGCGGCCCAGGCGCACTTCGCGGGGAACGCCCCGGCCCGCTGGGACGCCTTCCTCATGTACGACATGCCCGGTTATGAGTTCCATCCGGACCACACCCCGCCCCGGCTGATCGACCCTCCCGAGGACTTCCGGCGGGACTTCCTGCACCTCGTCGAGCGCGGCCACGGCTTCGTCTTCCTGCACCACGCGCTGGCGGCATGGCCGACCTGGGAGGAGTACGGGTCGGTCATGGGCGGCCGTTTCCGCTTCGTGCGCGACGAGCGGCATCCGGACTCCGGATACCGGCACGACGTCGTGCAGCGCATCAGCGTGGCCGCGCCCGGGCACCCCGTCCTGGACGGACTGGATGACGGCTTCCAGATCCAGGACGAGGTCTACCTGGCGGAGGTCTGCGCCGAGCGCGTCACCCCGCTGCTGGTCACCGACGTGGAACTGACCGACCGCACCGTCTGGTCCACCTGGAACGCCGTATTGGGACGGCGGGACTCCAACGACGGCTGGAGCCATCCCCCGAGCGCGGGGGTGGTCGCCTGGGTCCGCGAACACCCCCGCAGCCGGATCGTCTACATCCAGTTCGGAGACAGCCAGGCGGCATTCGCCAACGTCGGCTTCCGCCGCCTCCTCGCCAACGCCCTGCACTGGGTGTCCGAACGCGGTGCGGACCGCTGACGCCGATTTCCCCTGAGGAGCCCCAACAGTGACAGTGCTCATGCCGTTCCACGCCGGGCTGGTCGTGGCGGACCTCCAGCAGGCCGTCGAGCACCTCGCAAACACCTTCGGCTACACCTTCCACCCGCCGACCAGGCTCGGCATGCCGAGGTCGAGGACCGGATGAGCGGCGTCACCGGACCGCTGGAGATGCTCGCCGCCTACACCAAGGAGGGCCCCGCCCGGCGGGAGCTGATCGAGTGCCGGGGCGAGGGCGTCTTCGCGCCCTCCCGCGGCGGCCTCCACCACCTCGGAGTCCGGGAGCCCGATCCCGAGGCGCGCCTGCGGCGACTGGAGGCGGCGGGGGAGCCGGTCGATGCGGTGATGCGCAAGCCGGACGGGTCCATCTCGGTGATCTACGGCGGGCCGACCGGGGCGTCGGGTGTCCGGATCGAGTACGTCAGCCAGGCGCAGCGGTCACGGCTGGAGCGCTGGTTCGAGACCGGGGTCCTGGCCTGAGACGGGCGCGCTGCGGCCAGGAAGCAGACGATGCGAACAACTTCCAGCGACGAAGGGCGGGCAGTGCAGGAACAGGTGCGATTGAGGTCGGCGGTGAACTTCCGGGACGTCGCTGGGCCGAAGGGGTACCTCACCCCGTCCGGCCCCATGCGGCGGCGCGTCCTCTACCGGTCCAACACGTTTCGGCTCTCACCGGAGGACCTGGAGGTGGTGAAGCCGCTCGGCATCACCGCCGTCCATGACCTGCGCGGCGCCGACGAGATCGCACGCCGCCCGGACACCGAACTTCCCGGTGCCGTCTGGCGGCACCACATGGTCCCCGGCATCGCCGACCGGGTCGCGGCCGGCTTCACCTCGGCCGCGCAGACCCGGGACGCCATGCTGGGGCACTACCGCGGCTTCGTGACCGACCCGGCCAAACGCGCCGGATTCGCTGCGCTGCTCGCCACGCTCAGCGCGGGGTCGGGCGCCCAGGTCTTCCACTGCTCGGAGGGCAAGGACCGGACCGGCTGGGCCGCGATGCTGCTGCAGAGGCTGGTCGGCGTCGGTGAGGACGACGTGATGGCGGACTTCCTGCTCACCGACGAACTCCTGCTCCCAGAGCGCGATCGGGTGATCGAGAACGCCCAGGTGTTCTTCGGGGACCGGCCGCCGGAGGTGTTCATGCCGGCGCTCGTCGCGGACCCGGCCTACCTCCAGGCCGGCATGGAGCAGATGGAGGCCTCCTACGGCGATCTGGACGGCTACCTCCACGACGGTCTCGGCCTCACCGAGGCGCAGACGGACCGGCTGCGCACTCTGCTGACAGGCTGAGGCCGGGCCGGAAATCGCCTCTTCGACCCGGCCTCCCCGTGGTCGCCGCGCCGTTTCACCCGCCGAGACGAACGCCGCCCCGGCCGGAAAGATGCCGGGGCGGCGGAATTCTGCCGTCCGGAAGCGTTCAGCGGCGGCTGCGCAGGCCTTCCGCCTCCAGCTGCGGCAGGACGCGGTCGGCGAACAGGTGCAGGCTCTGCCAGGACAGTTCCGGCGGCAGCCCGCCCAGCAGCGGGTGCATCCGCAGTTCGTAGTCCGGCTCCAGGGCCCGGCAGCGTTTGAGGCACTCCTCCGGCGTGACCACCCACATGTTCGGGTCGGCCTTGAGGTCCTCGACGCCCGACATCTCCCGCCAGTAGCCGTTCGTCCGGGCGTTTTCCCGCTCGCGGCCCCACTGCGCGTACTGGTTGCCGGCGTGCAGGAGGTGGGGGAAAAGTGCAGCCGGATGTTCGTGGTGCAGCCGGCGATCGCCGACGCCAGGACGAGGGGGGAGGGGCAGTAGTTGTCCTCGGCGCCATGGTGTTCGGCCAGGTAGACGGTCTCAAAGCCCTGCTCGTCGGCCCATTTGCACTGCTCCACCGCCGCCGCATACAGGGCGCCGGGCGAGGTGGACCCCGGGTCGGGGGCGCGCATGTCATAACGCAGCCCGATCTTCATGTGGTGACAGACCTCCCGGGATTCTCGCTGGGCACCGCGGTCAGGCGCGGGGGTCGACCAGGACCTTGATGTCGCGGAAGGTGCCGTCCGCCGTCTCCCGCAGTGTCACCTCAGTGAACCTTCTTCAACACCCGTTCCGCCTGCTCACCCATGTGGCGGTCCGCTCCCTCCACGGGACGGGCGGCCCGGTGACCGGTGCCGTGCTCCGGCCCGGTCCGATTCGTACGGGCCTGCGGGCCGGAAGAGGCCGAGCGAGGCGGTGGCGAAGGAGATCGCCACCGCCTGTCGGCGCCGATGATTTCAGGACTTGGCCGAAGCGGACCGGAAGGTGAGAGGAAGCGAGCTGGGGCCGCGCAGGGCGAAACTGTTGTGGTAGGGGATGCTGTCCGTCTCGACCGCCAGACGGATGTCCTCCAGCCGCTCTAGCAGGGTCCTGATCGCGACGTTGGCCTCCTTGCGGGCGAGGTTGGCGCCCAGGCAGACGTGCTCGCCGCGGCCGAAGGCCAGATGGTGCCCGCGTGAGTCGTCCAGTTTGATCGCGTCCGGGTCGGGGAAGGCCGAATCGTCCCGGTTGCCGGACGCGTAGACCAGATAGATCATGCTGCCGGCCGGGATCGCCTGACCGCCGATCTGGCAGTCGACCGTGGCGGTCCGGAAGATGCCCTGGGCGGGGGCCTCCAGCCGCAGGCACTCCTCGATGAGCGTGGGGATCAGGGAGGGGTCGGCCTTGACGCGCGCCATGAGCTCCCGGTCGCGAACCAGGCGGTAGACGGTGCTTGCGATCAGGTTGGTGGTCGTCTCGTTGCCCGCCACCAGGAACTGGACGAGCATCTGCAGGATCTCATCCTGGGTGAGCGGCTGCTCCCCCTCCAGCCTGGCCTCCAGCAGGTGGGTCAGCAGGTCGTCGGCGGGCTCGGTACGCCGCCGCTCCAGCTGCTCGGTGAAGTAGTCGTAGAACTCGTCGACCGCCTGGAACAGGTCGATGATCTCCTGCCGGGACAGGTTCAGCGCGCCCACGCCCTGGGTGAAGGCTTCCGACCAGCGCTTGAAGGTGTGCATCATGTCCAGCGGGACGCCCAGGATCGTGGCGATGATGGTCATGGGCAGCGGCAGGGCGAAGGCGCCGACCAGCTCCACCTGCCCCTCGGCCGCGAAGGCGTCGATGAGGTCGTCGGTGATCTGCTGGATCTGCGGCTCCATCTGGGCCACCCGGCGGGGGGTGAAGGCGGCGCTGACCAGCCCCCGCTGCCGCTTGTGCTCCGGCGGGTCGCAGTTGAGCAGCACCGGCGACTGGCTGAGCCGCATGCGCCGCTCGGCCTGCCGCCGGGTCTTTTCCGGAAAGTCGGGGCTTTCCATGACGTGCCGGGCCAGCGGGGTGACCGAGCTCGGGCCGCTGGCGGACCTGTTGGAGAAGGTGACCGGGTCGCGCAGTATCTCACGGATGTCGTCGTAGCGGCTGACCACCCAGGCGTTGAGCCTGCCGCTCCAGACCACCGGGTGCTCGGAGCGCAGGTCCGAGTAGGCCGCGAACGGGCATCGCACGCTGTCGGGGTCGAGGGCCAACAGCCTGCCGAACCGCGAGTCGGGGGAGATGTCGTCGCGCTGTGCTGCCTGTGTCATGGTGCAGATCCCTGTCTACTGGGTCACGGTTGGGCTCGGGCTCAGTGGACGGTGACCGTTCCGGCGGTGCCGTCGACGGTGATCAGCGTGCCGTCCTAGCTCGGGGGTGGCGCCCGGCATGCGAGCGCCGAACACCCGCTGGACCGACAGGTTCATGTAGATGTAGCCGTGGATCAGCCCCATCGTGTCGATCTCGCCGGTCCGAAACTCCCCCTCGTCGAAGGCCCCGAACTCCGCCAGGGCCTTGCGCCACTGGACCTCGGCGGGCACGCCGCCGATCGCGCTCCACGACAGCGGGCTGGCCACGCGCCCGGCGACCTCGCCGGTATTGCCGCGCGTGTACACCGGGAACCGGGTGCTCAGCTCGGTGTCTCCGACCCATGGCCGGTTGATGTCGACCATGCCGAACCTCTTCCTGTCGAGTGCCCATTGGGTGGGGTGGTTGACGGGTCACCGTTGGATGGAACCGGTTGGCAGGAAACGCCGGCGGACCGCGGGCGAGCGATGCCGGGATGCCATCACGCCAGCCGTCTGGAGCGCCGCAGGCGCTCCACGGATCGTCGACCTCCAGTTCGTAGCCGATGCACAACTCCGGTCGGGCCCCGCCTTGAGTGCCGATCGGCCCGGCCTCCTGGACGCCGCGAAAATAGTCTTGTAATCAACTATTTGTCAATGGTGTTTCCGGGCTCGTCCTGGCGAAGACGCGAAAGCGCGGCCGGCGGGGACCTGCCGGCGGGGACCTGAGGGACGGGCTCATCGCGGGAGCAATGTTCGGGCGGCCGATCCGGGTCGGGCGGCGGACTTCCCGCCGGAGGGTGATCCGCCGCCTCGCCGCGGGCCCGGAGGCTCAGTCGACCAGCTCGATCGACTCCGTCGGGCAGTTCTCGGCGGCCTCTCGCACGTCCTGCTCCAACTGCTCGGGGACGGTGTCCACCAAGACGCGGGCGCTTCCGTCCTCCTGGATCTGGAACACGTCGGGGACTGCGGCCTCGCAGGTGCCGCATCCCTGGCAGGTGTCCTTGATGATGACGCGCACTGGGGACCCCCTCTCATGACCGGGAGTGCTCGACGCTAGCAGAGCGGCTGATTGAAAGTCTATGGATAGATAATCTTGAAAGTGACCTTCAATCCGCTCGCCCGGCGCCGCCGGCAGGGCCGGCATACCGGTGCGGCAGTGGCGCCGGAACCAGGCCCGAGCGTCCCTCCGGGGCGTGCCGTCCCGGCGGTCACATGGTGGCGGGGCACCAGGCGTGCCCGGTGGGCCGGGGGCGTGACGCCGGTCTGCCAAGGCCCGGCAGGGGACTATGGACAGTGGGCGATGTCCGCAATAGTCTACTGACCGACCATTTTGCGGTCGAATAAGTGAATGGAGTGGTCGTGGCGGAACCGCGCACCGTGGGCCCGCCGCGGAGGGAACGCCTCACCCGCCGGACGGCGGCAGGGCACGCGGACCGCTGAGTCGGCGTGGGTCCGCACCCGCGGGCCGGTGTCGCCGCCGACCGGGCTTCGGCCGCACGTCAGGAGGTAATCGTGATCGCTGAGCTGAGCCCCGCGGCCGAGCGCAGCTGGCGGCTGCTGGCCGAACGGGCCGCCGCCGAGACCGACCCGCGTCGGCGGGCGAACCTGGAGGTGGTGGCCCGTCACGTGCGGGAGGAGGTGCGCGGCGACGTTCCCGCCCTGATGGCCACGCTGGTCCCCCAGCCCCGCTATGAGATCTGGGGAGCCTCCTCCTCCACCGGCCCAAAGGGATATGAGGAGGTCAAGGCCTTCTACGAGGCCTCCATCGCGATCGGCAAGAACCGGCTGGAATTCGAGGTCTCGCGGGTCGTGGTCGACGACGAGTCAGTCGTCACCGAAGGGGTGTTCCGGCACGCCTACTCGGGCGAAACGCTCCTGGGACGCGGCTTCGCCGATGCGGGCCGGGTCGAGCCGGACGGCTGGTACCTGGTCGAGTACCAGGCGTTGATCGTCTGGCCGATCAGCCCCGACGGCCTGATCGAGGGCGAGCAGATGTACGCGGGCGAGCGGCCGCGCATCATCCGCAGGCTCGCCGCCGGGGAATGCCCGCACCTCGGGCCGCCGGATCGGGGGTAGCCGCCCACCTCGGGGATCTTCGAGGGCCGTCGGTAAGGAAAGAAGCACCGGGGTGGGTGAGAACGGTACACGGCTGCCAACCGAGGCCGCGAGGTGGTGCGCCGGAGTCGTGGAGATCGCCGACGGGCGGATCGCGGCCGTGCGTTACTACTGCGACCTCGAAACCTGCCGGCGGCGCAAGTCGCAGGCCATGTCCTGATCGGTGGACGGCCGGAAAGCACGAAGGCGAAGGGGGAATCTTGGTGGTGGAACGGCTTTCAGCCGGGGCGCCGGCCGCGCCGGACGCCGCCGGGCCGGACGGCGCGGCGGAACGGATCCGGCGCGCACTGCAGGGGGACGGCCGCCACGAGCTGACCGCGGCACTGCTGCGGCGCGCCACCCTGGACGACGGCACCCCCGACAGGCGCCGCGCCACCGCCGGTGAGCTACACGCCATCGCCGTGACCGCGCTGCCAGACCCGCCGCAGGACCCGCGGCGGCAGCTGAGCCTGATCCTCCAGAGCGCCGACGAACTCGCCCGGCGGGCACGTCAGGGCGACCGCGCATGCGCACAGGCACTGCGGGGGACGGCCCGCTGGCTCATCGCCACCGACCTCCCCGAGGTCGAGGGCCTGCCGTCCCGCATCGCCGCACCGGCCGGCGGCGGACCGGCGGCCCAACCGCCGGGGACCGCCCTGAGCATCACCGAGGCCCAACTGCTGGCGTGCGTGCGTCGGCACGCCCCCGCCGGCCAGAAGATCAGCAAGGTCAGCGGGCTGCGCCAGCTTTCCGGCGGCTTCTCCAAGGAGATGTTCACCGCCGCGGTCGAGCACGACCGGGGGAGCGAGGAGATCGTCATCCGCAAGGCCGCGCTCGGCCGGACCTCGCACACGCTCGGCGGCGAGTTCGCCACGCTGTGCTTCGCCTGGGAACACGGCGTCCCCGTGCCGGAGCCCCTGTGGCTGGAGCAGACCGCGCTCGGCGCACCCGCCCTGGCCACCCGCAAGGTGAGCGGCCGGTGCCTGGGCGATGTGTGGGGCCCGATCGAGCCCGTCAGCCGGCAGACCGTGATCTCGGCCGCCGCGGCACTGGCCCGGCTGCACTCGGCGGACACCACCGCGCTGCTCGACACGCCGCTGCCGCCGATGGTCACCCGGGCCGAGATCCTGGCCGCCGTCGAAGAACGCCAAAGCGTGCTCGACACGGTCGCACACGACCCCGCCGCCCCCTACGCCGCGTTGTTCACCCTCGTGCTGGCCTGGCTGCGCGCCCACGCGCCGGACGACGTGGCGCGACCGGTGCTGGTCCACGGCGACTACGGGCTGCACAACCTGCTGGTGGACGGACATGAGGTGACGGCCGTCGTGGACTGGGAGCGCGCGCACCTCGGCCACCCCGCCGAGGACCTGTCCTACCTGCGTCCCAGCATCGAGGCCGTGCTGCCCTGGGAGGACTTCCTCAACGCCTACCGCGCCGCCGGCGGGCTCGACCCGGGAAACCGGCGGCTGCGCTTTTACGCGGTGTGGCACGACGTATGGCGCGGCGTGTCGTCCTTCCGGTTGCGGGCCAAGTTCCTGGCCGATCCTGCACGGATCTCCGACGCCGTCGCGGGGCTGCTGATGTCCCCGAGCTTTTTGCTGCGCGCGGCTCGGACCGCCTTCGACCTCTGAACACCCCACGGAAGGAACGACAATGCTCATCGGCCTGGATGAGACTCTCTTCCACCAGCATCCGCAGCCGTTCGCGGTGGTCGCCACCAGCGACCACCGATTTTTTGACCGGTACTGGTTCTGCGGCGCCGATCCGGACGGCGGCGCGGTCTTCTTCGCCGGTTTCGGCCGCTACCCGAACATGGGCACCCGCGACGCCTTTCTTTCCGTGCTGGACGGCACCCGGCAGCACAACCTCCGGGCCGCCGAGCAACCGCGGGACCTCACCGGCGGCGCCGACCCGCTCAGCACTTCGGTGGGCTCGGCGGCACAGGTGAAAGTGCTGGAGCCGTTCCGCCGGATCGCGCTGTCGTTCGACGCCCCCGACGACGGGGTCCAGGCGCGGCTGGAGTTCCACACCGATCATCCGCCGCACCTGGAAAGGCACCACATGGAGATCCAGCGCGCCAGGGTCCTGCAGGACCAGCAGCGCTACGTCCAGGTGGGCCGCTGGCAGGGCTGGATCACCGTGGGCGGCGAACGCCACGAGGTCGACGGCTGGTGGGGAGACCGCGACCACGCCTGGGGGATCCGGGTCGACGTCGGCGGCCTGGAGCCGCCGGACATGAGCGAACGCGTCGGCAGCCTCACCGTGTGGTGCGCTTTCTCCACCGCGTCACGACGCGGCGTCTTCCAGCTCCGCGAGTACGCCGACGGACGCCCGCGCTACATCGACGGCACCCTGCAGCGCCCGGGGGAGCCCGCACCGCTGCGGGTCGTCGACATAGCGCACGAGATCGCCTTCCACCCGGAAACCAAGATCTACCGGCACGCCCGCATCCAGGTGCACCTGGAGGACGGCAGCACCGTGGAGGTGACGGCCGAACCGCTCACCGAACGTCCCTGGGCGGGCCGCGGAGGCGGCTACAGCCGGGGCTTTCACGACGGCAAGGGATTCGGCGCCCGCCGCGGCGACGTGGTCGAATGCGACGTCTACGACCTCAGCGACCCGGAGAAGGTCCTGCTGGAGGGCGTCCCGGTCCCGGCCGGCCACCGCGAGCAACTGGCACGCCTGACGGTCGACGGTGAAGCAGGCATCGGCCACCTGCCCATCATGGACCGCAGCGGCCGCCTGCCCGGCTGACGCCGCCCCGGCGCAGCCCGGCCAGAACACTTGCATACTGCGGAACCCGAAGCCGCCCACCAGGACGGTGTCGCCGTCCTTGACGACGCGCACCGCCTCGTCCGGTGATGCGAAGATCTGGGCTCTGCCCACGCTGCTCCTTCGGTGACGTTCTCGAGGATCACGGTAAGTGTCCATGGAACCGGCCGCAGGAGCGTTCAGCGCAGGGGCGCGGAAGGCCTTGGACGCCTGACGGCTCTGCGGGGAATGCCGGTGCCGTGCCCGGGTATCTCACAGGGCCGGTACGCGGGGGCGGGAGAGTCCGGGATGAACGTGGTCGACCTGGCCCGAGTCGATTCGAGCATGATCGAGCTGGTGGGCGGCAAGGCCGCCGGGCTCGGCGAGCTGATCGGAGCGGGCGAGCGGGTGCCCGGCGGGTTCTGCGTCACGACCGAGGTCCATGACGCCGCCGTCCGGGGGACGGGCGGCATCGGCCCCGGGGTCCGCGCGGAGATCATCGCCGCCTATGAGCGGCTGGGCGCGGGCGCGGTGGCGGTGCGCTCCAGCGCCACCGCCGAGGACCTGCCCGACGCCGGCTCCGCCGGGCAGCAGGACACCTTCCTGGAGGTGCGCGGCGCGGCCGAGGTGATCGCCGCCGTGCGGCGCTGCTGGGACTCGCTGTGGAGCGAACGCGCGGTCGCCTACCGCGAGGCGAACGGCATCTCCCACGAGTCGGTGCGGATGGCGGTGGTGGTGCAGCGCATGGTCGATCCACGGGTGGCGGGGGTGCTGTTCACCGCCGACCCGGTGACCGGCAGCCGCAGCCGGATGACCGTCGACGCCGCCCCCGGCCCGGGCACCGCCGTCGTCGGCGGCACCGTCGTGCCCGACCACTACGTGCTGGACGGCCGGGCGCCGGCCATGTCCGGCGGCGGCTGCCTGGACGCGGCGCACCTGGAGGAGCTGCGCGCGGCGGGCCTGCGCATCCAGCGGCACTTCGGCGCGCCCCAGGACATCGAGTGGGCGATCGACTCCGGCGGCACGCTGTGGATGCTGCAGTCCCGGCCGGTCACCGCCCTGTTCCCGCTCCCGCCGGACACCGGCAGGCCGAAGCCCCGGGTGTATTTGAACTTCAGACCCGCCCAGGGCATGCACCGGCCGTTCACCCCGATGGGCATGTCGGTGATGAAGACGGCGGTGGCCAGGTGGTGGGAGGCGTTCGGGATCGGGGGCGCATTCGACCCGGTCGACGGGCCCGAGGGGATCGTCGACGTGGGCGGGCGCATGTTCGGCGATGCGACCCGCTATGTGCGCAACCTGGCGGCCCGCAGGTGCCTGGTCACGGTGATGCGGATCGAGGGCCCCCAGGTCGCGGCGGCCCTCGAGCTCCTGCTGCGGGATCCGCGGTTCCGCCCGCGGCTCGGTCTTCCGTTCCGCCCGCGCACCGCGGCGGCGTTCACGACCCGGCTGCTGCCGTCCCTGATCGCCGGGACGACGCGGACGCTCGCCCGTCCGGACGCCGTCCGGGCACGGGCGTTCGGCACGGCGGAGCGGATACGGCGGTCGGTGCGGCCGCCCGCGGAACCTGCCACGGCGGCCGAGCGGCTGCACTTCGTGATGCAGGCCCATGCATTGTTCCTGAACCGCACGACGGTGCGCGAGCTCATCTGGCCCGTCTACGCGGGCGTCATCGCCGCCGACCTGCCCGTGCTGCTGCTGCGGGGCGTCGCCCCCGAAGGGGAGGTGCGGACGGTGCTGCACGGCATGCCGCACAACGTCACCACCGAGATGGACCTGGAGCTGTGGCGGCTGGCCGCGGGGGCGCGACGGCACCGCGATCTCTTGGTGAACACCCCGCCCGCCGAGCTGGCCGCCCGCTATCGCCGGGGCGGGCTGCCCGACATCGGGCTGGGGGACTTCCTCGCCAGGTACGGGCAGCGCGCCGCCGCCGAGGTGGATGTCGGTCGGCCCCGCTGGGGCGAGGACCCCGAACCGGTCTTCGCCGTGATCGCCAATTACCTGCGGGTCACCGACCCCGCCCAGGCCCCCGACCGGCGCTTCGCCGCATCGGCGCGCGCGGCCGAGGCCACGCTGGAGGAACTGGTGCGGCGGGCGCGCCGGCGGCGGCCGGTCCGGGCCCACCTGGCGGGCTTCCTGCTGCGCCGCGCCCGGGCCGTGGGCGGGCTGCGGGAACTGCCCAAGTTCGCCTGGACCCACCTGCTGCACGAGGTACGGCGTCAACTCCTGCTGGTCGGCTCCGAGATGGCCGGGCGCGGCCTGCTGGACAGCGCCGACGACATTATGTTCCTGACCCTGCGCGAGGCGCAGGCGGCCGTGGTCGGCACCGGGATGAAGGAAACGGTCGCCGCGCGACGTGCGGACTACCGGCGGGAGGTGCGGCGCCGCCACGTCCCCGACGTCCTGCTGTCGGACGGGACCGATGTGGAGACGCTGCTCCCGGCCCCCGCATCCCGGGACGGGACGCTCGTGGGGATGCCCGGGGCGGCCGGGACCGTCACCGGCCCGGCACGGGTGATCTCCGATCCGGCGGGCGCCCGCCTGGAGCCGGGGGAGATCCTGGTGGCGCCGTCCACCGACCCCGGCTGGACCCCGCTGTTCATGACGGCGGGGGGCCTGGTCACCGAGGCGGGCGGCCCCAACTCCCATGGCCCCACCGTGGCCAGGGAGTACGGCATCCCCGCCGTGATCGGCGTGCCCCACGCCACCCGGTGGATCCGCACCGGCCGGCGGATCACCCTGGACGGCGCCACGGGCATCGTCCGGGTCCACTGAAGACCGCCGTGCGGATGAGGCGGCCCGCTCCTACAGGTGGGCGGTGTCGCCGTTGTAGGCCGCGCGGGCCGGATCCTGTTGGGCGGCGCCGCCACATGCGCCAGGACGACCGGCGGGGTGCTGGACAGGAACGGCCACGACGAGGCCGGGTGCTCCGCGCAGGGCCCGCCACGGCTCGTCCATCACGCCCAGGCAGGGGCGGCGCGGGACCGCTTTCGCCTTCGCGCCCTCCGGCGATCTTCGGGGACGCCCAGCAGTGACGTCCACACTCAATATTGAGCAGAAACGGGATTGTCGGACGCCTACCTTGATGTGAGCCATGCGGGTTGAGGTGGCCGTATGACCATGATGTACGAGCATGTCGGGGGTGAGCAGCCGCTGCGGAACCTGGCAGCTCATTTTCATGAGGCGGTGCTGGCCGATGAGCTGCTCGGCAAGCTGTTTCTGTACGGCATGTCGCATCATGTCGATCACCTGACGGCGTTCCTCGTTGAAATCATGGGCGGGCCCAGCCGGTACAGCGACGAGCTGGGTGGCTTTGAAGCGATCTTCAAGGCGCATCAAAGACTCAAGATCAGTGATGCGCAGCGGGCGCGGTTCGTCGAGCTGATGATGGCCTCGGCGGACGCGGTGGGGCTGCCCGCCGACGCACGGTTCCGCAAGGCCTTCGAGCGCCAGGTGGCGCGGGCGGCCGGTCTCTCGGCCCGGGTCTCGCACGGGGAACTGGACCACCTCGCCGCGGCCCCGTACCCGGAGCTGGGCCGTTGGGAGTGGTAGAGCATGAGCCGGTCGGTGCTGGTGACCGGCGGCAATCGGGGGATCGGCCGAGCCATCGCCGAGGCGTTCGCCGCCCAGGGCGACCGGGTCACGGTCACCCATCGAGGCTCCGGGCCCCGCCCGGGGTGTACGGGTTGGAGTGTGACGTCACCGACTTCGCGGCGGTGGACCGGGCCTTCGCGGCCGCCGAGGCCCGGCACGGCCCGGTGGAGGTTCTGGTCGCCAACGCCGGGATCACGGCGGACATGCTGCTGATGCAGATGGACGAGGCTGAGTTCGTCCGGGTGGTGGACACCAACCTGATGGGCGCCTACTGGGTCGCCCGCAGGGCGGTGGGGCCCATGGTGCTGATGCGCCGGGGACGAATGATCTTCATGTCGTCGGTGAGCGGGCTGTCCGGGGCGGCCGGGCAGGCGAACTACGCGGCCTCCAAGGCCGGTTTGGTGGGGCTGGCCCGGTCGCTCGCGCGTGAGCTGGGTGGCAGTGGGATCACAGTGAACGTGGTGGCGCCCGGCTATGTGCGCACCGACATGACCGAGCGGCTCACCGACCGCCGCCGCGAGGAGCTGATGGGCCAGATCGCGCTGCGCCGGGTGGCCGAGCCGCGGGGGTCGCCGACGCGGTGACCTTCCTGGCGAGCGCGGTGGCCGGATACTTCACCGGCGCGGTTCTTCCAGTCGATGGCGGGCTGGGCATGGGGCACTGACAAGGGAACGGAACGGATGGAACCGATCACCGAAGCACCGGTCGCCGAGGTGGCCGGGTTGCTGCGTCGGCTTCTGCCACCCGGGGTCGATGTGGCCGGAACGCTCCGCTGACGGCTTCGGGCCTGGACTCGATGGCCGCGGCGAGGCTGGTTTTGGAGCTCCAGGACGAACTGGGCGTCGAGGTGCCGCTGGAGTGGCTGGGCGAGCCGGGTGACCTGGCCGAGCGCTCTCGGTGACCCGGACGGCCACGCGTGGATCGAAATCCATTGTCACGCCCTGGCTGAATCCGCCAGGCTCCGGCCTCCGCCTTTCCGGTCCAACGACGCGCGTCGGTGTCATAAGGGGAGTAGAACGGCAGCGAGGCGGGTGGCAGGGCATGGCCGTCCCGCCAGCGCAGTAGTCCGTCCGCGTCCCAGTAGTAGTGGTGGACCAAGATCTGACGCAGAATCTCCACTTGAGGAAGGAGCCGCAGGTGGGGTGAGGTGCAGGCGGCCCAGGCGGCGGTGAGGATCTTCTGTCCGTCCGGGCCGAACTCCTCGGCTCGGGCGGTCACGGCCGCCTTCCCGCCCGGCAGCTTGCCGATCTCCACCCGGCGTCCGTATCGCTTGGCCCACTGCGGCTCGATCAGCGGCGCCAGCCAGGCCAGAGTCGATCCTGGTGCGGACCGCGTCTGCCGCAGCCCGGTCGGACAGGTTTTCCGCGAACTGGGCACCGACACTAGGCCGTGTTTAGAAAGTCCTGGTTGTCGGTTCGGTCGCGGCATGTCGGTGCCTGGATACAGGTGAGGTCTCCGGTAGATGGATCAACGACCAAGAAGACCATCTGCACGGAGACCTCGATGGCCAGGGTATCGATCGCGGGGCGCAAGGACTTGACCGACCGGCAGTGGCGGGTGCTGGAGCGGCTGCTCCCAGAGGGTAAACGCCCTGGCAGGCCTGCCAAGTGGACGCGCAGG
>NZ_BSTN01000033.1 GCF_030269545.1 Actinomadura sp. NBRC 104425 | reverse complement strand
TCGAGGCAGATGGTCGCCTCCCCGGCCTCGGTCTTCGGCTTGCCCTCGAAAGTTTCCGATCCGATCTGGGTGATCTGCCACCGGATCGTGACCGTCCCGTTGTCCAGGTCCAGGTCGCTCCACCGCAAGCCGCACGACTCGCCCCGGCGCAGGCCCCGGAAGGCGATCAGGTGGTACTGCGCATACAGTCGGTGACCGCGGGCGCGGTCCAGGAACCGCTTGGTCAACGCCGGTGTCCACACCATCACCTTGGAGGGGCGCGGGGCGCCGATGTAGGCATCGAGGCGGTTGATCCGCTCCCCGATCCGCTTGTGCGGTTCGAGCCGGGACTGGCGTTTGCGGCGCGCGTTCATCTTCTCGATGTGCGCGGCGAAGTCCTTCTCCCATGCGGCGATGCGTTCGTCGGTCCACACCAGCGCCTTGGGCGCCTTGCCCGAGGGGAGCTCCACCAGGGACGCGGCGTTCACTTCGATCAGCCGTTCCCGGACCGCCCTGTTGAGCGCGGCCCGAAGCGTCGCCCGGATCCGCTGCTTGGTGGCAGGCCCGACCACCCGGCGCCCCTTGACCTTGGCTCGCAGTGTCGGGTCGCCGGATTCGCGTGCCCGGGTGATGGTCTCGTTGAGCTCATCGATGGCGTCGAAGACGCGTTCCACGTCGCGGACACAAAGCCGGTCCAGGCGGATATGGCCCAGGTGCGGGATCAGATAGAGCTTGATGTGGTTGGCGTAGCTACGGCGGGTCCCCTCCCGCAGGTTCCTGCGCCCGGCCAGCCAGGACTCCAGGTACTCCCCGACCGTGACCGACCGAGCGAGATCCTGCCCGGTACGGATCTTCCGGCGGACTTCCTCTGGTGCCGGGAGAGTCTTGGTGGCACGGACGGTCGCGACGATCAGGTCAGCGATCCGGATGCGCGCCGCCTCGTCGTCTCCGGCGACGGCCAGCAGCTCCTTGGCCTGGTTCAGCTCCGCCTCTGCGGCATCCTGGGAGGCGAACCCGCCGCGACGCAGCGGCGCGCGCCGGTCCCCTGCGGCGGTGAGCGGAAGCTCCAGCTGGTACCTCCACGTCCCATGCGCGGTGTTCCACCGGCCGTCGCTGCGGCGTAGCCGGGGACACCGGCGCCCCAGGAGCTTGCCCGCCTCGTCACGACAGCCACAGGCCTTGAACGTGCTTCCCCTGGCCATTCAACCTTCTCCCTGGTGTGGTGAGGGCTGCCCGTCCGACGGCTGGTCGAGGAGAAGATTTATGGCGAGGCCGAGGGCGTTGAGCAGGTCGGCGGTGCGCACCCGATAGCCGCGCCCGACCCGCATTACCCGGCACGGGAACCGTCCGGTACGGGCGAGCTGGTAGGCCGTGGTGCGGCCGATGCCGAACGCACGCCCTGCGGTGACCAGATCGACCACGGCAGGCAGCGAACGGATTTCCGCCGGTGTCAGCCCGGGCTTCATCGCACACCCCCGGCATGACAGGTCTGCTCGACGCACCCCGCCGCTCGGTCGCAGCGTGCCGACTGTGACCAGACAGTGCCGCGCGCACAATGGCCATGGGCCTTCTCCAGCGGAACAGAGCCATCCCGGCGGTCGCGGCCACCGGCCCCAGCCCGCGGGCGTGGGTGTCGGCGGCCGGTCATGCCGGTGCGCCGGTATGCACGCTCATCTCGTCCGGGCCGGTCAAGCCCATCGCCGGCGGGCGCGCAGTGGACGACGGCGCGGCAAGGACGTGCGCATTGGCTCCGCCCTGGAAGAGAGGTCAAGAGCTGGTCCTGCCCATAGGGAAAGGTGCGCAGTTGCGTTCGTGGGGCGGCACTGCGGTCTGCGCAGCAGGCGTGACGTTGGCTGCGGCGCCTGGCCCACTTGCACTGCCCGAAGATGCCCAACTGCAGCCGTTCGACCTCCTCCTCAACCCAGGTCCGAAGGGGCCGGCCAGCAGGGCCGGTGCTGCGTCGGCTGTTGAGGTCGTTCACCGTGTCTCCTCGCTGTTTACGCACCTGGTCTTGTCTTGCGTGTTGCCATCGCGCCTTTCGGCGGCGCGTTGGAACAGCAGAAGGTCTTCGTGGGCGGTGATGCAGGCGGGGATGCCTTTGTCACGGGCGCGGCGGGTTTCGAGCATCTGGAAGAACGAGGCCCGGGTGACCAGGCCGCCGTCCCGTAGTCCGGCGAGCAGGGCCGCGTGGCGGTCGACCAGCGTCAGCCCGTGCTTGTGAGCGGTACCGATGACCAGGCCGGGAAGGTCGATCAGCTCACCGCGCATGCGGATGGGGCGGACGGTGACGGCGACGACGCCGGACGGCCGCAGAAGCCGAGTGGTGGCGGCCAGAATGCGCCCGAAGCCGTCCAGCAGTTCGGGCATGCTGCGATGGGCGAGGTTGCCGCGGTCACTGGAATAGCGGTGGTTCCACTTGGTGACCGGACCGCCATCGCCATCGCGATGGCCGGACCGGACGTGCCCGTGCGTATACGACCCGTACGGCGGTGAGGTGAGCACCAAAGCAGCCTTGCCTCGCAAGGGCAGATGGGCGGTGGCGATGGTGCGGGCATCCCCGATGGCGAGCTTGACGGTCCCGGTGGCGCCCTGCCGCTGGGCGAGCAGCACGTTGGCCGCGGCCATCTGCGCCCAGTGGGGCTCGTACTCCATTCCGGCTGCGTCGCGGCCGAGGTGGATCGCCTCGACCAGCGTGGTGCCGATCCCGCACATCGGATCGACCACCAGATCCCCCGGGGCGGTGAAGGCTTCGATGACCTGGGCGGCGATGGCCGGGAGCATCTTGGCCGGGTGCCGCATCGATTCACGGGTGTAGCGGCCTCGACGCTGGATCCGAGAAGGCTTTTGCCCCGTCGCCAGAACCGATACCAGCCCGACCCCCTGGGATGGACTCATCGGGCTCCCCCACCCCGAGGCTTCTGCAGCAGGCAGACGTCGGCGTGCACGCGGACAGCCGGTGGCAGGGCACGCGAGCCGACCTGGCGTAGCTCGGCGAGGTCGGCGGGGCCGGCCTGCACCACCAGGCGGTCCCCCTCGACCGGGACCCGCAGTGCGATGACGTGCTGGACGTAGCGGAACCCCAGCCCTTGGGCCTGGCGGATGAGACGCGGCGCCGGATCGACCAGCCGGTTGCCCTCGTATCGTGCGGTGGTGATCAGCGCCAGCACCCCGCCCGGACGCAGCACCTTCCACGCCGCTGCCAGGAACACCCCCAGTTGCTCGCTGCCGAGCATCCACACCTCGGCGCGGCAGGCCGGGCATTCGCGGTCGCCCCTTCTCTTGGGGACGCCGCCGGTTTCGTAAGGGGGTGGGGCCGCGAGAACCAGGCCGACTTCGCCCAGGTGGTCGGCCAGGCCGCGGGCCATCTGGTCGGGGCGGCACGGTCGCATCGCCACCCGCCTCAACCGGTGCTCAGGCAGCGCGGCGCGCAGATGGGAGCCGATGTGCCGGGCGAGTGGGAAAAGCGGCACCAACGCCAGACCACGCCGGTTGAGCTCGGCCGCGGCGACCAGGGTGGCTTCGCTGGCCGTGAAGGCCTCGACGACCACGTCGCCTTCGCGCGTGCACAACGAGATCAGATGCCGGGCGAGTTCGCATCCGACGTACTGATGGTGCCGCGCGCAGATCTCAGCGGCGCGTGATGTGGCGCTGCGTGCCGTGGCGCCGCGTGGCGCCGGGACGGTGGACGGTTTGCTGTCGCGGTCGGGCTGGGTGGCGTGGTCCGAGCACAGCCATACCGTGAGCGGCAGCATCCGCAAGGACTGGTCCTGGGTGCCGGGGCTGCTTCGGCGGCCGTTCGGGTTGGACGGTACGTCGTTCATGTGCTGGGTGACCCGCGACGGTCACCCGATCCCCTGTGCACCCATGAAGCACCGCCGTGCGGTCCGGTTTTCGCACTGCGAGTGGGTCAAGACTCGGCAAAGACAGCCTGCCGTTGGTGTTGCTCCATGGTTAACCGCGAACGTCGGACGCGGCTGCCCCACACGGTCATCGGCGGCGAGGTGGCGGCCGCAGATGGTCAAGGTTCGGCAATCTTTGACGACCGGCGCGTGAATGCCGGGGGTTGAGTCGGTGCTTCATGGGTGCCAGTCGAGATCACGGGCCCGGTACGGCCCGGGCGGACGGTTCACCCGGTCCCCGCCGTGCGTATCCCGTCATCTTCACCTGCCCTCGATGAGGAGGACACCCAGACCCGGGCCGTGCCGGTACCTGTGTTCTCGCCTGGCAGTCGTTCATTCCGTCATCAGATTCGGAGACGCTGCCATGAGCATCAGCAACGGCCCTCACCCCACTCCGACACCCTTGGCAGGGCCCGACGCGACGCAGTCTGACGCATCGCGTGCGCGGTGCGAGAGTGCCGGCCGACGTCGGCGGATAGCCGCCTCGTTGCTGTGGACGACCGGATGTGCGGCCACCTGTCTGGTGGTGCCGACCGTCGCCGAGGCCAGCACATTGCTGGCGGAGGCGCATTCGCTGAGCCAGGTCATCACCAACCTGCGCAACGTGCTCGTCGGCCTGCTGGTAGGACTGGCGACGCTGTTCGCCACGATCGGAGGCGTCCGCTACATCCTGGCCGGTGGTGACCCCGGAGAGGTCGAGGCCGCCAAGAAGACGGTGCGTTACGCCGCCATCGGTTACAGCGTCGCGGTGCTGGCGCCGGTGCTGGTCAAGCTGCTGCAGAGCATCGTCGGCCAATGAAACCTCACACGCCCATTCACTCGATCGGGCGTGTGGTCCCTCGCACCGTCCCGAGTGCAGCACGGCTGCTGGTGGTGCTGTTCCTCGCTCAAGCCGCCGTCCTGGGACACGTCGTCGGGGCGAGCGCCGCCGATACCCCGTCCCCGTCACCGGACCCATCGGCGACCACACCGACTCCAACAGCTCCAGTTCCAACGGCGCCGGGATCTGCGGCGCCGTCTGCTCCGATCTCGAGTTCGGGTTCGGCCGGGCCGTCCTCAGCGACCCCGACGCCCGCTCCGCCCGATGCTCCCCCGCAGACCACACGTGGGAACGATGGCGATGAGGAATGCGGGTTCGTCGACATCGCCTGCAAAGCCGAGCAGGCGGTGAACGGTTGGTTCCGAAAGCTGGTGTCCTCCGCGACCAAGCCGATCTTCGGTCTGCTGCGTTCCACAGTGCTGGGGACTCCGGAGATCGATTCGCCGGACATGGCGCGGGCCCGGAACCTGTGGGGAACCTCGCAGACGATCGCCAACACCTGTTACGTCCTGCTCATCACCCTCGGCGGCATGGTGCTGATGGCCGGGCAATCCCTTCCCGGCGGGGAGCTTGCCCCACGAGAGGTGTTGATCCGGTTGGTGGTGGCGTTCGTGGCCTCCAACCTGAGCCTGGTCGTCATCGGATACGGGATCACCTTCGCCAACGGGTTGGCCACGGCGTTCCTGAGCAGCGCGGAAACGAAAATCGACCCTCGCGTGCTGGCCGACGTGGTCGCGGCCAACGTCGTCGCACCCCTGAAGTCGACCCAGCCGTTCGCCACGCTGCTGGCCTTGGTCGTCGTCGTGCTGGTGCTGTGCCTGGGCTTCATCTACGTCGTCCGTGTCGCGATCACGATGGTGCTGATCGCGGCGGCCCCGTTGGCGTTGATGTTCCACGCGCTGCCGATGACCGACGGGCTGGCGCGGCTCTGGTGGCGCGGCATCACCGGAATCCTGGCCATCCAGGTCGTCCAGTCGCTGGTGCTGGCCACCGCTTATCAGCTGCTGTTCACCCAGGCCGAAGGCGGCGGGGGCTCGGCGCTCGGGCTTCCCACCCGCAACGAGCTCATCGATCTGCTGCTGGCGATCGCGTTGCTGTGGGTGATGATCCGCGTGCCGGGGTGGGTTGCCCGCACCGTCTGGCAGCCGGCCCAGCCGCGGACGCTCGGCCGACTCGTGAAGAGCTTTCTGATCTACCGCACTGTCGGCTTCCTGGGCGCCATGACCAAACGCGGCCTGTCCAGCACGACACGACACCGCCCGCCGCCTCGTCCTCAGCGCCCGTCACCCGCAATCACCCGGCGCCCCCCTCAACCGCCGCCCACATTCCCCCCGCCGCCCGCACCTCCACCGGCACCGCCTCCCACACCGCCGCCGACCGAACAACCCACACCACAGCAAGGAGGCCAACCGGTGCAGCTCGAACTGCCCATTCCCACCCCGCACAAGCCCGTCGCCAGACGGCCGGCGCAGCTGGCCCTGCCGATTCCGACCGTCCGCGTCCCGCGTCCACCGGCTGCGAGCGCGTCTTCGGCCGCTGCCGCGCGGCGACCTCGGGTGCGCTCCAGGCAGCTGATGTTGCCGGGCATGCCCAAACGGCCCGTGCCGCACCGGCAGCTACCGCTGTGGATCGAGTCGCCCAGGAACAGGAGAATGCGGTGAGCAGTCACGACCAGTCCTTGTCGGCGAAGATCCCCGCAGACGTGGAGCGCCCCGACAAGATCATCTACGGCCTGACCGCGCGGCAACTGGCGATCCTCGCCGCTACCGCGGCCGTCGCCCTGTGGCTCTACATGGCTGCCGATGGCCGGCTGCCGTTCCCACTGCTGATCGCCCTTGTTCTCCCAGTCGTAGCCGTCGGGATCGTGCTGGCGGTCGCCCGGCGGGACGGGATGAGCCTGGACCGGCTGGCTTTGGCCGCCCTGGCCCATGCGCGCCTGCCCGCGGCCCGAGTGGCAGTCCAGGAAGCGGTGCAGCCTCCGCCCTCATGGTGCCGGATACGCGGACGCCTCCCCGCTCCGCTGCGGCTGCCGGTACGCGCTGTGCGCGAGGACGGCGCCATGGAACTCGCCGACGGCAGGACCGCCGTCATCATCCGTGCCGGGACTCTGCCGTTCGGGCTGCGGACAACCGGCGAGCAGGCCGCGCTGGTCGCGGCGTTCGGGCGCTGGCTGAACTCGTTGGACGCCCCCGTCCAGATCCTCATTCAGGCCCGTCCGGTCGATCTGTCGGGCCTGGCCGCAGCCATCATCGAGACCGCCGGGGATCTTCCCGACCCGGCGTTGGAACAGGCCGCCCGCGATCACGCCGCGTTTCTGGACGAGCTGGGCGCCGCACACGACCTGCTCGTCCGAGAGGTCCTCATCGTGATCGGCGACACCACCAACCAGCAGCAGGCCGGCCCTCGTCTCTGGAGGAGAGCAGGTAGGCAACGCGCCGCCCGGGATGCGGGCGCGGCTGTGGCGTTGCGGCGCGCCGACGAAGCGGTCCGCTCGCTCCGCGCGCTCGGGATCGCCGCCGAGGTGCTCGACGCCGCCGCCTGTGCCGGTGTTCTGGCTGAGTCGCTATCCCCAAACGAGTGTCTTCCTGTGGATAACGCCGGCCCCGGAGAAGTGATCACTGCCAAGGAGGACTTGTGATACCACGATCTTCCTTCAGCCGCATCGCCAGGGCGCTCCGGCGCTCAGATGATTTCGGCAACACCCCGGCTCCAGAGGATGGAGCTGCGCGGGCATTCGGTCCCTCGGCATTGCGGGTGAACGCCAGGTCGGTGGAGCTGCCAGGCGAAGTGTGCGCCTCATTTGCCATCGCCGGGTACCCGCGGGAAGTCGGCGCGGGGTGGTTGGAGCCACTGCTGACGTATCCGGGACGGCTGGACGTGTCCCTGCACATCGAACCGATCCCGCCGCTGGTCGCCGCCCAACGCCTGCGGCGGCAACTGGCCCGGCTGGAGTCGACGTCCCGCGCCGACGCCAACCGGGGCCGACTGGCTGACTTCGCGGGCGAGGCCGCCGCCGATGACGCCGCCGAACTCGCCGCCACCCTCGCTCGAGGCCACGGCCGCCTCTTCCGCGTCGGCCTGTACCTGACCGTGCGCGCCGCCACCCATGCCGACCTGGACGACCAGGTCCAGCAGGTGCGGGCGCTGACCGCATCGTTGTTGCTGGACGCGCAGCCGACCACGTTCCGAGCATTGCAGGGATGGACGACGACGCTGCCGCTGGGGACCGACACGGTGAACGTGCGACGGGCCTTCGACACCAGCGCACTCGCCGCCGCTTTTCCGTTCTCCTCCCCTGACCTGCAACCACAGCTCGCCGACACTCCGGTGCTGTACGGGTTGAACGCCTACTCCTCGGGTGTCGTGGTCTGGGATCGGTACGCCTGCGACAACTACAACTCGGTCACCATCGCCCGCTCCGGCGCCGGCAAGTCGTATCACACCAAACTCGAAGTCCTCCGCCTGCTCTACCAGGGCGTGCAGGTCGCAGTGGTCGACCCCGAGGACGAGTACCGCCGCCTCGCCGAAGCCGTCGGCGGAACCCACATCGGGCTCGGCGCCCCCGGCGTCTACTTCAACCCCTTCGATCTGCCCGCCACCGGCGACGAGGACACCCTCGTCCGCCGCGCACTGTTCCTCCAGACACTGGTGGCCGCCATGCTCGGCGAACCGCTCAGCCCGACCATGCGGACGGTGCTGGACCGCGCCGTGATCGCCACCTACGCCGCGGCCGGAATCACCTCCGACATGCGCACCTGGAAACGCCGCGCCCCGCTCCTGGTAGACCTGGCCGCCCAGCTCGACCTCGCCGCCCAATCGGGCGACACCGAGGCGGCCGATCTCGCGGCGCAGCTCGCACCGTACGTGACCGGCTCCTACCGGAGCCTGTTCGCCGGACCGACCACCACCCGCGCCACCGGCCATCTGGTCGTGTTCGCGCTGCGTGATCTGCCCGAGGAGACGCGGCCGGTGGGGTTGCTGCTGGCGTTGGATGCGATCTGGCGGCAAGTCACCGACCCCGCCGACCGGCGCCGCCGACTCGTCGTGGTCGACGAGGCGTGGACCCTCATGCGCGAAAGCGAAGGCGCGCGGTTTCTCTACAAGCTCGCCAAGTCGGCGCGCAAGTATTGGACGGGCCTGGCCGTCGTCACACAGGACGCCGCCGACCTGCTCTCCTCTGACCTCGGACGGGCCGTGGTAGCCAATTCCGCGACGCAAGTTCTGCTGCGCCAGGCGCCCCAGGTCATCGACGAGGTCGCCGAAGCGTTCGACCTCACTGACGGTGAGAAGGCCTTCCTCTTGGCGGCGAACCGCGGCGAGGGCCTGCTCTGTGGTACGGGGGCAGGCTGCGATCGGGCGGCCTTCAGCGGCATCGCCAGCGCTCGCGAGCACATCTTGGCGACCACCGACCCCGCCGAGCTCGCAGACGCCGCCTCGAGCCCGCTCCCGGTGTCGCGAGCCCAGGAAGGCGGGCCTCGATGAGGTTCAATCCCTCTTCCAGGTCCGATGGCCCCTGGTGGGACCTTCCGACCGAATTGCTGCGCAACCCTGAACGACTCGCAGACCTAGCGGCCGCCTACGGCCCGGTCATTCTCGCGAGCGTCCTCGCCGCAGCGGCAGCGGCAACTGCGGCGCGGTCGCTACTGTGGCGATGGCAGAACCACCGCCTCGCGCACGGCGCGCGGCTGATCGAAATCGCGGTTCCGCCCAAGATCGAAGACAGCAGCGCCGCGGCCTGGTGGTCGCACCTGGTGGGACTCACCGCCCCCGCTTGGAAACGCCTCGTCTTCGGCCAGCCGCATCTGACCTTCGAATACATCGCCGACCACAACGGCGTCCGCTTTCAGATCTGGGTCCCCGGCACCGTCCCCGACGGTCTGGTGGAGAAGGCGACCCTGTCCGCTTGGCCCGGCGCCACACTGACCACTCGCCCCGCCACGCCACCGATCCCGCTCGACATGGCCGCTGCGGCCGGTGGCCGTCTGGTGCTCGGACGTCCCGACTCCTTCCCCCTGGCCACCGACCACGCCTCCGACCCGCTGCGGGCACTGCTCGGCGCGGCGTCCGGACTGGCCGAAGGTGAATACCTCGCGGTGCAGGTGTCCGCCCGTCCCGCAACCGGGCGACGCCTGCGCCGCGCGTACCGAGCCGCAGCCACACTCCGCACCGGCGGTTCCACCACGGCCAGAGGCGTGCTGTTCGACCTGCTCACCCCCGGCATGACACCAAATCGGCGAACGGGCGAGATAACGCGACACTTTCCCGAGCGTGCCGAGCAGGTCCGCGCCATCCTCGGCAAGGCCGCACACCCCCGCTACGCCGTGCGGATCTGTTACGGCGTCGCGACCACTCGCCGCCACGGCGAGGAAGCGAAAGCCTGGCTGAGGGGCTACGGCCACGAGATCGCCTCCACCTTCGCCCTGTTCACCTCCAGCACCCAGTTCCTGCGCCGTCGACGGCTCCCCTCACCTCTCGTGCACTTGGCCGCCCGCCGCCTCGACCGCGGTTTCCTGCTGTCGGTTCCCGAGCTGGCCGCCCTCGCCCACCTGCCGCACGATCTGGCGGCGCCCGGGGTGACCCGCGCGGGCGCCCGCCCCGTCGCGCCTTCCCCCGCCGTCCCCACCTCGGGCCCGGGGATCCGGGTGCTCGGCGACGCCGAGGCCGGCGCGGCCCGGCCGGTCGGCCTCGCCGTCGCCAGCGCCCGGCAGCACGTCCACGTGCTCGGGCAGACCGGGGTCGGCAAGTCCACCTTCCTGGCCAACCTCGTGCTGGCCGACGCCGAAGCCGGCCGCGGCGCGCTCGTCATCGACCCCAAAGGCGACCTGATCGCCGACGTCATGGACCGCCTCCCCGAACGGGCGATCGGTCGAACGGTGGTGTTCGACCCGGACGCGCCCGGGAAGCCGCCGTGCTTGAACGTGCTGACGGGACAGGATCCGGCGTTCGCCGCCGAATCGATCGTCACCACCTTCCGCCGCTGTTTCCCCTCCGCCTGGGGCCCCCGCCTGGACGACCTGCTCCGGTCGGCCTGCCTCACCCTCGTCCGCGTCAACGGTGCCCGCGCCACCCTCGGGGACATCCCGCGGCTGCTGGTCGACTCCCCCTACCGGGCGCGGGTCACCGCCAGGCTGACCGACGAGCTGCTGCGCGGGTTCTGGGCCTCCTACGACGAGTTGACCCCGGCCGCCCGCGCTTCGGCGATCAGCCCGGTGATGAACAAGCTCCGCGCCGTACTGTTGCGGCCGTTCATCCGCGACACCCTCTCCGGTGGCCAGTCCACCGTCGATCTGGCCCGCCTGCTCGACACCGGCGGACTGATCCTGGCCCGGCTTCCCAAAGGCGTGCTCGGCGAGGACGCCGTCCGGTTGTTCGGGTCGCTCCTGCTCGCGCACACCTGGCAGGCGATCACACCACGCGCGCAGCAACCCGAACACGAACGACGTGACGCCGCGGCCTACATCGACGAGGCGCACAACTTTGTGAACCTGCCGGGTTCGGTCAGTGACATCCTCGCCGAGGCCCGCGCCTACCGTTTCAGCCTCGTCCTGGCCCACCAACACCTGTCTCAGCTGCCCAAGGACCTGCGTGAGGCGGTGTCCGCCGATGCGCGCAACAAGATTTACTTCGCCGCTTCCCCCGAAGATGCCGCGGATTTGTCCCGCCACACCGCGCCGCTGCTCACTCCGCACGACCTGTCCCACCTCGGCGCCTTCCAAGCCGTCGGACGGCTGATGGACGGCAACGCGCCGACTCCGGCGTTCACCTTCCGCACCCGGCCCCTGCCCGACCGCATCCCCGGGCGCGCACGCCAGGTCCAGCAGGCGTCCTACGAGCAATTCGTGGCCACCGCTCCCGAGCGCCACATCCCCGAGGTCAGGCTCCGCGACCTCTCCACCGAGCCCGGCGCCGGCCTCCCGGCCGACGAGTGCCCGCCACCCAAGGATGAGGAGCTTGCATGACTCGACCGACGAAGGCCGTCCACCGCCTGCGCGGGTCGCAGGTGCGTCCGCCGAGGATGACGCCGGAACTGGTCGCCGATCTGGCCTACCGCCTCACCGAACGCGACCGCGCCATCCTGACCCTGGTGTGGGAGCACAAAGTGCTCACCACCGACCAGATCACTGCCATGTTCTTCCGCACCGCCGAACGCGCCCGGCAACGCCTCGGCCAGCTTTACCGCCTCTATGCGTTGCAGCGGTTCCGGCCCTGGAGCCCTGTCGGGTCCCGCCCCTGGCACTGGGTCCTCGGCCCCGCCGGCGCCCACGTCCTGGCCGCAGCGCGCGCAAAAACCGTCCAGGAGTTCGGCTACCGACAGGCCGACGTCACCGCCATCGCCCTTTCGCCTCGGCTCGGGCACCAGGTCGGCGTAAACGACTTCTTCGCCCACCTGCACGCGCACGCCCGCCGCCACACCGACGGCACCAGCCTGGACGAGTGGTGGTCCGAGCAACGCTGCGCCACTGTTTGGGGTGACCTCGCCCGCCCCGACGCCTTCGGCCGGTGGACCGAGCCCGGCCCCGACGGCACACCGAACACCCTCGACTTCTTCCTCGAACACGACACCGGCACCGAACCCCTGGCACGGGTCACGGCCAAACTCGGCCGCTACGCCGACCTCGCCGAAAGCACCGGCACCACCACACCCGTCCTGTTCTGGCTGCCCAGCCCCAAGCGCGAGGCCAACCTCCACCAACGGCTCGGCACCCCCGAGATCCCGGTCGCCACCGCCGTCCACACCCCCACGACCTCACCCGAAGGACCAGCCGGACCGGTATGGCAACCGACCGGCACCCACGGCCCCCGGCAACGCCTCGCCGCTCTAGCGCAGGTATGGGGAACCACCCGAGGCCGTCGCCCCGAGACCTCCTGATGCCGCTGCTCATCGGTGCAGTGGTCGCCCTGCTCATGCTCGCGGCCGTGTTCGTCGCGGTGTTCGGGGTAGTCCTGCCCGGCTCCGGGCCCGGGGAAGCCGCCTGCCAGCCGTCCCCGAGCCAGACCGTTGCCGGGATCCCCGCCGCCTATCTCGTCCTGTACGTCAAGGCGGGCCGGCAGTACGGCATCGGATGGCACATACTCGCCGCCGTCGGCAAGGTGGAGTCCGACCACGGACGCGGCCCCGGCTCCGGAATCAGATCAGGCACCAATGAGGCGGGGGCGGCCGGGCCGATGCAGTTCATGCCCGGCACCTGGGCGGCCTTCGGCGTCGACGGCGACCACGACGGCGACAAGGACATCTACGACCCCGCCGACGCCATCCCCAGCGCCGCCCGCTACCTCAAGCACAACGGCGCACCCCGCAACATGCGCAAAGCCCTCTTCCGGTACAACCACTCGAACGCCTACGTCAACACCGTCCTCCGCCAGGCTCACACCTACGCCCAAGCGAGCCGAACCAACCAGGGACAAGCCATGGACATAAGCGAGGCGTGCGGCGAGGCCGGCCTACCGTCAGGATGGTCGGCACAGGCTCCCGGCCCAGCAGCAGCCAAAGCAGTCGCATTCGCCCACGCCCAACTCGGCAAGCCCTACCTATGGGGCGCCACAGGCCCCAGCGCCTTCGACTGTTCCGGCTTGACTTTCGCCGCCTACCGTCACGCCGGAGTGGCCATCCCGCGCACATCCGGAGAACAGTGGAGACGAGAGCCGCACGTCCGCCAAGGCCACGAACAACCAGGCGACCTGGTCTTCTTCAACTCCGGCCCCGGAACCTCCACCACCAACCCCGGCCACGTCGGCCTCGTCATCGCCCAAGGCAAGATGATCGCCGCGCCGCACACCGGAACAGTCGTCCAGATCCAGTCCTACAACCGCCGCACCCTACTAGGCTTCGCCCGCCCCACCCTCGACCGTTGAACGTGCCTCGAAGCAGGGGCCTCGCGGCGCCAGTGCGGCATGCTCGCCGTCCGGCAGGTCGAAAGCGCCCGCGTGGCCGGGCCGGTACATCACCCAGCCTCCCGTCATGCGCGAGGACCTGGCAGGCCCAGATGCGCACGCGCGGCTGGTCTATCACTGGACCGCCCCGGAAAAGTTGGAGGCCGGATTGCACGACCCCCGCTCCGGTTCGCCCGGGACGGGGGCCGTTCCGCGTGTCCGAGGATTGTCGGTTGGTCAGTGGGGGATGCCGGCGATGATGTCGCGGGCGCCTTTGCGGTTGAGTACGCCCGCGACGTAGGCGCCGAGTTCGAACGCCCGGTCGGGGGTGTCCCACTCGTGGGCGTAGGCGAAGGTCGCCCCATCTCGACTGAACACCATGCCGATGAGGCTGAGTTGACCGTCCTCGGTGGTGTGACAGTGGCCGGCGATCGGGGAGTTGCAGTGGCCCTGCAGCCCGTGGAGCATGGTCCGCTCGGCCAGGATGTGCGTGCGGGTCTCGGCGTGGTCGATCATCTGGAGCAGTTCCACGATGCCCTCGTCGGACGCGCGGCACTGGACGCCCACGACGCCGGCGCCGATGGCCGGGCACATCTCGTCCATGCTGAGCACTTGCGAGATGCGATGCTCCATCCCGACCTTGGCGAGCCCGCCGCGCGCCAGCACCAGCGCGTCCACGGTCTTCTCCTCGTCCAGTCGGGTCAGGCGGGGGATGACGTTGCCGCGGAAGCGCTGCACGTTGACGTGGGGGTACTTGCGGAGGATCTGTGCCTTGCGGCGGACGGCCGACGTGCCGATCTTCGCGCCGGGCGGCAGTTCGGCGAGGTTGCTGTATTCGGAGCCCTCGGGGAACACGACGGCGTCGCGGACGTCTTCGCGCTGCATGTAGGCGGCGAAGACCAGCCCCTTGGGCAGCGGGACGTCACCGGGGACGTCTTTCATGCAGTGCACGGCCGCGTCGATCGCGCCGGTCATGAGGGCCTTGTCGATCTCCTTCATGAACAGGCCCTTGCCGCCCAGCTCCGACAGGTCGCCCTTGTGCCGGTCCGCGGACGTCTCGATGGGCACGTACTCGATCTGCAGGCCGGGAACTGCCGCGGCCAGCGCGTCAATGACTCGCCGAGCGTAGGCGCGGGCCAGGTGGCTGGTGCGGCCGCCCAGCCGCAGCGGCCGACCCGAAGGCAGGGCCCTAGAGAAGTAGACCTCGGCGGGCGAGGACACGGCTGTGGCGCCGGCGGGCACGATGGTCATAGGGATGCGGTCCTTGGTCTGGTCGAGTCGGCTACCCCTGATGACGGTATCGACCAGGAGGCGGCCAGGTCGGTTGCGGCGTAGGTGATGATCTGGGTGGCGCCCGCGCGGCGCAGCATCGTGTACTCCTCGGCGAGCACATCCGGGGCCAGCGAGAGGTACTCGCCCGACACCGAGAACGGCAGCAGCGGCGCCGCCGTCCGGGCGCGCAGCGCGATGAGGATGTCGGTGCAGAACAGTGCAGGTTCCAGCAGCAGCGAGCCGGCGCCCTCCTGCAGCATGCGCAGCCCCATCGATACAGCGCGACCCGCGCGGTCCGGGCTGATCTGCAGGAGGCGACCGCCGGAAGCCGGAGCTGCGTTCATCGTCATCCGGTACACGTCGTACAGGCCGGACGCAAGGATCAGATGCGTCATCATCCGCACACGTCCATACCCGGCGCCGTCGAGGGCCTGTCGGCAGGCGCGCACCGAACCCGCCGCCATGGCTGCCGGGCCGACGATATCGGCGCCTGCGGCGGCCTGCGTCACCGCCTGCGCGACCAGGGCGTCGGCGGTAGCCGGCAAGTCGACAGAGCCGTCGGGGTGCGACAGGTGGCACTCACCGCTGTCGGTGTAGGAGCACAGGCAGGTCTCGGTCATCACGGCCATGTCCGGATGCTGGTCCTTGACCGCCCTGATCGCCTGCACCATCAAACACCCCGGGTCCTGTCCGGCCGTCCCACGCGCGTCTCGCGTCGAGCTGCTCGCGAACAGCTTCACCGCTCGAATACCGACGGCCGCGGCCTGCCGCACGGTCGTGGGCAGGTCAGGCAGGGTGACGGTCGGCATGCGCCGGGCGCCCGTTCCGTCCCCGACCAGCAGCACCAGCACCAGATCGGGCGGGCGAATGCGCAGCGAATCGGTCAGGTCCCTGACCATGGAAATCCTCCTGTGTCGAGGACCGCACCCCCTTGGTTCCCCCGGGGGTGTGGCGTTGGAAAGGGCGGCGGCGCGGCAGAGGTTGACATACCGGCCATCCGCGCCGCCGCCGGCAAAGGGCCGCGCCACCCGGGAGGGGGCTGGGACGCCCGGGGGCGCGGCGGTTGGAAGGGGGCGACGGCGCGGGACATACGGGGAAGTGTCCACACCGCGGGGCCGCCCCCGGCTCTACGCGTCCGGCATCGGGATGGGCGAGGAGGCCGGGGAGATGTTCGGGCGCATCGGCCCCCACCCCGGGGACATCCGGTCCCCGCGGTCACCGCCGTTGCCGTCCGCCTGGTCGTCGGTGCCGGTGAGGGTGACCCGGCCGCCGGTCGCCTCCCGCACGTGGGCCGACAGCGCCGCCGGGTCGTCCAGCACGTCCATCCACGCGGGGAGCCCGACCCGGATCACCGCGGCATAGACCTCGGTGCGCAATGCCGCGTCGTCACTGTCCAGGGCGGCCAGGATCGCCACCCATAGCGCACGCCCGACGCCGACACTGCCGTCCCGGCCCCGCATCTGGCCCGCCCCACTCACCGCTCCTCCGTCCGCGTCAGCCAGTCGAGGAGCCGCCGCAGCCATCCCCGGCGCCTTTTCGCTTCATGCCGACCACGCGGAGGACGCTTCGTGGGCCCCGGCCGCTCCGACCCCGCCCGGCGCGGCGAGTGCGGCGGGGGCGACCACTGCACGCCCGCCGCCGTCCCACCGCCCCCCGGCATTCCGGCCGACCGGTCCGGCATCCTGCGACGGGGGCGCGCCCCGGCGGCGTTCAGACGGCGTGCCAGGTTCTCGGGGGTGTCCGCCTCGACGAGCTGGTCACCGCCCGGCCGCCGTAGCAGCGCGAACCACTGGCCGGTGTACTCGCCGAACCACGTCGGCACCCCCGGAAACCAGCGGGCGAACTCGGCCAATGCCCGCTCGGGGTCCATCTCGACGGCCGCCCACGACCGGACGCCGACCGTCGGCGCGGTCACGACGACACCCTCGGCCGCGCCTGCTCCGGTCGCCGCGACACATACGTGTAGACGTACATCGCCGCGTCCTCCACCTGATCGGCCGAAGCGATCAGCGCACCCCACGACGTGAAGACCCACGGCGTCCCGCCGTCGTCCTCACGCGGTCGGCACACCACCGTGTCCGACACGTACCGCACCTCGTCACAGCATTCCGGGACGTCCTTGTTCACTTCGCGGACCGCGCGCACCGTCCTGTCGATCACCAACCGCCGCGCCGACAGATTCACCGCCAACGCGGCCAATGGGCCAGACGGTTCATATCCGGCCGTACGATCGTCCATGGACCGGAGCCTCCTTCCGGTCAAGGCCCCGGCCGACGCCGCGATCGTCGCGTCCGGGGCCGCTTTCGTCTGATGAAGGCAAGTCAAACCGCGTCCCATGCCGTAGAGGCAGGGGCACAATGGGGAGCACCGGGAGGAGCAATCCGGAGCACCGGCGATCCGAAGGGCATCCGCTATGACCACCGCCGAAGAACGGCGTAGGATCGGCGCCCGTCTGCGCACCGAGCGCAAACGGCGCCGCTGGCTGAAACCGGAGATGGCCCGCCGACTCGCCGATCACATCACCGATCAGTGCCCCGACCTGGAAACCCTGATCTCTTACGTGAAGCGTTGGGAGGCCGGCAAGGTCGGTATCAGCGAGCGCTACCAGTTGGCCTACTCAGCCGCATTCGGCATGGACGTTGAGGAGCTGTTCGGGGACAACAGCAGCTCTGGTGAACCATCAGAAGCCGATGGCCGTGAACCTGACGCCAGCACCTACAGGAGTGATGATCAAACGAAGCGCCGACGATTCATCCTGGACTTCCTCGCAGGTCTCGGCCTAGCGGCCTCTGCCCGTTCGCTACTGCACCCAGGACAGGGTCCCCTCATTGGTGATGAGCACCTCGGGCTCGTTCGGTCCGCGTTGGAGCAGCTGGAGCATACGGATGCGCAGCGCGGCGGCGACCTCATCTGTGAGGGGGCCGCCGCGCTGCTGGCTCAGGTCGACGCCTGGATACAGCACGGCACTTACCCTTCCCGCTTGGAGGGTGAGTTGTACCAAGTAGCCGGGCATCTTGGTGCTTGGGCGGGCTGGACGGCCTATGACGCAGAACGTCATGACATGGCTTGGCAGCACTACCTGGAAACCTTGCTGCTGGCCCGGACGCGGGAGGACCTGCAGCTCGAAGCGCGAGTGCTGTCGTACATGTCCCTGCAGTCTCAGCGTCAAGGGCGTTCACGTGAAGCCGTCCAACTCGCGGAAAGAGGACTGCGCACATCTGCCGGGTGGGCCACACCGCGTATGACCGCATTGCTGCATCTGCGGTGCGCTCAGGGATACGCGGGTATGCAGGACCGCACCAGCGCCCAACGTCACCTCACTCTCGCGAAGAGAGAATTCGACAAAGGCCCCCACGAAGATGACTTGTCCTTTTTGGGGGCGCTCACACCCGCAGAGGTAGCCGGTGTCGAAGGCATGGCGTACGTGACCTTGGGTGAGCATCGACGAGCCGCGAAGTTGTTCCAGGCCATCAAAGAAGAGCCACATCCGGCCTTCCCGCGCAACACCACGTACTACACGGTCCGGCTAGCAGATGCCCTGCGCCGAGCCGGAAATCAGGCGGACGCCTTCGAGGTGGCCACGGAAGCGATCCCCCTCGTCGCCATGGTCAACTCAACGCGCATCCGAAGACAACTGGCCTCGCTGAGGCGGATGTCGAGAACTGTGCACTGCGCGTCAGCGCAGAAGTTCAATGAGCAGTACGACGAGGCATTCGGAGGCTAGACGATCAAATGACAGACTTCCAGTTCGACCTCCGACACCATGACGCCGCCGACGCGCGCCGACTGCTTGACACACTCATCTCAGTGCAACAAGAGATATACGCCAATACCGAGCCGCGCGAGTTCTTCACTGAAGATCGATACCGCCGCCAGATCACCGGGCACATGACCGCGCCCGGCTGGGAACTTGTCGCGGCATATACCCCCGACGGCGAGATGATCGGCTATGCCTACGGCTTCCCACTCCAGGCCGGTAGCGGGTGGTGGCAAGGCATGCTGACACAAGTACCGGACGAGCAACTCAGGGAGACGGGAACGCGTACGTTCGCGCTTTCCGAGCTGATGGTGAGGAGACCATGGCGCAGCAAGGGTGTGGGGCGGGCACTCCATGATGAACTACTGTCCAGGCGTCGCGAGGAGCGGGCAACGCTGCTTGTAATGCCGGACAACACTGCGGCAAAGGCCGCTTATGCCCGGTGGGGCTGGACCGGCCTAGGGCAGTTGCGACCTTCATGGGAGGGCGCTCCGACCCTGGAGGCGTTGGTGCTCCCGTTGTCGGTCTCACGGTGACGTGCCACCGTCACTCATGGGGGGCTTCCACGCGTCCGGCCTGGTCTCCGCTGTGGGAAGCTGTGGGACGATCGTGCTTGCGAGGCCACGTGAGACAGCGCGAGCCTGCGTCATGATGACGGCCCCACCTCGGTAGACACCATTCGTTCCAGGTAGCGAATCCGCATAGACCTTGTTCGGGACGAAGAGGCACTGGCGATCAGTCGAGATCGTTCACCGAGACGCTGCGGCTTCTCACTGCCCGCGCGCCCGCATTCGGAGGGCACGCCCGCGCGAAATGGTCCGTACCGTCATCTCGCCGTTCGCGCGGGAGTGCCCTCCGGGACGGTCGGTCTGCTAACGCGAGTCGCTGGATCGCCCTGGAAGGTGGTGGCCTTCGGGACGGTTCGGCCAGTCAAAGGACACGTGGGGACGCTCCTGGACGACACCGTCACCGCACCAGGACCAAAGCCGGTGATGGTTGGTGTTTCTGCCCCTGATGGGTGAGGCCGGGTGTAGCACCGCGCCGACGGCGGGTTGGCGTTCGTTAGGGCGGCACCGCTGGCCGCGGCAGGCACCATCGAAGGTGTCACGCGTGTGGCGAGACCGTGGTGTCAGCGCGTGCATGCGGGGTTGTCAGATGCCTCCTCCTCGGATGCGGCAGGCGCGTTCGTCGCGCTCGTCGAGGACGACGACCGGCAGGGTCCGGATCCCGGTGGTCAGCGCGCGGTGAATTCTGTGATAGCCGTCGATCACCAGGGGTGTCTGCGCGTTCGGGATCGGCACGGCCAGTAGGGGGCGGGACAGGTCAACGGTGGCGGCGTGCTCAGGGTCGATCTGAATCACCGGCCGGGCCCACGCCAACCGGTCGACGTCGGCCTGCATGACGGGGTGCCGTGCGGCCAGTCGGGTCGCGGTGTCGATGTCCCATGCCCAACCGAGAAGAACGAACATCTCGCCGGCCACGATTTCTCCGTTCGAGTTGTACACAGATGCAGTTGAAGCGGGGGATCGGGGAACGGCGGGGCGCGGTCGCCATCACGGCCGCGCCCCGCCGTCAGGGCCGTCAGGCGTTGCGTAGGGCGCGGGCAGCGGCGGCCCCGATCGCGGTCACCGTCGCCGCCGGATTGGTCAGCGTGAGCAGGTGTGCGCCGTCCATCGGGTACGCCCGCCCGGTCAGGTTCAGCCAGAGCACCGCGCATCCGGCGGCGGTCAGCCGGTCGATGCGCTTTTGGCCGATGCGGCGCTGTTCGGCGGTGAAGATGCCGTCGGAGACGACGACCAGAAGCCGGGCGGCGCCGGGGCGGCTGAGGTCAAGGCCGCCGTCCAGGGCGTCCACCGCTTGGACGAATTGCTCGGTCGAATCGCATGCGGTGAACTCCGTGACGGTCGCCGGAACGGCTCCCGGATGCGTGACGGGGCGGACCTTCGCGCCGAAGATGACGGTCGCCGAACGCGCATCGGGGATGTGGGATGCGGCTCGGGCGAGAATCCACGCCGCCGAGGCGACCGGTACGGACGCCTCCACCATCGATCCGGACACATCACAGGCGATGCCGATGCGCAACGGCGGTGCGGGGACGTGGCGCCGTGTGGTCCGGGTGAACGGTTCGGCCGTGGGCACGGCACCGGCGGCGCGTTGGGCGTCGGCGGCCAGCGCGGCGCGCATGCGCAGCCGTCCGGGTGGTGCGGGTGAGGTCTGGACGGTGGCGACGCGTTCACGGTGCGCGGCGGCGCGCAACTGGCGTGCCAGGCGGCGCGCGGCGGCCTGTTCGTCGCCACGTGGCGCCCGGGTGCCGATTATGGCGGTGGGGCCGTGGCGCCCGCGCTCAGAGTGGGTTGATCGGAACACCCGGCGGGCCGCGCGTTCGGTCGCCTCACGAACGGCCTGTTCGCGGCGCCGCCGGTCGTCCTTCTCTTCCGCCGCGCCCGAGGTGGATGCCCCATCCGTCTTGGCGACCGCGCGGAGGGCGCCGCTGATCGCCTCAGCCAAGGGGGACGGCCCGGACGGCTCGCCCGAGGTGGGGGGCGGTTCGGGTGCGGGCCGTTCCGGATCAATGCCGATGATCTCGCACCAGCGGCGGCCGAGGTCGATCATCGTTTCCCGGTCGTCATCGCCGGTACGGTGCGCGATGCCCCACAGGTCGGCGAGGGCGTTGAGCCGCTTCTCGCCCAGGATCTTGATGATCATTTCGGTCAGCGGCTTGGTTTCGACGTGGTCGAGAATCCCTGCGTCGGTGCGTGCCAGCAGCAGGGCGGCGGCGCGTCCGGCGTCCCACGGGGTCATGGTCGCGCTGATCGTGGCGCCGCCGGACGCGGCGGCTCTCGGCGTGGGATCACCGGGCATCGGGCCGGGTGTGGTCCCGGCGGGCGGCATGAAATCGGCGAGGACGAGGCGGCTTGCCGAGGCGCGTAGCCAGCGGCGGTCGGCCGGACGGCGGCGGATTTGGGCGGCCTCGATCCGGGATTCTTCCAACGCCAACGCGGCGTCGATGTGGGCGGCGGGTGTGCCGTGCGGCGGTGTCCAGCGGGTGTGGTGGGCGTGCGCGGCCTCGTGTGTCAGCACACCCCAGAGCGCCGGGTACCGTTCCCGGTCCGATACCCGGGACGGGTCACACGTCCGGGGGTCGTGGCCGAGGTGGGCGCCGTCCAGTTCAATGGTGGCCTGGGCAGGGATGAAACATCCCGGCGCGCCGCGTCCCTTGCCCGGGGCGCAGGTGACGGTCAGGTCTTCGCGGTCGGCGAGGTCGGCGACGGCCTCGGTGAAGGCGGCCGACAGCCTCAGCCAAGGGCCGTGCGGGTCGGTCCCCGGCGCCGGTTCCGCCGAGGGTGCGGCGATGATGTGCGCGGTCATGGGTGGTCCCCCGTTTCTTCAGACGGTTTGTGTTCGGGTGGTGGTGTCGGCCGGATGCCGTGGGCGCCGTCGGTCAGATCTGGCGTCCAAGCGACAGCGGTGTAATCGGACGGCCGTAGACGGCGGCGACGACATCGGCGACGACGGGGCGGTCTTCTTCGGGCGCGATGCCGACGAGGTTGGACACCGCCGCGTCCGCACCGAGAACGTCGGCGATCTTCTGAAAGGCGATCAGTTCCCGAAGTTGCGGCGCCCAGCCGATTTCGCCCGACTCCTGCCGCTTGGACAGGTTCCGCGCCACCCGCACCGCCTTTGGGTCGATTTTGAGAGTGCGCGCCAGGTCGTAGTCGGTCGACACCCTGATTTGTGCGGCGAACCGAGACGCTAGCGCCTCGGTCAACACCGCGCCATGAACGCCCGGGTTGTGACCGGCGATCACGTAGAAGCCGGGCGCCGCGCTGATCGTCTCGCCCTTGTGCGCCTTCACGGTGATCTGGCGCCGCCCGTCCATCGCCGGATAGACCACAGCCAGCACCTTCGGCGAGATCAGCGTGGCGTCATCGATGAGCAGCGCCCGACCTTCGGTCATGGCGGTGACCAACGGGCCGTAGACGAACTCGTAACCCCCGCCGGGCGCTTGGGTGTATTCGCCGATGAAATCGGCGACCGCCGTGTCACCGTCTCCGGCCACCGTGATGAGGTCGGGGAACGCCGCTTCGACCAGGGACGTCTTGCCGGTCCCGGGCGGGCCGTACAACAGCGCCGGGATGCCCGCCTCACGCAGCCGCCGCAACGCGACCACGTCGGGAAGGTCGGCCAACTGGCGCGGGTGGTACGTCTGCCCGTTCGGTCGCACGATCGGCTTGCGCCCATCCACCGGCGATGGCTCTTTCGTGCTGACGACCGGTGCCGAGGCGGCCGGACCGGACGGGCGCGCGGCGGGCTTTCCTGCGCACGTGCCGCGCACCCTGCCACCGGAGGGCGGCGTGGCGGCGTGGGCAGTGGTGGCCGTGGCCCGGTAGCGGCGCGGCCGGTTCGACACCTCCTCGGCGTGGCCGTGGTCGGCCAACGTCGCCAGCGCGTTGCCGACGGCACCGGCCGACCGGTCCAACGCCTTGGCGATTTCGCCCGGGGTGAATGCGCGGGCCGGATCGGCGGCCAGGTGAGCGGCGACCAGGCGGCGGAGTTCGCCCTGTCCCAAACGTCGGGTGGTGGCGGACGTCGAAACGGTCACGGGCATGGATCGCGCAACGGTCATCGCGGTCTTCTCCTGTCGAAAGTGGTCTAAGGTCCGGAATGGTGGCCGTTCGGGACGGGCGGGCGTTGCGCCGCGCCCGTCCCCGTGTGCGGTGTCGGTCAGCGCGCGGTATCGGCCTTCGTGCGGGCAGCGGATTCGGCGGCGGTGAACCGGCGGGGACGTTCGCACACCAGCGCGGCCTCACCGGCCTCGACCAGGCGGTCCAGGGCGTTGGAGACGGCACCGGCCGAATGCCCGAGCACCTTTCCGAGCTCGTGCGGAGTGAACTCGGCGCCGGGGTGAGCGGCCAGATGCGCCGCGACCTTCGCGCGCATTTCGCCCTGCCGTGATCGCGGCCGCCCCGAGGCGGTGCGCGGCCGCCCGTTGACCGCCGCGCGCACCAGCCGCCGCGCCTTACCCGACCCGCCGTACACGGTGTGGATGGCCGTCAATGCGGCCGCGCCGTCACCCCGGTCCAGTGCGGAAAGCGCGTCGCTGATCGCCGCGCCCAGCGCCGTCAGCGCGTCCCGGGCCTCAGCGACCGCCGCCGCGTCCATGCCGGAGCCGTCGCCGTCCGTTGTCGCGCCGTCGTCGGTGCCATCGGTCGTGTTCGGCGCGCCGCTGATGCCGGGCTCGTCCTGCGGGGCTTCCTGTGAAGCGGTGTCCGTGGCCGCCACGTCATCGGCGGGCTCGGTGGCGGGTGTGGTGTCGTCCGCATGTGCATCGGACTCCGGGGCATCGGGCGCGACCGCGTTCCAGGTGTCGGGCCGTCGCTTACCGTTGTCCCACCCGCCGTGCGTGCGGACGGCGCGGCCGTCGCCCTCCATGGCCGTCAGTACGCGCGCCACGGTGGCGCGGCTGACCTGTGCCGCCATGGCGATGGTCGCGACCGTGGCGCCGGGGTTGGCCGTCAGCGCGTCCCATACGGCGCCAGCCGCGCCGGACGGACGTCCGAAACCCGGACCATTGACCGCACCATTCGCGGCGCCCTTGGCGCCCGTGGGCCGGTTTTCGGTGGCGCCGTTCGCGGCGGTCTTCTCCGATGCCATTTCGCCTCCAATTCGTTGGCCACGGCGCCCGGATATCGGCGCCGTTCCCGTCCGTCGGTACATCGACCATTTCTCGATAACGCGCCACTAGGCAAGAACCGCCGCCGGATTTTTATTCATCTCACTAACTGGACTAGCCAACCGGCACACCATCCACATGGCCACGAATTCAAACCACCGTAAAACTTGAATTCCCCCGGCCGGTGGCATGTGGGCGTCACGCCATCAACCCCGGGGGCGCCTCTTTCGGATTCCGTCTCGAGTGGGGCGCGGGCGAACGACAAACCCCGGCGTCCGGTGTGCCCGCTCATCTCCCCGCATGCGACGCCTCGGGTTCCATAGGTGCACTCCGGCTGATGCAGGCCGGCGACCGCTTCGGGTAGAGCTCCCCTCGAAGGGGCCGGGGCAGAGGGGCATGACGGGGATCCGCTTGGCAGCCGAGGACCGCTATTACCAGGGGTCGTCCTGGGGACGAGTCGGGCTCAGGGATGGAATATGCAGAAGCGAACTGGCCTGTACAGACACATGTGGAGGCACCTTCCGTTCATAGCCAGAAGACCGAAGAGAACCCGGAACGAAAGACCGATCGAAAGACTCTAAGTGTCGCGGCAGTACGTTGTTCCTTGCCCACTATCCCGACCTGATGATGCGCCGACGCCGGCCTCACACCTTAGACGGATCCCAATACGGCAACCGTGGTGAACCACCAACTCACGGCGGAAGCCCCACCCGATACCCAGGCGCGGGTCGGCGGATGGGGCTTTGGGAGCCAAGTGTTTTCTGACTTCGCTTGCTAGAGGGCAGCCGGTTACCGACAGGATGACCTCTGCTACTGCGCCAGCGAAACGTGAGGCGCAGCGGCCTGATCTTGACTGCGGAATGAGATATCGGCCCAGACGGTGTGGCCGAGTTCGACCGAGCCGTGGATGCCGTAGGAGATGGCGAGTTCGGCGACGACCTGCAGACCGCGCCCTCCTTCCTTCAGCTCGCATCCCCGCTTCTTCGAGCGGAACAACGGCACGCATCCCCCGCCGAGATCGGTGATCCCGATGTAGGCGACATCGGCGAAGGTGACCTCCAGCCCGAACCAGCCACCGGGTTCCCCCGACCGCGTATGCAGCACGGCGTTACTCGCCAGCTCGGCGACCACGACGCCCACGTCATCCTCCCGCCCGGTACCCGCGAACAGCGCCATGGCGAACAACCGCGCCGCCGTCACCTGGTCGGTTCTCCCCGCGTAGACACGCCGCCACCTCAGCGGGTCGGCACCCCACAACCATTCGGCCGCGGTGCACATCTTCCACTTCCCTCTTGCCATTCAGCGGACTCCTCTCCCTGACTTGAGGGCCCGGCCGTGCCACCCCTTCGTAACACGGCCGGGCGGCGTCAAGGAATACCGTCTTCACTACCCGCGTCAAGTCGCACGCCATAAGACTTTCAGCGTGCCGGCCGCGAGAACATTCCGTATCTCGCACGCGGGGGCAGTCGATCGTCTTCCGATTCCCCATCAGCACCCATGCTCGGCCAATACAGCAGCACTCGGAGATTTCGGGATCAGCAGCCCACCGAGGGGCCGGCCCGGGAGGGGTTACCTGATTCTTACCTGGCCACCTTTCGTTGTCCGAAGGAGCAGGTCAGCCCAGATCTCAGCACATCGCGGCACTTTGCCTTTGCGAGCCGACCCCACCATCAGCACAGCGTTTCCGCAGGTCACAGGGGATCTGGGCGCGAGATCGGCGCGTTGTCCACATGCTCTTGAGGGCCTGCTCAGCCCATGCAGTGCCGATGAACTGCCCATGCCGCGGCGGATACCTGGCGACGCCCAGTAGCCACACGACATCGGGGGTCGTCATGTCCACCAAACCAGCCACCGACGGGAAGCTGACCGCCAGCACCACAGCGCAATGGGCCAACGCCCTAAAGACCGCAGACACGGCCTTCAAACTTCTGACCACCGGGCCACGTCCACTAGCGCTCGACGGCCGCGACCTCGGACACGGGCTTCCCGCTCGCGAGATCGACCTCGCAGAACTGCGCGACAGGCTGCTCAGTAAGTCGGCCACCGACGCCCTCAAGGACGCGGTGTGGGCCGAGCTCGTCACCCGTGCCCGTTCTGGGGATCCGGCCTGGGTCATCGGCTGCGTCGGAGTCGCGATGCCCGGCCTGAAGGCCGTTGCGGGCCGCGCGGTTCAGACCAGTCCCGTACACTGCATCGACGACATCGTCTCGGAGATGCTTACCGAGTTCGTCGCTCAGCTGGCACACATCGACATCCAGCGCCCGAACATCGCCCCCCGTCTGTTGTTCTGGGCCCGCAAGGGCGCACTTCGCGTCCGTGCACGCGAACGCCGTCACCTGGCCTGTGATCCACTGCAGATGCCCGCCGGCCCCAACATCCCAGAGAAGGCAGGGCCCGAGACCGTCCTCAAAGAAGCCGTGAACCAGGACATCATCAGTCCGGCATCCGCGTCTTTGATCGCCGCAACTCGGCTGAACGGTAGATCAGTCAAAGATGTCGCACTGGAGCAAGGCATCCCCGCGCACCACCTCTACAGACAGCGCAAGGCCGCAGAGAAGGCCCTCCTGAACGCTATCCGCACAGGGCAACTTTCGGTCACTCATCTCGACTGACAGTGATGATGTTCGTGGTGACGCCGCAGGTGGGTCTGACCCACCGACTGACTGACGTCTCGACTGTCTCCTTTGGAATTTGTCGGCCCGCCGGGCGTCACCACGCACGCGGCCGGACAGGTGCTTGTGACCTCATATGAGCACCCCGAGCAATCAAGTCGCACCGGTCTACCCAAGTGACTGCTTTTCATCCTCGGGTGGCGTCCTGGATCTCGCGGTCTTGCTGGACTTGGATGGCCTTGGCGAGCCGGCGTCACGTCGTCGATGTCGACCTCAACGTCGTACCCGGCAGCGGTCAGCGCTCCCAAGCCTGCTGGGTCGGGTACCGCTTTGCCGCCTTGTACCGGCTCTGCTGCAGCCCGATCTTGCCGATCGAGCGCATCCACCGCCGTCCGCACCGCAGATCTTGTAGAATCTCGTGGGCTCCGGCTTCTTTCTGCAATCTGTAGATCGAGGTTCCGTCGGCCCGGATGTGCCTTATCACAAGGCCCACATCACTTTTCCTCGGATAACAAAAATGCCGCGGCCAAAGAGACCGAGGTTCTACAGGCGTTGCCATGGTGGCGGACGAGAGCAACAGCAGACCACGTCCGCTCGCAGAGGTGACAGCAGGCCATCGCCCATCAGGGTGGGATAACGCCGCCGCAGATATGCGGGCACCATCAGCCGCCGGATAGTGACCTTCAGGGCCTTGAATCGGCGTGTGAACAGGGGCAGGTTCCCGCTGGCCGAGCCATGCCGATGGCGCGTCCTCTGCCGGTGGGGCGGTCGGTGGCAATTGGTGACGAGGCGATATTCCGACTGTCGCACTATCGACTCGAGGACGGTTCGGCTTGCTCTCACCGTCTCCTGCGCGCTGACGACACTAACCAGAGGAGGACGACCACAGGACACGGAAGCGGGTTGTTGCGATACTGATACCTGCAGAGTGAATTGGGGGTGCCGTGTCCGTCGAGGTAGCCGCGCTGGGTGTGGGTAGAGCCGTGGCGCAGCTGGTGGTCGGCCGTTGGTTGTCGGGGCGTACAGCCAGGGCGGCGGTCTCCAAGGATCTGGTCGAGCTGATCAAGACCGGATTTCCCGACGAGTTCAAACAGCGCAAGGCCACGCGGCAGTTCGAGGCCATCGCCGACGCGGTAACCGAACGGCTGCTGACCTTCACCAGGCAGGAATTCGGCGGCCTCGACGACAACGACCGCGAGGCCGTCCTGCACCAGGTGATCATGACCCTCGACCGCGCCGACCTGTCGGATGAGGCGCTGCTGGCCGATGACATGGACCCGGTGAAGCTGGCGCGGCGACTGCGTGCAACCCTACCCGCGCGGCAGGCCGACTTTCAGCTCGGTGAGGCCGGCGCGCGGCTGTATGAGGTCGTGCTGGACGAATGCTGCGACTGCCTAGCGCGCATCCTCATACATCTGCCGCAGTTCGAGCCGCGGGCCGCTGCAGAGACGCTGGCCCGGCTGTCGGGGCTGGCCGAGCGAGTGGAGGCGGTGCTGGCCCGCCTTCCCGCGCGATCGCTCACCGCGCCAGAAGGGGAGTCCGACGATGAGGAGTTCACCCGCCGCTACCTGACCACCGTCAGCGAGAAGCTCGACCAGGTGGAGCTGCTCGGCCTGCGTTTTGAACGCCTCACTCGACCGCAGACCACGGTGAGTGTCGCCTACATCAGCCTGAACGTCTCCAAAGAGGACCGGCCGCGCGCGGGCAGACCCGAGGCGATCCCCATCAGCGACTGGCGTTCGGACAACCGCGACAGCGGCACGATCCGAGTGGAGCACGCCCTGAGCCAGCACCAGCGGGTCCTCATCCGCGGCGAGGCGGGCGGCGGCAAGAGCACTCTGCTGTTCTGGCTGGCCGTCACAGCCGCGCGCGGTGCCTTCACCGGGGAACTATCGGACCTCAACGGCTACGTGCCGTTCCTGATCAAGCTGCGCAGCTACGCGGACCGGCCGCTGCCACGCCCCGAGGAGTACCTGGATGACGTAGCCGGCAACCTGAGCGGGATCATGCCGCGCGGCTGGGTGCACCGGCGGCTGCTGTCGGGCCGTGCCATGCTGCTGGTCGACGGGGTCGACGAGGTGACCGCCTCCCAGCGGCAAGCCGTCCGCCATTGGCTCAAGGACTTCGTCGCCCAGTTCCCGAGCATTCGCGTCGTGGTCACCTCACGGCCCGCGGCGGCCGCCACGGGCTGGCTGCGCGCCGAGGGCTTCGGCACGGTCTTCTTGGAGCAGCTTGGCCCGGCGGACCTGCGCGCCCTGGTGCGGCGCTGGCACGACGCTGTGCGCGACTGCGCCGACCTGCCATGCCCTGTCGAACGGTTGCCCGCCTATGAGGCCAAGCTGCTGGCCCGGTTGGAAGCCGGACCGCATCTGCGAACGCTGGCCGCCACGCCGTTGCTGGCGGCGATGCTGTGTGCGCTCAACCTGGACCGGGAGGCCCTGCCCCGCGACCGGATGGGGCTGTACGCGGCGGCGTTGGACATGCTGCTGGAGACCAGGGACACCGTCCGCAATGTGCCCAGCGCCCGAACCGTCCTGTTGGAGCGCGAGCAGAAGATCCGCATCCTGCAGGAGCTGGCGTGGCATCTGTCGACCAGTAGCCGTGTCGAGCTGCCCAAGCCGATGGTGGAGCGGCTGATCGCCGACCGTTTGACCGCGATGCCGCAGGTGCGGGCCCGTGCCGAGCAGGTTTTGGAGGTGCTGCTGCACCGCAGCGGCGTTATCCGTGAACCGGTACCTGGCCGGATCAACTTCGTGCATCGCACCGTTCAGGAATACTTGGCCGCTAAGCAGGCCGCTGACCTTGGCGACATGGACCTGCTGGTGCGCAACGCCCACCGCGACCAGTGGCGCGAGACCGTCATCATGGCCGCCGGCCACGCCAACGAACCGCTGCGCCGGGAGCTGATCACGGGCATCCTCGGCCGGGCGGGGGCCGAGCCGAGGAGGGCTCGGCAGCTCAAGCTGCTGGCGGTGGCGTGCCTGGAGACGCTCCCCTTCGTTCCCGACGACCTGCGCGCAGCTCTCGACCGGTGCCTAGATGATCTGATCCCTCCGCGTACCGATGCCGCGGCCCGGTCGCTGGCCACCGCCGGCGAACCGGTCCTGGCGCGGCTACCGCAGAGCCTGGACGGGCTGTCGGAGGCTTCGGCCAGGGCGACCGTCCAGACAGCCTGGCTGATCAACGGACCTGAGGCACTGGACGTGTTGGCCCGTTACGCTGCCGACCCACGCGTGGCCGTTCAGCTCGAGCTCAGTGATGCATGGGAGTACTTCGACCCCGACGAGTACGCTGAGCGTGTCCTGGCGGCCAGGCCGCCGGGCGGAGCCCTCGTCGTCACGTCGCCGGATCGGCTCGCCGCACTCAGCAAGGCATCCCCGGTATCGTCGCTGGCGGCGCGGAACCTGGACGGGCGGGTCGATCTGGGCTTTCTCTCAGCTCACGCCGCCTCGCTCCAGCAGCTGCACCTCTACTACAGCGAACCCGGTGCCGACCTGACCAGCCTGCCCGTACTGCCCCAGCTCCGCGGGCTCGTCGTCGATGCCCCCGGGCTCGCAGACCTCGGCTTCCTGGACACGCTGCCCCCACTGAAGGTGATCTGGCTTCAGCGGTGCGAGGACATTGAGGACTACTCGCCATTGCTGCGGTCCACCGCGCTCCAGACGCTGGGCCTAGTCGGCTGCCGCCGACTGCGCCCCCTGCGGCAACTTCCCCCGCTCGGCACCGTAAACGATCTCTCGCTGGCGCGTTCGGACCTCGGCCACGAATTTGACGCGCTTATCCATGCCGCCCCAAACGTGACCATTCTCTACCTCGACGACTGCGACTGGCTCAACGACCTCAGACCGCTGACCGGGCTCCAGCTCCAGCACCTGTGTATCGACGGATCCACGGTGAGTGACCTGCGTCCACTCGCCGGGCAGACTTACCTGCAGAGCCTCAGCGCATCGCACACCCGCGTCGGCGATCTGACTCCCCTGCAAGGGCTCACCGAACTGAGACGCCTGTGGTTGTCCCGCTGCGATGCCGTCGCGGACCTGCGCCCCCTGGCCGAACTACCGAAACTCAAGGAACTTCATATCAAGGGGATCGCGGCTGGCACCGACCTATCGCCACTGGCTCAGAACCGGCGGCTGACCGTGCACATCGCCGCCGGACAGGACGTACGCGGCGCGGAGGCGCTGGGACGTCGCCTGAAGATCGCCTGACAGATCGCTCCAAGCGAGCGTGATCACACGAATCCATATCGTGTGGGTGTCGGGGGCGCTGCCCGGCGCGATCGGGGATCTGACGGCCGCCCGGATTTGGGGCATCCTGCGCCAGTTGGAGGCCGCCGGGCTGATCACGCCGCCGACACGGGATATCAGGGTGCGGGTGCACCGCTGATCACGCCGTACAAGGGGAAGGGCAAGCCAGGGCCGCAGAAGGACGCCAACCATGCGCACGCGCGGCTACGCGGCCCCGGCGAACGCGCCATCGCCCAGCTGAAGACTTGGCATATCCTGCGCAAGCTGCGCTGCTGCCCGCACAAGGCCGGCCGACCCGCCAAGGCCATCCACGTCCTGCAAGACGGCGAGATCCAGGCTGCCACCCGAGGATGAAAAGCATCTAGTGGTCCCCTTGGCTCGGCCCAGCGTTCCAGACACGTCAGCAGGCCGAGAGAGTCACCGCCCGGATGGAACGGCGGACCAAAACGAGCATACCTTTTCAGGGGAGGATGCTAGCAATTCAGTCAAATTACTGGATCTCGCCAGTAGACTCACCACTCCCGCGAAAATTTACTCTCTTTGCGGAGTGGAAGAGGGGCTGACTCCTCCCGTACGGCCTACCATCATCCACGGCCTGACCACTGTCAACGATCGAGGAGTTGATATGAGCAGGGCCGCCCCGAGGTCAAAAGGCGCCACCCCGACGAAACTTGCTCGAACGATAACAGTCTTGACCTTTCTTGCGCTCCTGTCGGGCTGCACTCCGGAGCAAGCCAGCGTCACGCTGCCAAAGCAGTCGGCACGGGAAGCGCAAGGTGCACCGGGAACGCCTTCCGACACCGCGGCGGCACCGGAATCCGAGGCGGTGAAGAGTGCGTACCGAGGATTCGTTTCCGCGCTGGAGCGCGCAGATTCACTGCCCGACGCTACCCGCAAGCAGCAACTAGCGACATATATGATCGACCCTCAGCTCTCGCGGGTTCTCGAAGTCGTCAAGGAACACAAGGCAGATCACCTCGCCACCTATGGATCAGTGATCGTCCACATCAACAGCGTCAGCGTTGACGGCGACGACGCCACTCTTCGTGATTGCCAAGACGCCACTAACGCCGGGCTGCGCGACACCCGCACCGACAAGAAGATCAACCGGGGTGTCCGGGAGCGGCATGTTGAGGCCACCCTGAAGAAGGGGGCCGATGGACGCTGGCGCGTCAGCAAGCACATCATTCTCGGCGAGGGCTGCTGAGGGATGCCCACTCTCGCCGCCGGCCTCGTCCTCGCGCTTCTTCCGATTGGGCCTTCCCTGCCCGTGGACCCGCTCCCACCAACGACGAATATGGACGGTTACAGCTTCGGCGCTGCCTCGGAAGGGAAGCCGGGCGCGACGCACAAGAAGCCAGTGGGAGCGCACAGGGCGAAGACGCCACGCAGCAAGAAAGGCGACTCCTCCGAGTCGTCTCTCCCATCAGCCTTGTGTTCTCCCTGGATTCTGGAGGGGGGCGCTCCGCTCTGTGTCATCCCCCGCTCCCCGACGCGTGGGAGACGAGTCTCCCCAGCCCAGCTGGCGGCCTCAACATGGGAGCGGCTCCCCATCCCTGCGCCCTCTGTGCGGACGGCGCCGCCCCGGGGCGCGCAGGGCCTGGTGGGCTTGCCGCATTGGTTCTGGGTGACGAACGGCGGGCCGCTGAGCGATCGCGCCGAGGCGGGCGGCGTGTGGGTGGAGGTTACCGCCAGGCCGCAGAGCCTGACCATTGACCCCGGCAACGGGCAGAGGGCATTCCGCTGCCGTGGAACCGGCACCGTCTATGACCCGTCGCGGCCCGCGGCTGCACAGCGATCCACGTGCTCTCACGCCTACACACGGTCATCCGCCGGCCAACCGGCCGGCGCCTATCGAGTGCGCGTCACGGTCGTGTGGGGAGGCACCTGGACCGGCTCCGGAGGAACGGGAGGCGCGTTGCCGCCGCTGAGTCGTTCCACCAGCTTCCCGCTTCGAGTGGCCGAAGCTCAGGGCCTGTACGAACGGCAGTAAGGAAGACGATGGCGCAGAGGACCCTGTCCAAGCCTCGGTCGGCGCAAGGCACCGCGAGCCCATTCCGTTCGATCTCCGCGCGGCTGCCTCGGCAGCGACGTCCGGCCTGGATCGTGGCCGGTGTGATGCTGATGACGCTGGCGGTGCTGATGAACGTCTATCTCTTCCAGAGTTCCAGTCGTCGGGTGCCGGTTGTGGTGTTGGCGCGGGACGTACCGGTGGGGCAGCAGATCTCGCGTGCCGACCTGACGACCGCACAGGTCGCTGTGGACCCGATCGTTCAGACGATTCCCGCGCACCAGCTGGCCGAGGTCGCCGGGCAGCGGGCGGCGGTCGGGCTGAGGAAAGGCACGTTGCTGTCCGCGTCCCAGCTCACCGGCCAGGTCAGCCCGTCCCCAGGGCAGGCGCTGGTGACGGTGCCGTTGAAGACCGCCGAGCTTCCTCCAGGGCTTGCGCCGGGATGGCAGGTACGGGTGATCTCGACGCCCGGAGCGTCCGGAAACCCCGATCGGAGCAGCGGCCACGAGGGCGACGGACCGACGCAGGAGGCGGGCATGGCACGAACGGGTATCGCCGCTGTCGTCGATCAGGTTGGACAGCCAAGCACGGAAGGGACTGTGACGGTCTCTCTTGCGGTGGCCCAGGCGGACAGTGCGGCCGTGGCCAGACAAGCGGCGGTGGGAGCTGTGGCGTTGGTCGTGACGGCGAGGAGGGGTTGAGGATGGCCCTGTTCTGCTTGACCTCGCCTGGCGGGGCACCCGGTGTGACGACGACAGCCGTGGGGCTGTCGCTCACCTGGCCGGGCAGGGTGTTGCTGGCCGAGTGCGATCCCGCCGGTCGCCGGGTCCTTTCCGGCTTCATGACGGACCGGTTGACGCAACCGCCTGGTCCCGGGCTCCTGGGCCTGGCGATGGCGCTGCAGAGCGATCCGAAGGCTGCGGCGGCCTTGGACGACTACACACTGCCGCTCACAGAGTCGGGCCAGGCACGGCTGCTGTACGGCATTCATGATCCTCGGCACGCCCGACAGCTGGCCCCGGCCTGGCAGTCGCTGGTGAAGGCGTTCCTGACCGGCGACGGGGACGTGATCGCCGACCTGGGACGGATCGGCAGCGCCGAAACGCCGGTCAGTGTGCTGGAGGCCGCCGACGTCGTGCTGATGATGCTGCGGCCCACGTTGGGGCAGGTGGACGCCGCCCGTCCTCGCCTGGATGTGCTCCGGAACGTTGTCGGGAGCAACGCGCGGATCGGGCTGTGTCTGTTGGACGACGGCTCCTACAGCGCTGCCGAGGTGGGGCGGGTCCTCGACGTACCCGTGTTCGCCGAACTTCCCCACTCGCCCGCGGATGCGCGAGTCCTGTCCGATGGCGCACCACCACGATTGACCTTCAAGTCCTCGTTGCTGATGCGCGGGCTGGATGGGCTGGGACGGCGTATGCGGCAGGCCGCCGACGAGGTGGCCGACCAGGTAGAAGGTTCGCGCTCAGGTCTGGCGGCGTCCAGGAGTGCCCCGTGACGGCCCGGGGATGGAGCGACCCCCTCGTCACGACCAGCGCCGGGCATGATGCCCGGCTTTCCTTCGGGGCTGGCAGCGACGTCACGCCGGCCGAGGCTGGCCCGGTGGCTGATTGGACGGTGATCCGCGAGATCTCACAAAGCCTGGCGGACGTGCTGGACGACGCTGTGGACCGCAGGCACGCGCGGGACCTGATCGAAGCTCAAGTCCAACAGTGGGCTCATGACCAGATGACATCCGGACATCTGGTTCCGTCCGCCGAGGTTCAGCGGCAGGTGGCCCAAGCGGTCTTCGATCAACGCTTCGGCCTGGGGCCGTTGCAGCCGTTCCTGGAGCGATCCGATGTGGAGAACATCGTGGTCAACGGCTGCCGCCAGACCTGGATCACCTACACCGACGGCTCCAAGAAGCCGGGCCCGCCGGTGGCCGAGAACGACGAACGCCTGGTGGAGTGGATCCAGCTGCTGGCGCGCCGCGGCAACACCGGCCGGGAATTCTCGCATGCCAGCCCGCTGCTGGACGTCGCGCTCTCCGACGGCGTGCGGCTGGCGGTGGTGCACTGGGTGTCACGGCATCCGCATCTGGCGATCCGGGTGCATCGGCTCGTCGATGTCACGTTGGGGCAGCTGACGAAGCTGGGGACGTTGACCGAGCCGCTGGAGCAGTTCCTGCGTGCGGCGATCCTGGCCCGCCGGAACATCATCGTGTGCGGGGAGGTCAACAGCGGGAAGACCACGCTGGTTCGCGCGCTGGCCAACGAGATTCCCGCCGACGAGCGGATCATCACGCTGGAAAGCGACTTCGAGCTGTTCCTGGACGACCCCCGCCTGGCGCACCGCCACCACGACGTGGTCGCACTCGAAGCACGCCAGGCCAACGCCGAGGGCGCCGGCCTGGTCCGCCTGCAGGACCTGGTACCGGCATGCCTGCGGCTCAACCCGGATCGAGTCATCGTCGGCGAGGCCCGGCAAGGCGAACTCGCGCCGATGCTCGAGGTGATGTACAGCGGGGCGCGCGGCTCGATGTGCACCCTCCACGTGCATCGTCCAGAGCACGTGTTCAACCGCGTCGTCCAGCTCGGCCGCCGCGCAGACCTTGGGCTCAGTCCCGAAGACCTGCACCTGATGTTCGGGATGGCCGAGCCGCTCATCGTCTACATCGAACGCGACCCGGTACGGAACGCACGGTTCGTGACCGAGGTGATGGAGGTCGGGCCGCCCGCCGATTCCGCCGAACCGACACGCAACCACATCTTCGTCCCAGGTCCGGAGGGGGTCGCCACACCCGCCGGCGGCCACATCAGCGCGACCTTGCTGGACGAACTGGAAGCGCACGGGTTCGATCCCGCCATGCTGACGAGCGATGCCGACACCGCCTCGTCCGGCGCGGGGTGGTCGTGATGGTGCTGCTGGCCGCCTGCGCGGGCATGTGCGTCGCTGCCGCTGCCCTCAGCATCATCGCGGGGCTGATCGGTGCTCCTCCGGGTCGCCGGGATGGGCGTCCGCCGTCGCGGCTCCAGGTGGTGTTGCGATCGGCTGTGCGGCCTGAGCGCCGCAATCGGCTGCTGACCGCCACAGGTGCGGCCTTGGCGGTATTGCTGGCGTTGCGTTGGCCGGTCGCCGCCATCGCCGTCGGCGCGGCCGTCTACGCCCTTCCGCCGATGCTGTCGGGACGCGCACCGACGCGGCAGATCGCGAAGCTCGACGCGATGGCGCAGTGGGCGCGGCGGCTGGCGGAGATGATGGGCGCCAGCCGCGGCCTGGAGCAGGCGCTCGCCGACAGTGCCCGGGTTGCTCCGGCGGCCATCCGGGAGCCGGTCGGGATGCTGGCCGACCGGCTCAACAACCACGCCGCCACCGAGCAGGCCCTGCGTGCGTTCGCCGACGACTTGGACGACCCGGTCGGCGATCTGATCGCCTGCGCGCTGATCCTGGCCGCTAAGCGGCGCGGGCCCGGCACGCGTCAGGCACTCAGCCTGCTGGCCGACGCGGTCGAGCACGAGGTCCTGGTCAGGCGGGATGTGGAGGCCGAGCGCGCCAGCCTTCGCACCACCCTGCTGGTGATCGTGCTTTCGGTTGGAGCCCTCAGCGCCCTGTTCGTGTCGTCCCAAACCCTGGCCGAACCCTACGGGACGCCCCTGGGGCAAGCGGTCCTGGGCGTGGTCGCCGCCATCTACGCCGTCGGGCTCTGGTGGATGCGGCGGCTGTCCGTCCTGTCGACCGGCAGCCGCTTTCTGCACGCGCGTCACCCTTCACCCGCCCGCGAGCGAGGAGCAGCATCGTGATCACGCTCGCCGCGACAGCGGGTTTCCTGGCCGCACTCGGGATCATCACGGTGGTCCGCGAGTTCCGGCCTGCTCCACCGCGGTTGGACCTCGCCCTGGCCCGTATTCAGGCCACCCCGCTCGTTCCGCCGTCATCCCCGCCGGCCCCGTCCGGCGGTGAGCGGGTCGGAAAGTGGCTGGTCGAGCACCTCGCCCGCCCTTCCGGGGCGCTGGCCCTCCCCCGAGCCGATCTGGCTCTGCTCGATCGGCCGGTCGAACGGTTCATGCTGGACAAGCTGATCCTGTTCGTCACCGGGCTCGTCACGCCGTCGGTGTTCTTTTGGCTGGTGGCGCTGACCGGCGGGAGTTTCACCTGGCCGGTGCCGGTGATGGCCAGTCTGGCCCTGGCCGTGCTGCTGTCGTTCATCCCCGACTGGAGTGCGCGTTCCGAAGCCCGTCAGCGCCGCAAAGACTTCCGGTACGCCTTCTCCGCCTACCTCCAACTCGTCGTCCTCGAACGCGAAGCAGGTTCCGCGCTCAACGCCGCGTTGGAGGAGCCGACGAAGACCGCCGACGGGTGGGCGTTCCAACGCATCCACCAGACGCTCACGCGGGCCCGCCATGCCCAGCAACACCCCTGGGGACTGCTGGCCCGGCTGGGTGAGGACATCGGCGTCCGCGACCTGATCGACCTGGCTCACACTGCCGAGATAGCCGGAATCGAGGGCGCGAAGATGCACGACGTCCTGGTCGCCAAGGTCTCCTCCATGCGGCGGGAAGCCGCGGCGTCCGCCCGTTCCGAAGCCAACAGCCGCACCACCACCATGTGGGTCCCAACCTCCCTCCTCATGCTCGGCTTCGTCATCCTCGTCGGCTTCCCGTTCTTCTCCAAGCTCATGGGATCCGGCTGAAACCGCCAGCGAAAGAGCCAACCGCAAAGGGAGGGGCATGAAGCAGATCAACGCGGCGGCGGCCCTGCTCGCCGTCATCGCCGTCCAGCTCGTCAACGCGCCGCGGGAACCCATCCGCGGTGATGATCGGGGCTCCAGCGTCGTGGAGACGATCATCCTCGTCGCGGGGTTCGCCACCCTGGCCTTCACCATCTACCTCGCTGTCTCCGGCAAGGTCCACAGCTGGATCAGCAAGATCCCCGGATAGTCGCGTGATGGTCCGTGCGACACCGCAGCCCACACACGTGCCGCCCCGCAGGCCAGCGGGGAGCCGCGACCGGGACGCCGGTTCGGCCACCGTCTCGATCGCCATCGTGTTCCCGGCGATCGGCGTGCTGTTCCTGGCTCTGATCCAGGCCGTGTTGGTATCCGTCGCACAGGACGTCGCTCTGGGCGCGGCGGAGGAGGGGCTACGCGTGGCCCGCGCCCGCCACGGAACCCATGCCGGAGGGCATCACGCCGCCGCGGCTTTCGCCCGTCAGGAACCGGTCCTGCAATCCCCGGCCGTGACCGTGACGGGGACCAACACCATTACCGTCCGCGTCCACGGATTCGCGCCCTCGGTCGTGCCCGGCATGCACTTCCGCATCGAACGCACCGTCCGCGGCGCACGTGAGCGCTTCACCACTCCGCAACAGCCATGACCCTGCAGATGCACATGGGGAGACGAGGCCGCGCGAGCGACGCGGGGAACGTGGTCGTCGAAGCGGCCATCCTGGCGCCGTTGTTCATGCTTTTTCTGGCGGGCTTGCTGATCGCGATGCGCATCCAGCACGGCAGTGCCGTGGTCAGCCAGGCAGCCGCCGACGCCGCCCGCCAAGCCTCCATCTCCAGAACCGCCGGACAGGCACAGGCCGCCGCGGCCGCCAGCGCGAGGGCCACCTTGCGCAACCGCGGGCTGCACTGCACTCCGCAAGTCCGGCTCGACGTGTCGGGGTTTCACCGTCCTGCCGGCCGGAACGCCACTGTGGGCGCGCAGGTCACCTGTCACATCCGGCTGGCGGACCTCGGTCTCCCAGGGCTGCCCGGATCCCGCACCGTCACCAGGGAACGGCTGTCACCCATCGACCCGTACCGAGGATGAGCCAGATGCCGTACTGTCCACCTTCACGTGCGCGCCTGTGGGATCGTTCAGGACCTCGCGATCAGGGCAGCCTGAGCGTCTTCGCCGTCATCATCACCCTGGTCGTGGTGACCCTCTTCGGCGCCGTCGTGGACTTCGGGCAGAAACTGCAGGCCCGGCACGACGCCTACGCCACCGCCCAGGAAGCCGCACGTGCGGGCGCCGGCCAAGTCGACCTCGACCGCGCCTACGCGCAAGGCCGCTTCGTCGTCGACCGCGCGCACGCACTGCGCGCCGCCCAGAACTACCTGCGGGCAAGCGGGCACACCGGCTCGGTCACGACAGTCGGACCCCGCTCTATTCAGGTACGCGTGACGATCACCAAGCCAGCCCTCTTCCTCCCCCTCATCGGGATTCCCTCAGTGAGCGCCAGCGGCGTCGCAACCGCTGAACTCACCACCGGAGTAGAAGGACCACAGCAGCCATGACCCGCACCGCCGAGATCTGGCGCGGCATCGGCGCCTTCATCGTCCTGGCGTCCCTGCTCGTCGGCTTCCCCTTCCTCCTGTACGTGGTCGGCGGCTCACCCATCCCCGACCACCTGCCCGCATGGCCGGAGGTCGCCTCCGCCCTGATGAGGCCCGACGACGACCACGCACTGTTCCTGAGCGCCGTGAGGCTGATCGGCTGGTCGGCTTGGCTCCTGTTCGCCGTCCTCATCGGGACCGAAACCGTTGGCTACCTCGCTGGACGCCCGGGACCGCACCTGCCCAGGCCGGTCCGCCCGGCGCAGCTCCTGGCCCGGGACCTGGTCGCCATGGCCGCGCTCCTTTTCACAGCGAGTACAGCCCTGACCAGCTCCGTTGGCTCCCTCCCCGCGCACGCGGTGACGGCGGAAGCCGAGGAGCTCCCGGCGCCGTCACCGTCCTTCACGAGCGACGCTTCGACGCACCCTCAAGCCGTCCCGACCACGGAGCCCTCAAAAGCGGATGCCAAGCGACCGAGTTGGCGCACACGGACGATCAAGCGGGGAGACACCCTGTGGGACATCGCGCGCCGCCATTACGGCTCCGGGAGGCTCTACCCGAGGATCTTCAAGGCCAGCCGCGACCTCGACCAGCCAACAGGTGTCCCGCTTCTGCGACGCCCCAGCCTCATCTACCCCGGCCAGCGGATACGCATCCCGCTCGACACCCGCACGACCACCGCCCCTCAGCAATCCCGGGACCAGCCCACCGACGCTCCCAAGCACGCTGACGCTGCACCAACCGGTTCGCAAAAGGCCACTCAAGCTCCGGCGAGCGACGCGCGCCAACCAAACCCAGTTGCTCGTCGACCAACAACCTCCGCCCCCGCTCCCTCCGCATCTGCAAGCACCGGGCCCCAGCCTCATGACTCGGCGACCCCGCCACCTTCCGGCCAGACAGCCTCAACCGTGACGCTTCCCTCCGGCACCCGGATCGGACTCGGACTGGCAGCGGCCCTTAGCCTCGCCCTCGCCATGACCCGGCTCCACCGCCGACGCCGACGCCCCCTCAATCACGAGCAGTGGCCCAGCGCGACCACCCCAGATCCAGCCCCGCCAGCGGCCGTCGCCAAGGCGCACAAGACGCACCTCGACATGCGCGCCGAGCACGGCGAGCCGATCCCCAGCGACATCGACCTGGTCACCACGAACCAGAACCCGCCCACCCCAGATCACATCACCGTGGGGACCCTCCGTGGGAACGCCGTAACCCTGCCCTTGCCCGGCCTGAGCATCGGGCTCGACGGCGACGGCGCCGCGTCCGCGATCCGGGCCATCACCACCGAGCTCCTCGCCAAAGCCCGCCGCGACCGCGTCGAACTTCTCATCCCAGAGCACGACGTCCGCACGCTGTACCCAAGCTCCGACATCATCGAAGTGGCCGCCGGTCTCCCTGGCCTCACCATCACCCCGACGCTGAACGCGGCCATCACCCACCTGGAAACCGAGATCATCCGCCGAGCCCGGCTCCTGGAAACCGCCGACGCACCCGACCTGCCCAGCCTGCGCACCGCAGACCCAGGCGAACCACTCCCCGCCCTCCTCGTCGTCGCCTCGGTCCCCGACGAGTGCTCCCACCGGCTGCACACCGTCATCCAGCTCGGTCACCGCCACGGCATCGGCGCCCTGGTCCACGGGCCCTGGCCACAGGGCACCACAACCAACATCGCCGACAACGGAACCATCACCAACGCCCACGGCCCGCACGCCGACCTCCTGACCGGGACCCACCTGTTCCACCTCACCGCCGACGATGCCGCCGACATGCTCCAAACCCTCCGCACCGCCACCGGCAAACCCGACCCCACTCCCCCTCAACGCACCGACCGAACACCACCACCCCCCACCCCCGTACCGCCACGACCACAGGCCGACCAGGCACAGCAGTCCCTGGTCCAACTGCTTCTGCTGGGCCCCACGCGCCTTCGCACCACCGGCGGGCCCATCGACACCGGACTACGCCGAAGCTCCAAAGGCCTGCTGGCCTACCTCGCCCTCCACCCCGACGGCATCACACGCGACCAAGGCAGCGCCGCGCTCTGGCCAGACCACGAACCCGACAACGCCGCCACCATGTTCCACACCGCCGTCAGCAACATCCGCAAAGTCCTGCGCCACGCCACCGGCCTGCGCGAGCCCATGTTCATCCTCCACGCCGCCGGCCGCTACCGCCTCGACCCCCACCTCATCCACGTCGACGTATGGCGCCTGTCCGCACTCCTGCAGCAAGCCCACCAAGCCACCGACGACGCCGCGCGGATCGACGCCCTGCGCCCCCTCACCAACCTCTACACCGGCGACTTCGCCACCGACCTCACCGAGGAATGGGCCGAAGCCCACCGCGAATACCTCCGCCGCACCGCCGTCGACGCACTGGCCCACCTGGCACACCTCACCCAGAACGACCACCCCGACCAAGCACTGGCCACCCTCGAACAGGCCCTCCGGCACGATCCCTACTCAGAACCGCTCTACCGCTCGATCATGCAACTCCAAGCCCGCCTCGACCGCCCCGACGCCGTCCGCCGCACCTACCAGCTACTCACCACCCGCCTCGCCGAACTCGACACCGAACCCGACGACGAAACCCACCGCCTCCTCACCCGCCTCCGCCACCAGCACAGCGACCGCTGACAGGCTGGGCTCCAGATATCCCCGCAGCCAAGGGCCGATTGTGCGCACGTCCAGGTCTTGTCACCGACGCCGTGAATCTTCGTCCGGCGCGTACCGACTGACAACGGCCTGTACCACCGCACGCACGACCCCCTGGCCGCAGCTGTGATGTCCAAGCACCCCACAAGCGCCGACTGCACTTGCATCCTGGTTTTGCATATGCATAACCACTGCTACTGAGTGGCGAGCTGCAAGGCTGTTGCGCTCACCGCCCTGAAGCAGCCGTCACCACGTGAAGACCATGTGGCTGTCGTGTCTGTCGGCGATCAGCCCCTTGATCATCTGCTCGTGCGGAGTGCCCGCGGTGACGCGGTTGGCGAGGTTGGCCGTCGCGGGGGCCGTGGCCGATGGCGCTGGCCTCCGAGGGAGACCCCTTCGGCGACGCGGCAGGACGCCAGGTAGGCGATCGAGTCGTCCACGGCCAACACGCAATTGACCGGGGTCGCCGGGGTGCCCCTGCCGCTTCGGACGGCGCTGGTCAGCTTCAATCCGGCAGCTGTCGGACGAACCGAGCGGCCAGAAGCATCGTCCCTCGTATCCGTTATGGAGTACATAACCCAGGTGCCGGGACCGATACGGGTGAAGGCGTAGCGGCACAGGAAGGTGAAATGCGCGTAGGCGCTGGCTCACAGACGGCCCCGCGTCCTGCAAGATCGTCAACTACTTGTAGCACCCACGACGCACAGCATCCCGCCCACCAACATTTTTGGGTGTGCACAGGATGTTCCTTGCCGGGCTCATGACGAGCTGAGGCCCTGCCCCTTAGCCTGATAGTGGTCGATGCATTTCAGGAAAGAGGCAAGGCCTATGAAAGACGCTAGCATCTCCGAGCGGGTGCGGAGCCTCCGCACCCGTCGCGGAATGACCCAGGAAGAGCTGGCGGAAAGATCAGGTCTCAGCGTCGCGGTGATCCGCAAAATCGAACAGGGCGGCACCGGCCGCATGGAGACCTACCACCAGCTCGCCCGCGCGCTCGGCGTCAAGACCGTCTGGTTCGTGACGCCCTCCTCCCCCGAGCCCTCCGAGGCACGCGCAGACGACATCGTCCTGGCCGACATGCGATCGGCGATCAACCCGCCGATCGGCCTGTCCGGCCGCCCGCTGTACGGCACCGCCGACGGCGACCAGCCCGACCTCCACCGCTTGAAGCGCGCCGTCGCCTCGATCGCCGCCGCCTACCACGACGACCGGTACGACGACCTCGCGGCGATGATGCCTGGCCTCGTGAAGTCCGCACACCATCACGTCGACGCCTACGACACCGGCGACGACCACCGCGAGGCGCTTCGCCTGCGCGCCGACATCACCGGACTCGCCGGCCGATACCTCATCCAGATTCGCGCCCACGACCTGGCGCTCATCGCTCTGCACGGCAGCCTGCGCGACGCGCTGGAGATCGGCGACATGGGCCTGGCCGCCGCAGCCGTGAGCAGTCAGGCATGGGCCATGCTGCGGCAGGGACGACTCGACGAAGTGGAACGGCTGTGCGTGGACACCGCCGACCAGATCGAACCGAAGATGTCCACGGCCACCCCGGACGAACTGGCCGGTTGGGGCTACCTGCTGCTGCGGGCCGCGGGCGCCGCTTCCCGCAACAACAAACCCGAGGAAGCCCGCGAGTACGCCCTGACCGCGTCGACCGCCGGGGCTCGGCTCGGCCGCCAGCACGAGGACCTCGCCGGACACATCTCCTTCGGGCCACTCACCACCGAGCTTCATCGTGCAGAGGTCGAACTGCTGGACGACAAGCCGGACCGAACCCTAGAGATCTCACGCAACCTCCCCCAAGGCGTCGGAAAGGTGCACGCCAGCACCTGGGACAGGCACAGGCTCGACCGGGCCAAGGCACAGCTGCGCACGGGCGACGCGGAGAAGGCCACCGAAACCATGAAGAAGATCCGCGCCGACCATCCCAGCTGGCTGCGGTACCAGCAGTACGGGCGGGACATCATGCGCGAGATCCTTCAGTCACGGCCGCGGATGCCCTCTGAGGAGATGTTGGATCTCGCAGACTTCATGGGGGTCGAGCCGTAGGTACCACGTTCCATAGCAGTTCCCGGCGGGGTGCGGTGAAACTACCGCGCCCCGTCTCTGTTATGACCCCATGACGCTGCGTACCGTCTTGGCATCCCATCAGGGCAGGGAGCCAGAGATGGTCATCGCAGTGGACACAGCGCACGGTCCCTCAGCAGCCGAGGTCCTGGCCGCCGAGTTCGGAGGCGAGTGGGAGATCTGGCGCGAGATGCGGCCAGACGGCAGGCACGGAGACTGGATCGCACGGCAGTTGCACGCCGAGGACGGCACCGAACCCCTGGAGCTGCGTGCCCCGACCATCTCCACCCTGGCCAGAAAGCTCCACGGAGTGGACCGATGAACAATCCCGCCCCCTCCCACCGCGCCGGGCCGTCCGCCGAGGAGGTCCGCGCGTGGGAAGCGACTCGCGCTCGGATCGAACGAGGGCTTGAGCAGCACTTCCCCGGCATCGTGGCCGGATACGGCGAGTACACCGGGAACTGGTTCGCGTTCGACCGCCGCGGCCCGATGCTCACGGCCGCGACCCCCGAGCAACTCGCCGAGCAGATCAGGCGCGCCCGTCAGCCGCACCCGCCCGTCCCCTACCAGGCGCACCCCTCGGCCAACCACCAGCAGGGGCGGCAATGGTAATGATCGGGCACCTACTGGTCGCCGACGGGCACGACGAACGCGCCACGTCCGTGCACCGTGACGACCAGCTCGGGCAGCTCTCGTACTGCCCGGCAGGCAATCAGCCGAGCGACGCCGTACCTTTCAGAGGCCGCCCGGACGGAAGCCGCCCTATGACCGCTGCAGCTCCGAGAAGGCAGGACGCTCCGCTTCGACGGCCCCACCGGTGGTTGCAGCCTGGCGGTGACACGGCCAGGCCCATGGGCCGTGTCACCGCCCCCGCCCCCACCGCGGTCAGCCTCCCCGGCCTGGCCACAGGCTCCGCAAGGGGGATGGTCTCGCGGCCGACGCCTACGCCCCCGGCGTCGGCCGCGGGCCCGGATGATCTCGCACGACCGCCCGGCCACTGGGTGCCCCAGAGCCGCAAGACGGAAGCCGTGCGCCCCATCCACCGGGCGACACCCCGCATTCCTCACCGCGCGCAGCGCTTCCCCGGCGCGCGCGGCTCCTCGCGGGCGGCTCCGCACTCCTCGCCGCCCGCAGCCGCACGGCCCGGCCCTCACAAGGGGACTGCTCGGCCGGGCCGTGCGGCCTTCCCTCAGCGCTTCGGCGCCACTCCACACAACAAGACAGCCCCGGGTCGCTGAGATCCCTGGGCCCTGTCGAACGAAAGGGACCCGACCATGGACGATCGAACAGACGTCCCCGACTCGTACAACCCGCTGGCGGCGCTCGGCCAGAAGTTGGCCATGCGCGGTCTGACAGTCGACCACATGCTGCACGTCGCGGACGCGACGGGAGTCTCGCTGACGATCACCTGTCGACCGCGGCCGGAGGACGACGGCCGCCTGTGGGTCTTCACCGAGGCGGATGAGCCGATCTCCGAGGCCGACGGCGTGCACCTGGACGACGCGGTCCTGCACGTCCTCGGACACCTCGCCCGGCGTGCCGAACGCGCCAGGGAGGCAGCGCGGTGACCGGGCCCGGTGCGATGGCCCCGCACCGAACCAGCACACGGTCATGCTCGGCCCTCCTGGACGTACTGCCCGCACCCGCCACACGCCCCCGCTCGGGATACCAGAAGGCCCCGAGCCGATCCGTGCGATCTCACACCAACAGAGCTGAGGGCATCCGAAGGGACACCGTGACCGATCTGTACCTATGGCGCACGTGTGACGGCGCATACGTCATCCGTGCCAGCGACCACCCGACCGTCCAAGAGCTGGCCGAGCTGCGCCCGGATGGCAGCGGATGGTGGGCAGCCCGGCGCCTGTCTGACGGCGTCCAGCGGACGATGTGGCAGCCGCACACCCAGGCCACCGAGGAGAACGCGGCCCGCACCGTCGCCGAGCGGCTTCTGAGATAGCCCCCGCGGCCCCGGCGACCAGGACCACGGCGCCGGACCGGGGCCGCGGTGGCGGCGGCGCGGCCCCTTCCCTCCGCGCCGCCGCCAACCCCTACGGCCGCACCCGCTGGAGGCCGGCAGCAGGCTCCACGGGCGCGGCACCAGACGGCGGGGCGGCCGGAAGCGCGGCCCGGTCGCCCCGCCCTCGCAGGACTACCCCGCCCCACAAGCCAGACCCCGTACCCGCCTTTCATCAGGGGGATCACAGATGAAGCGCTCCTTGATCGTCGACACCAACGCCGCCTCCTGCTTCTTTCGGACCTCCGTAGCCGGTGACCGGCGCAAGGCCCTGGTGCAGATCACCGAACGCTGCAACCTGCACTGCGCGCACTGCTTCGTCTCCTCGACCCGCGAGGGCCGGGACCTGTCCTACGACGACCTGGCCCACACCGTGCTGCCGCGCCTCCGGCAGGCCCGGGTGGAGCGCATCACGCTGACGGGTGGGGAGCCGTTCGTGCACCCCGAGCTGATGGAGATCGTCCGCATGCTCACCGGAGAGGGCCTGCCGGTCGGGCTGTGCACCAACGCCACCCAGACCAGCGACCAGCAGATCGCCGAACTCGCCGAGCTCGGTGGCGTCCACATCAACGTGAGCCTGGACGGCTTCCGCCGTACCAGCCACGGCCGTTTCCGGGGAGACACCTCCTCGTTCGAGGTGACGGTCGCCACGATCCGCAAGTTCGCTCGGGCCGGGTTGTTGCAGGGACTCCTGTCCACCCCGAACGCGTTGACGGAGCCGGCCGAGTTCGCCGAGCTGTGCGAGTTCGCCGTCGAGGTCGGCGCAAAGTACGTCCTGATGAACCCGCTCAGCTCTTTTGGCCGCGGTGTCAAAAGCCAGTCCCGTCTCGCCGCCGACACCGCGACCATGAACACCATCCGCCAGGTGACCGAGCAGTTCCGCGACCGCGGCATCGAAGTCGTCCACATCCGCTTCCCCAACGACGACAAGCCCCTCTCCGGCTGCGACGCCGGAAAGCTCATCTACGTCTTCGCCGACGGCGCCACCGCTGTCTGCCCGTACCTGGTGTTCGCCGCCCGCACCCCGCAGTCCAACGTCCCCGACACCGCGTTCCTGGTCGGCAACATCCTGCACTCAGACGTCGCCGCGGCGCTGGACCGCTTCGACGTGGACCGCGTACTGCGGCCGGGGGCGAACGCCACATGCACGGCATGCGACCTGAACGCGGCTTGCGGCAAAGGCTGCCCGGCTGCGGTCATTGCTCAGGGACGACAGGTCGGGGAGGTCGACACCGAGCAGTGCCCCCGGGTCGAACACCGGCCGCTGCTGCAGATCGGCCGACGCCACTGATGCGCACCGGAGTATTCATCGCGATCGAGGGGCCCGACGGAGTCGGCAAGACCACCACCGCCGCCGCCCTCGCAGCACGGCTGTCGGCGGCCGGGCGGGACGTCCACGTCACTGCGGAGCCGTCCAACACTCCCCTCGGCCGCCTGATCCGCTCGGCCGAGGCCCGGCTTCGCGGCCGGGCACTGGCCCTGGCGGTCGCCGCCGACCGGCGCGCCCACGTCGAACACGAGATCCTTCCCGCCGTCGCCCAAGGCCGACTGGTGATCAGCGACCGGTACGTGCCCTCGTCACTGGTCCTGCAGCGCCTGGACGGGCTCACCCTGGATGAGATCTGGCTGTACAACGCCGACCTGCCCGCCCCGACCGCGACGTTCTACCTGCAAGCACCCGCAGACCTCTTGCAGGCCCGGTTGAATGAGCGTGACCGCCTGTCCCGTCTGGAACAGGAAGGGACGCCGACCCGAGCCATCCAGTTGTATGCGGAGGCCTACGAGTTCCTGGCCGCGCGGGGCTGGCACCAGCAACGCCTCGACTGCGGCACGTCACCCCCGGGCCGGGTCGCAGACACCATCTGCGACCACCTCGATCACCTGCCGACATAGACGACCCGAAGGAAACACAAGCCGTGCTGTCACTGCTGACCATCAACATCGGCGCAGCGGCCGAAAGCCGCGCCGATCGGATTCTCAGCTGGCTGGCCACCCGCCCCGAGCAGGTGTTCCTGCTGACCGAGACCAGCAGCGGACGCGGCACCACCCGCCTGCTGGACCGGTTCCACCGCGCCGGATACGCGCTGGTGCACACCCCGACCCCCGGCGACCGCGGCACGGCACTCGTCTCCAAAATCCCCATCCCGCAGGAGCCCGCGGCGTTCGCGAAGGTCAGCATCCCCGGCCGGGTCGCCGCGGCGGTCCTGGACACCCGGCCCCGGCTGTGCGTCACCTCGGTGTACGTGCCCAGCCGCGACCGGTCCGCCGCCAAGACCGACCGCAAACAGCAGTTCATCACGACCCTCCTGCAGGCAATCCAGGCCCTGCCGGTCGAGCACCGCGACAGCCTGGTGCTCGGCGGCGACTACAACGTCATCAGCCGCGACCACCGGCCCGCGCACACCGGCTTCCTGCCGTTCGAGTACGCCCTGCTCGACTCGCTCCGCGCATCCGGCCTGGTCGACGCCCACGAACACTGCCGTCCCGCAGACCAACCGCACTCATGGATCGGCAGAACCGGCGACGGCTACCGCTACGACTACTTCCACGTGTCCCAAACGCTGGCCGACCTGCTCGCCTCCAGCACCTACCTGCACGAAACCCGCAACCCACACGGCCCCCGCCTCACCGACCACGCCGCGGTGAGCATCTCACTACGCGCCGACGCAACAGCCCTGCTGAAGACCAGCGATCCGACCACCGACGACGAGGCCACCCTCTTCTGACCTTTGCCCACGAAAACGTGGCACTCACGCGGTCGCCGGCGTCTGCCGCACCAGCGAGTCATAGGTATCCGACACACGCTCCAGCCCGACGCCCAGCGACCGCGCCACACGGTCAAGGGCCCGCTGCGCACCTTCTGCCGAGCCGCCCCGGACGAGAGCCTCCAGCTCCAGGAACAGCCCGAGATGCTCGACCTCGTCGACGCACACGGCCACCTCACCCAACTCCCGAGTGTCCATGCGCGCCGTCCGGCGGGTCTTCACGATCCTCACCGTCGGCCGAAACCCCATCGCCACCAAGGCTTCGTGCATCTGCGCCCGGTCCTGGACCATCGTCTCGTGCTCGACGCACGCCTGCTCATTGGCCACCGGCCTCTTCACCGTGAACAGATGCCCGCACCGCCCCTCCTGGGTACGCAGCCTGGCGAAGGGAACACCGATCTTGCTGTCCCCATAGCTCCAACCTCGGGGAGCGTAGGCCTGGTCGTCCTGCCGCACCGGAGCAGACAGCACCACACCCCGTCCGGCCAGAGCCGCCTCGAGCGCCGTCCCCTCGATCACCCGGTACTTGACCTCGATCTCCTGAACATGCTCCGACAACACTGGCACTCCACTCACATGGCGACCGACGCCCGAGCAGCCTAACCACACCCCGCCAAACACCACAGCAAGAACCGCCGCCGACTCACGACAACGGCGCCACCACATCACCGCAGCTCCCCGACGAACCACCCACCCACCTGTGCGGGGAGAATCAGAGCGCGCCGATCACGGACTTGACGGGCTTCGCCTCCCGCTCGCGGGACACCACCGTACGGGCAACGCTGCGGACGCGGCCGGCGGGTGGCGATGGCCTAGTTGGCTCGTTGTCCGCTCGGCGGCATCGGTACGGGACGGTCTGCAGCGGCACAGCCCGAACCTGAAATGCACTTGGATGTGCACAGAACGGCACAACGTGACACCGCCAATACCGGGCCAGCATGTTCTGCGGTGACTTTTAATCCGTAGGTTGTGGGTTCGAGTCCCACGCGACCCACCGCGAACGAGCAGGGCGTATGCCGTGATCGGCATACGCCCTTGACCTTCCGGGTTGCAGTCTGGGTTGCAGTCGGCCTAGTCGATCACTCCCACAGGGCAGCTCCCATGCGCCCCACGGCGTCCACCGTCAGGTCGTCCGTGGGCCGGGTGTAGCGGCGCGTCGTGCTGAGCTGAGCATGGCCGAGGATGCGCTGGATCACGTGGATGCTCACCCCCTGCTCGCCGAGCAGCGTGCCCGCCGTGTGCCGCGCGTCGTGCAGCCGGTAGGCATCCGCCTGGATGCCCGCGGCGCGCAAGAGCTCTTTCCACGCGCCCCAGTCGGCGCGCCGATCGATCGGCCGGCCGTCCGGCCGACACCACACCAGGTCCCAGTCTTCCCAGTTCTCCCCCGCCGCCTGGCGTTCGGCATCCTGGGCGGCCTTGTGCGCTTTGAGCAGCTCCAGGAGCGGCGGCGGGATGGGGATTTCGCGCCCGCGCTTGCCCTTGGGCCGGGTGAACCTCCATCCCCCGACCCGCTTGGGGCACGAACGCTCGTGTCCTGTGCAGTCCGGCGGGCACAGCTTCGGGCACTTCCCGTCCTTGTGGCGCTTGCAATTGGCGGGGCAGCGCGTGAGGCAGACGTGGCGCCGTCCGGACGTCCGTTTGGCCTTTGGGCAGTCTTCGGGACAGGGCCAGCGATGCAGCCGGGCGCCGCACTCATGGGGATCGTCGCAACCATGCCGGTAGGGCATGTGCTTGATCTGCCAGTGCACCCGGATGACACCGCGTTCCAGATCCACGTATCTCCAGCGCAGCCCGAGCGCTTCACCCTGCCGTAGGCCGAGCGCGAGCGCGACAGACCACCGCGTTCCATTGCGCTGCTCACCGGCGATCGTGAGCACCGTCCGCGCTTGGGCCGCGGTCAGAGTCTCAGTCTCGGTCTCTTCCGCTTGGGGCGCGTCTACAAGCGTGGCCGGATTACGCGCGATGATCTCGCGCTGAGTGGCCACCTTGAGAGCTCGCGACAGAATGCGGTGAATCTGCAAGACGGTGTTCGGCGCCAATCCTGCATCCGCCAGGGAGACGTAGAAGGCGTCAAGGTGGTCAGGGTGCAGCCGGTCTAGGCGATGCTGACCGAGACCAGGGATGATCCACTGTTCCACCTTGGGGCGGTAGGTGGTGCGCATAGTGGATTCGTCCACCTTGCGTGCGGCGATGGTGTCGAGCCAAGTCCGCATCCACTCCGCGACGGTCGGCGCGCGACCGGGCTTACTGGTCTTGCCCGCGTCGCGCTTGGCCTCCAGCTCGCGAACCTTGCGCGTGACTTCGGCCTCCGTGGCGGCCTTGCGGTGCCTGCGGTCGGGGCGACCATCGGGCTTCACGCCCCATGGTCACCCAGCCGTGCCACTTGCCGTCGGACTCGCTGTAGTAAATGGAGGATCGTCCGTTCGGCTTCCGCTTGCCGGACTGTTTGGTCACCTCCTGCCCTCCTGCTCAAGGCGAGCGATGTACTCGACGATGGCGGTACCGGGGATCAGGCGGGTGCGGCCTTCCTTGACCGACCGGAGTCGACCGGACTCCATAAGGATGTACAGCGTGCTGCGCGACAGCGACAGCAGGCGCGCAACGTCAGTCACTCTGTAGAGCCGCATTTCCGGCGGCACCTCGGGGGCGGGCGTCGTCATGATGGGCACCTCCTTGTTCCGGTCGCTTGGCGTGCTTTGGCGGCCGTCCGTCGGCCTCTGGTGTGAGGGGCTGAAACATCTCCGCATCTCCGCATCTCCGCAAAGGTGGCCGTGACCTGCGGTGATGTGTGCGGAGATGGAGACGGTGGGGCTCTGGTCATCTCCGCAACCGGGGGTTGATCTCCGCAGGGGTTGCGGAGTTGCGGAGATGACCGGAGTTTGGTCTCCGCTATCTCCGCACGTGTTTGTGCAGGTGAGCGGGGGTGTGCGGCGTTGCGGAGTTTGCGGGGATGTTTCAGCGGTCCCCGGTCCGGCATCGGTTCAGGCATGGTGTTCGACCCAGAAGACGTTGCGGTCGCCCCGGTCGTTTTTGGCGCAGCGGATCACGTAGTCACCGCGCCACCGGCCGACCTGGCCGGTGAGCAGGCGGCCGAGAGCGAGCACGTTGGGCGGGCGGCCGGTGTGGGTGGTGATGAACTGGCCGTCCCAGGGGTCGTGTTCGTCGTTGCCGATGCGCTCGGGTTCACCGCTCCGGCGCAGCTCGGCGGCGGTCATGCGCCGGTCGCCGTGCAGGCGGTGCCAGCAGGCCAGGAACGCCCGCCAGCGGCTCTCGTCTTCGTCGATGCCGCGCACCTCGGCGGCGTTGCCGAGGAATCCATCGATGCCATGGTGTGCCAGGAACCCGCCCAGCGCTTGGGCCCAGGGGGTGAACTGCCGCATCGCGATGGTGTCGGCGCGGGGCGCGCCGCGGCGGGTCCAGTCCAAGACCAGCACGAGCAGGTGCCACAGCACCGTCATCTGGTTGGCCGGGACGGTGATCCACTGATCCAGGTGCGGGATGCCGAAACGGCTCTGGTCACGCTGTTCGGGGCGGGGCATGTTGGGATCGAGGTGCACCCGGACGGTGCGGGACGCCATGTCCCCGCCGACCTGCAGGTTGTTGCCGGTGGCCATCCACAGCCGGTCGTTGACGGTGGCGATGGTGCGGGACGCGCCGAGCTGCCGGTCGGACCACACGCCGGTGGTGACCAGCAGGGCGAGGGTGGCCGAGTCGATGACGGTCCCCTCGGCCAGGTTGTCCCACACCACGACGCCGACCTGTTCGGCGAGCACGGCCGTGATGCTTTTCCGCAGTTCTTCTTCGGTGTAGGGCCAGGGAATGACCCGCTGGCCGTACAGCATCCCGCATGCCCCGGTCAGGATGCTCTTGCCGGACGCGGGCATGGTCGCATCGACCAGCCCGAACGGCGTCAGCGAGCGGGTGAAGTGCCGCAGGATCGGCGTCACCAGCAGCGCGATGTAGTTCGCCCGGTCGGCGGGGCCCGCCCAGGGGAAGTCGCGCAGAAACCGGCCCAGCAGGAACTCCCGGGCGGCGTGGACCTGCTCGGGGGTGGGTTCGTCGGGAACCGGTGGCAGCGCGACCTTGGAGGCCAAATAGAGGCCGGTGGCGGGGTCGTAGCCGGGACGTTGCAGCAGGGTGCCGTCTCGGCGCAGCACAGGCGCGCCGATCACGCCGCGCAGCGGCGCCACGTTCGGCCAGGTCTTGCCCGCCAGCACCGACGCCAGGATCTCGCGCGGCGGGGTCACCTCCTCCTCATAGAACTCCACCCCGCCGTCACCGGTCTTGCGGGAGCGCTCCCGGTACACGTAGGCGTGTTCGGCCAGCACCCTGGCCAAAGTCGCGGGGGTGATGGGGCTGGCGGTCACCGGCAGAGGCGAATCGTCATCGGCGGCCGGGCTGGCCTGACCGCCCGACACGGTCTCCATGTGCACCAGGGACCCGGCGGAGACGTAGGTGTCGGGCAGCGCACCGGCGGCCAGCGCCGCTCTGAGGACGCGGATGGTCTCGGGCCCGGACCCGACCTTCAACCGCCGGGGAGCGCCCGCCGGCGGGGCGTTCACGGGCGGGGTGTTCGGGGGCGGGGTGTTCGCGGTCATGCGGGCACCCTCCGGGGACGCTGCGCACCGGCCCGGAACCCCGACATGATGGTCCGCCGCGCGGCCAGCTCGGACTGTCCGGACTGCACGGCGGCGTTGACCAACAGGTCTTCGGTGTCGGCTGGGTCCAGTGCGCCGCCGGCCACCAACTGGCCGAGAGCGACGGCGGCGCCGTACAGGGTGGCGTTGCGGCGCCCCTGCGGTGCGGCGGCGACCGCGTCAACGCTGGCCTTGATCGCTTTGTTCAGGTAGGCGGCGCGGCGGCCGGGCGCGGCCAGGTGCACCACGACCGGCTGTTGCGGCGGCCGCGGCGCCGGGCGCAGCAGCTCGGCCAGCCAGCCGGGCAACGGCGCCGGCGGCACGTCGTAGGCGGTGGCGTACGCGTTGGGACCGACGGCGCTTCCGGCGGCCACGACGTATCCGCCGTGAGCGCGGGTGTCGATCAGCCAGCCCAGCCGCCCGGCGGTGTTGCGCAGCGCCACGCCGGGTGGGGCGGTGAAGTACAAGTGCATCCCGCCCGATGCGGTGCGCACGGTGTAGGTCTCGAATGGGAACGGCTGGCCGTGCCGCTCGGCGAGCGCGGCGAGCACGTCGGCGCCGGTGCTGATACCGGGTTCATCGGCCCATTCAGGGGGCGGAACCTGCCCCGGCTTGGGGGTGTCGAGGTCGATCACGACCAACCCGGACGGGCCGCACGCGATCCCGATGTTGTACTGGGTGTGCTGCCAGCATCGCCGGATGCGCGCGGTGTCGGTGGCGGTCGCGCGGCCTTCCCAGTTGGTCACAGCGGGGCGCTTGTCACCGGGCCGCAGCGGGAACACGTGCCAGCCGCGGGCCGCGTGGCCGAGCGCGGCCGTCAACAGGTCGGCGGTGTCGGGGATGCCGTCGCCGGTGCCGGCGCCCTCGGTGAGCGGCCGGCACGGCGGCGTGGGCTGTCCGTCGTGGTTGTTGACGTAGGTCCCATCGGGCAACCGCCACTCGGTGAACCATCGGCGCTCGTACGGCGAGGGCCGTTTCTGGGCGTGCGTGCCGCACCGTACGCAAACGGCGTTGTGGGCGTCGCGTCGCTGCCAGGTGTGGCGTTGCGGCGAGGCGGCCATGTCCGGCCGGTGCGGGACAGGCGGGACCGGGTGGGTCATGATGGGTGGGGACTCCTTTCCTGTCTGGGAGGGGCCCCCGGGATGCCGGGGCTTGCGGTTCGGGCGTCCCGAGGGGCACTGTTCGTGGCCGGTGAGCGTGTCTCGCCGGTCCGTGAGGCGGCCGGACACCCGGCCCGGCCGCCCGGACGCACCGGCGGTCAGTCCACGAACTTGCGCAGCCCGCGGTAGGGGCGGACGACGACCGTTCCGTCCTCGCGGCGGATGGCGCAGTTGCGGGGCGAGCGGGGGCACCCGGCCATCCGCACCTCCACACCGGAAGTGGTGATGGGGCGGGTGCGGCCGCCGCCGGGGCCGGTCACGATCGTCACGGGCCGGCCACGCTCAAGCCGCGTGTACGCGTTCACCGGTTGATCACTCGCCTGTGGAGGTCGCGGTGGGTCAGGGCGACGGCCTGTCCGACCAGGATGTCGGCCAGGGTCATGCCGACGGTGGCGGCGCGGTGGCGGCCGCCGGCGCAGCCGACGGCGACGGTGACGGGTCCGGCGGACGGTCCGGCGAGGTAGGCGCGGATGGCGGCGGTGGCGTCGATCAGGGGGCGGATGCCGGGGGTGTCGAGCACGGCGGCCCTTACGGGCGCGTCGTGGGCGGTCAGGTACCGCAGCTCGGGGGACACGTGCGGGTCGCGGAAGTGGTGCCTCAGGTCGAGGGTGATTTCAGCGGGCGGGGGCGCGCCGTGCAGGTATCCGAACGTGGTGATGTGCACGGTTGCGGTGCTGGTGTCGGGCATGTTTCCTCCTGTCGTGACGCGGGCGGGGGCTGGGGGAGGGAGTTGCAGGTCAGGGCGGGTGTCACGGTGTCACGTGACGGCCGTGACAGGCGCCCGTGACAGGGTCCGTGACACGCCCGTGACAAGATCAACAACGGGTGCGGGTGCGCGCCTACACGCGCAGCCGTGCGCGGGGGGAGGGGCCCGCCGGTACGGGCCGTGCGGGCCCCTCGCGAGGGTCTAGACGGCGACCGGGTCCCGGTCGAGCGCGGACAGGTCGGCGATCGTGTACCGGGTGGTGGGTCCGGCGTCGTCCTCGGCGAGCACGCCCAGGTCGACCAGTTCGCGCAGGACCTTGTAGGCCCACGCCCGGGACCGGTTGCCGGTGGCGTCCCGGACCTTGAGCAGTTCGGGGTCGGACGCGGTGAACGTGTGCCGTCCGCCCCGGGCGCGGAACTTGAGCCAGTCGGCGAGGAGCCGGCGTGCGGCCTGCGGCGACATCTTCTGGGCGGTCGGCTCGGGGATCACGAACCGCTCGGCTTCCTCGGCGGTGGGCTCTTTGATCTCGGCGTCGGGTGCGACGTCGGCGAGGTCGGGGTCGGGGTCGGGCTCGCCGAGGTAGTCGGCGATGGCGTCGCCGGTGTCCTCGTCTCGGTCGTCTCGCATGTCGTCCTCCTGGTCGACGGTGGTCGCCTGGATGACGCGCGGTCCGGTGCCGACCGAGTCCGCCAGGCGCGTCGTGAACTCGTCCATGTCCATGTCCCGTGCTGCGGCCGGGTAGCGGGCCGCGTGTTCGCGCATCGCGGCGTTGGCGTCCTGGTCGTCCGCCCCCCACGCGTACGTCCTGAGCGGCACCGCGTAGTGCGTCTCAGGCACGCCTGGCGCGTCAAGGTAGGCCATGCCGGGCTGATGGCTCCCCCACAGTTCGGGGGCGCAGTCAGCGGCCTGCTGGCGCTCGGAGAGCCCGAACCCGCTGTCCTCAGTGCTGGCGACGCCGAACGTCATGCGCGCCAACTGCGCGCGGGCGATCGTGGGCATTTGGCTGTAGTCGGCGCGCTGGAGCGAGAGGATGATGCTGCACCCGGCCGACCGGGCCTCCTTGAGCACCTGCAACAGCAGCTCTTCTTCTCGCGAGCCGAGCTCGTCAAAGATCTTGGCGGCTTCTTCGAGCCATACGATCCAGTAGGTGAGGCCACAGCCCGGAGCCCACCGCTGGTAGCCATGCTCGGCGAGCCAGGCCGTGCGCTCGGGGATGATCCGCACCAGTGCCCGGATGAGTGCCACAAGCTCGGGCTTGGTCTTGATGAACCGTGTGATGGCGGGGGTCAACGGCCCGACCGTCTGGTCTGACTTGGCCAAGTCGGCCACGAACGTTGCCACGTCCGACCGGGTGATGGCCTCGCCGAGGATGTTCCAGCCGCCGCCGATCGACTTACCCGACCCGGTCATGCCCATGATCTGCAGGTGTGTGCCGGGCAGGGTGAGCAGGGCCGGAGTCGCGTCCTGGTAGACGCCGATGCGGAGCGGCTCGGCGATGGACGCGCCCGGCTTGCTCGGACCGGGCCACGGGATCGGTCGCCGCATCATCCGCGGGTCGGTCACGGTGATGTGCATCTTGCTGGCGTCGTCCTCATGCGGCGCCAACACCACCGACCCCGGCGGGAAGCGGAGACCAGACTCGATGGTCTCCGTCTTCTTGAGCATGTCGCTCTGGGTGCGCTCACCCGGCGGGAGCTGGAGCGTGCCCTTGATCGCGTGATCGTCGACCTCGCGGGTCTTCACGCTGGCGCCCTTGAGCCCGAACCGCTCCTTGGCCTTGTCGAAGAGGCCGCCAAGCGGGTCGGTGTCGGCGCTGTCGGTGTTCTTGGCGCGGATGACGGCGCGGATGTTCCACGCGGCGGCCAGTCCGCCGCCGCCGAAGAACCACGCAGCGAGCGCGAACCCCGATGTGGGGCCGGTGATCGTGGCGACCGTGAACCACAGCATGGCGCCGCCAGCGGTGACCGTGGAGTGGACCCGGCCCAAGATGCCGCACCCGTGCGAGACGAGCCAGGTCAACGCGGCCAGGATCACGGCGATGAGGGTGCCGGCCATGGCGACCCAGGCGACCGCCGGGGGCTCGCCCCACAGGACGTGCGCCACAAGCGCGAGCGGCCACACGATCAGCAGCACCGCCCACGGCGGCACCAAAGGACCGATCTTGGAGACGGTGGCGACGGCGGCCCGGTCCAACGCGGCGCCGCCCGCAGCCTCGATGCGTCCGCCCATCACAGCCTCACCTCGATCTCGCCACTCCTGCGGCTCCTGCGGCGGACCGCCTCTTCCAGGTCGAGGAACTCCCGCCGGTAGGCGACGTTGAACCGGACCGCCTCGGCGCTGATGCCCTGGCACAGGGCCCGCGCGCGGCGCAGGTGGCGGGACACCATCCGGGCCCGCACCCACACGTCAACCCGCCGCATCTCGGGCAGCTTGCGGAGCTTCCACATCGCCGCCTGCGCCCGCTCGGCGGCCACGTCCAGCTCGGCCGCCATGTCGTGCGCCAGCGTCTGGGTGTCCCGGGCGTAGGTGGCGACGGCCCGGCCGACCTGCCCGCGGAAGGCGGTCTCGCCCAGTTGGATGATGATTCGCTCAGCGGATGCCATGGTCAGCTCCCCAGGAAGTGCCGCCGGTACGCCCGGTTGAACCGCTGGGCCTCCTCGGCCAGGCCGTGCGCCAGCGCCTGCGCCCGCTTCAACCGGCGGGCGACGCGCCGGGCTTTGACCTTGGCGTCCAACCCGAACAGCAGCGGGTGCCCGTGCAGCTCGGACATGGCCGCCTCGGCGTCCGAGCTGGCCATGTCCAGCTCGTGCTGCCACGCGCGAGCGATCGTGAACAACTCGCGCGCGTACAGCTCGAACGCGATCGCGAGGGACCCGCCGAACTCCACGCCGGCCAGCTCATCGATGACGCGGTCGCTCACCGGTGCCTCCTGTGGGTCATGATGTGACTGCCTCTCGTTGAGGGCCCGGCCGGGGCCGTTGCTGATGTGAGCCCCGGCCGGGTACGGGCTCTACTTGTTGCGGGGCTTGGTGATGACGGCGCCGCCCGGGACCCGGACGGCGGTCGTGCCGTCGGCGGCGCGGTGTGCCACGTGCCGCCTGGCGCCGTCCCGGTCGCACTTCACGGTCTCGCCGTCGCGGCCGACGAACGTCGCACCGCACTTGTTGCGGTCGTTGGACATGTGGGTTCTCCTCTCACTCTCCGATCGGGTCGGGCAGAGCCCGGCACGTGCTCGCGTGCTGGTTGGCGGCCTGGCGGGCGTCGGCGAGCAACAGCGAGGCGTTGAGGTCGGCGCGGCGCAGGTGCTGTCCGGTCTCGCCGCAGTCGCACTCCCAGCCGAACCCGCGGGTCAGGCCGTATCCCTCGTCCACCGCGATCGGCTTGAGGCGGACGATGGCGCCGCACAGCCCCCGGTAGCGCGGCAGCCTCTGGTCGGTGTCGGTGGTCACCGGATCTCCTCTCAGAACAGGGCCATCTGGTTGGTGCACAGCTCGTAGGGCTCCCACGGCCGCCGGCCGTGCGCGCGCCGGTCGCGGCACTGCTGGCCGACGGGGACGCGCGGCAGGGTGGCGATGTGCGAGTCGACCTCGTAGCGCGGCACGCGGCGGGTCTCGTACACCTCGCCCGCCTGCCCGCACGTGCACCGCATCCGGTAGCCGATCCGGCAACCGTCGACGACGGGCTCGACGTACGGCCGGTGCCGCACCGCTACTCGCCGCCCTCCCGGATCGCGTCCCGGACGGCGCGGGCCGTGTCCATCCCGCAGCGAAACCGGGCGCGGATCGCGTTCGCCGACGGCTCGGGCGGCAGCTCGCCCGCGTCGATCAACTGCCGCGCCCGGAGCACGAGCGCGTCGACCTCGGCTCGGTTTCCCGACCGGTAGGTCGGTGCGTTTTGCCTGTACGTAAGGCCAGTAAGGCCGGTAGCCCTCTCGGGCTCGGTGGCGATGTCGAGCCGCGACAGCGCATCGAGCAGGACGGGCAGCCCGGTCACGATCGCCACGGCGACGATCGGGCCGATCAGGTGCACCATGAGCCGCTCGAACGAGAACGGCGACGCGACGCCCGGCAAGTGCGGGTAGGCGTTCATCGTCACCGTCAGGGCCAGGAACAGGCCCTCCAGCCAGTTGAGCGTCCTGCTTTCGACCGGCTGGCCGTGCGCGCCCAGGAACGCCCGCACGCCGACGATGGACAGCAGCGCCAGGCTGAGGAACGGCTCAACGGTCCACGCGAACAACCACTGCGCCGACCATGCGGGCGCGCCGTCTGCGGCGAACACCTGGACTCCGGCGCTGCTCCAGCCGAGCGCCAGGGCCAGCGCCGTCATGGACGCGCCGATGGCGATGCGGCGCACCCGGGCGGCCTGCCACGCCAGGGCCCGCGGGTCCCGGGACAGCTCGTGCAGCCGGTGCGCCTCGTACACGCGGCGACGGCGGCGCCGGACCCGCTCGGACTCCAACGTCAGCGGCGTGTCGTCCTGGTACAACTCGGCGAGCCGGTGCGCCTCGGCCACCTCGGCCCGCAACCGCTTGACGCGCTTGGTCTCGCCGTCCGGGACCCGCCCGGCGACGGGCAGGTCGCCGGACGGCAGCAGCTGCAGCGTCGGCGTCGCGGAGTCGGCCGCCTCGGCCAAGTGCCGCTCCAACGCGGCGATGCCCTGCTCGATGTCGTCCGGGTCCGGCGCGGGAATCTGCATCGTCGTCATCGGGAAACCTCCAGCAGGCCCTCGCCGCCGCACGCGTCGCACGCGGCGTAGGCGTAGTCGGACGTGACGCCGGGCCCCTGGTACCAGCGGCGGCCCTCACCCCGGCACTCGGGGCACGCCCTCGCCGAGACGCCGCCCCGGTGCTCGCCGAAGTAGTCGTGATCGCACCACGGGCACTCCGGCGTCTGGGTGCCGTCCCGGCCCCGGACCTGCCACATCTGCCCGCGGCAGGTCGGGCACCGTCCGGCCGAGACCGGGTAGGTCACCTTGACGGCCTGGTCGGCGCGCTCGATCTCGCCGATCGCGGCGCGGAGGGCGGCACGGACCGTGTCGAGGTCGGCGGCCGTGCCGCTCAGGCCGGCGAGCCCGGCCAGCGCGTCCCTGACGTAGGCGCCCCGGGCGGCGCTGGTGTGGTAGTAGTCGGCCCACTCCCCGCCGGCGGGTTCCGGGACGGTGAGCGCGTCCCGCACGGCGTCGGCGAGGTTCACCAGCTCGTTCGTCAGGTCGTAGCGGTCGCTCACCGCTGGCTCCCCTCCCTGCCGTCCAGGTAGGCGCGCACGCCCGCCAGAACGGCCAGCACCGGGCCGGACAGGACCAGCGGCCCCGGCACGGGCGCCACGGCCGAGATCACCACGGATGCGCCCAGCAGGATGAACATCACGGCGATCCCGCCGCGCATCGCGTCCGGCGTCACGACACACCGCCCGTGGTGTCGCAGGCGTGGCTGTAGCCGGTCGCCGGGTACGCGGCCAGCAGCGCCCGCAGGCTGGCGATGTGCGCCTGCACGTCCACCCGACCGCCGGGCAGCGCCTCCAGGGACCGCAGCAGGTGGCGGATGCGGGCATCGAGGATCTCGCCGCGCCGCTGCTGGTCACCCGGGTGCGGCGCGGCCGCGGGGACGTCCACCGCCTCACGCACGGCGTCGATCACCGCGCGGGTCTCGGGGGACAACCTCTTCGGCTTCACTTGCTGCTTCCTCCTTCCGACCGGTTCTCTCACCGGCCGCACCTGCCGGTGCCGTTGCAGACCCGGCACGGGTCGCCGGGGCGGATCTCGCCGGACCCGCCGCACAGGTGGCAAGCGGCCGCCACCGGCAGGACCTGGCGCAGGAGACGCAGGTACGTCATGATGGGAACTCCTTTCTTGAAGGGCCCCGGGACGCCGGGCTTGGCGGTTTGGGCGTCCCGGGGTGCACAGCTGTGAACCTGTCTCGCCGGTCCGTGAGGCGGCCGGACACCCGGCCCGGCCGCCCGGACGCACCAGCGGTCAGGCCAGGGCGTCACGCCGAGGGTCGGGGGTGACCACATCGCCGCTCTGCGAACGGGCGGTCACGGCCAGCCCCTCGGCCAGCGCCGTACCGGTCGCGATCACCGTGATGTCGCCGGACACCGACCGGGCGCGCACGGTTCCGCCCCCGGTGGCGCGCACCCGCACATCCCCCGACACCGTGGACACGTCGGCCCGGCCGGCGAAGGCGGTCACCGTCACATCCCCGGATGTGGTAGCGGCGTGCACGTCGCCGGCGCGGCCGAGGTACACCTCCCCCGACACCGACCGGACCACCGCCGCACCGTCCACCGCCGCGGCCGACACAGCGCCCGAGGTGGTCTCGGCACGCAGCGAACCGACCCCACCGGCCGACAGGCCACCGGAAGTCGAGGTGAAATCGACCGCGGCGAACTCGCCGGAACAGGTCAGCGGCGCGGACTGAGTGACTGCGGCCACGCTCGTGCCCTCGGGAACGTGCGCGGTGATCTCAACTCGGCCACCGGCCACGATCGCACCACGGCCGGTGATCTCGACTCCGTTGATGACGACACGGCCACCGAGATTGACGATGCCGTCGCCGGTGATCGCGGCCCCGTTGACGGTCACACCGGTGGGGATGTCGCCGAACGACTGCACGACGGTCATCCCACGGTGGCCGATCACCGTTTGCGTACCGCCCACGACGGCGACACCGCCGCCGACATGCGAGTCAACACGCACGCTCAGCGTGTTCGTCGCCTCCTCCCACCGCAGGACGGCATCACGGACGGCGTCGTGGGCGGCCGGGTCGTCACCGCGGGCGGTCACGGTGACCTCGGCGACCGTGCAGGCCGGGTCGGCGATGACCGTCACGTCACCGGCGGGCAGGTCAACCGACAGGGCCACCGGGCCGGGACGCGACGCGGTCAGGGCGCGGGCCGTCATGGGTTAGGCCACCTCTTTCATGTCGAGTTCGGACAGGTCGGCCAGCGCGGCGAGCTCGGCGGCGGTCAGCCCAGCCCACACCCCGTACTCGGGGCGCACCCACATCGCCAAGTCCAAGCACCGGGCACGCACCGGGCACAGCTGGCACACCTCCACGGCCACCGCCTCACGGGCCGCACGCTCGGCCGGCGACTCCTCACCGACCGGACCGGCGTGCAAGTCCGGGTCAAACCGGCACTGAGCACCGATGATGGGTCTCCCCCGCAGGTCTGCGAACGGGGAGAGGGAACGGGACACAGGAAACCTCCATGGCCGTCGTGCGGTGTCCGTGAGTGTCCGCTGTGGTCCACTCACGATGCGGGAGCCTAACACATATGTTTTAGGTTGCAAGCCCTCGCAGGCTACAGGGCTCTGAGCTGGGAGAATGTGGGATCTTCCGCAGTACGGCTATGGTCAGTGTTATAGGTCCGACAGCCGAAGGAGCCGCTCGTGTCACTGCAGCGCCCCCGCTCCCGCTACCAGCAGGTAGCGGACGACCTGAGGGAAGCGATCAGGCGCGGTACATACGGGCCGGGCGCGGCTCTGCCCAGCCAGCCGGAGCTGGCCCGCAAGTACGGCCTCACACAGACCTCTATCAATCGCGCGATTGCGCTTCTGGAATCAGAAGGGTTGATTCGCACCGAGCGAGGCATCGGTTCCTTCGTCCTGGACATCCCGACTGTAAAGCGAGTTCGGCGTATACCCCCGCGCGGCAGAGGCAGCGGGAGTAGTTTCGCTGAGGGAATGCAGAAGGCCGGACTCAAGCCGAGCACGAAACTCGTCCAGGTGGACGAAATTACCCCGCCACCCGAGGTAGCGGAGCGCTTGGACTTGGCGACTGGTGAACGGGTCTTGATTCGTAAGCGACACATGTTCGCAGACGACCGGCCAGTTCAATTGGCGACTTCATACGTCCCCATGTCTGCGGCTGGGGATGTAAGTATTGCGTTCCCGGACACGGGACCGAACGGTCTTTACGAGCGGCTCGCGGAGCGTGGACACCGCGTCGTGCGATTCATGGAAGAGATCGAATCCCGCCGCCCAACCGAAGAGGAGGCCGACTTTCTTAAGATCGGCAGATCACAGCACGTCCTTGAGGTGATACGTTTCGCCTTCGACCGCACGGGAAAACCCTTGGACGTTGTGTACAACGTCTTCCCCTGCCAGCTTTGGAAACTTACCTACGAATGGGCGGCCGAAGAATGAGCGCCAGCGCTGACCTACCTCGGCACTCGGTGAGCGTGACGGGCATCGTCCTGCGCGGAGATGGGAACATCCTTGCCATCAAGCGCATGGACGACGGTCGCTGGGTCCCCCCGGGGGGAGTTCTGGAACTAGATGAACATCCGCACGATGGTGTCATCCGTGAAGTCCTAGAAGAGACCGGCGTCAGAATCGAAGTGGAGCGTCTAACCGGTGTCTACAAGAACATGAAACTTGGCGTTGTCTCGCTCGCCTTCCTATGTCGTCCGGTGGGCGGCCAGGCTGGCCCATCTACCGAAGCCTCAAAAGTGGAATGGGTTCTGCCGACGGAAGTTGCCAGCATGATGCCGGAAGCCCGCGCTATTCGAGTCCTTGACGCCCTCAGCGATGGAGGTCCGTACGTCCGCATCCATGACGGCTCGGTGTTGCTGTAAGACGCCGCCCCTCGGCCGCGCGCCAACTGGCAGCGGTGTGCAGTGGCCATCTCGCTGTCGAACGACCATGAGTCGGGAAGCACGCGGGGCGGCGCCAGCCCCTGGCGGACGTGCTGCAGGCCAGGTTGCAGTTCCGGTTGCAGTTCAGTGGGGTCCCGTGGTTTCCACCATCGTCCACAGACTGCACCTAGCTTTGGGGTCCGGACGTCACCGGACAAGCTTGGAATGATGACCTAGACCTTTTAATCCGTAGGTTGTGGGTTCGAGTCCCACGCGACCCACCCAGTCTGACCAGGGCAAACGCGAGTATGCCCCGGTATGCCCGCCGTCGCCTTCACCCCGGTTCGTCCCCGTGTCGGCTCCATGTTGGCTCGCGGACACGAACCCAGACATCACCGAGCCCCCATACCCCCACCTCGCCCCACGCCCCTCACAGATGCAGCAACATCAGCGAACCAGGCGCCACCAGCAGACGATGACTGCACCCAGGGGCGGCGACCATGTTCCCGACATGGGCCCCGCGAATCTTGACCCCCAGTAGAACGGTGCTGCACCGCCAGACGCGGACACACTCGGCGTTCAAACGGGCACCGTTGATAGGTAGGCAAACAGGTTGCCGCCGTTCGAGAGCGTAGACGGCATGGCCACCGCCACCCCTGCACGCAGGAGAAGGAAGCAGGCCAAGTGGGCTGTTCAACAAACCGGTCGACGACGCACCATGAACGGACGATGCGCACCTGAGCGTGCCCGGCGTGCCCGGCGATCATTACGCGGACGCCGCAGGCCCTCTCGCGGCGGCAGCCCCAGACACAGCCGACGAAATTCCAGTCGAAGTAGTCGAAGACGGCAGCCGATGGCGGTCCGCCGGCCCCGCCGCGTCAGCGAACCACCCCCGCCCGCGCGGGGAGAACTGCGCCACGTTCACCTGCGCTCACGGCCACAACCTCCCAGAGCAACCGCACCACAGCCACCAACACGATCCCTGCCGCGCCTAAACTGCCTCCATGCCCGACCAACCACCGGCACACCACACAAGGTCACAAAACGATAACGCCGTCGCATAGCACCAGCTCAGCAAGTGTTCTCCCCGCGCGAGCGGGGGTGGTCCGAAGGTCACCCGCCAGTTGGCGACCGAGCACGCGTTCTCCCCGCGCGAGCGGGGGTGGTCCGTTTCCGATAACCGTCCCGAGACCGGAAAGGCTGTTCTCCCCGCGCGAGCGGGGGTGGTCCGTTCTCATTCGGCGCGGCGCGTTAGTCGCTGGTGTTCTCCCCGCGCGAGCGGGGGTGGTCCGGCCTTCGCGTGGTCTGAGATGCCGCTGAGGGCGTTCTCCCCGCGCGAGCGGGGGTGGTCCTACGGTGGCGTCCCTCCTCGGCGGTATACCGGAGTTCTCCCCGCGCGAGCGGGGATGGTCCGCAAGTGAGGGCGATCCGGACCGCGTACGCCGCGTTCTCCCCGCGCGAGCGGGGGTGGTCCGCACGGAGAACAATCCCGGAACGTTCCCCAGGAGTTCTCCCCGCGCGAGCGGGGGTGGTCCGGACGTTGCCGAGAACGCACGTAACCCATCGATGTTCTCCCCGCGCGAGCGGGGGTGGTCCGCGGTCGGTGTCGCGTGCGGGCGCGGGCGCGCAGTTCTCCCCGCGCGAGCGGGGGTGGTCCGGAACGCGGGTAGACGGGCATGGAAGGGGGCAGCCCTGCACAGGGCTGCCCCGGGTTGTCGACTGTGTTCCACCTCGGACTGCGGCGCGGTGCCTTCAGTACACGCGCGGCAAAGGGGCTTCTGAGTCAG
>NZ_BSTN01000032.1 GCF_030269545.1 Actinomadura sp. NBRC 104425 | reverse complement strand
CCTCGGTGGGGCTGCCGCCCTCGATCCACGCCTTGGCGGCGGGGGTCTCGTGGCCGAGGCCGAAAAGCTTGTCGAGGAACGCCCAGGCGAACACCCAGCCCAGCGCCAGCCGGGCGACCGCCCACACGTACCGTGCCGCGGGCGACTCGGTCAGCGGCTCCGGCAGGTGCGGACGCAGGGCCCGGTGCCCGCCGCTTGCCTCGCGACTGGTGACAGCCATCGCCATCTCACCTTCTCCGGGGGGAGTTTGTGTCACCACCGACTCAACCGCCCGCCCCGCCGACGCGATAGGCGCGCAAGACTCGCGATCGGCAGGACATTGGTCCCGTTCGGACGGCGGTCGCACGGCCCCAAAGTCCTTGTGTCCGTCGCGCGAGCCGCGCCGCAACCAAGATGCCGCTGGTCGGGGAGAAGGTGACGGGGCGGGCGCCACGGCGGCGGAGAAGGGGCGGCGCGAACAGGGCGTCTTGAGCCCAGTCGGCCCAGCCCGCGGGTTGCGACGCCGGTGCGCACGATCTTCGACCAGTCCGCCGCCGAGGAGGTCGCCGCCCAACCGCCCGCATGATGGATCCGCTGGAGGCCAGGCGCGAAGTTTCCCCATTTCCCTTGACACACTCTGCCGCCCGAATGAGGGTCAGAAATCCGATGTCACCCTTGGGCACCCCCGACCCCTGGAGGGCACCGCGGCGCTACAGTTCATCGACATTGACCCCGCGACCAACGTTCGTGGCAGAGAACGGTGACTTCATCTTCCAGGGCACGACCGTGACCGACCCCGCCACGTTGGCTGAGTCGCGCGGCACAGCCCGATCGCGGACTGCGAGTCGGTGGTGAGGCTCCCGGCGCGGATGCCGAGATCATCATGCTGGCGCTGGAGGTGCACGATGTCGGGGAACGCCCCGAACTTCGCTGAGCTGCTGGCCTCGGCGAAGTCCTCGGCGATCCACCTGGAGATGCGCGACAGTTACGAGCCGGACGGCCCGAATTTCCTGGCCTGGCGCGAGACGGGCACCCTGGCGGGCTTCGGCGAGGGCAGCAGGTGGCACAGCCTCATCGGCTCGGCCGTCGCCCGCGGTGTGACCGTCCGCCGGGCCCGCATCGTGTATGAGCCGGTCACCGACTACATCCGCTTCGAGCACGCCGTCATCTCGCTGCACAACATTCCGGCCGGCGAGCCGGTGCGGTGGCTGCCGCGTCGGCACGCCTCCGATCTCGCGCTGCCCGGCAACGACTTCTGGGTCTTCGATGGCCGACTGGTGAGGTTCCATCACTTCTCCGGCGACGGCCACAGCCTCGACGAAGAGTTCTCCGAGGACCCCGACGTAATCAAGCTGTGCACCACGGCTTTCGACGCGGTGTGGGAGCGGGCCGACCACGCCGACTACCAACCGGCCTGACAGGCAGCTTGCACCAAGCATGCCTACGTCGCCGTCGTCCTCGGTTCAGGCCGCCCACAAGGCGCTGGCCGACCATCTGCGAGAGATCAGAGTCGAAGCCGAGTCGACGGGGAAGGCGCTGGCTGAGAGGGCCGGATGGCATCGCACGAAGGTGTCGCAGATCGAGCATGCCGCGCGGCGGCCCTCGCGCAAGGACATCCGCACCTGGTGCCGTGTCTGCGGCGCCGACGAGGCCGAGGACCTGATCGCCAGGCTGCGTGACGTCCAGGGCGGCTATGTCGAGTGGAAGCGGTTGCAGCGAACGGGGCTCAAGCGGCTTCAGGAGGCAGCGCGGGTCGAGTTCGAACGGTGCCGGCACATGCGTGCCTACTGCTCTCAGGTGGTGCCCGGCCTGCTGCAGACCGCCGACTATACGCGCACGATCCTCGGAGGAATCCAGCGGTTCCGCGCGTTGAAGTCGCCCATGTAGACCAACGCGCGCGTCACCTCATGGGCGGTGTCGGGTATGGAAGCCGCCACATCGCAGCTCGATCCGGGGGTGATGTGCGCGGAGGTGGTCGGTGTTCGCCGCAGGCGGCGCCTCGGCCGGGCGGCGGGGTGTGCCGGACGGCCGAGGCGCCGGTGGTCAGGCTGCGACCAGGGCGGAGAGGTGGGCGAGCATCCGGTCGGTGTCGGGGGTGAGGCCGGTGAACAGGCGGAAGGCGTGCGCCGCCTGGAAGACGACCATCCCCCCGCCGTCCAGGGTGCGGCAGCCCGCCGCGCGGGCCTGTTCGAGCAGTTCGGTGCGCAGCGGGCGGTAGACCACGTCGGCGACCCACAGGTCCGGGCGGAGCAGGTCGGCCGGCACGGGGGAGCCGGGGTGGCCGGACATGCCGATCGGGGTCGCGTTGACCAGGCCGTCCGCGTGCCGGAGCGAGGCCGCCAGGTCGGCGACGGGCGCCGAGCGGGCGCGTCCCGGGCCGAAGTGCCGGGTGAGCTGGGCGGCGAGCGCGTCGGCGCGGGCGGTGCGGGTGTCGACGAGGGTGACCTGGTCGGCGCCCATGGTGAGCAGCGCGTGCGCGACGGCGGCGCCGGCGCCTCCGGCGCCGACCTGCACGACCCGGCGGGTGGCGGCGTCGGGCAGGCCGCGGGCGAAGGATTCGGCGAAGCCCGTCCAGTCGGTGTTGTGGCCGATGGCCCGGTCGCCGTCGAAGGTGACGGTGTTGACGGCGCCGAGGCGGGCGGCGTCCGGCGACAGCTCGTCGAGGTGCTCGATCACCGTCTGCTTGCACGGATGGGTGATGTTGAGCCCGGTGTAGCCCACTCGGCGGGCGGTGCGCACCAGGTCGCCCGCCGCGGCGGCGTCGACGCCGAGCTCGGAGATGTCGAGGATCTTGTACAGGTAGCGCAGGCCGTGGTGCTGCGCCTCGCGTTCGTGCAGGGCGGGGCTGAGGGACGAGCCGATCCCCGCGCCGATCAACCCGATCAGGTGCGCGGTCATCCCCGGCCCTCTCCGCCGATCAGCTCGGCCAGGTGCAGCAGCGCCAGCTCGTAGCCGTGCGCGCCGGCGCCGCAGATCACGGCGTCGCTGACGGCCGCGGTGTAGGACGTGTGCCGGAACGCCTCGCGGCCGTGGATGTTGGTCAGGTGCACCTCGACGGTCGGGACGTCCACGGCGGCCAGGGCGTCGCGCAGCGCGACGGAGGTGTGCCCGTAGGCGGCCGGGTTGATCACGATCCCGTCGGCGCCCTCCTGGACGGCGTCCACCAGAACCCCCTCGTGGTTGCTCTGGCGGAAGTCCACACGCAGGCCGTGCCGGTCGGCGACCGCGTGGCAGCGGGCTTCGATCTCGGCCAGGGTGGCGGTGCCGTAGAGGTCCGGCTCCCGCCGGCCGAGGAGGTTGAGGTTGGGGCCGTTCAGGACGAGGACGGTCGGTCGCATTTGCTCCCCGATACTCGTGGTTGTTCAGGCGATGCGGGCGATGCGGTCGCGGAGCGCGCCCGGTGGGGGCTTGAAGCGCTGGAGGACCTCGGGGTCGTGCCCGGCCACGATCAGGTCCGGGCCGTCGGCCAGCTCCCTGATCCGGTCGAACGCGCCGTACATGCCGGTCATGCTGTGCAGGATCGGGAACGGGCGGTCGGTCTCCAGGTTCTCGTAGAAGTGGACGGCGTCGGAGGCGAGCACCACGTGGCCGCGGGCGGTGCGGACCCGCACCACCTGCATGCCGGCGGTGTGCCCGCCGACCAGGTGCACGCTCAGGCCCGGCACCACCTCGGCGTCCCCGTCCACCGCCTGCAGCCGGTCCCCGGCGGCGCGCAGGCGGGCGAGGTCGTCGTCGCTGACCAGCCAGCGCTCCCGTTCGATGCGGCGCGCCCACGGGCCGGTCCAGTACTCCAGCTCCGCCCGCTGGACGACGTACCGCGCGCCGGTGAAGGCGGCGGCCGTGCCGGTGTGGTCGTAGTGCAGGTGGGTCAGGACGACGTGGTCGACCGAGCCGGGGGCCACCCCCATGCCGCCCAGGAGCGACACGGGGGAGGCGTGGTAGTCGATTCCGGCGAGCCGGTGGACCTGGTCGGGGGCGATGCCGGCGTCGACGACGACCGTGTGCCGGTCGGAGACCGCCAGCCAGACGTAGTAGGCGGTCGGGTGCGGTTCGTCCCAGCGTTCGTCGTAGCCGTGGAAGTGCTGGCCGCGCCGCCCGTCCCGGTGGGCGTAGCACAGCGCGTACACCCGGAAGGTATCGCTCACGCCCGCTCCGGCGCGGGGGCGGGGGCGGCGGCCGCCCGGCGGAGGCCGAGCTGCTCGGTGGGCACCTTGTAGGTCTCCCGGCCGGTCGCGACGGCGGCGACGTTGACCAGGCACAGGATCGCGGTGATGACCGAGACGCCCAGCCAGGCGTCCGGGCCGTCACCGGCGATGGCACCGGCGATGCTGGGGGCGAAACCGGCGATCGCGAAGCCGATCTGGGTGCCGATGGCCATGCCCGACAGCCGGACGCGGGCACTGAACATCTCCCCGTAGAAGGAGGGCCAGACGCCGCCGGTGGCGCTGTGCACGACACCGAACATCAGGATGCCGACCAGGAAGATCAGCGGGTAGTTGCCCTCGGAGATGGCCCACAGGTAGGCGAACATCAGCGCGGCGCAGCCCAGCGAGCCGCCGATGAACACCGGCTTGCGGCCGATCCGGTCGGCGAGGGAGCCGAAGAACGGGAGCGCGACCAGCGCCGCCGTGTTGGCGAGCACGCCGACCCACAGCATGGCCGACTTGTCCAGATCCATCGTGTTGACCGCGTAGGAGAGGGCGTAGACGGTGAAGATCGTGCTGACCGAGGCGATGACGGCGGCGACCATCACGCGCAGCACGTCGGCCCAGTGGTCGCGGAACAGGACGGCCAGCGGCTTCCCGGCGACGGTGCCCTGGGCGGCCTCCTGCTCGAACACCGGGGTCTCGGCGAGCTTCTGGCGGATGATGTAGGCGACCATCAGGACGACCGCGCTGAGCCAGAACGGGACCCGCCAGCCCCAGCCGTACAGCTGGTCGTCGGGGAGGGCGGCGACCGGCAGGAAGACCGCGGTGGCCAGGATCTGCCCGGCCTGGGTGCCGTTGAGCGTGAAGCTGGTGTAGTAGGCGCGGCGGTGGGCGGGGGCGTGCTCCAGCGTCATGGAGTTCGCGCCGGCCTGCTCGCCGCCCGCGGAGAAGCCCTGCGCCAGGCGCAGCGCCACCAGCAGGACCGGCGCCGCCAGCCCGATCTGGTCGTAGGTGGGCAGGCAGCCGACGAGGAACGTGGCCGCCCCCATGAGCGTGACGGTGAAGACCAGGACCTTCTTGCGGCCGAACCGGTCGCCGACGTGCCCCAGGACGAACGCGCCGACCGGGCGCGCGAGGTAGCCGACGCCGAACGTGGCCAGCGCGAGCAGCGTGCCGGCGGCCGGGTCGGAGTCGGGGAAGAAGATCTTGCCGAACACCAGCGCGGCGGCGGTGCCGTAGATGAAGAAGTCGTAGTACTCCAGCGCGCTGCCGATCCAGGCGGCCAGAGCGGCCTTGCGGGGCTGGCCCTGCGGGGGCAGCCCCGCCGTGACGGCGGTGGGGTGGTCGCGCACGTCATGCTCCTCGGGTGAGGGCCCGTGAGTACGAACTAGATAGTTAATTATCGGGCCGCCACGTATGCTCCGGTGTCCCGCGTCACATTGTCAAGAGGGCGGGTTCACCTTCACCTCGGACGATGCCCACCGTATGCCCGGACGGACGGTGCTCCAGGCACCCGGCGGCGCCTCGGATCCGCACGGAAACGGCGCGCATGCAGCGTCCGCACACATGCTGTCCGGTGGATCATGACGGGCCCGCAGCGGCGAGGTGGCCGGGGTGCTCCGGTCCGGTGGTGACAGGCGGGCCTGGCGTGGCGGGTGGCGATACCGCACCACGTTGCGGTGTCGGCGAGGCGGCCGCATCGAAGGCAGCACGCAGCCATCAAGATCCACCGGACACAACCCAGGGTCCGGTGGATCTTGATGGGCCCGCAGCAGCGGCGACCGCCCCCGACCGCGGTGCCGCGTCGGCAGGGCGGGCCGCCGCACCGGCCCCGCACATGGAGGCGGCGAACTCGCGGCACGCAGCGGACGATCCGGTCGGCGCCTCCACCCGCACTCGAGAGCCGGACGCAAGATCCACCGGATTTGGCCCAGCGTCCCGGCTCCCCGCAAGGGAACGGCGTGCACGTCGGACCAGGAGCCGCCCGCAGCCTGCCACCGGCCTGCGCGCAGCGTGCCGCCGTCAGGTCCAGGCGCGGGCACGCCGCATGCGGCGCCCGCACGCGCCGGTATCCAACCGACCTCGCCGTCGGGTTCCTCACCGTCCGCCTCGGCGCCTGCCTCCTCGGCCCCGGCGGCCTGCACCGCCGGCGCCCGCACGCCCGCAGCCCTGCGGCCGCAGCACGGCCAGCGGCAGCCCGGCGACGGTGTCCTGACCTGGACACCACACCGGGCACCGCTCCAGGGCACGGGCATGTTGACGAAGCGGCATGAGCGTCACCGTGACACCGCCGCCATGACACCGGTCCCGGGCGATCAGACCCGGGACCGGCGGCGGTCGTCCCACCCGCCTTCGGCCCGGCCGGCCACCCGGGGCCGCCGTGCCGACCAGCGTGGACCCCGCGGGCTGGTCTGCCGAGCAGATCGGGGCGTGTGAGCCCGATCTGCTGCGACATCTCCGACACCTGGCTTTTCGAGATGCCCGTGATGCCCATCTGGAGTGCGCCACCGGCCGCCTCGAGCGCCACCGGGCCGACGACAGGCCCTCCGTCCGCTACCGGGCCGTCCTCTTCCGGCTGATGCGGGCAGGTGTCCCGCGAGCCGGGCCGGTGCGTGCGGCCGACGAACCGAGATCACCGCCGTCCGTCGACGCGCTCAGCCGGTCTCGCCGCGCTCCTCCGCCCCTCGGCGGCCGCCCCCGGTGAGGTAGGCGACGACGGCCTCGCCGGTCATCTTCCGGTACCGGTCGCGGTGCTCGGGGGCGGTCATGTCGCGGCCGAACAGGGTGCCGAAGGTGTGCTGGTTGGAGATCCGGAAGAAGCACAGCGCGCTGATCATCATGTGCACGTCGATGGCGTCGGCGTCGGCGACGAAGTCGCCGGCGGCCCGTCCGGCCTCCAGGATCCGGGAGATGAGCCCGGTGACCGGCCCGCCGAGGTCGCCGAGCATCTGCGACTTGCGCAGGTACTCGGCGTGGTGGATGTTCTCGATGCTGACCAGCTTGATGAAGTCGCGGTGGGCGTCGTGGTGGTCGAAGGTCAGCTCGGCCAGCGTGCGGATCGCCTCCACCGGCGCCAGGTGCTGCACGTCCATCGCGGACTCGGCCTTCCGGACCTCGGTGTAGGCCTTCTCCAGGACGGCGATGTACAGCTTCTCCTTGTTGCCGAAGTAGTAGTAGATCATCCGCTTGGTGGTCCGCATGAGCGCGGCCATCTCGTCCACCCGCGCCCCGGAATAGCCCTTGCGCGCGAACTCCCGCTGGGCGACCTCCAGAATCTCGGCGCGGGTGCGTTCGGCGTCGCGTCGGCGCCCGTTCGGTGCGGAGGCGGGGGACTGGGACGACATGTGACTCCTGGAGAGGCTGCCGGACGACAGACCATCCTAGGACGGTCGTGATCGAACCCCCCTCCGGCGTCCGTCCCGCTCGGCGTGCTGGGCGGCCAGCCGGACGGGGGCGTTGGGCGCGCCGTATCCGCGGTACCCGCCGATGCGCTGGACGACCTCGAAGAAGACCCGTCCGGTGGTCGCGGTGTAGAAGTGCAGGAACTCGCCGTGCTCGTCGCGGTCGTACAGCAGGCCCAGCTCGCGCAGCAGGCGGTGCCGTTCGGCGCCCAGGTCGTAGCGCGCCTCCAGGTCGTCGTAGTAGTTGTCCGGGATGGCCAGCCGGGCGGCTCCGGCGTCCCGCAGCCTGCGGACGGTCGCGACGATGTCGGTGCTGGCCAGCGCCACGTGCTGCCAGGCCGCGCCGGGTGCGCCGTCGCGCGCGCCGACGTAGGCGACGTTCAGGGCGATCCGCACCCGCCCGTCCTCGGTGGACACCGCGCGGCTGCGCATCAGCCCGTACGGGTCGGGCAGCTCCAGGCTCTCGTGCGGTTGCAGGCCCAGGACGCTTCGGTAGAACAGCGACGCCTCCTCGAAGTGGTGCCAGGGCTGGGCCAGCGCGACATGGTCGATGTGGGTGATCTCCCCGGTTCCGGCCTCGCCCGGGTCCCGGCGGAAGTCGTCGGTCCAGCTGGGATGGTCGGGGCGGCCGGTGCGGCAGAAGAACAGCTCGGTGCCGTCCGGCGCGGCCACCGCGTCCAGCGGGACGTCCTCGGGCGCCCGCGTCCGCGGCAGCACGGGCGCCAGCAGGGCCTCGGCGCGTTCGACGGAGGCGGCCGGGTCCGGCGACTCCAGCCCGATGGCGCCGAGGACCGGGCCGTCCTGGCTTTCGGGGCTGCCGGTGTTGAGCAGGATGCGGGCCTCGTTCTGCTCCCACAGCTCGACGGGCTTGTGCGCGTGCACGCCCGTGCGCGCGAACCCGAGCGCGGACAGCAGGCCGCCGAGGGCCCCGGTGTCGGGCGCGGCCAGCTCGGCGAACGCGAACCCGCTCGGCACCACGGCGGGGGGCGCCTTGGCGAGCGACGCCGGTCGGGACTCGGGGGCGAGCCGCCGGCCGACCTCCTCCTCCAGGGCGACGAGCGAGCGCATGGCGTCCTGCGCCGTGCGCATCGCCGCGGCCTGCCGGAAGATGTCGTTGAACACCTCCAGCGACAGCGGCCCGTCGTAGCCGGCGCGCAGGACGTGCCCGACCAGTCCGGCGACGTCCAGGTCCCCCTGCCCGGGGAAGCAGCGGTAGTGCCGGCTCCAGTACAGCACGTCCATCGGCAGCGCCGGGGCGTCGGCCAGCTGCAGGAAGAAGATCTTCTCGGCGGGGATCGTCTCGATGGCGTAGGGGTCGGTGTCGCGCGCCAGGATGTGGAAGCTGTCCAGGCACAGGCCCAGGTTGGGGTGGTCGGCGGCCCGGACGATCCGCCAGGAGTGCAGGTAGTCGTTGACGTGCCGGCCCCAGGCCAGCGCCTCGTAGGCGATCCGGATCCCGTGCTCGGCGGCCCGCTCGGCCAGGACGTGCAGCTGCTCGGCGGCCAGCGCGTCGTCGTCCACGGAGTCGGGGGAGACGCTGGAGCAGACCAGCATGCAGGTCGCCCCGAGCCGCTCCATCACCCCGAACTTGTGCTCGGCGCGCCGCAGGTTGCGCGCCAACACGGGCGGCGGCACCGCCTCGAAGTCGCGGAACGGCTGGTACAAATCGATGGACAGGCCCAGGTCGGCGGCCCGGCTCCGCACCTGTTCCGGGCTCATCCGGCCGGTGACCAGGTCGTTGTCGAAGATCTCGACACCGTCGAAGCCCGCGGCCGCGATCGCGGTCAGCTTGTCGGGCAGCGAGCCGCTCAGCGACACCGTGGCGATGGATCTGCGCATGGTCCGCACGCCTCCAGTAATGAACGAACTAGTACGTTAGCCTAACCCACCGCCTTCCCCCGGAAACCGCCGAACAGCAGTACTGCCGAAAGCGGAAACCCCTGCCCGCCGCCCATCGGGCTGCTTGCGGACATCGGGACAGAGACCCTCATCGACGAAGGCGCGGACCAGCCTCGCCGTTCACCACCGTGCGGGCACTGCACCAGGCCATCAGCCGAGACCCGACGCCACCGCGGCACGTCCACACAGAAGAGGTCGGCCCGCCGGAGCAGAACCCCAGCGCACCGCCATCTCGCGGCCCGCCACTGGCACAGAAACCCGGCGTGACACCCCGCGATTGATCTGAGTGCGGACGGCAGGACGGTACGGCCGTCACCGGTGAAGGCAGGGACCTGCCCTGCCGTCCACAACATGCGAACACGGCACCAAGCCCTCGACCGAGGCACGGCACCGACGCGGCACGTCCCCACAGAGGAGCTCTGCCTGCCCCGCCCCGCGGTCGCCAGTGGCGCACGCAGGGTGGCCGCATGCAGCCACCCACATGACCACCCACTCCTACCCCTGCGATCGTGGGCTGCCATGAGCCGCACCACCACATGGACCGCTGCCTCCCTCCTCACCGCCGGCCTCGCCGTTGGTTTCATCCCCGTCTCCAGCCAAGGCTCCTCGTGCGGTTCGCCGTATGTGGCTTCCAGTCAGGACGACAGCGAGACCGGGGCGCCGACCGCCTGTGACGATGTGCGGTCGGTCGTGCGTGCGCCTGCGCTCGCGCTCACCATCATCGGTGGCGGCTTGCTCATCGGAGCGTTGGCCGCGCGCGGGTCCGGTGTGGACATGACGGGGCATCGCATGGTGCTGGGGCGGCCGGTCGGTCGTCGGCCGCCTCAGAGTGAGGACAGCTGACAGTAAGTCGCAGATCCCCGTTCCGCCCGTCGGCCGTCTGGTCGGCCAGCGGACGCATCTACCCCGGCTCGGATACTCGACGCCTGACCGCACTGGTGACGTTGCCGTACGCCCTCGCCTCGCCGAGCGCCATAGGCGACCCGACCCCATGCGTTGCCTGCCGCGTCAGTTTCCGACCATCACCTCAACCGGTCGCGCCGCACAAGCCTTCGCGGCGGGCGGTGCGGCGGGGGTTGTGGCCCTTCGCCGCACCGGCCCGTTCCGCTCGCCTTCGCGGTGACCGCGTCGAGCCCGACCGTCAGGTGGTCGGCTGCCGGGTGAGGCCCAGGTCGGTGCCCTTGGGTTCCTTGACCGCGGTGACGGCGGCCAGGGAGACGAGGCAGAGGACCATGATGTAGGCGCCGACGGAGTAGGCGCTGCCGGTGCTCTCCACCAGGGCCTTGGCGATGGTGGGGGCGAAGGCCCCGCCGAGGATGGCGCCGAGGGCGTAGCCGATGGCGACGCCGGAGTACCGGACCGAGGCGGGGAACATCTCGGCGTACAGGGCCGACATGGGGCCGTAGGACAGGCCGAGGCCGACGGTCAGCACGAGGATCGCGACGGCGAACAGCCAGATGCTGCGGGTCTCCATGAGCATGAACAGCGGGATCATCCACGCGAACACCAGCGCGTAGCCGATCTGGAAGGTGCGGACGCGGCCGATCCGGTCCGACAGCGCACCCGCGTACAGGGTGAAGACGAGCCAGCCGGCCGCTCCGGCGACGGTGGACAGCAGCACCGAGGGTCGCGAGTGGCCCAGCACCTCGGTGCCGTAGCCGATGAAGTAGGCGATCAGCAGGTAGCCGGCGGCGTTGTTGGCCACGAAGATCAGCGCGGTGAGCAGCACGTTCCTGGTGTTGCCGCGGAACAGGTCGCGCAGCGGCGCCGAGGAGGTCCCGGTGCGGCGGCGCAGTTCCTGGAAGACGGGGCTCTCGTCCACGGCGCGCCGGACCAGGTAGCCGATGACGATGAGGACGAGGGAGAGCAGGAACGGCACCCGCCACCCCCAGGCCTGGAACTGGTCGCGGGTGAGCGCGGTGCTCATGACCCACAGGACGCCGGTGGCCAGGATGAGGCCGATCGGGACGCCGATCTGGGGGAAGGAGCCGAACAGCCCGCGGCGGCCGCGGGGCGCGTGCTCGACCGACAGCAGGGCGGCGCCGCCCCATTCGCCGCCGGCGGAGAAGCCCTGGACGATGCGCAGCAGGATGAGGGCGATCGGCGCGGCGGCGCCGATCCGGCCGTGGTCGGGCAGCAGGCCGATGGCGGTGGTGGCCGTGCCCATGAGGAGCAGGGTCACCACGAGCATGCGCTTGCGGCCGATCCGGTCGCCGAACCGCCCGGCGACGATCGCGCCGAGCGGCCGGAACAGGAAGCTGATGCCGATCGTGGACAGCGAGATGAGGGTGGCCAGGCCGGAGCCCTCCTCGTCCACGGGGGCGAAGAACATCGGCCCGAACACCAGGGTGGCGGCCTGGGCGTAGATGAAGAAGTCGTACCACTCGATGGTGGTGCCGGCGAGCGTGCCGGCCAGGACCTTGCGGTCCTCGCGCGTCATGGACCGGCCGTCGTGCGCGGCGGCCGTGGGTGGTGCCAGATTGCGCGTCACGGTGTGCTCCGTTTCCTCTCCTCGGTTCTGGTGGCGCGGTCGAGCGCGACCAGGGCGGATTCGTAGGGGTGTCCGCTGGCGTGCTGGAGGCCGATCTCGCAGGGGCGGTTGCCGCTGAGGTGGGCGTCGGCCGCGGTCGCGGCCAGTTCGGCGGCCTCGGCGCGGGTGGCGCTCTCGGTCAGCTCGCGGTGCAGGAAGCCGCGGTCTCCGGCGAACCCGCAGCAGGTGGCGGCGGCCGGTTCGACCACCTCGTCGGCGATCGCGGCCGCGACGGCGTGCAGGTCGCCGGCGGTGCCGAGGTGGCGCATCGCGCAGGTCGGGTGCACGACGGCGCGCGCCGGCGGGCGGGTGACGGTGAGCTTGGGCAGCAGCTCGGTGCGCGTCCAGGTGAGCGCGTCGAGCACGGTCAGGGCTGCGTGCCGCGCGCGGTTGCCGGCGGTGAGGACGGCCGGGGCCTCGCGCAGTGCGCCCAGCGCGCAGGAGCTGGCGTCGATCACGACGGGCAGCCGGCCGCCGTCGGACCACCGCCACAGCCGTTCGACCAGGTCGTTGGCGGCGTGGGCGTGCGCGGCGCGGTAGCCCTTGCTGCTCCAGACGGTGCCGCAGCAGGTCCCGGCGACGTCGGGCGGCGTCCACAGCGCGACCCCGGCCCGGTCGGCGAGGGCGGGCAGGGCGGCCGTCACGGTGGTGGCGTCGGCCGCGCCGGGCGGGGCGCCGAAGATCCGATTGACGCAGGACGGGACGTAGACGGCCGCCGCGTCCGCCGGTCTGCGCCCGCCCGCCGGGAGCGCCGGGGCGGGGCCGGGAGTCGCGGCCAGCCATTCGGGGACCCGGGACGTTCCCAGGCTCCTGCGGGCCAAAAGGCTCGCCGCCCGGACGACGCGGTCGCCAGCGAGGTCCGCCGCCGGCCGGGCCAGGCGCAGCAGCGTCCGGGCCAGCCGCTCCGCCAGGGCCCAGCGCCGGGCGACGGCCAGCGCGGCCCTTTCGGCGCGGGCCCCGTGCCGCGCGTGCCGCAGGTCCTTCATCGCGTGCCCGGTGTCGATGCCCACCGGGCACGCCACGGCGCAGGACCCGTCGGCGGCGCAGGTGTCGACGGCCGCGTAGCCGTACTGCCGCTCCAGTTCGGCGTCGCCGCCGCCGCGGCGGGCGATCTCCCGCCGCAGGACGATCCGCTGGCGCGGGGTGGTGGTCAGCTCGCGGCTGGGGCACACCGGCTCGCAGAAGCCGCATTCGATGCACGCGTCCAGCACCGGGTGCACGGCCGGGAGGGTCTTGAGGTGGCGCAGGTGGGCGCGGGGGTCGTCGGTGAACAGGACGCCGTCGCCGAGGATGCCGCCGGGGTCGAAGGCGCGTTTGACGCGGCGCATCAGCCCGGTCAGCCGGGGCCCCCACTCGCGTTCGAGGAAGGGGGCCATGTTGCGGCCGGTGCCGTGCTCGCCCTTGAGGGAGCCGTCGAAGCGGTCCACGACGAGCGCGACGATCTCCTCCAGGCAGCGGGCGTACCGGTCCACGTCGGCCGGGTCGGCGGGGTCGAACACCATGGTGAAGTGCAGGTTCCCCGCCGAGGCGTGCCCGGCGACCGAGGCGTCGAAACGGTGCGCGGCCAGGACGTCGCGCAGCGCGACCGCCGCCTCGGCGATCCGGTGCGGCGGCACGCAGACGTCCTCGCCGAGCAGGATGGTGCCCGGCGGGCGGTTCGCGCCCAGCGCGGTGAGCAGCCCTTTGCGCACGGCCCAGTAGCCATTGGCGACCCGGCCGTCGCGGGTGAAGCCGCCGTGCAGGACGGTGCCGGAGACGACCTCGCGGGCCGCGTCCTCGAAGCGGTCGAGCGCGGCCTGCTCGGCGGAGCGGAACTCCACCAGGAGCCCGGCGTCGTCGGAGCCGATGGCGTGCATCCAGTCCGGGGCGCCGCCGATCGACCGGGTGGACCGCAGCGAGAGGTTGTCCATCAGCTCCGCGGCCTGCGCGCCGAGGTCCATCAGCGCGGGCACGACCGCCGAGGCGGCGGCCAGGTCGGCGAAGTGCAGGAAGGCGGTGGTCCGCCAGCGCGGATTGGGGACGGTCTCGAAGGTGATCTCCTCCAGGAAGCCCAGCGTGCCCTGGGAGCCGACCAGGAGGCCGCGCACGATCTGCGCCGGGGAGTCGCCGTCGAGGAAGGCGTCGAGCCGGTAGCCGTTGGTGTTCTTGATGGCGAACTTGGTCCGGATCCGCGCCGCCAGCCCGGGGTCGCCGCGGATCTCGTCGCGGATCGCGCGCAGCTCGGCGACCAGGGCGGGTTCGGCCTGCGCGAGCCGCCGGTCGGCGTCCGGCGCCGCGGTGTCGATCCGGGTGCCCGACGGCAGCACGATCCGCAGCGACCTGACCGTCCGGTAGGCGTTGGCGTGGACGCCGCAGGTCATGCCGCTGGCGTTGTTGGCCACCACCCCGCCCACGCACGCCGCCGCGCTGCTGGCCGGGTCGGGGCCGAGCATCCGCCCGTAGCGGGCGAGGCGGGCGTTGGCCCGGCTCAGGACGACGCCGGGTGCGGTCCGCAGGATCCTGCCGTCCTCCTCCACGGCCGCGCGGTCGAAGTGGCGGCGCACGTCGAGCAGGATGTCGTCGCCCTGGGCCTGGCCGTTGAGGCTGGTCCCGGCGGCGCGCATGACCACGCGCCGCCCGTGCCGCGAGGCGAACCGGAAGACCGCCGCGACGTCGTCGCCGTCGCGGGCCAGCACCACCACGCGGGGCGTCCGCCGGTACGGGCTGGCGTCGCAGGAGTAGCGGACCAGGTCGGTGGCCGAGGTCAGCACGTTCTCGGGCCCGACCGCCTCGGCGAGTTCGGCGATCCCGCCCTGCCGGTCGTTCAGCGGCACGCGACCACCGCCGCCCCGGTCGTCCTCGCCGCCGGGCGGCCGGCGGCGGTGGGCGGGCCGTACGGGCGCCCGGCCCGGCGGGCCGGTGCGGCATGGCGGAGTGGCAAGGGGGTCCTCCCGGAGTCGTCCGATGCGTGAATGTGACTGGGACCACTCTGGAGGAAGGCCGCAGGATGAAACAATGTCGTCCACGACCCTGATCTGCCGGAATCGGTGTCGGATCGCACACCTGGGGAGGCGCGGCATTGGCCACCATGGCGTTGGGGGACCTGCTGGCCGCGCTGCGGCCCGAACTCGTCCGGCTCGCCACCGGGGACCCCCGGCTGCCGGTGAGCGGTGTCGAACTCCTCGACGGCGGCGCCCCGGAACCGGTCGCCCCGCGGTGCCTGCTGCTGGCGCTCGGCCTGGACGCCTCCTCGGCCGACGGCGTCGCCCGGGCGGTCCGGCTCGCGGCCGACACCGGCGGGGCGCTGGCCGTCAAGTGCGCGGGCGGCCTGCCTCGCGGCGTCGCCGAGCAGGCCCGCGCGGCGGGGGCCGCGGTGGTGACGGTCAACCCGGACATCCCCTGGAGCCGCCTGTACGGCCTGGCCTCCACGCTGCTGGCCACCCGCCCGGCCGCCGGCGACGCCCCGCACGACCTCGCCGGCGGCGACCTGTTCTCCCTGGCCAACTCGGTCGCCGCGATCTGCGGCGGCGCGGTGGCGATCATGGACACCGAGCAGACGATCGTGGCCTACTCCAACCTGCCCGGCCAGCCGATCGACGAGACCCGGCGGGTCGGCATCCTCTCGCGCCGGGTGCCCGAGCACGCCCTGCCCCACCACCTCACCGACGAACTGTGGCGCAGCGACTCGGTCAGGCTCATCCGGCGCGACGGCTACCTGCCCCGGCTCGCCGTCGTCATCCGGGCCGGCGACACCGCCCTCGGCTCGCTGTGGGCGGTCTTCCCCGACGAGGACGCGATCGGCGACTGCGAGGCCGTCCTGGCCACCGCGGCCAAGCTCGCCGCCCTGCACATGCTCACCGCCCGCCGCCACCTGGACGCCGACCAGCAGGCCCGCAACGCCGCCCTGCACGAGGCCCTGCACCGGCCCGGCCCCGCCGACCAGGCGCTGCCCCTGCCGGGAAGCCTGCTGTGCCTCGCCGAGACCGCCGCCGGCCGCCGGACCGACCACCACGCGAGCCTGCTGCGCGCCATCGGCCTGCTCGAACTCGACGCCCGCTCCCTCGGCCACGAACCCACTTTCGGCCTGGTCAACGACCGGCTGTACGTGCTGCTGGCGGCCGCGCCGCGCGGCTCGGTGACCGTCTCGGCGCTGGCGGACCACATCCACCGGCGGGCCACCCGGCTGCTGCACACCGGCCTGCTCATCGTGCGCGGCGACCCCGTCGCCGACCCCGACGCGCTCCGCCGGGCGCGCGACGACCTCGACTGCGCCGTCGCCCACCTGCGGGATGCCGGCGCCCGCCCGGGCAGCTACGCGACCCGGGACCTGCGCGGCGAGATCGTCCGGCAGCGCCTGTTCCAGGCCGTGCGGGCGGACCCGAGGCTGCGCACGGGCATCGGCCGCGCCGTCACCGCGCACGACCTCGCCCACGGCACCGCCTACCGGGCGACGCTGCTGTCCTATCTGCGGAACTTCGGCGACGTCCGCGCCGCGAGCCGGGAGCTGACGCTGCACGAGAACACCGTCCGCAAGCGGATCAGGCGCGCACAGGAGCTGTTCGGGTTCACGATGCGGAACCCGACGCACCGCCTGCTGCTGGAGCTGGAGCTGGGCGCGCAGGCACCGGACGCCGCGTCCGGCGAGCCACCGTGAGGCGCGGTAGGCGGGGGCGCGGCGGGCCTGCGGCAGGTCGGCGAGCGGAGCGCGTCCTGCAGGCCCTCGCGGGAGGACGCGGTCGGCACAGCACGTCGGAGGAACCGGTGGTCGAGTAGACCGCCAGTTCGGTGGCGACCTCTCCAGGGTGACGAAGCCCGCCGCGGCGTCGCCCTCCGGCCCGTGACCGGTCGCGCTTCAGCCGGGCCTGGACGGCGCCGCGCGCGACGCCCGAGGGCGCGGGCCGTCTCCGGCACGCCCGCCCGCGGCCTGCGGAGCAGGTCGGTGTCCAGGGCGTCCGGCTCTTCGGCCATGCCGCCTCCGCCGAACTGGTCAATCCGACCAGCCGAAGCGCCGCTCTGCTCGACATTCTGTACATCTAGCCCATTTTCAGGGCGCACTGTTGCACACCGCGGCCGCGGCATTGTCTCCTTCGTGGCGATCCGTCCGGCGAACAGGACACGAGGAGGACCGCTCATGAGCACGGACCAGGCCCTGACCAGCCAGGAGCGGCTGGCGGAGCTCGACTACGACCAGATCCGCCGGCTCGTGGGGCTGGTCGACCACGACCCCGCGGGCGACCCGTTCCCCGTGACCGGGTGGGACGCGGTGGTGTGGTCGGTCGGCAACGCGACCCAGGCGGCGCTGTACTACCAGGCGGTCTTCGGGATGGAGCTGGTCGCCTACTCGGGCCCGGAGACCGGCAACCGCGACCACCGCGCCTATGTGCTGCGGTCCGGTGCGGTCCGGTTCGTCGTCAAGGGCGGCGTCGACCCCGACAGCCCCCTGCTGGACCACCACCGCCGCCACGGCGACGGTGTCATCGATATCGCCCTGGAGGTGCCCGACGTCGACCGCTGCATCCGCCACGCCCGCGAGCAGGGCGCGACGATCCTGGAAGAGCCCCACGACCTCAGCGACGAGCACGGCACCGTGCGGCTCGCCGCCATCGCCGCCTACGGCGAGACCCGCCACACCCTGGTGGACCGGTCCCGCTACACCGGCCCCTACCTGCCCGGCTTCGTCGCGCGGACGTCCGGCTTCACCAGGCCCGAGGGCGCGCCGAAGCGGCTGTTCCAGGCGCTCGACCATGTCGTGGGCAACGTGGAGCTGGGCCGGATGGACGAGTGGGTCGGCTTCTACAACCGCGTCATGGGCTTCACCAACATGGCCGAGTTCATCGGCGACGACATCGCCACCGAGTACTCCGCGCTGATGAGCAAGGTCGTCGCCAACGGCAACCACCGCGTCAAGTTCCCGCTCAACGAGCCGGCCGTCGGCAAGCGGCGCTCGCAGATCGACGAGTACCTGGAGTTCTACCGGGGCCCCGGCGCGCAGCACCTGGCGCTGGCCACCAACGACATCATCACCACGGTCGACGTGCTGCGGGCCCGGGGCGTGGAGTTCCTCGAGACCCCGAACTCCTACTACACCGACCCCGACCTGCGCGCCCGCATCGGCACGGTCCGCGTCCCGATCGAGGAGCTGGCCTCCCGCGGCATCCTGGTCGACCGCGACGAGGAGGGCTACCTGCTGCAGATCTTCACCAAGCCGCTCGGCGACCGCCCCACGGTGTTCTTCGAGTTTATCGAACGCCACGGCTCGCTGGGCTTCGGCAAGGGCAACTTCCAGGCCCTGTTCGAGGCCATCGAGCGGGAGCAGGCGAGGCGCGGCAACCTGTAACGGCGCCACCCGCGGACGACCGCGCACCGCCCGGGCGCCCTCCGCCAACAACCGCTGCACGCACCACCGCAGAGCCGAGCCTCCCGGCGCGGCGGCACTCGACACCGCCGCGCCGGGACACCCGCGGCCTTGCTCCACACCCCACCGCGTGCCCTCCCAGCAGCACCGACGGAGCCGACCACGGCCGCCGGAGGCGATGCGGCTGCACGCGGCGGCAGCGGCCCTCGACCACCGCAGCCGCCGCGCGCACCATCCGCACGAAAGCCGATCGAGCAGCAGCCCGACGAAGTGCCGCACCGTCCGATACCGCTCGACCAGCTCAGCCCGCCACGCGGCAGCCGCGTCTTGGTCGGTCTCGGGCACAACCGCCGCATCGTGGCGACCGCCGCTGTCGGCTTCCCCCGCAGCACCACCCGCTCGATCACCGAAGGCGGAGCGCAGCTTGGACAGGGGTCCGGCGCCGTTCGGCCGTGCCGCCCCGCTCCACCTCGGCCAACAGGTTGAGGTGATCAGCACGTCCAAGGCGTCGTCGACCACGGCGGCCTCCAGGAGCCAGGCGGTGGCCGACGACGCCACGGTGCAGCAGGGGCCTTGGACGCTACTCCGTACCGAGTCGGCGCAGTCGGTCGGGGCCGACTCGACCTTCACCCGCCCTGCACCCGGCCCCCGCTCCAGCTCCCGCACCAGCAGCCGCCCCGACGGCGACCGTTGCAGGGGGCAGCGCGCCAGAGGCGACGTCCCCAAACCCATGCGTTACCGACACAGTTCTCGACCATCGCCTCAGCCGGCGGCACACCGCACAGCCTTCGCGGCGGGCGGTGCACCGCACAACAGCGCGACTGCGTCCCCCGGCACCAAGGCGGCTCCACGCCCTCGCATGGCGACTGCGGCTTCGGGCGGGATCTGACCTGCGGCTTCCTCACCACGTCGGGCAGCGGAAGAAAAATCTTGAAATTCGACGTCACGGAGCACCCCGCGGATCGCACTCATCGGTACCGGCCGCCGCGCATCCGGGCGCGGCGGGCCCCGACCGCGAAAGACGAGGTGTATGCCGATGCCCGTCACCGACATCAAGGTCAGCGAGAGCATTCTGAAGAAGCTGGGGGAGGAGAGGCTCGGCGAGGTGTGCTCGTGCCTATGGCCGGTCGACTGCCAGACCTGCGGCCGTTTCCTCGGTGACGCCCCGCCGGCCCTGGCGGTCGACGAGACCCCGCTGATGGCGTCCGCAAGCCTGCATCACCTCGCGTGCCGACCGCCCGAGTGGAACGACAGTGGGTTGATCATCGACATTCACGAGGAGCACCTGAGCTGGGTGTCGGTGATGCTGATGTTTCCCGTCGTCCCTCCCGGCGGCGGGCAGGGGTATTGGCCGATGCTGCTGGTCAACCCGGGCCTGGAGTCGGTACCGATCGTCAAGGACGACCGGCGCGGCTACCAGGTGCTGCGCAGCGGCGTCCTTTCCCTGCACGAACTGAACGCCACCGGGCTGGGCATGGATGTGTCCGCGCCGCTCGATGACGCGGTCGCGACCCTGGCGGCCGACTCGGTGAGCGTGTCGTTCACCAGCGGGCCGCACCGCACCTACACCGCTCCGGCCGACGAACAGTTCCTCGATGCCGCCCGCGCGCTCGGCGGGGTCCTGGTCGGCGTCAGCCACGCGCTGCATCCCGACCATCTGGACACCACGGTGTTGAACCAGGCCATCCTCAACGGCTGGATCGGTGTCGGCCGGGTCCAGCTGCACGGAGCCTCCGCGTCCGCTGCCCGCCCGCGGACGCCCGACCGCCCCCAGGCGCTCTACACGCTGGAGTGGAACTCCAAGCACATGTCGGTCGGCCGGGTCCTGGGGCACGACACCGCGGACCTGACGATCCCGGAGGCGATGCGGTGGGCCGACGGCCTCATCGGCGCCGACGTCTCCTCGATCGGCTGGACCCCGGTCGACGACGACCGGACGGAGGAGGGCTGGTTCACCCTCGATGCGCTGTCGCTGCAGATGTACTTCCTGCGCCGGCACCCCGACGGGTGGCGTCTGGTCCTCGCCTACGCACGGGTCGCGGGCAAGACCGACGTCGAAACCGACAACGAGGCCAAGGCCTGGGCGATCAACCATCTCAAGCGCAAGGGGCAGCCGACCAAGCTGACCTGGACGCCCGGGCCGTCGACCCCCGCCGCGCGGACCCTCTACGCCCGGGCCTGACCGGTGAAACCCACGGCGGATCCCTGCGACCAGGCCCGGCGGAAACCTGCCGGGCTCGGCGGTGACCACAACCTGCCACCCGAGTACGCCGAACCGGCTACCGTCGGTGGCGCGCCGGAACGCACAGTGGCAGGTGTGGACTTCAAAGCGGTGTTCATGGCCGAGTACAACAAACTGGTCCGCTTTCTGATCACTCTAGGCGCAAGCCAGCACGAAGCCGACGACGCCATCCAGGCCACGTTCGAACAGGCCCTGGCTCAATGGCACACCATCACCGACCCGCGTCCCCTGGCTGTACACGGTCGCGAAGCGCGTGTTCCTCAAGGGCCCCGTGCGGCTGCGCCAGCGCGAGACCCTGACCGACGATCCGGACACCCTGAACGCCGCGGCGTCCGACGACCCCATGGCCTACACCGTCCGCGAGCAGATGGTCATGGAGGCGATTCAGGCGCTGCCCTACGCCCAGCGCACCGTCATGGGCCTCACGATCGCCGAGTTCACCCCCGCCGAGATCGCGGCATCGTGGGCGCCACGCCCGAGGCGGTGCGCCAGAACCTGCGCCGGGCCCGCACCACACTCAACGAGCAGCTGAAGCACGCGTGGAAGGAAGCCTCATGATCGGCCAGGCCCCGGGCCGAGACGACGGCCACGACGACTTCACTCGGCTCGACGCCCTGCTCCAAGAGACGATGGGTGGAATCCTCGCCAAGTTGGAAGCGGCCTTCGACCCGCGCGAACGGTTCGCCCGCTTGGCGGCCGGCCCCGCTCGTCCCGCCGGTGAGCAGGCCAGGCCGCGCACGGGTCCTTCCGCCAGCTCGGCAGCCCTCACCGCGGTGTGCGACCAGATCGACGATCTCGACCACTGCCTGGTCCAAGCGAGCCGGTCCGCCGCCGAGGACCCGTTCCCTGGAGCCGCGTTCCTCGACGCCGCCCGTCGGCCCCTGCGTCGGCTGCGTGCCGAACTCGCCGGCCGATCGGCGACCCGGGAACAGGCCGAGCAGATCCTCGGCCTCGTCCAGCAGCACATCACCCACGCCGACACGATCCTCAAGGGCGCTCTGGACCGCGTGCTCGACCAGCGCATCCCCGGCCACGTCCGTTCCGCCGGAACGCTCAGCACGCAGCTCCGAGCACTGCACACCGCCATCGCCCGGCTGTACGACGACGCCCACGACCGCAGCACATTGGCACCGTCCCGGTAGCCGCCGAACAGGCAGCTCCACGGCCATCCGGCGCAACGTCGCTGCTCGTTTCACGCGTGGCAGTCGATCCCGTGGAACCAGCTGCCGACACGAGCACTGGACGGCCCGGCCTCCGCCTGGGCAGCAGCGGCTCCAGTACGGCCCACCCGGCATCGGTCGGCTCATGACGACGAACCACGCCTACGGGCAGGCGGCCCGCAAGGCGTCGCCTGCTGGTGAGCAGGCCAGCAGGTTTTGGGGGGCGGGCTCCTCAGCCGTACGTGTGCAAGGACCGCACCTGCCGGGCACGGGCGGCCGGCTTCAGGTGTTCGACCTGCACGGCACCGACGCCCCCGGCCGACGCGATCAAGCCCGTGGAGCGGGACGGCAAGGCGCTGAACTACGCGTCCCGGTGTGTCACCCACGACCCCCATGAGCACTACGCCACCTACGCCGCCGCCTACCGGGCGGCGACGACCTCGGCCGAGTGGTGCCCGGCCTGCACCATCACCCCCGCCGACGACGAGTACCCCTCGGACAACATGGCACCCCCGGCGCTGACGCGCCGGGGGTGCTACGACGTTGAGCGCGCCGCCTGCTCCCGGGACTGGACGCAACGCCCCAGACGACACGCACGGCGCGCCGGGGTCGCCGCCACATAACGGGGCCGACCAGCCTCTGCCGAGACCGGCTACGGGCCGCACAGCCTCCCAGGTCGGGAGTCGGTCACAGGGCCGCGAGCTTGGCGGCCAGCTTCGGGGTCGGGGCGTTCGCTCGGGGCCGCCAGGCGTAGCCGTCCACCTCTTCGGCCTGAAGCACCACCTTGGGCTCCTTGACCCACAGCGCCCATCGGAAGTCGGCGTGCCAGTGCTCGGGCTCGCCCTTGGCCGGGTTGGCGGGAATGGTGTGCAGGTCGATGTCCACCGGGGTCACATCGTGGCCGGGCGGGGCGACCGCGCCGTGCCAGGAGATGCCGGTCTCCTCCTCCAATTCGCGCAGTGCCGCCCCTGGCAGGGTGGCGTCCTCCGGTTCCAGGTGCCCACCGGGCAGGAGCCAACGGCCGAGCGCCTTGTGCCGGATGAGCAGCAGACGGCGGTCATGGTCGATCACGACGGCCCCGCACGTGACATGTCCGCCGTTGAACTCCTTGCGCGAGGTCAGGTCCGCCCCCGCGTTCAGAGCCTCGGACAGGGGCCGTAGGTGGTCGGCCTCGTCGGGGTGGCGGTCCAGATAGCGAGCCAGGGTGGAACGGATCTCGTCGGTGCTGATGCTCATGGCGTCCCATCGAAGTAGCGCAGCCACGTCGCGGCGATCAGGCTGCGTTCGGTCGCGTCCAACTCGTGCAACCCGGGCTCGTGACCGACGGTCGCCAACGACCCGAGGGCGGCCAGGATCTCGGCCTGCACGAGGAAGATGAAAGCACCCACACTCGCGCCGTGAAGGAAGTTGACGGCATTCCCATCGGCGAGGACGTAGAAGTAGTGCCCCGTCCGCGCATACCGGGTGATGTGCTCACCCATCGGGGTCTGCTCGTACAGTCCGTCGAGCGCGTCCAGCTCCAGTTCGTCATCGCTACTGGTCACGCTGGCGATGTACGCGCCGTTGGCGACTTGGGCGAAGTCGTCTTCGCGTAGTGCCAGGTTTCCGGTGGCGCACACGATCACCCCGGCCCCGGCGATGGCCCGTCCCAGCGTGGAGGCGGTCCGGAACCCTTGGGAGAGGGCCTGTGTGCGCTTGATGGGGTCGGCGTCATAGACGGTCACGCCGACATGCCTGGCGTGCAGCATCGCCGCCACAGACCGGCCGAGCTTGCCGTACCCGATGACCGCTGCCGGGCGGCCCTGCAAGATGTCGCCGCGTGCCCGGATCAGTGCCTCGGTGGAGAACGTCACCGACTGGCCCACCAAGAAGTCCTCGGGGTCCTTCAGGGGCGAGCGGGCCACGCTGAACACCGGGCACGGCAGCTTGTCCAACGCCTCGTACCGCTGGTGGCCGTTCTCGGTGTCCTCCACCACCCCGACGATCTGACCGGAGAAGCTGGAGCACAGGTGCTCCAGGGCCGGGGCGAAGTACCCGCCGACGTCCAGCAGCACGACCCGCTGACCGGCCACCCGTGACTCGAGGTACTCCAGGGCGCGGGCGGGGTCGGCGAACGCCGCCCGCTCCAGGTGGTCCACCTGCAACGAGGCGGTGACCTCCTCCAGCGCCCGCGCGTCGATCGACTTCGGCTTGGGCAGCACGGCCGCGACCTCCGCCAGACGCCCGACCGCCTTTAAGAACGCGGGCCGCTCGCCCAGCAAGTGGGTGATCACCAGTGCGGACACCGCCTCGCTCACCTCGTACCGGCTGGTGATTTTGCGGAAGAACGCATTCACCCGCGACAGCTCGAAGTCCTCCAGCGCGGTCACGATCCGACCCGCCGCAACGCGCCCTTGATCTGCACCATGGCCTCGGTCGGGTTGTCGGCCTCGCACAGCCAGATCCCGCCGCCCCAGGAGAACCACCAGCGGTCCCCGTCGTCGGGCCGCCGCAGACACGCCACCTCCACCGCCCGACTGTCCCGACCGGCCGACACCTGCAACCGGTCGGCCTTGTTTTCGGCGGTGAGCTCGTGAGCGTGCAGCAGCGAGGCCAGCCGCTCCAACAGCCGGGTCGCCTCCGGGGCGATCACCTGCTTTCCATCGGCCTCCCTCGGCCTGTCCAATGACCCCACGGAACCCTCCTTCCGGTCGGTGTAAGGCGAGACAACCGGACCGCTTCGCGGTGAGGCCACCGTGAGCTACCGTCATTCACGGTTCATTCACGCCATTCACCTGGACGGCAGAGCAGGGGTTGGACGGTTGAGCGACGCTGAGCAGAGTCCGGAAGCCGAAGGGTTCGGTGCGGCTGTCGCCCGCTGGCGCACCCGCCGCCGGATGACCAAGCAGGCCCTCGCCCGCGCGATGGGATTCGACAGGTCGTACATATCGCACGTGGAGGCAGGACGGCACCCGGCGTCGGCCGACTTCGCACGTAAGGCCGAGTCCTGTCTGAACGCGGGCGGAGAGCTGTGGGCCGCGTGGCAGGCCACTGGCAACACCCCCGGAGAGCAGCCCGCCCCGATCACCGCCCGGGGCTCCGGCGGCCTGATCGTGGAACTCGACCACGCCGAACTGCGCTACGACGGCCGCGTCTACACCGCCACCATGCGCCGCCGGATCGTCAACACCGGCCCCGACCCCGTCACCCGGTACCTCGTCCGGATTTCAGTCGATCGCCACCCGGGCGACCCCGAGGCGTCGAACCGTCTTTACCGGCAGCACCCACTGACCTTCGACGAACTCGGGCTGACCGCGACCTGCGACGGCGAGCCCATGACATGGCGGCCCAAACTCGACCGCGACTCGTTCAAAGAAGTCTGGTTGTGCTTCGAGAACGAACACGGACGCTTCCCGCTCTATCCCGGGGAGCGCGCCACCCTGGAGTACACCTACACCGTAGGAGACGACAAGTGGGGCCACTGGTTTCAGCGGGCCGTTCGTCTCCACACCCTGCACCTGTCCGTCCGGCTGATATTCCCCGCCGACCTCGCCCCGAGCGTGTGGGGCACCGAGACGTCCACCACCGCCGAGGCCACCCCGCTGCACAGCCCCATCACCCGGCACCGCGACGGTGATCAAGCGATCTACGACTGGAGCACCGCCGACCCGCCGCTCAACGCCCGATACCGGCTCGAATGGCGCTTCAAGGGTCGCAACGAGCAACCGGCCCCACGTCTGGATCTGCGGCTCGCCAGCGACCGCATGAAGGCCGCCGGGATCGTCCAACAGGGCGACCCGGTTCTTACGGCCATCGCCCGCCCATTCGACCTGCCCGCCGAAGCAGGAGACGCCCGCCGGTTGGTCGATGAACTGCTGGCCGCGATGCAACGAGTCCGCGAGCACCATGTGTTCGGCAAGGGCATGGGCCTGGCCGCCCCCCAGATCGGGGTGAGCCGGGCTGCCGCGATCGTCCAGCCGCCCGGCGACGACGCCACCCCGATCACCCTTTTCAACCCCAAGGTCATTTCCGAATCCCGCGACTCTGACGAACAGTACGAGGGCTGCCTGTCCTTCTTCGACGTGCGCGGCCTCGTCCCCCGGCCCCTTCGTCTGGAGGTCGAGCACACGACCTTGGAAGGCCGCCAGGTGATCACCGTTTTCTCCGACGGGCTCGCTCGGCTCGTCGCCCACGAGATCGACCACCTGTACGGCCACCTCTACCTCGACCGGATGCGGGAAGGCGTCGAGCCCATCAGCGTCGAGGAGTACAAGGGCACCGGTCATCCATGGGGGTACGGCGAAAAGGCTCCGCCCCGGTAGGTCAGCGGAGCGTCCGCTTACTCACGGTGCTCGCCCTGGTAGCAGCCGTTCGGCGACCGGCGTCGCCCCGCCTGGGCAGCGCATCGCCATCGACGCCGCCGCGCCCCTGGCAGCCCAACCGGTCTCTGAGGTGCGGCCGGTACCAGCCGCGTCGACTCGCGCCGACCTGCTGACCGATTCCTCGCCCGGGTCCGGGCGATGGCGGATGCACGACCCGCCCAAGATGCACACGACCGAACCGGCCGACACCGGCGACGACAAGCAAGTCCTGTGGCTGCTCGATCGAGTACCACCAGGCCACCACCAAGGCCGCTGACCACCGCCTGCAGGCGCTGCCCGCAGACCCGTCCCCCGACGGCGCTGAAGGACGCGCCGATCGTGCTGGTGGACGAGGTGACCTCCGTCCTCGCGTTCGGTGCCTGGCCCAAGAGCTGGCACTGCCGTGACATGACGTGTCCAGCGTCGGCTACTCCGCGCCCGACTGCGGTTCGCTGGCGGACCGCGGCGGGCCGGTAGCGGCCCATGTGCAGGACCAGCGATCTCACACAATCGGCATTGTGTGAATCTACTCAGAGACACTCTGATCCGATCCGATTCGATTCAGATCGGTTATACATCGAATCGGATCGTCTTGCTACGCTGATCTCGTGAGTGAGCGTGACGCGGTAGGGGAGTGGGAGAGCGCTGAGCGTGCTGAGCACGCGGGGGGAGCGCTGCGCGACGGTCCGGTGGACGGCGACGACCTGTCCCCAGACGCCGTCGAAGTACGCGCCGACGCCACGCGGGCCGCCGGGCGCCGCCCCTGCGAGCACTGCGGTCGTCCCATCCCGCGCGGAGCCCGCGCCGACGCCAGGTTCTGCAGCGACGGGCACCGCAACGCCCACAACCGGGCGCGGCGCCGCCGGGACGCCGAGGAGGTCGCGCCCACCCGGACGCTGCGGCAGGAGCGCGACCGGCTCGCCGCGCTGCTGGCCGAGTTCGAAGAGCGGGTGCGCGCGGTGCGGGAACGGCTGGACGACACCGTGGCCGACGCGCTGGCCGAAGCCGAGCAGGCCCGCCGAGACGCGCAGGCCGCGCGGCGCGCCGCCGAAGAGGCCGACGCCCGCGCCCGGCTGGCCGAGGAGCGCGCCGAACGCGCCCGCCAAGAGGCTCAGGCGGCGGCCGCCGACCGCGACAGGGGCATCCGCGAAGCCGAGGCGCGGGTGCGCGTCGCCGAGCAGCGCGCCGACGACGCCGCCGAGCAGACCGGCCGCCACAAGCAGGCCCGCGAGGCCGCCGAGCAGGAACTCGCCGCGGAAAGGCACCTGCGCGAGGTCGCCCAGGAGCAGGCCGCCGCCGCACGGCAGGCGCACGCCGAGGCCGCGGCCGAGGGCGAGCGGCTGCGGGACGCGCTGGCCGCCGCGATCGGCGAACGCGACACCGCCCGCGCCGAGCTGGCCGACATCCGGCGGCGGCTCGCCGAGGCCGACCGGCACGCCGCCGCCCTGCAGGCGCAGCTCGACGCCGCCCGGCACGAGGCCGCGCAGGCCGCCGTCCGCGCCGAAGCCGCCGAACGGCGCGCCGAGCAGGACCGCCAGGCCGCCGAGCAGGCCCGCATGGACCTGGCGACGGCCCAAGGGGACGCAGAAGCCGTCAAGCGGCTGCTCGCCCGCACCGAACGCGAACTGGAGCACGCCCGCACCACCGCCGACCAGCAACGCGAACGCGCCGCCGCCGCCGAACACCGCGCCCAGGCCGCCGAGGCCGACCTGGCCCTGCTCCGAAAGAGCACCGGCCCCGCAGCAGGTCGATAAGGGCCGACCACCAGGCCGCACCACAGACCACGGGACCAGTCGGCCACTCGGCGCGAGGGACGGCGAACGACCGCGGCCTCCCGTCGGCGCACGGGGACGAACCCGATCCCGACGAGGTGGGTGAGCGTTGACTTGGTGCAGGCCCCTCGCCGGGATCGCACAGGTTTCGCGAGAGCACCAGTTGAGGGCGTGTTCCGGTGTGGGCTCGCCGCCGGCGGGCTGTCAGTCGGTGAAAGGCAGGATCAGGCAGGTGGTGGTGGCGTGGGCGACGAGTTTCCCGCGGCTGTCGGTGACCTTCCCCTCGGCCGTGGCGGTGCGACGGCCGGCGTGGATGACGGTGCCTTCCGCGGTCAGGGTCGTTCCGTCGGTCGGTCCGGACGGCGCGGATGTAGTTGACCTTGAGTTCGAGGGTGGTGTAGCCGACGCCGGCGGGCAGGGGCGTGTGCACGGCGCAGCCCATCGCGGAGTCGAGCAGGGCCGCGGCGATGCCGCCGTGGACGATGCCGAGCATGCCGAGAGCCGGTCGATCGAGGGAATGTCGACGGGGCGCTCGTTCTGCACCCAGCGGACTGGTAGGAGCCGAGCGCGCTTTTGGCCAGTGTCGGCTGACTGTCAACCCGGTTCAGCCGAGGTGGTGTCGACTTGCGAGCCGCTGAGTCGTGGCGTAGCGGTTTCACACGGCAGTGAATCGATCCCGTGCCGTGCCGTGGAGGCGTCCCGGTGGGAGCTTGCGGCCATAGGCGACCAGCAGAAGGTCCTGGGCGCGGCCGGTCAGGGGTGTGCCGGTGCCGAAGGACCAGTTGAGGTCGTCGGCGCGCAGTTCGACGCCGTCGAGATGGGCTCCGAAGAATTTGAGGGTTCGGGGAGTGACGTGCTCCAGCAGAAGGCCCACGCGGTCCTCCGGGACGCGGCGGTCGATGCCGAGGGCGACGGTGATGTCCAAGCCGTGGATCACGTCGTGGGCCAGGGCGGCCGTGACGCCGCCGATCGGTGGTTTCCAGGGATGGTCTGCGTTGTCGCGGATCGCGCTGACCAGCTCGGTCGTGGACAGGGTGGCCGCGTCCTGGCGGGCCCGCCGATCTGCCATCCGGTTGATGTCACCGCGCGCCTTGACGAGTTCGAGCACCATCCTGGGCATCGGAACGCGGAATCCCATCGACATGTGAGCCGCGACTTCTCGTACGCGCCATCCGGCGCACAAGGTCGGTGCGTCCCACTGGGCGGGCGCCAGGCTGTCGAGCATCGCCGCCAGTTCCCGGCGTTCGGCCGCGATGGCGGTGGTGATGTCCATTGGTCGTGCTCCTTCTGATGCGTTTCAGTGCACCCGCCGACCGCTCGGCGACAGGGACGGCTCGCGGTGATCAGCGGTGGCCAAGTCCAGGTCGGCGGTCGGTCAGCCTTCGAGGAGGAAGGCCAGCGCGTCCGACGCGAACCGCTTGTCGGTGAATGTCGCGGCGTGGCTTGTGCCGGGGTAGCTGATCAGACGCGCGCCGGGGATGCCGCGAACGGTCTGGCGGGCCAGCTCCAGCGGGTAGACCAGGTCTTTCTCGCCCTGGATCAGCAACGTGGGGGCTTTGACGTCGTGCAGTCGATCGCGCAGGTCGTAGCCGTCCTCAGCGTTGAGCATGGTGGCGGCGTCAGTGTGGTCCTTGCGGCCGTCGGCCACCCAGCTCAGAGCCTTGACGAGAGCTCGGCCGATCGCCGACTCGGTCACCAGTTCGGCCAGAGCGGGGCTCGGGCGTTGTCCGCGTCGGGCCCGGTCGATGTAGGCGCGCTGGGCACGTCTGCCGATCGGCCCGAGCGTGCATGCCGTTCCGCCCAGGACCAGGCGAGCGACCAGTTCGGGGTGGTCGGCGGCGAGCTGGAGGGCTATCGAGCCGCCCGTGGACATGCCGAGCACGTTCACCGGCCCGGCGAACGTGGCCTCGATCGCCGCAGCGTAGTGGGCGGCCAGCTCGGCCATGGTCGTGGTCGGCGGCAGCCCTGGCCGGCGGTTGAGGACGTGAACGGTGAACCGCTCGGTGAAGGGCCCTACCGTTCGCATCAGGTAGCGGCGTCCCAGACCGGTCGGGATGGCGGCCTCCGGGGTGAACAGCAGGACGACCAGCGGCGGTCCCTCGCCGATCGATAGGCACGGCAGTCCGTTCATCATCACGTCGTCCGTTCTGTCAGGTGGAGGGCGGCGGTCAAGGCGGCACCCAGCTGGACGGCGACCAGCTTGCGCAACTCGATCGGCAGGCCGGGAGACTCCGCTTCGGCCTGGCCGTACCAGACCTCGAAGCGCTCGGCGAGCAGGTGCCGTTGCTCGCGGATGGCCGGCGTCAGGTTGCCCGCGGCGATCTCCGCGTCGAGCATGCGCAGGAACGTCCCAAGCAGTCGCAGCCGCATCAGGTGCAGCATCTGGCGGTTGCCGAACTCCTCGGCGACCGTGGACGGGCGGTCCCCATCGGGCACCGTCTCCTCCAGCTCGCCGAGTCGGCGGAAGGTCTCCAGCGTGTTCTCGGTCGAGCGGCGGAACGGCGAGCTCACGCTCAGGTCGCCGGCGACAGCCCGCATGCCCGCCTGGATCACGTCGATCAGCTCACGCCGGGCCGCTGCTCCCTCGGCGAGGATCTGCCCGTAGGTGCGGCCGGCCGGGCTCTGGTCGGCGACGCGTTCGTCGGCCCAGGTCGGCACCTCGGTGACCAGATGGAGCGCGCCGAATGCGGCCGCGTAGTCGGCGCTGCTGCCGCCCGCGCCGAGGGCCTTGCCCACCTGCGTCCCGGGCGGGGTCAGGTAGACGGCGGGGACGATCGGTTCGGCGCCGGGCAGCTCCGGGGCGCCATGGTGCAGCGGGAGGCCTTCCAGGCCGGGCAGGGAGGCCAGCCTCTGCGCCAGCGTCGCATCGTGGCGGTCGAGGTAGAAGAACGCGCCCTGGTACTCGCCGTTGTGCAGCGAGCAGACCAGCGACGGGCGTACCTCGTCCATGAGGCGCATCAGCGCCCGTGTTTCCGGCAGCGGCCGGTCGAAGCAGTAGTCCTCCGTGGTCAGCGGGAAGGTCCATTCGACCTGGTCGGCCAGGTCGGGGCGGTAGAAGTGCTCGGCGTAGGCGCGGCGGTCGCCGGGACTGCCGTACCAGCCCTCGTTCAGCCGGGCCCCGTCCGGATCAGCGCACGCCACGACGTGCCAGCGAAAGCCCAGCCCCGCCTGGATCTCCGGGTCCTCACAGAGCAGTTTGATCAACGTGAGGGCGGTCAGGGCCCCGACGGGCTCGTTGGGATGCGCCCCGGCGATGACCACCGCGTCCGCCCGCCCATCGCCGACCGTGGCAGCGTGCAGCGGCTCGCCTAGCCGCGAGGCGCCGATGTGCCGCAGCCGCATCAGGTCGGGATGGGCGGCTGCCAGCCCCCGCAGCTCGGCCTGGAGCGCGTCGACGGACGGGAACACGGCGCGGCCGGGGACGCTGCTCATGCACTCGGCAACGTTCATCACGGGATTACGGTAATAATAGGATTATGAGAATGACAAGGGCTGAGGCCAAGGAGCACAACCGGAGGGCTCTGCTGGCCGCCGCGCGCCTGATCGTCGCCCGCGACGGCCACCGGGCCAGGCTGGAGGAGATCGCCGAGCAGGCCGGCCTGACCACCGGCGCGGTCTACTCGCTGTTCGGCAGCAAGAACGGACTGCTCGTCGCCCTGGTCACCGACTACCTCGGCCCGCACTACGACGGCATCGAGGAGGCCGTCCCCGCCGACATGGGCCTCATCGAGGCGGTGGAGGTCTTCGCCCGCCACTACCGCCGCCTGTGCGACGACCCCGACGCGCTGCGCCATCTGTCGTTCGAGATCAGCCTGCAGGACCTGGCCCTGCGCGACCCCGAACTGGCACCCCGGCTCGCCGCCTCCGTCCGGGCGCACGAAGAACGCCTGACCGCGCTGTTGTCCGGCAGGCTCCACCACGGGACCGCACTCACGCCGCGACAGGCGCAACGCCTGGCCACGGCGCTGCGCTCGCTCCTAGTCGGCCTGAGCCAGGGGGTCATCCTCGGCCTCGCCACCGTCTCCGAAGACTATTTCGCCGCCACCGCCCGCGCCCTGATCACCCCGGACGTGCTCGGACCGCCCTGACCTCCCTGCCCGAAGCGGCGAACCCGACCGCGTGGCGGCGGCCGTCCCCCCCGGGCTCCGCCTCGGTCTGTTTCATAGGCGGTCGCCTATGAAACACCGCGAGCGCGCCCACCCGAGCAGCGGGTTCCCGGCGAAAGCGACACCGCGGGCGGCGACGCCCCTGGTGGTCCGGACGGCCGGCAGCACGACGCCATCTGAGGTGCCTGTGACGCCCCCAGAGCGTGTCGTCGAAGTGCCATGCAGGCCTGCCAGGGTCACGGCGGTCTGGTGGGCGCGGACGGACCCGCAGCAGCGGGTGGCGGTGACGCGCCCCTGCTTGGGCCGGTTCAAGCAGAAGTTCGACGACGTCCTGCCGCCGGTGCACCCGTGTCACCCCCGGACGGGCCACCGCGGTGTCCCTGTGCATGCGGCTTCATGGTTTTCGCCACGCGGCGGGCCTAGTCATTTCGTGACGCTGATGCGAGCGTTTGCGTGAGGAAAAGGCGTGGTGTGCGATGGCGTGCGAGGTGTGCGGCGGGCCGCTGCCGGTCCGGCGGCGGGGCCGTCCGGCGGTGTACTGCTCGCAGGCGTGCCGGGTCCGGCGGTCCGAGGGCGCGCCGATGGGCGAGCGGGAGGCGGCCCGGCTGGCCGCCTGGGAGGCGGCACAGGTGGTCGAGGCGGCGCTGGCCGAGAGGCGATTGAAGCTGGACCGGTACGGCGCCGACCGGCCCCGCGTCGAGACGGCCCCGGCGCGCTGACCGCTGAGCTGAAGCGGCGGGCAGGGCATGCATCGGCGCGGCGTGTGCAGGTGCCGCGTCCGGTCCCGGTCGAGCAGAGCGCAGCCGCCGCGTCACCGCCCCGGCGTGACGAAAACGCCGAACGCGTCACGAGAACTCGGCGCGCGGCGCGGCCGACGCGGGAGGCGGCGTCAGCGGCGGGCGGCTCACGACGGCGCCCACCGCGCGGCTGCTGAGCGAGCCGTCGTGGCGGGTACTGGCCGACCTGTACGGGGCCGGGCCGGACGGGCTGTCCTACGGGCGGCATCGGGGCGGCTGGCCGCACCTGGCCCGGCGCGGGCGCGGCGAACCGCTGGTCACCGATCGGGACCCGCGCACCGGGCGGGCGGACCCCGGACGGGCGGTATTGGCTCACCCCGGCGGGCCGGGCGCACATCACCGAGCACGCCACCTGGTACGCGGGCCTCTACCCGCAGGTGCCGTTGCGGGAGCCTGCCGAGGTGGCCGCCGAGCCGCTGACCGCGCCCGGCGACTGGCAGGCCCTCGTCGACGTCGCCACCGGCAGGCTGACCGCCCCGGCCGACACCCACCGCCGTGAGAGCGCCGCACGGTGGTGGCCGGTGCTCAACACCGCCGGCCACGACCTGTCGCGCGACATCCTCGCCTACGTCGACCGGGTCCGCGGCCACGGCCTGATCACCGACGGCGGCGAGGGCCGCCAGCGGCTCACCGACGCGGGCCGGGCGCACTACGCCGCCCACCACGCCGGCTACGCCCGCCGCTGGCCCGACATCACCGCCCCCCGCCCCGGCCGACTTCGTGCTGCCAGAACTTCCCGACCTGCCACAGGTCCGCTCCGTCGTGGACTGGGTGGCTCGCCGGCTGGCCATCGACTGGCTGCCCTTCCACGAGCGGGCGCAGTTGGGGATCTTCACCATGGACGAACGCGTCGACCAGGCCAGCGACTGGATGGCCCGCGAAGACGCCGCACTGTCCCGCTCCCAGGTCCCCACTGGCACCAAGCAGCCCGGAGCGGACGTCGACCTGACCGCCTTCCGGAACGACATGGCCAGCGGAATCGGTGTCCCGGCCCAACCACACCGCTGACACGACGAAACGCCCCGTCTCCTGCGGAAGACGGGGCGTCCGTGCGTCTGCCCCCGCTCGCGCGGGGCCGACCAGTTCCGGCTCTACAAGGTGGGGGAGCGGCCGGGACCATCCCCGCGTGCGCGGGGCCGACTCTGGTTGCAGATCGTGATGACGTAGGAGTCGGGGACCATCCCCGCGTGCGCGGGGCCGACACTTGCTGACCTGGAAGTCTATGTCGGCGGAGCACAGTTTTCATTAGTTGGATCTGCAAACCCTCAAGTGGTCGTCGCCACGTGAATCTGGGCTCGGCCGAGGAGGCGCGTCAGATCGCTGACATGGCCGCCGTCGCGGACGCCTGCGACCGCTGGAATGTCCCCCTCGCCGCGATGATGTATCCGCGCGGCCCCAAGATCACCGACCCGCGAGATCCGGCCCTGGTCGCGCACGCCGTCACGCTGGCCGCCGACCTCGGCGCCGACGTCGTCAAGACAGTGCTGCCCGAACCGGCCGCCGCGCTGACCGAGATCGCCGCGGCGAGCCCCGTCCCCGTCATTGTGGCCGGCGGGGCACCCCTGGCGGACGAGGACCAGGTCGTCGCACGCGTCCGCCTCGCCCTGCACAACGGGGCTGGCGGCGTCGCGATGGGACGCAACGTCTTCCAGGCGGAGAACCCCCTGAAGCCCGCCCGTCGCTTGGCCGGCACCATCCACCGCCGGAACCGAGGCTCGGAGCGCGACGAGCCCCGGCGGATCTTGGAACTCACCTGATCCGATCCACCTGCCGCACCGAGACAGCCGCCTCCCCACCGACACCCGGCTATCCGCCCACCAGGGTTGGGGTCCCTCAAAACCGGGCGGACGAGGTCTCATTGTCCGAGGGGGTTGGGTGTCACCCCAATGCAACAGGAGCAGTTATGAAAATCACCTGGCTCGATGTGCGCGGTCTCGGCGCCGCCAAGCCCGCCATCATCGAGGAGGCGTTGCACCAGCGCGTGGACGCGATCGTCAGCGACGACCTGACGGACCTCGTCGACGTGCCGCCGACCGTCCGCAGGGAGTTCTTCCCGCAGGGACGACCGCTGCCGGAGACCCTGGACGGCGCGGACCTGATCACCGTGGAGCCGTCGCGGCACGGTGACCCGGCGAGCCTGGCCGGGACCCACGAGGACGTGGAGTTCGGCGCGTTCGTCGAGATCGTCGACGCCGAGAGGCCTGGAACGGGCCTGTGCGGTCGCGCGCACGCAGGCGTGGAGCCTGCTGTCCTTCCGGGACCCGACCAAGATTCCGCTCGAAATCGTGCTGGCCGCGGCGGCCAACGCCGAAGGCAGCATCATCACCCAGGTGGCCGATGTGGAGGAGGCCACCATCGTTTTCAGCGTGCTCGAACGTGGCTCCGACGGGGTGATGCTGGTGGCCCGAGCCATCGGCGACGCCACGGCGCTGCGGGCGGCGGTCGCGACCGAGCCGGGGCGGCTGGACCTCGCGCAGTTGGAGGTGCGGCGCACCGAGCACGTCGGTATGGGGGAGCGGGCCTGCGTCGACACGTGCACCTACTTCCAGCAACGAGGATTCCTTTACGAGGCCATCGCGCACGTGATGGCCAAGGGACAGCCGGAGGTCGAGGTCCATGCCCGGCGCCTCCTCGGGGAGACCGGCGACAGCGGCACTGCCACCAGCCGAACCAAAGGTCACGGACCCGGAAGACCGCTCAGTCGCATAACCGGAGACTATGACTCAGGCCACACTGTCGGACCTTGACCTTGACGTATGCGTCAACGTCTTACCGTGGCCGCGCACGGCAATTGGAGAAGCGAGAAAACCCGGTGCGACGATGAATTCCAACAATGTGGACGAACGCGGCCCGCAGGGCATGGGATGGTTGTTCGGGCTGCTGCTCGCGACCTTCGCAATCGGCACCGATGATTTCATCATCGCCGGCATTCTCCCGGAGATCGCCTCCGATCTGCAGGTCGGCGAGGCGGTCGCCGGCCAACTGGTCACGGTCTTCTCGGTCACCTACGCCGCAGCGGCGCCGGTGCTGGCGGTCGCGACGGCGCGCGTTCCCCGCCGGCCCCTCATCGTCGGCGGGCTCACGGCGTTCGCGGTGGTCAACTTCGTCACCGCGGTCGTGACCTCCTATCCCCTGCTGATGGCGCTGCGCGTGGCGGCGGCCCTGGTGGCCGCCACGGTGAGCCCGGCCGCCTTCGCGGTGGCGGGCACCCTGGCCCCGCCCGAGCGGACGGGCCGCGCCATCGCGACGGTCGCCGCAGGGCTCACCGTCTCGCTGGTCGTCGGCGTACCGACGGGATCGTGGCTGAGCGAAACCTTCGGCTGGCAGTCGACCTTCATATGCGTGGGCATGCTGACCTGCCTGGCGGTGGCGGCGACCGCGACCACACTGCCGCGACTGCCGGACATGCCGGTGGTGGGAGTGCGGGCCCGGCTGGTGCTGCTGCGCAGACCGCCCGTGCTGGCGTGCGTGCTGGGCACGGTGGTCGGCGCGTCCAGCGGCCTGATGCCCTACATCTACATCGCCCCCGTCACGCACGACCTGACCGGCCTGGGCAGCGGCTGGGTATCGGTGTTCATCGTGGTCTACGGCGTCGCCGGCGCGGTCGGCACGGTCGTGGGCGGGCGGCTGACCGACCGCTGGGGGATCGACCGGGCGCTGCTGAGCCTGCTCGGCGTGGTGGTGCTGTCGACGGTGGCGATGACCGTGGTCGGTCTCCTCGCCGGCGGCCGCGCCGCAGTGTGGCTGATCTGCCTGCTGCTGGCGGTGTGGGGCATGGCCGGCTGGGCCTACAACCCGCCGATGAACGCCCGCGCGCTGCAGATGGCGGGCGAGGCGGGCACCGAGGCGGTGGCGCTCAACACCAGCGGACTGTACGTGGGCATTGCGCTGGCCGGGATGATCGGCGGCGGCGCGCTCAGCAGGACCGACGGGACCGGGGTCCTGGCCGCGGCCGCCGTCATCGGCGTGGTCAACCTCGCCTTCATGACCGCCACCGTGCGCCACTACCCCGCCCGGCGCCCTGAGACCGAACCCCGCGTCCCGGCGACGTCACCGTGACCCCGACCGCGAACTTCGAACACCTGGAATCGCTGGATTGCCATGACACCGCACCCCGGCGACGGCGTACCCCTGAGTGCCGCTTGGACCGGCTGGCCGCCAGGCTCCTGACGCGCCCGCGATCACCTGCTCTGGCGTCACGCTCACCCGGGGGAACTGGTCCGGCTTCGCGGTGCTTCAGAAGGCCATTGGAACCATCATCAGATCGACGGGAGTGTCCGGAGATGGGAGGTCGAGGCGTGCGCATCGGTGAGCTGGCCAAAGCGTCCGGGGTCTCCACCAGGGCCTTGCGCTACTACGAGCAGCGCGGCCTTCTGAAGCCGCGCCGCCAGGAGAACGGGTATCGCGAGTACGACGAATCCGCGGTGACACGGGTGCTCAATATCCGGGCACTGCTGGACGCCGGGCTCAACGCCGAAAGCATCAAGATGATGAACGCCTGCCTCGACGAGGACCCCGACCACGCGCCCGTGTGCCTGGAGGCGATCGCCGTGTACGAGCAGCGGTTGCGGGTGGTACGTGAGCAAGTGACCGCACTCACCGAGATCCAGCGCAAGCTTGAGGACAGACTCCGCCAGCTGCGTACAGGCATACCTCATTAGGCGGTCACCCGAAGGGCGGCCCGCGGCGCGGGTCGGTGCCGTACCGAGGAGCATGGGCAGGCGGACCCGGAGCACGTCGGAAGTGGTCGGCTCCACCGGCAGCACACGGGCCGAGCCATCACGACGCCTTCCGCGACGGGCGCCGCAGTCGACAACGTGCATCCGGAACGCGACGCGGCATCTCCTATTGGACCAAGAACCACCGCACCGGCTCGGAGGACGCCGACCCCGGCCGGCGCCGGTGACCGGCTGCATCAGCACCTGGCGGGCGTTGTCGACCGTCTCGATCCGCTCGGCCGGAGTTCAGTGCGGCGCGTCCGGCGGCGGTCGGCTCGGCCCGCTCGCCAGCCGCCGGGCGCCCGGCCCCAGCAGGCCCCGCAGCACCGGCACCGCCGCGCCGACCGCCGCAATCCGCCCGGCAACCACCGGCAGGAATCCGAAGGCGCCCAGGTCGCCGCGGTGGCCCGGGACTGGCCGGTCGACTTCGTGCTGCCAGAACTTCGACACGGTGGTGCCCGCAAGGCCGACGACCACTTGAGGGTTTGCAGATCCAACTAAATGAAAACTGTGCTCCGCCGACATAGACTCCCAGGTCAGCAAGTGTCGGCCCCGCGCACGCGGGGATGGTCCCGCCGAGGACGGGTTCCCGCGCCCTGCCTGGGTGTCGGCCCCGCGCACGCGGGGATGGCCGTGGACCTTGATGACGCCCTGTCCGCCGCCGAAGCGGTGGACGGGGCGTTCGCCGTATTCGAGGTCAGTTGTGGATCATTGCGCGGGCAGGTCCCACGACAGCCGCGCGTCGCCGGTGCCGACCCATACCGTCTGGACGCGTCCGTCGGTTCGGATCCGGAACCGCTCGTGCGGGGGACTGCCGACCTGACGCCACCGGCCGATGGCGTCCTCGACCTGGTCCCACAAGGGGACGGGCCCGCTCTGCCGGACCGTCCAGCCGCCGCCCGGCTCGGGGGTGAGCGAGGCGATCGATCCCGACCGCGTGTCGATGTAGTAGTCGACCCACGGGCCGGCGACGACGCGCCGGGTCAGCTGCTGAGCGTCCGGAACGGCGAGCTGCGCCACGAACGCGCCGGTCCAGTCCTGCCGGATGTCCGGCCCCACCGTGGCCGGTCGCGGGTCGGCGTCGGCGAGCGAGGCGATCATGTCGCTCCGCTGCTCGTTGTCGACGGGGGGCGCGGCGTGGGGGCGGGCGATCATGAACGAGATCGTGCCGGGGAGGAAGCGGCCCTCGGCGACGCCGTCCTCGCCCACCGTCAGCGACGCCAGGCCGTAGCCGTGCAGCCATCCGGCCATCGTGACCAGGATGCGGCCGCCCGGCCGCGTCTGCTCGATCCATGTGCGCGGGATGCGCCGGACCGAGCAGGTCGCGATGATCCGTTCGTAGGGCGCGTGCTCCGGGACGCCGCCCAGGCCGTCACCGACAACCAGGCGTGGCGCGTACCCTGCGGCGCGCAGTGCAGCGGCGGCGTTCGCGGCGACACCGGCGTCGACCTCGATCGAGGTGACATGCTCGTCGCCGAGCCGGTCGCACATCAGCGCCGTGGAGTAGCCGGTGCCGGTGCCGATCTCCAGGACGTTCATCCCGTCGGCGACGTCCAGCTCCTCGAGCATGCGCACGACCAGGCCGGGCAGCGTGGACGACGACGTCGGGTCGCCTTGCACGGGTTCGGCCGCATCGTGCGGGGTGACGCGCCCGTTGAGCTGGGTCACCCACGTTTCGTTGCGGTAGGCCAGCTCGAGCCAGTCGTCGTGCTCCCGGTCGTCTACTCGGGCCCACAGGGTGCCCCGGCCTGGCGCGTCGGTCGCCTGGAAGAACGCCGGCACGAACAGATGACGCGGCACGCGTTCGACGGCACGGCGCCACTGCGGCGACCGCAGATCGCCGGTGTTCTCCAGCTCGTCGGCGAGCCTGCGCCGCAGGCTTGCGGCCCGACCGTCCTGGTCGATCATCATGAGGTTCCCCGTTCGAGGAGATCGGCGAGCGCGGCGGTCATGGGCAGCCCGGTCTCGTCCTCCAGCCGCCGCCATTGGCCGTTCGGGTTGCACTCCAGGAATACCGGTCCGCCATCCGGCCGCAGGGCGAAATCGAAGCAACCGAACACCAGGCCGAACCGCTTGAGGTACGCAGCGACCAGGTCGGCCAGGCCGGGCGGCGGGTCGACGGCGGTGTAGGCGAGGGCGTCGTAGTCGTATCTCCAGTCGAGCTGGTCGCCGCTGTCGATACGCACGCAGAACACCCGGTCCCCGATCGCGGTGACCCGCAGGAACGCTTCCGCTGCGACGCGGGCCTGGAACAGGTGCGCGGTGCCGGCGATCTGCTCGTCGAGCTCGGCGGGGTCGACTTCCTCGACCCAGATCGTCAGGGATCGGCCGTCCCGCTGGTAGGGGGCGGTCCGCAGCGGCTTGTAGACGATCGGCGCGTATTGGGCCGTGAACTCCCGCGCGTTGTCGGGACTGTTGGTGATCAGGGTCGCCGGGATGGTGAACCCGACCTCGGCCGCGACCGTGAGCTGAGCGGGTTTGAACTCGGCGTCGGCGATGGCGCGGGGGTGGTTGACGTACAGGCAGCCGGGGAGCGACGCCAGTACGCCGCCGAGCCCGTAGCGCGCCTGCAGCGTGGCGAACCGGGCGTCTTGCTCGTCCAGGCCGGTGAAGGTGAAGCCGCGCGGGCGCCGGTAGTACAGCGACCGCACGGCGTCCAGTCGCGCGTTCCGGGATGGAGTGGCCAGGATGCCGTGGAGGCCGGTTGAGTCGATGCGGGCGTGAAGGGTGAGGGCGTGCGGGAAGTCGGCGGTGTCGAACCGCACGATCGGCACGCAGCGCTGGTTGAGTTGTTCGATGACGAGGTCGGCGGTCAGGTCGTCGGGTTGCGTGACGACCAGCACGGGGCGGGGTTCGCTCATCGGGTATCAGTCCTGTTCGGTGTCCTGGGCGTGGTCCTCGTCCAGCCCCGGCTTGTCGCCGTCACCCGTGCTGGTTGCCGTCTTGCCCTCGGTGGCGACGTTGCTGCGGCGGTGCTTGGCGGTGATGGCCTCCCCGTCGGGGCCGACACCGATCTGGGTGGCCGGGGCGATGCCGGTGGCCACGATGCCCGCGTTGACCGTGCGGAGGTAGGGCGCCATGCGGCGCAGCGCCCACGGACGCACCGGAGCGGCCGGGGGCTGTTCGGGGGCGGGGCCAACGGGGATCCGGTCGACGCTTCGGAACATCGGGCATCCTCCTCTGGGTTCGCCAGTCCGAGACTGGTGCGTGCAGGTGTGTGCGCCAAGAGACGGCGGGGTGACCCCCACCAACCTGACATTCGGTCGGGGCGGGGCGACCGGGCCGCGCTTCCGGTCGCACCGCCGTCTGGTGCCGCGGTCCCGGGGGGTGGATGTGCCGCCAGCCCCTAGGACCGCGGGGTCTACGACGTCAGCAGCCGCCGGGTGACCTCGGCGACCCCGTCGGGGGACGTGCATGTGCCGGCACTCATCGCCGATCCGCACGGCCAGCCACCAGCCGTCACCGACGGTCTACGGCGATCGCCGGCCGTCCGCCGGTGTCGTCGTCGAAGGCGTTCCAAATCTGGGTGTAGAGCCGGCGGAGGAGGACCGGCCGGCCGCCGATCCGCACGCGGATGCGCCGGCCGACGTCCTCGGGCTGGTCGCCGGTCACCATTCGTCGTCGTCGAGCTGGACTAACGCGCCGACAAGGCGCCGCCACAACGGCGGCCGGGGCGCTTCGTGCCGCCCGTGCAGCCGCACACGCCCCGGCACGGGCCTGGGCCCGGGTTCCTGCCGGGGCTGGGGGACGGGCCGCACCCCAGCGGCGGCCAAGCGCCGCTCCAGCTGGGCGGGCGTGACCGCGGCGACCACCTGGTCCCCGGCCGGGTGACCGGTCGGCCGCAACACCATCGCCATCCACACCGCGTTGCGGTCGTCCCACCACACCGGCACCCGGTACCGCCGCTGCAAGCGGGCGGCGATGGCGGCGGTGTCCCACAGCACCGGCCCCGCGTGCACCGATGGCGCGGTCACCGCGCCGCCTCTTCGGCGCGTCGGGCGAGGCGGCCGAGGATGTACAAGACCGCGTCCCGCTCGTGCCCGCCACCGGTCTCGGAAATCGGCTCACCCGCCCCGGTGAAGAACCACAGGCGGCCGCCGTCCTCCTCACGCGGCCGACAGGTGATCGTCACCGAGACACCGGCCGCGTCCGCGACGCGCAGCATGGTGGTGGCCGTCAGACCGTGCAAGGCCAGCTTCCGGCCGAGCGCGGCGAGGGGGTCGTACGAGTCGGGGATGCCCGCACGATCGTCCATAGTCGGACCTCCAGCGTCCGGCGAGGCCCCGGGACTCCCCGCTGTGCCCTCAACGGCCCGGGGCCGACGGCATTGTGCCGTCCGTCACAGACGATCCACCCGACGTGACCCGCACGGCCAGGAACTTGCTTCAACTTGCTCGAAGAGTCTTGAGTGCCGCGTGAATCAACTCGCGCGCGGCGGCGCCATAGACGGCGGAGGAGGCGAGCCAGTCGAACTCCTGGATGTACACCGCAATCTCACGCGGCTGCGTGATCGTCAGCTCTGCTGCGGCCGTGTCGACGAGGACGAGGCGCTCGTCGAACACCCAGAACCCGTGATGCGGTGCGCGGCGGTGCCGTGCTCGCGTCGGGATGATGCCGAGACTGAGCCGGGGCAGGGTCGATAGCGTGAGCAAGCGCTCCAGCTGGCCGATCATGACATCGTCGTCGGCCAGGCCGATCGTGAGCGCTACCTCGCATATCACCATGTGAAAGCGCCTATCGCGATCACCGCGGCGTAGTACCTCTTGACGATCCATACGGGCCTGGACGGCGGCGTCAACGTCGCCGCCGGTGCCGTGAAACGCGATGTTGTCGCGGAAGCGCTGAGCGGCATAGTCGCGGGTCTGCAGCAGGCCCGGGATGACCATCGGTTCAAAGATGCGGAACCGCGTGGTCTCGGCCTCCTGCGCGGCGATGGTCTGCTGACGCCGGTGCGCGCCAGCGCGCCACTCACGGCGCCACTCCCTGTACGCGCTGGCAACGTTCCGAACGGTCGCGATCAGGTCCAGGACGTGGTCGTCGGCGCCGACGAGTCGGCACCAGGTGCGGATGTCGTCCTCGCTGGGCGTCTGCTTGCCGTGCTCGATCTTGGAGACCTTGCTCTCATGCCAGTCGGCCAGCTCGGCGAGGCGACGCTGCGTGAGCCGTGCGTCCTGCCGCAGCTCACGCAGCCGCACCCCGAGCGCCTCCCGTGCTTGCTGGTGGGACGTGGACATGAGCAGCGGTCACAGGATTTTTAGGAATGCGGCTCGGCTGACGGACGCTTCCCACGCGATATCTCGCCACCGCTGGTGCTGCTCGACCGTCGCCGCATCGTCGAAGAGTTCGGCGCCGAGGAGCCGGTCATCGTTGTCGAAGCGCAGGACGGCGACACGTTCATCGTCGAACAGCCACGCGTCATGCGGAGGGCGGACCGGCAAGCCGAGCGCGGCGGCGCGGTCGCGGTCGAGGTATCGGATCTCCTCGCCTGCACGTAGGTTCCCCTGGGCGGACCAGAGGGCGTACCGGGAGTAGTCCCCCAGCGGTACCGTCACGACTCGGACACGTCGGAACGGGCGGCCCTCGGCTGCTGCCCGCCGTGTCATCTCGCCCCACTCATGTGCACCGAGGAGGTACTCCTCGTCGGGGTCGCCGGCGAGAAACCGTCGGATCCGTTCCTGTTCGGACGGCACGTTGTAGCGATCACGTGTTTCCAGCCGGAACGCCGAACGGCGGGCGGTGTGGAAGATCGCGCTGAACTGGTCGCCGGTCAGCAGATCAGCCACGATCACCCTTTCGCGTAGTGCTCGGTGTAGTGCTCGATCAGGTGGCGTACGAGCGGCGGGTCGATTTCGACAATGGTCTCGTCGGCGGCGAGGTCGCGGACGTCACCGAGCGCAGCCGGGTCGGTCACGATCTTGCCTTGGACCACGTACGTACCGCGGTCGGTGGCGTACATCGCCGGGCAACCGCCCTGGTCAGAGTCCGTCCCGAGGAACCGTAGCCGCATGGCCCTACCTCCGCCCAGTGAGTTGCTAGAACTTGCTTCGTAGCCAGGCTGCGGTCTCTCTGCGAGCGCCGTCAAGAACTTGCCGGAGGTACGTCTCAGTCGGCGAAGCCGAGGGCGTACGGCAGCGTCGCCAATGCGGGCCATGCGTCCCATAGGGGGATGCCCGCGGCCGCGACCAGGTGGACGAGCGGATCGCCGGTATCCAGGCCGTCCTGGCAGGGGCACACGCCCTGCAGAGCCCGGCTGGGCGGGGCGTGCTGTTGGCCGCCGTGGACGGCGCAGACAAGGCCAATGTTGTGGTCATCGGCAGCGGCAACGTCGGGGCTGTCGCCGCGCACACGGCGGCCGTGCTCGGCGCGACGTCACGGTGCTGACCCGCGGCGAGACCTCTAGCTAGTGGCCGTCACGCGGCCTTGGCCGGGTGAACCGGCCGCGGCGTCGTGAGGAAAGGCGACAGCGCGCGGATGCGGTAGTACATCGTGAAGGCCCCGTGGATTGTGAAGGGCCGCGGATCGTTGTGATCGCGGCCCTTCGGCGTCGGGCCCCGCTTCGCAGTCCTTCGCCGTGTCAGGACCCTGCCGGTGCCGGCTCCACCACGAACGGCACAGACTCAGGGCCGCGGGTCTGCCCGCCGGTCCACTCGATCTCTGCGCCGTCCGCGAGCCGGAAGTGGGGGATGGCCCGGAGCCACTCCTCCAGCGTCACCCGCAACTCCAGCCGGGCCAGGTTGGACCCGAGGCACCTGTGGGCACCGGATCCGAAGGTGATGTGGCGGTTGCGACGCCGGTCGATCCGCAGTTCGTCGGGGTCTTCGAAGACCTCCGGGTCCCGGTTGGCGGCCGCGAACGGGAGGATGACGCGCTCACCGGCGTGGATGCACCGGCCATAAGCCTCGACGTCCTTCTTGGCCAGCCGCCCCACGGTCACCGGCGCGTAGTAGCGCAGGAACTCCTCGATCGCGGTGTCCAACAGATCGGGCTCGTCCAGCAGCCGCTGCCGATCCGCCGGGTGGGACGCCAGGTGCCACAGCGTCGAGCCGATGGCGCTCCAGGTCGTGTCGGCGCCGGCGATGACGATGAGGAAGCCCGCACCGATCTTGTGCTTGCGGCTCAGCGGCCGGCCGTCGATCTCGACCCGGTTGAGGTAGCTCAGCAAGTCGGACCCGGTGTTGCCGGCACGCTCCCGTTCCTGGAGCAGGTTCTCGATGTAGTTGATGATCTCGTGGACGACCTCGGCGCGGACCTTCTGGTCCTTCGGGCCCACGCGGATCATGCGCACCATCCAGTCGGTGAACTGGCCGCCCGAGGGCACCCCCAGGATCGAGGTCAGCACCGACAGCGTCAGGGGCTGCGCGAAGTCCGCGATGACGTCGCCGTGGCCCTTGCGGGCGAGCTCGTCCACCAGCCGCCTCGCCTGGGCCCGGATGGCCGGCTCCATTTCGGCGACCTTGGACGGCATGAAATAGGGCATGAGCACGTTGCGGTGGGCGCGATGCTCTGGCGGGTCGGAGGTCAGAGGCGGGAGGTAGAGGCCTCCGGCCGCCTCCAGGGGGCCGGCGACCTCGATGGCCCGCGACGTGAATTGCTCCGCGTCGCGAGCCAGTTCACGAACGTCCTCATAACCGGCGAACATCCACGAGCCGCCCCACTTGTCGGAGTGTGCGACCGGGCAGCCAGAGCGCATTGCGCGGTAGTGGGCATGGGGGTCGGCGCGGAACTCCTCCGAGTAGAGGTCGTACCCGTCGACCGACTTGGCCTTGATCGTCATGCTCACATATTACATTGATGGGTACTTAGTGTCGATATCTGTAGATAGACGGTACCCGGCCGCGCGCATGATCGGGGCCGGCAGCCGGCTCAGGCGTCGGCTCCCGGCCCCGGGACTGCGCGAGGTTCACGACCGGGGCGCGTCGGCGCGGCCGGGCACCTTCTCCATGGGGATCTCCCCGGCGGTCAACTGGTCGCGGAGGACGAACTTTTGCACCTTGCCCGTCGGTGTCATGGGCAGTGCATCGATGAAACTCCAGTAGGTCGGGGTCTTGTGCGCCGACATGTGCGCCCTGCAGAAGGCCCGCATCTCCTCAGCGGTGGGACGCTCGGCGCCGGGGGCGAGGCGCACGACGGCGGCGATCTGCTCGCCCCACTTCTCGTCCGGCACGCCCACGACCGCGACCTCTCCCACCGCCGGGTGGGTCTGCAGGAACTCCTCGATCTCGCGGGGGTAGATATTGAGGCCACCCCGGATGATCATGTCTTTGAGCCGCCCGACCACCCTGATGAAACCGCGCTCGTCCATGTTTCCGAGGTCGCCCATGTGCAGCCAGCCCTCCGCGTCGATGGTGGCGCTGGTGGCCTCGGGCATCTTGTAGTACTCGAGCATGTTCTGGTAGCCGCGGCAGCAGATCTCGCCGTCCCGTCCGAGGGGCAGCACCTCCCCGGTGACGGTGTCAGCGATCTTGACCTCCAGGTGCGGCAGCGGTCGGCCAACCGTCTCCGACTGGTCCTCCGGGGTGTCGGTCAGCAGGGTCTGGCTGATCACGCCGTGCATCTCCGTCTGGCCGAACAGGATGCTGGTCCGGCACCCGAGGACCTCGACGGTGCGCCGCACCAGCGTGGCCGGGACGGCGCTCGCGCCGGTCATGATGGTCTGGATGCTCGACAGGTCGCGGCTCGCACGATCGGGGTGCTCGAGCAGGGCGATGAGCATCGTCGGCACCACCAGGGTGTGCGTGCCGCGGTAGGTCTCGAAGAGCTCCAGCATGAGCCCTGCGTCGAAGCCGGGAAGGATCACGAAGGTGCCGCGCTTGGCGAGCGTCCCGAACGAGGTCACCGCCCCACCGCCGATGTGGTACATCGGCATGGCGTTGATGTTCACGCCGCCGTCCGGCATGCCGGCCCGCTCCGCGACGAACCTGGCCTCGTTCACCAAGCCCTTGTGGTGCAGCAGCGCACCCTTGGGGAAGCCCGTCGTCCCGGACGTGTACTGGATCTGGATCGGGTCCGTCGGCGTGACCCGCGGCAACTCGGTCTCCGGGGATCCGCTGTCGAGGAAGGCGGCGAAGTCAGAGAACGAGATGACCTCTCTGAGCTCGGGGAGGTTGGGCCGGATCTCATCGATCACCGCCCTCATGTCGAAACCGCGGTAGGAGTCGGCGTGGACGAGACCCGCCGCACCCGACTGCTTCAGCGCGTACTCCATCTCGAACGAGCGGTAGGCGGGGTTGAGCGCCACGATGATCAGCCCGGCCAGACTGATCCCCTGCTGCAGGATGATCCAGTCGGCACTGTTAGGAGCCCAGATGGCCACCCGGTCACCGGGCGAGAACCGGGCGAGCAGTGCCCGTGCGGCACGTTCGGCGTCGGCGAGGAGCTCGGCATAGGTCCAGGTCCGCCGGGCCGAGGGATCCTCGACGGCGTCCACCAACGCCAGACGGTCGGGCACCGTCGTCGCAGCGTTTCTGAGGAGGTCTCCGATGGTGACGTCCCAGATGTCCTCCCCCTGTTCCCCAGGCCAATACGATTCGGTGAGCGGGCTTCGAGCTGTGGTCATCTATTTCTCCCGCGAGACCGGGTAGCGCGAACGGGCCGTCGACGACGGCTGCAACCACGCGCGGCACGGCGCCACCGCGCTGAAGCGAAGGTGAAGATGTTATACATCCTCATCGCTTCATTGCGGAAGAGTGTCAAATATGGAAACCTGTCGCAATGACGGAGCACGACAGCCCGGGCAGTCGCCGGCACCGGGCGCCGAGGGCGGGACGGCCGTTTCCGGCGGGACGCGCACGAACCGAACACCGCCCCCGTCCGATGCCGTCGGCCGGCTGCAGTTGCCGTCGCCGTACCCGACGCGAGTCTGGCGACCTCACTTGGAAGATCGACTTCCCCGCCGGACCGCCCGCACGACCGAACGAGGAGCCTGCGCATGACAGCGGCAACGGGAGCCGCGCCGGAACTGCCGTTTGTCGTCTGCGGCCCGGAGAAGGCCTTCCGGGTGGGGCCCGGTCACGGCCGAGGGCGACGTCATCCACGCGATGATGCGGACCGGGCCGTGGACGGAGGGTCCGGACGGCCGACCGTGCCTCGGATCGCTCGGCGTCCTGGTCGACGACATGCTGGGGTATGCCGTCGTCAGAGCGCGGCCCGAGGACCACTGGCCCACCAGCCTCGAGATCCATGTCGAGTTCAGCGGCCACATGCCGATCGACGGCTCACCGATCTACGCCGAGAGCCGGGCCATCGACCTCAGCCCCTCAGGCGGCCTCGCGCAGGGGCGGCTCTTCGACGCGGCCGGGCGTACCATCGCGATCGCCAGCCAGCGGCTGCGCTACATCCCCGGAACGCCCTCCGCAGTACTGTCGGCGGCGAGCACCGCAGAGGGCACCGCGGGGGAACCTGCGCGGGACGCCGCCCCGGCGACCGCAGCCGATTTCCGACCCGCCACCACGTTAGAGCAACTCGGGGGGACACTCACCCGGCATGACAGCGGAGCGCGGCTGGCCATTCCAGTGAGCCCCGCGGTCTCCAACCCGAACCGCACCCTTCACGGCGGCATCATGCTGTGCGCCACCGAGATCGCCGGCCACCACGCCGTCCAGTCCGCGGAACGGCCCCTGAGAACCGGTGCCGTGCACATCTCGTACCTGCGCCCCGGCCCTCTTGAGGGCGAGGTCGTCTTCGAGGCGACGACCGTCCACCGAGGCCGCAGCCTGGCGGTGGCACAGGTGGTCAGCCGCAACGGTCAGGGCAAGGTGTGCACGTTCGCCACCGTGACCTCGCACGCTCCCTGAGAACAACGATCTTGGAGACGGCACCCGGCTGGATGAGCGAGTCCGATGTGTTCAGTGGTCGTAGGCGATCAGCGAGCGTTTGATCGGGGCTCTGGTCTCCCGGTTGTGCCAGATCGCCGCCGCCGGGGCGAGAAGACGCCGGCCGGTGCGGGCGAACACTCCTGGCTCGGTGCGGCCGCCGTGCCGTTCCAGGATGAGCTGCCCTTTGACAGGGTCGATGATCGCCTCGATCCACTGGCGGCACCGGGCCGGGCGCCCGTGGCGGACAGGTTCGTCCTCGCGGTCGGGCCGCACCAGGTGCGCCCTGAGCCGCCCGGTCACGAACGCCTCGAAGGTCCTGCCCGCAAAGCCCTTGTCGGCCATGATCACCTGCCCGGCCCGGATGAGATGGCGGTCGCGTTCCAGCAGTGCGGCCATCACCTCCCGCTCGCCCGGCTCGGGTTGGCCGGGCACCAGGTGACGGGCATGCCCTCGGCGGTGGTCACCAGGTACAGGCGAAGCCCCCAAAGAAGCGGGAAGAGGAGCGGCAGTACCCGGACCGAGATCGAGGACAAGCACGAGCGCATGCCCGCGTTCCTGGAGCGTCGCCGCTGACGACGCCCGGACGTATGGGCCGGCGGCCAGGCGCGAGAACCGGAGGTGGTGCGGCGCAACGTCGCGACCATGTGCCTCGAACGAGGTGCAGGCGACCTCGTCGATATCAACGACCGACCAACCGAGTAACGGAGGCGATCGCCGTGACAGACCCCGTTCCCCCCGACCCCGCCGGTCCGGACGCCGGTCATGACCCGGACGCCGCGGGCGGGCCGGCACCGGCAGGTTCCGCCCAGCGCGGGCCGCTCGACGGTGTCCGCGTCATCGAACTCGGCGGCATAGGGCCGGCACCGTTCGCCGGGATGCTCCTGGCGGATCTCGGTGCCGATGTGGTCCGGGTCGACCGGCCGGCAGACCGCGGACGGGTCCCGTCCGACGGTTCGCAGATCCTGCACCGAGGCAAGCGGTCCATCTGCCTCGACCTCAAGAACCCCGCCGACACGGCCCTGTTCTTGAGGCTCGCCGCCAAGGCGGACGTGGTCATAGAGGCGTCACGGCCCGGGGTAGCCGAGCGTCTGGGAGTGGGTCCCGACGACGTGCTGGCGGTCAACCCCCGCATCGTGTACGGCCGTATGACCGGCTGGGGGCAGACCGGCCCCAAGGCGAAGACGGCCGGACATGACGTCGGGTACATCGCCGGCACCGGCCTTCTGCACGCCATCGGCGACAAGAGCACGCCTCAGATACCGCTGGCTCTGGTCGGCGACTTCGGCGGCGGCGCCCTGTATCTCGTCGTCGGCGTCCTGGCGGCGCTGCACACGGCACAGCGAAGTGGCACAGGGCAGGTCGTCGACGCCGCCATCGTCGACGGCGCCGCCCACCTCGGCACGTTGGTCTATGGCATGCTCGCCGCGGGCCACTGGCGGGACGAGCGGCAGTCCAACCTCATGGACGGCGGGACTCCCTTCTACGCCCTGTACGAGACATCCGATAACAAGCACATGGCCGTGGGACCGCTCGAGCCGAAGTTCTACGACGAATTCATCAACCTCCTCGCGCCGGGTGACGAGTTGCCGTCGAGGGGGGATCAGGCCGCGTGGCCTGCTCTGCGCGAGCAGATCGCGGCCCGCTTCCGCACGCGTACCCGCGATGAGTGGACCGCCGTCTTCGCAGGCTCGGATGCCTGTGTGGAGCCGGTGCTCTCGCTTGAGGAGGCGCTCGAGGACGAGCACCTCATGGCACGCGGAACGTTCGTCGACCTCGGCGGCGTGCGGCAGCCCGCCCCGGCCCCTCGTTTCTCCCGCACTCCGGACTCCATCGCTTCTCCCCCCTGCGTCCCGGGCGAGCATGCTCATGAGGTCTTGGCGGACTGGGGAGTCGAATCCGCCGCCGACCAGGCTCGGGCGACGTCATGGACATGACGTTCCCCTCCCCGCACTGGGGCGGTGCGCTCACCGTAAGCCGGTACCTGGACCCGGACCTGCGCTCCCCTGCCGAGGAGATGCTGACGGCGGTCCGTATGTCCGATGCGGGGGGAAACCTGGGTCGAGGGTGAGGGGCGGGGGCGGCGTCCGCCTTCGCCCTTGGGCAGCCGGGCGTGCTGATCGACCACCTGTGCGGGCGCGCGGCACTGCTGCGCCTCCCGCCAGGCATGGGGTGCCGCACGGCGAGCCTCCGAATCGCCGCCCTCGAGGACCGGCCTCACCGCGGCGACGTGCTGACGGCACGCGCCGAGGCACGCAGCGTCGGGAAGCAGCTCGCGGTGAGCACCGGCGAGGTCAGGACGGCGACGGCACGGTGGTCGCAATCGCCACCGGTCGTTTCGCCGTGGTACCGGGTGACCCGAGCGTGCCCGCCGTGAGAGCCGGGAACGCCGGAGCGCCGCGGCCGCCGGTCGGACCGTCGAGCCTGAAGCAGGCGGCCGAAGAGGCGCTGCTCACGTTCCTTCCCGACACGCGTCTGGCCAACGCGCGAAGCCGCGTGCACGGCGGGATCCAAGCCGTGCTCACCGGGGCGGCGCTCGACGCCGCCGTGCTGCCCGCCACCGCGGATCGTCCTCTTCGCCTGCTCGACATGACGCTGACCTTTCATCGCCCAATGACGCCGTCCGCGCCGAAGTGGCGGGCCCACTGCAGCCAGGGCGGTTTCAGCCTGCCCGACAACGGACGTGGACGTGCACGTCGATGAGCGGAGTGCCGTCGAGCATGTTCGAGCCCCTAGCGTTCCGTGACCATCGGCGTGTCCACGCCGATCGGGCCCGTCGTGTGCGAGCCCCCGGGCGCGCCGAGCGGCGCGTCCCGCCCGGGCAGCACCTCGGTGAAGAAACGGCGGTTGTCCTCGATGAAGTCGGCGTACTCGGGCGGGACTCGGCGGTCCTGGCTGATCGCCTCGACGGGGCACACGGGCTCGCAGGCGCCGCAGTCGATGCACTCCTTGGGATTGATGTAGAGCTTGCGGTTCCCTTCGTAGATGCAGTCGACCGGGCACTCCTCCACGCACGACTTGTCCATGACGTCGATGCACGGTGCGGCGATGACATACGGCATGTGGATCTCCTGATTGCGAAAGACGTGACGGCCGGGCCGCTCAGACCGGGAGCGACGCCGACGCCGGGTTGTCGGTCGAGTGCCCCGGGAACAGCTGGGCGTCGGGATCGATGTGCACGGCGGCGTTGTTGACGGCGGTCGCCACCTCGCCGAAACCGACCGCGATCAGCCGGACCTTGCCGTCGTAGTCGACGATGTCGCCGGCCGCGAAGATGCCGGGCACGTTGGTGCGCATCGCGGAGTCGACCACCAGGTGGCGGTTGTCGTGCAGCTCGAGGCCCCACTCGCGCAGCGGCCCGAGGTTGGCGGTGAAGCCCAGCGCCGCGACGAGCCTGTCGCACGGCAGGCTGCGCCTGCCTTCCTCACCGGCCACGCTGATCTCGATCTGCTCCAGCCTGCCGTCGCCGCTGGTCTTGGTGATCTGCGCGTTGGTGATGATCTCGACGGGCGAGGCCTTGAGCCGCTCGACCGAGCCGTGGTGCGCCCGGAAGGCGGCGCGGCGGTGCACGAGGGTTACGCTCCTGGCGATGGGCTGAAGCATGAGCGCCCAGTCCACCGCGCTGTCGCCGCCGCCCACGACCACGACGTTCTTGCCGGCGTAGTCCGCGCTGTCCGGCACGAAGTAGTCCAGTCCGTTGCCGAGGAACTCCTCACCGGCCGGCAGCGGGCGCGGCGTGAACGTGCCGATGCCACCGGTCACGACGACCGCACCGGCCGCGATCTCGGTTCCTGCACCGGTCTTGACCACGAGCAGGTCGGGCCGGCCCTCGCGGGGGACGCGGTCGAGCCGCTGGGCCTCCTGGCCGAGCAGGTACACGGGGTCGTACTGCGCGGCCTGCTCCACCAGGTTGGCGATGAGCCGGCGGCCGGTGACGGCGGGGAAGCCGGCGATGTCGAAGATCTGCTTTTCCGGGTACATCGCGCTGACCTGGCCGCCGACCTGGCTCAGCGAGTCGACGACCGCGGTCCGCAGGCCGCGCACCCCGGCGTAGTAGGCGCCGAAGAGACCGACAGGTCCGGCTCCGACGATCAGTACGTCGACTTCAAGGGCACTCATTCGCGCGCTCCTTCGGCAGGGGTTGGCGCCGCCTCGGCCGTCTGGTCCCTGACGAGGCCCGCGTACGCACACAAGGCAAACTGCAACGTTTTCATTGCGTTGCGAAAGGTAAACGTAGCAAGTCTTCCCGGACGGGGCTCCCCGCGCGGGCCGGACCGGCACTCATTATACATTCTTTGAAACTACATCGCGATCTGTGTAGAGCTTTGAGTCGGCTTGCCGGAGAACACGGAACGCGTGGTCGTCGTCGGCGGCCTGGCCGCAGCACGGACGGTCCAGCGGCTTCGGCGGCGGGGCCACGGCGGTCCGATCACGCTGGCCGGTGCCGAGCCGCACCTCCCACACGACCGGCCCGCCCTGTCCAAGGCGGTCCTCCTTGGCCGGCGCGAGACCACCGCACTGCCGTTCGCCCCCAAGGCGCCGGGCGTTCGGACCATGCTGGGCGTCACGGCGGAGGCCCTCGACCTGGACGGCGGCGCGGTGCGGACCTCGGAGGGCGAGGCGCCGTTCGACCGGCTGGTGATCGCACCGGAGCGCTCCCCGTCACGCTCCCCGGCACCGGCGAGCGGCTCACCCTCCGCACGATCGACACGCACTGGCGCTGCGCGAGCGGCTTATCGACAATGCGCGGGTCGTGGTCATCGGCGCGAGCCGGATCGGAGCCGAGGTCGCCTGCGCCGCGCTCGCCCTCGGCCGCCGGGTCACCTGCGCCGAGGTGGTCGGATCGCCGCCGGCCGCGGCGCTCGGCACCGAGGTCGGCACGCGCTTGCCGCCCGGGTGGACGGGGATCGACCCCAGGCTGGGCACCGCCGCGCGCGAGGTCGAGGACGGTGGGGTCCGCCCGGCCGACGGGACGTTCGTCCCCGCCGACGTGGTCGTCACGGGTGTCGGCGTGCCTCCCGCGACCGGATGGCTCGAAGGCCGCGGGCTACGCCTCGACCGGGAAACCGTCGTCGACGAGCACCTGCGGGCCGGTCACGACCGCGGTATTCGCCCTCGAGGACGTCGTCGCGCGGCGCCGGCCGCGTCACGGGAGCTGGTGCGCGTCCGGCACTGGGACTCGGCCGCCATCCTGGGCGCGGCCGCTGCGGGGCGGGTCAGCCCGAGTAGTGGTCGTCCCGGCTCCGGAACGCCGACCGGGTGCCCTGCCGCCGCCGCTGCTTGAGGAAGTTGAACTCGTCGTCCTCAAAGCGCAGGTTCGTGCCGAGGGTATGGCCGACATAGCCCCGGGCGAACTGCTGGGAGCCGCCCAGGCTGTCGAGCGCCATCTGCCACATCGCCTTCCCGGTCACCAGCGCGTCGCGCGGATGCTGGGCGATCCTGGCCGCCCACTCCTCGGTCGTCGCCTCGACCTCATCCTCGCGGACCGAGCGGTTCACCAAGCCCCAGGCCTCGGCCTGCGGGCCGTTGAACTCGTCGCCGAGCAGAAGCAGCTCCCGGGCGCGCTTGGGGCCGTACTTGAGGATCTGGGTGTTGAGGTGCCAGGTGTTGCCGGCGAGCCCGAGTCGCTGCTCGCCGTGGCTGAAGCGGGTCGTGTCCGCGCAGATCGCGAGGTCGACCAGCTCGACGAGGTAGAGGCCGACGCCCATGCAGACGCCGTGCACCTGGGCGATGACCGGCTTGAGCGAGTAGTGGAAGGCCTGGTAGCCCTCCCCGAGCCGGCGGTCGCGCAGGAGTCGGCTGCGCTGGCTGGGACGCCGTGGCGGGGCGCCGTCGGGGCCGGGCTCCAGGCCGTAGGAGCTGACCGCGTCGTCGTAGTCGTGGCCGGCGCAGAAGCTGCGGCCCTCGCCCTTGAGGACGATGACACGGACGTCGTCGTCCCGCTCGGCCTCGTGCAGCAGTCGGACGAGGAGATCGAGGTCGTCGAACCGCAGGGCGTTGTGCTTGTCCGGCCGGTTGAGCACCAGCCTGGCGACAGCGCCGTCGCGTTGCAGCAGCACGGGGTCGGTCATGGGCCCTCCGGAGCGCGATCGATGACAAAACACTACACTATTGGGTATTAAATACCCTAACGCGTAAACTCTCATGAGCTGCCGTCCTCACCTTAGGAGTCCGAGATGCCCGATTCCGCCGCCCACGGCGCCACGCCCCCGCAGCCCCTGTCCGGCATACGGGTCATCGAACTCGCCCACTGGATGGCCGGCCCGGCCGCAGGCGGGGTGCTACAGGACTGGGGTGCCGAGGTCATCAAGGTGGAGCCCGAGGGCGGCGAGCCCATGCGGCACATCTGGGGCTCCATGGGGGCCAATCCCGACGCGCCCAACGGCGCCTTCGTCTCCGCCAATCGCGGCAAGAAGTCGATCGAGCTCGACGTGCGCTCCGACGAGGGCCGGGACACGCTGCATGCGCTGCTCGACGACGCGGACGTGCTCCTGACCAACCTGCGCCCCGGCGCGCTGTCCCGGCTCGGCCTGTCGCCGGAGGAGGTCGCCGAGCGGCACCCCCGCCTCGTCTACTGCTCTTTGACGGCATACGGCTGGGGCGGCCCGGACCAGGACAAGGCGGGCTACGACCTCGCATCCTTCTTCGGCCGCACCGGCATCGCGCACGAGATCACCACCCAGGGCACGCCGCCGGCGGCGCTGCTGCAGGGCCTCGGCGACACGTTCAGCGCCATGACCGCCGTCGCGGGGACCCTCGCCGCGCTCCTGGAGCGCGAGCACACGGGTAAGGGCCGGCTGGTGGAGGCGTCGCTCATGCGCACCGGCATGTGGGCGCTGGCGGGCGAGCTCGGCGTCCAGGCGATGGGCGGCCACCCCAAGCCCCCCAAGCCGCGCGACAAGAGCTCGATGCCGATGTACAACTCCTACCGCACGAAGGACGACCGGTGGTTCTACCTGGTGGGCGTGCAGGCGGGCCGCCAGCTGCCCAAGGTGCTCGCCGCGATCGGCCGGCCGGAACTGATGGAGGACGAGCGGTTCAACAGCGCCCGCGCCATAGCGAAGAACCGGGCCGAGTTCATCCCCATCCTCGACGAGGCGTTCGCCGCCAAGACGCTCGCGGAGTGGGACGAGATCTTCACCGAGCACGATGTGTTCTGGGCGCCCGTGCAGACGCCCGCAGAGGTCGTGGACGATCCTCAGGCCCGCGCCGTCGGCGCCTGGATCCGCATCGAAGAGCTGGACGCCGAGTCGGTCGACTCGCCGATCCGCTTCGACCGCATTGCCCGGTCCAGCGCCCCGCGCCCGCCCCGTTCCGGCGAGCAGACGGAGGAGATCCTGGGCCGGCTCCGCGCCGAGGACTGACCGCCGAACGGGGGGCGTCCTCCTCGATGCGTCGCCGGCCTGCCGACGCATCAGGGGGGCGCCTTGGCGGAATCACCGGGAACACCCGGCGAGGGGGCGGCCCAGGCCGGACCGCCCCCTCGCCGGGTGTCGCTACGAAGGCCAGATGTCCTCGGCGCCCCGCGCCCGCCACAGGTCTTGCACCTCGCGGCGCAGCACCTTGCCGGTCGCGTTGGTGGGCAGCGGGGAGTCCCAGCGCCACCACTTCGAGGGCCGTTCGAAGGACGCGAGGACCCCGCTGACGTGCTCCAGCAGGTCCTCGCGGGTGGTCGAGGCGCCGGGCCTGAGCACGACCGCCGCCCCGACCTCTTCGCCCAGGTCCGGGTGGGGCAGTGCCACGACCGCCGCCTCCTGCACGTCGGGATGGCTCATCAGGGCGTGCTCGACGTGGGCGCTGGCGATGTTCTCGCCGCCGCGGATGATGATGTCCTTCACCCGCCCGGTGACGTACAGCCAGCCGTCCTCGTCGATCCGCCCGAGATCGCCGGTGGCGATCCAGCCGTCCTCGTCGGCCACGCCGGCCGGGTCGCCGAGGTAGCCGCCGGTCGCCGTGGGCGTGCGCGCTTGGATCTCCCCGACGCCCTCCGCGTCGGGGTTGAGGATCCGCAACTCGACGACCGGCAGCGCCCTGCCCACGCAGCCGGGGCGGCCCGACACGTCCTTGCCGGACCCGGCGGCGAGGACGCCGCCCGCCTCGGTGAGCCCGTAGAGGCTGGACGCGCGCGACTTCACGCCGGGGAAGGAGGCGGCGATGCGCTCCCGCAGCTCCGAGGGGACCGCCGCGCCGCCCATCGGAATGGATGTCAGGCTCGATGTGTCGGTCTCGGCGAAGTCGGGATGGTCGAGCACCCTGCTCACCATCGTGGGGATGCTGCCCCAGGAGCGCACCCGCTCGGACTCGATGAGGCGCAGGACCTGAGCGGGATCGAACTTGCCCTCCAGGAAGACCAGGCGCCCGCCGGACAGGAGGGTGGTGCAGCACACCTGGATGCCCGCCAGGTGGAACATCGGCACCGACAGCAAGCTGACCGTGCCGGGGTGCTCGTCGGGCAGCTCACTGGGGAGCCGACCGGTGAGGACCAGCAGGTTATGGATGTTGGCCACCACCGACCGCCGGCTCATCAGCACGCCCTTCGGCGCCCCCGTCGTGCCGGAGGTGAACATGATGATCGCCAGCGCGTCCTCGTCCTCGGACCACTCCGGCAGCGGCACGTCGGTGCCGGTGTCGTCCACCAGCGTCCGCAGGTCCTCGAAGGTGAGGGTGGGCCAGGAGACCGAGCGCGAGGTGACCACCAGATCGGGCCGCGCCTGCTCCAGCGCGCCGGCCGCCTCCCCATCCGACCACCAGGCGTTGCCCAGCACGGCCGCCGCGCCGACCGCCTGCACCGCCCAGAAGGACACCACCCACTCGATCGAGTTGAAGCCGAGCAGCGCCACCCGGCTCCCCGGCCCGATCCCCCGCTCGGCGAGGCACCGGGCGACACGGGCGACGGCGGCCTCGTGCTGCTCCACCGTGAGGCGGCGATCCCCCTGCACCAGCAGTTCCCGCCCCCGCCACCTGCGGGCCGACAGGAGGAAGTCGGCCACCGACCGCGGGCGCTCGGAGTACACGAGCACCGGGTGGCCGTTCACGGTCGCCTTCTCCACCGTCCGGCCCCATGCGGGGAGGACGGTCGCGGGGCCCTCAGGCATCGTCGTCCTCCACGGTGATGGCGAGCTCGGGGCAGTTGTCGACCGCGAGCAGGGCGATCTCGCGCCGGTCCTCCGGCACGACGCCGTCTCCTGCCGGCGAGGCGAAGCCGAAGTCGTCGAGCACGAACAGATCAGGTGCGAGAGCGCTGCACCGGTTGTGCCCTTGGCAGAGCGAGCCGTCCACCTTGATTCGCATGTCCACTTCCCATCTCGCTGAAATCCGCGGCAGCGCGCCCCGTTCCTGCCGGACCCACCCGCCACACAATACATAGCTTGTGCTTAAGTTGCCTTGTCTGTCTATTATGAGCGAAGCGACCAGTGCCGTAACAGCCCCCAGGAGCCCGACCATGACCGAGTCCGCCGTACTTGAGCGCCCGAACCAGCCGCTGCGCATCCTCGAGGTCGATCTCGAGGCCCCGCGCGCGGGCGAGGTGAAGGTCGAGATCGGCGCGACGGGGGTCTGTCACTCCGACATCTCCGTCTTCACCGCGAACCTGCCCAACCCCATGCCGGTGGTGCTCGGCCACGAAGGCGCCGGCACGGTGGTGGAGGTCGGCACGGGGGTCACAGACCTCGCCCCCGGCGACCGGGTCGTCCTCTCCTGGCTCGCCCAGTGCGGAGAGTGCTTCTTCTGCGTCAAGGGCCAGCCCCAGCTGTGCGAGACCGCCGGTGTCGCCTTCAGCAAGGGGGCGCTGCTCGACGGCAGCACCCGCTACAGCCGCGGCGGCCGGGGCATCTACCAGATGGCCGGGCTGGGCACGTTCTCCAGGCACTGCGTGGTACCGGCGCGGTCGGCGATCAAGATTCCCGCCACCATCCCCCTCACGTCGGCGGCGCTCATCGGCTGCGGTGTCCTGACCGGCTGGGGGGCCGCCGTCAACACCGCCGGCATCCGCGTGGGCGACACCGTCGCGGTCCTCGGATGCGGCGGGGTGGGCCTGAGCGCGGTCCAGGGCGCCCGGATGGCCGGCGCGAGCATCGTCATCGCCGTGGACATGCACGACGAGCGGCTCGACCTCGCCCGGCGGCTCGGCGCCACTCACACGATCAAGGCCGGCGGTGACACCGCCAAAGAGGTGCGGGCGGTGTCCGGCGGCAGAGGCGTCGACGTCGCCCTCGAGGTGGTGGGCCGCCAGGAGACGATCGACGACGCGGTGCGGATGACCCGGCGCGGGGGGCAGGTCGTGCTGGTCGGGGCCGGCGGCCCGGATGTCCGGGTCTCAGTCCCCGCCTTCACCGGAGTGGTGATGACCGAGAAGGTGATCCGCGGCTCGCTCTACGGGTCCTCCGACGTCAAGCGGGACGTCCCGCGTCTGATCGGCCTGTACGAGGCCGGGCTGCTCAAGCTCGACGAGCTCGTCACCGAGGTCTTCCCCTTCGAAAAGGTCAACGAGGCCGTCGACTACTGCCTGTCCGAGCGCGGCGCCCGTGCCGTCATGAGGTTCTGAGAACGGCCCCCAGAGGCACATGCGGACCGGACCGAGCCCGGTACGGAAGAGGCGGCGCCCGGGGTGCGCCGCCTCCCGCTCTCCCCGCCCGGCGACGGCCCGCGCGCGGTCGACGTCCACGCCATCATCGGACGGCGCACCAACACGCTCATCGGCGGCGGGTTGAAGAGCGACGGGAGGCACTCGCACTGCGCCGGCCTCTCATGGAGCGGCCGCCCCCACGTCGCCCGCCCTGGTGCTCGACGAGCCCGACCCCGGCTCCTTCCGCCCGCCCACAGGCCGGCGGGCGGAAGCGCGCACGCGCACCAGCGCCCTTTTCGCCCGAGCGTCCGCCGGCCGCCGGCCCGAACCGAGCAGGCCGTGCGGGGCCGGCGCCGCGACCGCCTCTGCGGTCACGCCGGCCCCGCGGGGAAAGGCGGCTGAGCGTGCTGGGCCCGTTCGGCAAGATGCCGGCCCGGCGGTGGTGGAGACGCCGGCCCGGCCTGAACGTGCTCTGCGCGCAGGGCCGCGCCCCCCCGGATGCGCGACGAGGCAGGTCTGCGGCTCTATCCGCTGGGCCTCCCCGCCCGAGGGCGGGGAGGCCCAGCGTCATCTCTGGTAGGGCAGGAAGTCCTTGCCGTACCGCTCCCGGGCGATGACGACCTTCTGGATCTGCGCGGTGCCGTCGGCGATCTCGACCGCCATGACGTCGCGGAGCCGCTGCTCGAACGGGAACTCCTGCGCATACCCGTAATGGCCGTGCAGCAGCAGGCAGTCCTTGACCGCCTGGCTCGCCATGAGCGGGCCGTACCACTTGCTCATGGCGGCCTCGGCGGTGTGCCTGATGCCCTTGGTCCGCCGCCACAGGGCGGAGTAGCACAGCAGACGGGCCGCCTCCAAGGTGGTGGTGTGCTCCGCGAGCGGGAAGGACACCCCCTCGAAGCGGGCCAGCGGCGCGCCGAAGGCCTGCCGCGAGCGCACGTACTCGGCCGTCTCGTCGATACACGCCTGGGCGCAGCCGATGCCGGTGAGGGCGAGCAGCGGCCGGGTGAAGTCGAAGCCGTTGAGCACGTTGCGAAAGGCCGAGCCCTCGGGGCCGATCAGAGCGTCCGCGGGAACCCGGACGTTGTCGAAGTGGACGACGCCGCGGCCCATCGTCTGCCACCCCGTGTCCGGGATGTCGGACTTGCTGATGCCGGAGGCGTCCAGATCCACCAGGAAGGCGGAGACGCCGAGGCGCTCGCCCTCCCGGTACGTCTGGGCCGTCACGATCATGGCACTGGCGTGGGTGAGCATGGTGACCGAGGTCTTCTCGCCCGACAGCAGGTAGCCCTCGCCGTCGGCCACCGCCTTGGTGCGCAGCGCCGCGGCGTCGGACCCCGAGCCCGGCTCGGTCAGCCCGAAGGACACATACGTCCGGCCCGCCACCAGCGGCGCGAGCCACTGCCGCCGCACCCGCCCCGAGCCGTATGCGTTGATCAGGGCCGACATGAGCATCACGGGAATGACGGCGTTGGCGACGTTGAAGTCGGCGTAGGCGAGCTCCTCCACCGCCAGGCCCGCCGCGACGAAGTCCTCCTCGTCCAGCGGGTTGTAGTCCGGTCCCGCCAGCAGGCCGAGGACGCCGAGGTCGGCGACGCGGCGGTGGACCTCCCACGGGAAGGCGGTCTGCTTGGCGCGCTCCAGGTAGCCCGGCGCGATCTCCTTGCGCGCCAGCTTGCGTACCGCCTCGCGCAGCGCGGTCTGGTCCTCGGTCAGTCCGAAGTCCATGGCGAACCTCTCAAACCTGCGGCCGCTGGACGGCCTGCAGCTGGGTGAACTCCTCCAGCCCCCACGGGCCGTTCTCGACGCCGATGCCGCTCCACTTCGAGCCGCCGAAGGGGACGTCGGGCGACAGGGCGAGGTGGTCGTTGACGAAGGCCGTCCCGCAGTCGAGCTGCTCGGCGACCTTGGTCGCGCGTTCGACGTCGCTGCTCCAAACCGAGCCGGACAGCCCGTACTCGGTGGCGTTGGCGCGCTCGATCGCCTCGTCCAGGGTCTTGTAGGTGAGCACCGGCATCGCGGGACCGAACTGCTCCTCGTCCACGATGCGCATGCCCTCGCGGACGCGGGTGAGGATGGTGGGCTCGAAGAAGTAGCCGTCCCGGTCCATCGGCCTGCCGCCCGCCACGGCGGTCGCCCCCGAGTCGAGGGCCTCCCGGACCAGCCCGCTCACTCGGTCGAACTGCATCCTGTTCTGGATGGGCCCGAGCTGCACGCCGGGATCGGTGCCCGGCCCCATGCGCACGGAACGCGCCCGCGCGGCGATGGCCTCCACAACGTCGTCGTGCATGTGCTCGGGGACGAAGACGCGCTTGATCCCTGCGCAGATCTGGCCGCAGTTGATGAAGCCGCCCCAGAAGACGCCCTTGGCGATGGCGGCCGGGTCGGCGTCGTCGAGGATGATCGCGGCGTCGTTCCCGCCGAGCTCCAGCGTGAAGCGCTTGAGGTCCGGGGCCGCCGCCGCGGCCACGAGCTTGCCGGTGGCGACCGAGCCGGTGAAGCTGATCTTCCGTACGTCGGGGTGGGTCGTGAGCCAGGCGCCGAGCTCGTCGCCACCGCTCACCACGTTGAACACGCCCGGAGGCAGGACCTCCTGGACGATCTCACCGACGCGCAGCGTCGCCAGCGGCGTGTACGGCGACGGCTTGAGCACCATCGTGTTGCCGGCACGCAGCGCCGGGCCGAGCTTCCAGCCGAGGAGCAGGAGCGGGAAGTTCCAGGGCGTGATCGCGGCCACCACCCCGAACGGACGGCGGAGCAGCTCCGTGCGGACGGAGGCGTTGTCCACGATCGTCTCGCGAGGCAGTTCCAGGTCAGCCGCGGCGCGGATCCAGCGCGCCGTCTCCCCCACCTCGTAGGCGGCCGCGCTCAGGGGCTTGCCCTGCTCGCTGGTGAGGATCGAGGAGAGCTCCTCGACGTTGGCGTCGATCGCGTCGGCGACGGCCTTGAGCGCCTCTACTCGCCGTCCCTCATCGCGCGCCCACTCCCGGCCGGCGGCGACGGCGGCGGCGACCGCCCGGTCCATCTGCTCACGTGAGGCGTCGGGCGCCGTGGCGAACTCCGCGCCCGTCGCCGGGTTGATCACACCGATCCGCTTGTCCGCAGACACGCGTTCGCCATTGATCGTCATCAGGGGATTCATGAACACCCGCCATGTATCGGCGCCCGTCGGCGCGACGTCTGGGTCTGAGGGCCGATCATTCTACACGCAAGATGCCTAAGTACCTTGATGTGTATAGAGTAAGGGTGTGCCGGAACGGCGACAACCCTGCGCCCCGAGGAGCATCGATGGAGCTGAAAGTCACTCGTTACGACATCGACGGTGATGGCATCGCGACCCTGTGGCTCTCCCGGCCCGGACGGGCCAACTCCTGGACCGGGCGCATGCACGACGAGTACCGCTGGATCTGCGCCAGGCTGGACGAAGACCCCGCGGTGCGGGTCATCGTGCTGACCGGTGAGGGCGACGTCTTCTGCGGCGGCGCCGACTACAAGGCCCTGGACCACTACACCAGGACCGACCACTACGACCCGGCCCTGTCAAAGAACGCCGACCGCCCGGGGTACGGGGTCCGCCCGGAGTTCGACTCCGACATGGCCTGGCAACTCGGGCTGCGAAAGCCCATGATCGCGGCGATCAACGGCTCGTGCGCCGGCATCGCCGTCGCCCTGGCCGCGTTCTGCGACCTGCGGTTCGCCGTGGAGGACGCTAAGATCACCACGGTCGCCGCCAGGATCGGGCTGCCCGCCGAGTACGGCCTGTCGTGGATCCTCCCCCGGCTGATGGGCGTGACCCACGCGGCGGACCTGATCCTCACCGGGCGGGTTGCGACGGCCGCCGAACTGCGGCACACGGGGCTGTTCAACAAGGTGCTCCCCCGCGAAGGCTTCATGGACGCGGTCTACGACTACGCGCGGCTGCTGGCCGCCGCCTCCCCCGCCGCGGTGACAGCGGCCAAGCGCCAGATCTGGTCCGACCTACTCCGACACGACCCCGCGGCGGCGGTCGAGGAGAGCAAGGAACTGATCGGACGGCACATGCAGACGCCGGACTACAAGGAGTCGGTGGCCGCCCTGTTGGAACGGCGCGCCAAGCGGTCCGTCCGTGCCGAGTGAGATTGCAATGTGATCGTCAAGTAGCATGCCGCAGCAGTACCGGTCAGGGCATGTGGCCACCTGCGGCATGGGGGGAGCGAGTGATGAGCGGCCGGGACGCAGCGACGGGCACGTCGGTATCCCTCAAGTCCGACTTCTCCAGCCTGGCTCCGGGAAGCGCCCGATCGCTGCTCCTGACGGTCCTCGGCGAGTTCGTCTGGCCCAATGGCAAGCCCGTCTGGACCTCGTCTCTGCTGCACGTGCTCAAAGGGCTCGGGATCGAGGAGCAGACGGCCAGGCAGGCCATCGCCCGCGCGGCGTCATCCGGGTGGATCGAGGGCGAGCGCCACGGCCGTGAGGTGCGCTGGTCGCTGACCGAGCGGGGCAAGCGCATCTTCGAGGAGGGCTCACCCCGCGTCCGTTCGATGAGCGACCCGTTCAGCAACTGGAACGGGACTTGGCTCACGCTCCTGGTCACCATCCCGCACACCCACCGCACCACCCGCAAGAAGCTCTACTCCGGTCTCACCTGGGCCGGCTTCGGCAACCCGGCCTCGGGCGTCTGGGTCAGCCCACACCCGGAACGCAGCGCCGAGGTGGCCGGCCTCATCGACCAACTGGAGCTGCGAGAGCACACCATCTCCTTCGTGGGAAGGGTCGGCGACGTCGGGATCCCCGAGGAGAGGATCGTCGAGGAGGGCTGGGACCTCGCCGCGCTCGAGGAGCACTACAAGAAGGTGCTCGACGCCATCACGGGCCTGCGCCCGGCACCCGGCGACGAGATGCTCTTCACCCACGTGCGCATGGTGAGCGAATGGCAGCGCTTCCCCCTCCGCGACCCGCAACTGCCGGAGGCGCTGCTGCCCGACTGGATCGGGCGCAGGGCCGCTCGCCACATCGAGGCGCTGCGCGCCCAGTGGTGGGACCAGGTGCAGGCACACTGGGCCAAGATCAACAGCGGTGGCGGCAAGAACTAGATGATTGATGGGGCGCCGACCTGCGCTCCTTCCACGACTGCTCTCAGGAAGCGGGACGCCCCCGGCGCCTCGACGGCGGCGTCGTCACAACCTCAGCTCGGAGTTGCGCCGCGCGACCTGTGTCGCCCATCGGCTGGTCGAGACCACGCCGGTCAGCAGCATCGTCGCGGCGCAGCCGGCGAGAGTGGACCAGGCGACGTGGCCGGCGGCCACGAAGGCGGTATCGGCATGGGCGGCGATGATCGATCCGGTCACGGCGACGCCGGCGGCCGAGCCGAACTGGCGGCTGGCGGCGGTCAGGGCTCCGGCCATGCCCGCCCGGTCGGCCGGCAGACCCGACATGGCGACGGTGGTGACCGGCCCGGAGGCCAGTCCGATTCCGGCGCCGACGGCGATGTAGCCGCCGACCAGGTAGGCGAACGGAGTATGCGCGTCGAGCCGCAGGAACATCGACGCCCCGGCCGTCAGCAGGACGGAGGCCAGCACGAGGGGCGGCCGGGGCCCCTTCGCCGCGATGAGCCGACCGGACACGGTGGAGAACACCGCTAACGCGATGGCCATCGGAACCGTCCGCACCCCCGCCCCCACGGCGCTCTCGCCGCGGACGTTCTGCAGGTACAAGGTGTTGAGGAACAGGAAGCCGCCGAGGTTGGCCGAGTAGGCCAGTGCGATGAGAACGGCCCCGCAGAACGGCGGATTGCGGAACAACCGCATGTCGATCAGGGGCTCGCGGAGACGGCGCTCGACCACCAGCAGCACCGCCGCAGATGCCACCGCACCCGCCAGCAGCGCGATGATCGGTCCGGAGCCCCATCCCAGCCGCGGTCCTTCGATGACGGCGGCTGTGGTCGAGACCATCAGCAGGACGGCGAGCACCTGCCCGAGGGGATCCAGGCTGCGGGGACGCACAGACCTGGACTCGGGCACGAAGCGACGTGTCAGCGCGATCGCCGCCACCCCGACCGGGACGTTGATCCAGAAAATGGACCGCCAGCCCAGACCGCTGACCAGGAAGCCGCCCAGAACGGGACCGGCCGCCAGGCTCAGCCCGCCCACCGATCCCCACACCCCGGCCGCACGTGCCCGGTCCTGGGGGTCGGGGAAGACGTTGACGATGATCGCCAGCGCCACCGGGTTCAGCAGCGAGCCGCCGACGGCCTGCACAGCGCGGAAGGCGATCAGCCAGTCCAGGCTCGGCGCCAGCGAGCACAGCAGCGACCCCGCCGAGAACAGCACCAGTCCCGTCTGGAACGCGCGGCGGCGGCCGACGCGATCGGCCACGGACCCCGACATCAGCAGCAGGGAGGCGAGCGCCAGCGTGTAGGCGTCGATGATCCACTGCAGGCCGCTGACCGACGCGTCGAAGCCGCGCTGGATCACCGGCAGAGCCACGTTCACGATCGTCATGTCGATGCCGACGACGAACACGCTCATGCAGCAGATCGCCAGCATCGGCCAACGCCGGGCCGACTCCGGGCTCGGCGGCGCCGCTTTCACAGACAACGTGGCACCTCGCCGGAACCTCCCTCGGCATTCGACGTCGCAGGCGCCCGCCCGGCCGTTCGCTCTCTCGCCAAGGTGTGCACGACACCGACCGGGACCTTCACTCCGGCCGCGACGGCGCGGATGACCCCTCCACGCGCGCGGCGAGCCGGAATCGCAGCGCGCTTGTCGCCGTCGACCACCGGGCGGCGGCCGCCGACCCGGTCCCGGCTGCGGGTCGCTTCCCGACCGTCCCCGGTCTCGGAGACGATGCCGCGGCGCCGGTCATCCGGCAGAGCCAAGGCCAGGGGCTCAACGGCCGCGATGCCGCGCCGGAACAGGTTGTCGAGGACGATCGGCCCTGCGAGGCGGTCGGCCTTTCGGACGGTCAGCATGCCGTCGCCGCGGATGTGTAACAGCGCCTCCGGCGTTGCGGGCCGGTCCTCGGTGGCGGGCCTGCCGCCGCTGTTCTCCTCGGCCGCCCTCCGGCAGATCTGATCCGGGGCGTCGTGCCGCCGCTGGGTCTTCTGCAGGTCGGTGCTGACCCGGACCAGGCCGACGAGCGCCACAGCGGCCGCCTTCCGTCCATCGAACGTGCTCCGCGAAGGAGACGACCCTACCGGGGGGACGAAAAGAAAATAAACCCCCGAACCGGACGCGACGGTGTCCCCCGCGCACGCCCGCCGCGTGCTCATCGAACGACCGTGAACGAACGCGGCGACGCCCGTGCGGTGCCCCTCCGCAGCACTCCGGCCGCCGCTCCCGCCGGCATCCGGCGTTCCGTCCAGGTGCCGGGCGGCTGCCGAGCGGAGCAGGACCGCGGGCCCGGCCGCACCCCATTCGGTGCGGCGGGGGCAGCGCGTCGGGTACGCGGTGCGGCGCGGCCCAAGCAGCCGGGAGGCTCGCGCCGCCGGCGGTGCCGGACGCGGGCGCCTGCCGCACCTGCACCGCGGCGCTGCACCAGGTCGCCGCGCACCGCCACCGGGGGCCGGAGCGAGGGCCGGCCTGCGAGGGGCGACCGCGCCGCACGCGGGTCGCGGCTGGTGGTCGCTGGTGGATCCGGGTCGCCTGCCGGGCCGGCGCAGCACCGGCTGTGCCTGCCTGCCCGGCTACGACGCGGCTGACGAGCGGGGGCGGGGGTGCCGGGTGCGGGCGTGGGCGGCCAGGCGGGGGGCGATGTGGGCGGCGTCGCGGCCGACGCCGCGCAGGCTGGCCGAGGACAGGCTGCGTTGCCATTCCAGCCCGACGTACCCCACTCCTGGGCAGGTGGTCGACAGCCCGCCCTTGTGCAGCGGGTGGCCGTCGCCGGTGAGCGCGCCGAGCGGGGCCAAGTAGTCCAGGTCGGGGCGGTAGCCGGTGGCCGGCAGGATCACCTCCACGTCCTCGCGGGTGCCGTCGGGCCAGGTGACGGTGGGCCCGTCGATGCCGGTGAACATCGGCCGCCGGTCCGGGCGCCCCGCGACCAGCGCGGCGCGGTAGCGGCCGTCGTCGAACACCGGGACGGTCGGCGGTCTTCCCTTGGTCCGTGCGACCCAGTGTCCGATGGGCAGAGCGTCGATGCCGGTGACACGGAACCAGAAGTGCAGGTCGCGGCCGAGCGGGCGCTGCGGGACGAACTTGATCGGGTCTCGGGTGGCCAGCGTGACGCGGGCGTGGTCGGCCAGTTCGGCGGCGATCTGCACCGCTGAGTTGCCCGCGCCGACCACGATGACGCGTTTGCCGGCGAACGGTGCGGGGGTGCGGTAGTCGGCGGCGTGCAGCACGGTGCCGGTGAAGGTGTCCAGGCCTGCCAGGGCGGGCCGGTGGGGCCGGGAGAAGCCGCCGGTGGCGGCCACCACCACCCGCGCCGCAAGCGTCCGGTCGCCGGTCAGGTGGGCGATGTAGTGCGGGCCGTCGGCGGTGACGGACTGCACACGGGTGCGGGTGCGGATGTCGGCGTCCAGGCGGTCGGCGTAGCGCTGCAGGTAGTCCACGACCTCGTCGCGGCGGGGGAGAACAGGGTGAGGCTGTCGTAGTAGCGCGGCCACGACCCGACCGGCCGGTCGGAGGCCTCGGCGATGACCGGGGCCAGCCCGGCGGCGCGCAGGGCGTGGGCGGCGGCCGGCCCCGACTGGCCGCCGCCGATCACCAGAGCGTCAATGGTTTCCATGTGGGGGTTGTCCTGTGTTTGGGTGTCAGTGGGCGGGGACGAGTTCGGCGAGCAGGGCGCGCACCCGGCGGTCGATCTCGTCGCGGATCGGGCGGACCTCCTCGATCGGGCGGCCGGCGGGGTCGGGCAGCTGCCAGTCCAGGTAGCGCCTGCCGGGGAAGATGGGGCAGGCGTCGCCGCAGCCCATGGTGACGACCACGTCGGCGGCCTGGACGGCCTCGCTGGTCAGCGGCTTGGGGAATTCCTTGGACAGGTCCAGGCCGATCTCGTTCATCACCGCGGCGACGGCGGGGTTGATCTGGTCGGCGGGCGCGGACCCCGCCGAGCGGACGCGGACCCGTCCGGCGGCGTGGTGGTCCAGCAGGGCGGCGGCCATCTGGGAGCGTCCGGCGTTGTGGACGCACACGAACAGCACCTCGGGGATTTCGGACACGGCTTCTCCTTGAGCACGGGCTCGGGCGTGAGCATGGGTGCGGGGGAGGCGGCGCGCAGCCGGTCGGCGGCGAACCGCGCGGCCGGCACCGGCAGGTGGGTGCGGATGCGGGCGGTTCCGTCCAGCAGGTCACAGGACGTCGGTGACCACCGCATCCACGGTCTCGGGTGAGAACACCCGCGCGCGGCGGCGGGCCAGGTCGGTGGCGGCGTGACCGAGGGCGGCGTGCACGTCCAGCAGGCGGCACTCTTCGGTGTCCCGGCACGACGAGGAGAGCGAGGAAGGGATGTCGTGTGGGGATTGGTCCTCACGTGCGGGCATGGGGCTGCTCCGATCCGGTGGAGGCCGTGGCACCGCCGGCGGTGCCGCTGGACGCGCGGCGGCGTAGTGCCAGGGAGACGTAGACCAGGGCGACCAGGACGGGGACCTCGATGAGCGGGCCGACGACACCGGCCGGCGCCTGACCGGAGGTGCTCCCGAAGGTGGCGATGGCGACCGCGATGGCCGGCTCGAAGTCGTTGCCCGCGGCGGTGTACGCCGGCGTCGCGGTCCGCTCATATCCCAGGCCGAGGACGCGGCCCAACGCGTAGGAGCCCGCCCACATGACCGCGAAGTACACCAGCAGCGGCAGCGCGATCCGTGCCACGTCCCACGGGCGGGAGGTGATCGCCTCGCCCTGCAAGGCGAAGAGGATCACGATCGTGAACAGCAGTCCATACAGCGCGGCCGGGCCGATCTTCGGCGGGAACCGCACCATCCCGCCCGCACCGGATGCCATGGGCCCGAATGCACTGTTCACCGGCCGCCGCGCCCTCATCCGCCGGCGCGCTCACTGGGACGCCACCGCGGCGACGCGCGGCCCCAGGATCACCGACAGGCGCTGCAGCACCTGCGGGTTCACCCAGTAGTACACCCACGTGCCGCGCCGTTCGGAGTCGATGAGCCCGGCCTGCTTGAGCACCTTCAGGTGGTGGCTGATGGTCGGCGGGGTCAGGTCGAAGGCGTCGGTCAGCTCGCACACGCACGCCTCGCCGCCCTCGTGGCAGGCGATCAGCGACAGCAGCCGCAACCGGACCGGGTCACCGATCGCCTTGAACAACGGCGCCAGCTCGGCGGCCTCCTCGGCTCCCAGCGGCGCACACGCCAGCGGCGAGCAGCACACCCCCGCGCCAGAGGCGGGATCGGCCGCGGCGTCCGGGGCGGGATCGATGACCGGGGTGTCCACGACCGACAGCTGTTGCTTCGACATATCTCTAATTTGACATCCATCTAGATACTGGCGCAACCTGAGGGCATCACTGGTTAGACATTCGTCGAATCAGAAGTCGGATCGTCGATGCACAGGAGGAAGCTCATGTCCCGTGTCCAGCTGGCCCTGCGCGTACCCGACCTGGAGGCCTCGGTCGCCTTCTACACCAAGCTGTTCGGCACCGAACCGGCCAAGCGCCGTCCCGGCTACGCCAACTTCGCCATCGCCGAGCCCCCGCTCAAGCTCGTCCTGATCGAAGGCGCCGGCGAGGACGCCACCCGCCTGGACCACCTGGGCGTGGAGGTCGAGGACTCGGCCCAGGTCAGCGACGCCGCCGAGCGGCTGAAGGCGTCCGGCCTGGTCACCCTGGAGGAGAACGACACCGCCTGCTGCTACGCCCTGCAGGACAAGGTCTGGGTCACCGGCCCCGGCGGCGAGCCCTGGGAGGTGTACGTGGTCAAGGGCGACGCCGACACCCTCGACAAGGCCGACGACTCGACCTGCTGCGCACCGGACCCCGCCGACACCGCCGCGCACAAGACGGCCGCCGGCGCCGCCGCAGGCTGCTGCTGACCCAACCGACAACCGTTGCGAGGTGCCGATCACAGGTCGGCACCTCGCTGCCGTCCCAGAAACGTTGGGTTGCGCGGCGGCCTGGTGGGAGATGCCACGCGCAACCGACTCTCAGAACGCAGGGGTCGTGAGAGAAGAGCCGCGAGCGGCGACCTACAGCAACGCCCCGGCCGGGTGCACGGCGCGTGCGACCTCGCGCGACCGGCATCGCGTTCTCCTCGTGCTGCGGGCCCGGGCGGCGGGGGTGAGCAGCAGTGCGGCGGCGAGCACCGCCAGGCGTCCGGTCATCGCCGCGCCGCCCGGGCCGCGCCGCGGCGGAACGACCGGCGCAGCAGCAGCGGCACCCCGGTCAGGGCGCTGCCTGCCCCGAACGCCCACCATCTCCTTGCGGTCCTCGATGCCGCCCTCGCTGGGACCGTCGGGCACCCGGCGCGCCTGCTCGATGCTGCGCTGCGCGTCGGGCGCGGTCACGATGCCGACGAACCGCGCGATCCGCTCCACGACCGTCCTCTTCGGTCGTCGCGGGCCTCGCGGAGGGCTTGCAGCTCCGCCTCGTACGCGTGGCGTTCGGCATGCAGGTGGTCTTCGTCGGCGGCGATGACGGCCAGGTCGTCGCGGATCGCCGCAGCCACGTCGGGGGGCACGAGCGGCCGCTGCGAAAGCGCACCGGCCGCAGCGTACTGCCGGCGCAGCACGGTGAACTCGGTGTCGGCTTCTTCGGGCCTCGGCAGGTCGGCTTCGGTGACGGGGCGGGTTCGCGGCGGGGGGACCAGCCAGCGCGGGGCGAGCCTGCGCATGCCGCCGCCCGGTCGTCTTCGCCCGGGTCTTCTTCGCCCGCCGTCCGCGGCGGCCACGGGCCGGTGGGCCCCGTTTCCGGCGGCCCGTTGGACGTCGCGGACGATGCCGAGGAAGGCGTACCATTCGCGGCGGTCTCGGCGGTGGCCGTCGAGCTGGGCGGCGGCGAGGTCGTCGGCTCCGGTGGCGGCGGCGACGGCGTCCAGGTCGGCGTCGCCGCGGCGCCAGCGGCCGTCGGCGGTGCGTTCGGCCAGGCCGTGTTCGGCGAGCGTGCGGAGCGCGTCGTAGGCGGTGCTGCGGGGGAGCAGCGCCGCGGTCGACAGTTCGGACGCCGTCACTTCGCCGCCCGCCAGGGCCTCGTAGGCGAACGCGGCGGGCAGGCCGAGGACGCGGAAGCACGGGTGCAGGGCTTCGATACGGCCCGCGCGCCAGGACCGCCAGGCGGCGTCGGCCGCGACGGCGTCGGGGACGACGAGCTGGTAGACGTCGGCGCGGGTCCCGCGGGCGTCCTGGACCAGGTCGATGAGGGCGTAAGGGCCCTGGCGCAGCTGCTGCAGCGCCCGCGCTACGGTGGTGTGGTCGATCCCGCCGGCCATGTACGCCAGCTGCCGGGTGCCGAACTCCACCACGGTGGAGCCGGACATCTGCGCGGCCGCGCCGATCGCCCGCAGGATCGCCCGGTAGGTCAGGGCCTTCCCGGCCCATTCCAGCTCCAGCAGCCGCTCGACGATCCGCACGGCCTGCCACCAGGTGCGGATGCGCTGGTACTCGCGCGCCTGCCACGGCACAGGCGACCGGACCTCCGTACCCCCCCAGCCCCCGGGCTTGACAAAGTAAAGGCCCCTGGTCCGGTGCTTCTCCGCGGTCCGTGACGGCTGAGGCCTGCGCGTACAGGTCGTGAGGGAATGAGGTTGCCCGAGAACCCGTTGGGGACCGGGGGGCGTGATCTTGATCCCCCTAGTGTTGCGGCCACGGACAGAATCCCCCAGTTCTCGCGCGGCAGGTGTTTTCGCGGGCGCGTCGGAGAGGGGCATGGCGAAGGCGACGGCCTTGGTCCACTCGGCGGTCAGCAAGGCGTCGTCGCGCCACCAGCCGGAGATGGCGGCCCACTCGCCGCCGGGCGCGAGCCGTGCGCGCACCTGCTCCAAGCGCCAGCCGCGCGCGGCCGCACTCGACAACACGGCCTGCCTGGCCTCGGAGCTGCTTACATAGCGTGCCCGATCGAACACGCCCGTGCGGGCGGTTTCCTCCAAATCCGCGCGGATCGCCGTCCGGCCGCCGCGACGCAGCCGATACGGCTCCCCGTTGGCGTCCAGCGGCGCCTGCGGGGCGTCCGGGTGACTGGCCACCACCGTGCGGCCGCCGGCCAGCTCCGCCAGCTCGGCGGCCAGCTCGACGTGCAGCCCCTCCCACACCCGCGGCCCGCACGGGCGCGAGCAGATCGCTTCGGCCTCCTCCACGCTGCAGGTCAGCGTCATGAACCCGGTCAGGCGCCCGCCCATGCTCTTGTGCGGGGCGCCCGGGCCGCGGATCTGCCCGTCGCTGTTCTCCATCGGCGAGGTGTCCACCACCGGCGCGAACCGCAACGCCAGCGCCCTGGCCAAAGTCCGCAGCTCGTGGAACGGGCGCGGCGCCGACCACAGCACGTACACGTGCGCCCCGCCGCTCGGCGAGCGGTCCACCAGCGCCCGGCCGCCGCACTCCTCGATCAGCGCGACCGCCCGGTCGGCCACCGCGCCGACATGACCCGCCCGGTCGGCCGCCGCCTCGGCGGGCACGCGACCGGCGTCCAGGTCCAGCACCAGCAGCCGCCCCGTACCGGTGTGGACGTCGAACGTCGGCACCGTCGTCGGCCGGTTCGGCAGCCGCGCCTGGATCGCGACCTCGTACCGGTACCCCTTGGACGAACTCCTGGGGAACGTCACGCCGCCGTCGGGGCTGCGCCGCATCACCGGCCGCTGCGCGATGTAGGGCACGGTGATGCGCGCCCAGGCCTGCGCGGCCGCATCCGCGCCGGGCACGCGCAGACCGCGGCCGCGTGTCGGCGGCCGCTCGCAGGGAACACCTGCGGAAACGAGGTTCAAGGCGGCCTGGCCGCCCTCGGTTTCAGAGCGTGCTAGGCCGACCCGGCGACTACGTGCTATCGTCGGCTCCAAGTGTGAAGTCTGGCTCTTGTCAGACTGAGGTCGGGCCCCTGAGGTCGAGCTCCTGTCAGGGCGTTGAGTCGGGCTCCTGTTGGAGCGCCACGTCAGGAGGCCGGGCCGTCGGTCCCAATCAGCGTCCAGAGGATTTGGCCGGTCATCCGGACACTGAGCAGGCCGATGATTCAGTTGTTGGGAAGCGCCCCTCTGGGGCGCTTTTCTCATTCAAGGGCGACGTCCAGGGCGGCTCCTTTCCGACGTGACGTACGACCGCAGGGCCAGAGTGCCACGAGGCACTGTCGATTCGCCGGTGAAGACGGCAACTTCGCTGGTGAAGACCGAAATGGCGTCGGCAGCGGGGGCGAGAGCCGGATCGGCGCGTGCGCGTCCGGAACGAAACGTGCGGCCTCAACGGGCGTGTCTGCCGTCGACGGGCCCGGCATAGCGGGTACCCTCAAGACAGCCTCCTCGGTTGGTGTGGTTACCGATGGGGCAGCGGGGCTCGAGCTTTCCTGGCAGTCAGCTCGGCTCCCCGCGAACGACGGCGACGAGTCGCTGTTCATCCGGCGCCACCCGGATGGGCGACGAGTCGTCGTCGTTGCTTTTAGGCCACTTACAGCCCGCCCTGACGAGCGGAGCGCAGCGACCTAACGGCGACCGTACCGATTCCGCGAGGCTTGTGGGGCGAGGCGCGCCGGGCGAGTCGCACTGTATGAGGGACCCAAGCCACCGCGCGCAGCGGTCCGCGCGGCCCGCCTCCGCAGAAGAGGCCGCTCACGGCCAGCCGAGCATCACCCGGTAGCCACCTGCCGAGAAGGCCGCCGACGTGGCGGCGCCTTGGGCCGGCGCACGGGCGTCGACCTGGACGCACCACACCCCCGGATGCTCGCACACCGTCCAAAAATCCAACTAAATGAAAACGCGCTGTTGCCGCCGTAGACTTCCAGGTCAGCAAGTGTCGGCCCCGCGCACGCGGGGATGGTCCGCTACGCGGCCTCACGTGCGCCGGCGCGTACGTGTCGGCCCCGCGCACGCGGGGATGGTCCTGCCGTCTTCACCAGCGATTCGTCCCTGCCACGGTCGGCCCCGCGTACGCGGGGAGGTCCGAAGTTATCCGCAGGGCGCCGCCCCCGCCCTCCGAGGAGGTGCGGGGGCGGCTTTGTCGTGCTGGCCGGAACCTGCGGCCGCGGGTTCCGGCCTCAGACCGGGTTGTCGGGCGAATCGAGGTAGACGTACTGGCGGTCGGGGTGGACGGCGACGCCGAACCGGTCGGTCGGCGGCCGCCCGATCTCTTCCCACCACCGGTAGGCGGCCTCGATCTCCTCCCACAGGCGGCGCGGTCCGTACTGGAGCACCCGGTGCGCGGTGGCGCCCTCGGCGACCTGCACGCATGCCCAGGACTGGCTGGCGAACGCCCAGAAGGTGAAGTCGTCGGTGCCGTCGTCGGCGTCGATGAACCTTCGGGCCACCTCGGGCAGCCGCAGCCCGACCGCGAATGAGGCGTCGTAGTCGTCCCAGGCGACCGCGTCGGGATGCAGGGTCGTGGACGATTCGGCCGCGCCGGTCAGGTCGGTCGGTGGTTCGGGGCGGGG
>NZ_BSTN01000031.1 GCF_030269545.1 Actinomadura sp. NBRC 104425 | reverse complement strand
GGGGCACGAGGACCTCCCGGCGGGTGGTGCGAAGTTTCGTCGACTCACACCACGCCAGGAGGTCCTCCCCATTTCAAGATCATCCAGCTGTGTCGCCGTCACCAACGTCCATGGTCAGTACAGCTAGGCGTCGCGGCGGCAGGCCGCGACCGCGGCGGCGGCCAGCGGAACCGCCGCGTAGGCCAGCAGCACCGCCAGCGCCGCCGGCGGAGCCAGCAGATCCCCGTAGACCGACGGCGCGCCGGCCCCCTCGGCCACCTGGCCGGGCAGGCCGGCGAGCATGAACGAGCCGATCCGCCCGTCCCACGGCGCGGGCAGGTTGGCCACCAGCAGCGGCACGACGTGCCACAGCAGCACGACGACCACGATGGCGCCGGCCGTCGAGCGCAGCAGGACGCCGAGGGCCAGGCCCAGCAGGGCGAACACCGCGACCGACAGACCGGCGGCGAGCAGGTGCGCCGCCTGGTCGGCGAGCACCAGGTGCTGGCCGGTGATCGGCCGGTCGCCGATGATCGCCGCGGACGCCAGGAACGCACCGAACACCGTGACCTGTCCGGCGGCCAGCGCCACCGCGCCCACCACGGCGGCCTTGGCCGCCAGCACCGTCCCGCGCCGCGGCACGGCGAGGTACGTCGCGCGGATCGTGCCGGTGCGGTGCTCGGACGTGGCGGCCGGCACACCCAGGACGGCCATGCACAGCGACACCGCCCACGACGTCACATCCTCCAGCGGGGACAGCGCGAACCGCTCCCGCCGCTGCGGGGGGAGGCCGTCCCAGACGTGGGCGGAGTACCAGGCGAGCAGGGCGGCCAGCCCAACGAACGCGACCGCCGCCGCCAGGGTCCAGAACGTGGAGCGGAGCGTGCGGAGCTTGAGCCACTCGCCCGCGAGGACCCTCCCCACGGTGACTCCGGGGGCCGTGTTCGTCATGCGTCCCTCCTCACAAGCAGTACGGCACCGGCTCCCAGAGCGGCCACCACGTACGCGGCCATGACCGCGAAGGCCCCCATGGGCGGCAGCAGCGGATCTTCGGCCGCCCCCGCCAGCTGCATGGCGAGGTCGGGCATCAGCACACCGGCCAGACGCTCGTCCCAGGGGGACGGCAGGAACGCCGCCACGACGGGCAACACGAACAGCAGCGCGCACACGGTGACGATGGCGCCGGCCGTGGAACGCAACACCGCGCCCATGCCCAGGCCCACCAGTGCCACGGCGCCCACCGACAGCCCCAGCGACAGCAGCAGCGGCACCGAGTCCAGGAACGGCGCGTCGTAGTCGCCCAGCGGACGGTCACCGATGATCAGCCGCACGATGCCGTGCGTGGCGGACACCGCGGCGAACCCGGCGGCGAGCACCGGCCCGGCCACGGCCGCCGCCTTGGCCGCCAGCGCGGCGGACCGGGACGGCACGGCCGTCAGGCTGGTGCGGATCATCCCCGTCGCGTACTCCGAGGTGATCGCCATGGCGCCGAGCACCGCCGCGCTCAGCTGCACGAACGGCAGGAACATCGCCTCCAGCGGCTGGGACCGCTCCCAGGCCGCGCGCTGCTCCGCGGTCCCCGCGTCCCACGCGTGCGCGCCGTTCCACGCCATCAGCGCCGCCGCCAGCGGCGTCGCCGCGACCACGGCGAGCACGTAGTACGTGGAGCGGACGGACCGCAGCTTGGTCCACTCGGCGGCGAGCGCCCCGCTCACGGCCGCGCCCCCTCGGCGGCGAGGCCGGCGGTGTCCCCGCCGGTCAGTTGCATGTACGCCTCCTCCAGGGAGGCGCCGCGCGGCCTCACCTCGTGCAGCGGGATCCCCCGCGCGGCGGCCAGCTCGCCGATGCGGGCGACGTCCAGCCCGCTCACCGACAGTCCGCCGTCGGGCAGCACGTCCACGCTCGCGCCCGCCGCCGCCAGCGCGCCGAAGAGCTCGCCCTGCCGCGGCGACCGGACGAGGACGCCGCGCTGGAACCGCGCGGCCAGCTCCTTCACGGAGGTGTCGGCGATGAGGCGCCCCCGGTCGACGATGACGAGGCGGTCGGCGGTCATCTCCATCTCGCTCATGAGATGGCTGGAGACCAGCACGGCCCGCCCCTCGGCGGCGAGCGCGCGCAGCAGCCGGCGGATCCAGCGCACGCCGTCCGGATCGAGGCCGTTGACGGGCTCGTCCAGCACCAGCACGCCGGGGTTGCCCAGCAGCGCCGCCGCGATGCCCAGCCGCTGCTTCATGCCCAGGGAGAAGCCGCCGACGCGCTTGCGCGCCACCCCGGCCAGACCGACCTGTTCCAGCACCTCCGCCACCCGGCGCACGCCGATGCCGTTGCTGCGCGCCAGCCAGCGCAGGTGGTCGTAGGCGGTGCGGCCGCCGTGCACGGCCGTCGCGTCCAACAGCGCCCCCACCTCGCACAGGGGACGGCGCAGCTCGGCGTAGCGTCGGCCGTTGACCAGCGCCGCGCCCGAGGTGGGCGCCGCCAGGCCGAGCAGCACGCGCATGGTCGTGGACTTGCCCGCGCCGTTCGGCCCGAGGAAGCCCGTCACGGTGCCGGGGGAGACCTGGAACGACAGCCCGTCCACGGCCGTGGTCGGGCCGTAGCGTTTCGTCAGCTCACGTACTTCGATCATGCCGCCAACGGTCGCGTGTCATGGCGCGGTCAGACATCGGAGCACGAGCCGAAAACACACCTGCGGCCAGGGGGTGAGGGCGCTCGGCTCTGCGCGGGCTTGTCCTACCTGGGGATGACATGCCGCGGCCGGAGGCGACCGGGCGTCGGCGCCGTTACGGTCGGCACGTGCCGGAATCGGAGTTGCGTGCCCTGTTGACCAGACGGCTGGACCGCCGTCAGCTCATCGCGTTGGACGCCGCGTTCGCCGTCGCGTACACGCTGATCCTGCTGGGGACGGCCAGTGCCGGCGCCCCTGGCGAGGCCGTGCCGCCCGGCCCGGCCGAATGCCTCGTCATCGCCGGCACGGGACTGCCGCTCGCCGTCCGCCGCCTCTGGCCCGTCGCGGTGTTCGCGCTGGTCCTGGCCCTGTCGGTCGCAGCGCTGCCCGCCGGCCTGCCGACCCTGTCGTTCGCCGCCGCCGCGTACGCGCTGTACGCGGTCGCGCTCGTCCAGCCGAGGCGCCGCTGGATCCCCACCGCCGCGATCGGCGCGTTCAGCGGCCTGACGCTGCTTGCCGGCGCCCTCGTCGGGCCGCGCGACTGGCACGCCGAACGCTTCCGCGACGTCCTGCTCGCCCTGGCCGTCCTCGGCGGGGCGTGGACGCTGGGGCGGGCCGTGCGGGAACGGCGCGCCCAGGCCGAGCAGTCGGCGGCACGGCTGGCCGACCAGGCCGTCGCCGAGGAGCGGCTGCGGATCGCACGCGAGCTGCACGACGTCGTCGCGCACAGCATGAGCCTGATCGCCGTCAAGGCGGGGGTGGCCAACCATGTCGCCGCGGAGCGGCCCGAGGAGGCCCGCGACGCGCTGCGCGTCATCGAGTCCGCCAGCCGCGGCGCCCTCGCCGAGATGCGCCAGCTGCTCGGGGTGCTGCGCACCGGCGGCCCGGCCGACACCGAGCTCGCGCCCGCGCCGGGCCTGGCCGGGCTGGCGGGACTGGTGGAACGGGCGGCGCTGGCGGGGGTGCGCGTCGACCTGGAACTGAAGGTGGGGGAGCTGCCCGAGGGCGTCGCGCTGTCGGCGCACCGGATCGTCCAGGAGGCGCTGACGAACGTGGTCAAGCACGCCGCCCCGGCGCACTGCCGCGTCCTGGTCGAGGCCGACGGGCACCAGGTGCACATCGAGGTCACCGACGACGGGCCCGGCACGCGCACACTGCCCCACGACCCCGCGCCCGGCGCCGGGCACGGACTGATCGGCATGCGGGAACGCGCCATGATGTACGGCGGTGACTTCACCGCCGGGCCCCGCCCCGAGGGCGGTTTCGCGGTGCGGGCCCGCCTGCCGTACGACGACGTAGGGAGCCGTTGACTTTCTCCCCCGCCTGAAGGCGGGGGTTCCCTCGGAGGTTTCCGATGACCGACATCCGGGTGCTGGTCGCCGACGACCAGGCGCTGGTGCGCGGCAGCTTCCGCCTGTTGGTCGACACCGCGCCCGGCATGGTCGCCGTCGGCGAGGCCGGGACGGGCGCCGAGGCCGTCGAGCTGGCGGCCCGCGAACGGCCCGACGTGGTGCTGATGGATGTGCGGATGCCCGAGATGGACGGCATCGAGGCCACCCGCCGCATCTGCGCCGCCTCGGACGTGCGGGTGCTCATCCTCACCACGTTCGACCTGGACGCCTACGTCTACGCGGCGCTGCGCGCGGGCGCCAGCGGTTTCCTGCTCAAGGACACCCCGCCCGCCGACCTGCTGGCGGCCGTCCGCGTCGTCGCGGCGGGGGAGGCGCTGCTCGCCCCGGCCGTCACCCGGCGGCTGATCGCCGAGTTCGTCCGCCGCCCCGAGCCGTCCCGCCCGGTGGCCCGCGAGCTGGACGGGGTGACCCCGCGCGAGCTGGAGGTGCTGGAGCTGGTCGCGCGCGGCCTGTCCAACACCGAGATCGCCGACCATCTGCGGCTCAGCCTGGCCACCGTCAAGACCCACATCGGGCACCTGCTGGCCAAGCTGCACGCACGCGACCGCGCCCAGCTCGTCATCGTCGCCTACGAGACGGGCGTCGTCCGCCCCCGCTCCTGAACCAGCGGCGTGCGGCGGGACCGGACGCCCGGACCGGTAGTCGCGGCATCATCGCCGCTCGGCGGAAGGCAACCGCAGACCGATGCGGCCCCGCGAGCCCAACCGCGCTGCACGCGTGCGGCCGGGCCCGGTTGGTCATCGTCACCTATGAGACGTGGTTGTTCTCCCTCCGGTCGTGAAGCAGGGTGCGGGGGAGGGGCACCCGGAGCGGTAGTGGCGGCATCATCGCTGCCGACCGGCGGGAGGCAGCCGCAGAACGATGCGGTCGGCGAACCCGCCGCGTTCGGCGGCCTTGGCCGCACGCCGCCGTTCGAGCTCCTCCGGATCGAGGCCGTGCAGGGCCGCCAGCGCATGGACGACCTCGAGCAGGTCGGCGAGCTCCTCGGCGTCCCCGCTCGCCACGTATTCGCCGGCCTCCTCGTACAACTTCGCACGCAGCATCGCCGCGTACTCCGGGTCCGCGGCGACGCGCACGTCCGGTTCGCGGCCGCCGGCCCGGATGATGCCGGGAATGCGGTCGCGGACCAGCTTCTCGGCGCGTGCGCCGCCGCTCCCGTCGGGACGGGACGCGGCGCCGTGGCGGCGGTCCAGGGACTGCACCCACTTCACCGCGACGGCGGCCGTCTGGATCAGTTCCTCGCGGAGCGCGGCGGAATCGGACTCGGCGAGCGCCTCGTAGAACTCCTCGGTCAGCACGTGCCGCCAGGTCAGCTCGCCCCGCGTCCACGCCTCCGCGCAGTCGCGCTTGGCGCGGTCGGCCGCCTCGGCGTACTGCGGCCCGGTGCCGTCGGGAAACTCCTGCACGCCCCACCGGCGGTCCTGCGCGGCGCGTTCGGCGGCGATGTCGTCCAACACCCGGCCGAGCGTCCCCGGCACTCCCTCGCTCTCCATCACAACCTCCCGAGGGGACCGTCGCCTTCAGACGATGGGCGAATCGGGGTCTCGGCAGGGACTGGCCCGCGTCGGCGGGACAGGACCAAGCACGAAGTGCGCACTGGTTCATCCTTTCGACACTCGTCAGATGTACGACCACCGGCAGCTGCACAACGCCGCCTTGGAGCACCGCCGCACCGCCTACCGTAAGGCGGGCGCGACCATCCGGTACGGCGACCAGCCCGCCGAGCTCAAACACATCCGCGCCGACGACCCCGACGGCGGCCGGGTGAAGACGATCAGCGTGGAGCGGAAGGGCAATCGCTGGTTCGTGGTTCTGCCGTGCGACGACGTGCCCGCCGAGCCGCTGCCCGCCACCGGCGCGGCCGCCGGAATCGACCTGGGCGCCGCCTGTCTGGTCACCACCGGCGACGGCACCCACGTGGCCGACCCGCGCCACCTGGCCGCAACCGCCGCGTCTCGCGGACGCCCAACGCGACCTGGCCCGCAAGAAACGCGGCTCGGCGCGGCGGCGCAAGGCGGCCGCCCGCGTGGCCGTGCCGCACGCCGAAGTCCGCCGCCAGCGCCTCGACCACGCGCACAAGACCGCCAACGCGCTGGTGGCCGCCGCCTACGACGTGATCGTGCAGGAAAACCCGCGGATCGCGAACATGACCAGCTCGGCGTCCGGCACGATCGCCCAGCCCGGCCGGGGCGTCGCCGCCAGGTTCGGCCTGAAGCGGATGCGTCGCCGCGGTTGCGACGCGATCAGTGCTGGAGGATCATCCATCCCAGATTCCGTTCGGACGGATAATCTCACAGCGTGTTCTCCATCGATTCGCTTCTGCGTGACGCCTCGTTGGAGCGGCGGGTGCTCGTGCCCGGCCCGGAGGGCGCGCTGGAGGAGCCGATCGCCTGGGTGCACAGCACCGAGCTGCCCGACCCCTCCCGCTACCTGCGGCCGAGGGAACTGGTGCTGACCAACGGGCTGTGGCTCGGCCGCATCACGGCCGCCGGGTTCGTCGCCAACGTCAAACACGCGCAGGGGGCCGGCATCGTGTTCGGCCGGCGGCCGGAGGCGCCCGCCACCCCGCCGGAGCTGGTCACCGCCTGCCGGGACGCCGACCTGCCGCTGCTGGAGATCTCACCGGAGGTGCCGTTCACCGCGATCTCCGAGGCGGTCACCGCCAGATACGCCCGGGAACGGCAGAGCGCACTGATCGGCATGGTCCGCCGGGGTGACGCGCTGGCGACGGCGATCTCCCGGGGTGCGGGCGCGTCCGGCGTCCTGCGGGTGCTGCGGCGCGACCTGGAACTGCCGCTGGCGGTGGTGGACCGGATGGGACGCCCGCTGGCCGCGGCGGGGGCCGAGCTGACCACCGAACAGCTTCAGCAGGTGGCCGCCGCGCTGGCCCGCCGCCCACCGCCGCTCGAAACCGATCTCGGCGCCGCCGGACGGGCGGCGCTGTTCCTGGTGGGCGCGGTCGGAGACGTCGATGCCGCCCTGGTGTGCCTGCGCCCTGCCGGCGACCTGACGCGGGCGGAACGGGACACGCTGGAGCAGGCGGCCCGCTTCCTCAGCCTGGAGGTCGCCAAACAGCAGGCGGTGCAGGCCATCGAGCAGCGCTTCGCCGGCGAGCTGCTGGAGATGGTGCTGTCGGGCGGCAGCAGGGCCACCGAAGTCCCGGGACGGCTCCGCGCGTTCGGCGTGAACACCGACGACCCCTTGGCGGTGTGGGCGCTGGCGTTCGCCGACGGGGAGGCCACCCTGCCCGGGCTGGCCGAGGTGGTGGGCGAGTTCTTCGCGGCCGAGGGCGTCCCGGCAATCGTCGCGGGCGGGTCGCGGGACGTCGTCGCCGTGCTGTCGTGGCGGCGTCCCGAAGGCGAGTCGGTGGCCTTGGCGGAACGGCTCGCCACCGGTGTGGCCGGACGCTTCGCCGGCCGGCGGCCGGTCGTGGGCCTCGGGGGAGTCGCCATGGATACGACGGGGCTGCGGGAACCGCTCGTGCGCGCCCGAGAGGTCTGCCAGGCCCTGCGGCGCAGTGGCAGCGGCCCCGCCGTCCGGACGTTCGCCGAACTCGGCACCTACCGGCTGCTGCTGGGCGCGCAGGACGCCGACACCCTGCGGTCGCTCGCCGACGGCGTGCTCGCGCCGATCCGCGAGCACGACGCCCGGCGCGGAAGCGAACTGGAGGCGACGCTGCGCGCCTTCCTGGACCACGACGGACAGTGGGCGGCCACCGCGGCCGCCCTGCACGTCCACGTCAACACCCTGCGCAACCGACTGGCCAAGGTCACCGAGCTGACGGGGCGCGACGTCACCCGCACCGCCGGCCGCGTCGACCTGTTCCTGGCGCTGGAGGCCGCCGCCATGCTGTGACCGCCGCCGCAGGGCCCCCGGGCGACCCCACGCCGCGAGGGCGCGTCGTCGCGCACGACGGACGCGGGGCCGCCGGATCGCGGTCACGACACCTCGCTCACCTGCTCGCGCGTGCGGCCAGCCGCCGGCGGCGGGAGTTGTCCAGGGTCGCCATCGGCTGCAGCATCGCGTGGTCGAACTCCTCCAGCGCCCGGCCTTCGGCTAGACGGCGCGGCAGGTCGGGATTGGCCAGCGCACCCCGCGCCAGGGACAGGACGTCGGCATGGCCGCCCTCCAGCACCCGGGCCGCCTGCTCCGGTCGGTGCATCCCGCCGTTGGCGATCACCGGCAGGCCGCTCACCCGCCGGGCCAGGCCGGTGATGGTGACGCCGCCGTCCAGCCGCGCCGTCTCGATCCAGTCCCGGCCCTCGCTGGCGATGTGCAGGTAGGTCGCGCCCGCGTTGGCCAGCGCGGTGAAGATCGTCTCCGCGTCGCGGGCGCCGCCCGGCCAGCGGTACCGGAAATCGTTCACCTTGGTCTGCGACAGCCGCACCCCGACGCACCAGTCCGGCCCGACTTCGGCGCGGATGGCCGCCACGACCTCCGCCGTCAGCCGCACCCGGTTGGCCACGGGGCCGCCGTAGGCGTCCTCGCGCCGGTTGGTGTAGTCGGTCAGGAACTGGTCCAGCAGATAGCCGTTGGCCGCGTGGACCTCCACGCCGTCGAAGCCGGCGGCCCGCGCGTTCGCCGCCGCGGCGGCGAAACCGCCGACGGCCTCCTTGATGTCGGTCTCGCTCATCTCATTGGGGACGGGCCAGGGCCCGTGCCCGCCGTACTCGGGCATCTTCTCGCCCTGCGGTGTCACCGCGGACGGCCCGGCGGTCTCCTTCCGGTACGGATTCCCCTGCGACAGCGCACCGGCGTGCATGAGCTGCGCGACGATGGGCGTTCCGGCGCCGTGCACCTGGGCGGTGACCTCGCGCCAGGCCGCCACATGCCGCTCGGAGACCAGGCCGGGCTGGTTGAGGTAGCCCTGGCTGTAGGCGGTGTCGGTGTACGTCCCCTCCGTGATGACCAGTCCGAAACCGCCCTGCGCGAACACCCCGTAGTACTCGGCCATTTCCGGCGTCGGCGTACCGTCCGGGGCCGCCGACACCCGCGTCATCGGCGCCACCGCCAGCCGGTTTGCCAGCTGCAACGCGCCGATGCGTCCCGGCCGCAGCGCCGGGTGCCCCTGAACACCACTCATGAACATCTTCCTTTCCGGATTCACATCACGTCGATGGCCAGCGGCGACGGCTCGCCGGCGTTGACATCGACCAGGTCCTGCGGACATGCCGACAGCACGACCAGGCAGTCCATGACCGCCTCGAAGGTGATCGCGTCCCTCGGCCGGCTCGCCGCGGGCAGCCACCGCAGACGTCCCGACTCCTCCACGGGGATCCGCATGAACACGTTGACCGGCTGCGGCGTGGCGGTGACGGACAGGCCCAGCTCCGCCAGCGCCAGGTCCAGATTCCGCGCGCACGAAGGGTGCCCCGGCGCGCCCAGCGCCTCGTAGCGGGCCGGATCGCACGCCGCGATCAGCATGTCGTGGCGGCCCGGTGAGGTGTCGGAGACCACGGTGAGGATCGGGCGCCGCCGGTTGGTCACGAACGCCTCTCCCACCTGCGGGAACAGGCGGCTCGTCACGCTGCGCGTATGGGACGCGCTCAGGTGCTCGCCGCTGCCCCCGGCGGCGAAGGCGAACAGGTCGCCCACCTGTCCGCCTTCGAGATCGACCACTCGCACCCGCTGCCCGGCGGTCACCTGCACCGCCCGCCCTTCCCTCGCGGGCACCACCGTCCGCCCCGTCGTCAGTCGCATGCCCGTAAGCACACCACCGCCCACCCCACCAAGGCGATGGATGAACCTACACAATCACGACAGCAAACTGGCGCTTCCTCCAACGATCTACGGCGGAAGCATGATCGATGACCGTCACCTCCATGTCTTGGGGCCGGACGGGTCCTTTGAGTCATCACAGCGTCCCTGCCCTCTCTATGAGCATTTTTCGGCAGTCCCCACGGGGCGGCGCGTCTGTCCCGATCATGTCGAACTCTCGACGGTGCGCACGCGCTGCGGTGGAATCCGTCACCAGTCGACCTCCGGACCGCGTTATGGGGTGGTGTGCGATGATCGCCGCATGCCTATCGATCAGCGGCTTCTCGTGGCGTTCACCGTCACCACCCTCGTCGCGATGGTCACGCCGGGGCCGGACATGCTGTTCATCCTGGGATGTGGCATGCGGGGCGGGCCGCGTGCCGGCCTGCTCGCCACGGCCGGGGTCGCGATGAGCGAGGCCGTGCACGTCGCGGTGGCGGCCGCCGGGCTGGCGGCCTTGTTCGCGGCGGTGCCGGTCGCCTTCACGGCGGTGCGCATCGTCGGCGCCGCCTACCTCATCTACCTCGGCGTCCAGATGATCCTCCACCGCAAGGGCGCCGTGGAGGACGTGCCGGTCGGGGGCGGCGGCATGCCGGGCCGCCGGGCGTTTGTGTCGGGTCTGCTGACGAACCTGCTCAACCCGAAGATGGTCACCTTCACCATCGCCTTCCTGCCGCAGTTCATCGACCCGGGGCTCGGCCATGTGTGGCTGCAGTTCGCGATCCTCGGCGCTCTGCTGATCGCGCTGGAGTTCATCGTCGACGGGTCCGTCGGCGTGCTGGCGGGACGGATCGGCGGATGGCTGCGCCGCAGGCAGGCCGCCCGCCGCCGGATCGACGTCGCGACGGGCGGCGTGTTCATCGGCCTCGGCGTGCGCTTGGCCGCCGAACGCTGACACCACGTTCCATCGCCCCTGCCGCTGCTTGTCCCTCGTGATGCCGCCTCCTGCGACTCGGTCCTTGTGGTGCGGCCTCGAGCTGGGCGCGGGGTGTCGGAGTACTCGGTGTTGTGCCTGCTTCGGCGTCGGCTGCTCCTCGGTGCGTTTTCGGGCACCGAGGTCTACGGGGTGTGGTCGTCCGCGAGGATTCTCGCGTTGATGGCGTGGATGTCGGATGTTTGCGCGGGGTGTGCGTCTGCCCAGGGTTGGAGTTCGCCGCTGACTGATGATCGGTGGTGCGTGTTGTCGGCTGGTGGGGCGGTCGGCAATGGTTCATCGACGCCGCCTGGGCTGATTCATGGCTGGATTTGCGAAATCTCCGATCGCTCCTGCCGCAACGAGGTCGCCAGTTGGCTGCGCAAGGACCACTACGGGACCCCTGCGCTGCGGGGATGTGGAGGCATGGTGGCTCCCCGTGCAGCTGAAGGGGGACGGGCCGCCGGACCGTTGGAGTGGAGGTTACGTCGTGGCGATCAGGCTGCATCTGTGGACGCCGTCGATCCGTTCTCCATCCTGACTGAGGGGTTGCTGTTTCTGCGGGATGCGCCGTCGTTGTGGTGGGGGCGGCCCGGTGCTCAGAGGTCGGCACGGCGGTGTTGGTGGGGTCGGTCGGCCGTGGGGGCGACGGCGGCTGGTGGGGTGGGCGCTTCCGCGTCGGGCACGCGGCTGGAGGTGTCGGGGGATGGTGGTGCCGGTGTGGATGGGTGATGGAGCTTCGGTGCTGCCTTCTTTCAGGGTTGCCGCTGGGGTGGGGATGAGTGGTCGGGGGTGTAGCTGACCAGGTCGTAGAGGGCCGGTGGGAGTTCGTTCCACAGCCACTCGTTCAGCGAGCCGGGCCAGTCGGCGGGAGGGCCGACCCTCAGCAGGTTCGGGCGGAGCGGGGTGAGTCGGACGGGGAGCGGGGGGCCGTTCCACATCGGTTCGTCGGTTCCCCAGTAGGCGCCGAAGTCTACGCCGGTGAGGGGGAGCTCCCTGGGGAGGACGTGGCGGCCCGGGCTTGCACCGAGGGGGAGCAGGCGTTGGGCCGTCGTGCGCAGGACGTTGAGGGCGGCGAGGTCGTGGCGGCAGCCGACGGCGGTCATGCGCAGTTCGGGCAGGCCGAAGCGGGTCAGGCCGCGGGTGGTGAATTCCAGGCAGGCGCAGCCGTCGTGGTCGTCGTCGGCCGCCGGGCAGCGGGGGGCGACCGGGCCGGGCGGCAGCCAGGCGCCCAGCCAGTCGTCGGCCAGCGCGAACCGCGACGGCTCGGGGCCGTCCCAGAACGGCACGACCTGGCGGGTGTCGATGTCGATCGGGACGCCCGCGACGGCGTCCGCGAGGGCGCCGGCCACCGCGCGGGCCAGCTGGAGACCGAACGGCAGGTCGTGGGCGGGAACGGCGGCGGTGACTCCGAAATGGTGCGCGGCCTTCCGCGCCGACGCGGCGTCCTCCTCGTCGGGCGCGTGCAGGGGACGGTGCAGGTCAAAGGGCGAGGCGTCGGCGCGGTAGGCGGTCACCGACAGGGCGGGCGTGCCGAGCCGCTCGGCCGCCGCGGCGGCCGAGCGGCTCGGGCAGCCCCTTGGCCGGAAGCGGCGGGTCGGCCCGGTCGGACGCGACGACGAAGGTCGCGGTGACCTGCTCCGGCACGGTGATCTCGATCGTTTCGGAAGACATGGCGGCCTCCTGCGGCGTGCGTTCGCCATCCAGGTTCTGCCGCCGGCGCCTCCCGTGGCACTAGAATGAGATTCTGTGGATAACTGCGCGCGAACGGAGCGCCGGGGACACCACCCATGTCCCCGGCGCGTGCGCGTGAAGGGTCAGCGCTCGGAGATGTCGACGTAGTGGCGCTCGCCGGGGCCGACGTAGACCTGGCGGGGCCGGCCGATCTTGGTGGTGGGGTCGCTCATCATCTCCCGCCACTGGGCGATCCAGCCGGGGAGGCGGCCCAGGGCGAACAGCACGGTGAAGGCGTTGGTGGGGAAGCCGATGGCCTTGTAGATGACGCCGGTGTAGAAGTCGACGTTCGGGTACAGCTTGCGCTCGATGAAGTAGTCGTCGTTGAGCGCGACCTCCTCCAGGCGCATGGCCAGGTCGAGCAGCGGGTCGTCCTTGCCGAGGGTCTCCAGCACCTTGGTGGTGGCCTTCTTCACCACGGCGGCGCGCGGGTCGTAGTTGCGGTAGACGCGGTGGCCGAAGCCCATGAGTTTGAGGCCCGGCTCCTTGTTCTTGACGCGCCGGACGAAGCCCTCTACGTCGTCGCCCTCGGCGTGGATGCGCTCGAGCATCTCCAGGACGGCCTGGTTGGCGCCGCCGTGCAGGGGGCCGAACAGCGCGTCCACACCCGCCGACACCGAGGAGAACAGGTTGGCGTGGCTGGAGCCGACCAGCCGCACCGTCGAGGTCGAGCAGTTCTGCTCGTGGTCGGCGTGCAGGACGAACAGCATGTCCAGGATTCGCACGATCTCGGGGTCGACCTCGTACGGCTCGGTGGGCAGGCCGAACGTCATCCGCAGGAAGTTCTCCACGTACCCCAGGGAGTTGTCGGGGTAGAGCAGCGGCTGTCCGACGGAGGTCTTGTAGGCGTACGCGGCGATCGTCGGCAGTTTGGCGATCAGCCGGATGCTCGACAGGTCGACCTGCTCGGCGTCGAAGGGGTCCAGGCTGTCCTGGTAGAAGGTGGACAGCGCGCTGACCGCCGACGACAGGACCGCCATCGGATGGGCCCGCCGCGGGAACACCGAGAAGAAGTTGCGGAACTTCTCGTCCAGGAGCGTGTGCCGCCGCACCCGGTCGGTGAACCGCTCCAGCTGATCGGCGGTCGGCAGCTCGCCGTAGATCAGCAGGTAGGCGACCTCCAGGAAGGACGACCGTTCGGCGAGCTCCTCGATCGGGTAGCCGCGGTACCGCAGGATGCCCGCCTCGCCGTCGATATAGGTGATCGACGACGTGGTCGACGCGGTGTTGGTGAACCCCGCGTCGAGGGTGACGTGGCCCGTCTCCTTGAGGAGACTGCTGATACCGAGCCCCGAGGGTCCCTCGGTGGCGGGCGTCACCTCGAGAGGCAGCCGCCCGCTCGTGTGGTTGAGCTCGAAATCGGACATGCACTCGCTCCCAACTGCTGTCCACACACCTGCGTAGACGCTCCGAGTTTCATCGTATCCACGTGATCAGATGGCTCTTGCTGCGGGCTGGACCGTCTTGGCACTAAAGATCCGAAAGTTGCGGTTCGTCCGCAGATGGGGTCATCTGACCGGTCGCAGGGTTGACGGGGCGGGGCGCCGGCTGCTGGATTGAGACCATGCCGACCCATGTGCCGACCCGTGACGCGGCGGAGCTGGTCCGAGCCGTGCGTGAGGAGGCCGCGGCCTCCGGCAACCGGTTCCTGGACCTGCTGGAGAGCGGCGACGCGCCCCGCGAGCGGCTGGGGTGGCTGGCGGGGGAGCAGTACCGGATCCTCGGCAGCGACCGGCGCAGCTTCGCGCTGCTGGCCTCCCGCTACCCCGAGCCGCCCGCAGGTGACATGTTCCTGTCCCTCGCGCAGGGCGAAGGGCGGGCGTTGGAGCTTCTGCGCGTCTTCGCGGCTGCGCTGGGGCTGAGTGAGACGGATCTCACCGCCTACGAGCCGCGTCCGCCGGCGCAGACCTACCCCGCGTATGTGGCGCAGCGGGCCGCGTTCGGCACGGCCGCCGAGGTCGCGCTGGCGATGCTGGCCAACCTGGAGGAGTGGGGCGCCTACTGCGGGCGCGCCGCCGACGCCCTCACGCGGCGGTACGGGTTCGACGAGGACGCGGTGGGGTTCTTCCGGTTCTTCGCCGACCCCCCGCCGGGGTTCGGCGAGCAGGCCACCGCCGTCGTCGCGGCCGGGCTGGAGGCGGGGGAGAGCCCCGCCGACCTGGCCCGCGCCGCACGGCTGCTGCACGCCTACGAAAAGGCGTTCTGGGACGTCCTGGCCGACGGGCTGTGACCTACCCGAACGGGGGAGTCAGCTCGGCGGTCAGCCGCGCCAGGGTGCGCTCCTGGTCGCCGATCAGCTCGCCGACGGCCGAGGGCAGCCACTCGTCGCCGTAGTGGGCGTCCAGCAGGGTGGACAGCGCCGTGAGCACCTGCTCGGGAGTCGGCCGGTCCGCCGGGGCCTTGGCCAGGCACAGGGTGACCAGGCCGCGCAGCGGGTCGGGCAGGCCGGTCAGGTCGGGGGCGCGGTGGACGATGCGGGCGCGCGCCTTGCGGTCGGTGCCGAACGGGGCCGCGCCCGTCGCCGCGTACACCAGCGTCGAGCCCAGGGAGAACACGTCGCCGGCGGGTGTGACGGCCTCGCCGAGGGCCTGCTCGGGCGACATGAACGCGGGCGTGCCCACGATCGCCGACCGCGACAGCGGAACGGCGTCCAGCGGGCGGGCGATCCCGAAGTCGATCACCCGCGGGCCGTCCTCGGCCAGCAGCACGTTGGACGGCTTGAGGTCGCGGTGGACGATCCCGGCGCGGTGGATGGCGATCAGCGCTTCGGCGAGCCCGGCGCCCAGATGGCAGGCGGCCTGCTCGGGGAGCGGGCCCTTCTCCCGCACCGCCCTGGCGAGGCTGATGCCGTGGATGTACTGCGTGGCCAGCCAGGGCAGCTCGGCGTCGGGGTCGGCGTCGACCACGGCGGCGGTGTAGAAGCCGCTCACCGAGCGCGCCGCGGCGACCTCCCGGCGGAACCGGGCCCGCCAGTGCGGATCGTCCAGCAGCTCCGGCCTGATCACCTTCACGGCGACCAGCCGGCGGCTCGGCGAGGCGGCCAGGTACACCTGGCCCATGCCGCCCTCGCCGAGCCGCCCGAGCACCCGGTACGGGCCGATCTTCTCTGGGAGGTCGTGGGACGGCTGCATGGCTCCGGTTCCTGCTGCGGGGAGGGCGGGGACTCCCATCGTTCCACGGGAATGATCTCGGATCCGCGGGGCGTTCGGGCGCCCGGACCGCCGCGTTCGGTGCCGGGCGCGGCGGCGCATCCGACATCATGTGATCCGTGACGAACGGCGCGCCGGGTTCTGGACAGCACGCGGACCAAGGCCCGCGGCCCTCGGGCCGGGCCCCGCAGCACGCGGGCCAGGCGCCGAGACCCGTGGTGCTGGAGGCGGTCCTCGAACGCATCACCTACGCCAACGAGGACACCGGGTACACGGTGGCGCGCGTCGCCACCGAGAAGAGCGGCGGCGACCTGCTGACCGTGGTCGGCGCGCTGCTCGGCGCGCAGGTGGGCGAGAGCCTGCGGCTGACCGGCCGCTGGCGGTCGCACCCCAAGTACGGGCGGCAGTTCGAGGTCGAGTCCTACACCACCGTGCTCCCCGCCACCGTGCAGGGGATCCGCCGCTACCTGGGCTCCGGCATGATCAAGGGGATCGGCCCGGTGATGGCCGACCGGATGGTGGACCACTTCGGCACCGACATCCTGCGGATCATCGAGGAGGAGCCGGAGCGGCTCGTGGAGGTGCCGGGGCTCGGCCCCAAGCGCACCAAGCGCATCGCCGACGCCTGGGAGGAGCAGAAGGCCATCAAGGAGGTCATGGTCTTCCTGCAGGGTGTCGGGGTGTCCACGTCGCTGGCGGTGCGGATCTACAAGCAGTACGGCGACGCGTCCATCGACACGGTGCGCCGCGAGCCGTACCGGCTGGCCGCCGACGTGTGGGGGATCGGGTTCAAGACCGCCGACACCATCGCCCAGGCGGTCGGCATCCCGCACGACAGCCCGGAGCGGATCAAGGCCGGGCTGCGGTACACGCTGTCGGAGGCCGCCGACGACGGGCACGTCTTCCTGCCCGAGCCGAACCTGGTCACCGCCGCCGAGAAGATCCTCGGCGTGCCGCGCGAGCTGATCGGCCCGGCGCTGGACGAGCTGGCCGCCGAGGAGGAGGGCGTCGTCCGCGAGCAGGTGCCGGGGTCGGCGGAGGGCGCGGGCACCGTCCCGGCGGTCTACCTGCCGCCGTTCTACCGGGCCGAGCGGTCCCTGGCGCGCGGCCTGCGCGAGCTGCTCGACGCCGGGCACGACCGGCTGAAGGTGTTCGCCGACGTCGACTGGGACAGGGCCCTGGCGTGGCTGCGGCGACGCACCGGCGCCGAACTGGCGCCCGAGCAGGAGGAGGCGGTGCGGCTCGCGCTGACCTCGAAGGTCGCGGTGCTCACCGGCGGCCCGGGCTGCGGCAAGAGCTTCACGGTGCGGTCGATCGTCGAGCTGGCCGCCGCCAAGAAGGCCAAGATCGTGCTGGTGGCGCCGACCGGGCGCGCCGCCAAGCGGCTGGCCGAGCTGACCGGGCACGAGGCCGCCACCGTGCACCGGCTGCTGCAGCTGCAGCCCGGCGGCGACCCCAAGTACGACCTGGACAACCCGCTGGACGCCGACCTGGTGGTGGTCGACGAGAGCTCGATGGTCGACCTGATCCTGGCCAACAAGCTGGTCCGGGCGGTGCCGCGCGGCGCGCACCTGCTGCTGGTCGGCGACGTCGACCAGCTCCCGTCGGTGGGCGCCGGGGAGGTGCTGGCCGACCTGCTGAACGCCGAGGTGATCCCGCGAGTGCGGCTCACCCGGATCTTCCGGCAGGCGCAGCAGTCCGGGATCGTCGTCAACGCCCACCGCGTCAACTCCGGCGAGCACCCGCACACCCGCGGCTACCCCGACTTCTTCCTGTTCCCCTGCGACGACCCGGAGCAGACCGCCGAGCTGACCGTGGACGTGGTCGCCAACCGGATCCCCCGCAAGTTCGGCCTCGACCCGCGCCGCGACGTGCAGGTCCTCACCCCGATGCACCGGGGCGCGGCGGGCGCCGGGGCCCTCAACACGCTGCTGCAGGAGGCCCTCACGCCGCACCGCGAGGGGCAGCCCGAACGCCGCTACGGCGGCCGCGTGTACCGGCCCGGCGACAAGGTCACGCAGCTGCGCAACAACTACGACAAGGGCGAGGCAGGGGTGTTCAACGGCACTGTCGGCGTCGTCACCAAGGTCTCGCCGGAGGAGCACACCCTCACCGTCCGCACCGACGAAGACGAGGACATCGACTACGGCTTCGACGAGCTGGACGAGATCACCCACGCGTACGCGATCACCATCCACCGCTCGCAGGGCAGCGAGTACCCGGCCGTGGTCATGCCGCTGACCACCGCCTCCTGGATGATGCTGCGCCGCAACCTGCTCTACACCGGCATCACCCGCGCCAAGAAGCTGGTGGTGCTGGTGGGGTCGCGCCGCGCGCTGGCCGCCGCCGTCCGCACCGCGGGGGCCGGACGCCGCCACACCGCCCTGGCGCACCGCCTGGCCGCCCCCGCGTGACGGCGCGCACGGAACCGACCGCCCGGCGGAACCGCCCGTTACGGTGATCATCCGCAACGTCGCGTCCTGTAAGGGGGGTTTCCGTCTTGTCCGAGGTGTCCCGCAGCGCCTCCCCGCCCGATGCCGGTGAGCTCGACGCCGAGGCCGTCGCCGCGCTGGTGAACGGGTCGCACGACCTGGCGGCGGACGGCCGCATGGACGAGGCCGTCCGCGACCTGCGCCGGGCCGTGCCCGCCGCGCGGCGGCTGTTCGCACGCGACCCGGTGCGCCACCGCACCGTGCTGGTGGTCGCGCTGCGGAACCTGGAGGGGCGGCTGGCGGCGACCGGACGGGCCGAGGAGACCGTGCCGCTGCTCAGGGAGATCGTCGAGGCCACCGCCGGCTACCGCGACGAGGAGGTCGCCAACGGCACCCGGGACGCGCTGCAGAGCCACCGCATCGGAGCGCTGACGCGGCTGGCGCGGCGGCTGCGCGCCGCCGGCGACCTCGACGGCGCCATCGCCGCCGCCACCACGGCCCGCGACGAGTCGCCCCGGCCCGCCGACCCGCCCGTGCCGGGCGACGCCGCCAAGGTCGAACGGCTGGTGGCGTGCGAGCTGCTGCTGGGCCGGCTCCTGGAGGACGCCGGGCGCGTCGAGGAGAGCATCCGGGTGGGGGAGAGCGCCGCCGCGCACGCCCGGCTGTGCGACGACACCGTCCAGCTCGCCGACGCCGCCCTGGACCTGGGCCTGCGGCTGCTCGCCCAGGACCGCCTGGACGACGCCGCTGAGCGGCTGAGGCAGGCCGTCGAAGCCTACCGCGACCACGCCGAGGACCCCGGCCGCCCCGACGCCCGCGCCAACCTGGCCGTCGCCGCCAACCGGCTGGGCGTCGCCCTGTCGATGCGGGAACGCGACGGCGAGGCCGTGCCGTACTTCGAAGAGGCGGTTCGGCAGCACCGCCGCCGCGACGCGGCCGACCCCGAGGTCCGCGACGAGCTGGCGGGCTCCCTGCGCGACCTGGCCGTGTGCCTGATCCAGCTGGACCGGGACGCCGAGGCGGTGGCCGCGCTCACCGAGTCGGCCGAGCTGTATCGTCCGGCGGCCCGGGACGGCTCGCGGTTCCACCGCAGGCGGCTCGCCGAGGTGCTGAACCGGCTGTGGCGCGGGCTGGCCATCCTCGGCCGCGAGGAGGAGTCGGCGAGCGTGAAGGCCGAGTGGTCGGCGCTGGCCGGGGTCAGTCCGTCACCTTGAGGCGGGCCAGTGCCGGCCCGGTGAAGGCGTCGGCGGTGACGTCGCGGATGCGTTCGGACCGCACCAGGTGGTCGCGCCGGTACCGGAGCGGGATGACCGGCCTGTCGTGCAGGAGCGATGACTCGGCCAGCCGTGCCGGGAGCACGCCGTCGTCCGGGTCGGCGGCGCGTTCGGCCTGCTCGATGGGGTCGGACGCGCCGCCGCCGGGCCGTGGCAGCGGGGCCGGCGCGGCGACGGGGGCGGGAGGGGAGGTGCGGGCCGGCCAGCCGGCCCGACTTTCCCGTATGGATCGCCGCCCGCCGCGTCGGACCGGTTCTTCACCGGATGCGCCGGGAGGCGAGAGAAGAAGACCGGCGCTGCCGAAGCGATGCCTCCTCACCCCGGCCGTGCGAGGTGAGGAGGCATCGCTTTCAGTGCGTCGCGAGTTCAGTGCGTCACGAGCGGGCGCGGGACCCGCCGGTGAACGCGCGGGCCAGGCCGAGCGCCGCCGCGGCGGCGGCGAACGCGACCACGCCCAGCACCGCGATCTCGATCGGACGGTGGTTGCGGGCCAGTCCGACGATCGCCAGGGTGACGGCGGACAGGGCTGTCACCAGGGCGACGAGGGTGTTGAGCCGCCCCGCCTCCGAGTGCGGCCAGTCGGTGCCGTCCGTCGGCGGCGGGCCGGGCACCTGTCGACGATGGCCGGCCAGCACCCGGCTCCGCCACGGCGAGGTGTTCATCTTGCCGAGCCGGTGGAGCCCGCCCGCCGCAGCGACCAGCAGCAGCGCGTAGCAGGCGAGGAAGACAGCCTCGAACCGCATGGTCGAACCACCCTTCCCGTTTCAGGCGTCCCGACCGCCCGGATCCGTGACCTCGGTGAACAGCGCCAGCTCCGGTTCCCGCGAGTCGGCGGCGTCCGCGGACTCGGCGGACTGCGGCTGCGTGGCGAGGCCGTCGCGCCCGCCCGCGCCGTCCCGGCGGCGGTGGATGACGGCGTTCCAGGCCAGCCACAGCAGCGGGGCCACCCCGCCGACGATGAACACCACGTCGCCCGGCAGCCGCAGCCACTCGAACACCGCGTTCGTCGGGTTGCCGACATAGGCGAGGCTGCGCGCGTCCCAGTAGCCGACGTCGACCGCGTGGTACAGCTGCAGCAGCCCGATCGGCATCAGCGTGACGAACACCATCCACGCCAGTCCCGCGTTCAGCGACCAGAAGCTGATCGAGACCAGCCGGTCCGACCAGTACTTGCGCGGCACCAGATAGCGCAGCGCGAAGACCGCGAAACCGCACGCGAGCATGCCGTAGACGCCCATCATCGCCGCGTGCCCGTGGTTGGCGGTCAGCATCGTCCCCATCTCGTAGTAGGAGACGATCGGCAGGTTGATCAGGAAGCCGAACACGCCGGCGCCGAGGAAGTTCCAGAAGCCGACCGCGACCAGGAACATGACCGCCCACCGGTGCGGGAACGGCGTCGGGCTCCTGGACTCCTGCCGCGCGCCGAGCCGGATGAACGACCACGCCTCCACGGTGAGGAAGGTCAGCGGGATGACCTCGAGCGCCGAGAAGAAGGCGCCCAGGGCCAGCACCTCGGCCGGCTCGCCGTTGAAGTACCAGTGGTGGGCGGTGCCGATGACGCCGCCCGCGCTGTAGAGGACGATGTCGAGGTACACCACGCGCAGCGCGACCTTCTCCCGGACCACGCCGAGCAGCACGAAGATGTAGGCCACCATCACCGTGGTGAACAGTTCGAGGAAGTCCTCGACCCACAGGTGCACCACCATGAACCGCCAGAAGTCGGTGATGGTGTAGGTGTCCCCGTGGTCGGTCAACAGGCCGGTCGCGTACACGACGGGCAGCGCCAGCGCCGCGAAGAAGAACAGCCACGGCAGGTTGCTCCGGCTTTCGCCCGCCAGCTTGTGCCGCATGCCGCGCCACAGCATCGCCACCCAGACGGCCATGCCGACGGTCATCAGGATCTGCCAGAACTTGCCGAGGTCGAGATACTCGAACCCCTGCATGCCGAACCAGCTCCACAGCTTGCCGAACGCGCCGCGCATGCCCGCGAGCTCGCCGAGCAGCGACCCCAGCACCACGACGACCAGCGCGCCGAGCAGCAGGTGGGTCAGCACGGACTGGCCCTTGGGATCCCGACGGCGGGTGATCATGGGAACGAGGAAGATCCCGGCGGCCAGGAAGCTGACCGACACCCAGAACAGCGAGAGCTGGACGTGCCAGGTCCGCACCAGGTTGTACGGCAACCAGCGGTCCAGCGGGATGCCGAAGAAGCTCTCCAGGTCGGCCCGGTAGTGCTGCCCCGCCGCACCGACGAACGTCTGCACCAGGAACAGCCCCGCCATGGCGAAGAAGAACCAGGCCGTCGCGCGCTGGCTCGGTGTCAAAGGCACCGACCGGGGTTCCCGGAACCGCAGCTCCCGCTGGTCGCGACCGTGCCAGCCGAGCCAGTTCCACCGGCCGAACGCGGCGAACAGCGCTCCGGTGCCCCCGATCAGCGCCACGAGGCTGAGCACGCTCCACACGACGGTGTCGGCGGTCGGCGTGTTGCCGACCAGCGGCTCGGACGGCCAGTTGTTGGTGTAGCTGTACTTCTTCCCCGGACGCTCCGTGGACGCCGCCCAGGCGCTCCAGGCGAAGTAGCTGGTGAGCTGCTTGATCTGGACCGGGTCGGTGATGGCCTTGGGGCGCAGCCCGGTCTTGCCCTCGGGTGCGGCGAAGAACTCCGCGTAGTGCCGCGTCAAGGCGGCGAAGGCCTGCGCCTGTGCGTCCGACACGGTGAGGGTGCCGGACTTGTCGTCGTAGGTGTTCCGCTTGAAGTCGTCCACCGTGCGCCGGGTCGCGGTGTCGGACCCGCCGTAGGACCTGTTGACGATCTCGGCGGAGCGGTGCAGGTAGGCGGCGGTGAAGTCGGGGCCGAGGTAGGCGCCGTGCCCGAAGACCGAGCCGTACTGCATCAGTCCGTTCTTGAGGAAGACGTCCTGGCCGGCCCTGACGTCGGCGCCGGTGTAGACGGTCTGACCGGCGGCGGTGACCGCGCGCTCCGGGATCGGCGGGCTCGACCGGTAGGTCTGGTACCCCATCAGCACCAGGACGAAGAAGCCGAAGAGAGTGATCAGGACGGCGGCCTGTACCCAGCCCCGGCCGATGAGCCGGTCACGCCTGCTGGGAGACGTCGCCGCTGGTGGTGTCACAGGGGACCTCCAGGGAAGCGACTATTTTTACGAGTGTGATAGTTTTTATATCAGCAACCGTGAAGAACCGTGTGACCACCCCCGCCTTCACCGGATCCGGCCAGGTGAGGGGACGCGACCGGCGGACACGCCGCCGCCCCGCGTCGGCCGCAGCGCGCTATCGTCGACTGCGCACACCATGGATCTCGGCTCGTCGTGGCGCTGCCGACCGGGTCGGCGCGGGACGGTGTGTTCGCTTGCGCGCCGGCCGCCGACGAGAGGCGGCGTGCGTCGGTGAGAACGGTGTGCGCCGAAAGTCGGCCCTTTTTTACGAGTTTTTTTCGTGTAAAATGGCGCCATGGGTAAGCGTCATCTCGTCGACGCCGAGCCGCGGGCCGCGCTCGGCGACAGCCGCTCCAGCGTGCTGGACGTGCTGCGCGCGTTCGGGCCACTGGGCGTGCGGGAGGCGGCGGAACGGACCGGGCTGCATCCCAACACCGTCCGGTTCCACCTCGACGGGCTGGTCGAGTCCGGCCTGGCCGAACGCACCACCGAGGAACGCGACCAGCCCGGACGGCCCCGCACCCTGTACCGTGCCTCCGACTCCGATCAGGGCGTGCGCAGCTACCGGCTGCTCGCGCAGATCCTCACCAGCCTGGTCTCCGGGACCATGCCGGAACCGACGAAGGCGGCGACCGAAGCGGGCCGGGCCTGGGGCCGCTACCTGGCCGACCGGCCCGCGCCCTTCGAGCGGGTCGACTCGCAGCAGGCCCTGGAGAAACTGGCCGGTCTGCTCACCGACATCGGTTTCGGAACGCAGGTCGAGGCGGACGCCGGCACCGCGCTGGTCCGGCTGGTGCACTGCCCGTTCCGGGAGATCGCCGAGGAGCACCGGGACGTCATCTGCCCGCTGCATCTCGGCCTCATGCAGGGAGCCCTCGCCGAAATGAACGCCCCCGTGACCGCCGAGCAGCTGGACCCGTTCGTCGAACCCAAGCTGTGCCTGGCCCATCTGCGCTGCCACGAGACGGGCGAGTAGGGCGCACGGTCCGGCCGGGCGCCCCGGCCTCTCGCGGCCAGGCGCCTCGTCCCGCGCTCGGGCCGCCGGCGCACGCCCGGGGCGCCGCCCGCCGGGCGCCGCCCCGGGCGGCGGTCACGGCCGTCCGATGCGCACTCGCCAGACCCGCGGGCCCGCCTCGAGGTAGTCCCAGGTGTAGCGGCCGGGGTACTCGGCGGCGAACTGGTAGGACAGCGGCTTGGGGTCGTGGTCGTTGACCAGCACGAAGGCCCCGCCGGGCGGCAGGGCCCGGAAGGCGGCGAAGATCTGCTCGTGGCGCTGGGCCGGGGCCAGGGCGCGCACGTCCAGCTCACCGTCGATCAGCTCGGCGGTGGCCCCGGGGGTGCCGGGGGCGTCGTGTCCGCCGCAGGTGCAGCCGCCGCAGGTGCAGCCCCCCTCGCCCACCGCGGCGGAGTCCCCGAGGATCTCGTGCCTTCCCCCCAGTGCCCCGGCGAGGTCGACGCCGGCCTCCACCAGGGCGGGCAGCAGCAGCTCGTTCTCCTTCTCCAGGTGCGCCTGGAACATCGCGTTCAGCGCGGCCGCGGCACCGGCGGTCTCCCCCGTCGTCCGCGCCCGTTCCAGGTCTTCGACCAGGTCGCGCAGCAGTTCGTGCTCGCGGATCATCGCCTGCACCAGCAGGCGGGCCGCCGGTACGTCCCGCGCCGCCCGGTACAGCGTCTCATTCTCGGCGGCCGCGTGCGGAAGGACCTCCGCGCGGCTGAACTCCACCATCCGCGTCCGCGGCCCGCTCAGCTCGGCCAGCCGGTCGGCGCCGCGCCGGACGGTGAGGGCGTGGTCGGCCATCGTTCGGCCGAGTCGGCCGTGATGGTCCCGGATGGCCTGGACGGTCGCCCGCTGCGACTCGGTGGCCTGCGCGGTCATGGGGACTCCTCTCCGGACGCCACGGGACACCCCGGACACCCTCGGACCGGTTTACAGTGCGAGATTGATATTTACTAACATAGCTATGAAAAACTCAAGCGATGGCGCGAGATGACCGAGGAGCTGCGATGACCGTCGGCCGGCACGCCACGGCGGCGCGCACCAGCACCCGTTCCCCGGCCGTGCGGCGGTTGCCGTTGCCGGCCCTTGCCGCGTTGTCGCTGGTCGCCGGGCTGTGGGGCGGCCTGGTGCTGCTCGGTCTGCAGGTGCCGGCGCCCCGCCCGAGCGTCGCGCAGCACCACGGGACGCTGATGACCCTCGGCTTCCTCGGCACGCTGATCAGCCTCGAACGCGCCGTCGCGCTGGGACGGCCGTGGGGCTATGCCGCGCCCGCCCTCGCCGGCCTGGGCGGGGTCGCCACCGCGGTCGGGCTCGCCTGGATCGGCCGTCCGCTGCTGACGGCGGCGGCCGGCTGGCTCGTCGGGGTGTACGTCGCCCTGATCGGCCGGCGGCCGGGGCGCCGCCCCCGCCGCGACATCCTCCTCCAGACGTCCGGCGCGGTCGCCTGGTACGTCGCGGGCACCCTGTGGATTCGGGACGCCCCGACCGGCGACCTGGTGCCCTGGCTGACGGCGTTCCTCGTGCTGACGATCGCCGGGGAACGGCTGGAGCTGGCGCACGTGGCGTTCCTGCGGCGCCGGGCGGGGGACGGACTGATCGCGGCCTGCGCGCTGATCGGCGCCGGCGCCGCCGTGTCCGTTGCGACACCGGATGCGGGCTGGCGGCTGGCCGGCCTGGGCATGCTCGCGCTGGCCGCCTGGCTGGCCGTGTACGACATCGCCCGCCGGACCGTCCGCGGCACCGGCCTGCCGCGTTACGCCGCCGCGTGCCTGCTGACCGGATACGCCTGGCTCGCGGTGGCCGGGACGCTATGGACCATCGTCGGTAGACCCGAGGACCAAGGGGCCTACGACGCGGCCCTGCACTCGGTGTTCCTTGGGTTCGTCATATCCATGGTGTTCGGGCACGCTCCGGTGATCCTGCCCGGGGTGCTGCGCGTCCGGCTTCCCTACCACCCGCTGCTGTACGGGCCGCTCGCCCTGCTGCACGCCGCGGTGCTGATCCGCGTCACGGGCGACCTCGCCGACGCGGGCGCCGTGCGCGCGGCGGGCGGCGTGCTCGGCGAGGTGGCGCTGATGGGGTTCGCCTGCTGCGCCGTTGCCGCCTCGCGCCTGTCCCGTCCCTCCCCAGCCGACCCCAGGATGGAGCCTGGATGACATCGGTCGATGACAAGATCGAACGACCGCGGCCGAGGCCGCCGTACCATACCGGTTCGCGTGCCACCTGGCACGCCATCGCCAACGCGGTGGTGCTGGCCTGGTTCGCGGTGACCGTGATCACCGCGTTCGCGCGGGACCGCCTTCCCGGCGCCGACTGGGTGCCGGTGCACACTTTCCTGCTCGGCGCGGTCACCAACGCCATCGTCACCTGGACCGAGCACTTCAGCACCGCGCTGCTGCACCTGCCGCCGCCCGCGCGGTGGTGGCAGGTGCTCCGCCTCGCCGTGCTGAACGCCGGGGTGGTGGCCGTGCTGCACGGTTCCAGCGGCGGCGACGCGATCCTGGGCACCGCCGGGGCCGTCCTGGTCTGCGGCGTCGCCGCCATCCACGTCGGCACGCTGATCGCACGGTCGCGGCGATCGCTCGGCGGCCGGTTCGCCCATCTGGTGGCCTGGTACATGTGCTCGGGGGCCGCGCTGGTCGCCGGGGGGACGCTGGGCGCGCTGATGGTGTCCGGGCAGGTCACCGGCTCGCTGCGCCTGCGGGTGGAGGCCGCGCACATCCACGCCAACCTGCTCGGCTGGGTCGGGCTGTCCGTGCTCGGCACCCTGTTCATCCTGTGGCCGGCCGTCCTGCGCACCCGGGCGCACGAGGACACCGGCAAGCTCGCCCGCCGCTCCCTTGTGCCGGCCGTGACCGGTCTCGCCGTGACCGTGGGCGCGCTCGTGACGGGCACGCGCTGGGCCGCGGCGGCGGGGCTTGCGCTGTACGGGGCCGGGACGGCGCTGGCCCTGACCCCGTCCGTCCGCACGTTCCGGCGGCGGCGGCCGCACTCGGCCGCGTCCTGGATGCTGACGGCCGCGACCGGCTGGTTCGTCGCCGCGGTGGCCGCCGACCTGGTCATGGTGGCGGTCCATCCCGCGGACGAGGTGGCCGGGGTCGTCGACCCCCTGCTGCCGCTGGTCATGGCGGGCTTCGTCGGCCAGATACTCGTGGGCTCGATGATGTTCCTGCTGCCGGTGGTGCTCGGCGGCGGTCCGGCCGCGGTCAAGCGCAACTCGGCCCTGCTGGAGTACGGGTGGAAGACCCGTCTTATCCTGGCCAACGCGGCGCTCCCGCTGACCGTCCTGCCCGTGCCGACCTGGCTGTCGCGCGCGGCCTGGGGGGTGCTCCTGGCGGCGCTCGCCGCCTTCGTGGTGCTCGCGGCCGTCGCCGTCGCCCGCTCCTTCGGCCTGGTGCCCAAGCCGCCCGTCGCGGGTCTGGCGGTCGGGGCCGTGCTCACCGCCGTCGTGGTGGTCATCGCGGTGAGCGGACGGGGCGGCGGCACGTCCGGCACCGACGCCACCGAGCACACCGGGCACGCCGGGCAGATGGCGGCCGGCACGGCCACGCAGACCGTGAACGTCACCCTGCAAGGCATGCGCGTCCGCCCCGGGACGATCGAAGCCGCACCCGGCACCCGCCTCGTGCTGCGCGTGACCAACGTCGACACGCAAGAGCACGACCTGCGGCTGGACACCGGGCAGCGCACGCCCATGCTCCGCACCGGCGAGACCGCGGCGCTGCGCCTGGACCCGCTGCGGGATCCCGTGGACGGCTGGTGCACCGTGCCCGGGCACCGGGCCGCCGGGATGACCCTGCGCATCACCCCCACCGGCACGGCCACGGCCTCGACCGGATCGGCGAGTTCGCAGACGTCACCCGCCCCACTCGACCTGACCGCGTCGCCGAGCCGGGGATGGCGCCCCTATGACGCCGCACTGAAGCCCGCGCCCGGCGGCCGCGAGCACCGCGTCGAGATACGCGTCGAGGAAAAGGACCTGGAGGTCGCCCCGGGCGTCCGGCAGCGCATGTGGACGTTCAACGGGACCGTCCCCGGTCCCACCCTGCGCGGCAGCGTCGGCGACGTGTTCACCGTCACCTTCGTCAACGCCGGGACGATGGGCCACGGCATCGATTTCCACGCCGGTGCGCTCGCCCCCGACCGGCCGATGCGCACGATCCAGCCCGGAGAGCGCCTGACCTACCGGTTCCGCGCCGACCAGGCGGGGGCCTGGCTGTACCACTGCTCGACGATGCCGATGACCGAGCACATGGCCAACGGCATGTACGGCGCGGTCGTCATCGACCCGCCGGACCTGCCCCGCGTCGACCGCGAGTACATCCTCGTGCAGGGCGAGCTGTACACCGGGCAGATCGGCGACACGGCGCGCTCCGCCCGGCTGCGCCGAGGCGACGCGGACGCCTGGATGTTCAACGGCACCGCCGCCGGCTACGACCACGCGCCGCTGACGGCCCGCACCGGTGAACGGGTCCGGTTCTGGGTGGTCGCCGCGGGCCCCTCGTCCGGCACGGCCTTCCACATCATCGGCACCAGGTTCGACACCGTGTACAAGGAAGGCGCCTACCTCCTGCGGCCGGGCCGCGGTCGAGGCGGCGCGCAGGTCCTGGACCTGGCCGCCGCCCAAGGCGGCTTCATCGAAACGGCCTTCCCCGAACCCGGACGGTACTCGTTCGTCGACCACAACATGCGGCACGGCGAGGCCGGCGCGCACGGCTACATCCAGGTGACCTCGAAGGAGACCGAATGACCCGGTGAGCCGGCGCGCCGGCGAGGGGCAAGGCCGAGCGGCCGGCGCCGGCCGAGGTCAGTCCGCCACCCTGAGGCGGGCGAGCACCGGCCCGGTGAAGGCGTCGGCGGTCACCCCGCGGATGCGTTCCGACCACACCAGGTGGTCGTGCCCGTACCACAGCGGGATCACCGGCGTGTCGCGCAGCAGCGACGACTCGGCCAGCCGTGCCGGGAGCACGCCGTCGTCCGGGTCGGCGGCGCGTTCGGCCTGCTCGATGAGGTCGGACGCGGCGCCGCCGGGCCGCGGCAGCGGGGCCAGCGCGGCGACGGGCGCGGGGTAGTCGGCGGCCGAGTGCAGCACGTAAGGGCCGTCGGTCCTCCGGTCGGCGACGGCCGCGCGCAGCTCGGCGGCGGGCACCGGCTTGGGGCGCGCGTCCAGCCGCAGCGTCGCACGCCACTGGTCGGCGACCGCCTTGACCCACGCGTCGTCGCCGGCGCCCGCCTCGTACCAGATCGGCACGGGGCCGTCGAGGCCGCCCGCGTCGGCGAGCGCCGCGGACGCGGCCGCCGTGTCGTGCACGCACACCCGGCACTGGCCCTCGCGGCGGCCCAGCGCGATGCCCGGAGGGACCAGCGAGTTGGCCGGGCTGGCCTGATGCCCGAGCGGCCCCTCGGTCACCGCGCGCCGGTCCACCGCCATCGACAGCGCGTGCCGCACGGTCGGGCCGGCGAACCGCTCGTCCCACTCGGGGATCACCAGGTACGTCATGGCCCGGCCGGGCACCATCAGGTGATGGCGGGGGAAGTCGGTGTCCATCGACGCGTGCCGCTGCGGCGGGACGGCGGTGGCCACGTCCAGGTCGCCTGCCTGGACGGCGCGGTACTGGGCGGCGGCGTCCGGCATCGCCCGCACCACGACCGTGCGGCCGCGGCCGTCCCGCGGTTCCAGCACCGTTGCGCGGGCGTCGTGAGAGCGCACCCGGAACGGGCCGTTCCCCATGGGCTTGCGCGCGTAGGAGGCCCAGTCGCGGGACCGCAGCACGGCCTCGGGCATCGGCAGGAACGCCGGATCGGCCAGCAGCGCGGGAAACCCGGCCAGCGGACGGTCGAGCGTCACCTCGAACGTGCGCTCGTCGCGCACCTTCAGCCCCGCCACGTCGTCGTCCCGGCCGCCCGCGCCCTTCACCCGGGCCACCTCGGTGAGCAGGCGGGCGCCGTGCCAGCCCTCGCGCAGCACGGCGCGCCAGGCGTCGACGAACGACCGCGCCGTCACCGGCGAACCGTCGTGGAACCGCCCGCCGGCACGCAGCCGGACGGTCCACACCCGCCGGTCCGGGCTCGTGATCGACTCGGCGGCGGCATTGACCGGCGTGCCGCCCCGGCCGTCGTGGGCGGTCAGTCCGGTCCACACCGCACCGGCGATCATGCGGCCTGCGGGATCGCGGACGTCGCCCGGCAGCAGCGTGGCGGGCGGCGCCGCGCCCACCGAGATCCGCGGGTCGGCGGGATCGTGCCACACCCGCATGGCCGCCACCGGCGCGACCAGCATCGCCATCGCGCCGGCCACCAGCGCGGCCGTGCGCGTGAGGCTCCTCACCCGCCCCTCCCCGGGGCCTTCCCAGAGCTCAACCGGACCCTTCCGACGACGGCGGCGGACGACGCGGGCGAGCGTACGGCACCGTCCCCCGGCACGGGAAGGGCACGCGGGCCGCCTCGGAACGTCCGTGGCCGGCCGCCCGGGCCGGATCACGGGCGCTCACCTGCCCGGCGATCATCTGATCACTAACCGGGCCCGGTTTTTTGGTGACCACTCGCCGATGGAGCGCGGCGATCTCCGTGTCCACACTTGCCTAGGCCCTCATCCCCTCGGCGTGGAGGCGCGATGCGAACCCGACCCCAGCGACAGTCCAGGCGCCTCCTCGCCGGCGCCGCCGCGGCGGCGGCCTCCGCGCTCGCCATGGCCGGCACGGCGTGGGCCTGCCCGCCCGAGCCCGGCAACCAGCAGACCGCCGTGTCGCAGGCCCAGGGCGGGGGACGCGACCTCGGCGCGCACGTCGGCCACGGCACCGGGCCGGTCGGCAAGACGTCCTCCCGGGTGTCCGAGGCGGTCAAGGGCGTGCAGCGGGTCGGCAACGTGCCCGACGCCAAGGAGGCCACGTCCCTGGTCTTCATGGACTACGGCTCGGGCCCGCGCAAACGCACGATCATGTACGTGACCGGCCGGTTCGGCCTGAAGGCCTACGACGTCAGCGCCGACCCGCGCAGCCCCAGACTGGTCGGCGAGTTCGACCTGCCCGGATTCTGGGAGGGCGAGGACACCGAGGCCGACCACCAACGCAAGATCATCTACCTGTCTCGGGACCCGCGGGCCTTCGGCGGCACCACCGACACCGGCGAGTCGGGCGTCTACGTCATCGATGTGGCCAGGCCCGAGAATCCGCGGCAGATCGCCTACCAGGCGGTCCCCGCCGGGCACACCACCTCGTGCATCAACGACTGCCGGTACCTGTGGACGAGCGGCCCCGCCAGGGCGAGCTGGATGCCCGAGGATTGGGGCGGCCGCCCCGTGTGGGTGACGGACGTGCGCAACCCCCGCAAGCCCAAGGTCTTCAAAGACCCCATCGACATCGGCCGCAACGACGGCAAGACCGACTACACCCACGACATCCAGGTCGACTCGGCCGGGATCGCCTGGGCCTCCGGCCGGGGCGGCGTGCGCGGCTACTACACGAGCGGACGGCACTGGGACCCGGTGCAGAAGCGCCACCGCACCGCCACCGCGTGGGACCCGGTGCCGTACGCGGGCGGCGGTCTGGACGAGGCCACCACCAACTCCTCGTTCATGCACAACAGCTACCGCGCTGTGGGCCGCACCCGCGACCAGGGGCCCGACCCCCGCAAGTGGGGCGACGGGCAGGTGCTCGCCGTCACCGAGGAGACCTTCAACGACGGCTGCGCCAACGACGGGCTGCTCGTCCTCGCGTCGCTGAAGGGCTCCTACGGGGGCCAGGCCTGGCGGTCCACGCCCGACAACCCGTTCCGGCTGCAGACCCTCGGCACCTGGGGCGTGGCGGGCCAGGAGGGCAGCCGCCCCGACACCGACGACTGCTCGGCGCACTACTTCGACGTCAAGGACGGCGTGCTGGCCCAGGCGTTCTACGCGCAGGGCACCCGGTTCATCGACGTGCGCGACCCCACCGACCCGCGCCAGATCGCGTACTACCGGCCCGACGACGCCCGCGCCTGGGCGGCCTACTACCACGGCGGCTACGTGTACGTGGCCGACCACGCCCGCGGCATCGACGTCCTGAAGACCACCTTCCGCTGACCCGGCACGCGCGGCGGGTCCAAGCCGTCCGCCGGCTCAGTTCCCTGGGGCGCCGGGGCCCGGTGCCTCGGGGGAGGCGTCGCGGGGGGCGCGACGGCGGGCGCGGAAGGCGGCGACGTTGGTGCGGTTGGCGCAGTTCTCCGAGCAGAACCGGCGCCGCCCGGCGCGCGAGGTGTCGGCGTAGACGCGGTCGCAGCCGGGCGCGGCGCACACGCCCGTGCGGCTCAGCCCGTGCTCGACCACCAGCTCCGACAGGTTCATCAGCGTCGTCGCGCGGAAGCGGTGCGGCAGGCGCGCCGACGGCGGCGCGTAGTGGATGTGCAGGCCGTGCGGGTCGTGGTCGGCCAGATGGGGGTGCATGGGCACCTCCATCATCAGCTCGTTGAGCAGCGCCACCGCCTGCTCCAGCTCGGTGGCCTCGAAGAACGGCCGCAGCGTCCGCCCCCAGCGGCGGAACGGCTCGGCGTCGCGCGGCTCGAAGTGGTGCCAGAAGAAGCCGTTGTCGCGCAGCACCGCCCGCAGCGCGTCCTCGCTGTCGTCGCCGTCGCGCGTGGTGACCGCGTTCACCAGGGCCACGGCGGCGGCGACCCCGTGGCTTTTGTATCCCGTGATCCGCATCGTTGCCCCGGCTCCCGCTCCCGTGTCATGCTGTAAACGACATATTAGTTATAACCCTTACGGGCGTCCGGTGGGAACGCCGGAGACAGACGGACGGGAGCGTCGTGGACGAGTGCCCGCGCTGCGGCTGGCCGGAAAGCGAGATCTACCAGGTGCTGTCACGGCACCTGACCTCCGAGGGAGTGGTCGCCTACACCCGCTGCGCCTGCGGTGAAGTGCAGGTCCGCGTACAGCCGTACGCGGTCGGACGGGTGGTCGCGGCCTCGTGCGGCTCCTCCCGCGACGACTCCGCTCCGCCCGGCTCGTGAACCCGGCACACTGGAGGCGGCGCGGGAAAAAATCCGACTTCGTCTGCCGAAAGGGGTTGTCGGCGCCGCCTCGGTGACACATCATGCATTCAGCCGAGGAAGTCGGGGGCGCACCCGCTTAGAGATCCGTAGGGCGGGCCCCACCCCCGCCCCCGACACTCGCTCCGCAGCCCGGAGCCTCGGCATGGGTCGGCCCGCACCCCGGAGAGGCCTTCGGGGTGCGCCGCATCGGCCCCGCGGGCCGGTCCGCCGCGCGCCCGGTGAGCGCGCCGGGTCAGTGGCGCCAGCGGGTGGCGGCGGCGATCTCCTCCGGGGAGGCGCCGTCCAGCAGGGCGATCTCGCCGCGCCGGACGGCGGCGACGGTGTCGATCACGGCCTCGCCCAGCGCGTTGCCGAGCACCGGATCGTCCTCGAACGCCCGCACCGCCTCGCCGAGCGAGGCGGGCAGCCGGACGATGCCGCGTCCGGCCAGGTCCGCCGGCCCCAGGGAGGCCGGATCGACATCGACGGGGGCGGGCAGCACGGCCCCGACGGCGATCCCGGCGCGGCCCGCGGCCAGCAGCGCCGCCAGCACCAGGTAGGGGTTGGCGGCGGCGTCGATGCACTTGACCTCCAGGTTGGCCGCCTGCGCGCGTTCGTCGTCCGGCCCGGTGACGAACCGCAGCGCCGCCTCGCGGTTCTCCAGACCCCAGCAGGCGTAGGCGCCCGCCCAGTGCGACGGGATCAGGCGCAGGTAGCTGGCGACCGACGGCGCGCCGACCGCCAGCAGCGCGGGCAGCCGCTGCAGGACGCCCGCCGCGAACGACTCCGCGGCGGCGGTCATCCCGAACGGGCCGTCGCCGCCGGTCATGGCGTTCACCGGCCCCTGCGCCGACGCCGGCGCGCCGTCCCGCCACAGGCTCAGGTGGACGTGCCGCCCGTTGCCGACCGCGCCGGCCTCCACCTTCGGGCAGAACGACGCCGCCAGCCCGTGCCGCAACGTCACCGCCCGGATCGTTTCGCGCACCAGCACGGCGGTGTCGGCCGCGCCCACCGGGTCCTCCGGGGCCACGGACAGCTCGTACTGCCCGGCCGAGTACTCGGGGTGGATCTGCACCACCGTCACGCCGCTCGCGGCCAGGGCCGTGAGGACGTCGCGCAGGTAGTCGGGCAGCTCGCTGATCCGCGCCATGCCGTAGGCGGGGCCGCGGCAGGCCGGGACGAAACCGTCGCCGCGCTCCCTGGACACCGCCCACTCGATCTCGAACGCCGCGCGCACCGACCAGCCGTCCGCGGCCAGCCGGGCGGTCTCGCGGCGCAGCAGCGCCCGGGCGTCCAGCGGATGCACGGTGCCGTCCTGGGCGTACCGGTCTGCCGGGGCCCACGCCCAGCCCGGCAGCGCGGCCATCGGCGTCAGGCGGTCGAGGTCGGGATGCAGCCGCAGGTCGCCGGTGGGCCCGCCGGCGTACCGGCCGCCGGTGATCGAGTCGTCCAGCAGGAAGACGTCGAACACGGGGGACATGCCGACGCCCCACTGCGCCGCGTGCCCGAGGCGCGCCGTCGGCACCGCCTTGGCGCGGGTGATGCCGCTGGTGTCGACCCACGTCAGGGCCACCGCCACGATGTCCTGACCGCCCAGGGCCCGGGCCGCCTCGGCGGCGCGTCTGCCGAGCCGGTCGCGTGCCGCGCGGTCCAGCGGCGGCCACACGTCTTCCAGGACTGCTGCCATGACGGCCCCCCTGGTCGCAGTTCGCACCGGGTGCGAAGGCTGGTGGTACGGGCATCGTAGAAGCCGGGCCGGGCCGAGGCCACGACCACGCGCCGATGGAGGGCCGCCGTGTTCGAAGAGAAGATCGAGTCGCTGCCGCTGGTGGACCACCACTGCCACGGCGTCGTCCGCCGCGACCTCGACCGCGCCGCGTTCGAGTCGCTGCTGACCGAGGCCGACGCGGCCGGGGGAGCGGGCGGCGGCCTGTTCGACTCGCGGATCGGGTTCGCGGTGCGGCGCTGGTGCGCGCCGGTGCTCGACCTGCCCGCCCACGCCGACCCGGACGACTACCTCGCGCGCCGCGCCGAGCTGGGCGCGGACGAGGTGAACCGCCGGTTCCTGCGGGCGGCGGGCCTGGAGGCATTGTGCGTGGACACCGGCTACACCCCCGAGCCGCTGCTGGAGCCCGCCGAGCTGGGCGACCTGGCGGGCGCGCCCGCGCACGAAATCCTGCGGCTGGAGGCGCTGGCCGAGGAGGTCGCCTCCGACGGTGTGAGCGCGTCGGCGTTCGCCGCAGAGGTGCGCGCCCGGCTGGAGGCCCGCGCGCCGCGGGCGGCCGGCGTCAAGTCGATCGCCGCCTACCGGGCCGGGCTGGACCTTGCGGGGGAGCGGCCGTCGGGCGAACAGGTGGCCAAGGCGGCCGGGCGCCTGCTCCGGGACACCGAGCGGAGGCTGGCCGGATGCGACGCGCCGCCCCGCGTCCGGGACGAGGTGCTGCACCGCTTCCTGGTGTGGTGCGCGTGCGACGTCGGGCTGCCGGTCCAGTTCCACGTCGGCTACGGCGACGCCGACGCCGACCTGCGCCGCGGCGACCCGCTGCTGCTCACCGGCCTGCTCCGGGAGCTGGCCCGCAGGGACGTCCCGGTCATGCTGCTGCACAACTACCCGTTCCACCGCAACGCCGGCTACCTGGCGCAGGTGTTCCCCAACGTCTTCGTCGACGTCAGCCTGGCCGTCCACAACCTCGGCGACCGGGCCCCGGTCCTCCTCGCCGAGCTGATGGAACTGGCGCCGTTCGGCAAGGTGCTGTTCGCTTCCGACGCCTACGGCCTGCCCGAGCTGTACCACCTGGGGGCGCTGCTGTTCCGCCGCGGCCTGGGGCGTGTCCTCGCCGAGGGCGTGGCCGAGGGCTCCTGGACGGAGCGCGACGCCGTGCGCGTCGCCGAGATGATCGCGTCGGGCAACGCCCGCCGGGTCTACCGGCTCGGCGAGCGCGCCTGACCTTGTTTGTCCGTCTATCGAGGTCAATCACGTTTGCCGGATGTGTACGGGGTATTCGGGGAGAGATGTGGATGCTGAGGCTGCCGGGGGTGTACCGCCCACAGGCGGATACGGCCCTGCTCACCGAGGCCCTGCGGCAGGCCGCCCTGCCGCGCGGCGTCCGGGTGTTGGACCTGTGCACCGGCACGGGCGCGGTCGCGCTGGCGGCGGCGCGCGAGACGGCCGGGACGGTCGTCGCGGTGGACCTGTCCGCCCGGGCCGTGCTGGCCACCCGGGTCAACGCGCGCCTTCGGGGAGTGCGCGTGCGCGCGCATCGCGGCGACCTCCTCGCACCGGTCGCGGGGCGAGCTGTTCGACGTCATCCTGGCCAACCCGCCGTACGTCCCGTCGAGGCGGTTCCCGCCGCCGCGGCACGGACGGTCCCGCTGCTGGGACGCGGGCCCCGACGGGCGTGCGCTGCTCGACCGGATCTGCGACCAGGCGCCCCGGCACCTGGCGCCGGGCGGGATGCTGCTGCTCGCCCAGTCGTCGCTGTGCGGGGTGGGCGACACGCTGCGCGCCCTGCGGGCCGCCGGGCTCAAGACGTCGGTGGCGGCGCGCAGGCGCGAGCCGTTCGGGCCGGTCATGCGGTCCCGGACGGCCGACCTGCTGGCCCGGGGCGCGATCCGGCCCGGGCAGGACGACGAGGAACTGGTGGTGATCCGTGCCGACCACACCCGGCCCCGGCGATGAGGCGGCGGCCCCGCCGCGCCGCCGGGTCCTTGCCGAACGCGGCGGGCCCATCCTGGTCGAGGGCCCCGTCGAGGTGGTGCTGCCCGACGGGACCTCGGTCGCCTCGGACCGCTTCATGGTCGCGCTGTGCGCCTGCGGCGCCAGCGGCAGCTACCCGTTCTGCGACACCAGCCACCGCCGGTGCCGCAGGCTCCGCGGCCGGCGCGACACCGGCTCCTGACACCGCGCCGGCCTCGTGATGACACCTTTGCGGCATCAACCCTGTGACATCGGCCCTGTGACATCGGCCCCGTGACACCGCTCAGCGCGCCGTCAGCCTTGTGGCGCCGTCAGCCTTGTGGCGCCGCGGAGCCGGGGGAGGAGGGAAGCGGGTGCCGCAGGGAACTGCGGCCCGCCCGCCAGCACGCCAGCACGTGCTCGTCGAACCGGTCCTCCAGCAGCCCGGTCGCCTGCGCGCCGAACGCCACGTCGGCGGCCAGCTCCGGCTCGCGGGCGAGCAGGTCCCCGACGACCTCGTGCCGCAGCACCTGCTCGTGGACGGCGTCGGCCTCGACGTGCTCGGTGTAGAAACGGGTACACCGCGGGCCCGCCCCGAGCCGCCGCAGCGCCCGCACCATCCGCCGCGCCGCGGGCGGCGTGGTGATCTCGGCGGCGGCGAAGTGCCCGACCATCGCGCCGCGCAGCCCCCGGTGCAGCCCGAACAGCGACATCATCGACACGATCGCCAGCATCGGCGCCGGGACCAGGTCCAGATATCGGCCGTAGCGGGAGTCCAGGCCGAGGTCGTCCATCAGATCGGCGAACAGCACGGCGTGCACCGCCTCGGCCCGCCCGCCGCCGAACTCGTCGAACTCCACCGCGACCAGGGAGGCCTTGGCCCGCCCGCGCAGCCGCGGGATCACCCAGGCGTGCGGATCGGCCTCCTTGAGGTGGTAGGCCGAGCGGTGCGCCACGAACTCGCGCAGCTGCCACCGCTCCCCCCGGTCGCACAGGTGGTGGGAGACGCCGCAGGCGTCCGCCGGCTCCTCCAGCAGCGCGCCCAGCGTCCCCTCGACGTCGTCGCCGCCGGGCGCGTCGTCGCGCAGCGCTTCGAGGAACACGCGCTCCATCCCGCCCCGCAGCCGCAGCAGGTCCGGTGACCACTCCCAGGCCGCGTCCACCCCGTCGAACCCGCGGTAGTGCAGCTCGTAGCAGGTGTAGAGGGCGAGCTGCAGGTCCTCCCCGTACGGGTCGGCGGACCGGTGCACAAGCGGCTGCGCGGCCGCGAGCCGCGGCGGCGCGGGTTCGGACGCCGGCCGGCGCAGCGCCGCCACCACGGCCTCCGACAGCGGCCCGCGCGGCTCGGGCAGCGGCGGGGCCGGCTCGCGGGTGGCCGGGGGGAAGGGGGAACCGGTCGGGGTCAGGGTCATGCTCTCTCCCATCGCCTGGGGACGTCCGCGCACCGGTACCCGCTCATGACGGGTCCATGCTCCGCGTCGGTCCCGCCTGCCGCTCCGCCTGCAGGTCGCCCGCCGTCAGCCGCACCAGCAGGTCCAGCACCGCCCGGGGGCCGCCGCGCGCGTCGGCGAGCCGCTGCCGCTCGGCGCCCGTCCCGTCCCGCAGCACCCCCGCCAGCAGCGCGCGGACCTCCGCCAGGTCGCCGGTCTCCTCCAGCGCCGGCGTGACGTGGTCGATCAGCTCGGCGGCCAGCTCGGCGGCGGGCACCCGGCGCTCCCGCAGCGGATGCACCCCGGGGCCGGTCATGCCGTACCGGGCGGCCGCCCACAGCGCCACCGCGCACACCTGCTGCGACACGCGCGGCGCCTCCCGCCCCGCCGCCAGGTCGGCCAGCGCCGTGCGCACCAGCGCCCGCGACAGGCCCGCCTGCAGCGTGGCGTCCTCGACGGTGGCCACGGCGTCCGCCCCGCGCAGCTCCACGGTCGGCAGCCGCGGGGACGGACGCGCCAACCAGAACGTCATGGCGGTGTCCACCATCGCCCCGCAGTCGACCAGCCGGGCCAGCTCGCGCTCGTACGCGGCGACCGACTCGAACCACGGCGGCACCCCCGAGCAGGGGAACCGGCCCATCTTCTCGGTCACCCGGCAGCTGGCGAACCCGCGGTCGCGGCCCCGGTCGATCGGCGAGTTGACCGCCAGCGCCACCAGCGTCGGCAGCCAGGGGCGCAGATGGTTGACCACCGCGAGCGCGGTCTCCCGGTCCGGGACGCCGACGTGGACGTGGCAGCCGCACACCTCGTAGTCGGCGAACACCCCGCCGCCCATCTCGGCGATCCGCTGGAACCGCTCCCCGGGGGAGAACGCGAACGCCGGCGCGGCGGCCGCGGTGACCGGCGTCCCCGTCGACACCAGGCGCGCGTCCTCCGCGCGGGCCGCGTCCGCCAGCAGGGCCCGGGACTCGCGCAGCTGGCGGCGCACCTCCGCCAGCCGGGTGCACACCCCCGTGGCCGCCTCCACCTGCGTCCGCAGCAGCTCCGCCTGCAGCCCGGTGTCGGGGGCGGGCGAGGGGGCGGCGCGGGCGCGTGCCAGCACCGGCTCGGCGCGCGCGACCGTCGCCCCGGTCACCGGGTCCACCAGGAGGAACTCCTCCTCGACCCCCATCGACAGGCCTGCGTCCGACATGTCCGACCCCCTATCGACCAGCCGTTCTTACCCGTTTTGTCGGCCCGTTCTCTCCCGGCGGGGCCGCCGTCCGGCCGGTCGGACGCGAAGGGGCGGCCGCCGTGCTTGACCCGCGCGAGCCGCCGGGCCGGGCCGTCCGGTCCGGGGTGGCGGACAATGCGCCCGCACCGGCGGCGCCGGAAACCCGGTCCCGCCGGAGCGCCGCGGGCTCGGCACTTGCGCGATCACCGCCATCGCCGCTCGCCCGGGGATGGCGCGGCCGACGGCCCGCCCGGCGGCGGATCGGTCATTCCGCGGCGGCCCCGGGATGTCGGTAGAGTGCGAGGCGCTCGGCCTCCGGCACGGTTCATTCCCCGTCTACTGCGGGAGCACTGCATTCACCCGCCGGAGGCCGGGCACCCGTCACCCCTCGGTGACTTCCTCCATGCGATTCGGATAACACGCCGCCCGGACGGCCCGTCGAGCACCTGGTCGAGGCGGCCGCCGACGGCCGCGGGAGAATGCGCACCTGCTGCGGAAAAGCGGGCTTTCGGGATGCAGGGTGATGTCTGAACTGCCCGGCCTGGGGGATTCTGAGGCGGCGTTCCGGAATGCGCGGACGATTCTCCTGATCGACTAAAACCGCGGCCAATCTTCATGCGCGGGCGGCCGCGGACACTGGCGTGTTCCGCCATCCCTGCCGCAGGATCGTCCGGATGGTTGGGCGCGATTCGGTCCGACGCTGGGAGGGGCACGGCAGTGAACGCTTCCATGGCAGACGTGGCGGTGGTGGGCGCCGGACCCTACGGGCTTTCCGTGGCGGCGCACGCCGCCGCCCTCGGAATGGACGTGGTCGTCTTCGGCGAACCCATGGGGACCTGGGCGCACAACATGCCGCGCGGAATGCTGCTGAAATCCGAACCGCAGAATTCCGGGCTGGCCGCGCCCGGGAACTCCCACGATTACGTCGCCTTCTGCGAGATCAACAACCTGCCGTGCGCGCGGAGCCTGCCGATTCCGGCGGAACGCTTCATCGACTACGGCCGCTGGTTCCAGCGGCGGGCCGTGCCCGACCTGGACCGGTCGATGGTGACCGCGGTGCGGACCGCCGGCGGCGGGTTCGTGCTGGAGCTGGCGAACGGCGACCAGGCGCGGGCGCGGGCGGTCGTGCTCGCGGTGGGCTTCGTGCCGTTCGCCCGCCGCCCCGAGCAGCTGGCCGCCTTCCCCTCCGCGCTGGCCAGCCACACCATCGACCACAACGACTTCGGCGGCTTCGCCGGACGGGACGTGACCGTCGTCGGCGCGGGGCAGGCCGCGCTGGAGACCGCGGTGCTGCTCGACGAGGCGGGCGCCCGGGTGCGGCTGGTGGCCCGCGCCGACCGGCTGCGCTGGAGCGGCGTGCCCGTGCCGCGCCGCTCGCTGCGCGACCGGCTCCTCGCCCCCGAGTCGGGGCTCGGCACGGGCTGGCGGACCTGGGTGTACGCGAACGCGCCGCACGCGGTGCGGCACCTGCCGGCCGCCGCCCGCCGGCACATCGCCCGGACCGCGCTCGGCCCGGCCGGCACCTGGTGGCTGCGCGACCGGTTCGTCGACCGCGTGCCCGCGCTGCTGGGCTACCGGATCACCGACGCCGCCGCCGACGGCGACCGGGTCCGGCTGTCGCTGGCCGGCGCCGACGGGCGGACCCACCGCATCGACACCGACCACGTCGTGTGCGGCACCGGCTTCGCGGTCGACCTGCGCCGGCTGTCGCTGCTGGACCCGGTCCTGGCCGACGGGCTGCGGCGGGACGGCCCGGCGCCCTGGCTGTCGGCGCACTTCGAGACGTCCATGCCGGGCCTGTACGCGGTCGGGCTGATGGCCGAGCAGACGTTCGGGCCGGGCATGCGGTTCGTCCAGGGCACCGCGTTCGCCGCGCGCAGGGTCGCCGCCCACCTGGCGCGGACGCTTCCGCGCCGGTCGGTCGCGGTGCCCGCCGAGGCGGCCGGGGCGGGCGCCGCCGCCCGGTGACGCGGCCCCCGGGTGTCGGGACCGGATGCCCGGGTACGTGCAGGCGGATCATGCCGTCACCGGGGGATGATCGAGATGCCGCACTACTCGTGGTACCCGGAGGACGATCCGCGCCACCACACCGGCAGGCTGCACGACGTGCTCACCACCGTCGTCCGCGTCGCCCGGGAGGAGCTCGGCAAGGTCGACGACCCCGGGGCGCAGGCGCTCCTGGAGACGACCGCCGAGGTGTGCACCGGCCTGGAGGCGGCCTTCGAGCGCTACGAGCGCCGGGAGCCGGCGGCCTGGCGCGAGCACGACCGAACCGGCGCCCGCGCGGGCGCGTCCGCCGCACCCGCCCGTCCACGGGCGGACACACGGCCGTCACCCTCTTGACACGTGCCCGAAACAGTGCCAATTTGAACGCTCACACGGCGGTTTGAACGATCAAATCGCATGGTGTCCGACGAACCAATGGGGGTGACGGGACTCATGCGCGAGCGCAGCGGCGTGACCATCTCCGAGGTCGCGGCGGCCGCCGGAGTCTCGCGCCAGACCGTGTCGAACGTGCTGAACGCACCCGACCGGGTCGCCCCCGCCACCGCCGAACGGGTCCGCCGGGCGATCGACGAGCTGGGCTACCTGCCCAACCGGGCCGCGCGCAACCTGCGCGAGCGCACCAGCCGCTGCATCGGCTTCAAGATCGCCGCGCCGAGCGGGCTGAACAACCTGCTGGACCGGTTCCTGCACGCGCTGGCCGAGTCGGCCGGCGGCGTCGGATACCACCTGCTGCTGTTCAGCGCCGCCACGGCGGACGAGGAGCTGGCCGCCTACGCCGAGCTGACCGGCACCGGCACCGTCGACGGGTTCGTGCTGGCCGACATCGACACCGCCGACAAGCGGCCGGACTGGTGCGCCGAACGCGGCATCCCCTGCGTCAGCTTCGGCCGTCCGGCCGACCCCGGGCGGTGCTCGTGGGTGGACGTCGACGGCGCCGACGGCCTGGCGCAGTCGGTCGACCACCTGGTCGCCCGCGGCCACCGCCGCATCGCCTACCTGGGCTGGCCCGAGGGCCAGCGGGTCGGCGACGAGCGGCGCGCCGGATGGCGGGCGGCCATGCGCCGGCACGGCCTGGCCACCGAAGGGCTGTCTGGCGCCGGCGCCGAGGATCCCGCCGAGATCGCGGCGGTGGCGCGCCGGATGATGGAGCAGCCGGACCCGCCCACCGCATTCGCCTGCGGCAGCGACACCTTCGCCGTCGCCGCCCGCCAGGCGATCGGCGCCGACTCCGCCGGCCGTCCCCGCGTGGAGGCCGTCGGTTACGACGACTCCCCGTCGGCGGCGCTGATGACACCGCCGCTGTCAAGCGTGCGCCAGCCGCTCGACAAGGTGGCCCACCACGTCGTCGACCTGCTGGTCCGGCAGTTCCGCGAGCCTGGCGTCCCGCCGGAGGGGGTGATGTTGCGACCGGAACTGGTGGCCCGGGAGCGGCCCGGCGAAGACCCCCGCTAGCCCGAGCGGCGCGTCTCGCAACCGGCCGGGACGCGGAGGGGCGGACGGGGGCGACTGACGCGCGCAACCCCCGAGAGAAGGGAACGATCGTGGCAACCCCTCTGAGAACGACCATCCGCTGCATGATCGCGGCGGGCACCGTGGCGGCGCTGACCGCGGCCTGCGGCGGCGACGACTCCGGCTCCGGCTCGGACGCGGCGTCCGGCGAACTCACCGGACGCGGCCCGATCACTCTGGTCCAGGGCAAGGACACCTCCGGCAACGTCCAGCGGCAGATCGACGCCTGGAACGCCCAGCACCCCAACGAGCGGGTGCGGCTGATCGAGCTGCCCGAGGACGCCGACGCCCAGCGCCAGCAGATGGTGCAGAACGCCCAGGCCAAGTCCGACGCCTACACCGTGCTCAACCTCGACGTGGTGTGGACCGCCGAGTTCGCGGCCAACCGGTGGATCGCGCCGCTGCCCCAGGACCAGTTCGACCTGTCGAAGTTCCTGCAGCCCACCGTCCGCACCGGCCAGTACCGCGGCCGCCTGTACGCCGCGCCGTGGAAGACCGACGCCGGGCTGCTGTACTACCGCACCGATCTGCTGAAGAAGGCCGGGGCGTCCGAGCCGCCCAAGACCTGGGACGAGATGAAGCAGATCTGCGACAAGGTCGCCAAGGACGGCGTCTCCTGCTACGGCGGCCAGTTCGAGAAGTACGAGGGCCTCACGGTCAACTTCTCCGAGGCGGTGCACAGCGCCGGCGGCGCCGTCGTCGACGACCAGGGCAAGCCGACCGTCAACACCCCGCAGGCCAAGCAGGGCCTGGAGTTCCTGGTGCAGGGCTTCAAGAGCGGGTTCATCCCCAAGCAGGCCATCACCTACAAGGAGGAGGAGGCGCGCCGCGCCTTCGAGAAGGGCAGCCTGGTGTTCCTGCGCCAGTGGCCCTACCAGTACGCGCTGTCCACCAAGTCCGGCGTCAAGGACAAGTTCGACGTGGCGCCGCTGCCCGGACCGAACGGCCCCGGCTCGCCCACGCTCGGCGGCCACAACCTGGCCATCTCCGCGTTCGCCAAGAACAAGGCGACCGCCCTCGACTTCATCAAGTACCTCACCGGCGCCGAGCAGGAGCGCGCCAACATGCTCGCCACCTCCGAGGCGCCCACCCTCGCCTCCCTCTACGACGACGCCGAGCTGAAGAAGAAGTACCCCTACCTCGGCGTGCTGAAGGAGTCCCTGCTGAAGGCCAGGCCCCGGCCCGAAGCGGTGCGCTACGGCGACGTCACCAAGGCGATCCAGGAGAACGCCTACGCCGCCCTCACCGGCGCCAAGTCCTCCGACCAGGCGCTGGCCGACATGCAGGCCCAGCTCGGAAAGCTGACCCAGCAGTAGCGGCGACTCCCCGCCGGGGCGCCCGCGTCCCGGCGGGGGATCCAGGGAGGCTTCCATGACCACCATCACCGCCGCACCCGAGCGGCCGCCCTCCGACGGGGCCGCCGCCAAGCCCGCCCGGCGCCGGGGCGACGTGCAGCGTTCCGGCCGGCTGGCCGCGGTCCTGCTGTCCCCGACGTTCCTCGTGCTCGCGCTGGTCGTCGGCTACCCGATCCTGGCGGCGCTGCGCGAGTCGCTGTACCGGCGCGGGCAGGGCCTGGACGCCGACGGGTTCGTCGTGCAGGGCGACCAGTTCGTCGGCCTGTCGAACTACCTCGACATCTTCACCGGCCAGAGCGCCTCGGTGTTCTGGGGCGCGCTGTGGAACACCTCGTTCTTCACCGTCACCACCGTCGCCATCGAGACCGTCCTCGGGATGTGCATGGCGCTGATCATGCATTGGGCGTTCCGCGGCCGGGCGCTGGTGCGGGCCAGCGTCCTGGTGCCGTGGGCGATCCCGACCGCCGTGTCGGCGCTGCTGTGGCGCTGGGTGTTCCAGGCCGACGGCGTCGCCAACGCCATCATCGGCCACGAGGTGCTGTGGACCACCGAGGGCGTCCAGGCCAAGTTCGCCGTGATCATCGCCGACACCTGGAAGACCGCCCCGTTCGTCGGGCTGCTGGTGCTGGCCGGGCTGCAGATGATCCCGCGCGACGTGCACGAGGCCGCGCGGGTGGACGGCGCGAACGCCTGGCACCAGTTCTGGCGGATCACCCTGCCGCTGGTCAAGCCGGTGCTGCTGGTCGCCGTGCTGTTCCGGCTGCTGGACGTGCTGCGCATGTTCGACCTGCCGTTCGTGCTGATCGGCGCGCAGAAGGAGTCGGTGCAGACGCTGTCGATGCTGGCCTACGACGAGGCGTCCAACCTGCGCTACGGCGCCGCCGCGGCCTACTCCACCATCCTGTTCCTCTACGTCGCCGTCGTCGCCTACGCCTTCGTCAAGCTGCTGGGCGCCGACGTGATCGGCGAGATGCGCCAGGCGCGCGCCGCGGGCGACCGCCGCGCCCGTCTGCGCCTGCCGTTCCGCAAAGGGGTGAGCTCATGAGCGCACCGTCGGCCGCGGCGCCCGCGCGGCGCCGCCTCCCGGCGGCGACCGTGCTGCGGTTCGCCGGCGTGGCGGCCGTGGTGGTGTACTGCCTGGCGCCGTTCTACTGGATGATCGTGTCGGCGTTCCGGCGCCCGCAGGACCAGTTCGACAACGCGCCGCTGCCGTCGCCGTGGTCGCTGGAGAACTTCCGTGCGGTGTTCGAGCCGGACGTGGGGTTCCAGCGGGCGCTGGTCAACAGCCTGGTCGTGGCGGGCACGACCACGCTGCTGACCCTGCTGGTCGGCACGTTCGCCTCCTACGCCCTGGCCCGGCTGACCTTCCGCGGCAAGAACCTGGTGCTGGGGATGGTGATCACCACCTCGATGTTCCCCGGCATCTCGCTGATCGTCCCGCTGCTGAAGCTGTTCACCGACATCGGCTGGATCAACACCTACCAGGCGATGGTGCTGCCGAGCCTGTCGTTCGCGCTGCCGCTGGCGGTGTGGAACCTGACGACGTTCTTCCGCCAGCTGCCGTTCGAGCTGGAGCAGGCCGCCATGGTGGACGGCTGCACCCGCGGCCAGGCGTTCCGGCGCATCATCGTCCCGCTGGCCGCGCCCGGGGTGTTCACCACCGCGATCATCACGTTCATCGCCGCGTGGAACGAGTTCATCATCGCCCTGTCGATGGTGAACAAGAAGGAGATGCAGACCGCCACCGTGGCGATCTCCAAGTTCACCGGCGCGTACGGGTTCGACCAGCCGTTCGGCACCCAGATGGCGGCCGGAGTGATCGTCACCGTGCCGCTGGTGATCGTGGTGCTGATCTTCCAGCGGCGCATCATCGCGGGCCTGACCGCCGGGGGCGTCAAGTGACGGCCCCGGGCGGTCCGGCCCCCCTCCCCGATCGAAAGGACGTCGTGCAGTACACGGACAACGCGCCCTGGTGGCGCAGCGCGGTGATCTACCAGGTCTACATCCGCAGCTTCGCCGACGGCAACGGCGACGGCGTGGGCGACATCGCGGGCATCCGCTCGCGGCTGCCGTACCTGCGGGACCTGGGCATCGACGCCATCTGGATCACGCCGTGGTACACCTCGCCGATGGTGGACGCGGGCTACGACGTGGCCGACTACACCGACATCGACCCGCTGTTCGGCACCCTGGCCGACGCCGAGGAGCTGATCCGCGAGGCGCACGGCCACGGCATCCGCGTGATCGTCGACGTGGTGCCCAACCACTCCTCCGACCGGCATCCCTGGTTCCAGGAGGCGCTGGCGGCCGGGCCGGGCTCCCCCGCCCGCGACCGGTACGTCTTCCGCGACGGGCGCGGCGAGGGCGGGGAGCTGCCGCCCAACGACTGGCGCAGCACCTTCGGCGGCCCTGCCTGGACCCGCGTGCCGGACGGCCAGTGGTACCTGCACCTGTTCGCGCCCGAGCAGCCCGACCTGAACTGGGAGAACCCCCAGGTGCGCGCCGACTTCGAGCGCGTGCTCGGGTTCTGGCTGGACCTGGGCGTCGACGGGTTCCGCATCGACGTCGCACACGGCCTGATCAAGGCGCCCGGCCTGCCCGACCTGGGCCCCGACGGCGAGGACGTGCTGGAGCCCACCGACCGCATCGACCACCCCCACTGGGACCGCGACGGCGTCCACGAAATCTACCGGGCGTGGCGCGGTGTCTCCGACCGCTACCCCGGACAGCGCGTCTTCGTGGCCGAGGCGTGGGTGGCCAACCCGCAGCGCCTGGCCCGCTACCTGCGTCCCGACGAACTGCACACCGCGTTCAACTTCGACTTCCTGCGGGCCCCGTGGGACGCGGCGCGGCTGCGCGACGTCGTCGACACGACCCTCGGCGCGCTCGGCGACGTCGGCGCCCCCGCCACCTGGGTGCTGTCCAACCACGACGTGGTGCGGCACGTCACCCGGTACGGCAGGCCGCACACCGAGGGCCGGGGCCCGCGCCACGACGTGAGCGAACCCCTCGACCTGGAGCAGGGCACCAGGCGCGCGCGGGCGGCGGCGCTGCTCATGCTGGCGCTGCCCGGCGGCGCGTACATCTACCAGGGCGAGGAGCTGGGCCTGCCCGAGGTGGAGGACATCCCCGAGGACCGCCTCCAGGACCCGGTGTGGGAGCGGTCCGGGCACACCAACCGGGGCCGCGACGGCTGCCGCGTCCCCATCCCGTGGTCGGGGGACGCGCCGCCGTACGGGTTCAGCGCCGCCGAGGACGCCGAGCCGTGGCTGCCGCAGCCGGAGCTGTGGAAGACCCTGTCCGTCGAACGGCAGTCCGGCGACCCCGCCTCGATGCTGGAGCTGTACCGGTCGGCGCTGCGGCTGCGGCGCGAGAACCCGGCGCTGGGCGACGGCGCGATGCGGTGGAACGACACCCCCGACGGCGTCCTCGGCTTCTCCCGCGACCCCGGCTTCACCTGCGTGGTGAACGTGTCCGGCGAGCCGTACGAGCTGCCCGCCGGCGCCGAGGTCCTGCTCGCCAGCGGCGACCTGGACGGCGGACGGCTGCCCGCCGACACCGCCGTCTGGCTCGCCACGTCCTGACACACGTCCGGCGCGGGGCCCGGCCGCCCCGGGTCCCGCGCCCCGTCCACCGGTCCGGAAGCCGGACCGATTCGGCACATCGGGGGTTGATCGAGGGGAGACAGCAACGTTGAAAGGCGACATCGGACGCGGATTGAGGCGCGGCACCGCGCTTGCGGCCGCCGCCGTCCTGGCCGCCGGGACGGTCGCCGTGCCGTCCGCCCAGGCGCGGGAACGGGCGCCCGGGGAGGAACTGACCACGACGACCAGGCTGGCGGACCGGCGCTCCGTCGTCATCGGCGACCGGTTCTACGCCATGTCCACCGCCGACGGGCTCTACCCGGCGTCCGGATGGCACATCACCGGAGAGATGGGCGGGTTCTGGACGCCGCCCATCAAACTGCTCGACGGCGTGTGGTTCGGCGTGGACGGCGCCTGGCTCGGCAAGCAGGCCCGCGCGGAAGGCCACACCGTCGGATACGGCTACACCCGCACCCGCTACGCCGCGACCGGCGGGGTGCGCGTCGAACGCACCGACGTGGTGCCCGACGGGCTGCGCGCCGGCCTGATCGGCCTGACGTTCCGCGCCGACGAGGACCGCACCGTCCGGCTCGACGTCGACGCCCACTCCGAGCTGATGACCGCCTACCCGTGGGGCGGCACCACCCCGAACCAGAGCGCGTACAACCTGCCGGACACCGGCGCCTACGAGGACGGCGCCCTCGTCTTCCGCGAACGCGGCAAGCCGCAGGTGCCCGACGCGTCCGAACACGACTTCGCCGCGCTCGTCGCCGCCGACCGCAGCCCCGCCTCGCACCGGCTCGGGTCCGGGTACCGCGGCCCGCAGGACCCGGCCGTCGTCTGCCCCGCCAACGGCACCGCGCCGGACCGGTGCGACGACTCGGAGTTCGGCAAGGGCACCGGCGGGCGGCTGACCTACGACGTGCGGGTGCCCGCCGGACGCGACGTCACCGTGTGGGTGGCCGTCGCCGGATCCGACCGCGGCGACGGACAGGCCCGTGCGGCGCTGCGGTCGGCGCTGCGCGACCCCGCCGGCCTGCTGGCCCGCAAGAAGGCCGCCCGCCGCGCCGTCGCCGCCAACACCGTCGTCGACCTGCCCGGCGACCGGCTGCTGCAGCGCAGCGTCGAATGGAGCAAGCAGAACCTGGCCGACTCCGTGCAGGAGGCGCGCGACCTGCGCGTCCGCGTCACCCGCGAGGGCAAGCAGTACCCGGCGGCCAAGGGGACGGTCGCCACGGCCCGCTGGCTGGGCGCCGGATGGCCCGACTACCCCTGGCTGTTCGGCACCGACGGCGAGTACACCGCGTTCGCGTCCGTCGCCGCCGGGCAGTTCGACGCCGTCAAGGCGCACCTGCGCGCGCTGCGCGACACCAGCGAGATCGCCAACGACCGCAGCGGCAAGGTGGTGCACGAGGTGGTCTCCGACGGGTCGGTGTACTTCGGTGCCGACGGCGACGCGGGCAACACCGACGAGACCGCCAAGTTCCCCAGCGCCGTGGCCCTGGTGTGGCGGTGGACGGGAGACCGCCGCTTCCTGGACGACCTGTACGACTTCACCGTCCGCAACATGCGGTACGTCGTCGGCAGGCTGGACGAGGACGGCGACGGCTGGCCGGAGGGGCTCGGCAACGTCGAGCGCAGCGGCATGGGCGTCGAAAAGCTCGACAACGCCGTCTACACCATCCGCGGCCTGCGCGACCTGGCCGACATGGCCCGCGCCGAGAACGACACCGCCACGGCGCGGTGGGCCGACGAACGCGCCGCCCGCATGGAGAAGGAGTTCGACAGCACCTGGTGGAAGGGCGGCGACACCGGCCAGTACGCCGACTCCATCGACGACCCGGACGACCCGGCCGACGACAACACCAAGCTGTTCCAGCGGCACTGGATCGGCGTGACCCCGATGGACGCCATGCTCGTCCGCCCCGGCCAGGTCACCCGGCCGCTCGCCGGCGACGAACGCGCCCGCACCGCCCTGGCCAAGCGCGAGGAGCCCTGCTACACCGGCGACAACGGCCTGTACCACACCGGCACGGGCCCGACCTCGGCGGACGGCGGCAACAAGGGCCCGTCCTGCGACAGCGCGGTCTCCGGCGTGCAGAGCGAACGCGTCGTCTACTCGCTCGGCAACGGCATCATGGCCACCGCCGAGGGCAACTACGGACGGCTCGCCCAGCAGCGCCGCTACACCGACGCCAACGCCCGCATCCAGCTCGACCCGGACCTGTGGGAGATGCCGGGTGCCATGCCGGAGATCGCGGCCAGCCCCGACTTCAGCCCGGCCAACATCGACCGCAAGCTCACCGACCGCTCCATGGTGCTGCAGGCGTGGGGCGCGTACGGGACGCTGTGGCCGGTCGTGCGGCAGCAGCTCGGCGTCGACCCCGACATGGGGCGGGCGCGGCTGGAGGTCGTCCCGCAGATCCCGCCGGGCCAGTCCCGGATCTCGGGCCGCTCCATCCGGGTCGGCTCCGGCTCGGTCGACGTCACCGCCGAGTCCCGCGGCCGGACGCTGCGCACCGTGGTGAACACGGCGCGGCTCGGCGGCGCCGCCCTGCGGATCGGCCAGGTGCTGCCGTCCGGAGCAAAGGTCGCGTCCGTCACCCTCGACGGCCGCCGCGTCTCCGCCACCGTGCGCCGCACCGCGCGCGGCGACGAGGTCGTCGTGGACGCCGGGGCGCGGCGCGGCACCGCCACCCTTGTGATCACCCTGCGCTGACCGACGGGAGGTCCCCTTGCCCCAGTCCGCCCAGCCCGCCGTCCATGAGCACATCACCTGCGTGGCGGCCCCGGCGATCTGGCTGTCGCCGCCGAGCGGCCAGGTCGCCGGCGGCGTCGACGGCCTGTACGTCGCCGAGCGCCGCGTGCTGTCGCGCCTCGTGGTGACCGTGAACGGACGCGAGCCCGAGCCGGTCGAGGCGAGGCCGCACGGCGCGAACGGCGCCCGGTTCACCGCGTCCGCCGGGGCGCTGTCCGTCGAACGGGTCCGTGCCGCCGCCCCCGACGGCGGCACGGAACGGATCACCCTGCGCAACACCGGGGACGCCCCGGCCGCCGCGTCCCTGCGGATCGCGGCGGCCGGGGACCTGGCGTCCATCAGCGCCGTGCGGTCCGGCGGCGACCCCGGCCTGCCGGAGACGCCGCTGGAGGACGGCACCGACTGGACCGGGCCGGACGGCCACCGGGTCCGCCTGGACGGCCGCACGCACGCCGACGTGACGCTCGCGCCGGGGGAGTCGTTCACCGCCACCGTCACCGTCCGCGCCACGCCCCCGGACACGCCCGGGTTCCGCCCGGCGCCGCCGCCCGGCCCGGCACCGTGGGCGGACGCGCCGCTGGCCGTCCGGTCGGGCGACGAACGCCTCGATCGGCTCGTCGCCCAGGGCGTCGCCGACCTGGGCGCGCTGCTGCTGGCCCACGACGGCGACATCTACTGCGCCGCCGGAAGCCCCTGGTACCTGACCCTCTTCGGCCGCGACGCGCTGTGGACGGCGCGGCTGGCGCTCCCGCTCGGCTACGAGCTGGCCGCCGGGACGCTGCGCGTGCTGGCCCGCCACCAGGGCGTGCGCCGCGACCCGGTCACCGAGGAGGCGCCCGGCAAGATCCCGCACGAGCTGCGTCCCGCCGACGCCACCACCTGGCTACCGCCGGTCTACTACGGCTCGGTCGACGCGACGCCCCTGTTCGTCGTCACGCTCGCCGAGGCCCGCCGCTGGGGCATGCCCGACGACGAGGTCGCCGCCCTGCTGCCCGCCGCGGAACGCGCACTGGAATGGCTCGGCACGTTCGACGGCGGGTTCGTCTCCTATGTGGGGTCTGCCGACCGGCTGTCCAACCAGGGGTGGAAGGACTCCGGCGACGGCATCCAGCACGCCGACGGGCGTCTTGCCCGGCCGCCGGTCGCGCTGTCGGAGGTGCAGGCGTACTCCTACCAGGCCGCCGTGCTCGGCGCCGACCTGCTGGACGCCTTCGGCCGGCCCGGCGCGGACCGCTGGCGCCGCTGGGCCGCCGACCTGGCCGAACGGTTCCGCGCCCGGTTCTGGGTGGACGACGCCGCGGGCGGCTACCCGGCGATCGCGCTGGACGGCGACGGCCGCCCCGTCGACGGCGTGGCGTCCAACCTCGGCCACCTGCTCGGCACCGGCCTGCTCACCGCCGCCGAGGAGGCGAAGGTCGCGGCGCGGCTGCCCGAGCTGGACTCCGGGTGGGGCCTGCGGACGCTGACCCCGGACGCCGCCGGGTTCGACCCGCTGTCCTACCACCTGGGGTCGGTGTGGCCGCACGACACCGCCATCGCGATCCTCGGCCTGGTGCGCTCCGGGCATCCCGAGGTCGCGGTGCGGCTGGCGCGCGGCCTGATCGGCGCCGCCCCCGCGTTCGGCCACCGGCTGCCCGAGCTGTTCGGCGGGCAGGACTCCACTGCGCCGCCGGTGCCGTACCCGACGGCGTGCAGCCCGCAGGCGTGGGCGGCCGCCGTGTCGCCGGCGCTGGTCACGGCGCTGCTCGGCCTGGACGTCGACGTCCCGGCCGGACGCATCGCGCTGGCGCCCGTGCCCGGGTTCGGGGAACTGTCGGCCGACAACATCCGCGTGGGCCGGTCCGCGCTGTCGGTCCGGGTGGCCGGTGACGGCCGCGCCTGCGTCACCGGCCTCCCGTCCGGCATGGCGGCCTCGATCCGCGAGAGGACCTGACGCGGCGCGGCTACCCGGCCGCGCCGCAGTGGTCGAGCGCGAAGGCCGCCAGCGTCTGCGCGGCGACGGCGACCTCGTCCAGGGACACGCATTCGTCCGGGCCGTGCATGCGGGCCACGTCACCGGGCCCGTACTGCACGGCCGGGATGCCGCCGAGCCCGGTGATCAGCCGCAGGTCGCTGCCGTAGGGGGCGCCCCACACCTGCGGGGCGCCGCCGGTCACGCGGGTGTGCGCGGCGCCCAGCCGGTCCAGCAGCCCGCCGTCGTCGGCGGGCAGGCGCGCGGAGGCGAACCGGCCGCCCCACCACTCGACCTGCACCGGGTGCTCCGACAGCCAGTCGTCGGCGGCGCAGGCGTCCGCGACCGCCTGCTCCAGCGCCTGCCTGGCCGCACGTTCGGATTCGCCGAGGGCGACGCCCATCCGGCCCTCGGCCACCAGGTCGCCGGGCACGGTGGACGGCCAGTCGCCCGCCCGCACCGTCCCGATCTCGATGGCGTACGGCAGGTCCCAGCGCCGCATCAGCGGATCGACGTCGGCGTTGCGGCGCCGCTCCAGGTCGCGCAGCGCGGCGTAGACCGGCCAGAACCGCTCCACCGCGCTGACCCCGCTGCCGCGGCGGGCGGCGTGCGCGGCGCGGCCCCGAACGCGCAGCCGGAACGTCAGCGCGCCGGCGTTGGCGGGCACGACGTCCAGCCCGGTCGGCTCGGGGATGACGCACGCGTCGGCGCGCCAGCCGCGGCGCAGCAGGGCGTAGGAGCCGAGGCCGCCGTCCTCCTCGCCGGCCACGCACGCGACGAGCACGTCGCCGCGCGGCCGGGCGCGGCGCAGCGCCCGCACCGCGAACAGCGCGGCGACCAGCCCGCCCTTCATGTCGCAGGCGCCGCGCCCGTACAGCAGGTCCCCTGCGACGCGGCCGCCGAACGGGTCCTCACTCCACGCGCCGGGGTCGCCGGGCGGGACGACGTCGACGTGGGCGTTGAGCATCAGCGAGCGTCCGCCGCCGGTGCCGGGCAGGCGGCCGACCAGCCCGGACGCCCGGGTGCGCGGCACCTCGGCGCCGGGGAAGGCGTCCTCGTCGGTGACCGCGGCCACGTCGATCGGCCAGTGGTCGACCTCCAGGCCCTCGTCGCGCATCCACCCGGCCAGGAACTGCTGGATCTCGACCTCGGCGGCCGACCCGCCGACGCTGGGGATCCGGACGAGCCCGGCCAGCAGCTCGGCCATGGCGCCGGTCTCGCCGCGCAGCGCCTCGACGGCGCCGGTCACGGCTGCGCGGTGAGGTAGCCGCCCATGGTGCGGAAGTACTCGGTGGCGGGCAGCTCGGTGCCGTCGTCGGTGCGGACCCGCTCGATGACCAGGCCGCGGCTGCGGCCGCGGCGCGCCTCCGCCCCCGCGACGATGACCACGCCGTCGCCCTCGCGAATGAACACCCGCCCGGGGGTGCCGCCGTAGATGCCCTTGGACACCGACGCCTTCAGCACGCGCACCCGCTCGCCCTTGTAGTAGGTGAACGCGTTGGGGTACGGGTCGGACTGCGCGCGGACGAGGCGTTCGATGTCCTCGGCGGGCCAGGTCCAGTCGATGCGGCTGTCCTCGATGGAGCGCTTGTGGAAGAAGCTGGCCTTCGAGCGGTCCTGCGGGGTGAAGTCGGTGCGCCCGGAGGCGATGAGGTCGAGCGCCTCGGCGACGATGGGGCCGATCAGGTCGACGGTGCGGTGGAACAGGTCGGTGGCGGTGTCGGTGGGGCCGACCGGGACGGCCCGCTGCACCACGATGTCGCCGGCGTCCAGCTCCTCGTTCATCATGTGCGCGGTGACCCCCACCTCCTTCTCGCCGTTGATGAGCGCCCAGATGATGGGGGAGAAGCCCGCGTAGGCGGGCAGCAGCGAGTCGTGGATGTTGAGGGTGCCGTGCCGCGGCAGGGTGAAGATCCGCGGCGGGATCCAGGTGCGCCAGTTGTTGGCGACGATCAGGTCGGGGTCGGCCTCCTTGAGCCGGGTCATCAGCTCCTCGTCGTCCGGGCGGTTGCGCAGCAGCACCGGGACGCCGTGCTCGGCGGCCAGGTCGGCGACGGAGTCGTCCCAGATCTTCTCGTAGGCGTGGTCGCTCTTGGGGTGGGTGACGACGAGGACGACGTCGTGCTCGGACTCCAGCAGCGCCTGGAGCGTGCGGTGCCCCCACGTCTGGTAGCCGAACATCACGACCCGCATGTGGCCTCCTTGTGCCGGGGATCAGGGAAGGTTAGGCTCGCCTCAATTAGGTGAGGCTAACCTAATCAGTCCGCGCAAATCCATCTGTCGGATCTTGGAAAGGTGCCCCTACATGCCCCCCTCGGACGCGCACGTCCACGATCTCGTCGGCATCGGCTTCGGCCCGTCCAACCTGGCCCTGGCGATCGCGCTGCGCGAGCGGCACGAGCGCACAGGCCAGGCGGTCGACGCGGTGTTCCTGGACAAGCAACCGGCGTTCGGCTGGCATCGCGGCATGCTCATCGAGGGCGCGACCATGCAGGTGTCCTTCCTGAAGGATCTGGTCACCATGCGCAACCCGGCCAGCCGCTTCGGCTTCCTCAGCTATCTGCACGAGCGCGGCCGGCTGGCCGACTTCATCAACCACAAGACGCTGTTCCCCTCCCGCGCGGAGTTCCACGACTACCTGGAGTGGGCCGCGGCCGCCTTCGCCGACCAGGTCGAGTACGGCTCGGAGGTCGTCGCCGTCACCCCCGTCGTCGTCGGCGGCGCCGTGGAGTACCTCGACGTGGTGGTCCGGCAGGGCGGCTGCTCCGACGAGCTCACCACGCGGCGCGCCCGCAACCTGGTCGTCGCCGCTGGCCTGGAGCCGGTGCTGCCCGACGGCGCCGTCACCGGCGAGCGGATCTGGCACAGCGGGGAACTGCTCGACCGCGTGTCGGGCCTGCGCGACCCGCGCCGCCTGGTGGTGGTCGGCGCCGGGCAGAGCGGTGCCGAGGTCACCGACTACCTGCACCGCACGTTCACCGACGCCGAGGTGTGCACGGTGTTCGCCAGGTACGGCTTCACGCCCGCCGACGACAGCTCGTTCGCCAACCGCATCTTCGACCCCGGGGCCGTCGACCACTTCTTCACCGCCCCCGAGGAGGTGAAGCGGACGCTGATGGACTACCACCGCTCCACCAACTACTCCGTCGTCGACCTGGAGCTCATCGACGAGCTGTACCGGCGGCACTACCAGGAGAAGGTGCAGGGCAGGGAGCGGCTGCGCATCATGAACACCTCCCGCGTGACCGACGTGGAGGCCGACGCGTCGACGGTGCGCGTCACGGTCGAGTTCCTGCCGACCGGCGAGCGCACCGTCCTGGAGGCCGACGCGCTGGTCTACGCGACCGGATACCGGCCCTGCGACCCGCTGACACTGCTGGGCGAGGCGGGCGAGTACTGCGTGCGGCGCCCCGAGGGCGGTCTGCGTGTGGAACGCGACTACCGCATCGCCACCACGTCCGCGATGCGCTGCGGCCTGTACCTGCAGGGCGCCACCGAGCACACGCACGGGATCGGCTCGACCCTGCTGTCCAACACCGCCGTCCGGGCCGGGGAGATCGCCGACTCGGTGGCCGAGCGGCTCAGCGGCCTGCACCGCGACTCCTACGCCGTGCACAACTGACCAGCCGGCCCGGTCGCAACGGTGAGCAGGGGGGAGAGGGCCGTGTCGGAGGTGTGCTGGTGAAGCGGGAAGACGACGCCCCGGTGCCGTCGGCGACGCTGCCGGAGATGTTCTGCGAACGCGTCCGGCTGGACCCGGACGCGGTGGCGCTGGTCTACGAGGACGAGGAGCTCACCTACGCCGAACTGGCCGCCCGCGCCGCCGCCTCCTCCGGCACCGGCCGGCCCGCGCTCGCCCCCGCCGAAACGCGGCCCGCCGAGCCGCCGCTGTCGTTCGCGCAGCGCCGACTGTGGATGATCGAGCAGCTCACGCCCTCGGCCGCCTACAACTACCCGCTGGTGATGCGGTTGCGCGGCGCATTCGACGCGGACGCCTTCCGCGCCGCCCTCACCGACGTGACGGCCCGGCACGAGGCGCTGCGCACGCTCATCGCCGAACACGAGGGCCGCCCGTACCAGCGGATCGTGCCGGCCGAGGACGCCCGACCCGAGTTCGACGTCGTGGCCGCCGGCGAGGCGGAGCTCGACGGGGTGCTGGCCGACGTGCTGGGCCGCCGCTTCGACCTGTCGTCGGAGCTGCCGCTGCGCGCCACCGTCATCCGGCTGGCCGACGACGAGCACGTCGTGGCGCTGGTGCTGCACCACATCACCACCGACGAATGGTCCGAGGGGCCGTTCCTGCGCGACCTGTCCACCGCCTACGCCGCCCGCACCGCCGGACGCGCACCCGGATGGGAGCCGCTGCCCGTCCAGTACGTCGACTACACGCTGTGGCAGCGGGACATGCTCGGCGACCGGTCCGATCCCGCAAGCCTGGCCGCACGCCAGCTCGCCTACTGGCGCGAGACGCTGGACGGCGCGCCCGAACGCCTGGAACTGCCCACCGACCGCCCGTACCCGGCGCGGTCGAGCATGTCCGGCGGTGAACTGACCGTCGAGCTGGACCCGGACACCACCGCCGCCCTGCGCCGGATCGCCCGGCGCGGCGGCGCCACCATGTTCATGGTGTGCCACGCGGCGGTCGCCGCGCTGCTGCACCGCCTCGGCGCCGGGGACGACCTGCCGCTCGGCGCGCCGGTCTCCGGACGCGCCGACGGGGCCCTGGACGACCTGGTCGGCATCTTCGGCAACACGCTGGTGCTGCGCACCGACGTGTCCGGCGACCCCACGTTCGCCGAGCTGCTCGCCCGCGTCCGGGAGACGGACCTGGCCGCGTTCTCCCACCAGGACGTGCCGTTCGAGGCCGTGGTGGAGGAGCTGAACCCGGTCCGCTCGGCCGACCGCAACCCGCTGTTCCAGGTCATGGTCGGCTACCGCAACCGCCCGTCCGCCGGGTTCGCCCTTGCCGGGCTGGACACGCGGCCCGAGCCGGTCCGGGCCCGCACGGCCGAGTTCGACCTGGTGTTCGGCTTCGCCGAGCACGGCCCGGACGGCGGCCTGGCGTGCGTGCTGGAGTACCGCTGCGACCTGTTCGACCGGGCGACCGTCGCGACGCTGGGGGAGCGGCTCACCCGCCTGCTGGCGGCCGCGGCCGCCGACCCGTCGGTGCGCGTCGCCGACATCGACCTGCTGACCGGCGGCGAACGCGAACACGTCCTCGCCGGCTTCAACCGCACCGACCGGATGGTGCCGGAGCTGACCCTCCCCGAGATGTTCCAGCGGTGCGCCGCCGAGCGGCCCGGCGCCGTCGCCGTCGTCGACGGCGCCCGCACCGTCACCTACGCCGAACTCGACGCGCTGTCGGACCGCATGGCCCGGCTGCTGTCCCTGTACGGAGTGGGCGCCGAGAGCGTCGTCGGGGTGGCGGTGCCGCGCTCGGTGGAGACGGTCGCGGTGATGCTGGCCGCCAACAAGCTCGGCGCGGCGTTCCTGCCGCTCGACCTGGCCCACCCGGCCGACCGCCTCGCCTGCATGCTGGCCGACGCGCGCGCCGCGGCCGTCGTGGTGACCGAGCAGGTCGCGGGCAAGGTGCCGCAGGTCGACGGCGTGCGGCCGGTGGTGCTGGACGATCCCGAGGTCGCCGCCGAACTGGCGGAGATCGAACCCGGCGGGGACGACCTGCCGTGGGTGGCGCTCGACCAGGCCGCCTACGTGATCTACACGTCCGGGTCGACGGGGCGGCCCAAGGGCGTCGTCGTCCCGCACGAGGGCATCGGCAGCCTGGTGGCCACCGCCGTGGACCGCTTGGGCCTGACCCGCGACAGCCGCGTGCTGCAGTTCGCCTCCACCGGCTTCGACGTGGCGGTCTTCGAGCTGACGATGGCGCTGTGCCACGGCGGGCGGCTGGTGCTCGTCCCGGACGCCGCCCGCGCCCCGGGCCGCGAGCTGACCGACTTCATGACCGAGCAGGGCATCACCCATGCCATCCTGCCGCCGTCGCTGGTCGCCGCCCTGCCCCCCGATTGCGTCCCGCCCGAGGGCGCCACCGTGCTGGTCGGCACCGAGACCGTCCCGCCGGACGTGGTCGCGCGCTGGGCCGGGCATCTGCGGCTGCTGGCGGCCTACGGGCTGACCGAGGCCACGGTGAACTCCACGCTGTGGCCGGCCGAGCCCGGCTGGTCGGGCGGCGCGGTGCCGATCGGCGCGCCCGACCCCAACACCCAGGTGTTCGTCCTGGACGAGCGGCTGCGTCCGGTGCCGCCCGGCGTGCCCGGCGAGCTGTACATCAGCGGACGCGGGCTCGCCCGCGGCTACCTGGGGCGCCCCGGCCTCACCGCGGAGCGGTTCGTGGCGTGCCCGTTCGGGCTGCCCGGCGCCCGCATGTACCGCACCGGCGACCGCGCCCGCTGGCGCCGGGACGGCACCCTCGACCTCCTCGGCCGCGCCGACGACCAGGTGAAGATCCGCGGGTACCGCATCGAACCCGGCGAGGTCGCCGCGGCCCTGACCCGCCACCCGGACGTGCGGCAGGCCGCCGTCGTCGCCGACCGCGGCGGCCGGGACACCCGCCTGATCGGCTACGCGGTGCCGGAGGACGGCGCGCCGCCCCTCGACCCGGCCGCGCTCCGCGCCCACGTCGCGACGCTGCTGCCCGACGACATGGTCCCGGCGGCCGTGGTGGTGCTGGACGGGCCGCTGCCGCTCACCCCGAACGGCAAGCTCGACCGCCGCGCGCTGCCCGCCCCCGACCGGCCGGTGCCGACCGGGGCGGCCCGGCCGGCGACCGCGCTGCAGCGGACGCTGGCCGCCCTGTTCGCCGAGGTCCTGGACGTGCCCGAGGTCGGCGTCCACGACGGCTTCTTCGAGCTGGGCGGCCACTTTCTGTCGGCGATGCGGCTGCTCGGCCGGATCCGCGCGACGCTGGACGCCGGCCTCACCCTGCGCGAGGTGTTCGACGCGCCCACGGTCGCCGCTCTGGCCGAACGCCTCGACCGCGACCGCGGCGAGCAGCACGCGCGGCCGCCGCTGGTGCCCGCCGAGCCGCGCCCGGAGGCCGTCCCGCTCGCCCCGCCGCAGGAGTGGCACCGCGCCCGCCACCGGCAGGGCACCGGCACCGCGTACGACATGGCGTTCGCGTACCGGCCCGCCGACGGGCTCGACCGCGCGGCCGTCGCCGCGGCGCTCGCCGACCTCGCCGAGCGGCACGAGCCGCTGCGCACCGTCGCCGCCGAGCACGGCCACCGCGGCGCCGCCCTGGAACTGCAGGAGCACCAGGTCGCCGACCTGGACGCGGGCCTTCGGGCGCTGGCCGCCGAGGAGGCCGACCTGGACGGGCGGCCGCCGCTGCGGGCCTGCCTGGTCACCGGCCCCGCGGGCGCGCGGGCGCTGCTGCTGGCGATGCACCACATCGGCGTGGACGAGTGGTCGCTCGTGCCGCTGTTCCGCGACTTCACCATCGCCTACCGGGCGCGGCTGCGCGGCGACGCCCCGGCCTGGACGCCCCTGCCCGTCGGCTACAGCGACTACACGCAGTGGGCGCATCACATCGTCGCACGGGTCGAGCAACGGCAGCTGGCGTACTGGTGCGACGCCCTGGACGGCATGCCGCGCCGCGTCCCGCTGCCCTACGACCGGCAGCCGGCCGCCGACCACCGCCCCCGCGGCGACCACCTGGAGTTCGCACTCGACCCCGACCTGCACGAGGCGGTCGACGCGCTCGCCGCGCGCACCCGGACCGGCATGTTCATGGTGATCCAGGCCGCGTTCGCCGCGCTGCTCACCCGGCACGGCGCGGGCACGGACCTGCCGATCGCCGCCCAGGTCGCGGGCCGCGACGAGGCCGCCCTGGCCGACCTGGTCGGCTGCTTCGCCAACATCGTCGTGCTGCGCACCCGCACGGGCGGCGACCCGGAGTTCACCGAGCTGCTGGCGCGGGTGCGCGACACCGACCTGGCCGCGTTCGACCGGCAGGACGTGCCGTTCGCCCGCGTGGCGGCCGCGCTCGGCCTGGCGGCGCCCCAGGTGATGGTGGTGCACCACGAGGCGCCCGCCGACGAGCGGGTGACCGCGTTCCAGCACGTCCCGACCGGCGCGCTCACCGCCGAGCTGACGCTGGCCCTCTACGAACCGCACGGCCCCGGCCCGGTGGACTGCCTGCTGCGCTACGACGCGGGGCTGTTCGACCGCGCGACCGTCCAGGCCTTGGCCGACGAACTGATCGACATTCTGAGGAGGAGCACCCGATGAGCACCAACCCGTTCGAGGACCCCGAGGGCCGCTTCTACGTCCTGGTCAACGACGAGGGCCAGCACTCGCTGTGGCCGTCGTTCGCCGACGTGCCCGCCGGCTGGACGGTCGTGTTCGGCGAGGACTCCCGGGACGCCTGCCTGGCCTACGTGGAGGAGAACTGGACCGACCTGCGGCCCCGCAGCCTCGTCGAGGCCATGGAGGGCTGACCGGCGCGGCTTTGCGGCACGGGCCCCGCGGCGCGGTCCTTGTGGGCGGCCCCGCGGGGCGGCGGTCCCGGAGGACCGGCCGGGTCAGCCGTCGCGGCCGTCGGACCAGGCCCGCCACAGCTCGGCGTACCGGCCGCCGGCCCGCACCAGCTCGCCGTGCGTGCCGGTCTCCACCACGCGCCCGCCGTCCAGCACCACGATCCGGTCGGCCGAGGCCGCCTGGGTGAGGCGGTGGGCCACGACGAGCGCGGTGCGCCCCTCGACCGCGGCGGCCGCCGACGCCTCCAGCGCCCGCGCGCCCGCGCTGCCCGCCTCGGCCGTCGCCTCGTCCAGCACCGCCACGGGGGGATCGGCCAGCACCAGGCGGGCCAGCGCAAGCTGCTGCGCCTGCGCGGCGGTCAGCCGGTGCCCGCCGTCGCCCACCACCGTGTCCAGGCCCTGCGGCAGCGCCAGCGCCCACTCCAGGGCGCCGACGCGGGCCAGCGCGTCGCGCAGCTCGGCGCCGGTCGCGTCCGGCCGTACCAGCCGCAGGTCGTCGGCGAGCGTCCCGGCGAACACGTGCACCTCCTGCGTCACCAGGGCCACGCCCCGGCCGGGCCCGGCGCCGTCCGCGCCGACGGCGATCCGGCCGCGGTCCGGGCGGTGCACGCCCGCGATCAGCCGGGCCAGCGTCGTCTTGCCCGCGCCGCTGGCCCCCACCAGCGCCACCTTCTCCCCGCCCGCGATATGGAGGTCGATGTCATGCAGCACCGGACGACCGGGCCGGTAGGCGTAGCCGACGCCGCTGACCAGCACCGAACCGTCCGACTCAGCCGAACCGTCCTCGCACCCCCGACCGGTGCGCCCGGCGGCGTCCCGGTCGGGGGAGGGCGGAGCGGCGTCCGCGACGCCCACCAGCCGCGTCAGGCCCGCCAGGGCGCTCTGCGCGTCGTCGACGAGCCCGAGCGCGACGTTGATCGGGCTGAACAGGTTGTGGAAGTACAGCGCCGCGGCACTGGCCGTGCCGATGCTCACGCTGCCGCCCCGCACCAGCCAGAACCCGGTCGCCAGCACCGCCGCCAGCCCGACGAACTCGGCCAGGTTCAGCCGCGAGTAGAACCGGGTGGACAGGCGCGCCCCGCGCAGCATCAGCTCGACCGCCGTCAGGGACCGGGCGGCGACGCGCTCGGCGTGCTCGTCCTCCATCCGGAACGCCCGCACCGTGGCCGCGCCGCCCACCGTGCCGAGCAGCTCCTGCTGCTGGGCCCCGACCGCGACCCGCTGCGCCGCGTACAGCGGGACGGCCCGGCGCGCGTACCAGCGGACCGTGTGGGCCTGGATGGGGACGGCCAGCAGCGCCACCAGCAGGAAGCGCCAGTCCAGGACCGCCATGGCCACCAGGGTCAGCCCGATGGTCAGCAGCGACCGGGCCAGAGCGGGCACCGCCTCCCGCACCACCGCGGTGATCACTGACACGTCGTTGGTGACCCGGGAGGTCAGATCGCCGGACCCGGCGCGCTCCACCCGTTCCAGCGGCAGCGCCAGCGCCCGCTCGACGAACCGCTCGCGCAGCGCCGCCAGCACGCCCTCCCCGGCGCGGGCGACCAGCCCCAGCCCGTAGGCGGTCAGCACCCCCTGCGCGACCGCGATCACCGCCAGCCAGACGGCCGGAGCGGTCAGCGCGGACGCGGGCCGGCCCCCGGCGACCAGGTCGATGACGCGGCCGAGCACCGGCGCGGTGAGCAGTCCGACGGCGGTCGCGGCGACCAGCGCCGCGAACCCGGCCAGGAACGTGCGGCGGTGCGGGCGCGCCAGCCGCCGCACCGCCGCGCGGACGCGCGGCCCGGACGCGGTCGGCAGCAGCTCCCGTACGGCGCCGCCGCCGCGCTCGGCGCCCTTCGGCTCGCCCGCGGCGCGTTGGTCCGTGGCCGTCATCGCAAGAGCTCTCCTCGCAGGTCTCAGCCGGTGTTCGGGGTCAGTACAGCACGGCCGCGCGGTAGTCCGGCCGGTGCACGAGCTCGGCGTGCGCGCCCTCGGCGGCCACGGCGCCGCCGTCCAGGAACACCACCCGGTCGGCGGCGGCCAGCAGCGCCGGGCTGGTCGCGACCACGATCGTGGTGAGCCCCTGCCGGGTCTCGCGCAGGCCCTCGGCGATCCGCGCCTCGGTGACCGCGTCGACGGCGGTGGTCGGGTCGTGCAGCACCAGCACCGGGGCGCCGGAGGCCAGCGCGCGGGCCAGCGCCACGCGCTGCCGCTGCCCGCCCGACAGCGACCGCCCCCGCTCGGCCAGCACCGTCGCGGTGCCGTGCGGCAGGTTCGCGGCGACCTCGTCGGCCGCCGCCGCGGCCATCGCCCTGTGCACGGCCTTCTCCGCCGCGCCACCGCCCCCGGCCGCGGCGCTGTCTCCGGCCGCGGCGCTGTCTCCGGCCGCGGCGCTGTCTTTTGCCGCGGCCGCGGCGATGTTGTCGAGCAGAGCGCCCTCGAACAGGTCGGCGTCGTGCTCGGCGACCACGACGGCGCGGCGGACCTCGGCCGGGTCGAGCGTCGCCAGCGGCACGCCGTCCAGCTCCACCGAGCCGCCGTCGGGGTCGGCGGACCGGCCCAGCAGGCGCAGCAGCCAGGTGGCGGCCTTCGGGTCGGTGGTGACGACGCCGAGCAGCTCCCCGGGCGCGACGTCCAGGTCCAGCCCGCGCAGCGCGCCGCCGCCGCACGACACGCCGCGCAGCCGCACCGCGCCCGGCACCGGCCGCGGCAGCACGCCGTCGCCGCCCGCCACGGCGGGCGGGGCGCCCAGCACCGAGGCGATGCGGGCGGCCGAGGCCCGGCCCTGGGCGAGCTCGCCGTTGGCCCACGACAGGATCGACAGCGGCGTCAGCAGGAACTGCGCCAGGCCGACCGCCGTCACCAGCTGCCCGACGGTGATGTCCCCGGACGCCGCCAGGCGCCCGCCGACGAGCGCGACCACGGCGATGAACACGCCGGTCAGCATCAGCATGCCGCCGTCGTGCCACGCCTGCGCCCGCGCCGCCCGCACCGTCGCCGCCAGCGAGTCGCGACTGGTGCGCCGGTAGCGGTCGACCGCCGCGCGTTCGGCGCCGATGCCCTTGAGCACCCGCAACCCGGCGATCAGATCGGCGGCCACGCCGGAGGCGTGCGCGGCGCGTTCCTGCTCGGCGGCGCTGCGGCGCTCCAGCGGCTTGCCCAGCAGATGCGCCAGCCCGAGCAGCGGCGGGACGCCCAGCAGGACGAGCAGCCCCAGCGGCACCGACACGCGCAGCAGCGCCACGCCGCCGAACAGCAGCCCGGCCAGCGCCGCGATCCCGGCGGTCAGCGACAGGTGCACGGCACCCACCCGCTTGGCGTCGCCGGTGGCGATGTTCACCAGCTCGCCCGGCAGCCGCCCGGTCTCCGCGCCGCCGCGCGGGTCCAGCGTCCGGCGGGTGATGCGCAGCCGCAGTTCGTGCGCGGCCCGCTCGGACGCCCGCTCGGCGTGCCGGTAGCTGAACCGGTAGCTGTAGGACAGGACGGCGAACACCGCGGCGAGCACGGCGATCCAGGTCAGCAGCGCGCCGCCGTCGCCCGGTGCGATCGCCTCGTCGATCACCACGCCGACCACGACCGGCACCAGCGCCTCGCCGGCCTGGTGCCCGGCGGCCAGCACCGCGCCGGGCAGCGCGTACCGCCACTGGCCGATGAGCGCGTCGCGCAGGACCTCACCCCCGCGCACCGGCGCGGCGCTCCTTGTCCCCCGGGCGGTTGTTCACGCAGCAGGAGGGGCAGGCGTCCTTGCCCGGCAGCGCCACCCACAGGCAGCAGGTGCGCCGCCGCATCGCCGGGATCTCCATCAGCCCGTCCACCGGCGCGCCGACAGAGCGCAGCAGGCCGGCCGCGGCGTCGGCCGGGTCGTCGAGCAGGTCGTGCCCGTACGACACGATCGGATCGGCCAGCGCCTCGGCCACCGACCCCCACAGCCCGCGGCGCCCCACCCGGGTGAGCGCGTGCAGCGCGTCGATCAGCGGGGCGTGCAGGCCGCGCAGGAGGGTGTCGCGGATGGTCTCGCCGAGGTCGTCGCCGCTCGCGGCGCGCAGCTCCCGCGCGGCGATCTCGGTGACCGTCGGCTCGGCCGCCCGCAGCAGCGTGGTGTCGGCGGTCAGCAGCGGGACGCGCCGGTTCAGCGCCCAGCCGACCGCGACCGGAAGCGTGGTCCAGTACGCCACGCCCTTCCACCACAGGGCGGCCGCGATGTGCGGCGGGGCGTCCCAGCGGCGGCCGGCGTCGGCGATGTGCACGGCGAGCCGCTCGTAGGGCGGCGTCGCCAGCTCGGCCACGGTCGTCCAGCCGTCCCCCGACGCGCCCAGGTCGGGCGACAGTCCCAGCGTGATCCCGCTGTCCACGGCGGCGCGCAGCCGCCGTGCCAGCGGGGCCAGCGCCTCCTCGGCGGACCGCCCGGCGGCGACCTCCACCTCAGTCCGAGTCGCGTACACAGCCCCTCCGCGTCCCTCGCGATGAAATAAGGCAAGGCTAACCTAAAGCTTCTCGCCTGCCGAGGTCGCGGGCGGGGGGTCGGGTGCGAGGACGGCGGTGGCCGGCCGCCGCCGGGAAGGTCAGCGGCCTTCGTCGCCGAGGAACTCGCCGGGACGGTAGCGGACGTAGCCGCCGCCGTCCAGGCCGGTCCGCTCGGCGGCGGCGTCCAGCCGTTCGGCCGCGGCGGCCGAGCCCCGGCAACCCCCGTCCAGGCGCTCGTTCATGGCAAGGAAGTGCTCAATGTGCGCCGGCGGGCTGCGGCTCCTCCTCGGCGATCGTGTCGAGCACCTCGGCCGCGATCGCGCGGGCGGCGGGGTCGAGCTCGGCGTGCAGCCCGCGGAACAGGCGCTGGGCGCGCTCGGCGGGCCAGGCGGCGGGCAGGTGCTCCCGCGGCAGCCGCGGGTCCTGCCGGATGACCTGCAGCCACTCGGTCTCCAGCAGCAGCTGCCGGGCCAGGCTGTCGTCCGGCACGCCGGGCGGGGACGCGGCGTCCCAGCGGCGCAGGAAGCGGTCGTAGCGGGCGGCCACGGCGGCCAGGTCCCACGCGTCGCGCACCAGCTCGGCGACGTTCGTCGGCGGCAGTGCCCGCGCCCGGAACACCTTGACGTGCTCGGCGGCTTCCAGCCCGTCCAGCAGCGCGCAGACGTCGACCGCGGATGGAGCGATCCACAGTCCGCCCTGCAGGGCGCCGAACCCCGCCCACAGCAGCCGCGACCGCAGCACGTGCCGCTGCCGCTGCCACGACTCGGGCAGGGAGAAGCCCAGCAGCGTCCAGGTGCCGTCCCAGCGGGCGTTGACCGCGCCGATGCGCCAGATCCGGTGCTCGCCGTCGCGCAGGATCTCCCGCGAGCGCGGGGTCAGGCCCAGGTAGACGTTGCGGCCCCGGCGGGTGCGGTGCAGCAGGCCGCGCCGCGCCATCCGGCTGAGCGTGGAGCGGGTCGCGTGCTCGGAGACGCCGACGCGGCGCAGCACGTCCAGCACGCTGGAGGTGGCCACGCGCACGTCGCGCCCGAGCACGTGCCCGCCGAAGAAGGTCAGCAGCAGCGTCTGCGGCCGGGGCGTCGCGTCGGGCTCGCCCTCGCCGCCCCCGGCGGGCCCCTCCTCGTAGAGATCGTCGTCGCGCACGGGAGCCAGGGTAGCCGGGGGTGATATTGGGCAGAGTCTTGACGACGGTGAGATGAATGCTTACCTTCGTCGGCAAGTGTGGCCCAGGCCACAGTCATTCCCAGCGGTCACCGAGCAGACAGGTCACGCCATGTCAGGCACCACCCCAGAGCGCCCGCCGGCACCGCGGCCGGGCGGCCGGCCGCGGCCCTCAGCCGTCCAACTGCGCCGCGCGGTGCTGTCCAGCTATCTGGGCAGCGTCATCGAGTACTACGACTTCCTGCTGTACGCCACGGCGTCGGCGCTGGTGTTCAACAAGGTCTTCTTCTCCAGCCTCGACCCGCTGGCCGGCACCGTCGCCAGCCTCGGCACGTTCACCACCGGTTACCTGGCCCGCCCCCTCGGCGGCATCGTCTTCGGGCACTTCGGCGACCGGCTCGGCCGCAAGCGCATGCTCGTCGTCACCATGGTGCTGATGGGCGCGGCCAGCACGCTCATCGGCCTGCTGCCCACCTACGACGGCATCGGCGTGTGGGCGCCGATCCTGCTGGTGCTGCTGCGCGTGCTGCAGGGCGTCGCGGTCGGCGGCGAATGGGGCGGCGCGGTGCTGATGTCCGCCGAGCACGCCACGTCGCGGCGCGGCCTGTGGGCCGGCTTCACCAACGCGGGCGCCCCGAGCGGCATGGTGGTGTCCACCCTCGTGCTGACGCTGTCGGCGTCCATCACCACCGAGGACCAGTTCCTGGCATGGGGCTGGCGAGTGCCGTTCCTGCTCAGCGTGCTGCTGCTGGCGCTCGGCCTGTTCGTGCGGCTGAAGGTCGAGGAGACACCGGTGTTCGCCGAGGCCTCCGGGTCCCGGGCCGCCGAGGCGCCGCCGCTGCTGCAGGTGCTGCGCCGCCACCCCAGGAACCTGCTGCTGGCGGTCGGCGTCGGGTTCGGCGCGTTCGTCGCCCAGGCCACCCTCACCACCTTCCTGATCTCCTACGCGGTGGACGCCGGCTTCCCCCGGCAGACGGTGCTCAACGCGCTGACGCTGTCATCGGCCCTGGGCGCGGTCGCGATCGTCGGCTACTCGGCGCTGTCCGACCGGATCGGCCGGCGGCCGGTGGTGCTGGCCGGGGCGGTCGGCATGGCGGTGGTCGCCTTCCCGCTGTTCCCGATGGTCGACAGCGGATCGGCCGCCCTGCTGACACTGGCCGTCGTGCTGGGCCAGGCGGTCATGCACCCGGCCATGTTCGGCCCGCTGGCCGCCCTCTACAGCGAGATGTTCGGCACCCGCACCCGCTACACCGGCGCGTCGCTCGGCTACCAGATCTCCGCGACCGGTGCGGGCTTCGCGCCCGTGCTCTTCGCGAGCATGACCGGCGCCTCGGGCGGCGGCACGCTCGGCGTGTCCCTGCTGATCGCCCTGTCCTGCGCGGTGACCGTCCTGTGCGTCCTGGTGACCAGGGAGAGCCACCGGGCGGACCTGGCCGGGGAACCGGAGGATTCCCCGGCCGCGCCGGCTCGCAGCACCGCCGCCGAGGGCACCGCGGGCTAGCGGCCTGGCATGCCGCGGCGCGGCCGGACCGCCGGACGGACGGCGCTCCGGCCGCGCCGCCGTGTGCCGGCCGGCCCGGGCGGAAAACAGCGTGGAGATCGTCGGCCGGTCCCGCCCGGGTCCCGGTGTGAAGGCCGTGTCCGCGGGCATTGTCGACATGGCCGGTGAAACGGACGGTGCCGCCAGCCCCGGCTCCGCGCCCGGCCGTCGGTGTGACGGCGCTCGGCCGCCTGGCCCGCGCGCGTTCGCCGTTCAGCCCAGGACGTGGCGGGCGTGGTGCCGATCCCGGCCGGTCTTTCGCGCCGTGACGGGCCCCTGCCCGCCGGCCGCGGCATGCGACGCGGCAGTAGGACCGCGGCAGTAGGACCGCGGCAGTAGGACATCGCAGACGGGGGGCATGAATGAAGGACACGACCCGAAAACGCGTCATCGGCTTTCTCGGGCTTGGCGCGATGGGAACCGGCATGGCCACACGGCTCGTGGAGGCGGGCCACACGGTGACCGTCTACAACCGCACCGCGGCCAAGGCCGCGCCGGTCGTCGCGGCGGGGGCGCGGCAGGCGCGGACGGCGGCCGACGCGGTCGACGGGGCCGACGCGGTGGTGGTCAGCCTGGCCGACGAACCCGCGGTCGAGCAGGTGCTGTTCGGCGACGCCGCGCACCGGCTGGCCCCCGGCACGCTGGTGATCGACACCTCCACCGTCTCGCCGGACTTCGCACGCGACGCCGCGCGCCGGCTGGCCGGCCTGGGCGCCCGCCGGGTCGAGGCGTGCGTGTTCGGCAATCCGCAGCAGGCCCGTTCCGGCGACCTGCGCGTGCTGACCGCCGGGGAGCCCGCCGACGTGGACGCGGCCCGCGACCTGCTGGAGACCGTCGGCCGCGAGCTGCGGCACTTCGGCCCGCCCGGCGCCGCCGCCGCCATGAAGCTCGCGCTGAACATGCTGATCGGCGCGCAGATCGCGGCGATGGCCGAGGCGGTGCAGCTGGCCCGCTCGGCCGGGCTGGACCGCCAGGCCGTGCTGGACTGCGTGGCCTCCAGCGGCGTCGGCTCGGCCGTGATGTCGTTCCGCGCGGCGTTCATGCGCGAGCGCCGGTACGAGCCCGCCGCGTTCCGCACCCGGCTGATGGCCAAGGACCTGCGGCACGCCATCGAGCTGGCCGAGGCCGCCGGGACCTCGCTGCCGCTCGCCGAGTGCGCCCTCGACCTGGTGCGGCGCGCGGTCGACCGCGGCGACGGCGACCTCGACCTGGCCGTCCTCGCCGAACACGCCGGACGGCGCCCGGCCGCCACGGCCATGTAGCCGCGGCACCCGCGCCCGCCGCCCCCACCCCGGGGACGGCGGGCGCGCCGCGCCCCCGCCGACGTCACCCAGGATCACCGCTGCATTACGATGAGTGACCAGGTGTCGTCTGACTGTCATTGCGGGGTTCGTATGACACGCTTTCTGGTGATCTGCGGTCTCGTCATCGCTCTGCTCGCCCCCGCATGGGCCGGATCGCGCGGCGCGACCGGCGTCCTCGCCCCGGGGATCGCCCCCGGATTCAAACCGCGGCCGGCCCCGCAGGCCCGCGACGGCGGGCGCGACCCGGTCGCCGCACTGCGACACTGCGCGCCGCGCTGCCCGCGCTGACGGCCCGCCCCGCCCGGACGCGGCGGCTTCCGTGCCGTCGCGGTCGCAGCTGTGCATCGGGGAGGTGGCCGCCCGGCTGGGCGTCCGCTCGTCCGCGCTGCGGGGCGCAGTGCGCCACGGCGATGCTGGAGGGCGCCGGCCACCTGCACCACTACCTGCGCGACGAGGACCCGCCCGGCCGACCCCTCACGAGCGGGCGTACCTGGCCGGAGGCACGCCCACGGCGGCGGTGAAGTCGCGGATCAGATGCGACTGGTCGCAGTAGCCGAGGTCGTCGGCGAGGGCGGCCCAGTCGACGTCGTCGCCCCGGTCGGCGCGAGCGGCGGCCTCGTGCAGCCGGGCCCGCCGCATCACCCGCTTCGGGCCGGCGCCCACGTACTCGGCGAACAACCGCTGCAGGGTGCGGACGGAGACGTGCAGCGCCTCGGCGGCCTGGTCGACGCGGAACAGCGCGGGGCTGGCGGTGATGCGCTCCACCATGCCCGCGACCTCCTCGGCGACCGGGTCCGGGGCGGGCAGGCGCGGCAGCAGGAAGTCCTCCGTTCGGGCGACCATCTCGGCGGGGCCGCCGGCGCGCAGGACGGCGCGGCAGGTCTCCAGCACCGCCGGCCCGAAGAACCGCGCCGCCGGGACCCTGCGGTCGGCCAGGTCGGCGACCCGCACGCCGGTGAACGGGCGGAAGCAGCCGGGCCGGAACTTCACCCCCAGCACCTGCCCGCGTCCCTCCAGGCGGCGGACGAACAGGCCGCGGTTCACCCCGTACACCTGCGGCCCGGGCTCCTCGAGACTTCACGGCCGATCCGCACTGGGCGCGAGGCGTACGCGGCGCAGCTCGACCGGGCCGTGGCCGCCTGGGCGGACCCGGCGGTGTGGGAGGGCGAGATCGACCTCGGCTTCGCCGTCGGCCCGGCACCCGAGGTCGCCTCGATCATCATCAAGGAGATGGCCGTGCACGGGTGGGACGTGGCCGTGTCCACCGGGCAGGACTACGCCGTGACCCCCGAGGCGGGGGAGTTCCTGCTGCGGGTCGTCGACGAGCACGCCGACATGTACCGGCGGTACGACGGATTCGCCGACCCGGTGCCGGTGGACGCGGGCGCCCCGGCGTTCGAGCGGGCGCTGGCGCTCTCGGGCCGCGACCCCCGCTGGCCCCCGCGGTGACGGTGATCCGCGTTCGGGGCGGTCAGTCGTTCCGGGCGGCGAGGAGGGCGGCCAGGGCGGCGGCGAACCGTTCGGGGGCGACGCCCGCGGGCGGTCGGCCGAAGAACTCGCGGGACAGGTGGTAGCCGGTCAGCGCGGACACCACGACGGCCGTCACGGCGTGCGGGTCGTCCCTGAGCGGTTCGTCGCCGGGCGCGCCGTCCAGGTCGCGGGCCAGGTGCGCGGCCTCGTCGGCGATGCCGCCGTCCAGCAGCGCCTCGCGCACCCGGGCGGTCAGCTCGGGGAACCGGCCGTGCTCGCGCGCCAGCAGCATGATCAGCGGCCGGATCGCGGCCAGGTAGTCGAGCTGCTCCAGCAGGCGGCGGGTCAGCGCCGCCTCGGCGGCGCCCCCGACCGGGCCGCGCTCGAACCCCGTCCGGTGCCGCCGCGCGCGGTCCAGCTCGCGCTCGAAGACCGCCTCGAACACCTCCCGCTTGGACCGGAAGTGCCGGTAGAAGCTGCCGCTGCCGGGGGACAGCCCGGCGGCCGCCTCGATGTCGGTGACGGCGGTGCCGCCGAACCCGCGCTCCAGGACCAGCTCCAGCGTTGCGTCCATGATGCGTTCGCGGGTGGGGGAGGGCGTGGAAGAAGGCACGCCTGCAAGATAGCTCTTGCTTCTGCAAGAGGGTTCTTGCACAGTGGAGGGCCCGTTCGTGGTCCACCCTTGCGAAAGGCCCCCGCCATGCGAACCCCGAACGCGCGCCCCCGCCCCCTCATCGCCGCGGCCGTTGCGGCCCTCGTCGCCGCGGCGCTGTCGCCCGCGCCGAGGGCACGCGCCGACGCGTCCGCCGCGATCACCGTCGCGCCCGCGCAGCGGTCCTGGGTCTTCCGGGACGCCGACGGCCGCGAGGTGACACTGCGCGGCTTCAACGTCTCCGGCAGCACCAAGCTCTACGAGAACGGACTGCTGCCGTTCCGCAGCACCGCCGACGCGGCCGCGTCGGCGCAGGCCATGCGGGACCTGACCGGTGCCAACGCCGTCCGGTTCCTGATCAGCTGGGAAGGGGTGCAGCCCGCCCCCGACCGCATCGACCACGCCTACCTCGACCGGGCCGCCGAGCAGATCCGCGCGTTCACCGACCGGGGCGTCCGCGTCCTGCTCGACTACCACCAGGACCTGTACTCGGCCCATCTGTTCCACCAGGACAGCTGGTACACCGGCGACGGCGCGCCCGAGTGGGTCGTCGACGCGGGCGGCTACCCCAAGGAGTTCTGCGGCATCTGCCTGCTGTGGGGGCAGAACATGATGACCAACGCCGCCGTCCGCCAGGCCGCCCGCGACTTCTGGCGCAACCGCGTGCTCACCACCTCCGCCGGGCCGGTCGGCGTGCAGGACGCCTTCATCCGGCAGGCGACGGCGACGATGACCCACCTCAAGCGGAAGCTCCCCGCACAGGCCTTCGACCGGATCATCGGCTTCGACCCGTTCAACGAGCCGTTCGACGGCGGCCTGGGCGGTGCCAGCGGCCTGGAGTGGGAGAAGACCTACCTCATGCCGTTCTACCGGCGGTTCCGCGCCGCGATGGACGCCGCGGGCTGGGCGGCCAAACCCGCGTTCGTCGAGCCGCTGGTGTTCTGGAACACCGGGTTCTTCGAGCAGGGCGGCCTGTCGTCGGCCGGGACGCTCGGGCCCCGCATGGTGTTCAACGCCCACTACTACGACGGCGCCCGCATGACGCTCGACCCGTCCTCGGCGTCCGACGGCTCCTACGACGCGGCCATGAACAGGATCCGCGACCGGGCCGCGGCACTGGGCACCGCCGCCATCGTCTCGGAGTTCGGCAACCGGCTGACCGGCGCCTCCAGCGACCGCACCCCCTGGATGGTGCGCGGCATGTACCAGGCGATGGACTACGGCGTCCCCGGCGGGGACTGGTGGGACCGCCCCGCGTCCGGCGGCGGCGTGCTGTCGGCGCTCCAGTGGCACTGGGACGTCTACAGCGGACGCCACCGCGAGCCCATGAACGGCAACCCCGGCAAGGTGCAGACCGAGGGCGACGCCTGGAACGACGAGGACCACTCGGTCGTGCGGACCGACGACGCCGGGCGGGTCGCGCTGCGGCTCGACCAGCGGGTGCTGGACCGGTTGTACCCGGAGGCCGTGGCCGGGCACACCCTCGCCTTCGCCTACGAGGACCTGGCGCGCTCCGGCTACGGCGGCGCCGGGCGGCAGCAGGCGTGGCTGACCGTCCCGCCGTCCATGCCAGAAGTCGCCGCCCTGGTGAAGGACCGCCGGTACGGGGTGCTGGTGTGGCGCGAGTCCGCCGGCGCCCCCACCGAGCTGCACCTGCCGCAGTCCTTCGCGCCGGCGGGCACGGCCGTCGTCAGCGACCTCGGCGTCCTGGACGGCCTGCCGTCCGGCGGCGTGATCCGGGCCGAGCCGGAGACCGGCTCGGCCACCGCGCGCCGGCTGGTCATCGCACCGTCGGCCCGCACCCCCGGGGCGGTGCACTACGCGCTGGTCGTCGCCGACGCGTCGGCCACGTCCGAGCGGCTCGCCGCGGCCCGCGCCGAGCTCGACGCCTGGAAGGCCCGGCACTTCACCGGCTGACCCCGCCGCCCCCGCGCCTAGGTGGACCGGGTGCTGTAGACATCCTCCAGGGAGGACGAACGCAGCACCGGCGGGCCGGCGGGCTGAGCCTGCGGAACCGGCCCGGGCGCCCCGTACAGGCGGGCCGGCGCCTCCGGACGCGGCGCGGGCGTGGACTGCGGCTCGGCCCGGTGGGACGGGGACGGCATGTCCGCGCCCGCCCTGAGCGGCGGCGCGTCGGGGCGCGGCGCCGGGGACTGCGCCGGGACCGGCGTCGGTATCGCCGGCGGCACCGCCGCCCGGGGCTTGTCGGTGCCGTACAGGAAGGCGCCGATGCCGGTCAGCAGACGCCGCACGTCCGGCGCGGGCCGCACGACCAGGCGCAGGAAGCTGCTGTCGGAGCCGAGCTTGTTGCCGCACTCGCGGACGAACACCCCGTGCTCGGACAGCAGGTAGTCGCGAAGCTGGACGCCGTCCTTGCCGTCCGGCAGCTTGGCCAGGACGAAGTTGCCCTGGGAGGAGAACACCTTCAGCCCGGGCAGCAGCGAGTCCAGCTGCTCGGTCATCGCGCGGCGGTCGGCGGCCAGCCGCGCCAGGCTGGTGCGGTACTCGGCCTGGTACTCCTTCAGCAGGAACACCATGACCTCGGCGAAGGAGTTGAGGTTCCACTTCGGCAGGGCCGCGCGGACCCGGCCCGCCAGCGCGGGGTTGGCCACCAGGTAGCCGAACCGGACGCCGTGCAGGCCGAAGTTCTTGCCGAGGCTCTTGAGCACGATGACGTTCGGGCGGATGGCGGCCTCGCCGGCGACGCTGGGCGCGGGCTCGGCGTCGACGAAGTCGATGAACGACTCGTCCACCACCACCAGGTCCAGGTCGACCAGCCGGTCCAGCAGCCGCAGCACGTCGCGGCGGTGCACGTAGCCGCCGTCGGGGTTGTTCGGATTGCAGATCACCGCCGTGCGGGAGCCGCGGGCGCGCACGAACGCGGCGAAGTCGTCGACGTCCAGGGCGAAGTCGCGGCTCTCCTGCAGCGGGTACATGTCGACGCGCTTGCCGGTCTCCAGCGGCTGGTCGGTCCAGCGGCCGAAGGTGGGGATCGGGACGGCCAGGCTCTCGCGCACCAGCAGGTGGTCGATCCAGGTGATCAGCTCGGTCGACCCGTTGCCCATCGCGACGGTCTGCGGGTTCAGGCCGAGCGTGCCGCACAGCTCCGCGGTGATCGTGTCGGCGTCGCTGGGGTAGTACTTGAGGATCGTCTCCAGCATGCCGCCCAGCCGCCCGAACATCTCCGGCGTCGGGAAGTACGGGTTGCACGGTATGCAGAAATCGACCAGGTCGGCCTGGTCCGTCCCGCTCGCTCGGCTCAGCGCGAAGAACGACGGGCTGTGCGCCTTCCGCCGCAGCAGACTCGGATCGAAATGACCAGCCAACGCGTGCCTCCAGTGGGGGTGAGCGACGGTGGGCAGTACGAGACGCGCCGCCCGCCGGTTCGATCCGCCGCCGGCGCGCCCAGGCCGGCGGCGGGACGGTCGGCGGCGGGACGGTCGGCGGCCTAGCTGTTCTGTCCTGACAGGTTGGTGACGCGGCTGGCGGGTGGGAGGCCGCCGAGTGCGGTGTGGCCGCGGTGATGGTTGTACATGTGCAGCCAGGGCGCAAGCGCGGCGCGGCGTTCGCTCTCG
>NZ_BSTN01000030.1 GCF_030269545.1 Actinomadura sp. NBRC 104425 | reverse complement strand
GCCTCCGAGAGCGAACGCCGCGCCGCGCTTGCGCCCTGGCTGCACATGTACAACCATCACCGCGGCCACACCGCACTCGGCGGCCTCCCACCCGCCAGCCGCGTCACCAACCTGTCAGGACAGAACACCTAGCCCGCGCGCAGGTGGGCCGTCCGGACGGACAGGCGCCTGCGCAGCAGGTCGATGGCCTCGGCGAGACCGGGGGCGGCGGCCTGGGCGCGCAGGCGCCCGCCGTCGGTCTCCACGATCGCCTGGGCCAGCGCGGGCCGCGGCAGGGACGGGTCGTCGACCAGGCTCAGGGTGACGCGCACGGACCGGATCCTCTCATGCGTCCCGGCCAGCGCCTCGCGGACCGCGTCCCCGGCGGCCGCCCGTTCCGCCTCGCCCACCTTTCCCGAGGTCAGGAATGCGGGTTCCGGCAGGTCGTGACGTGTCGCGTTCATGATCTCTCCCACTGTGCGGCGGTCAGCGCCGAATGGTCGGATCGCCTTCAACAACAAGGACTTGGCGGCCTTTCCCGGAGTTCACCGGGCGAGCCGAGAGCTTCATCACGAGACCGCCGTCACGAGACCGCCGTCACGAGACCACCGTCACAGGGCTCTCGTCACTCGGTCGGCGCCCCGGGGAACCGCCGCGGCGCGGCAGGCCGGTCCGCCGCGCCGCGGCGAGGGCCGCCCTGCAGGTGGGAGCCCGATCCGGGGGTCCGAAAAGATGAGATATGGAAATGAAGGTTTTCGGGCCCAACGGCGGGAAAGCGGCGTACAGTTGTGACCAGCGGTTCACATCGGCACTCCAGTGACGGCCGAGCAGCCTCGGCCGCCCGCATGCTTCCATGCTGTCACGGCGGCGCAGCGACGCCGCGTGTTTTCGTGTGCACCCCACAAAACCCATTCGATCCTCTAGCATGGGGCGCGTATCTCCCGCCTGAGAGCGGGCCCGTCGACTGGCTGGTGACCCCTTGCCCCAGGAAGCAGCTGCCCCCACTCCTCCTCCGGCCGAGGATGACTCACCCACCGGCCGGCTGATCGACTACCCGCGCCGCGGCGGTCCGACCGTGCTGCGCATCCTGCTCGGCGCGCAACTGCGCCGGTTGCGGGAGGCCCGCGGCATCTCCACCGAAGAGGCCGGGTACGAGATCCGCGGCTCCCACTCCAAGATCAGCCGCATGGAGCTGGGCCGGGTCGGCTTCAAGGAGCGCGACGTCGCCGACCTGCTCACCCTCTACGGCGTGACCGACCCCGAGGAGCGCGCGCCGCTGCTGGAGCTGGCGCGCGAGGCCAACACGCCGGGCTGGTGGCACCGCTACGGCGACGTGCTGCCCAACTGGTTCGAGCCCTACCTGGGGCTGGAGGAGGCGGCCTCGCTGATCCGCGCCTACGAGGTGCAGTTCGTGCCGGGGCTGCTGCAGTCGGAGGACTACGCCCGCTCGGTGGTGCTGCTCGGCCACTCCGAGGCCGCCGAGGAGGAGATCGAGCGCCGCGTGCAGGTGCGGCTCACCCGCCAGCAGCGGTTCACCGAGCCGGGCGCGCCCACGCTGTGGGCGGTGCTGGACGAGTCGGTGCTGCGCCGCAGCATCGGCAGCCGCGAGGTGATGCGCGGCCAGATCGAGCACCTCATCACGATGTGCGAGCTGCCGAACGTCACCCTGCAGATCGTGCCGTTCGGGGCGGGCGGGCACACCGCGGTGGGCGGCCCGTTCACGATCCTGCGGTTCGCCGAGCCCGGCCTGTCGGACGTGGTGTACATCGAGCAGCTCACCAGCGCCCTCTACCTGGACAAGCCGACCGACGTCGACACCTACATGCGCACGATGAACAACCTGTGCGTGACGGCCCACCGCCCCGACGAGACGGCGACGTTCCTCACCAAGGTCCTGCGCGAGACCTGACGTCCCGGGGCGCGCCCGGGACCGTCAGGCCTCGACGGAACCCGGCCCCGCGTCAGGACGTCTCGTTCAGCACGGCCAGTTCGCGCCACTCGCGGGTCGGCAACCCCTGCCGTTGCGCGGTGATGACCTGGACGGCGACGTGGTCGGCGCCCGCGGCGAAGTGCTCGTCGACCCGCCGCACCGCCGCGTCGACACCGCCCAGCGCGAACGTCGCGTCCAGCAGCCGGTCGCTGCCGCCGTCGGCGAAGTCCTCCTCGGCGAACCCCAGCCGCAGCAGGTTGCCGGTGTAGTTGGGCAGCCGCAGATACCTCTCCAGATGGGCGCGGGCGGCGGCGCGGGCGCGGGACAGGTCGTCCTCCAGCACCACCTTGACCTCGGGCGCCAGCACGGGGCCGGGGCCCAGGATCTCCCGCGCGTTGCGGGTGTGCTCCGCCGTGACCAGGTACGGGTGGGCGCCCGCCGCGCGGTCGCGGGACGCGGCCAGCATGCGCGGGCCGAGCGCCGCCAGCACCCGCTGCGCGGCGGGCGATCCGGCGGCGTCCAGCCGGTCCAGGTAGTCGATCATCTTGGTGTACGGCCGCTGGTACCTGGCTCCGATCGCGGGCCCGTGGCTAGCGCCAAGGCCCAGCACGAACCGGCCCGGGTGGTCCTTGGCGAGCAGGGCCTGCTCCTCGGCCACCCGCTCGGGCTCGTACTCCCAGATGTTGAGGATGCCCGTGGCCACCACCAGGCGGGACGTGGCCTCCAGCAGCGGCCTGGCGTGGTGGACCCCCGGGCTGCCGCCCAGCCAGACGGCGCCGTACCCGAGTTCCTCCAGTTCGGCCGCGGCCTCCGCGATCCGCGGACGTGCCGCGGGCTCGTCCGACCGCAGCTCGATGCTCCAGATGCCCACCCGGCCGAGTTCCATGGCCACCCCCATGCCGTTACGGCTCCGCTTGATCAGTACGGACCACCACAACCGCGGCGGCGCCGTCCGCATTCCGCGCCGCGCGTCCCGGCGCCGTCAGCCCCGCGGCCCGTCCGGCTCCGCCTCGGCGATCACTTTTTCGTTCCTGCTGCGGCTCCTACCCCGGAATTCGGCGATGACGACCCCGTCGCCCACCCGGCGCACGGTGACGTCGTAGACGCCGTTGCGGCCGTAGCGGACGCGTTCGACCGCCTCCGCCTCCAGCACGTCGCCGGCGCGGGCGGGCGCCACGAAGGTCACATCGGCGGCGGCCGCGACGGTGACCGCGCCATGGGTGTTGCAGGCGTAGGCGAACGCCGTGTCGGCCAGCAGGAACACGTAGCCGCCGTGGGCGATGCCGAACCCGTTGGCCATCACGCCGGTGACGGTCATCCGCACCCGCGCCCGCCCCGGCGCGATGTCGGTGATCTCCATGCCGAGGTGCCGTGTCGCCTCGTCCCGCTCGTACATCGCCTTGGCGCACCGCCGCGCCGTGTCCGCCGCCTCGCTCATCCGCCCAGAGTATTGTTCCGCACCGGCCGGGTAAGGATCTTCGGCGATCCACCGCCACCCGCCGACCGAGAGGAGTCCCATGCTGTTCGGCAAGGAGCACGTCAAGCGGTACCAGGAGACCGACGGGGCCGAGGGGCACGACTGGCAGGGCACGGTCACCCTGCTGCTCACCACCAAGGGGCGCCGTACCGGCCGCGAGCACACGACGCCGCTGATCTACCAGAAGGCGGGAGACGACTACGTGGTCGTCGCGTCCAAGGGCGGCGCGCCCGAGCATCCGCAGTGGTACCTGAACCTGCAGGCCGACCCGGAGGTGAAGGTGCAGGTCAAGGGCGACAAGTTCACGGCGCGGGCGCGGACCGCCACCGCCGAGGAGAAGCCCGGGCTGTGGCGGACGATGGTGGCCGCCTGGCCCGACTACGAGGAGTACCAGCGCAAGACCGACCGCGACATCCCCGTGGTCGTCCTCGAACGCCGCTGAGACAGCGCGGGGCGCACCGCGCCGCCGGTTCCGCTTCCGCCGCACCGGGCGGACGTGTAGCGTCGGCACGTGAACATCCGTTCGAGGGCCACCGAGGTGCTGGGGTGCCGACGTCACAGAGCGCTTGCGACACCGAGCTTCCACCGCGGCTGCTGAAGCGATGGCCGATCGGCGCGCCTACCGGGGCGCCGACCCCGGTGGCCGAGCGGCCCGGCCGCCGGCGCTGGCGGGTGGACACCGCCGACGGGGCGTACCTGCTCACCGGGTACACCGGCGCCGACCGGCGCGCGCTGCTGTTCCAGCACGCGGTCACGACCGGGCTGGACGCGGCGGGGCTGCCCGTCCTGGCGCCGGTGCCCGCGCGCGGCGGCCGCACGCTCGTCACCTCGGCCGGAACGGCGTACGCGCTGCATCCGTGGGTGGCGGGGCGGCGGCGCGGCGGGCTGGAGCTGACGTTCGTCCAGTGCGAGCGGCTGGGCGGGCTGCTGGGCGCCCTGCACGCCGAGCTCGACCGGCTCACCGCGCCGGTGCAGCAGAGCATGCTGGTCCCCACGCCGCGCGCCGCCGACGCGATCGCCGCGGTCGACCGGATGCTGGACGCGCTGCCGGGCGACGGCACCGACTTCGACGCGCTCACCGCCCGCCGCCTGCGCGAGCGCCGCGAGCTGCTCACCGAGTTCGCCGACCACCAGCCGCCCGAGATCGAGGTGTGCACGGTGGGGCACCTGCACGGGGCGTTCCATGCCGGGAACCTGCGCTACGGCGGGTCGGGCAACGTGACGGCCGTGCTGGGCTGGGACGCGCTGACCACCGGGCCGGTCGCCGGCGAGGTGGTGCGCGCCGCCGCGTCCCTGTTCGCCTTCGACGACGAGCCCGGCCTCGACCTGGACCGCGTGCGCGCGTTCGTCCGCGGCCACCGCGCCGCGTTCCCCTTGGACGCGGGGCAGATCCAGTCGGCGGTGCACCGGGTGTGGTGGGAGCTTTTGTGCGACGTGGCGCCGCTTCGGCAGCGCTACCTGGGCGACGACCGCCCCGGCGACCGCCCCGGCGACCGCTCCCCCGCGGGTCCGGCCGGGCTGGTCACCTGGTGGTCGGCGCATCTGGACCGCACCCTCGAACTGTTCGCCGCCCCCTACACCGACGTCTCCGACGAGGCCCCCGCCTACGGGTGATCCGCACACCCGCCCTTACTTGACTGATCGTTACAGAAAATTCTAGGGTCGGCGGCATGGGACGCACCCGCGAGTTCGACGTGGACGCGGCCGTCGCCGACGCGATGGACCTGTTCTGGCGGCGGGGCTACGCGGCGACCTCCGTCCAGGACCTGGTGGCGGCCACCGGCGTCGGCCGGGGGTCGCTGTACGCGGCGTTCGGCAGCAAGGACGGGCTGTACGAGGCGGCGCTGCGGCGCTACGCCGAGGAGTCGCTGGGGTGCATGCGGCAGCGGCTGGAGCGCGGCGGGCCGGTTCGCGCCGTGCTGCGCGACCTGCTGCTGGAGGTGGTGGACGAGACGGTCGCCGACCCGCAGCGGCGCGGCTGCCTGATGACCAACACCGCCGTGGAGCGCCTGCCGGGCGACCCGCTGGCCGGGCGCGTCGTCGGCCGCGCGCTCGACCTGCTGGCCGAGCTGGTCGAGGCGGCGCTGCGGCGCGGCCGCGACCGCGGCGAGCTGCCGCCGGACGCCGACGTGACGGCCCTGGCCGACTTCGTGGTCACCACCATCCAGGGGCTGCGGGTGCAGGGCAAGGCCGGCGCCGACCGGCGGCGCCTGGCCGCCGTGGTCGACGCCGCCCTGCGCGCCCTGCCGGCCGCCCCGTCGCAATAATTTGAACGATCGGTCGAGAATTATTCGGAGAGTGTGTCATGCCTTCTGTCGCCGTGCTGGGCACCGGGATCATGGGAGCGCCGATGGCCCGCAACCTGGCGAGGGCGGGGCTGGAGGTGCGGGTGTGGAACCGCACCCGCTCCCGCGCCGAACCGCTGGCCGCGGACGGCGCGACCGTCGCCGACTCCCCCGCGCAGGCGGTCGACGGCGCCGACGTCGTCATCACGATGCTCAGCGACGGGGAGGCGGTGCACGCGGCCATGTCGCAGGCCGCGTCCGCGCTGCGGCCCGGCCAGGTGTGGGCGCAGATGAGCACCGTCGGGGTGAACGCGCTGCGGCCGCTGGCCGACCTGGCCGCCGAGCACGGCGTCACGTTCGTCGACGCGCCCGTGCAGGGCACCAAGCAGCCCGCCGAGCAGGGCAAGCTGGTCATCCTCGCGGCCGGCCCGCAGAAGGCGCGCGCGGTGCTGGAGCCGGTGTTCGGCGCGGTGGGCCAGAAGACGCTGTGGCTGGCCGAGGACGGCGCGGCCGGCGCGGGCACCCGGCTGAAGATGGCGACCGTCAGCTACGCCATCTCGCTGACGGCGGTGCTGGGCGAGGTGCTCGCGCTGGTCAAGGCGCTCGACCTGGACCCGGCGCTGTTCGGCGAGGTCGTCACGGGCGGCCCCCTGGACAGCCCGTACCTGCAGGCCAAGATGAAGTCGATCCTGGCGGGCGACTTCGCGCCCAGCTTCACCGTGGCCAACGCCGAGAAGGACACCCGCCTCATCAGCGAGGCCGCGGCCGCGGCGGGCGTCCGGGTGGACATGAACGAGGCCGCCGGCGAGCGGTTCCGCCGCGCCAAGGCCAAGGGCCACGCCGACGACGACATGGCCGGCGCCTACTTCGCCAGTTCCCCGGCCTGAAAGGCCGGATGCGCGCTCGGTCCGGGGAGCACGCGCGCGCCGGGGCGGCGGGAGGGTCCGACCCCTTCACGATGATCGTTATCGTGAGGGCTCTGCGACGACCGCGACCGCCGCGCCCGGCCCGCGCGGCCCGCCCCCCAGGAGGACCTGTGGCCCTTCCAGCGCCCCCGGACCCGGTGCACGACTACTGGAACCACAACACGCACTACCACGACGTGGTGCTGAGCGCGGTGCCGCGCGGCTGCCGCGCCGCCCTCGACGTGGGGTGCGGCGACGGCCTGCTGGTGCGGCGGCTGGCGCCGCGCGCCGAGCACGTCACCGGGGTCGACGCGTCCGCCGAGATGATCGCCAGGGCGCGGGAGCTGAGCGCGGGCCTGGACAACGTCGAGTTCGTCGAGGCCGACTTCCTGGACTACGACGTGCCGCGCGGGCACTTCGACTTCGTCTGCAGCGTCGCGGCGATCCACCACATGGACTTCACGGCGGCCCTGACCGCCATGCGCGACGCGCTGCGCCCCGGCGGGAGCCTGGTGGTCATCAGCCTGGCCGGCAACGGCGGGCTGGCCGACCTGCTGTACGACGTCGTGGCCGTGCCGGTGCACCACTTCCACCGGTGGCGCAACCGGCACCGCGCCCGGAACCCGGGCGCGCCGGTCGCCGACCCCGACATGACGTGGGGCGAGGTGCGGGACGAGGCGCTGCGGGTGCTGCCCGGCGCGCGGTTCCGCAGGCACGCGCTGTGGCGGTACTCGATCACCTGGCGCAGGCCCCGCTGACGCCTCCCCGACACTGATCACTGGAAAACACTGGAACTGTCGGGAAGCTGCGTTAGTCTCACCCGCATGCCGACGTCACCCGACGCGCTCACCCCCGACGCGCTGGAGGAGCGCATCGCCGAGCTGCGCGCCGCGGTCCGGCGCGCCATGGCGGCCGGCGACCGCGTGCGGGCCCGCGCGCTGCGCGCCGAGCTGCGCGGCGCGGAACGCGCCTGGGACGAGGCGGTGCTCGGCGACGGCGGCGATCCCGCCGACGAGCGCCCCTGGGCGGGCGGCGGCGCGGAGCGCGGGCTGCTGCCGGTGCGCGACCAGGTCCACCAGGCCCTCACGCTGCTCGGCGTGCCCGCCGCGCCCAAGCTGATCGGGTCGGTGTACGCGGCGTTCTTCCCCGGCGAGATCCCGGGCGCGCGGCTGACCAGCCTGCGCCGCGACGAGGAGCGCTCCTTCCGCACCGCCCCGTACGCCCGGCCGTACTACCTGTGCGCCGGGCTCACCGCCGACCTGCTCGCCGCGGCGCGCGGCCTGGTGACGGTGAGCACCTGGCCGCTGGAGCAGCGGATCGTCGGGCCGCTCAGCCCGCGCACCGACTTCCTCACCGCCGCGATGCGCGTCGCCGAGCACGCCGGGCGCGGCGACGCGGCCTCCTCGCCGCAGGTGCGGCGGCTGCTGTGGCGGTTCGCGACCAACATCCCCGGCGCGACCGACGCGCCGGCGACGGGGGTGGTCGGCGTCGTCGACCCGGCGGTGCTGGCCGAGGCGGCGCGGGCCGAGCTCGACATCCACCAGGCGGCCGACCGCGACCAGCGCAGGCAGGCCGCCGAACGGGCCCGCGCGCAGCTCGACGAGGCCGAGCTGCTGTTCGGCACCCGCCTGCGGGCGATGCGCACCGCCGCGTCCGCCGCCGGCGGCGTCCCATCGGGCGCCCCGGCTCCCGCGGTGCCGCGCCGGCGCCGGGCCGCCGCCACCGCCTCACGCAAGAGCACCGCCTCACGCAAGAGCACCGCCGCCGCGTCGCGCACGAAGACGCCCCGGCGCCGCTCGTCCGCGCCGGCCACGGGCGGCGAGGCGGCACCCCGCACCTCCCGTCGGACGAGCGACCCGGCCCCGCCGCGGCGCCGTCCGGACGGCGCCAGCAACGGAGACGACCGATGACCGACACCGCACTCGCCCTCGACCGGCTGCGCGGCGGCGCGCCGCCGCGCAACCACGACGCCCGCACCATCGCCGCGCTGACCGCCAACCCCGGCTGCGCGCGGCGCGGCCTGATGGACGCGGCCGGGGTGGACAAGGACGCCGTCGCCCGCGCGCTGGGCTTCCCCGCGCAGTTCGGCCAGTCGCAGTTCGCCATCACGCGCGGCAACGCGTTCGAGGCGCAGGTGAAGGCCGACGGTTGCGCCGAGCTGCTCACCCTGCTGCGCGACCGCCTTGGCCTGCGGCTGCCCGAGGTCGCCTACGACGACCTGGAGGTGGTCGGCGGCAACGAGGGCCGCGAGCTGCGCTACACGCGCACCCGGCGGCTGCTGGCGCGCGCGCTGGAGTCGGGCGAGGGCACGCTGTTCGACCATCCGCTGCTGCGGCTGGACATCGCCGGGCAGCCCGCCTACCTGGAGCCCGACGTCATCGCCTTCCAGCTCGAAGGGCGCTTCCACGTCATCGAGATCAAGTCGTTCGCGGTGATCGACGGGCAGGCCGAGCCGGACCAGGTGGCCGCCGCCGCCCGCCAGTCCGCGGTGTACGTGCTGGCGCTGCGCCGCCTGCTGGCCGAGCTGGGCGCGCCCGCCGACCGGGTGTCGCACGAGGTGTTCCTGGTGTGCCCGGAGAACTTCTCCAACCGGCCGACGGCGTCGCTGCTGGACGTGCGGCCGCAGCTGGCCGTGCTGGAGCGGCAGCTGGCGCGGCTCACCCGCGTCGACCGCATCCTGGAGGAGCTGCCGGACGACCTGACCTTCGCGCCCGGCGACGCGCTGCCCGAGGCGGTGCGGGCGGTGGCGGCCCGCTACGCGCCCGAGTGCATGGCCACCTGCGAGATGGCGTTCTTCTGCCGGGACGAGGCGCGCGCGTGCGGCTCGACGGGCGCGCTCGGCCGGTCGGTGCGCGACGACCTGGGCGGCGTCGACTCGATCGGCACCGCGCTGGGGCTGGCGAACGGCACCATCGAGCCGTCGCCCGACCTGGTCGAGACCGCCGAGCAGCTGCGTACCGCCGCCCGCCTGCGCCGCGAGGCCCTGGACGGTGCCGCGTGACCCGCGCCCCGCGCACACCTGCGGAGGGGGCCCGGTGATGGACGGGCCGGAGGGGATGCGGCGCCTTACCGGCGCCCCGGGAGTCCGCGGGGGCCAGGGGTGAGCGCGCTGACGTCGCTGGCGCGGCTGGAGGCGGTCGCCACGGGCCGGGCGCAGCCGCTGGCCACGGTGCGGCACTGCCATCTGGCCGAGGCGCCGCTGGTGATGGTGCCGCTGAAGCTGGCCGGCGAGGCGGCCGCGCCGCTGGCGGTGATGCTCGGCACGCGCCCGTCCGCCCCGGCGCTGCTGGTGGTGCCGCAGCCGCGCAACCGCGATCTGCGGTTCGCGTTCGCCGCCGACCTGGCCAAGGTGGTGCTGGACCACGTGGAGGCCGGCCGCGGGTCGGTGGAGCAGCTGCCGCCGGGACGCGACGGTGAGGCCAAGACCCGCTACAGCGACGCGCCGCAGCTGCTGGTGCCCAACCGGGGCGGGGTGGCGTTCCTGCGGATGCTGGGGCGTTCCACGCGGTTCCGGCGCACCGAGGGCCCGTACGCGGTGGACGCGGCGGTCCCGGCGCTGGGCCGGTGGCTGACCTGGTTCACCGAGCGCCACGACCACCCGGGCAGCTCGCTGCTGCTGGCGATGACCGAGGTGCTGCGGCTGCACTGGGCGACCGGGCAGAGCTCCCTGGAGGACGGCAACCTGGCGGCGCTGCTGGGCTGGATCGACCCGCCGGACGGCATGGACGGCCCCGCGGCTGCGGCGCTCGCCGAGGACCCGGTGGCCTGCCCCCCGGCCGGTCCGGCGACCGACCCCACGTTCGACAACGAGGTGCTGGCCCCGGCCATCGCCGCCTACAACGAGGGGGCGCCGCAGGCGGAGGAGAAGATCCACCGGGCGCTGGAGAGCCAGCTCGCCCCGACGTGGGAGCTGATGTGGCGGGCGGTGCGGCTGCTGCGCGAACTGCCGGAGGGCGCCAGCGTGCCCGCCCGATGGGAACGCGACCGCGACGCGTTCACCTACTACCACCAGACCTTCGGCGAGGGGTATCCGCAGGCCCGCCGCGACCCGCCGGTGCGGGCGGCGCGGCGGCTGCACGACCTGGAACGCGCCCAGGAGAGCTACGAGGCGCAGCGCGCGTTCGACGATCCGCTGGTGATGGCCGAGCACCGGCTGGCGGGCCAGGCGTTCGGGGGCGTGGTCACCGAGTGCGACCCGACCCGGCTGGACGAGTCGGGCAAGCGGCCCCGGCTGCGGCCGTACCTTCGGGTCGGCACCGAGGACCCGGTGCAGCTGGAGCCCGGCACGACGGTGTGCAGCGCCGACCGGCCCGCGCTCAAGGGCCGGGTGGTGGAGGTCGGCGCGGGCGGTGTGCTGCTGGAGCTGACCGGCGGGATGGGCCGCAGACTGACGCCCGAGCCCGGGACGATCCCGCAGGTCGGCGACCGGGTGTGCTTCACCTCGCGGGTCGCCGACTCCTGGGGCGCGGCCCGGTTCCCCGACCGGGAGGAGACGCCGTGGACGCACGGCGGCCCGACCGAGGACTACGTGCCCACCGACGAGGACGCCGCGGAGGAGTGGTCATGACGGACCGTACGGTCGTGCCGGGCGCGCGCCCGCCGGCTGCGGGGCCGCTGCGCGTGGTGCGCGGGCCGCAGGACGAGCCCGACCCCGCGGTCGCGGCGGCCCGGGTCGTGGACGCGGTGCTGGCCGACCTGGCGGGCGAGCACCGGGGCGTGGTGGTCGACTCCCCGCCCGGCGCGGGCAAGTCGACGCTGGTGGTGCGGGCCGCGGCGCACCTGGCCGAGGCCGGGGAGCGCCTCATGATCGTCGCGCAGACCAACGAGCAGGTCGACGACCTCATCGACCGCATCGCCGCCGAGCATCCGGCGCTGCGCGTCGGGCGGCTGTCGGCGGCGGCCTACGCGCCGTCGGCGCGGGTCGCCGCGCACCCGTCGGTGCGGATCGCGCAGAAGGCCGACGACCTGGCCGACCGCGACATCGTGATCGCCACGGCGGCCAAGTGGGCGACGCTGGCGGACGGGTCGTGGCCGTGGGCGATCGTGGACGAGGCGTACCAGATGCGCTCGGACATGCTGCTGCGCATCGCCGGCCGGTTCGAGCGGGCGCTGTTCGTCGGCGACCCCGGGCAGCTCGACCCGTTCTCCACCGTGGAGGTGGAGCGGTGGGCGGGGCTGACCTGGGACCCGCTGCGCAGCGCCGTGGCGGTGCTGCTGGCGCACAACCCCGACCTTCCGGTGCACCGGCTGCCGGTGTCGTGGCGTCTGCCCGCGTCGGCGGCGCCGCTGGTGTCGGAGGCGTTCTACCCGTTCACCGGGTTCCGTTCCGGCACCGGGCCGGGCGACCGGCGGCTGGAGTTCGGCGCGGGCGGCATGGGCACCACCTACGACCGGGCGCTGGAGGAGGCCGCGGCCACCGGCTGGGCGCTGTACGAGCTGCCCGCCCGGCACACGCTGCGCACCGACGCCGAGGCGGTGCGGGCGACGGCGGCGCTGGCGGTGCGGCTGCTGCAGCGCGGCCCGGTCGCCCACTCCGAGCTGGGCACCAGGCCGGTGGGCGCGGACCGGGTGGCGATCGGCGCGGCGCACCGCGACCAGGTCGCCGCGATCCGCGCGGCGCTCGGCTCGCTGGGCGAGGGCATCACCGTCGACACCGCCAACCGGCTGCAGGGCCGCGAGTACGACGTGACGATCGTGCTGCACCCGCTGTCGGGCCGCCGCGACGCCACCGCGTTCCACCTGGAGTCGGGGCGGCTGTGCGTGCTGACCTCGCGGCACCGGCACGCGTGCGTGGTGGTCGCCCGCGCCGGGATCCCCGAGCTGCTGGACGCCCACCCGTCCACCGAGCCGGTGCATCTGGGCGTGCCGGTGAAGTTTCCGGACGGGTGGGAGGCCAACCAGGCGGTGCTGGCGCACCTGGCCGCCCACCGCGTGGCCGCCGACGCCTGACGCCCTCCCCCGCCGCGCGCCTTCTCGCGGGCGGGCCCGGCTACGGGGTTCCGGCGGTGGCGGCCCAGCGGCCGTTGTGCCGGGAGATCGTCACCGGGTGCTCGAAGCACACGCTGACCTGCTCGGTGGTGAGCACCTCGTCGGCCGGTCCGGCGGCCAGCACCCGGCCCCCGTTGAGCAGGAGGGCGTGGGTGGTGCTGGTGGGCAGCTCCTCCAGGTGGTGGGTGACCAGCACGGTGGTCAGGTCGCGGCGCCGCTGCCGCAGCTCGTCCAGGCTGGCCAGCAGGCGTTCGCGGGCGGCCAGGTCCAGGCCGGTGGCGGGCTCGTCGAGCAGCAGCAGCGGCGGGTCGGGCATCAGCGCCCGCGCGATGAGGGTGCGGCCGCGCTCGCCCTGCGACAGGGTGGGCCAGCGGGCGTCGGCGCGGTGGTCCAGGCCCATCAGCCCGACCAGCTCGTCGGCGCGGGCCAGCTCGTCGGCGGTGGGCGTCCACCGCGGCACCAGCTCGATGGTGCCCGTCACGCCGGTCAGGACGACCTCGCGGACGGTGCGCGCCGACTGCAGCGGGTGCCGCGGGTTGACCTGGCCGATGAGGGCGCGCAGCTCGTGCACGTTGACCCGGCCGAGGCGGTGCCCGAGGATCTCGGCGGTGCCGCGCGTGGGATGGGTGTAGGCGCCGAGGATGCCGAGCAGCGTGCTCTTGCCCGCGCCGTTGGGGCCGAGCAGCGCCCAGTGCTCGCCGGCGAGCACCGTCATCGACACCTGGTCCAGCAGCGTCCGGCCGTCGCGGACCAGGTCCACCTTGTCGGCGTTGAGGACGACATCGGTGCGGGCGGGAGCGAGCGGCACGCGTACCTCCTCGGACGGGCTCGGACGGGGGAACCGGCGCGGACGGCCGGATGCGGCGGCCGGAGACGAAAAGGACGGTGGCTGCCGGGATCGCCGGGAGCGCACCGGGGAGAGGATCATCAAGGTACCCGACGGTGCGGCGCGCCCGCCCGCCGGGGCGCCCCCGGTCGCGGTGCACGCCCGGACGGACGAGCACGGCCGCGGCCGGATACTGTGAGAGCCGGTGGCCGGCGAATCGGGGAGGGACATGGAGGACATCGGCTTCATGTGCGCCCGCTGCGGCGGCGAGGTGCATGACGTGACGCACAACCGCGAGGGCACGCTGGACGGCGTCGGGTACCGCCACAACCGGCGGGTGGAGCCGTGGGACCACGAGCTGGAACTGGCCGTGGGCGCCCCCGAGCAGCGCGACCGCACGTGCGACTTCTGCGGCGTTTCCGGCCCGAGCTGGCTGTACTGCCCCACCCTGGACCCCGACGACACCGACGTCTTCGAGGTCGAGCTGGACACCACCCACCTGTCGGACGACGACACGGCGGTGGCCGTGCTCAACATGCTCTACCCCTGGTACGCCTGCGACACGTGCTCGGTGCTGGTCGCCGACCGCAACGTCGAGCAGCTGATCGCCCGGGCGCTGGAGCGCACCCCCGTCCCCGAGGACGGCCCGGTGGACGAGGCGACGGTGCGCGCCCGGCTCACCGGGTCGCTGTCGGTGTTCTTCAGCACCCGGCCGGGCCGCCCCCAGCCGTCCCGCGCCCTGTGACCGCGCCATCGCCCTGACGGGAACGGTCCCCCGCTCCGCCGCGTCACAGTCTCGCGGGCGCGGGCCCTTGAGGGACGTGCCCGCCGCCGGGAATGGTCCCCGGAGCGACCGCCCTTCCCGGGCCGGACATGGGCCGTTGCCGACGGTAGTAGCGGCAGGTCACCCGGGGGCGGAACCGTCGGGGCGGCTCACTATCATCGGCGGGGTTTCATGCCGTAGCGGACTACGGGGGATTTCAGTTGATCATAGATACGCGGTTCCGGGGTCCCGAGGGCTCGGGCAACGGCGGCTACGTGGCCGGGCTGCTCGCCGGCCACCTGTCCACCGACACGGTGACCGTCACGCTGCGCCGTCCGCCGCCGCTCGGCACCGAGCTGCGGGTGAGCGTGGACGACGAGCGCGGGCTCAGCGCACGGCTGTGGGACGGCGAGGCGGTGGTCGCCGAGGCCCTGGCGGGCGCGATCGTGGTGCCCCCGGTGGCGCCGGTGCCGTACGAGGAGGCGCTCGGCGCGGCCGCCGGCTTCCGCGGCGCGGACGGCCATCCGTTCCCCGGCTGCTTCGTGTGCGGCACCGACCGCGAACCCGGCGACGGGCTGCGGCTGGCGCCCGGCCGGGTGGCCGACGGCACCGTGGCGGCCCCGTGGACGCCGGCCGAGGAGCCGGGGCCCGAGCTGGTGTGGGCGGCGCTGGACTGCCCCGGCGCGTGGTCGTTTCTCGAACCGGGCCGCGCATCGGTGCTGGGCACGATGACCGCGCAGGTCACCGGGCTCCCCGCGGCGGGCGAGCAGTGCGTGGTGATGGGCCTGGCGCGCACCCGCGAGGGCCGCAAGACCCACGCGGCGACGGCGCTGTACGGGGCCGACGGCCGCCTGCTCGGCCGGGCCGAGCAGATCTGGATCGAGGTGGCCCCCGCGCGGTTCGCGCCGTCCGCCCCCGCGGCCAAGCCCGAGATGTCCCCTTCGGTGAACTTCCCCGTGGAGGAGGCCACCCCGGCGACCGAGCACTGCTGGTCGTCCTGACCGCGGGTCGCGCGTCCGGCGGCCGCCGCCCGCCTCCCCCGGCGCCGGCAGGGCGGCGTTCGCGGCGGCGCCGGCGGGGGGCGTCACGGGCCGGCGAACAGCGGGTCCTCGCGGTCGGCCGGCGCGGCGCCCTGCTGCCCGCCGGCGCCCCCCGACGTGCCGCCCTGGACGGGGAGGCCGGGGACGGTCGGCGACGCGCCCTGCTCGCCGCCCTGCTGCCCGAAGAGCGCGTTCGGGTAGGGCGGGGGCGTCCCGAACTGCGGCGCATGCCCGGCCGCGGGCGGCGGCGGGGCGGGCACGAAGTTCGACGCGAGCGTGTTCTGCGTGAGCTGGTCGATCTGGCGGCGCGCCCGGTCGGCCTCGGCGCGGGCCGCGTCGCGCTCCTCGGCCAGCGCGGCGAGGGCGGCCTGCTGCTCGGCCACCGACTGGGCCAGCTGCCGCAGCTGCAGCGCCTGGTCGTTGACCTTGGCGGCCAGCTCGTCGCGTTCGGCGGTCGCCTGTCGGGCCTGCGCGAGCGCGGCGTCGCGCTCCTTGACGGCCTCCTCGGCGCGGGCGTTGGCCCGCACCACCTCGGCCTCGGCCTCCGACTGGGCGCGCAGCGCGGCCGCCCGCTCGGCCTCGGCCTTGCTGGCCGACTGCATGGCGCGCTGCCGCTGCGCCTCGGTGTCGCGCATGGCGGTGCGCAGGTCCTCGGCGCCCTGCTTGGCGACGGCGGCCTCCACCCGCTGGGCCTCCACCGCGCTCTCGGCCTCGGCCAGCTTGGCGTGCAGGGCGACCAGCTCGGCGCGGGTGTTCTCCAACGCGGCCAGCAGCTCGGTCTCGCGGGCGGCGATGCGGTCGCGTTCGCTCTCGGCGGCCAGCTTGGCCGACACCGCCTGCTGAGCGATCTGGTGGGCCTCCTCCCACGCCTGCTGGGCGGCGTCCCGCTTGGAGGTGGCCAGCTTGGCGTCCTCGCGGGCCTTGGCGGCGGCGCGTTCGGCCTCCTCGGCGCGCTTGCGGGCCGCCGCGGCCTCCTGCCAGGCCTCCTCGGCGCGCCGCTGGGACGCGTCGCGCTCGCTCTGCGCGACGGCCAGCTCGCGGGCGGCCTCGGCCCGCACCTCGGCGACCCGCCGCTCCACCCCGGCGACGCTCAGCTCCTGGGTGAGCGACTCGGCGAGCAGGTCGGCGGTGCGCTCCAGCCGCTCCACCATCTCCCAGGTGGCGGCGACCTGCCCGGTCAGTCCGGGCGCGTCCCTGCCCCGCTCGCGCCGTTCGCGCGCCTCGCGGGCGCAGGCGCCGTCGTTGTCCTGGCAGTACCGGACGGTGCGCACGGCCCCGACCGGCTGCGGCACCGGGCGGCCGCAGTTGGCGCACGGCCAGAACGCGACGGGGTCCCCCACCCGCGCCACGGCATCGTCGGGGCCGGGCTGGGCCGCCACGGCGGTGGTCCCGGTCGTGGCGACCGCCTTCCCCTCGCCGGTGCTCCCGGCGGTGCTCTCGTCGGCGTTATCGGCGGCGTTATCGGCGGTGTTATCGGCGGTGGCGTTCTCGGAAGCGGCGGAGGCGCCCTCGGCCGGCTGCGCGCCGCCTGCCTCTGCGACAGCGGCTTCGGGAGTCACGGCCTGCCCCCCGGGACCGCTGTTGTCGCGCTCATCGCTGTTAGGCATGAGATGAACCTTACGCACTAGTGCACGTGGCCGCAGTGACTTGCGGGGCGACAGAGATGATCGACACGCGGGCGGCGGGCCCCGGCCGGCCGCCGGCCCCGCCTCAGACGGCGATCTGCGCCATCGCCTTGCGGATGCGCTTGTCCGACACCGGCACGCGCGTGCCCAACTGCTGGGCGAACAGCGACACCCGCAGCTCCTCCAGCAGCCAGCGGATCTGCCGGACCGCCTCCTCCTCGCGCCGCGCCGGCGGCAGCCGGTTCAGCAGCGCCTCGTACTCCTGCTCCACCTGGTGGACCTGGAAGGTCAGCTGCCGGTCGCGGCCCGGGTTCTCCGGCAGCTTGTCCAGCCGGATCCGCAGCGCCCGCAGGTAGCGGGGCAGGTCGGGCAGCCGATGCCAGCCGGTCGCGGTCACGAACCCGGGTCGGATCAGCCGGCCGAGGTGCTCGCGCACGTCGGTCAGCGCCGGTACCAGCGTGAGGCTGGTCGTGCCGCGCAGGCGCCGGTCGATCTCGTGCGCCTCGGCCAGGATCCGCTCGACCTGCGCCACGATGGCGGCGGTGGCGTCGTGCAGTTCGGCGCGCACGTGGTCGTACAGGCGGCGGAACCCCGCCTCGTCCCATGCCGGCCCGCCGGCCTCGGCGATCAGCCGGTCGGCGGCGGCGGTGACGCAGTCGTCGAACAGCTTGGCCACCGAACCGTGCGGGTTGTGGCTGAGCGCCAGCTTGCCTTGGTTCGTCAGCCCCTTCTGGATCAGCTTGGCCGGGGACGTGCAGTTGAGCAGCACCAGGCGGCGCGTGCCGAGCCACATGGCGCGGCGCTGCTCGGCCTCGGTCTCGTACATGCGGACGGCGACGGTGTCGCCCTCGTCGGTCAGCGCCGGATACGCCTTGACCTCGTACCCGCCCTGGTTGCGCGCGTAGGTGCGCGGCAGCTCCCCGATCGTCCACTCGCGCAGCCCGGCGCGTTCGATGCCCTCGCTCGACGCGGCCTTGGCCAGGGTGCCGCGCATCGTGCCGCGCAGCTTGCGCTTCAGCGCGTCCAGGTCGGTGTGCTCGCCGAGCACGCGGCCGCGTTCGTCCACCACGCGGAAGGTCATCCGCAGGTGGGCGGGCAGGCGCGACAGGTCCCAGTCCTCGCGGGCCACCGGCACGCCGGTCATGGCGGTCAGCTCGCGCTCCAGCGCGGCCAGCAGCGGCTCGGTGCGCGGCGCCACGCGCTCCAGGACGCGCCGCGCGAAGTCGGGCGCCGGGACGAAGTTGACGCGCACCGGCTTGGGCAGCGACCGGATCAGCTCGGTGACCAGTTCCTGCCGCAGCCCCGGCACCTGCCACTCGAACCCGTCGGGCCGCACCTGGTTGAGGACCTGCACGGGGATGTGCACGGTGACGCCGTCGGCGTCGGTGCCCGGCTCGAACTGGTACGTCAGCCGCAGCCGCAGCGGCCCCTGCTGCCAGGCGTCGGGGTAGTCGGCCTCGCTGACCTCGCCCGCGCCCTGGTTGATGAGCATCGACTTCTCGAAGTTCAGCAGGTCGGGCTGGGTGCGGCCGGCCTTCTTCCACCAGGCGTCGAAGTGCCGCCCCGACACCACCTCCGGCGGGATCCGCTCGTCGTAGAAGTCGAACAGCGTCTCGTCGTCGACGACGATGTCGCGGCGCCGCGCCCGGTGTTCCAGCTCCTCCACCTCGTCCAGCAGCGCGCGGTTGTCGTGGAAGAACCGGTGCCGGGTGTCCCAGTCGCCCTCGACCAGCGCGTGCCGGATGAACAGCTCCCGCGACAGCTCCGGGTCGATGCGCCCGTAGTTGACGCGGCGCTGCGCCACGATCGGCACCCCGTACAGGGTGACCTTCTCGTACGCCATGACCGCGGCCTGCTTCTTGGACCAGTGCGGCTCGCTGTAGGTGCGTTTGACCAGGTGCTGGGCGAGCGGTTCAACCCACTCCGGCTCGATGCGGGCGTTGATGCGGCCCCACAGCCGGGACGTCTCCACCAGCTCGGCGGACATCACCCAGCGGGGCGGCTTCTTGGCCAGCGCCGACCCGGGGAACAGGGCGAACCTGGCGCCGCGCGCGCCCAGGTACTCCACCTGGGGGCGCCGCCGCTGGCCGCCCTCGTCCTTCTTGCGGTCGGTGTCCTGCAGGCCGATGTGCGACAGCAGGCCCGACAGCAGCGCCATGTGGATGCGGTCGGGGTCGGCGTCGGCGCTGTTGACGGTGACGCCCAGCGCCTTGGCGACCTGCTTGAGCTGGGAGTGCAGGTCCTGCCATTCGCGCACCCGCAGGTAGTGCAGGAACTCCTCGCGGCACATCCGCCGGAATGCGCTGCCCGACAGCTCCCGCTGCCGGTCCCGCAGGTAGTTCCACAGGTTCAGGTACGCCAAAAAGTCCGATGTCGGGTCGGCGAAGCGGCGGTGCTTGTCGTCGGCGGCCTGCTGGTGCTCGGCGGGCCGCTCCCGCGGGTCCTGGATGGACAGCGCCGAGGCGATCACCAGCACCTCGCGGACGCAGCCGGCCTCGTCGGCGGCCAGGATCATCCGGCCCAGCCGCGGATCGATCGGCAGCTGCGCCAGCCGGCGGCCCAGCGGGGTGAGCCGCTTGCGCGGGTCTTTTTCGGCCGGGTCGATGGCGCCCAGCTCGTGCAGCAGGTCCATGCCCGCCTTGACGTTGCGGCGGTCCGGCGGCTCGACGAACGGGAACGCGGCGATGTCGCCGAGCCCGAGCGCGGTCATCTGCAGGATGACCGACGCCAGGTTGGTGCGCAGGATCTCCGGCTCGGTGAACTCCGGCCGCGCCTGGAAGTCCTCCTCCGAGTACAGCCGGATGCAGATGCCCTCCGACACGCGCCCGCAGCGGCCCTTGCGCTGGTCGGCCGACGCCTGCGAGATCGGCTCGATCGGCAGCCGCTGCACCTTGAGCCGGTGGCTGTAGCGGGAGATGCGCGCGGTGCCCGGGTCGATGACGTACTTGATGCCGGGCACGGTCAAGGACGTCTCGGCGACGTTGGTGGCCAGCACGATGCGGCGTCCGGAGTGCGGCTGGAACACCCGGTGCTGCTCGGCCGCCGACAGCCGCGCGTACAGCGGCAGCACCTCCGTCTGCGGCCCGCGCCGCCCCTTGAGGTGCTTGGCCAGGGCGTCCGCGGTGTCGCGGATCTCCCGTTCGCCGCTGAGGAACACCAGGATGTCGCCCGGCGCCTCGCCGGACAGCTCGTCCACCGCGTCGCAGATCGCCTGGATCTGGTCGCGGTCGGGGTCGGCCTGCGGGTCGTCGGGGTCGACCAGCGGTCGGTAGCGGACCTCCACCGGATACGTCCGGCCCGACACCTCCACGATCGGCGCGTCGTCGAAGTGCTTGGAGAACCGCTCGGGGTCGATGGTCGCCGAGGTGATGACCACCTTCAGATCGGGCCGCTTCGGCAGGATCTCCTTGACGTATCCGAGCAGGAAGTCGATGTTGAGGCTGCGCTCGTGCGCCTCGTCGATGATCAGCGTGTCGTAGCGGCGCAGCAGCCGGTCGGTCTGGATCTCGGCCAGCAGGATGCCGTCGGTCATCAGCTTGACCAGCGTGTCGTCGCCGGACCGGTCGGTGAACCGCACCTTGTAGCCGACGGCCTCGCCGAGCTCGGTGCCGAGCTCCTCGACGATCCGGTCGGCCACGGTGCGGGCGGCCAGCCGCCGCGGCTGGGTGTGGCCGATCGAGCCGAGCACGCCGCGGCCCAGCTCCAGACAGATCTTGGGGAGCTGGGTGGTCTTGCCGGACCCGGTCTCCCCCGCCACGATCACCACCTGGTGGTCGCGCAACGCCGCCAGGATGTCGTCCTTCTTCTGCGACACCGGCAGCGCGTCCGGATAGGTGATCGCCGGAACGGCCGCGCGGCGCCGCGCCACCCGCCGCTCGGCGGCCTCGATCTCCTCGCCGATCTTCGCCAGCACCCGGGCGCGGCGCCGCTCGTCCCGCAGCTTCTGCGCGCCGTCCAGCCGGCGGCGCAGCCGGTGCGCGTCGTAGACCGTCAGCTCGGGCAGGCGCGCGCGCAGGTCGGCGAGCGGCGATTTCACGTGCGTCCTCATTACCGTCGAACGGGTGGCCAAGGGCGGGGCGGGACGGCCGGCGGCGCCGGGCGGGCGTCCCCGCAACCTTGGCACCGTAGCCGGGACGACGCGCCCGAGGCGATCGGTTTTCCCGGCCGTCCCAGGCTCTAACAACATCATCCACGCGCCCGGCATTCCAGTACCGGCGCCCCCGCCGATGCTTGCGGAACCGTGCAGCCGCCCTGGTCCGCAGTGCTGTTTTACAGCTGGGCGGCCGCCTGGACGTCTGCTTCGACAGGGGATTGGCACGAGCGGCGGCCTTGACATAGTAAGGTGCGGCCGGGTTCCCGGAGCGTCGCGATGCGGGATCGTCGCAGTCGGGCGCGGGGGTCACGCCCCGTGGACGGGTTCCGGGGCGGGGGCTGCGGCGAGCAAGCCGGCGACGACGCCGTCCAGTTCGGACGGGTCCCAGCGGCCGCCCTTGTCGATCATCGGGGCCGCCGGCCGGGTCCCCGGTGCCGTCGCGGGCCACGCCCAGGTCGTTGACGACGGCGGCGCCGCCGGCGGGCGAACTCCAGGGCTTGGGCGCGGCCGAGGCCGCGGCCCGCTCCGGTGACGGCCACGACGCGGTCCGTGCAGATCACTGGGCGTCCTCCTCGTTCCGGCCGGGCCTGTTGGCGGTGGCGGCGTCCAGGAAGGCGGGGCGTTCGCCGCCGCCGTGCATGAGCAGTGCGGAGCCGGTGACGTAGGCGGCCAGGTCCGAGGCGAGATAGACGCAGGCCGCGCCGGCGTCGGCGTACGGGTCGGCCAGGCGGCCCAGGGGGACGGTGCGTTCGACGGCGGCGATGCCCGCCTCGTCGCCGTAGTGCAGGTGCGAGCTCTCGGTGCGGACCATGCCGAGGACCAGGGCGTTCACCCGGATGTCGGGGGCCCATTCGACCGCCAGGGAGGCCGCCAGGCTGTGCAGGCCCGCCTTGGCGGCGCCGTAGGCGGCGGTGCCGGGCGAGGGCCGCACCCCGCTCACGCTGCCGACCATGATGATGGAGCCGCCGCCGGGCCGGACCCGCATGCGGGCGGCGGCGGCCCGGGCGCAGATCAGCGGGGCGGTCAGGTTCAGCTCGATGATCTTGGCGTGGGTGCGCGGGTCGCCGTCCGACAGCGGCAGGTACGGGGTGCCGCCCGCGTTGTTGACCAGCACGTCGATCCGGTCGAGGCCGTCCATGAGGTCCTGCACGGCGTCCGGGTCGCGCACGTCGAGGGAGACGAAGCGGGCGGTGCGGCCGCCCGCGGAGGGCAAGTCCGGCGGCTCGCGGCGGGCGACGGCGACGACGTCGGCCCCGGCGGCCAGGAACGCCCGGCTGATGCCGCGTCCGACGCCCCGCACGCCCCCGGTGACCACGGCGAGGCGGCCGCTCAGATCCAGCGTCAGCGCCATCGGGCCCTCCCGGCGGGTTCCTGCTACCGTTCTGTTCTAACAAATGTTTGGTGGAAAGGTAGCGCATGGGAGTCTCCACCACGACCCACCCCGACGGGGTGGCCGAGATCGTCGTCACCGCGCCCCCGGTCAACGCGCTCACCGTCCGAAGCTGGTACGACCTGGCCGACGCCGTGCTGGCGGCCGGACGCGACCCGAAGGTCGGGGCGGTGGTACTCCGCGCCGACGGACGCGGCTTCAATGCGGGCGTCGACATCAAGGAGATGCAGGCCGCCGAGGGTCACACCGCGCTGGTCGGCGCCAACCGGGGGTGCTATGCGGCGTTCGCGGCGGTGTACGACTGCGAGGTCCCGGTCGTGGCGGCGGTGCACGGGTTCTGCCTGGGCGGCGGCGTCGGGCTGGCCGGCAGCGCCGACGTCGTGGTGGCGGCCGAGGACGCCTACTTCGGCCTGCCCGAGGTGGACCGGGGCGCGCTGGGCGCCGCCACCCACCTGGCCCGGCTCGTCCCCCAGCACCTGATGCGCGCCATGGTCTACACCTGCCGCAACGTCACCGCCGAGGAGCTGCACCGGCACGGGTCGGTGCTGGAGGTCGTCCCGGCGGCGCGGCTGCGCGACGCGGCGATGGCGGTGGCCCGCGACATCGCGGCCAAGGACCGGTACGTGATCCGGCGGGCCAAGGAGTCGCTGAACGGCATCGACCCGGTCGACGTCAAGCGCAGCTACCGGTTCGAGCAGGGCTTCACGTTCGAGTTGAACCTGACCGGCGCGGGCGACCGGCACCGCGACGCCTTCGTCCGCGGCGGCCGGGCCGCCGAGGAGGGCCGATGAGCAAGGTCATGACCGTGGACGAGGTCGCCGCGTCGCTGCACAGCGGCATGACGGTCGGGATCGGCGGCTGGGGGTCGCGCCGCAAGCCGATGGCGCTGGTGCGGGCGGTCTGCCGGTCGCCGGTCACCGACCTGACGGTGGTGTCCTGCGGCGGTCCGGACGTGGGGCTGCTGTGCGCCTACGGCAAGGTCCGCAGGCTGGTCGCGCCGTTCGTCACGCTCGACTCGATCCCGCTGGAGCCGCACTTCCGGGCGGCCCGGCAGAACGGGGCGGTCGAGCTCACCGAGTACGACGAGGGCATGTTCATGTTCGGGCTGTACGCGGCGGCGCACCGGCTGCCGTTCCTGCCGACGCCGGCGGGCCTGGGATCGGACGTGCTGCGCGTCAACCCCGGGCTGCGCACCGTCCGCTCGCCGTACCCGGACGGCACCGAGCTGATCGCCGTGCCACCGCTGGCGATGGACGTCGCGCTGGTCCACATGAACCGCGCCGACGCGCGCGGCAACGGCCAGTACCTCGGCCCCGACCCCTACATGGACGACCTGTTCGCCAAGGCCGCCGACCGCGTGTACGTGTCCTGCGAACGCCTCGTGGACACCGGCGACCTGCTCAAGGAGGGACCGGTGCAGTCACTGCTGATCAGCCGCTCGTACGTCACGGGCGTGGTGGAGACGCCCAACGGCGCGCACTTCACCGCCTGCGAGCCCGACCGCGGCCGCGACGAGGCGTTCCAGCGGCTGTACGCGCGGTCGGCGGGCGACCCCGCGCAGTGGCGGGCCTTCCGCGACCGCTTCCTGTCCGGCGACGAGGCCGCCTACCAGGACGCCGTCCGCATCTGGCAGGAGGAGTCGCGGTGAGCGCGGCGACGCGGGCCGAGGTGTGCGCGGTGGCGTGCGCGGAGCTGTTCCGCGGGGACGGGGAGATCGTCGCCGCGGCGGTGTCCGGCACGGTGCCCGCGCTGGGGGCGCGGCTGGCGCGGATGACGTTCGAACCGGACCTGCTGACCACCGACGGCGGGCCGCACCTGACCGCGGAGCCGGTGCCGCTGGGCGCGCCCGCCGGAGCGGTCGAGGGCTGGCTGCCGTTCCGCGACCACCTGTGGCTGGTGCTGAACGGGCGCAGGCACGTGGTCCTGGGCGCCAGCCAGATCGACCGGTTCGGCAACTCCAACATCTCCTGCATCGGCGACTGGGAGCGCCCGGCGCGGCAGCTGCTCGGCGTGCGGGGGGCGCCCGGAAACACCCGCGTCAACACCACCAGCTACTGGATCCCCCGGCATTCGCCCCGCGTGTTCACCGAGAAGGTCGACTTCGTCAGCGGCATCGGCGGCGACCGGGGCGCGTTCGAGCTGCGTGCGGTGGTGACCGACCTCGCCGTCCTGGACTTCGGCACCCCGGACCGGCGGATGCGGCTGCGCTCCACGCACCCGGGGGTGACGGTCGAGGACGTCGTCGCCCGCACCGGTTTCGAGCTGGTCGTCCCGGACGAGGTGCCCGAGACGCGCTCGCCCACCGCCGAGGAGCTGCGGCTCATGCGCGAGGTGCTCGATCCCAGGGGGCTGCGCGAACGCGAGGTCCCCGGATGACCGGCGGCGCGACCGGCAGGGCGGCCGGGCAGGCGGCGGGGCGGGTGCTCGACACGCCGCTGACGCGGCTGACCGGCGTCCGGCACCCGGTCATGCAGACGGGCATGGGCTGGGTGGCCGGGCCGCGCCTGGTGACGGCGGTGGCGAACGCCGGCGGCCTCGGCGTGCTGGCGTCGGCGACCATGACGGTCGACCGGCTGGCCGCCGCGATCCGCGAGGTCAAGGAGCGCACGGACGCGCCGTTCGGGGTGAACCTGCGGGCCGACGCCGCCGACGCGGACGAGCGCGTCGACCTGATCGTCAGGGAGGGGGTGCGGGTCGCCTCGTTCGCCCTGGCGCCCAGGCGCGAGCTGATCGCCCGGCTGAAGGACGCGGGCGTGGTGGTGATCCCGTCGGTGGGGGCCCGGCGGCACGCCGAGAAGGTCGCCGGCTGGGGCGCGGACGCGGTGCTGGTGCAGGGCGGCGAGGGCGGCGGGCACACCGGACCGCTCGCCACGACGCTGCTGCTCCCCCAGGTCGTGGACGCCGTCGACATCCCCGTGATCGCCGCCGGCGGGTTCTTCGACGGGCGCGGCCTGGCCGCCGCGCTGGCCTACGGGGCGGCGGGCGTGGCGATGGGCACCCGGTTCCTGCTGACCGCCGACAGCCCCGTGCCCGACGCGGTCAAGCAGGTCTACCTGCGCGCCGCCGAGACCGTGGTGACCCGGCAGGTCGACGGGCTGCCGCACCGGGTGCTGCGCAGCGGCCTGGTGGACGGCCTCGAACGCTCCGGCCGCGTCGCCCGCCTGGCCCGGGCGGTGCGCAGCGCCGCCCGGTTCCGGCGGATCTCCGGCATGTCGTGGCGGGCGATGCTGGCCGACGGGCGGGCGATGCGGCGCGGCCGGGACCTGTCGTGGTCGCAGGTGCTCATGGCCGCCAACACCCCGATGCTGCTGAAGGCCGCGATGGTCGACGGGCGTCCCGACCTCGGCGTGATGGCGTCCGGCCAGGCGGTGGCGGTGATCGACGACCTGCCGACGTGCGCGGAGCTGATCGGCCGGATCGTCCGCGAGGCCGCCGAGGCGATCGCCGCGCAGCAGTCGGCGGTCGTGCGGGATTAGCGGGCGTCCGCCTCGATCCCGGCGAGGACGGCGGCCGGCCCCCGTCGAGCTCTCCCGCTCGGCGCGGCGGGTGGCGCTCCGGGCGCGACCGCACGCCGACCGCCCCGCACCCGTTGACGCCGCGAACGGGACGACCCTAACGTTTAACCGACCGGTCGGTATGTGTTCTCGGACACAGCCGCCGGCCGGAGGATTGCCGGCACACGCTTTCGCCCACCCCCGGAGAAACGCATGATCCGAAGCACGATGCAGGACTACCCGCTCACCGTCAGCGCGATACTCAGGCACGGGTCCCGGGTGTTCGGCGGAAGCGAATGCGTGACCTGGACCGGCACGGGCGCCCGCCGCGCCACGTACGCGCAGGTGGCCGAGAACGCCGAGCGGCTCGCCGCGGCGCTGTCCCGGCTCGGTGTGCGCACCGGCGAGGCGGTCGGCACGTTCTGCTGGAACCACCAGGAGCATTTGGAGGCCTACTTCGCCGTGCCCGGCATGGGCGCGGTGCTGCACACCCTCAACATCCGGCTGTTCCCCGACCAGCTGGCGCACATCATCGGCCACGCCGAGGACCGCGTCGTCATCGTCGACGACAACCTCGTCCCGCTGCTGGCGCGGGTCGCCGGGCGGGTGCCCTGCGTGGAGACCTACATCGTGGTGGGCGACGGCGACGCGAGCGCGCTGGAGGAGGCGTCGGGCGGCCGGGCGCGCGTGCTGCGCTACCGCGAGCTGCTGGCGGCCGAGGAGCCGGGCTTCGCCTGGCCCGAGATCGACGAGCGCGCGGCCGCGTCGATGTGCTACACCAGCGGCACCACCGGCGACCCCAAGGGCGTGGTGTACTCGCACCGCTCGACGTTCCTGCACGCGATGGCGGTGCAGTCGGCGTCGCTGGTGGGCATCACCGAGGCCGACCGGGTGCTGGCGATCGTCCCGATGTTCCACGTCAACGCCTGGGGGCTGCCGTACGGGGCGCTGATGTCGGGGGCGTCCCTGCACATGCCCGGGCCGTTCCTGCAGCCCGAGCACCTCACCCGGTTCATCGCGGCCGAGCGCAGCACCGTGGCGTCCGCGGTCCCGACGATCTGGAACGGCATCCTGGAGTACGGCGCCGAGCACGAGATCGACCTGTCGTCGCTGCGCACCGGCACGTCCGGCGGCGCCGCCGCGCCGCGCGCCCTGCTGGAGCGCTTCGAGGAGCGCTACGGCCTGCGCATCATCCAGGGCTGGGGGATGACCGAGACCAGCCCGCTGGGCGGCATGGCGTTCCCGCCGCCCGGCGTGCGGCCCGGCACGCCCGAGGACGTGGACTGGCGGATGCGGTCCGGCCGGGTCGCGGCGGGCGTGGAGATGCGCATCGTCGGCGACGGGGGCGAGGAGCTGCCGTGGGACGGCACGTCCGTCGGCGAGATCGAGGTCCGCGGTCCGTGGATCACCGGCTCCTACCACCGCGACCCGGCGCCGGAGAAGTTCCACGACGGCTGGCTGCGCACCGGCGACATCGGCACGATCGACGAGCGCGGCTTCTTCCAGATCACCGACCGGGCCAAGGACGTCATCAAGTCGGGCGGCGAGTGGATCTCCTCGGTGGAGCTGGAGAACCACCTGATGGCGCATCCGGACGTGCTGGAGGCCGCGGTGATCGGCGTGCCCGACCCGCGGTGGACCGAGCGTCCGCTGGCGTGCGTGGTGCGGCGGCGGGGCGCGGCGGTCACGGCGGCGGAGCTGGCGGCCTTCCTGGACGGCAAGGTGGCGCGCTGGCAGGTGCCGGAGAACTGGACGTTCCTCGACGAGATCCCCAAGACGACGGTGGGCAAGTTCGACAAGAAGCCGCTGCGGGCGCGGTTCCGCGAGGGCGCCTTCAAGGTGGAACGCGTGGAGCGGGCCGAGCGCGCCGCGCGGAGCTGAGCCCGCGCCGCTCTCAGGCGGACGCCGCGCCCCCGTCGTCCCCGGCGGGACGTCCGGGCGCGGCGGCCGCCGGGCCTTCGGGACGCGCGCGCAGCCCGTTGAGGAACAGGTCGACGTAGTACTCGCTGATCTGCTGCGCGTCCAGCGGCCCGTCCTGCCGGTACCAGGTGCTGACCTGGTGGACGGCGCCGAAGAAGTAGTGCACCGACAGGTCGGCGGGGACGTCGGCGCGGAAGACGCCCTCGCGCTGCCCCTCCTCCACCAGGGCGCGGAACTGCTCGTGGTAGCGGCGCCGCTCGGCCCGCACGGCGCGGCGGCGCTCCTTGGGCAGCATGTGCATGGAGCGGAAGAAGACGGTGAACTCGTCCAGGTACCGGAAGCTGGTGGACAGCACGTCGACCGCGGCCGCGCGCAGCCGCTCCTCCACCGGGCCGGTTCCGCCGGCGAACTCGCGCAGCCGCCGCGTCTGCAGGCCGAGGAGCCGGTGGTAGATCTCGTAGAGCAGGTCGTCCTTGGCGCCGAAGTAGTGGTACATGGCGCCCTTGGTGACCCCGGCGGCGGCGACGATCTCCTGGACCGAGGTGCTCTCGTAGCCCTTCTCGGCGAACAGCCGCGTCGCCACGGCCAGCAGGCGGTCCGGGATGGACGCGTAGGCGGACGCGTCCCCCGCCAGCCGCTGCGTCATGGCTCTCCCCTGTCCTCGGGCCGGTCCCGCCGCGGGGACGGCCTGCCGCTCGTGAACAGCGCTCAGCGTATCGGCGCCGGTGTCCCGGGGCGGCGCGCACGGCCCTCGTTCATGTCAACGGGCCGCCGTGCCGCCGGCCGGCCGCCGACGGGTTTCCGCCCCGATCATACGCCGCCGAGACCGACTGGTCGGTATGCGCTTTTCCGAACGCTTTCCGGAACCGCGCCGCCGCCCGGGAACGGGAGCGCCATGCGCGAAGCGCCGGCCCGCGCGACCGCGTCGCGCGGGCCGGCCGCCGTCAGCTCACGGGCCTCATGCGCCTCATAGACGGCGCCACCGGTACGCCGACCGGGCGGGCCGTGGTCGACGCCCGGTGCACAGCCGATCGACCGTCGGCGCACAGGGCTTCGCGCCGGGACGGTCAGCCCTCCTCCAGCAGGCGCCGCCCGATCACCATCCGCTGGATGTCGGCCGTGCCCTCGCCGATCAGCAGCATGGGCGCCTCGCGGTAGAGCCGCTCGATCTCGTACTCGGTGGAGTAGCCGTATCCGCCGTGGACGCGGAAGGCGTCCTCGACGACCTCCTTGCAGTACTCGCTGGCCAGGTACTTGGCCATCCCGGCCTCCAGGTCGTTGCGTTCGCCGGAGTCCTTGCGGCGGGCGGCCATCACCGTCATCTGGTGCGCGGCCTCCACCTTGGTGGCCATCTCGGCGAGGCGGAACAGCACGGCCTGGTGCTCGGCGATCGGCCGGCCGAACGTCTCGCGCCGCCTGGCGTAGGACAGCGCCAGCTCGTAGGCGCGCCGCGCCACGCCGCAGGCGCGCGCCGCCACGTTGACGCGGCCGACCTCCACGCCGTCCATCATGTGGTAGAAGCCGCGCCCGGGCTGCCCGCCGAGCACCTGCCCGGCGTCGATGCGGTACCCGTCGAACAGCAGCTCGGTCGTGTCGACGCCCTTGTACCCCATCTTGCCGATCTTGCCGGGGATGGTCAGGCCGGGCGCGACCTCCCCGAACCCGGGCTCCTTGTCCACCAGGAACGTGGTCATCCCGCGGTGCCCGGCGGCGGGGTCGGTCTTGACGAGCACGGCGACCAGGTTCGCCGTGGCGCCGTTGGTCAGCCACATCTTCTGCCCGTCGATCACGTACCCGTCGCCGTCGCGCGTCGCGCGGGTGCGGATCGCCGCCACGTCCGATCCGCATCCCGGCTCCGACATGGAGAAGGCCCCGCGCACCTCCCCCGCGGCCATCCGCGGCAGGTACCGCGCCCGCTGCTCGTCCGTGCCGTGCTGGACGATCATCCAGGCGACGATGAAGTGCGTGTTGACGATCCCCGACAGGCTCATCCAGCCGCGCGACAGCTCCTCGACGACCAGCGCGTAGGTCAGCAGGGACTCGCCGAGCCCGCCGTGCTCCTCGGGGATCGTCAGCCCGAACAGTCCGAGCTCCCGCATGCGGTCGACCAGCTTGCGCGGGTAGGCGTCGGCGTGCTCCAGCTCCGTCGCGACCGGCAGCACCTCCTTGTCCACGAAGGCCCGGACGGTCGCGATGATCTCCCGCTGCTCGTCGGTCAGCCCGTACGTCTGCTGCAACCTGCCGCCCATGCCACCAACCTCCCAGAGTCTCGCGGCCCGGCACCAAGACCGGTCGTCGCTGTCGGCATCGCTCCCGCTGCCCGGTTCGGCCCCCGGCCGCGGTTCCCGGTCATGCGAACGTCGCGGTCATGGCCGTGATGCCCGCCGGGGCCTCGATGGACAGCCGGCCGTCCGGCGAGCCGGCCGCGACGAACGGCTGCCCGACGTAGACGGGCTTGCGGGCGCGGAACGACAGCTCGCTCACCGTGCGGCCGGCGCGGCGCGGAAGCTCCAGGCACAGGATCGCCAGCAGGGGGCCGTGCACGACCAGCGCCGGATGGCCTTCCACCTCGGTCGTGTAGACCGGGTCGTAGTGGATGCGGTGGGCGTTGTAGGTCAGTGCACTGAACCGGAACAGCAGCACCGGGTCGGCGGTGACCGGCAGCGTCCACGGCGCCTCCACCCGCGGCGCCTCGTAGGAGGGGGCGCAGGCGGGTGCGGCCGGGTCGCCGCTGCGGTAGACGAGGTCCTGCTCCTCGACGGCGATCTCGGCGCCGTCGCGCAGGTAGGTGTGGCGGACGGTGACGAACAGCAGCTCGCCGCTGCGACCGTGCTTGAGCCGGGTGTCGGCGGTCTCCGAGCGCCGGGTGAGCGTGTCGCCGAAGCGGATCGGCCGGTGCAGGGTGAGCCGGCCCCCGGCGAACATGCGGCGCCGGTCGGGGATCGGCGGAAGGAAATGGCCGTCGCGGGGATGGCCGTCGGCGCCCAGGTCGGCGGTGCGGGGGCGGTCGAGGAAGTACAGCCATTGCCACAGCGGCGGCAGCTGCGGACCCGGCGGGTCGACGTCGAGCAGTGCCGCCAGCGCTCGGGCCGGCTCGGGGTGGATGGTCTGCGTGCGCTCCTGCGGGCCGGGTTCCCATCCGTTGATGTCGATCAAGCGACCACTCCCTTCGCGCGCAGCCCGGCCGGGTCCAGCCCCAGTTCGGCCAGGACGTCGTCGGTGTGCTCGCCCAGCCGGGGGGCGGGCGCGACCGTGCGCCGTCCGGTGTCCAGGGGCGAGGCCGGGGCGTGCACGCGGCCGACGCCCGGCTGATCGATCTGCTGGAGCAGGGGGCTGCTCGCGGGGTCAAAGTCGGTGAAGCGGCGGTACGGGGCGTACAGCACCGACGTCGGTGCGAGGGCCTCGTCGACCTCGGCGAGGGTGCGTCCGGCGAACCAGGGCGCGAGCAGGGCGAACAGGGACTCGCGGTGCCGGAACCGGTCGCCGTCCCGGGTGAAGTCGGCGCCCAGCAGGCGCTCCAGTTCGGCGACGGTCTCGGTCAGCCCGGTGGCCGCGCACAGGTCGGCGAAGTGCCGGGCGGTCAGCGCCACCACCATGACGCGTTCGCCGTCGGCGAGGGGGAAGTCGCGGCCGAGACCGCCGTACAGGTCGTTGCCGATGCGGGGACGCTCCGCGCCCAGCTGCGCCTCGGCGAGGAAGCCCAGGTTGCCGGCCATGGCCAGCGCCACGTCGTGCAGGGCCAGGGTGATCCGCGCGCCGGCGCCCGTGCGGGTGCGGCGCCGGTCGGCCGCCAGCAGGCCCACGGCCGCGTACAGCCCGCACGCCATGTCCCAGGCGGGCAGCACGTGGTTGACCGGGCCGGCGTGGTCGGCGGGCCCGGTGACCAGCGGGAACCCGATCTCGGCGTTGACGGTGTAGTCGACCGCGGCGGTGCCGTCCGCGCGCCCTTGGATCTGCAGGTGGATCAGGTCGGGGCGGGCCTTCGACAGCGCCTCGTACGACAGCCAGACCCGGCCGACCGCGTTGGTCAGCACGGTTCCGGCGTCGGCCACCAGGCGGGTGACGACGTCGCGCCCCTCCGGGGAGCGCAAGTCGACGGTGATCGACCGCTTGCCCTTGTTCAGCCCGGTCCACACCAGGCTGGTGCCGGACGGGGCGAGCGGGTGGCGTCCCACGTCGGCCGCGCCGCCGAGCGGGTCGACGCGGATCACCTCGGCGCCCAGCTGGGCCAGCGTCATGCCGCCGAGCGGGGCCGCGACGAAGCTCGACACCTCGATGATCCGCAGGCCCTCAAGCACCCGATCATTATGCAACCCCGCGTTCGCGGCGCCGTCAGAGGCGTTCGATGATGGTGACGTTGGCCTGGCCGCCGCCCTCGCACATGGTCTGCAGCCCGTAGCGGCCGCCGGTGCGCTCCAGCTCGTGCAGCAGGGACGTCATGAGGCGGGCGCCCGTGGCGCCGAGCGGATGGCCGAGCGCGATGGCGCCGCCGTTGGGGTTGGTGCGGGCCGGGTCGGCGCCGGTCTCCTTCAGCCAGGCCAGCACCACCGACGCGAACGCCTCGTTGATCTCGATGGCGTCCATGTCGCCGATCTTCATTCCGGCGCGGCGCAGCGCGTGCGCGGTCGCGGGGATCGGCGCCGACAGCATCCGGATCGGGTCCTCGCCGCGCGCGCAGATGTGGTGGACGCGGGCGCGGGGCGTCAGGCCGTGGTCGCGCACGGCGCGTTCGGACGCCACCAGCAGCGCGGCGGCGCCGTCGGAGATCTGCGCGGCCAGCGCGGCGGTGATGCGCCCGCCGTCCTGAAGGGCCGGCAGCGCGGCCATCTTCTCGGGGGAGGTGTCGCGGCGCGGCCCCTCGTCGGCGGCGACGCCCTCGTAGGGGACGGTCTCCCGGGCGAAGCGCCCCTCGTCGATCGCGCGGATCGCGCGCCGGTGCGAGGTGTAGGCGTACGCCTCCATCTCCTCCCGCGAGATGCCCCAGTCGCGGGCGATCATCTCGGCGCCGTTGAACTGCGACACCTCGGCGTCGCCGTACCGGCGCGTCCAGCCCCTGGACCCGGCGAACGGGCCGGAGGTGAAGCCGAGGGGCTCGGCGGCGGTCATCGCGTAGCCGATGGGGATCTGCGACATGCTCTGCACGCCGCCCGCGACCACCAGGTCGGCGGTGCCCGACAGCACCGCCTGCGCGGCGAAGTGCACCGCCTGCTGGGACGAGCCGCACTGCCGGTCGACGGTCACGCCGGGGACCTCCTCGGGCAGTCCGGCCGCCAGCCAGCAGGTGCGCGCGATGTCCCCGGCCTGCGGCCCGACGGTGTCCACGCAGCCGAAGACGACGTCGTCGACCGCGGCCGGGTCGGCGTCCACCCGGTCCATCAGCGCCGCCAGCACGTGCGCGCCCAGGTCGGCGGGGTGCGTCCCGGACAGGCCCCCGCCGCGCCTGCCGACCGGTGTGCGGACCGCCTCGACGATGAATGCCTCGGCCACCTCGGGCCTCCCTCCTGCTCCTGCTCAGGCCTGGATGCCCTCCAGGACCATGGCCAGGTACTGCTTGGCGATGTCGTCGGCCGCCAGCCGCCCGCCGGGCCGGTACCAGTTCGCCGCCACCCACACGGTGTCGCGGACGAACCGGTACACCAGCGGCAGGTCGAGGTCGGGGCGGAACGCGCCCTCCCGCACGCCCCGCTCCAGCAGCGACATCCACATCTCCTCGAAGCGGCGGTGCGATTCGAGCAGGTAGGTGAAGCGTTCGCTGGTGGCGGCCAGGTGGCGGGACTCGTTCTGGTAGACGACCACCGCGGCCCGGTGCCGGTCGATCGACCGGAACGACTCCACGACGATGGCCTCCACGGTCTCGCGCGCGCCGAGCCCGGCGGCCAGCACGCGGTCGTAGGCGGCCCACATCTCGTTCAGGAACGTCGAGAGGATCTCGTCGACCATCGACTCCTTGGAGTCGAAGTGGTAGTAGAGGCTGCCGCCGAGGATCCCGGCCGCGTCGGCGACCTGCCGGACGGTGGTGGCGGCGTAGCCCTTGGCCGCGAAGACCTCGGCCGCGGTGGCGAGCAGCTCGGCGCGGCGTTCCGCGCGCGCGGCCGCGGTTCCCTCGGTGTCGCGCCGTCGTGGGCTCATGGGCGGTGTGCTCCTAAGGGTGCCGGCTGGAAACGGAGACCACCTCGCCCGTCATGTAGGACGAGTAGTCGCTGGCCAGGAAGACGATAACGTTGGCCACCTCCCAGGGCTGGGCGTAGCGGCCGAACGCCTCCCGGCGCGTCAGCTCGTCCAGCAGCTCCTGCGACGTCACCTTCACCAGGTGCGGGTGCATCGCCAGCGACGGGGCCACCGCGTTGACGCGGACGCCGTGCGGGGCGGCCTCCAGCGCGACGCAGCGGGTCAGCGCCATCACCCCGGCCTTGGCCGCGGCGTAGTGGGCCTGGCCGCGCTGCGCCCGCCAGCCGATCACCGAGGCGTTGTTGACGATGACGCCCGAGCCGCGCTCCCGCATGATGCGCAGCGCGGCCCGGGTGCAGCGCATGGTGCCGTTGAGGGTGACGTCCAGCACGCGGTTCCACTGCTCGTCGGTCATGTCGGCCAGTTCGGCGGTGCCGCCCAGCCCGGCGTTGTTGACGGCGACGTCGAGGCGTCCGAAGCGCTCGACGGCGGCCGCGTACAGCGCCTGCACCTCGTCCTCGGCGGTGACGTCGCAGCGGCGGGCGGCCACCCGGCCGGCGCCGAACTCCTCCTCCAGCGCGGCGTGCGTCTCGGCCAGGCGCCGCTCGTGCGCGTCGGACACCATGACGGCGGCGCCCTCCTCCAGGCAGCGGCGCGCGGTCGCGCCGCCGATGCCGGTCCCGGCCGCCGCCGTGACCACCACGACGCGGTCGCGCAGCAGGCCGTGCCCGTCCACGTACCGCGGCGCCGCCCCGGTCATGCGGCCCCCTTCGGCTCGCGCGGCAGGCCGAGCACGCGCTCGGCGATGATGTTGCGCTGGATCTCGTTGGACCCGGCGTAGATGGTGTCGGCGCGGGAGAACAGGAACAGCCGCTGCCAGTCGTTCAGGTTGTAGGGTGCGCCGTCGGCGACGAGCCCGGCCGCGCCGAGGACGTCCATGGCCAGCTCCCCCAGCTCCCGGTGCCAGGTCGCCCACACCAGCTTGGAGATGGACGACTCGGGGCCGGGGGCGCCCGCGGCGACGCCGGCCATGGTGCGTACCGCGTTCAGCCGCATGATCTCCAGGCCCATCCAGGCGCGGGTGAGCCGGTCGCGCAGCAGCGGGTCGTCGACGGCGCCGGTGCGGCGGGCCAGCTCGATCACGCCCTGCAGTTCGCGGCGGAACCCGACCTGCTGCCCGAGCGTGGCGACGCCGCGTTCGAAGCCGAGCGTCGCCATCGCGATCCGCCAGCCGTCGCCGGGCGCGCCGACGATGTTGGCGGCGTCGGTGCGGGCGCCGTCGAAGAACACCTCGTTGAACTCCGAGGTGCCGGTCAGCTGCACGATCGGGCGGACCTCCACCCCGTCCTGGCGCATCGGGACCAGCAGGTACGACAGCCCGGCGTGCCGCGCGGAGCCGGGTTCGGTGCGGCAGAGCACGAAGCACCAGTCCGCCTCCTTCGCCAGGGACGTCCACACCTTCTGCCCGGTGACGCGCCACTCCCCGGCGACCAGCTCGGCGCGGGTCTGCACGCCGGCCAGGTCGGACCCGGCGTCCGGTTCGGAGTAGCCCTGGCACCACAGCTCCCGCGCCGCGGCGATCGGCGGCAGGAACCGGGCGCGCTGCGCGTCGGTGCCGAACGCGATGATCGTCGGGCCGAGCAGGTTCTCCCCGATGTGGCCGACCCGGGCGGGCGCGCCGGCCAGCGCGTACTCCTCGTGGAAGATCACCTGCTGGGCGACCGTGGCGCCGCGTCCGCCGTACTCGACCGGCCAGCCCAGGCAGGTCCAGCCCGCCGCGGCCATGTGCCGCTCCCACGCCAGCCGGACCGGGAACGCCTCGTGCTCGCGGCCCGGTCCGCCCTGGCCCCGGGCGGCGGCGAACTCGCCGGTCAGATTGGTCTGCAGCCAGTCGCGGACCTCGGCGCGGAAGGCGCGGTCGGCCGCGCTCTCCCGGCCGGGCGCGCGGCCCGTCCCGTCCCGCGTGCTCACACCGCAGAACTCTACCAAACGATTGTTAGAAAGTATCGCCCGCCGCGTCCGCCGGCTAGGCCACGCGGACGATGAACAGCGTCGTGTCGTCGGCGAACGGGTCGTAGCCCATCCGGGTCAGCACCAGGTCCAGCAGCCGGTCCGGCTCGCCGTCGTGCTTCTCCACGATCCGGGCCAGCCGGTCGATCTGCTCGTCCAGGTCGCTGTCGCGCCGCTCCACCAGGCCGTCGGTGTAGAGCACCACCAGGTCGCCCGGCTGCAGCTGCGTGGTGATCGTCCGGTAGGTCAGCCGCGGGAAGGCGCCCAGCAGCGGGTCGGGCGTGTCGTCCAGCAGCCGGGCCCGCCCGTCGCGCACCAGCAGCGGCGGCGGATGGCCGGCGATCGACCACTTCATGCGGCAGGTCTCCGGCTCGAAATGGGCGATCACGGCGGTGCCGGTGGCGGTCGGCTCCAGATCGTTGGCCAGGTCGTTCAGCCAGCCCATCAGGCGCCCGGCGGACTCGCCGGTGTAGGACAGGGCCAGCAGCCCGTGCCGCATGCGCGCCATGTCGGCGGTGGCGGCCAGGCCGTGGCCGCTGCAGTCCCCGACGGCGAACAGCCCCCGCCCGTCCGACAGCACCCGCGTCACATGCCAGTCGCCGCCGATGCGCGCGGTGTTCTCGGCGGGGATGCTGCGGACCGCGGCCCGCAGCCCGCTCGCCCCGGCCAGCATCAGGTCGGGCGGCAGGATCGCGCGGCGCAGCGCCAGCGCCACCTGCCGCTCCCGGGCCGACTGGCCCTGCAGGCGCAGCAGGTCGCGGCGGGTCTCGGCGAGGGCGCCCTCCAGGGACCGGCGGTGGCTGATGTCCTGGGTCAGCATCCGCACGCCGACCAGCAGGCCCGAGGAGTCCAGCACCGGCTCGGCGTACAGCCACAGATGCCGCCGCTCGCCGTCCGGGGTGCGGATGCGGTGCTCGTACTGGACGGGCTCGCGCCGGTCCAGCACGGTGTGCAGCGCTTCCTCGGCGAGCGGCAGGTCCTCGGGGACCACGACCTGCGACAGCTCCTTCAGCGTGACCGGCCCGTCCTGCTCCGTGCGGCCGTAGTTGGCCAGCATCTGCGGCGACCAGTCCTGCTCGCCCGTCGCCACGTCCCACTCGGCGAACCCGATGCGCGCCAGCCGCTCGGCCTGCTCCAGCCGCCGCGCCGTGCGCTCCTCCTCGTCGTGGAAGCGCCAGACCATGCAGATGCCGGTGGGGACGCGCACGGACCGGACGGTGACCCGCATGGTGCGCGAGGTGCCGTTGAGGCTGGTGGTGTACCAGAACGGGCCGCGGGAGAACGGGCGCCCCGTCTCCAGCACGTCGACGTGGGCGGCGAACAGGCCGCTCAGCACCACGCCCGGGTCGGCCCGCAGCAGCCGCCGCCCCCGCAGCTCGCGGACGCCGCGGCCGAACGGGTCCTTGGCCTGCTCGTTGAGCGCGGCGTAGACGAAGTCGACGACGCGCTCCTCCGGCGAGCGGACCGGCACCAGCCAGGCCGCCGAGACGATCGCCGCGTCCAGGACCGCCCGCGCCACCGGATCGTCCGGAGTCGCGGCCAGCAGGTCGGCGTCGGCCTCGGCGTCCTCGGTGATCGGCCGCCCCAGCAGCTCCTCGACGACCACCATGGGGTCGACGTCCTCGCGCCCGGCGCTGCTGCGCGCCCGCAGCGCGGTCTCCCGGACCACGGCGTACGGGTCGCCGCCCGTCTCCCGGGCCGCCGGGCGCTCCCCGACCAGCAGCGAGGCCGTCTCCTCCAGATCCATGCCGAGGTCGCGGGCCAGCCAGATCAGGTGCTGCAGCGCCTCGCCGGGCTGGCAGCCCAGCCGGTCGGCCAGCCGCACCCGGGCCTCGGCGATCACGGCGCGTTGCCGCGCCGCGGCCTGCATGCCTTGCAGCATCGGCATCCGCCGCCCCGAGCCGCGGGTGCGCGCGTCCTCACCCGACTCGTCGCGGGACTCCCCAGGGTCACCGGCCCCCTGGCCCCTACCCCGCTCCGGTGCCTCCGCCTGCTCCTGCGCGGCTGCGGGCGCGGCCGGGGCGGGCGCGGGCGGCTGCTCCTCCGGTGGCCGTCCGCCGGCCCGCGGGGGCCTGCTCTCGTCCGGGGGGCCGCAGTCCGGCTTGGCGGCACCGGCCCCGTCCGGCCCCGCGTCCGACGGCGCGGCCTCGCCCGGCGTCTCGCCCGACGCCTTGCTTGATGATTCGTCCTGCATCTCGGTCGGCGCGTCGCCCGACGTCTCGTCCGGCGCCTTGGCCGCCGCCGACGCCGTCTCTCCGCAAGACCCTGGTGCGGCGTCGCGCGGGCCTTTGCCGCCCGCCCGCCGCTCGCCGGGCGCGGAGGAGCCCGCGCCGAGCGCACCGGCGGCGGTCCGGGCGTGCTCGGTCCCCGCCCCGGCCTGTCCGGCGATGTCGTCCGGCCGCGGCCGCCCACCAGGCGGCTGCTTCCACCCCGCGTCCACGATTTCCACAACACCGGAATATAGGTCGAACTGCAATGAGTGTCGGAATCGTCGACAAACCGGGCAGGCAGCGCAGATCGCGGCACTGCAAAGCCGAGGTCAAATATCCACCTCGGAGGCCTCACCAGCCCGTACGCCGGTCGGAGATCTTCTGATCCGCCGCCATGGAGCAGTGATTTTCTCGTCAAAAGATGTTTTTGGAATCGGCTCCTGAACGGGCGGCACGGTCCGGTGCAGCAGCGTGAACAGCCTCTCCCAGCGGTCCAGGACGGCGTCGGGACGGTACCGCTCCACCGACGCGCGGGCCCGCGCCCCCATGGCCCGGCGCAGGGCGTCGTCCCGGATGAGCCGCTCCAGCGCCTCCGCGAGGGCGGCGGTGTCGCCCGGCGGCACGAGCAGCCCGTCCTGCCCGTCGGTGAGCAGGGCCCGGACGCCGGGAGCGCAGTCGAAGGCCACCGTCGGCAGGCCGTAGGCCATCGCCTCCAGCACCGACATCGGGAACCCCTCGGCCCGGGACGGCAGGACGAAGACCGAGGAGCCGGCGAGCGCCGTCTCGACGTCGGAGACGATACCGCGGAACTCCACCGACGTGGCGATCTCGGGGATCGAGGCGGCCTGGCGGCGCAGCTCGTCCTCCTCCGGACCGGCCCCGTACACGCGCAGCAGCCAGCCGGGGTACCGGGACGCGACCCGCGCCCACGCCTCCAGCAGCAGGTCCACGCCCTTCTCGGCCGACAGCCGCCCCACGCAGGCCACGATGGGCGCGTCGAGCGTCGGCAGGCGGCGCGGCGTGACGTGCAGGGGGTTGGGCATGTGCCCGACGTTGGTCATGCCGTCGCGCGCCCAGGCGTCGGCGTCCTCGGCGGTGAGCGCCAGCAGCCGGTCGCAGTGGGCGAACAGCTCCCTGACGCGGGTGTAGCGGGACGAGCGGCGGGTGGCCTCGTACGACTCGTGCGTCATGCCGATGACCTTGAGCCCGGCGGTGTCGGCGGCGCGGACCCACTCCATCGCCCACACCTGCGCCGCGATGACCACGCCGCCGGGGCGCGCCCCCGCGAACATCTCCGACAGGCGTGCCGCCCCCTGGCGGAGGGTCCTGGTGCGCCACAGGTCGCGTCCGTAGGCGGCGACGTTGAGGCGCTGGCGGACGGAGCGGGGGCGCCACGCCATCGCGGGGGGCCGCCACTGCTCGTGCAGGGTGACGACGCTGTACGAGCCGTCCGCCTGGTAGTCGTGCCGCTCGGCGGCGTGGGTGACGCCGACGAGGGTGACGCGGTGCCCGCGTCCGGCCAGCAGGCGCGCGAAGTGGTGCGCCCACCGTTGCAGGCCTCCCACGGCGTCGGTGTTGTTGCACACGATGAACACGTCCCTGGGCTCAGCCATCGCGGGCCCCCTCCCTGACGGTGGTGAAGAACCGCTCCACGACGGCGCGGGCGGCGGTGCCCCGGTCGTACTCGCCGAACCGCCGGGCGAAGGCGCGGCGGCGCCGGGCGTAGCGGGCCGCGACGCGGTCCAGGTCGGCGAGGGCGGCCACCAGGTCGTCCTCGGTGGCGGTGACCGGGCCCGGGGCGTGCTCGGTCAGGTCGAAGTAGCCGCCGCCCAGCGCCTGCGGGTCGGGCACGTGCAGGATCATCGGGCGGTCCAGCAGCGCGTAGTCGAACATCAGGGACGAGTGGTCGGTGATCAGCGCGTCGGCGAGCAGGAGCAGCGGCGTGACGTCGGGCAGGCGGTCGGCGTCGAGGGCGCGGATGCCGTCCGCCGCGCACCGCCGGGCGCGGCACAGGTAGTGCGGCCGCACCAGCAGGACCATCGCGTCGCCGAGTTCGCGGGCGAACCGCTGCGGGTCGATCGGCGGCTCGACGTACCGCACCGGCTGCCCGTCCGGGCCGCGGCGGAACGTGGGCGCGTACAGCACCACCCTGCGCCCGTCGCCCAGGCCCAGGGAGCGGCGCAGGGCCTGCGCCTCCGCGGCCGTGCCGGGATCGCCGTTGACGAGCGGGTCGTTGCGGGGATAGCCGGCCGGCAGCAGTTCGGCGCGTACGCCGAGGCCTTTGACGAGCGAGTCGACGTCGTGCCGCGATCGGATCAGGAAGCAGTCGAAGCGGTCCACCATGCGGCTCAGCCGCTCGCGCTCGGCGCGTCCGGCGGACTTGATCCGGGGCTGGTCGAAGCCCATGAGCTTGTAGGCCGAACCGTGCCAGGTCTGGATGTAGGTGGTCTGCGGCCGCTTGCGCAGCCCGCCGGGGAATCCCTGGTTGTCGATCCAGAACTGGGCGCGGGCCAGTTCCCAGTGGTACGCCCACGAGTTCCGGCGCACCAGCACGGCGTCCCTGGGGAAGCCCCGGGGCGAGGACTCGTAGGCCCACACGGCCCGTACCGGGACCCCGGCCCGGCACAGTTCGCGGTGGATGTACTTGGGATTGTCGGCGTAGTGGCGCCCCATGTGGCTTTCGAAGACGACGGTGCCCGTGCGCACGGGCAGTCGGCTCAGCACGTGGTTGAACAGGGCCCTCTTGGTGGCACGGGACGTGGCCGCGCGCCGTATCGCCCTGCGCAGGCGCTGCGCGGCTCCCAGCGAGCGACGGGCGCCCCGGAGGGCACGGCTCCCCAAGGGCGTTCTCGCGGCCGCCCTGGCGATGCGCCACGCGCGTCCGTCCCTGTGCAGGACGAAGGCCAGGTTCCCCCAGGTGGTGATGTAGGGGCGCAGCCCCCGGGCCGCGAGCCGTGAGAGGCGGGGGCGCACCGGCAGCAGCACGTGCTCCGCCGAACCGCCGAGTTCCCTGCCGGACAGCCGGGTGACAACCTCCTCGCCGTCCGCGTCCAGACGCAGCCGCACGTCCCACACCGCGTCGCCTGCGCCCACGGGACGGATCTGCCGGGGGTCGAAGTCCGCCTCCCACAGGAGCCGGTCGCCCGCATGGGTGACGGTCGCCGCGACGCGGAACGTCCGCTGGGGCCTCTTCCTGGCGTACAGCTCCAGGGCCGCCGTCAAGCTCGCGTCCCCCGCCACCTTGCCCAGGGGGTTCAGAACGTGCCCGCGCAAGCGCGCGCGGCCGTCTCGCACCGCCAGCCCGGTGACCACGTTGAGGGGGCGGAGCTCACCGAGCGAGCAGTGCTGCAGCCCCAGGCGCGTCACATCCAGGATGCGGCGTGCCCGGCCCGACGACGCGTACCGGCCGCTCCAGAAGACGCGTCCGTCGTGCCGGTGCAAATGCGTACCGAGCACCGACGAGCCGCCCCGGTACTCCGCCGCCGCCAACGCCCCGTCCTGGTCGCCCTCACGCAACAGGTACGCGGCGATGGCGGCCATGGGGTTGGCCTCCTCGTACACCCGGGGGTGGAGGCCGGCCAGATAGTCGGCGGCCAGCGTGCGGAACCCCTCCCGGTAGGCGGCGTCGCGGCACGGCAGGTCGCGCATGTACAGCAGCAGGTCGTGGTTGACGAACTTGACGTCCTTGGCGAGCCGCAGCTCCTCGTCGCCGTGCCGCAGCAGCAGCGCGTCGATGCGCCGGTGGATCTCCAGCCGGTCGGCGAAGTTGGCCAGTTCCGAACGCCGGCTTGAGATGGACCGCGCATGCGGCTCGACCAGCCAGTTGTAGACGCGGTGCGGAATGACCGCGGTACGCGACGCCGCCAGGTACGCCTCCGCCGTGAACAGCAGGTCCTCGTAGTGCAGCCGTTCCGCGAACCGCAGCCCGTGCCTCTCCAGGAAGGCGCGCCGGTAGAGCTTGTTGGTGGCGAGGGTGTCGTACAACAGGTCCGGGTTGTCGCGCAGCGCGCCGTAAACCGCCGTCCTCCGGTAGAGCCACGGGTACCAGGGGCGCTCCCGGCCCCGCCCCCGGTCCGTGCGGACGCGCGTGCACAGCCCGGAGACCAGGTCGGCGCCGGTGTCCTCGGCCGCGGTCAGCAGGTTGAGGCAGGCGTGCGGGTCCAGGACGTCGTCGCTGTCGAGGAACATCACGTACCGGCCGCGCGCCCGCTCCACCCCCGCGTTGCGCGGGCGGCCGCACCCGCCGGAGTTGGCCGGCAGCCGCACCGCCCGCACCCGTCCCGGATGCGCGGCGGCCAGCCGTTCGGCCACCGGCCCGGTCCCGTCGGCGCTCCCGTCGTCCACGACCACGACCTCGACGGCGCCGAGCGACTGCCTCAGCGCCGAACCGACCGCCCGGGGCAGCCGGGCCGCGTCGTTGTAGGCGATCACGACCACGCTCACGTCAGGGCCGTGCGGGACGTGCCCGTGCGGCCCTGCCCTCATGGACGTGTCCTCCCCCCGTCCCTGCTCGCGTGCCGGATACCTTTCCGGCCACTGCAACGACGGAGTAGAAAACACCACAAAAATAGTGAATGATTGCGGCATTCCAGACGACAAAGGGCGCCCGGCATGCACCGGACGCCCCCGCCCACCGGCCGTCAGTCGGCGTCGTAGTTCGGGTACCCGTACCCGGCGACGAGCGACTTGGACCGCACCCGCTTCTCCACCTCGTCGTTGGTGTTGCCCTCGACGGTGGTGATGGTGCCGTCCCCGTTGTCCTTGACGACCAGGCCGACATGGTCGATTCCGCCGATGCCGCCGTCGGGCCCGTTCTGCCAGTCGAAGAACACCACGGCCCCGGGCTTGGCCTTGTGCCCCCAGCGCCCCTTCTTGGCGAACCACCTGGCGTGCTGGACGGTGTAGGCGTCCCACCCCATGTCCTTGACACCGAGCTGCGCGCCCACCCAGGACACGAACATGTTGCACCACTCGGCGCCGTTGTAGTCGTCCACGCTGAAACCGCCGTCGCGCTCGGCCGTCATCTTCGCGTTCGGCGTCGACACGAACCAGTCGTGGTACTTGGTCTGCCGGCCGGGCCCCTCCTTGACACCGACCTGCTCCAGGGCCAGGCGGATCGCCTCGGACGGCTCGACCTTGCGGATCGGCACCGCGTACCCCTCGGGCTTGTCACCGATGGAGAGGCTCTTGTGCGCCGTCTCCACCCGCATCTGGGCGACGGTCCCCTTGTCGCGGGGCTCCTGCTCGGCGGAAGGGCCGAGCAGGGCGAAGCCGACGGCTCCGGCCAGCACCGTCCCCACGGCCACCCCCACGCCCAGGCGAGCCTCGAGGGATTGAGAAGCGGTTCGATCGGGCATGCAGAGAACTCCTTGTCTCCCATCGCGCCTACCGGGTCAGCTGACGGATTCGGGCATCGAAGAGCCCTACGGCGCGCATCGCCGGCACGCCGATTCACCCCTGGGCCTGATCGGCCCGACTTGGGTCCCCGGCTCCGGTCCTCGCATCAGGCGCCGGACACGGATTCGGCCACGGCCGCCGCTGCCGACAGCGGCCGCTCACTGGTCTGAACTCGAAAGGGGGCGCATCCTCGCGCGCCACGGCCGCGCCCCGGGTCCCTCCCCGGGCCACGACAGGCCACGACGCATGGCGCGCGTCGCGGGAGCCGGTCAGACGTTATCAGATCCCCACGCCGGGGCAAAGAACGTAAAGACCCTCTGACCTGCGACAACATCAGAAACGAGCCCCTGGGGTCACAGGGTGCACACCTGTCGCGTCAGTGCCGTGATCCTGGCGGCCGCCGTGGCGTAGGACGTCCCCGCCGGCTGCAGTGTGAGCACCGCCACGACGTACCGCTCCCCCGGCCCCACGAGCCCGGTCGTGTGCAGGACCGGCCGCCCCAACCCCAGGTCACCCGGCACCACCCCGGACGCGCCCTGCCCGAAGCCCGACCAGCCCTGCTTGACCGCCCACGGCTTCGACACGGTCCGTGGTATTCCGAAGAACTGGTCGTAGCCGTCCGTCCCCCGCCGGGTGGCCCTGCGCAGCTCCCGCAGCACGACATCGCGGTGCTCGGGCCGCGCCCTCTCCAGCAGGTACCGGTACGCCTTCACCACGTCCGCGGCGCTGAGCGCGGTGTACCCCCAGAACCCCGGTCTGTCCGCGGGCGGCGGCCTGGTGTCGGCGAGCCCCATCCTGCGCGCCATCCGCTCGACGATCTCCCCGCGCCCACCCCGTCTCCACAACGCCGTCGCCGCCGCGTCGTCACTGGACCGCAGCATCAACCCCAGCCGCGGATCGACGTCCCGGCTCCGCTCCAGATGATCGAGCGCGATGAGGATCTTCACCACCGACGCCGACCGGAACACCTGGCGCGGCCGGTACTGCCGCACCGTCCTGCGGCTCTCCCTGTCGAACACCACGTACCCGGCCCGCGTCCCCCGAGGCACCTTCGGCGTCGGGACCGCCTTCCGCGCTTTGGGGGTCGCGCTGGGAGCCGACTCCACCGCGCTACTGCTCACCGCCCCCGGGGCCCGCTCCATCTCCCGCTCACACCCACAGAGCGCCCCGGCCACAACCACCAGAGCCACCCCGACCCGGCCCGCCCGAGCCCAGGCTCCCGCTATCTCGGTACGCATGACCCCGCAGACTGCGCTACAGTAATCACGCCTGCTGCGGCAGGCGCCGGGACGTAGCGCAGTTTGGCAGCGCACTTGACTGGGGGTCAAGGGGTCGTGGGTTCAAATCCCGCCGTCCCGACAGATGCGGAAGACCCGCCGACCAGGGCATCAGCCCAGGTCAGCGGGTCTTTGTGCATCCGGCCCCACCAGCGGACGCGGTGATCAGACCACCCGGAGTTGGGGACCAGATGGGGACCTACGGTCGCTCAGGTGCAGGCTCAACGCCTCCCCCGCCGCCGTGATCGACCTCTTGTCCGGGTGCAGATACCGCTGCGTAGTGGCCAGGGACCCATGCCCGGCGATCTTCCGCAGGACGTGAACCGGGACGCCGGCGTCGGCCATCCACGTCAACCCCGTGTGCCGCAGATCATGCCGCCGCAGATGCTCAAACCCGAGCTTCTGCACCACTTCGTCCCAGTGCGTGGCGTCCCGCAGGACGGCCGTGGTGATCCGGCCGCCCCGGGGGCCGGTGAACAACCGCCCGTCCGGGTTGTCGCCGACGGCGTCCAAGCGTCGGCCGACCATCTCCCGGATTTCCGGGATCAGGGGCACGTCCCGGGCGCGCTTGCCCTTGGTGCGCTTGTCCACCAACCCGCCGGGCGACGGCGTTGTCTGGCGACGCACCGTCCACACCCACGCCTTCCGGTCGATGTCGCCAGCGCGCACGCCCGACACCTCCCCGATCCGCGCGGCGGTGCACGCGGCGAAGATGACGACTTCGCCCCATCCGGCGTACCGGTCAGCCGACCGCTCTACCAGAGCGTTCGCCAGCTTCACCAGGGTGTCCCAGTCCGGCAGGGCCAGCCGCCGCGGGTCGTCCAACTCGTCTTCCGCCTGGTTGTACGCGCGCTGCCAGCCCACGACCCGGGCGGGGTTCCGGTCGATGATGCCGTCCCGCACCGCCTGTTCCATGACCCTGGTCAGCGCGGCAAGGCTGTTCTTGACCGTGGAACGCCCGCACCCCTCAGCGATCCAGGCGTGAACCGTCCGGTCAACGGCACCATTGGTGATCATGCGTACCGGCAGATGCCCCAGCGCCGGAACGACCCTGAGCCGCCAGCCCGCCATGTAGGGGTCCAGCGTCTTCGGTTCCAACCCGCGCATGGCCAGGTCCATCACACTCTCGCCGTACGTGGCGAGATCCATGGTCGCTGTCGCCGGGTCGATCCCGCCCTTGGCGGCCTGCCGGATCATCTCGATCCAGTCCCTGGCCTCATCCTCGGTCGCCTTCGACTCCGAAAGGGTCCTTCGGCTGCCCCCGCCCGGGTCCAACCAGCGGACCCGGGCACGGTACGGCGAACGGCGGTTGGGCCGGTACTCGATGTCGCAGGCCAGGGAAACCCCCAGCGGCGGCACTTCCCGGTGCGCCATCAGGCCACCTTCGCGGGGTCGACACGGCGGCTCAACAGCCATTCCCGCACGTCGGTCACGCTGTAGCGGGTGACCGACTCGCTCACCTTCACGAACGGCGGTCCCTGCATCGGGCGGCCGGTCCGCCACCGACGCAGAGTGGAGGGGTCCACCCCAATCAACGCGGCCACCTCCTCCGTCGTGAGGTACCGCTCCTCACACAGCGGTTCGGGCTTCAAGACGTCCATGACCCTCTCCTAGGGCGTCTGACTGACGTTGGGTATCGGGGCGCCAGCGGCGCGCTTGGCGCTTGCCCCTCTGGTCTCTGTGGGAGGGGCTGAAACATCTCCGCATCTCCGCATCTCCGCAAATGTGGCCGTGACCTGCGGTGATGTGTGCGGAGATAGAGACGGTGGGGCTCTGGTCATCTCCGCAACCGGGGGTTGATCTCCGCAGGGGGTGCGGAGTTGCGGAGATGACCGGAGTTTGGTCTCCGCTATCTCCGCACGTGTTTGTGCAGGTGAGCGGGGGGGTGCGGCGTTGCGGAGTTTCCGGGGATGTTTCAGCGGCCCCTGGTCCGGCATCGGTTCAGGCAAGGTGTTCGACCCAGAAGACGTTGCGGTCGCCCCGGTCGTTTTTGGCGCAGCGGATCACGTAGTCACCGCGCCACCGGCCGACCTGGCCGGTGAGCAGGCGGCCGAGAGCGAGCACGTTGGGCGGGCGGCCGGTGTGAGTGGTGATGAACTGGCCATCCCAGGGGTCGTGTTCGTCGTTGCCGATGCGCTCGGGCTCACCGCTTCGGCGCAGCTCGGCGGCGGTCATGCGCCGGTCGCCGTGCAGGCGGTGCCAGCACGCCAGGAACGCCCGCCAGCGGGTCTCGTCTTCGTCGATGTCGCGTACCTCGGCGGCGTTGCCGAGGAATCCTTCGATGCCATGGTGTGCCAGGAACCCGCCCAGCGCTTGGGCCCAGGGGGTGAACTGCCGCATCGCGATGGTGTCGGCGCGGGGCGCGCCGCGGCGGGTCCAGTCCAAGACCAGCACGAGCAGGTGCCACAGCACCGTCATCTGGTTGGCCGGGACGGTGATCCACTGATCCAGGTGCGGGATGCCGAAACGGCTCTGGTCACGCTGTTCGGGGCGGGGCATGTTGGGATCGAGGTGCACCCGGACGGTGCGGGATGCCATGTCCCCGCCGACCTGCAGGTTGTTGCCGGTGGCCATCCACAGCCGGTCGTTGACGGTGGCGATGTTGCGGGACGCGCCGAGCTGCCGGTCGGACCACACGCCGGTGGTGACCAGCAGGGCGAGGGTGGCCGAGTCGATCACGCTGCCTTCGGCGAGGTTGTCCCAGACCACCACGCCGACCTGCTCGGCGAGCACGGCCGTGATGCTCTTGCGCAGCTCTTCTTCGGCATAGGGCCAGGGGATGACGCGCTGGCCGTAGAGCATGCCGCAGGCCCCGGTCAGGATGCTCTTGCCGGAGGCGGGCATGGTCGCATCGATCAACCCGAACGGCGTCAGCGAGCGGGTGAAGTGCCGCAGGATCGGCGTCACCAGCAGCGCGATGTAGTTCGCCCGGTCGGCGGGACTGGCCCAGGGGAAGTCGCGCAGGAACCGGTCGAGCAGGAACTCCCGGGCGGCGTGGACCTGTTCGGGGGTGGGTTCGTCGGGGACCGGCGGGAGCGCGACCTTCGAGGCGAGGTAGAGGCCGGTGGCGGGGTCGTAGCCGGGGCGTTGCAGCAGGGTGCCGTCTCGGCGCAGCACGGGCGCGCCGATCACGCCGCGCAGCGGCGCCACGTTCGGCCAGGTCTTGCCCGCCAGCACCGACGCCAGGATCTCGCGCGGCGGGGTCACCTCCTCCTCATAGAACTCCACCCCGCCGTCACCGGTCTTGCGGGAGCGCTCCCGGTACACGTAGGCGTGTTCGGCCAGCAGCCCGGCCAGGGACGCGGGCGTGATGGGGCTCGCAGTGACAGGCAGCGGGGAGTCTTCGTCGGCGGCCGGGCTGGCCGTGCTGCCGGAGACGGTCTCCATGTGCACCAGGGATCCGGCGGAGACGTAGGTGTCGGGCAGCGCACCGGCGGCCAGCGCCGCTCTGAGGACGCGGATGGTCTCGGGCCCGGACCCGACCTTCAACCGCCGGGGAGCGCCCGCGGGCGGGGCGGTCGCGGGCGGGGCGGTCGCGGGCGGGGTGTTCGGGGGCGGGGTGTTCGCGGTCATGCGGGCACCCTCCGGGGACGCTGCGCACCGGCCCGGAACCCTGACACGATGGTCCGCCGCGCGGCCAGCTCGGACTGTCCGGACTGCACGGCGGCGTTGACCAACAGGTCTTCGGTGTCGGCTGGGTCCAGTGCGCCGCCGGCCACCAGCTGGCCGAGGGCGACGGCGGCGCCGTACAGAGTGGCGTTGCGGCGCCCCTGCGGTGCGGCGGCGACCGCGTCAACGCTGGCCTTGATCGCTTTGTTCAGGTAGGCGGCGCGGCGGCCGGGCGCGGCCAGGTGCACCACGACCGGCTGCCGCGTCGGCCGCGGCGCCGGGTGCAGCAGCTCGGCCAGCCAGCCAGGCAACGGCGCCGGCGGCACGTCGTAGGCGGTGGCGTAAGCGTTGGGACCGACGGCGCTTCCGGCGGCCACGACGTATCCGCCGTGAGCGCGGGTGTCGATCAGCCAGCCCAGACGCCCGGCGGTGTTGCGCAACCGTGCGCCGGCCGGGGCGGTGAAGTACAGGTGCATCCCGCCCGATGCGGTGCGCACGGTGTAGGTCTCGAATGGGAACGGCTGGCCGTGTCGCTCGGCGAGCGCGGCAAGCACGTCGGCGCCGGTGCTGATACCGGGTTCATCGGCCCATTCAGGGGGCGGAACCTGCCCCGGCTTGGGGGTGTCGAGGTCGATCACGACCAACCCGGACGGGCCGCACGCGATCCCGATGTTGTACGGGGCGTGCTGCCAGCACCGCCGGATGCGCGCGGTGTCGGTGGCGGTCGCGCGGCCTTCCCAGTTGGTCACAGCGGGGCGCTTGTCACCGGGCCGCAGCGGGAACACGTGCCAGCCCCGGGCAGCGGCGGCCAGCGCGTAGCGGGCCAGCGTATCAGCGGTCGGCGGTGTCATCTCACGTCCTCCCACACGAGGCTTTCGGGGGCACCGGACGGCCGGAGGCGGGCCGTCCGGTGCCCGAACTAGACGGACAGGGGGGTGCTACCGGCAGCAGCGGTCGGCGTCGGCCGGGTCGTCGTACGCCCGGCCGCACACCGGGCACTCGTGCCACGAGCTCGACACGGTGCCGCGGTGCCTGCAGCGTGACCGCGCGGCGGGCGGCTGCATGTTGCGGGGCTTGCGGGTGTGGGGCATGGTGGGGACTCCTTTCCTGTGGAGGGGCCCCGGGGCGCCGGGCTTGGCGGTTGGGCGTCCCGGGGGCACTGTTCGTGGCCGGTGAGCCTGTCTCGCCGGTCCGTGAGGCGGCCGGACTTGCGGCCCGGCCGCCCGGACGCACCGGCGGTCAGCCCGGCGAGGCCTTGCGCAGCCCGCGGTAGGGGCGCACGACCGTGCTGCCGTCCTCACGGCGGACGGCGCAGTTGCGGGGCGTGACGCGGGCGGGGGTCGGGGGAGGGAGTTACTGGTCAGAGGGGGTGTCACGGTGTCACGTGACGGCCCGTGACAGGCGCCGTGACGGGGGCTGTGACACTCCCGTGACAAGATCAACAACGGGTGCGGGTGCGCGTCTACACGCGCAGCCGCGCGCGAGGTGAGGGGCCCGCCCGGCGCGGGCCGTGCGGGCCCCTCACGGGCGGGTCAGACGGCGACCGTCTCCCTGTCGAGCGCGGACAGGTCGGTGATCGTGTAGCGGGTGGTGGCCTCGCTGTCGTCGGCCTCCAGTACGCCGAGGTCGGTCAACTCGCGCAGCACTTTGTAGGCCCACGCCCGGGACCGGTTGCCGGTGGCGTCCCGGACCTTGAGCAGTTCGGGGTCGGACGCGGTGAACGTGGGACGCCCGCCCCGGGCGCGGAACCTCAGCCAGTCGTGGACCAGCTCGCGTGCGGCCGCCGCCGACAGCTTCTGGCCGGTCGGCTCGGGGATCACGAACCGCTCGGCCTCCTCGTTGGACGGCTCTTGGATCTTCTCGCGGCCGGTGATCCGAGCGAGGTCCGGGTCGGTCTCCGGCTCGCTGGTGTACTCGGCGATGGCGTCGCCGACGTCACCCAGGTCGTCACCGTTGTCCGGCTCGTCTTCCCAGCAGTAGTCGCGGCGCATCTCTCCTCCCTGCTGCTGCGTTGCCTCCGTGCGGCCCTCAGAGACCGCCCGGCCGTCCCCGATGAGCCGGGCGGTCCACTTGTCCAGGGTGAGTCGGGATGCCGGGTAGCGGGCCGCGTGCTCCTTGGCTGCCGCGTCGGCCTCCTGATCGCTGCTGCCCCACGCGTACGTCCGCAGCGGCATCGCGTAGTGCGTCTCAGGGACGCCGGGGGCATCCAGGTAGCACATGCCCGGTTGGTGGTTCGCCCACAGTTCGGGCGAGGCGTCAGCGGCCTGCTGGCGCTCGGAGAGGCCGAACGACGCATCCTCGCTGCTGGCCACTCCGAACGTCATCCGCGCCAGCTGAGCGCGCGCGATGGTCGGCATTTGCGTGTAGTCGGCGCGCTGCATCGACAGGATGATGCTGACCCCCGCCGACCGGGCCTCCTTGAGCGCCTGCAACAGGAGCTCCTCGTCTCGCGAGCCGAGCTCGTCAAAGACCTTGGCCGCCTCTTCGATGAAGATCACCTGATAGGTGAGGCCGCAGCCCGACTGCCATTTCTGGTAGCCGTGCTCGGCGAGGTAGGCGGTCCGCTCCGGAATGTCCCGGACCAGGGTGCGGATGAACTCAACGAGCTCGGCCTTGGTTTCAACGAAGCGGGCGATGCCGTTGAGCAGGGGGCCGACCGTCTGTGTGGACTTGGCGAGGTCCACCACGATGAGCACGGCGTCCTGTCGGGTGATCACCTCGGCGGCGATGTTCCGGAACGCGCCGATTGACTTGCCGCTGCCGGTCATGCCCATGACCTGGATGTGGACGCCGACCAGGTGGAACAGTGCTTCGGTTCCGTCTTGGTAGACGCCGAGACGCAGCGGTTCGGCGATGGACGCGCCCGGCTTGGACGGTCCGGGCCACGGGATCGGCCGCTTCATGACCCGCGGGTCCGTGACCGTGATGTGCATGCGGGACGCGTCATCCTCGTCGGGGGCGAGCACCACCGACCCGGGCGGGAACCTCAAGCCCGACTCGAGCTCTTCCGTCTTCCGGAGCATCTCGGACTGGGTCCGCTCGCCGGGCGGGAGTTGCAACGTGCCCTTGATCCGACGCCCGTCCACCTCCAGCGTCTTGACCTGTGCGTTCTTGAGCCCGAACCGCTCCTTGGCCCGGTCGAACAGGCTCCCCATGGGGTCCTTGTCGGTGTCGGACTGCGGGTCCTTCGACCGGATGGCCTTCCGGATGTTCCAGGACGCCGCGAGGCTGATCCCGCCGAGGTAGTAGACGCCGAGGGTGGCGGGGTGGTCGGGCCCGGTGATGATTGCGACCGTGCCCCACAGCGTCGCGCCCGTCGTGGTGGCCGTGCTGTGGAGGCGGCCCAGCAGGTCCCGCGAGTGGGAGACGACCCAGGTGAGGGCGCCGAGCCCGATGGTGGCCGCGGTACCGCCCATGGACATCCAGGCGGCAGCCTGCCCGTCGCCCCACCCGGCGTGTCCGATCCACGCGACCGGCCAGGTGATGCCGAGGATGGCCCACGGCGGCGCCAGCGTGCCGACCTTGGACACGGCGGACACCGCGGCGCGTTCCAGTGCGGCCCCGCCCACTCGTTCGATGCTGCGGGTGGCCATCAGAGCGTCACCTCCCCGTCGGCGCGGCGGCCCCGCCGGCGCATCTCCTCTTCGATCTCCAGGAACTCCCGCCTGTACGCGGCGTTGAACCGCACCATCTCTGCCGAGATGCCCTGGCACAGGTCCCGGGCGCGACGCAGGTGCCGCGCGACCAGGATCGCCTTGACCAACACGTCGATCCGGCGGAGACGCGGGTCCCGCCTGAGCCTGCGCATCGCCGCGAGCGCCTCACCGGACGCGACGTCGAGTTCGGCGGCGAGGTCGTGGGCCAGTCGCTGGTTTTCCTTGGCGTACTTGGAGATCTGCCTTCCGACCTTGCCCCCGAAGTGGATCTCGCCGATCTGGGCGATCTTGCTCTCAGCGGACACCACGGGACGCCTCCACAAACTGCTTGAGGTACGACTTGTAGAACCGCTGGGCCTCCTGGGCGAGGCCGTCCGCCATCTCCTGGGCGCGCTTGATGCGCTTGGCGACCTTGCGGGCCTTGATCTTCGCGTCCAGCCCGAGCAACCAGGGGTTGCCGTGCAGCTCGGTCATGGCCGCTTCAGCGTCCGACGCGGCCATCTCCAGCTCGTGGGCCCAGGCGCGGGCGATGGTGTAGAGCTCGCGCCCGTACATCTCGAATTGGGCCTGGAGGGATCCCCGGAAGGGAATCCGGGCGAGTTCTTCGATCTCTGCCATGCTGGTGTTGCCTCCTGTCGCTGTGGGGGTGGCCCGGCCGGTGTCGCTTGAGCGCATAAGCCCGGCCGGGCCCTGCTGCTACTCGGGGAAGACTCGGCAGAGGCCGGAGTGGTCGTTCGCGTCCTCACGGGCGTTGTTGAGCGCCTGGTCTTCGGTGATGACGCCGTCGATGCGGTAGATGACGTTCTCGCCACAGTGGCAGAGCCACCGGTACGCGCGGTACTCGGTGCCGTCGCGTACCACGACCTCCTGAACTCGGACGGCCGCGCCGAACAGGGTGCGGAACCTGGGGAGGGTGGCGTCTCGGACGACGGTCACGTACATGGCTGGTCTCCTTTCACCAGAGCGCGAGCTGGCCCGCGCAGAGTGGGCAGGTCTCCCACGGCTTGGTGTTGTGGGTCTGGGGGTCCCGGCACCGTGCCTCAGCCGGTGCCGGCGGCAGGCTGTTGATGTGCTCGGTCACGTCGCGGCGGGCCTCGCCCCGGGTCCTGCGCGCCGGACCGGCCGCGCCGCACGTGCACCTGGCCTGGTAGCGGATCAGGGCGCCTACGGTGACTGCTCGCGCGGCGGGCCGGTGCCGGGTGTTCATCGCCCCCGCGTCTCCTGGAGCGCGTCCCGTATCGCACGCGCCCGGGTCATCCCGCACCCGAGTCGCTGGCGGATGGCGTTCGCGGAGGGGTTCTCGGGCAGCTCACCGGACCGGATCAACTCCAGGGTCTGGCGGATCGCGTCGGCCTCCTCGTCGGCCCTACCGGCCTTACCGGAGTCGGTCTCCACGACCGGCCCGGTAGGCGCGTTTCCCCTGTACTCCGGGCCGGTAAGGGGCCGGTAAGGGGCGTCGAGGTCGTCGATGTCCAGACGGGACAGGGCCGCCAGGATCACCGGCAGGCCGGTCACAATCGCCACGGCGACGATCGGGCCGATCAGGTGGACCACGAGCCGCTCAACGGCGAACGTGTCGGCCACGCCGGGCAGGTGCGGCCACGCGTTCATGAACACGGTCAGGCTGAGGAACAGGCCCTCAAGCCAGTTGAGCTTCCTGCTTGCGACCGGCTGGCCGTGCGCGCCAAGGAACGCCCGCACGCCGACGATGGACAGCAGCGCCAGCGACAGGAACGGCTCCACCGTCCACCCGAACCACCACACGGCGGACCCGGTGGGCGCGCCGTCGGCGGCGAACGCCTGCACACCGACGGTGGACCAGCCGAGCGCCAGGCCCAGCGCCGTCATGGACGCACCGATGGCGATACGGCGCACCCGGGCCGCCTGCCACGCCAGGGCCCGCGGGTCCCGGGACAACTCGTGCAGCCGGTGCGCCTCGGCCACCTTCCGGCGCCGCTTCCGCACGCGGGGCGAGTCGATCGTCAGCGGCGTGTCGTCCTGGTACAGCTCGGCCAGCAGGTGCGCCTCGGCCACCTCGGCCCGCAACCGGCGCACCCGCCGCGTCTCCCCGGACGGCGCGTCCTCCAGCTCGGCGCCATCGGTCGCGGTGGCGTCGGCGACCTCGGCCAGGTGCCTCTCCAACTCGGCGAGACCCCGGCTGACGTCGTCCGGGTCCGGCGCGCCCGCCGAGGGGATCTGCGTGTTCATCGCGACACCCCCTGCCCGGCCGGACCGCAGGCGCCCGCCGCCAGCGGCAGCGCCACCAGCCGCAGCAGCAGCACCGCCAGCGCCAGGCCCAGCACGGCCAGCACCGCCAGCGCACCCGCGTCCCGCAGCATCTCCGCCGTCGTCACGACACACCTCCCGACGGGTTCGCCGCGCCACCGGTCACGCTGGTGTCGGGCCGACCGTGGTAGGGGCAGGGCTCGGACTCCACCGGCATCCCGCAGATGCCGTCCGGGCCCTCGTCCGGCGCGCCGCACACGTACCCGCCCGTCCGGGCCCCGGACCTGCCACATCTGCCCGCCGCAGGTCTGGCACCGTCCGGCCGACACGCGCGCATCCGGTCGCCCTCCCGGTGCATCTCGCCGCCGCTGTCGTCGGCCCGGCTGTAGCCGGACACGGTGTAGGCGGCGATCCACTTCCGCATGGCGTCCATGTGCGCCTGCACGTCCACGCGGCCGCCCTCCCGCCGCTCGCCAGCGTCAAGCAGGTCGGTCAGGCAGGAGAGCAGGACGCGGATGCGGGCGTCGAGGATCTCGCCGCGCCGCTCCCGGTCACCCGGGTGCGGCGCCGCCGCGGGGACGTCCAGCGCCTCACGCACGGCGTCGATCACCGCGCGGGTCTCGGCGCTCAGCTTCTTGGGCTTCACTTGCTGCTTCCTCCTTCCGGCCGGTTCACCGGCCGCACCTGCCGGTGCCGTTGCAGACCCGGCACGGGTCGTTGCGGCGGATCTCGCCGGACCCGCCGCACAGGTGGCAGACACCGGCCGCCACCGGCAGGACCTGGCGCAGGAGACGCAGGTACGCCATGATGGAAACTCCTTTTATGTAGGGCCCCGGGACGCCGGTGCTTGGTGGTATGGGCGTCCCGGGGTGCCCTGGTCAGTGATGCGGGTCTGTGGGGCCGCCCCCAGCGGGCGGTCGGGTACGGGTGCTCAGCGGCGCTTGCCGCCGAAGGTGTGGCTGATGGTCCCGTGGTGGTCGCCCTTGATGACCGTGGCGCCGTCACCGGTGATGGTCACCGAGTGGTCGTTGACGCCACCGTTGATGTCCCGGGCCTGAACCACCATGGTCCTGCTGCTCGTCTTGGCGGACTTGTCCTTGCTCATCTCCGAGTCCTTCCTTCCAAAGGGGGCCGGTGAGCCCGTCTCGCCGGTCCGTGAGGCGGCCGGACACCCGGCCCGGCCGCCAGGACGCACCAGCGGTCAGGCCAGGGCGTCACGCTGAGGGCCGGGGGTGACCACATCGCCGCTCTGCGAACGGGCGGTCACGGCCAGCCCCTCGGCCAGCGCCGTACCGGTCGCGATCACCGTGATGTCGCCGGACACCGACCGGGCGCGCACGGTTCCGCCCCCGGTGGCGCGCACCCGCACATCCCCCGACACCGTGGACACGTCGGCCCGGCCGGCGAAGGCGGTCACCGTCACATCCCCGGATGTGGTAGCGGCGTGCACGTCGCCGGCGCGGCCCAGGTACACCTCCCCCGACACCGACCGGACCACCGCCGCACCGTCCACCGCCGCGGCCGACACAGCGCCCGAGGTGGTCTCGGCACGCAGCGCACCGACCCCACCGGCCGACAGGCCACCGGAAGCCGAGGTGAAATCGACCGCGGCGAACTCCCCCGAACACGACACCGGCGCCGACTGCGTGACCGCGGCCACCCGCGTGCCCACCGGGACGTGCGCGGTGACCTCGACTCGGCCACCGGCCACGATCACGCCGCGCCCGGTGACTTCGACTCCGTTGATGACGACACGGCCACCGAGATTGACGACGCCGTCGCCGGTGATCGCGACTCCGTTGACGGTCACACCGGCGGGGATGTCGCCGAACGACTGCACGACGGTCATCCCACGGTGGCCGATCACCGTTTGCGTGCCGCCCACGACGGCGACACCGCCGCCGACATGCGAGTCAACACGCACGCTCAGCGTGTTCGTCGCCTCATCCCACCGCAGGACGGCGTCCCGGACGGCGTCGTGAACGGCCGGGTCGTCACCGTGGGCGGTCACGGCGACCTCGGCGACCGTGCAGGCCGGGTCCGCGATGACCGTCACGTCACCGGCGGGCAGGTCAACCGACAGGGCCACCGGGCCGGGACGCGACGCGGTCAGGGCGCGGGTCGTCATGGGTTAGGCCACCTCTTTCATGTCGAGTTCGGACAGGTCGGCCAGCGCGGCGAGCTCGGCGGCGGTCAGCCCGGCCCACACCCCGTACTCGGGGCGCACCCACATCGCCAAGTCCAAGCACCGGGCACGCACCGGGCACAGCTGGCACACCTCCACGGCCACCGCCTCACGGGCCGCACGCTCGGCCGGCGACTCCTCACCGACCGGACCGGTGTGCAAGTCCGGGTCAAACCGGCACTGAGCACCAGCAGTCTGCTCGGGGAACACGAGATCCACCTCTCTGCGTCTTAAGACGCGACGTGTGTATTGAGACAGTAGGCCCAACGATGCGCCGCGTCAAGCGGTTGTCTCAAGACGGGTCAGTTAGGGTGTGAGCTGTGGCGAACCGAGATGACGCGCGCCGGCCCAGCCAGCGGGTAGCCGACGACCTTCGTGCCAAGATCTCCCGCGGGGATCCTGGGTATCGGCCCGGAGAGAAGCTCCCCACAGTCCGCGAGCTGCGCGAGCGGTACGGCGTAGCCGCCAACACCGCAGCTGCCGCCGTCCGGATGCTGGCCCGGGAAGGCTTGGTCAGCATTCGTCCATCGAGCGGGACCGTCGTACTCCCTCCCGGTGAACGGCCGGCCGATGTCCGAGAAAAGATCACGGCGATTCACGCCCATCTCCGTCGCTCCCGGTCGGAAATCGACAAGGCGGAGACGGAACTACAGAAACTGCTCGATCGGCTCCCGGCCAGCGGGAAGACCATCTGAGTGGCTCGCATGGCCCTGATCCTCGAACGTCAGGCCAGATGTTCGTAAGTCCGAACACCCAAGTCTGACACTTCCCTAACAACGCACTGACATCCCTGCGCACCCTGCCCCCCGGGACGCACCGTGACCAGTGAAGAGATAGACGAGGCACGTAAGAGGTTGGGTCTACGGCTGCGCACCTTCCGCAAAGCGGCCGGTTACACCCAACTGGAGCTTGCCAAACAACTCGGATACTCACGGGCTCGAATAGCCGGAGCAGAGAACGGCGAAAGTTGCGCAGCCCTGTTCTGGCAATGCTGCGACAATCTATTGAACGCCGATGGTGCACTAATCGCAGGATACGAAGAGATCGAAACGCTGCGACAGAAGCGCGCAAAGGAAGCAGCAGAGGCAGAGCGCAGGAAGAGAATTGTAGCTGCAGATGCCGCCCAGGAGGCATCTAGGCAAGGTGCAGCCGAAAAACTCCACGGCTTCAAGGCCCGTTCCCACAAGTTCATCACCGCCTACGTCGGCCACGACATCGCCGATCAACTCGCTAACAGGGAACGCGCAAAGCCGACCGGCGGGCTATGGTTGGATTCTCAGTCGGCGAGAGTGGCTCACTCCTCCGGGATATGCACTCTGCACATCTGGCCCTTCGGCGTTGCAATTTTCCACCTCGTCGAAGAGATCACGATGCCGAACATTGCGAGTCTGGCGCTTTGGAGAATCCGAAGCTATGCAGAAAACCTTGCATGGGCATCTCACCGCCTCGGGGCCACCCTCGGAAAACACATCACAGCATCCTATGTCCTAGGCGCCTACTGGGTGACTGAACCACAGTGGCCGGACCAGCATTTGGACAACGCTCTACGCATTATGTGCACGCCCAGGATTCTGCTTCAGCGGGAACCATCCAATGCTGACCAGGAGCAGGCCCAGGCCGAAGAAGCCGAGCGAAGAATCTTCGCCGCCGGACACGACGGAAGCGGCCTAACTTCGTTCGGACTCAGCGGAGTGTCCATCGGATATGCTTCATGGTCAGGAGTCGTCTACCATCCCATATCCCCCGTACAGTCACTCACAGAAGATGATCTAGTTAGCTGCGAACTGGCAAGCCAGGCAATATGGACCTACTGCGATCACATCAACAGTCAAGTGGAAAGCGGACACGATCCCGTAGTTCCAGATAGTCACGGTTGGAAATTCTTGCGAGGCACCAGATCCCGTCTTCTTAATCCACGCCCGCAAGAGACGGGGCAACACCGCGCCATGCGAGACGCTATCGTCGCCACGAGCGGCCTCATCGGACACCTAGATCATGCCATAAGCGCACTGCGCGAGACGATGAACCAGTGAGGGGACACCATGACCAGCAACGCTGTTCTTGTAGTTGTCGATGTACAGAACGGCTTCATTCGCGAGCCCTCAAAGCACGTCATCCCGATTATCGCCGATCTCGTTCACAGATGGCGAGGTGACGTCGTATTCACGCGCTACTTGAACTACGAAAACAGCCCGTTCGAACGGCTCATAAAGTGGACTGAACTACGCGAGTCGCCGCAGATCGACATCGTGCCCGAGCTTGCAGAGCTAGCCGAGAAGTCGACTGCCGTCATAGATAAGACCATGTACAGCCTGTTCGCGGACGAAAAAGGCCGCACCCTCGTCCGCGACAAGGGATGGACCGACATTTACGTCTGCGGGATTGCTACCGAGAGCTGCGTGCTCAAGACGGCCGTCGACGCCTTCGAGCTCGACTTGACTCCATGGCTGATCGAAGACGCCTCTGCAAGTCATGCGGGTGAGCACGTACATCGAGCCGGGGTGCTCGTGACTCAGCGGTTCATCGGCCAGGGGCAGATCATCACCACAGCCGACCTCCCGCCTCACCTCTTGAGACAAGGCCAGTCGCTACCCGAGCACGCTTGATTTTGGGGACCACATGGGGACAACACGCGATGCACGCTGGTGAACGTCGCCAGGTCGGACGAACACCATCCCTGTCCCCCTTCTTGCCTCTGACCTGCTGAAACCCCTACCCCACCGTCCTGGGGGTCAAGGGGTCGTGGGTTCAAATCCCGCCGTCCCGACAGAGAAGTAGCAGGTCAGAGGGGCTTCGGAGGGGTACTCCGGAGCCCTTTTGCGATCGTCAGGCCTCTTCGGGAGCCGAACGGGGAGCCGGCACTCTCCGATCTACGCCGACCGAGCACCCTCGTCGACCGACGGTTCCGGCTCGGGCGGGCTTCCTCCGAAGACGGCGTTGACGGCCGCGGCTCCCTTGGTGATCACCGGCTTGAGCTGGTGCCGGTAGACCTCACCGGTCACGGCCGGCGACGAGTGCCCGCACAGATCGGCGATCTCCTCGATCGACAACCCGCCGTCGCTCATGATGGACACGAACGAATGACGCAGTTCACGCGGCGACCACTTCTCCCCGATCCCCGCCTTCTTGGTGATGAGCCGGAAGGCACGCCGCACGTTGGCGGCGTCCAGAGGCGTCCCTGTCGGCGAGCAGAAGACGAGGCCGTTGTCCTGCCATGCCCGTCCGGCTTTGAGGCGCTGCGCGGCCTGGCCGGCGTGATGTCCTCGCAAGGCCTGTGCGGCCTTGGCGGGCAGCTCGAGGGTCCGGCGCGATTTCTTGGTCTTGGTGTCGCCGTGAGAGCGCACCGACCGCCAGATGTAGATGGCGAGCTTCTCGTGGTCGAATCCGACCTCGCCCACCGGGCGCCATCCCGCTTTCTCCCCCGTCCATGCCACGACGTGCTCCCAGCGCAGAGCACGCGCTTCCTCGGTGCGGATACCGGTCAGCAGGCTGAGCACCACATAAGCGTGGAGGCGTGAACCCTTCGCGCTCTCCAGGACCGCGGTGGCCTGCTGCAGTGTGAGAGCCTTGCTCGGACGCCCCTCTCGGCCCTTCGGTGTGCTGGTCAGCTCGGCCACGTTCCGCATCACCCTGTCTCGGGCCTGCGCTTGCCGGATCGCGCGTTTGAGAATGCCGTGGACGAGCCGAAGGCTGCGCGTGGACAGCTTGTCGGTGAGCCCGTCGAGCCACGCATCGACGTCGTCGGCGCCCAGCTCCCTGAGCTTGATGTGGCCGATCCTCGTGATCAGATGCCTGTCGGCCAGGGCGCGGTAGTTGCTGACGGTGCCGGGGGCACGGCCGCGCAGGCCTTTGGCCAGCCAGTCCTCGACCGCTTCGCCAACGGTGTAGTCCTGCGGCCCTTTGAGACCGGCCTCCAGGTCGCGGACCGCTTCGCGCAGCTTGTCCTTGACCTGTGCCTGGGTACGTCCCTTGCGCTTCAGACGTCTGCGCTTTCCGTCGGGGCCGTAGCCGAGGGTGAGCGCTCCGGTGAAACCGTCGCCTTCCCGGTAGATGCTGCCTTCGTACTTGCCGATCAAGACTTTCGCCATGGGAGGTCTCCGATCCTCGAGTTGGATGCGTTGATCCCGCCGCGAGCTCATCGCAGATCGCATGGCTCGTGATGGACCTCGGGGGAAGGGCGCCCGCTGTGGCTGCCCGGGGGAGGTCTGCCGCCGCTCGTGGACGACGGGCCGAGCCGGGGGTTGGATGCATCGCAGTGCCGACCACGGTCGGCACTGCGATGCATCCGTAGCGTAATACCCTGGTCAAGTGCTGTTACTGCTGTTCTTCGAGTGACGCAATGAAGTCGGCGAGGTGCCCGGCGGTGATGCGGCGCAGTCTGCCGATCTTGATACTGCGGAGCTGTCCCGTCCGGATGAGCTCGAAGACTTTGTCGCGCCCTACTTGGAGGATGTCAGCGACCTGTTCGACCGTGTACGCCCGAATGATCGCTTCTTGATGCCCGCCCAGCACGGCCCCACAAGGACCGCCGTCCGTGGCCGCCGGAGGGATATCGGGTTCCGTGAGCACTTGACCGTGCCCGCGAAGTGCGTCGTTCCTGGTCTTGGCTGCCGCGGGGATGTCAGCGCTGCCGACGAACGGCGGAGTTTTTGCGGTCTTGCGGGACGGTTTCCTTTTCCCGGCAGGCCGTTCGACGGGATGGTCTGGGCAGGGCTGCCTGATGTTGCTGCGGAGGGGGCATGCGGAAGGCATGTGGTTGTCTGCACTCAAAGGCAGGCCTTTCGGTCAGGTTGCGGGTGTATGAGGAGTTGGGCGGGTGGCGCCTGCGTAGTGGCGTTCGCGGGCAGGGTTGCCGATGAAGGGGGAGATGCGGACGACGTCGCCGGTCTGCGGGGCGTGGATCATGCGGCCGCGGCCGACGTAGATTCCGACGTGGTGGATGGTGGCGGGTCCGACGGGGTTGTCGGCGAAGAACACAAGGTCGCCCGGTCGCAATCGGGATCGGGGGACGTGCGGGCCGACGCGGTACTGATCGGCGGCGACGCGCGGCAGGCGGACACCGGCCTGGGCCCAGGCGTACTGGACGAGACCGGAGCAGTCGAAGCCCTTGATGCCGCGTCCATGGGCGATGCCGTAGGTGGGGCCTGACGGTCCGCCACCACCCCAGGAATAAGGGGTGCCCAGCCACCGCAAAGCAGCACGAACGGCCAAAACGCCACGGCCGGCGCCGGCGAGCGCGGGTGTGCGGGTGGCGTAGCGGGCGGCCCGGGCCAAAACGGTCCGAACGTACTGGTCGGAGTGGTTGTAATGCCAGATGGCCCGGGACAGGTGACGGCCGCCTTTGCCGGCGCCGTGGGCGCACAACAGGCGGGCGGCGCCGTAGATGGCGTCGGCGGGGTTGTAGCGGTCCTTGCGGCCGTCGCGGTCGCCGTCCTCACCGTAGGCCGCCCAGGTCGCGGCCAGAAACTGCATCGGCCCGCCGGCGCCGGCGTGGTTCTCACCGGAGCGGACGCCGAGGGCGGTGGAGCGGCCATGGTCGGATTCGGTCTTGCCGATCGCGGCCAGAACGCTCCACGGCAGGCCGGGGCAGGTCTGGGCGGCGTCGAGATACCAGCGCAGATACGCCGGCGGGATATCGGCCTTGGCCTCGTCGGTGGGTGCGCCGACGACGCCTGCGCCCGCTCCGGCGGCGGGATACCGCCCCGCCCAAGGAACGACGAGCAGGACGAACAGGAGCGGCAGACCGACCGCGGCGGCGCACGCGGCGGCGTAGGTGGCGGCCTTCACCGTGCGGGCCGCCAGGGCGGTCGAGGGTCAGCCGGTGTCGTGCCGGCGGGCGCCGGTGCGGGCGCGGCGCTGGGCTCGGTACCCGGCGCCTTTCCTGGTGGGCGGGTCGTTTGGGTCATGGGCGGTGTCCCCTGGGTCGTGGTGGGGCTGCCGCAGCACCTCGCGGACCGCTTCCCAGGAGTAGCGGAAGTCCTTGCCGGTCTTGAGGGCGGGGATCTGCCCGGCGTTGGCCATCCGGCGGACGGTCTGCGCGGACAGGCCGAGCTTGGCGGCCAGTTCGGCGGTGGTCAGCACGTCGGGGTCGCGGCCGGGTGTCTCGGTCATCGCGCCGGTTCCTGAGTCGCTGGTCATGGGGTCGCCTTTCCGTGTGGTGGTCGTGGGGCTGCGGAAGCCCTGTCACTGGGCGTAATGGAAAGCGGAAACGCTGTTTGACGTTGCTTGCGCTCCACAAGTCTGCCACGTACGGTGACTATCCGACAACTCACTGCGACGTTCCGGAGGTGTGCGGGTGAGTCTCCGCCCAATCAGATCGCCCCGCCCAACGGCGGCGGCCGGCGTCACGGCCCACCACGCTGGGGTGCTGGACGCTGTGGTGGTCGGCGCGCACGGCGGCGCCGGGACATCCACCCTGGCCGCGCTGCTTCCCGCAGCCTGGGACATGGATCCGATCAAACCCGCGCCGGGGCGCCCCCTGCTTTGCGCCAACGGCCGCCCCATCGTGCTGGCCGTCCGCAACACGGCCGCGGCCGCCAAACACGCAACAGCGGCGATCACGGCCCTGCGCGCATGGAACCAGCACGTGGCGGCACTGGCGATCGTCAGCGACGGCGGCCCCGAAACCCGGGACGCCACCGCCCGGTTCGCGCTGCTGGCCCCGCGGGTCGGTGGCGTGGTCCGCGTCCCGTATGTGCGGGCGTTGCGGCTGGTGGACGACCCCCGCCAGGTCGTCCTGCCCGGCAAGGCCAAGCAGGCCATCAACGAGCTCCGCAGCCTGCTCGGCGCTCCGCCGGTCAGCCGGTAGGAGGCGCCGATGCTGCTCTTCGATCTGCAAGCCGCACTCGGCCGCCTTGCAGTGCAGGCGTTCGAGCGGATGGTTCCGCTGGATGGGGGTGTCAGGGTGCCCGATCCGCCCCCTGCTCCGCCGCCGGGGCTGGAACAGAAGATCGACACGCTGCTGGCCTGGGGCAAGTGGGGCGTGCTGGTCTGCGGTGTCGCCGGGCTGTTCATCTGCGCCGGTCAGATGGCCATCGGCCGCAAGAACCGCTCCACCTTCGCCGCCGACGGAGCCACCGGCATCCCCTGGGTTCTCGGCGGACTCAGCCTCGCAGCAACCGCCGCACCGATCGTCGGAGTTTTCTTCAAATGACCAGTGCCAACACATCGTCGCGGACCAAGAACGGCCGCCGGCGTGATGGCCGGCCCCTGGTGGCGCTGACCATCGCCAGTGGAGTCGTGGCGGGAACCGCCATCGGTGCGGGCGGCGCGGTACTACTGCAGAAACCCGCTGGGCCATGCCGCAATCACCCTGTGGGACGGGAGACGGCGCAGTCGTGGACCGTGCCGCAGGTGTCACCGGCAGGGATGGTGTGGAGGGACTACCACGGTGTCCTCCTGCCCCACTCGGTTGACGGTCCATGGCGGACCGAGCACCGTCTCGCCTCGGGCTTTGCTCGGACTCCGCGCGGGGCGTTGCTGGCCGCCGTCCACATCGCGGTGCGAGCGAACGCGCAGTGGGGCCCGAAGGTGTTCGAACCCACCATCGGCAAGCAGGTCACCGGCCCCGATACCGACGCTCTGCTGGCCTCGGCCCGCGACCTGTACGCCAAGCACCGCAGCCGCACCGCGGACGGCGCAGCGCTGGGACGCGCCTACGTGGTGCTGGAAGGTTTCCGCTGGCAGGGCTTCTCGCCCCAGACCGCGAGTGTGGATGTGGTGTCGGCAGGTCCTGGTGACAGCGATGTGACCGTCAAGGCCGTGACCAGGATCCAGCTTCAGTGGCAGGACGGCGATTGGCGTGTCGTCGCCCCGGCGGGCGGAAGCTGGGGCGGCGCGGCCGCTGCGATCGATTCCCTGGACGGCTACACCCGCTTCCCGAACGGAGGCGGCTGACGATGCTGCTGCTTCCGTTGGACCCGTGCCCGTCGATTCTGGAACCGCGGTGCGTGCAGACCGCGGACAACGACGACCATCCGTTCCGGCCGCCGATGCCCGACATCCCTGCGGCGATCGGCGGAAACATGCTGAACGAGGCGGCCGAGGCGTTCCAATCTGCGGTCGGCTGGCTGATCTCCAACACCGCCTCCTGGTGGGTGAAGACGCCCTCGCCGGACCTGGAGACCGAGCCCGCGATCGGGTTCCTCCAAGCCCTGGTGCAGCCGCTGACGGTCGCCGTCGCCATGGTGTCGCTGCTGACCGTCGCGGCGAAGATGGCGCTCACCCGCAAGGCCATCCCGCTGATCGACGCAGGCCGCGGCCTGGTCGTGCTGGCGGCGGTCACCGTGATCGGCACGGTGGTGCCGAATTTGCTGCTGCGGTGGGGCGACGAGTGGTGCGGCTGGGTGCTGCGCGCGTCCTCCCAGGGGGACTTCGCCAAGCGGATGACGGCGATCGTGACGTTCCCCAGCGGAGCACCGGCCGCGCTCGTTGTGGTGCTGTGCATGATCGCGCTGCTGATCGGCATCGTCCAGGCGCTGCTGCTGCTGTTCCGCGGAGCCGCGCTGGTCATCCTCGCGGGGCTGCTGCCGCTGGCGGCGGCGGGGTCGATCAGTACGGCGACGCGGTCGTGGTTCGGCAGGGTCGCCGGGTGGATGCTCGCCCTGATCTTCTACAAGCCGGCCGCCGCCGCGGTGTATGCGACCGCCTTCACCCTCGTCGGCACCGGTAAGGATCTGCGCGCCGTCCTGATGGGGTTCGCGATGATGGTGATCAGCCTCGTCGCCTTCCCCGTGCTGCTGAAGTTCTTCACCTGGACGACCGGCGGCACCGAGTCCACCAGCGGCGGCGGAGTCCTGGGAGCGTTGCTGGGCGGTGCGACTGCGCTGGGCGCGCTGCGCGCCTACGGCATGGCCGGCGGCTCGACGGGCGGCGGGCGTCCCGGCTCGGCGAACGAGCATGCCGACTACCTCAGCCGGCAGCTCGACACCCAGCACACCAGTCCCCCAGACGCTCAGCCTCCGCTGCCGAAGCCGACACCCGGCGGCCAGCCGTCGCACATCCCCTTCCCGGAGCAGGGGCACGATCCGGGTGCGCCTTCCGAGAGTCGTCGGCCCGGCAGTGGTTCGGCTGATTCCGGCAAGCCGCCCGCGGGAACCGGCGGCCACCAGTGGGGGCCAACTGATGGCGGCAACGGCGAGCCGGTGGGCCCCGCCGCTCTCCAGACCTACGACAGCCAACGCCGCCACGGGCGGAACGCCGTCCGGTGGTTGGGCAATGCAAGCGGTGGCGACGACACCGGTGGGCCCAGCGGTGCGGTCGGTGAGGGAGGTGGCGGCGGTGGGGCATGACATCCGCACCTATGGCGGCTGGCGGCGCCGGCACGGCATCGGTCTGCTCGGCATGGACACCGCGTCCACGTTCCTCGCGCTGGGTGTCGCGATGGTGCTGGTGCTGGTCGCCGCGACCGCTCCCGACGTCTTCATCTACCTGCTTCCTCCGGTGGCGCTCGGTGGCGGGCTCGGGCTGGTCCGCGTCCAAGGCAGGCCGGTGGCGCGCTGGCTGTGGGCGCGGTTGCGCTGGCGATGGGGAGTCCTGCGCGGCTACACCCGCTACCGCGCCGGAGTCGTCACCGACCACCCGCGAGCCTTCCAGCTGCCCGGGGTGCTCGCACCGTTGACGCTGCTGAGTGCAGAGGACGGGTACGGGGGCCGGTACGGGATCGTCTGGGACCGCCGTACCGGTCTGCTGACGGCGACGCTGCGCGTTGTCCCGGCCTCCACCTGGCTGGCCGACCGAGGGGATGCCGATGCGTGGGTGGCGGCGTGGGGCGGGTGGCTGGCCGGGCTGGGGCATATGCCCGCGGTCCGGTGGGTGACGGTCACCGTGGACACCGCACCCGAACCCGGCTCCACACTGGCCGACGCGGTCCGCCGAGCCGTCGTCCCCACTGCGCCCGCACCGGCGCGCACCATCATGAACGAACTGGTCCGCGCCGCGCCGATGGCGGCCGCCGACGTGGACACGCGCGTCTCGATCACCTTCGATCCCAAGGCGGCGGCGTCCCGACCGAGGGACCTTTTGGAGGCGGTGGCGGAACTGGGCCGCACGCTCGACGGCCTGGCTTCCCGCCTCGGCGGCTGCGGCGTCTCGGTCCTGGGACGGGCCACCGCCGCCGAGATCGCCGGCGCCGTCCGCACGGCCTTCGACCCGCATGCCCGCGGCGAGGTCAACCGGCTGTTGGCCCAGCCCGGTTCGGAGGAGATCCTCGGCTGGTGCGACGCGGGCCCCGTTTCGGCGACCGAGCACACCGACCACTACGAACACGATGGCGGCCTGTCGGTGAGCTGGGCCTGGCATGAGCCGCCCCGCCAGAACGTGCGGTCGGACGTTCTGGCGCGGCTCGTGGCACCCGGCCCGTTCCCCAAACGCGTCAGCCTGCAGTACCGGGTGTTCCCGGCCGCGGCGGCGAGCCGGGTGCTGCAGCAGGAAGTGAACGCCGCGGCCTTCCGGGCCCAGTTCCGCCGCCGCACGGGTCGGGACGAGACCGCGCGCGACAGCTGGGATGCCGCCCGCGCCCGGCAAGCCGCAGTCGAGGAGGCCATGGGCGCCGGTGTGTGCCTGGTGTCGATGTACGTCACCGTCACGGTCACCGACCCCGACCACCTCCGGCAGGCCGCCGCCGGTGTCGAGGCCGCCGCCGACTCGTCCAAGATCCGGCTGCGCCGCCTGTGGGGCAGCCAGGCCGCCGGGTTCGCCACCACCCTGCCGTGCGGCATCTGCCCGCCCGCCCTGTCCCGCCGTCACATCCACTGACCACCACATCGCCGATCGGAGGCATGTCCCGTTGACGTCAGCACGCACAGCCGAGTCCCAGGCCATGGCCGAGGCGTTGGCGCCCGCATGGGGCTGGCGCCACCGCGGCGGCGGCCGCGCCTGCCACGTCGAGGCCGCGCCGGAGTTCCAGGCCACCACCGCGCAGGTGTGCGGGTTGTATCCCTTCACCGCCGGGTCGGGGACGCCCACGGCCGGCACCCCGGTCGGGCGTCACCAGCTGTGGGGCGAGGTCGTCTGCCTGGACCCGCTGGCCTGGCTGCGCGCCGGGCTGGTCACCAACCCCGGCATGTTCATCCTCGGCCAACCGGGGACCGGCAAGTCCACGCTCGTCAAACGCCTCGTCACCGGCGCCGTCGCGACAGGCACCACGCCGATCGTGCTGGGCGACACCAAACCCGACTACACGCGGCTGGTGGAGTACCTGGGCGGCCAGGTCATCCGCGTGGGGCGCGGCGTCGACCGCATCAACCCCCTGGACGCCGGGCCATTGGAGCAGGCGCGGCGACGTGCGAGCGGAGCCGATGCCGAGTCCCTGCGCTGGGAGGTGCGGTCCCGGCGGCTGTCACTCCTGCTGGCGTTGGCGACGCTGGTGCGCGAGGCGCGGATCACCAACGCCGAGGAGGTCGTGCTCGGCCGCGCGATCGACCTGCTCGACGACCACCTCGACCACGACCCCACGGTCGTCGACGTGCTGCGCATCCTGGAGGAAGGGCCGGACGAACTCCGCTCGGCGACGCGCGCGGATTCCGTCGGCGCCTACCGGGCCCAGACCCGCGACCTGGTGTTCACCCTCGACCTGCTCATCTCCGGTTCGCTCGCCGGGGTCTTCGACTCGCCCACCACGCGTCCGCTGGACCTGGACGCGCCGGCGGTCGGCGTCGACATCTCCCGCGTCCGCGCCGCCGGCGACAAGCTCCTCACCGCGGCGATGCTGTGCACCTGGGCCTACGCCTTCGGCATGGTCGACGCCGCCACCGCCCTCGCCGAGCTGGACGCCGGTGCACGCCGCTCCTACCTGGGCGTCATGGACGAGCTGTGGCGGGCACTGCGCGGCGCCCCCGGGCTGGTCGAGCACGCCGACGCCCTCACCCGCCTCAACCGCGCCAAGGGCATGGCCTCCATCATGATCACCCACTCGCTGTCCGACCTGGACGCCCTGGCCACCGAGGAGGACCGCGCGAAGGCCAAAGGGTTCGCCGACCGGTCGGCCATCACCGTCCTGGCCGGCCTCCCACCGCGCGAGCTGGCACGCGTCCACGAGATCACTCCGCTCACCGGGCCCGAGCAGCAACTGGTCACCTCCTGGTCGGCGCCCGACTCCTGGCAGCCCGGCGCCCGCCATCCCGGCCGCGGCAAGTACCTCATCAAGACCGGGGAGCGCCTCGGCATCCCCGTCGAACTCACCCTCGTCGGCCCCGAAACCGAGCTGTACGACACCGATCAGGCCGTCCGGGGCGCATGATGCGCGCACTCGGGCCGCGGGCATCGCTCTGGCACACCGGCGCCGGCGCCGGATGGCTGGTGCTGGCCGCATGTTGGACCCCTGTCGCCGGTCTGTGGGCGGTATGGGCCGCTGCGAAGATCGCCGCCTTCCTGACCGGCGGCACGGTGATGAGCTTCGGCGCCGACTTCGCCGCCGCCGTTCTCCACGGACAGACGGCGCTCACCTGGCCCGGCACGCCCACCTGGCTGGTTCTGCTCGTCCTCACCACCGCGCTGGCCGCGCTCGCCGCGGCCGTGTGGCCGGTCTGGCGGCACGTCGCCGCCCGCCTCCCGCAGCCGGGAGACCCGATCAAGGCGCTTGCCGACAACCCCGGCCTTGCGGCCCTTGCACCCGAAGCAACCGCGCGCAAGGCGGTCGCGTTGCGGCGGTCGCTGGCCGCGGCCGCACCGGAGCGGCTGGCGCGCGAGGAGATCGGGCTGGTGCTCGGCGACGTCCTGCTCCCCGGCGACCGCAGCGGCCCGACCCTGTTCGCCTCCTTCGAGGACACGGTGGTGGCGTTCATGGCGCCGCGTTCGGGGAAGACGACCACCCAGTCCATCCCCCACGTCCTGTCGGCGCCCGGGCCGGTCATCGCCACCAGCAACAAGGCCGACCTGTGGTCGGCGATCGCGACGGTCCGCGCCGAGGCCACCGGGGGGCGCATCTGGCTGTTCGACCCGCAGCACATTACCTACCAGCCGCAGACCTGGTGGTGGGATCCGCTGGCCGGTCTGACCACCGTCGAGGACGCCCACCGCCTCGCCGGACACTTCGTCCTCACCGTCGACGACGGCCAGAAGAAGGATCTGTGGGGGCCCGCGGCCCAGGACCTGCTGTGCGGACTCTTCCTGGCCGCCGCCACCTCCGGACGCTCCCTGCACCACGTCGCCCGCTGGCTGGACGAACCCGCCGTCCCCACCCCGATCGAACTGCTCCAGGCCGCCGGATTCCACCTGATGGCCTCATCGCTCAAAGGCACCCAGAACGGCGCCGTCGAGACCCGCGACGGCATCTACCAGACCGCCCGCACCGCAGCCAAAGCACTCCGCGATCAGGAGATCCTCGCCTGGGTCACCCCCAACCCCGACCTACCGGCCTTCGACCCGGACGCCTTCGCAGGATCCCGCGACACCCTCTACCTGCTGTCCAAATCACTGTCGGCAGCCGCACCGCTGATCGCCGCGCTGACCGACACCACGATGCGCGCGGCCGAACGCCGCGCCGAGCAGGCAGGCGGACGCCTCGACCCGCCCCTGGTCGTCGCCCTCGACGAAGCCGCCAACATCTGCCGCATCGCCGACCTGCCGCAGCTGTACTCGCACCTGGGGTCGCGCGGCATCATCCCCGTCACCATCCTGCAGAGCTACGAACAGGGCGTCACCGTCTGGGGAGAACCCGGCATGGCCGCCCTCTGGGGCGCGGCGACCCGCAAACTCATCGGCGCCGGCATCGACTCCCCGCGTCTCGTCCGCGACCTGGCCACCCTCGTCGGACAGCACGACGTCCCCGTCCGGTCCATCACCTACAGCGACGGACGCGCCAGCGAGCAGATCTCCCTGCGCCGCCAGGACATCCTGGAGGCCGCCGACATCCGCGCCCTGCCCGCCGGAACCGCGCTGCTGCTGGCCACCGGCACCAAACCCGCCCTCATCCGCCTGCGCCCCTGGTACCAGGGACCGCACGCCGACCGCATCCACCAGGCCATCAAGACCGCCAGCGCCGCGATCACCGAGGCCGCCCGCCGGCACTACAACCGCGACGGCCCCACCACACCACCGCACACCTCATAACCACCGGTCAGTGAACCCACGAGAAAGGACGTCACGCATGCCGAGCCCGAACACCCGGAGGTTCCATGTCCACCATCGACACGACGAGCACGGCTGAGGAGCAGCACCCCAAGCCCCTGTATCCCGACGTCGCCAGCTGGGTGACCGAACACTTCATCCCGCTCTACCGCCGCACTCTCGGCGGCGAGTTCCGCTGGTGCGCCGAATGGTGGCGACACGGCGAAGCGATCTCCCGGCTCACCGCACTGTGGTTCTCCTGGGAGGCCATGCGCCTGCAGGGGGCGACCGGCATGGCGCTGTGGTACCGCGACCACCTCGACCACCAGCTCCCCGTGCTGCTCGGCCCGCGCGGCCCCTTCTACCAGTGCACCGAGAACGAGCACATCGCCCCGCACCAAGCCAAGGTCGTCCCCGTGCCCGCCGGCTGGTTCGGCCTCGAAGACGACGACGCCCTCCACGCGCTTCTCCAGGAAAACGACCAATGACCACGCCCGCAGAGACCACGAACGCCACCGCACACCAGCGGCAAGCAACCCCGAGCCACGCAGGAAGCAGCGAAGCCGCATCGCGATTCGCAGCGTCTTCCGCCACGGACGTGCCCGAGGCCCAGGCCGAGCGCATGACCAGTGTCGAAGAGTTCGCCGAGTATGGCGCGGAAACCCTGGACGCCTACCAGGACCTCTTCGAGGAGACCGCGCACCGCGACCACCGAACCGACGACGAGCACGCCCGCGAGCTGATCGGCGACCTGCTCGTCGATCTCATGCACTACACCGAACGCCGCGGTCTGGACTTCGACGACATCCTCGCCCGAGCCGAGGCGGACTACCTCCTCGAGCACCCCGACGCCAAGGTCTTCCCGATCGGGACCGCCGTCGAGCTGGACGGACCGCTCGCCGACGAGGCGATCATCCTCGGTCTGCCGACCCGCGCCAGCGTGACCGGAGTACTCGTTCCCCTTACCGGCCCCACGCAGTACTACGTGCACTTCCTCGGCGAGACCGCCAATCGGCCCGTCATCGCCGCAGACCTGCGGCCCGCACCGCCCTTCCCCGCCACGCCCACCACCGCAGGCGTCATCACCGATCCGCTGCAGGCCGAGGACCACTTCATCCGAACCCTGACCCGCATCGATGCGGCCCACCCCCGAGGCGACCAGCCGACAGCCGACCTCCGCGCAGACCGCGACTCCCTCCTCAACGCACTGACGACCTGGAACAACATGGACGAAAGAAACGTCATCGACCTACTCGCCGCAAAGATCGCCAAACAGCTCTCCGCAGGCGAGGAACGGCAACCCGCGCAGGGCGTCAAGCTCTCCGCAGGCGAGGAACGGCAACCCGCGCAGGGCGTCAAGCTCTCCGGCGAGCCGACCACGCCGGGGCGGCTCGCCAATCAGGGCTTCCCGGAGCCTCTCACGCAGCAGCTGGCAGGCCGACCATCCGCAGGGCGGTCAGCGACGGCACCTCACCCCGCTCACGCCTCGAAGAACTCCAGGGCCACTCCCTAGAGCCGTCGAGCCGTCCCAGCCGCTCCAACGAACAGCGACGACCGCCCGCGCCACCCCCGCACCGCCCCATGGAGAATCCCTGTGAACCGCTGCTTCCAGCACGTCACCGAGCACATCAAAGCCGCCGACAGCATCCCCGCACTGACCATCACCGCCACCTTCGGCCTCACACTCATCGAGCACACCGTGCCCCTCCTCGCCAACGCCAGAGGAGATGCGCTCCGCACCGCACTCGCCGAAGCCACGGATGCCCGCCGGGCACTGACCACAGCACCCTGTCTCGGATGGCCCCAACACCCCACTACGGAAGCCGACACCGAAGCACTCGCCGGATCGACAGCGACCCTCGTAATGGTCGTCGCGCAAGCACTGCTCACCGTCGCCTCCAAGTCGACCGATCCCGCCGACCGAGTCGCCTGCCTGAAGGCGACCCACCACCTCGGCCACGTCCACACGGCCCTTGGATGAACCAACCCGCGACAAGATCACCCACCCGATGGAGAACCTGCCCATGACGCACGAACACGGTCACGAAGACGTCCGCCGCAATTGGCTCAGCGAAATCCTCCACACCGCGCTCAACGACCTGGCCCACGCCGAACGGGTCATCACCTCCCTCGCCGCCCACGAACCTGACGGCTTCATCGCCTGGGGCATGGCCGAAGGCGAAGCCATCCAAGCCCACCGAGCCCTCAAGCAAGCCCCCAGCCTGAAGACGGCGCCCCCACCCACCCACTCGGACACCGACGCGACCGTCGACGCGCTCTTCGAACTGGCCAGGAGAGCCACACAGCACCTGGTCCGCGCCGCCGAACTGGCCACCGACCCGGACGACAAGACGGCCTGCCTGCAAGCCGCCCTGCACGCCGGACGACTCCGAGAAGCCCTGCGGTAGCCATGGCCACCTTCGGTGAACTCACCTCACTCGCCAGCGAGTACCTGTCCGACCTGCAGAAAGAACTGTGTGATCCGCACATTGCCCAGAAACCGCAAATTTCAGGCTTCACCGCGGAGCTCGCCCGGCTGTCACACGTCCTTCACCGCTACCAGGACCAGATCGCCACCGGCTTCGGCGCCCCGGAAAGCCACGACACCGGCGTCCGGGACGCCGCCCGGCGTGCAAGCGACCTCATCAAACAAGCAGAACGGCTCCTCGGCCCTCCCGCCACCAGCGAGATCCCCGATTCTCCCCTGGCCGAGAAGATCCGCTCCGCATCCATCGCACTCGGCTGCGGCCTGGACGTGCTATGGTCCCACTTCCAGGCCCCGGCACGAACGGCCTCAGAAAGCGCAGCCATCATCGCAGAAAGCGACACCGCCCGCTCGCTGCTGCACCAGCTCACCGAACACATCGCCACCGCAGGGAACCTCGCCGGGCATGCCCCGTCGCCGTCCAACCACGCCAGAGAACTACTCCTGAAAGCCGCCGACCTCTCCCGCGTCCACGGCAAAGAAGAGGCACCAGCTCCTATCTCAGCCGTGCCGCTCCGCCTCAAACCAAACCGACTCCCTCCGACACTGGGCGAGGATACGGTTCAATCACTCGTCGGCATACGCACCACCATCCAACGCCTCGACTTTCCCGTACACCCGCCGTCCGTCGCCACATGGCGTTACCTCGCCCGAGCCGCCGCCATCACATGCGACATCAACGCCAAAATAATCAACCAACTTCTCCTAGGCACAAAAGAACACAGAAGAGAAGACATCACCCTCCTCCTGCAGAACGCGGCAAAATCACTGGACCACACCAGCCGCAGATGGCGAGTAGTTGTACGCAACTGGGACAAGAGACTGGATCACTGCGGCCACCCGAACAGCGAACAGGCAACCGACGCCAGCGACCTGATCGTGCGCCTCGGACGACTGATCCACACCGATCCGGCCTGGACTCCAGGACCGCGGTCCTCCTACCGCGTCAAGCCCCCCGAGGAAGTCGCCCCGAACGCCCTGCAGGCAGCACGTATAGGAACAGCAGCACTACTGGCGATCGAGGGCTGCAACGCCATCGCCAGACACCCCGGCGCCGCGATCAACGACGCCGCAGTACTGGGAAAACTGGAGCGGCAACGCAAGCCCACCGCCAACCGATGGGATTCATCCGCGACAACGGCAGCACGCCGCCTGCTCTCGTACTACGAGACCGCGACGTCCAGCGGCCTGACAGCGATCACCACGCTCGGCCGAGCCGTCCAAGCCATCGCCCCGACCACCTACGAGGGTGCTGACGAAGTGGCACTGCTCATCCGCCAAGCGACCCGACTGAGCGAAGCAAACCAATACTCAGCCGCCGCAGCCGACTTCCCAACCCCCGCCAACAGCAATCTGTCAGTAGCCACAACAAGCAAAAGCAATTCCCGCCAACCCCGCCCCAGCCCCCGCCGATCGATCCCCAAGACGTGACTGCGAGGGCTTTAGCCGCGATCAACGACCATGCGACGAGTGATCGTATGACCTGTTGACCGGTGTGGTCGTTGTGCCGATCACAGCGGTCGATGCCGACACCTGGACCGTGAGCACCGGCCAGGATGCATCCGTCGCAAACGTGCCAAATCGAGTGGCTCTGAGGGGCTGGTTGACCGACGCGATGGTCTATCACCAGCGGCTTGAACAGGTGGGCAGGTGCGGCCCGCCCTCGGAGGGCGGTCCGCAGCAGGAGCAGGCCGCCCATCGGTGGTGAGAAGTGCGCGAACATACGGTCGTAGTAGTGACGGTCGCCGATGAGCGTCCGTGCCCAAGTAGCGGGCGACCAGGTCCGGATCTGTGTCCGGCATCTCCAGCAGTCTCGGGCCTGCCCGTGCGAAGGCGACCGGCAACCCGCCCGGGGCGCATAGCAGATGCAGCCGCAGCCCCCACAAGAAACGCGAGCGGCAGGCGCAGCGACCGTACTCGGCCCACGACCAGCCGACTGCACCGGGCAGCGTCACGGGAAGGTTGCGTCCACGGAGGTGGTGTACGAGTTGATGCAGGTCAGAGGGCGTGGCGTCGTGAAATGAGACGGCCATCGCGTGATCCTTCGAGAAGCCGAAAACCAAGATCGAAGGAGAGGACGCGATGGC
>NZ_BSTN01000029.1 GCF_030269545.1 Actinomadura sp. NBRC 104425 | reverse complement strand
AGCATGGGATCCACCTCGACCGTCGTGACGTTCTGCGCACCGACCCGCTCCGACAGCAGCGCGGCCGTCCACCCGGACCCGGTGCCGATCTCCAACACGCGGTGATGGTCATACGGGTCGAGCTGCTGGAGGAACTCGGCCACCACGGTCGGCATCGACAGCGACGATGTGGCCAGTCCCTCGCCCTCGGCGCGGCCGTCCTCGAACTGGGTGATCAGCGGCTGATCCAGCCGCGCCACCCGCTCCCACTCGGCCGGGTCGGCGTCGCGGTCCACCCGAACCCACGGCCCCGGGCCCAGATCGGCCCACACCACCGACGGCATGAACAGGCTCCGCGGCACCCGATCGGTGATCTGCTGCCAGTCGGTCACGACTTGCGCCCGTCACTCGGGTTGCCCTTGGTGTGGTCTCCCTTGCCGCCGTGCCCGGTGCCCTTCTGGGTGTCACCGGTCCCGCCAGGGGTCTTGCGCTCGTCGCCCTGGCCGCCCTCGTGTCGCCCCATCCTGTATCCCCTCGTCTCTGGAGCCGTGTCTTCCTGCCGAGCAGCCGCCACGACCGAACTCGATGCCCGCCAGGAGAACCCCTTGCCCACGGCCGCGAGCCGTGCCCCGGCACACGTGCCGCCACTCTTACGCCCGGCCGCAGCCGAAGCCGTGGTCGGCCTCGCGTGGCCGGCCCCCGCCCGTCCAGGTGAACCACCAGCGGCCTAAAGCACTGGCGCACCCGGGACCCCGCCACCAACCTCCACCACGCCCCGGCACCCTGACAAGCACCAGAACAGCCAGGACTACTTGACTTCCTCCCCCGCCTGAAGGCGGGGGGTTCCGACCGTCGCCGGTCGGTCTTCCTGCTTCACCGCCGGTCGCCTCGCCCGAGAGGACTCCCGTTCTAGGTCTTACACCAGCTCCACAGGCGTTTCAGCTCTCCGCCGGCCCGGCGGCGAGGAGGTTCTTGGCGGCGTTCACGTCGCGGTCGTGGACCGCGCCGCAGCCGCACTCCCACGTCCGGACGTTCAGCAGCATCGCGTCCTGCACGGTGCCGCACGCCGAGCACAGCTTGGACGACGGGTACCAGCGGTCTGCGACCAGCAGTCGGCGCCCGTACCAGCCGCACTTGTACTCCAGCATCGACCGCAGCTCACGCCACGCCGCATCGGAGATCGCGCGGGCGAGCGAGCGGTTGCGGACCATGGTGCGCACGGCCAAATCCTCGATTACAACCGTTTGGTTCTCACGGACGAGCCGAGTCGGCAGCTTGTGCAGGAAGCCGCGGCGCCGGTCGGCGATGCGGGCGTGGATGCGGGCGAGGTGGTGGGCCCGGTGGTCTGGACGTGGTGCCTTGATCGGACGGCTGGGGTTTCGCCTGCTGGGCACGTACTTCGCTAGCGCCGGTGAGCGTGAACGATCGGTGTGTCCGAGTGTGCGCCGCGCGCCCTCAGCTTGCCGTTTGCCACGCCTCGAGGTGCCGTCCGCCCTGCACGCCTGCTTCGACGAGTTGTGCCAGGTCGTCCGGCCCGTAGCCGAAGACTGCGAAATCGATCTGCTCGCCGAGGTGCCGTGGAGTGGGCTGCACGGGCTCGTGACGCCGACGCGGCTGCCTCCCTGCGCGAACCCCACCGACTGCAGGTGGTGCTGCCGGCTTCGGCGCTTGGCGCGCTGGGGCGACACGTCGCGAGTCAAGGGGGCAGAAGGCGAGCCTCACAAGGAGGTTCACCGGCTGGGCCAGGCGAAGTCGTCGATCGCCAGCCATGGTTCGCCGGCCACGGTCGCCGGGGTGACGCCGGTGAACGCCACGACGTCGCGGTGCAGGTGGGACTGGTCGGCGTAGCCGCTCTCCGCCGCGACCCGGGCCGCGCCGTCGCCCGCGGCCAGGCGGTGGACGGCATGGTCGAAGCGGACCAGCTTCGCGGCGCGCTTGGGCGGCAGGCCGATCTGCGACCGGAACCGGGACCACAGGCGCTTACGGCTCCATCCGACCTCGTCCGCCAGGCCGTCGACGCGGACCAGGCCGCGGCTGGAGATGACTCTGCGCCAGGCCCAGGCCACCTCCGGGTCCACGGACGCCCCCGTCTCATGTCGGCGGGCGAGCAACGCGTCCGTCAGCGCGAAGCGGCCCTCCCAGGAGGGCACCTCGCTCAGCTGCTCGCGAATACGTGACGCCTCCCGGCCCCACAGGTCGTCGAGCGCCACCACGGCGCCGTTCAGGTCAGCGGGGGAGACCCCCAGAACCGCGCGTGCCACCAGCGGGGACAGGCGGATTTGCACGGCCTCGAAGTACTCGCCCCGCACGCGCAGCTCGCCGGGGCCGAACCCGAGCCCGACGACGACGCTTCCTCGCAACTGCCGTCCCGGGGCGTTCACGATGAGCGGGGCGGCGCCGAACTCCACGGCCAGCGTCACGCCCGGGTGCGGGATCGCCCGGTGGCCGCCCGGGGACCTGCCGCGGTCACGGAACCCGGCCATGCTGACACCGGCCATCCGGCTGGGCCGCGTGGGGCGTGTGACGTGCCACACGGGTGCTTCGTACGCGGCGGACCGCATTCCACCATGCTAAGCGGGGCACCGACCGGAACATTCGTTCAAGCCGCCGGGGCACTGGGGCGGCGACAGTGGCGCCATGAACCTTCCAAGGAAGCGCTACCTCGTCGCCTCGGCCGCCCTCCTCGCCGCCGTCGGGTTGCTCCTGGCGAACGCGGTGGTGGTGTCGCGGCAGGACGCCGAGGCCACGGGAGATTCCATCCTGCTTCTCGACGGTGGAGGCGTCCACGTGCGTCAGGACGGCCCCCGCGACGCCCCGGCACTCGTGCTGATCCACGGGCTCGCCGGATCGACGCGCTGGTGGGATCCGCTGGTTCCGATGCTCGCCAAGTCCCATCACGTCATCAGGATCGACCTGCTCGGGCACGGCCGGTCGGCCAAACCCTCCGGCGGCGGATATGCGCTCCCGGAGCAGGGACGCAGAGTCGGTGCGGCACTGGACCGGCTCGGCGTGAAGCAGGCCGTGCTGGTCGGCCACTCCACCGGCGGTTCGGTCGCCACCGCTCTCGCGGAGCAGCGGCCCGACCTGGTGACCGCGCTCGCACTCATCGACTCCGGGCCCGGGCTGGACGCCTTCATCTCCGACGGGTTCGTCGGCAGGCTCCTGTTCGTGCCCGTCGTCGGGCAACTGCTGTGGCGGTTGCGGACCGACCGGATCCTCCGCCAGGGGTTGAGCACCGCGTTCAGCCGCCGCGGCTACGAGGCCCCGCAACAACTCGTCGACGACACGCGCGGCATGACCTACCACGCGCTCACCGCGACATCCCGGGCAGCGGACGACTACCTAAAGCAGCGCACGCTCCCCGACCGGCTGACCGCCGTCGGCAAGCCGCTACTGGTGATCTTCGGTGAACAGGATCGGAGATGGCGATCCTCGTCCGCCGCCGCCTACCGCGCCGTCCCGGGCGCGAGAGTCGAGCTGCTTTCCGGCGTCGGCCACTCGCCCATGCTCGAAGACCCCCCGCGAACCGCCGCACTCCTCCTCGCCTTCACCCGCTGAGGACGCCGTCGCTGCGAACGCTCCGGCGCCACACGAGCAAGTCTCGGGTCAGCGGCGGCGGGTGCGGTAGTGGTGGGTGATCAGGGCGATGGCGATGGCGCCCGGCACGCGATGCCGACCGGCGTGTTGACGCCGCTGCGTACTTCGCTAGGGCGTGTTGCAAAGTTGGCCAGAGCCGTTCGTTGATGGCGGCGATGTGGACGGTGGCCTGGTAGCGGACGGCGAGCCTGCCGAACCCGGGTGGTCGGCCACCGCGCACGCCGCGCCGATGCCGGCCGCCCGCCTGATCGGCCGGTTCGCAGATCGCGGCCGCGATGCCTCACTGCGTCCGGCGTGCGACATGCCGCCACTCATCACACTTCGAGACAGGCCCTAGTCCTCCAGGTAGAGGAGCGCCGTGATGGTCTTCTTGCAGATGTCGCAGTGCATGGGGGCTTCTTCCGAGGCGAGGTCGCATTCCGCAGTGGTGAGGCGGTCGATGACACCGGTCTTCGTCTCGGCTGCCCAGGCCTCGGCCCAGCGACGCGTATTGCCGAGGAGATCATCGACGTAGCGGGCGGTCATCTCGTAGAACGCGCGGACACCGTGCTGCTTCATGAAACGCCAGTTGAACTGGAGCGACATCAATGCGATCGGAAATGGATGTTCGACCAGCCCCCGCGCCCATCGTTCCGAAACGTCATCGATGTCGAGTTTCGCCGCGCGTTCGTCCAGCAGCCGCCACATGCCGGTCTGGTCGTACTCGGCCAGGACGTCATCGAGCAGCCGGCGGGCGGTGAGCAGATTGTCGGCCTTGCGGTCGAACAGCTCCCCGATGGTGCGGGTGATCTGCCCGTCACTTCCCTTGCGGGCATCGTCGATGGCCTGCTTGAGCTGCACCGCGTAGGCGGCCTCCCAGGACAGGCATTCCCCGAAGGTCGACCAGGGGTCGGGAAAGCCCCGCTGACTGACCGCGGCGAAGATGCGGTCGCCCTGCGCACCCATCAGTGACTCTCCTCTAATGGATTACGACGACGTCGCGCACCTCCCGGTGAGGTGCGCGACAAGCTCTTCGGGCGGGACCTGGGACTGCTCGCCGGTGTCCATGTCCCGCACCGTGACGACGCCCGCTTCCCTGTCGGCCGCCCCGTAGATCAGCGCGAAGCGCGCCTTGCGGTCGGCGGCCCACTTGAGCTGCTTGGCCAGCTTGCGGCTGGACGCCAGATAGATCTCGGTGCGCAGGCCCGCATCGCGCAGCCGCGCGGCGAAACCCATGATCTCGGCGGCTGTGTCCGGGGCGATGAGCGTCACGGCGACGTCGGTGCGGTCGCCGTCGTCGGCGGTCTGGTCCAGCAGGCCGATGATGCGTTCGACGCCCAGGGAGCCGCCGCAGGCCGGGACGTCCGGGCCGCCCAGGGCCTCGATCAGGTGGTCGTAGCGGCCGCCGCTGGCGATCGATCCGGGCATGCCCTCGGCAACGATCTCGAAGATGACGCCGGTGTAGTAGTCCAGACCGCGCACCAGGCGGGGAGTGAACGCCATCCGGTCCTTGCCGACCTTCGGTGCGGCCAGATCCAGCAGCCGGTCGATCTCGTCCAGCCCGGCCCGTCCGGCCTCGCTGCCCGCCAGCGCGCTGCGCATGCGCTCCACCGCGTCGAAGGCGGTCAGATCGGCCACCAGTTTCTCGGCGGTGCCGGGGGTGAGCGAGCGGGTGTCGACCAGCTCGGCGGCGACCTTGTCGGGCGACAGCTTGTCGAGCTTGTCCAGGGTGATCAGCACTCCGCCGCCGAGGTCGGACGGGACGCCGTAGACCTCCAGCAACCCGGACAGCGCCTGGCGTGAGTTGACCAGAACGGTGAAGTCCCGCACCCCGACGGCGTCCAACGCGTCGCTGAGCGCGCACACCGTCTCGGCGTCCGCCAGCGGAGAGGAAGAGCCGACCACGTCCACGTCACACTGTGCGAACTCGCGGAACCGGCCCTTGCCGGGACGGTCCGCGCGCCACACCGGGCCCATGGCGTACCGCTTGTAGGGCGTGGGGAGCTTGGAGCCGTAGGCGGCGACCACGCGCGCCAACGGGACCGTCATGTCGTAGCGCAAGGCCAGGTCGGCTTCGCCGGTGGCCTCGTGCTCGCCGCGGCGCAGAATCTTGAAGATCAGCTTGTCGCCTTCGTCGCCGTATTTGCCGGTCAGGGTCTCCAGCCGTTCGAACGCCGGAGTCTGCAACGGTTCGAACCCATATCGCGCGAATACTTCGCGAATTCGTGTGAAAACGCGTTCACGCCTTCGCAGGGCATCGGCGAGAAAGTCTCGCGTGCCGGAGGGGGGTTCGAACTGCTGTGAAGCCATTTCAACTCCCGACCACGGTAACCAGGCGACACGAACCGAGGAATCGTGCATCTCGTCCACAATCGGACAGGAGCTCCGCAAGTCGACTTGCGGAGCTCAAGGGCGATCGTATCGATGGTGCCAAGGACGCAAACAGCGATCCCGAGCACAGAGATGTGATCAACAGCCGGTTTCTGCAAAGCGTCGGTAAGCGGTAACGGTCGGTGCGTCGGTGTGCGCGCCGTGCGCCTTCATCCTCCCGCCGGCCATGCTTCGATGTTTCGCCCGCCCTGCACGCTGGTGCCGTGCCGTTGGCGTCCGGGCATCCGGCCCCGCAGGTCAGCGGCGGCGGGTGCGGTAGTGGTGGGTGATCAGGGCGATGGCGATGGCGAGGGTGACCGCCCCGGACGCGATGCCGGCGGCGGTGTTGACACCGCTGCCGGAGAGCACCATGTTGCAGGCCCCGCTGATGATCAGCAGTGCCCACAGCAGCGGCCGGACGATTCCGCCGTCGCGGCTCGCGGAGGCCTTGGAGGCGTCGTGGTGATTCGTCATCGCGTGCTCCTCGTGTGAGTGGTCCGATCGACATGCACCACGCTAGGAACCGCGACAACGGGGGGCGATCCAGCCATTGAGCCGATTTTCGGTACAGCAGGCTGTACTCCTTGGTCCGGCGCACTGACAGTGCCCGGCCGCTGGCCTAGGGTGCCGAACCGAGGAGGTGCGGATGGCGGCGAACGGGGCCGAACCGGCCGGTACCCGGCGTGGTCGGCGAGCGGTCGTCGTGGCGCGTGCCCGGGCCGCCCTCGACGCGCTGGAGCATCTCATCGGGGGCCTGGGCACGGCCCTGCTGGCGTTCGCGACCGTGATGTGGATCGTGCTGGTCGCGCTGCTGTGCGTCACCGGTGTGGGGTTTCTGCTGGCGCGCACCGTCCCGCGCCTTTTGCGGTCCGTCGCGGAACGCGAGCGCGGGCGGCTGTCGCGGTGGGGGCCGGAGATCATCGGCCCGGGGCCCGCGCCGTCCGACGTGCGGGCCGCGCTCGCGGACACGGCCGTGCGGCGGGAGCTGGCGTGGGTGTTCGTCCATGCCACGCTGGGCCTGTTCCTCAGCATGGTCGGGGCGACGCTGACGCTCAACACCATCCCGTACATCGCCTTCCCGCTGTGGTGGCGGTTCCTGCCCCCCGACGAGACCCGGCCGTCGTTCGTGTTCTGGGACGTCACCGACGACTCCGGCGCCCTGCTGGTGGTGCTGGTCGGCGTGGCGATGGGGGTCGCCTTCCTGGTCGCCGGGCCGGGCATGGCCCGGTTGCAGGCGTGGCCGGGGCGGCGGCTGCTGGCGCCGCCCGCCGACATGGACCTGTCGCTGCGGATCGCCGAGCTGTCGGCCACCCGCGCCGCCGCGCTGGACGCCCACGCGATGGAGCTGCGGCGTATCGAACGGTCCCTGCACGACGGCGCCCAGAACCGGCTCGTCGGCGTCACCATGATGATCGGCGTGGCCCGCCGCGCGCTGGCCCGCGACCCCGCCGACGCCGACGCCGCGCTGGAACGCGCGCAGCAGGCCGCCGAGCAGGCGCTGGCCGAGCTGCGCACGGTCGTGCGCGGCATCCTGCCGCACGTGCTGGTCGACCGGGGGCTGGCCGGCGCGCTGGCCGGGCTCGCCGCCGACTGCGGGGTGCCCTGCACGGTGGACGTCGACGTCCCCGGACGGTGCGCCGCGTCCGTCGAGGCGACCGCCTACTTCGTGACGGCCGAGGCGCTCACCAACATCACCCGGCACAGCCGGGCCCGGCGGGCGACCGTGGTCGTCCGCCGCGAAGGCGCCCGGCTGCTGCTGCGGATCGAGGACGACGGCGTCGGCGGCGCGGACGCGCAGCGGGGCTCCGGGCTCGCCGGAATACGCGGCCGCGTCGAGGCGCACGACGGCCGCCTGACCCTGACCAGCCCACGCGGTGGGCCGACGATACTCCAGGTGGAGCTGCCATGCGGATCGTGATCGCCGAGGACGACCCACTGCTGCGGGAGGGGGTGGCGCTGCTGCTGCGCGCCGAGTCCCTGGACGTGGTCGCCACCACCGACAACCCGGACGCCTTCCTGGCGGCCGTGGACGAGCACAAACCCGACGTCGCGATCGTCGACGTGCGGATGCCGCCCACCCACACCGACGAGGGGATCAGGGCGGCGGTGGAGGCGCGCCGCCGCCACCCCGAGCTGGCCGTGCTCGTGCTGTCGGCCTACGTGGAGCAGGCGTTCGCCACCGAACTGCTCGGCGGCGGGGGCGCCGACCGGCTCGGCTACCTGCTCAAGGAGCGGGTGGGGCGGGTCGAGCAGTTCCTGGACGCGCTGCACCGGGTGGCGGACGGCGGCACCGCCATCGACCCCGAGGTCGTCGCGCAGCTGCTCACCCGCACCCGCACCGACAGCGGGCTGCAGCGCCTGACCCCCAGGGAACGCGACGTGCTGTCGCTGATGGCCGAGGGCCTGGGCAACAGCGCCATCGCCGAACGGCTCGTCGTCACCGAAGGCGCCGTGCACAAGCACATCCGCAACATCTTCGCCAAGCTCGACCTGGCCCCCACCGACCGGGCGGACCGCCGCGTCACCGCCGTCCTGCGCTACCTGGAGGAGACCCAGCGCCGCCACTGACGCCGTGTTCGCGCTCCTCCACCAGGCGCAGCGCCACGTCGATGATCATGTCTTCCTGGCCGCCGACGTACCCGGCCTCGCCGACCCGCTGCAGGATCTCATGGGCGGGCACGCCGTACCGCTCGGCCGCGCGCTCGGCGTGCAGCAGGAAGCTGGAGTACACGCCCGCGTACCCCTGGGTGATCGCCGACCGGTCCGCGAACGGCAGGCGCGGCAGGAACGGCTGGACGACGTCCTCGGCGGCCGCCAGCACCCCCTGCACGTCCACCCCGGTGGTGATGCCGAGGCGTTCGAAGGTGGCCGCCACCACCTCGGTGGGCGCGTTGCCGGCGCCCGCGCCGAGCGCGCACAGCGCCCCGTCGATCTGCCGGGCGCCGTTCTGCGCCGCCAGGACGGAGTTGGCCACCCCCAGCGACAGGTTCTGGTGGCCGTGGAACCCGACCTGCGCCTCGTGGCCGATCTCCTCGACCAGGGCGCGCACCCTGGCCTGGGCGTCGGCCAGGACCATCGCCCCGGCCGAGTCCACGACGTAGACGCACTGGGCGCCGCCGTCCACCATGATCCGCGCCTGCCGGGCCAGTTCCCGCGGGCCGATGCGGTGCGACAGCATGAGGAACCCGACCGTCTCCATACCCAGTTCGCGGGCCGCGGCGAAGTGCTGGAGGGACACGTCGGCCTCGGTGCAGTGGGTGGCGATGCGCGCCACCGAGGCGCCCGCGTCGTGGGCGCGGCGCAGGTCCTCCACGGTGCCGACGCCGGGCAGCAGCAGCACCGCGATGCGCGCGGCGGTGGCCTCGTCCACGGCCGCGGCGATCAGCTTGATCTCGTCCTCCAGCGAGAAGCCGTAGTTGAACGAGGAGCCGCCCAGGCCGTCGCCGTGCGCCACCTCGATCACCTCGACCCCGGCCGAGTCCAGCGCGTGCACCACGCCCCGCACCTGCTCCTCGGTGAAGCGGTGCGCCATCGCGTGGCTGCCGTCGCGCAGCGTCGAGTCGGTGATCCTGACGCGCTTGGCGCCGTTCTCCTCGGTCATTGCTTCACCTTTTCCTCGGCCGCGTGCCGCGCCAGCTCTTCGCCGACGCGCGCGGCGGCGGCCGTCATGATGTCGAGATTGCCGGCCCAGGGCGGCAGGTAGTCGCCGTTGCCCTTGACCTCCAGGAACACCGCGACCCGGGCGTTGCCGCCCCAGTCCTCGCGGGCGTCGTCGAACTGCGGTTCGGCGCGCAGCGTGTACCCGGGGACGTACTCGGCGACCCGGGCGGCCATCCGCGTGACCGACGCGGCGATCGCCTCGGTGTCGGCGTCCGGCGGGATCGCGCAGAACACCGTGTCCCGCATGATCATCGGGGGTTCGACCGGGTTGAGGATGATGATGGCCTTGCCCCGGGCCGCGCCACCGACCTGCTCGATCGCGCGGGCCGTGGTCTGGGTGAACTCGTCGATGTTGGCGCGCGTGCCCGGCCCCGCCGACCGCGAGGCGATGGACGCGACGATCTCCGCGTACGGCACCGGCACCACCGCCGACACCGCCGCGACGATCGGGATGGTCGCCTGCCCGCCGCAGGTGATCATGTTGAGGTTGGGGGTGCCGGCCAGGTTCGCCAGGTTGACCGGCGGGCACACGAACGGCCCCACCGCCGCCGGGGTCAGGTCGACCGCCTGGATCCCCGCCTCCCGGTAGCGAGGGGCGTTGGCCAGGTGCGCCTTCGCGGAGGTCGCCTCGAACACGATGTCGGGCAGGTCGTCTCGCGCCAGCAGCCAGTCCACGCCGCCCGCGCTGGCCTCGACGCCCAGGCGGCGCGCCCGGGCGAGCCCGTCGGACTCCGGGTCCACCCCCACCATCGAGTGCACCTCGATCGTCTCCGACCGCAGCAGCTTGACCAGCAGGTCGGTGCCGATGTTGCCCGACCCCACGATGGCCGCGCTCAGCATGCCGCCCCCCGAACAGCGGCGCGTTTCACCACGTTCACCTGTGTTTCCTTTCGTCGTCGCCGCCGTCAGGGTGCGCGCGGCAGCCCGGGTGCGACAAGGAATCCGTCCCGCCTGGCGGGACGCGTACCCTGTCGGCCATGACGCCGGCCATGACGCCCGCCCCTGCCGGGGACTCCCTGCCGTCGCGCATCGCGGCGGTCCTCGGCGCGTTCCGCGCGGGAGACGACGCCGTCGGCGCCGCCGAACTCGCCCGCCGCACCGGCCTGCCCCGGTCGACCGTCCACCGGATCACCGGCGACCTGGTGCGCGCCGGGCTGCTGGAACGGCACGGCCGCAAGGTCAGCCTCGGCCTGGCCCTGTTCGAAATCGGCCAGCGGGTGCCGCGCCAGCGGGTCCTGCGCGAGGCCGCCGTGCCGTTCATGTCCGACCTGCGCGAGGCCACCCGCCAGACCGTGCACCTGGCCGTGCTCGACGGCCGCGAGGTCGTCTACGTCGAGAAGCTCACCGCGCCCGGCGGGCCTTCGCTGCCGTCCGCCGTCGGCGGCCGCGTCCCCGCCACCGCCACCGGCGTCGGCAAGGCGATCCTGGCCTTCTCCCCGCCGGAGACCGTCGAGGCGCTGCTGTCGGCCCCGCTGCCCCGACTCACCGAACGCACCATCACCGCCCCGGGCCTGCTGCTGCGCGAACTGCGCCGCATCCACCGGGAGGGCGTGGCCTACGACCGGGAGGAGTCCGGGCCCGGCGTCACCTGCGTCGCCAGCCCCGTTTTCGGCCCCGGCCGCCGGGTCGTCGCCGCCCTGTCGCTGTCGGGCTGGAGCAGCGGAATGCGGGCCGCCCGCTACGCGCCCGCCGTCCGCACCGCCGCCTTGGCCCTCACCCGCGCCCTGCGCCCCTGACCGCACCGGCCGCGCCCATCCGGGCGGACGCGCTGCGCGATGTCCGAAATGCGCAAATGCGGACGTCGTGTACGGGAAAGACGGGCGTCGGAGTGACGCGGTTCACTCTCGGCAACGCGACCGAGAGGAGTACGGACCATGCCCGAGGCGCCCAGCTCGGAGTTCTGGAAGGACATCAAGCCCATCGCGGACTCCGTCAAGCCCGACGCGCTGCCCGAGGTCTACCTGTCCAAGGTGGCCACCGACGACGACCGCTACTACGTGCCGTTCACCGAGACGGTCGGCTCCCGCCCGCTGTGGATCAACATCAAGGACAACACCTGGTCCGACATCCTGCGGGCCAAGGAGGCCGGACTGGTCAACCGGCACTACCACCCCCACGAGGTCTTCGCCTACACCATCTCCGGCAAGTGGGGCTACCTGGAGCGGTCGTGGACGGCCACCGCGGGCGACTTCGTCTACGAGGCCCCCGGCGAGGGGCACACGCTCGTCGCCTACGACAGCGGCGAGCCGATGAAGACGCTGTTCATCGTCAAGGGCCCGCTGATCTGGCTGGACGACAACGGCGAACCCGAGGGCTACTTCGACGTCCACGACTACCTCAAGATGTGCCGCGAGCACTACGAGGAGGTCGGTCTCGGCGCCGACCTGGTCGACTCGCTGCTGCGCTGACAGGTCCGTCGCCGTGGCACCCCCCACCCCCTCCGCCGACCGGTACGAGAACCGGTTGCTGGTGATGCTGTTCCTGGCGTTCGGGTTCGTCTTCTTCGACCGCCAGGCCCTGGCCTACCTCGCCTCCTACCTCGACGACGACATCGGCCTGACCAACGCGCAGCTCGGCATGCTGTCCGGGGTCCTCGCCCTCACCTGGGCGCTGGCCGGGATGTTCGCCGGGCGCCTCTCGGACCGCCTGGGCCGGCGCAAGCCCATCCTCATCGCCGCGGTCCTGCTGTTCTCGCTGTTCTCGTCGGCGTCGGCCCTGGCGACGGGATTCCTCGGGCTGCTGGCCGCACGTGCGCTGATGGGCGCCGCCGAGGGCGCGGTGCTGCCGATGGCGCAGTCGCTGATGGCCGAGGCGTCCCGTCCGGCGCGCCGCGGCCTGAACATGGGGCTGCTGCAGGGCTCCTCGGCGGGCCTGCTCGGCGGCATCGTGGCGCCGATCGTGGTGGTCCGGCTCGCCGAGTCCGTCGGCTGGCGGACGACGTTCTTCGTCACCATCATCCCCGGCATCGTGGTCGCCGCCCTGATCGCCAAGTACGTGCGGGAGCGTCCGCCCAGGCGCGCTGCGCTCGCCGAGGACGTCGCGCCCGCCGAGGAGACCGCGCCCGCCGGGAGCGGGGTCACCATCCGGCAGGTGCTCGCGAACCGCAACGTGGTGATCTGCATGCTGATCGCCTGCTGCTACCTGACGTGGTTCGTCACCATCATCACGTTCACCCCCACCTACCTCACCGACGAGAAGGGCTTCGCGCCGGGCACCATGAGCGCCGTCATGACCTGCCTCGGCGTGGCGTGGGTGCTGTGGGGGTTCGCCACCCCGGGGATCTCCGACCGGATCGGCCGCAAGCCCGCGCTGATCGGCTTCACCGTCCTGGCGGCGTGCTGCCCGCTCGCGGTGGTGTACGTCGACAACCCGGTGCTGCTGGGCCTGCTCATGGTGCTCACCTACACCGGGCTGGGCTGCTTCACCCTGTTCATGGCCACCATCCCGGCCGAGACCGTGCCGCGCGCCGCGCTCGCCACCGCACTCGGCGTGATCATGGGCGTGGGCGAGCTGGCCGGCGGCTTCCTCGGCCCGATGGTCGCCGGCTGGGCCTCCGACCAGTGGAGCCTGCGCGCCGCGATGTACATCGCGGCCGGCGGAGCGGTGATCGTGGTACTGCTGGCCACGGGGCTGCGGGAGACCGCCCCCGCCGTCGTGCGGCGCCGCGCCGCGCAGGGCACCGCGGAGGCCGTGGCGTGAAGGCGGCGGTCTGGTACGGCGCCCGGGACGTCCGGGTCGTGGACGTCCCGGCGCCCGTCCCCGGGCGGGGCGAAGTGGCGATCAGCGTGGCGTACTGCGGGGTCTGCGGCAGCGACCTGCACGAGTACGCCGACGGCCCGCACGCCATCCCGGTGGCCGAGCCGCACCCGGAGTCGGGCCGGACGGCCCCGCTGGTGCTCGGCCACGAGTTCTGCGGGACGGTGACGCGGGTCGGCCCGGACGTGTCGGGCCTGCGCGCGGGCGACCGGGTCGCCGTCGAACCGCACTACCGGTGCGGCGCGTGCCCGCGCTGCCGGGCGGGCGAGTACAACCTGTGCCGCCACTTCGGCTTCGCCGGGCTGATGGGCGACGGCGGCCTGGCCGAGACGGCCGTCGTGCCCGCCTACATGGTGCACCGGCTGCCCGACGGGGTGTCGCTGGAGCAGGCCGCGGTGTTCGAGCCCGCCGCGGTCGCCCTGCACGCGCTGCACCGGTCGGGGCTGCGGGCGGGGGAGACCGTCGCGGTCGTCGGGCTGGGACCGATCGGCCTGCTCATCGTCCAGCTCGCCGCCCTTCGGGGGGCGGGCCGCGTCGTCGCCGCGGACCCGTCCCCGCGGCGGCGCGAACTGGCCCTGCGCCTGGGTGCCGCCGAGGCGGTGGAGGACGCCGGCGGCGGCGCGCTGCGCGCGGCGGCGGGCGGCGAGGGCGCCGACGTGGCGTTCGAGGCGGTCGGCGCGGAGGCGACCCTGCGCGCCTGCCTGGAGACGACCCGCCGGGGCGGCCGGGTGACGCTCGTCGGCCTCGGCGGCACCGTCGCCATCGACGCGTTCGCGCTGGTCAACAACGAACAGTCGATCATCGCCAGCGTCGGCTACCGCGGTGTCCACCCCGAGCTGATCAGGCTTGTCGCCGAAGAGGGGGTGGACCTGACCGCCATCGTCACCGCCGTCGTCCCGCTCGACGACGTGGTCCGCGACGGCTTTGCGGCCCTGCTGGCGAGCAAGGAGGAGATCAAGGTGCTGGTGCGGCCATGACCACGGGATTCGACCCGCGGCTGTTCGCGGACAAGACGGTGCTGGTGACCGGCGGCACGTCCGGCATCGGCGCGGCGACGGCGCTGCTGTTCGCCGAACTCGGCGCGCAGGTGACCGCGGTCGGCCTGCGCCCCGCCCCCGGCGACGGCCCGCCCGAGCACCCGGCGGTGCGGGTGGTCGAGGAGAACGTGCTGGACGACGTCGCCCTGACCGAGCTGATCACCGCCGCCGACCCGCTGGACGCCCTGGTCAACTGCGCCGGGATCAGCCGCGACCGGGACGAGTACGAGCTGGACCAGTGGCGGCTGGTGCTGGAGGTCAACCTGACCGCGACCATGATCGCCTGCCAGGCGGCGCGTCCGGCGCTGGCCCGCCGCGGCGGCGCGATCGTCAACGTCTCGTCCATGTTCGCCTTCGGCGGCAGCCGGGACCGGCCCGCCTACAGCGCGAGCAAGGGCGGGGTGTCGCAGCTGACCCGCTCGCTGGCGGCCGAGTACGCCGCCGACGGGATCAGGGTGAACGCGGTCGCGCCGGGCTTCATCGTTACCCCGCTGGCACGCGGCCTGCTGAACGACCCGGAGGCGGGGGCGGCGGTGCGGGCGCGCATCCCCTACGGCCGGTTCGGCGAACCCCGCGAGGTCGCCTCCGCGGCGGCGTTTCTGTGCTCTCCCGCCGCCTCCTACGTCACCGGCGCCGTCCTGCCGGTGGACGGGGGCTACTTGGCGATGTGACTGCCATCACAACGGGCTAGACTTCGCGAAACATCCCGAACTGGGAGGAGGCTGACCGTGCCGGCGACCGCTCCCCCCGTGATCTCCCGGGCGACGACCGAGGAGATCGCCCCTCGCGACCGCATCGCCTACTGGGAGGACTACAACCGCAGGGCCCTGGTCGGCTTGTCCTGCACCTCCTACTCCGAACGGGGGCTGCTGGCCCGGCAGACCAATTTCGAACTCGGCGGCGTGCGCCTGGCCGACATCAGCGGCAACGCGCACGCCATCGAGCGCAGTCCCCAGATGGCCCGGTCCGTCCCCAAGGACTCGGTCTTCGTGACACTGCTGGTCAAGGGCGACGCGGTGTTCATGCACGAGAACGGCTGCCTGTCGGCCACCGCGGGAGAGCTGGTCGTGTACGACACGCGGCGCCCCTACCTGTTCGGTTTCTCGGGCATGATGCGGCAGTTCCTGGTCGACATCCCCCGGACGCTGTTCGTCGAGCAGTGCATGACCGGCGGCGTCCCCGCGCCGATGCTGTTCGGCCGCGGCACCGCCCGCGAGGGGGAGCTGGTCGCGAGCCTGCGCACCCTCCTGGCCGGGATGGTCGCGGGCACCCCCGGCGGCACCCGCGACGACGTGCTCGAACTGATCAGGTTGCTGGGCCGGGAGCGGTCCGGCGACCGGTCCGCTCCCGGCACCTACCAGGCGCTGCGCATTGTCGCCGAGGACTACATCGAACGCCACCTGCACGACCCGCGCCTGACCCCCAGCCAGATCGCGGGCGTGCTCGGCGTCTCGGTGCGGCACCTCGGCCGCGTCTTCGAACCGACCGGCACCACGCCGTCGCGCTACATCACCGAACGCCGCCTCCGGCGCGCCTACGAGCAGCTCACCGGCAGCGACACCGCCGGCACGACGATCGCCGACGTCGCCTACCGGTGGGGTTTCTCCAGCCAGGCCCACTTCGCCCGCCTCTTCCGCACCCGCTACGGCTGCACCCCCAGCGAGGCCCGCGCCCGCCGCACCTGACCCGCCGGGGGGCGAAATACCTGCCGGGGCGGCGGTGCTGTACCTGTCGGCCGAAGAGGCAGCCGAGCGGAAGGCGTTCAACGGTGAGCGATGTCGAGGTCGAACCGCGGGTCGAGGTGCTCGCCGCCAGAGACGTCCCCCTCGGCGGCCCCCGGGCGATGACGGTGCGCCGCACCCTGCCGCAGCGGGCCCGGCCGCTGATCGGCGCGTGGTGCTTCGCCGACCACTACGGGCCCGACGACGTCGCCCGGACGGGCGGGATGGACGTCGCCCCGCACCCCCATACCGGCCTGCAGACGGTGAGCTGGCTGTTCAGCGGCGAGATCGAGCACCGCGACAGCCTCGGCACGCACGCCCTCGTCCACCCGGGCGAGCTGAACCTCATGACGGCCGGATACGGGATCAGCCACTCGGAGGTCTCCACCGCCCGCACCACGATCCTGCACGGCGTGCAACTGTGGGTGGCGCTGCCGGAACGGCACCGCCACACCGCCCGCGACTTCCACCACCACGTGCCGCGCCCGGTCCGCCTGGACGGGGGCGAGGCCAGGGTGTTCCTCGGCTCCCTGGTCGGTGTCACCTCGCCCGTCCCGACCTTCACGCCGCTGCTCGGCGCCGAACTGACGCTCGACCCGCACGCGACCGTGACCCTCGCGGTCGACGCCGGTTTCGAACACGGCCTGCTGGTCGATCTCGGCGAGGTGCGGATGGCGGGCACGCCGGTGCACCGCGGCGAGCTGGGCTATCTCGCCCCCGGAACGGGAACGCTGACCCTGGAGAACACGACCGGCGCCCCGGCGCGGGCGATCCTGCTCGGCGGGGCGCCCTTCGAGGAGCGCATCGTCATGTGGTGGAACTTCGTCGGCCGCACCCACGAGGAGATCGCCCGGGCCCGGCGGGAATGGCAGGCTGCCTCCGAGCGGTTCGGCAAGGTCGAAGGGTACGCCGGGGACCGCCTCCCGGCGCCGCCGCTGCCGAACGCGACCCTCCGCCCGCGCGGCAACCCCCGTGCGCCGCAGGGACCACAGTGACACGCGTGCTGACCGGCGGCATCTTTCAGCACGCGGGACATTCAGGAAGGATGGGGCGGTGGACGAATTCGACGTCGTGGTGCTGGGCGGCGGGCCGACGGGCGAGAACCTCGCGGAGCGGGCGCACGCGGGCGGGCTGACGGTCGCGCTGGTAGAGGCCGAACTGGTGGGCGGGGAGTGCTCGTACTGGGCGTGCATGCCCAGCAAGGCGCTGCTGCGTCCGGTCGCCGCTCGCGCCGACGCGACGCGGGTCGCCGGGGCGCGCGAGGCGGTGACCGGCGCTTTGGACGCGTCGGCGGTGCTGCGGCGCAGAAACTCCTTCGCCTCCGACTGGAAGGACGACGGCCAGGTCGCCTGGCTGGACGGCGCCGGGATCACCCTGGTGCGCGGGCACGGCCGGCTGGACGGGGAACGCCGGGTGGCCGTGGACACGCCCGACGGCGGGCGCCGCGTCCTGACCGCCCGGCACGCGGTGGCGGTGTGCACGGGCACCCGCGCCGCGCTGCCGGAACTGCCCGGCCTGGCCGAGGCCCGTCCGTGGACCAGCCGCGAGGCCACCGGCTCCCAGACGGTGCCGGAACGGCTGGCGGTGGTCGGCGGCGGCGTCGTCGCGGTCGAGATGGCCACCGCCTGGCGGGCGCTGGGCAGCGAGGTGACGCTGCTGGTGCGGGGGCGGCGGCTGCTGTCGAGGCTGGAGCCGTTCGCCGGTGAGCTGGTCGCCGACAGCCTGCGCGAATCCGGGGTCGACGTGCGGTTCGGCACGTCGGTGACCGAGGTGCGCCGCGACGGCCCGGTGACGTTGATCCTGGACGGCGGCGGCACCCTCACGGCCGACGAGGTGCTGTTCGCGACCGGCCGCGTCCCGGCGACCGCCGATCTCGGCGTGGAGAGCGTCGGCCTGGAGGCGGGCAAGCCGATCGAGGTGGACGACACCGGCCTGGCGGTGGGCGTCGAGGGGGGCTGGCTGTATGCGGCCGGGGACGTCACCGGCCGGGCCCTGCTGACCCACCAGGGCAAATACCAGGGACGGATCTTCGGCACGGTGATCGCCGACCGCGCCGCGGGCCGCGAACTGGACCTGGCGCCGTGGGGACGCAGCGTCGCCACCGCGGACCGGCAGGCGGTGCCGCAGGTGGTCTTCACCGACCCCGAGGTCGCGGCGGTCGGCCTCACCCTCGACGAGGCGCAGCGGCAGGGCCGCAGGGTGCGGGCGGTGGACTACGACCTGGGCGGCGTCGCCGGGGCCGCGTTGTACGCCGACGGCTACCGGGGCCGCGCCCGCGCCGTGGTGGACCTGGACCGCGAGACCCTTCTGGGCGTGACCTTCGTCGGCGCCGGCGTCGCGGAACTGCTGCACTCGGCGACCATCGCCGTCGTCGGCGAGGTTCCGCTCGCCCGCCTGTGGCATGCGGTCCCCGCATACCCGACCATCAGCGAAATCTGGCTGCGCCTCCTGGAAACCTACCGGGGCTGAGAAACCAGGCACCGGCACGCCCTTGCCTCGGCCCCTCGGCCGTCTTCACCCGAGCCGCGGCCGCGAAGGCGGTGGCCTCTCGGGTGGGTAAGCGTTAACGCTCACATGGGTGGGCCGACCTTCCTCCAGGGGTCGCCTGGGGGCGGGGCGGGGTGTCGGAGCACTTCTTGTTAGCGCTAACATTTTTGCGTCCAGTGCGGCCTTTCTCGGGGCGGGATGGCGTCGGTGGTGGTGAGCCGGAGCAAACACGACGCCGTGAGGTCCGTCAAGACCCTCTCGGGCGTGCCAAGTGCCCCGCCGGCGGCGCCCGAGCCGTTCCCGGCTGGTCAAGGCGGCGGAGCCGCGCGGCACGCCGCATGAAATTTCATGTGCCGGGGGTCTCCGCGGCCGAGCGCATGCGCGAACCGAATCCGCGGCCGCCCCGGCCGGCATCCGCCGAGCATATGGACCGCGCGGGCCCGGCCGCCGCGGCACAAGCCGCCCGGTCCGGTCTTGACACGTTTTGAGCGGCGTTCTAACACTGAGGCTCCCACGCGGTTTCTCCTGCCGGGGTCGGTGGTGTTGCGGCAGGAGCCCCGACGCGAGGCGTCGGGTCGCCGCGCCGTTTCAGCTGCGCGGCTTTGATCCGCATTCTTGCAAGGCACTCGTCTTGGCGAACCGGCCTGCCGCTGCGCGCTCCGAAAGCCCCGAGCGCAGCCCGCTTCCGAGAAGAAAGGCCAGCCCCGTGACCCTTTCCCGGAGAGAATTCACCCGGACCGCCCTCGCCTCCGCCGCGCTCGCCGCCGCCGGCGTGGCGGGCTTCCCGCGCGCCGCGTCGGCGGCGACGTACAGCGCCTACGTGATGGCCTACTTCACCGAGTCGCCGCAGGGCCTGGGCGCGGACTACGGCCTGCACCTGGCGGTCAGCCGGGACGGCCTGAACTGGACGCCGCTCAACCAGAACAACCCGGTCGTCACGCCGACGGCCGGGCAGCAGGGCCTGCGCGACCCGCAGGTGTACCGCAAGCTGGACGGCGCGTTCGTGGTCATCGCCACCGACCTCAAGGGCACCAACTTCAGCCTGAACAGCCAGTACCTGCACGTGTGGGACTCGACGAACCTGACATCGTTCACCGGTTACCGCCGCCTGCGGATGCACACCACCGACGACCACACGTGGGCGCCGACGGTGTTCTGGGACGCCTCCCGCAGCCAGTACGGAATCGTCTACTCCACCGCCGACGTCTTCTGGGTGAACTACACCACCGACTTCCAGACCGTCACCAGCCCGCAGACCTATTTCAGCCCCGGATTCGGCGTCCTGGACGGCGACATCGTCGTGGACGGCGGAATCACCTACATGTACTACAAGAATCTGTCGGACGGCCGGCTCTACGGGGCGCGGTCCACCACCGGCGCGCCCAACAGTTTCACCACCTACACCAGCGGCCTGATCCAGGGCAGCGCGATCGAGGCGCCGCTGCTGCACAAGCTCAACGACGGCAGCGGGTGGCGGCTGTGGGGCGACTCCTACAGCCCCGTCAACAACGACTACTACGCCTGGTCCACAAGCGACATCACCTCCGGCTCGTGGACCGTGCTCAACCAGCGCGACTACACCCCGCCGCTGAACTCCAAGCACGGGTCGATCGCCGGTATCACCGACGCCGAGTACAACGCCCTGATCTCCCGCTGGGGAACGCCGAACTGGGTGCGGCTGAAGTCGTACAACTACCCGGACCGTTTCGTGCGGCACCAGGATTTCGTCGGCCGGATCGACGCGTATCCGTTCGACCCCTACCAGGACCAGATGTGGCGCATGGTGCCCGGCCTCGCCGACGCGTCCGGCGTGTCCTTCGAGTCGGTCAACTACCCCGGCTACTATCTGCGGCACTACGATTTCGCCATCCGGCTCGACTCCAACGACGGCACCGCGCAGTTCCGCGCCGACGCCACCTTCTACCGCACCGCGGGTCTCGCCGACGCGTCGTGGTCGTCGTTCCGCTCCTACAACTACCCGACCTACTATCTCCGGCACAGCAACTACCTGCTACGCATCGACCCGCTCAGTTCCTCCTCCGGTGTCACCGACCGCCAGGACGCCACCTTCCGCGTCACCTCCTGACACCCCGTCCGACTCGACCGGCGCCGGGGCGGCCTGGGTCCCCGGCGCCGGTCAGGCGATCCATGGAGGCGGTGGACGGCCATGGCATCGCCCGCGCCGCCGTGGCCGCCGTGTGCTTCGGCCCCGAGTCGATGGCGGCCTACGACGCCCGCCCCGACCTCGCCTGGCACCGCGACAGCGAGATGGCCCCGCTCCGCATCGCTGTCGCCTGGCCCTGTGACGGCGCGTCCGCCCCGGCCCTCGCTTCGTCCAGACCCCTCACCGCGACCCCCAGGAAAAGCCGCCGGCATAGAACAGCCCCGAACGCGGTCTGTTGTCGCCATGGGTCATGCATGTCGGATGGCGCCATCCCCAGGCCCGACGGGCCGCCGCGATCCGCAGGCGGTTAGCGTAAGCGGCGCCCACCAGGCCGCGCGGGAACGTGTTCTGAGCATGATCCCGGCCTGGTGGGCGCCACGGTCGGATGGCCCTGGGGTGCCTAGGGCGTGTTTCAAAGTTGGCCAGAGCCGTTCGTTGATGGTGGCGATGTGGACGGTGGCCTGGTAGCGGACGGCGAGCCTGCCGAACCCGGGTGGTCGGCCACCGCGCACGCCGCGCCGACGCCGGCCGCCCGCCTGATCGGCCGGTTCGCAGATCGCGGCCGCGATGCCTCGCTGCGTCCGGCATGCGACATGCCGCCACTCATCACACTTCGAGACAGGCCCTAGGCGTTCTTGGCGGCGGCGTAACGGGCGGCGACGTCGGCCCAGTTGACCAGGGACCACAGCTTTTCGACGTAGTCGGGGCGCACGTTGCGGTACTGCAGGTAGTAGGCGTGCTCCCAGGCGTCGAAGACCAGCAGCGGGGTGGTGCCCATGCCGACGTTGCCGTGGTGGTCGTAGACCTGCTCCACCACCAGGCGCCTGCCGACCGGTTCCCAGGCCAGCACGCCCCATCCCGAGCCCTGCACGGTGGACGTGGCCGTGGACAGCTGCTTGCGGAACGCCTCGAACGATCCGAAGTGCTCGTCGATTGCGTCGGCCAGTTCGCCGTCGGGGCGGTCGCCGCCGTCGGGGGACAGGTTCGTCCAGAAGATCGAGTGCAGCACGTGCCCCGACAGGTTGAACGCCAGCGTCTTCTCCAGCCCGACCAGGCTGCCGTACTGCTCCTTGTCGCGTGCCTCCGCCAGTCTCTCCAGGGTTTCGTTGGCGCCCTTGACGTAGGCGGCGTGGTGCCTGCTGTGGTGCAGTTCGAGGATCTCGCCGGTGATCGCAGGCTCCAGGGCGGCGTAGTCGTAGGGCAGATCGGGTAGCGCATAGGTCATGGCCCCACTATTGCAAATAACTCGCAGCTGCATCAAGTTTGCAGCTCGTCACCGGGGTGGCCGCTGACCAGCCGGGACGGCGGGCGGGGCTCGAATGTCGGTGGAGGCCGATACAACGTTCGCCATCCGACGGACCGCAAGGGTGGAGGACGAAGTTCATGACTTCCGGCGACGCCGGGTGGGAGGAACGGAGCGCGGTGCGCGTGGTGCCGCCCCTCCGACCACGCAAACTGGCCAAGGTGCCCTTCGTCGAACTGGCGGAGGGCCGGTTGCAAGGGGTGGTGTCGAGCGGTTCGGACATCGCCCGCGTGTACGTCTCGTCGATCGCGGCCGGGACGCACAACTTCAGCTGCAGCACCAACAACAACCGGCCGTGCGCGGGCGCCGGAGGCTCCCGCCACTGCAAGCACCTCAAGGCGCTGATCGACGAGGCGGTCAGGCAGTACGGGTTCGACCGCGTCGCCCGCTACCTGAAGGTGGACGCCTCCGAGGGGGACGACCTGCATTTCCTGCTCAAGGGCAGGCTTGAGAAGGCACCGGCCGCCATGGTGTTCAGCCGGTTCCTTCGGCACCTGACCTATCTGCAGGTTCCGGCCGTCTCCGAGCCCCTCCCCGAGATGCACTGGTTCCCGGCCTGGAAGGCGGTGGCCTGATGCAGGCGGTACAGCTCGCCGAACTGCTCGCCCAGAGCCCGCCCGGCGTCGCCGAGGCCGTGGAGGTGGTCGCCGGGTTCGACGCCGCGCTGGCGGGCGGGCTCGCCCGGCTCGGCCCCCGGCACACCGAGGCGGTCAACGCGCTGGCCGCCGCGGTGGGCGCGTCCCCGCTCGGCACGGCGCTGGCGGACGCGTCCGCCAAGGTCGCCGGCGGCGCCATCGGCGTCCCCGAGATGACCGCGCTGGCGGGGGCGCGCGCCGCGCTGCTCGGTGCGGCCCATGACGCCCTGCTCGCCCGGCTCGACGGCGCGCTCGGCCGGTCCCGCGCCGTCTGGGAGGAACGCCCCGCCGAAGGCGAGCCGGTGCCCGCCAACCTGCTCGCCGCGGCTCGATCCTGGCTGCGTGAGCTGGCCATCGCCGGCTGGCTCGGCGTCGACGAGGGGCTGGCGTCGGCCGCCGAGCAGGCGGTCGAGGCGCTGTGGGGCGAGCCGCGGCTGCGCCGCCTCGCCGTCCTGCTCGACGGCATGGCCGCCGAGCTGCGCGTCTCGTCCCCGGTCGCGACGATGGACCGGGTCCCCGAACGCCGCTGGGCCGACCTGTGGACGCGCGCGGTGCTGCTGTCGCATTCGGGCGGCTGGACGGGCGGCACCGCCACCGTCTCCGGGCGGCTGCTGCCCCTCGGCGTCGACGTCCACGAGCACGGCACGGCCGTCCAGGCGCAGCTGCACGCGGTGCTGGAGCCCGCCGACGGCGACGGGCCGGTGCGGCTCGTCCGCGTCGCCGTCTCCGCCGCCAAGGTCGACACGATCGTCGGCCCGGAGGTGTGGAAGCTGCTGTCGGCCTACCCGACGCTGCTGGCGGCCCTCGCCGAGCACCGCTCCGTCAACGTCGCCGGCATGCGGCTGACCGCCGGCGGCGACCTGCTGTGGGACGAGGAGCGCGCCGAGGCCGGCGAGCCCGCCGACCCGTTCGCCACGGCCCGCGTCCGGCTCCCCGACGCCGAGGCCCCGGCCGTCGCGCCGCTCGACCGCCACCCGGTGCACATCGCCGAACCGGTGCTGGTCGAGGGCTACAAGGTCAAGCGGGAGGGCACGTTCGACCTGGGCGGCCAGATCCTCGCCGTCGACCTGGACCGGCTGCCGCCGGGCGGCCCGCTCACCGAGCGGCTCGTCACCGCCTCCACGGCGTGCATCGGCCTGCTCCGCTGGGACGCCGGGCGGTGGAGCCTGCAGCCGCTCGCCGTGCAGAGCGCCGTCAAGAAGCAACCGGTCGCGGCGCACAACGGCGACTGGGCGCTGGGCCCCACCGACCCGAAGGTCGTCAAGGCCCAGGTTCGGTCCGGCGACCCCGTGGCCGTCCTCACTGAACGCGCGGGAAGGCTGCTGCGCAAATGATCGACAGCGACGACGTCCACAGCGATGACGTCCGCCGCCAGGTGCTGCTGTGGCGGCTGCTGGGGCAGGTGTTCGACGTCGAGGAGCAGCCCGCCCTGGAGTCGGCGAGCCTGGCCGTCGTCGAGGAGCGCGGACTCCCGGCGGCGCTGCTCGACCCCGGCGTCTCGGTCGACACCGTCCTGCAGCGGTTCCCCGAACTGGAGGCCGAGTTCCGCGACCCGCTGGCCGAAGGCGACGTCGGCGACCGGGTGCGGCGCACGGCCGTGGTGTCGAAGCTGCTGCTCAACGCGTTCCGCACCGGCACTGGCGACGTGTCGGCGGAGCGGCTGGCCACCTGGCAGCGCGACGCCGAATGGCTGCGCCGCGCGCTCGGCGCCTGCGCCGGCCGCGGCCCCGGCCAGGGCGAATCGGGCGACGAACAGAGCGGCGCAGGCCAGGGCGAGCAGAACGGCTCCGGGAAGGGCTCCGGCCCGGGGCGCGGGTCCGGCGCCGGGCAGGGGTTCGAGGTCACCGACGCCGACCTGGAAACGTTCCTGGCCACCCTGGAGGGCGACCTGGTCAGCCGGATGCGGCTGCGCGAGGTGCTCGCCGACCCGGCGCTGGCCCGCCGGCTCACCCCGAGCATGCCGCTGATCGAGCAGCTGCTGCGCGACAAGCACAACCTGTCGGACGAGGCCCTCGCCAACGCCAAGGCGCTGATCAGGCGGTATGTGGACGAGGTCGCCGAGGTGCTGAGGACGCGGGTGGAGCAGACCAGCACCGGCAAGATCGACCGGAGCGTGCCGCCCAAGCGGGTGTTCCGCAACCTCGACCTCGACCGGACGATCTGGAAGAACCTGGTCAACTACGACCCGCAGGAGGAGCGGCTCTACGTCGACCGGCTGTTCTACAAGCACACCGCCCGCCGCACCACGCCCGCACGGATGATCGTGGTGGTCGACCAGTCCGGGTCCATGGTGGACGCGATGGTCAACTGCACCATCCTGGCGTCCATCTTCGCCGGGCTGCCCAAGGTGGACGTGCACCTGATCGCCTACGACACCCGCGCGATCGACCTGACGCCGTGGGTGCGCGACCCGTTCGAAGTGCTGCTGCGCACCACGCTCGGCGGTGGCACGCACGGGCCGGTCGCGATGCGGATGGCCCGGCCGAAGATCGCCGACCCGCGCAACACGGTGCTGGTGTGGATCTCCGACTTCTACGACGACCGGGGCCTGCTCGACGACTTCCGGTCGCTGCACCGGTTCGGCGTGAAGTTCATCCCGGTCGGGTCGGTCAACAGCTCCGGCCGCGCCGGCGTCGACCCCTGGTACCGGCAGAAGCTCAAGGAGCTGGGCACCCCCGTCCTGTCCGGCCACATCGACAAGCTCGTGTTCGAACTGAAGAACTTCCTGACCTGACGCCCCCGCACGCAACCGACGTTCATTGAGGAGACCCTTGCCATGACCGACGAGATGCTGCGCGCACCCGCCGAGGTCAAGTACGCCGACGAGCTCGACTACCTGGAGTCGATCGACGACGGGCACAAGCCGTTCTCGTGGCGGCTGAGCCCGCGGATGGTCCGCACGTTCATCCTCGGGTCGGAGCGCTCCGACGGCCTCGACCGGGAGATTCCGCAGAAGTGGTTCGGCGACCGCACGTTCGTCGAACGCGCCATCGTCACGCTCGCGTCCGACCGCGGGCTGCTGCTGATCGGCGACCCGGGCACCGGCAAGTCCTGGCTGGCCGAGCTGCTGGCGGCGGCGATCTGCCGCAACTCGACGCTGGTCGTGCAGGGCACCGCCGGCACCACCGAGGACCACATCAAGTACTCCTGGAACGTCTCCATGGTGATCGCCAAGGGGCAGTCCCGGGAGTCGATGATCCCCTCGCCCATCATGACCGCGATGGAACGGGGCATGATCGGCCGGTTCGAGGAGCTGACCCGCGCCACCAGCGACGTGCAGGACGCCCTCATCTCGATCCTGTCGGAGAAGTACATCTCCATCCCCGAGCTGGACGCCGACAACACCGTGTTCGCCAAGCCCGGCTTCTCCGTCATCGCGACGGCCAACAGCCGCGACCGGGGCGTCAACGACCTGTCCTCGGCGCTCAAGCGGCGCTTCAACTTCGTGCGCATCCCCGTGGTGACCAGCAAGAAGGCCGAGGCCGACATCGTGCGGTTCCGCACCACCGAGCTGCTGCGGCGGCACCGGATCGAGCTGGAGGTGGCGCCGTCGCTGCTGGAGGTGCTGCTGCAGAGCTTCGCCGACCTGCGCGCCGCCGCCGCGTCCGCCCGCAGCGACGACGAGAAGCTGGAGTCGGCGCTGTCGACGGCCGAGCAGATCGGCGTACTGGAGGACGCGATCCTGCACAGCCAGTTCTTCGGCGAACGGGAACTGCGCGCCGAGACGCTGGCGTCCTCGCTGGTCGGGTCGCTGGCCCGGCGCAGCCCGGAGGACCTGGCCATCCTCAACAAGTTCTGGCACGGCGTCATCGAACCGCGCAGCAAGGCCGAGCAGGGGCCGTGGCAGGGCTTCCTGGAGGGCGGCCGCGAAGCGCTGGCGAAGCTGTCATGACCGGCACGGCGACCGACGACATGACGGGCGGGGCGACAGGCTTGGACGCCGTGGCCGCCGGGCCGTTCGGCGGGCTGCGCGAGCAGCTGCTCGGGGCGGCCGAGCGGTTCGGCTCCGGCCCCGTCGCGCAGATCCTGGCCGGGATGGTCGAGGACGTCGACCGGGCGCTGCGCGAACCGCTGGAGATCTTCCCGGTGTGCCACCACTCGCCCGCCTCGGCGACGGCGATGGTCCGCCGGCTGCGCGACAAGCGGCCCAAGGTCATCTACCTGGAGCTGTGCGAGGACCTGCGGCCCCTGCTGGACGAGCTGCACAACTGCACCCTGCCGGTGGCGCTGCAGGCGTTCGCCGCCGACACCGACGGCTTCCCCGAGCGGTGGGCGCCGCTCAGCGTCATCGCGCCGATCACCGAGGCGTCCGCCGAATACCAGGCGATCTCCTACGCGCTGACCACCTCCGGCGTCGAACTGGTGCTGGTGGACCGGTCGACCGACCACGTCTTCCAGTGGGAGCCGCGCGACGCCCCCGCCGGCGACGGCGGACCCGACGGCGCCGGCGAGGGCGAGGACGACGAGGCGGCGCTGCACGGCGACGCGGTCGGCGTCGAGATCGGCGACCTGCGGCCGGGCTTCGCGGAACTGGAGGAGCACCTGCTGCACCACGGCAAGGTGCGGCACTGGTCGGAGTGGTGGGACCAGTACGTCGAGCAGCCGCTGGTCGACGCCGACTACGACACCTACCGCCAGGTCATGGTGCTGATCGGCAGCCTGTTCCGGCGGCTGCGGCCCGAGGGGGCCGCCCGCACCCGGGTGGACGAGGACCGCGAACGCTACATGTGGACGCGGATCCGCGAGCATCTGGCGTCCTCGGGCGCCGACCCCGCCGACTGCCTGTACGTGTGCGGCGCCTTCCACGCCGCCAGCCGCGTCCCCGAGTTCGGCCTGCACGGCGCGACGGGGTTCGAGATCGGCCCGCGCACCGCCACGAAATGGCAGTACGGGCTCATCCCGTCCAGCCACTCGGCGATCGAGGCGCAGTTCGGGCTCGCCCCCGGCTCGGTGTCGATCGCCGCCGCGACCTGGAAGAAGGCGCTGCAGCGCACCGGCATCAAACCGTTTCGGCTGGACGGCCGGCGCAAGGGCCGCGCCAAGCCCGCGCAGCCGCGGCCCGGGCCGGTGACCGACCGGCTGTCGGGCTTCCTGACCACCGCGCCCGCCCCGCACGGCATCGACGAGCAGGAACTGCTCGGCTGGTGCGTCGACATCGTCCGGCTGGCCCGCAAGAACGGCTACCCGTCCAGCACCGCCGACGCCATCGCGGTGTACGAGACGTCGATTCTTTTGGCCGGGATCCGCGGCCGGCGGCGGCCGACGCCGTACGACTTCCAGGACGCCGCGGTCACCTGCATCGAGAAGGACGCCGTGCCGGGCCGCCGCGACATCGCGCGCCTGTGCGAGATCCTGCTCGGCGGCGACCGGGTGGGCGCGGTCGGCTACGACGCCCTGCCCCCGCTGGCCCGCGACGTCCTCGACCGGCTGGCGCCGCTCGGCTTCGACCTGGAGAAACGCACGATCCACCGGGCGCTGCTCAACCTGGACGCCGATCCCGACCTGCGGCCGTGCTCGGACCTGCTGTGGATCCTGCGCCGGCTGGTGCCCGACGCCGCCCGGCCCATCATCGGCACGCGCCGCCTGGGCGAACGCTCCAGCCAGGAGAGCTGGGACGTGGCGATCGGCCGCAACATGCGGGCGATCGTCGAGCTGGGCTACGAGGGCGTCACCGTCGAACAGGTGCTTGAGCAGCGGCTCCGCAAGACCGTGTACGCGCCGAAGGCCACCGCCGCGCAGGCGCTCGCCGCCGTGGAAGACTCCATCCTCTACCTCGGCGGCAGGCGCTTCACCGACGAACTCGGCGCCCGCGCGGTCGAGCTGCTGGCCGCCGAACGCACGGTGGACGACGCTCCCGAGGTGCTGCGCCGCGCCCGGCGGCTGATCTCCTACTACCAGGCGACCGAACCGGAACTGCCGCAATGGTGCCGGTCGTTCGTGACCGCGGGATACGCGCACTACTGCACGCTGCTGCCGACCGCGTTCGCCGACGACGACGCCGGGGCGCGGCAGGTCGCGGCGATGCTCGGGTTCCTGCTCGGCATGGAGAGCCTGGCGCTGTCCCTCGGCTGCGACCACACGCAGTTGGAACTGGCCGTTCAGCAGTCGCACCCGGAGGCCCCCGACAAGGTCGCCCTGCTGTGGGCGGCGCAGACGCAGCTCGGCCTGCTCCCGCTGGACGAACTGCGCAGGCGCTGCGACGGACTGCTGGACAACCCGCTGGTCGTCCCGTCGTTCCCGCTGTATTTGAGCGGCTTCGTCCAGGCCCTGGAACCCGTCCCGTCGCTGGCGTCGCTGGTGGTGGAGATCCTGTCGAAGGCGTTCGCGCGCCTGCCCGACGAGGTGCTGCTGCCGTGGCTGCCGAAGCTCATCACCACCCTGAAGGACCACGCGGCGGAGATGGTGCCCGTCCTGATCAGGGAGGCGGGCCGCACCTTCCCCGCGACCCTGGCCGCCCTGGACGCCTGGACCCCGCCCTGGTCGGCCCCGCCGGAGGCCCCCGCACCGCCCGTGGACGCGGGCCCCGCTGGCGACCTGCTGGCGGCGAACCCCGCGACCTGCGACGCGGTGGCCGCCCTGTTGGGCCTGCCGCCCGACTGGCCGACCGGGCCGTCCGACCCCACCGGGCCGGTCGCCGCCCTGCTGGCCGACCACCCCGCCACAGCGGACGCGGTCGCCGCCCTCCTCGCGTGAGCGCCACGTCCGGGCGGCAGGCTCCCTTCGGCCCGCCGCCCGGACGGCCCTCCCGCGGCTTGCGAACCGCCGGACAGCACGCCGGTCGCCGCCGTCCGCCTCGGAACCGCCCGAAGTCGGCGCCCGCCGACCGAGCCCGGGCTCAGCCGGGTCAACCCTGGTGAAAACCCGGCGGAACGCGGGGCCCGGTACTGCGCATGCCGGTCTTTCGAGCCGTGCGCCTTTGGGACAGCTCCAGCGGCGGCGCCGGATCGCCGCCGCTGCACCCGCCGACGGCTCGCAGCCGTCGCCGAGAGCAAGGCGTACGGCGGCCATCCGTCCATGCCCGCGGCGTTCGACCGCGGGCGGCTGCCGTCGGACAGTGACAGGCGCGAGCGGGACGTCAGCGGCTAAGGCCGGGGCCGCTTGGCGACTGAAGCGGAAAGGTTCTGTATGTCCCCCCGTCAGGACCGGCACCGGACGTTGTGGTGGGCCGCGCTCGCGGCGAGCGCCCTTCCCCTTGTGCTCGGACTGCTGCTCAACGTCCTGAGCAGGGGCACCACGGTGGGGATGGGCTTCGGCTTCGCGGGCGCCGCCGAGTGCCGGGGATGGCGGCTGCGGATGGAGCTGGGGCCGCTGCAGTGGCTGACGGGCATGCCGTTCCTCGTCGTCGGCCCCGCATTCATGGTGTGGGCGCGCACACGGTCACGGGTGCCCGGGTGGACGGCGGTGACGATTCTCCTGGTCGCCGGGCTGATGAAACCGCTGTCGGCCGCCTATGACCTGGCGGTATGGGGCGAAGGCTGCGCCGCCCTGTGGGAGCCGCTCGTGCCCCGCACGCTCGGATGGGACCTCCTTGCCCTCGTCCCGGCCGGCCTGATCTATTTGACGGTGCGCCGACGCCGCGGTCGTTGGGCCATGGCGTTCGCGTTGGCGGTGATGCTGCTGCTCACTGTCGGCGGCGACCACGGACGTCAGGAGATCGCCGCGATCGGCCCGGAAGACTGCCGGCCCGGCCGCGTCCGCCTTCCGCAGGCCCAAGGAACCGCGGGGATCGAGGCGATCGCGCGGATGCCGGTCAGGGAACGCGAACGCCTATCTGTGCATGGTGCGCGGCCACGACTACCCCGCCTACTCCCCGGCGAAGCCACTGCACGAGGACGTCGACGACGGCGAGCTTCTCTGGCGGGGACGACGCGTGTGCACGCGCATGGACTCACAGGGCCGCCCCACCCCGGCCGCCCTGGACGAATGGCGGCATCTGGGCGGACGCGCCGGTTTTGAGACCGTGCTCGCCTACCTGTGCCCGGACGTGGCGCTACGCCAGGCGCGGGCGGCCGCCGAGACGCGCCGACGCCTGGAGCGCGAGTACCAGAAGGAACAGGCCAGAGACGAGGCGACCTGCCGCCGCTCCGTCCGGCGCGACCCGAGGGCCGTGCGGCAGAAGACGGCCCTGGTCACCACGGGTGAGGGCGGCGGCTACTACATCGCCGACGGACCCAGCCCCAGCGACCCGTTCGGCCAGGCGATCAAGGACGGCCTGGTCGCCTCCAGCGGCCCGGCCGCCGCGGTGATGACCGGTGTGGAGAACGACGACATCTGCGTCACCGTGCGCGCCTACCGCAAGGCCCCGCCGCTGGTCCTCAAGGGCTGGGACCGCGTCCAGGAAGTCGGCATCGACAGCCCGCGCGGCACCGCCAAGCTCTACATGCCGATGGACACGCCACCAAACCTGCCGCCCCTGACCGCCGCAGGCCCCGGCCCGTACCGCGTCCGCGTCCACGTACGCAACCGCGACGCCGCCGACCTCCCCAACAGCCCCCTGGAAATCCACTTGGTCCAGGTCTTCCCGGGCACGCTGAAAAAGCCCGTCCTCCACAAAAGCACCGACCCCCGCCGCTGACTCAGCCGTACAGCGCGCGGACACCGGACGCAGTGTCCGCGCAACGGCCTGCCCGGCGGCAGCGGACACGGTGTTGACGCCGGGCGCGCGACGCGGTGGATTGCCGCCGCTGAGCTTCCCTGATCGGGGGTGTCCGCAGTGCCCCGGTTTTCAGGCTGGGGTGAAACGGACCTTTGCGCATAGCGGGGCAGGGAGAGCCGATTCGCCGTCAAGGCGGATCGGCTCTCGGTGGGTTCACGCTCAGTGGGGTCGGACGCGCCGGTTTGCCGCTCGATGTACTACCCAGGCCGAGGAGCGCGTCAAAGGTCGTGTCGTCCGGCTCGTGCTCGGGCCACGAAGGCGGCCCATGCCTGCGGGCTGAAGACGAGGTGGCCGGAGTCGGGGGCCTTGCTGTCGCGCACTCCGATGCCAGCCGCGAGGTTGGCGACCTCGACGCAGTCACCACCGGCGCCGTTGCTTCTGGAGCTCTTGCGCCACGTGGCGCGGGAAGCGTCCGGGAATCGCATGTTCTCCCGCACCTCCTTGTCTTCCGTTGCCAGCGTATATCGCTCGTTTTCGGCCGGACACCGGTCAGAAAGGGAAGTTCACTCCAAGGGACGGTCTCTGGTGGGGGAGTGGGCGGCGAGGTAGGCGCGGTACTGGAGTGCCAGGGTCTCCAGGGAGAGTCTGGGCCAGCGGGTCAGGGCGCCGGTGTGGCGGTCGATGACGAGGAGAGGGCCGTTCGCGTCCGGGCCGTGGACGGGCCACGCCACGTATCCGTACTCGAACTCGCGGATCTCGATGGGGACCGGGTGGCGGTCCCGGGACAGGCAGGCGTCGGCCCTCCGCCAGGCTTCCGCGCGGTCGATGGCGAGGGGGCGGGAGCCCTGGACGGCCATCACCTGGGCGACGCGGTGAAGGGTCGGGCACTCGGGGGTGCGGCAGGCCCGGCAGACCTGGCGGCCGGACGGGTCGGTCTGCGGGCGGTGGGCTTCCAGGACGGCGATCAGCGCGGTCGCGCAGCCCAGCACGAGGGGGCGGGCGTTGCGCAGGAAGTGTCGGCTGTGCGGGTCCAGGTGCCCGATGAGATGGGTGACGGCCGTGTTGATGGCGTCGGGGTCGGCGCGCAGAGCGGTGGAGACGCAGGCGTGCACGCGCTGCTGTACCCACGCGTGAAGGGCGTGGTGTGGGGCGGTCATGCCGGCAGCCCTCTGGTGAAGACGGCCGTCACGGTGCGGCCCCGGTCGTTGCCGTGCCAGCCCCAGCTGGTGGCGGTGAGCGCCACGGTGCGCAGGCCGCGACCGGTCTCGTCGAGCTCGCCGGCGTCCCGCGCGGCCGGCTCACCGGGACCGCCCTGGTCGGCGACGGACACCGCGATGCGGTCACCCGTGGAAAGGACTTCGACGGTGAACGAGCCCCCGCACTGCCCGGACTTGGTGTGGCGGAGCGCGTTCACCACGATCTCGTCCACGGCGAGGATCACGTCGTCAAGGACTGGGCAGCCCGCCAGCAGGCAGGCCACGAACCGGCGGACGGCCCGCGCCTGCTCCAGCGCGCCGGGGAACGTCCGCCGCCAGTAGAGCGGCGCGGTGACCGTGTTCGTGGGGATTGTCGAAAGCATGCGCACCTCGCGGGGCTTGGTCTCGTCGGGAAGCGGGTGGGCGCCACCTGCGCGGTGGCCCAATGCTCACACGCCATCACGATCGGTAGAGGTGAACTGCCCGTCACTCTCCGGCCGGGCGGCCGATTGCTGCATGCCGCCTCGGAACGTGCGGAAGCAGAACGTTCCAGATGCGCACGCACGTTCGGTGTCCGAATTCGGCCATTCGACGATCGCGGGAATCGGCGAGCGCATAACGTTGGCATCCATGCACCGTCGGTAATCGGGCGTGCTCAGCGTGCTGGTGCGTCCGCAAGTCCCCCGGGAGGTCGCCGATGACCAGCCCTTACGTTCGACGCCACCGCCTCGCCAAAGAGCTCCGCCGGCTGCGTGAGGAACGCGGCCTCACCACCGACGAGCTGGGCCGCCTCATCTACTGCAACCGCACCAAGATCTCCAAACTGGAGAACGCCCAGATCCGCCCCGACCTCGGCGAGGTCGTCAGCATTCTCAAGGCCCTCGACGTCACGGGGCGGGAATACAAGAAGGTCTTCGAGCTCGCCCACGCCGCGTCCGTCAAGCACTGGTGGGACAAGATCGGCAACACCATGGGCCCCCGCCAGCGCCTCTACGCCGACCTGGAGTCCGGCGCCAAGACCATCCGCAGCTACAACCAGATCGCTATCCCCGCTGTCTTGCAGACCCGGGAGTTCATTGACGCCTTGATCGAGATAGATCGGGCTTCCGGTCCCCTCGAATACCGCCCCGAACGCATGATCGAAGCCCGACTGCGGCGCCAGCAGCACCTCCTCAGCCCGGAGGGCCCCACCTATGAGGCCGTGCTCGACGAGTGCATGATCTATCGGCTCGGTGTGCCTCGCGAGGTGATGCGTGCCCAGCTCCGGCACCTGGTCGGAGTTGTCTCATCGGAGCCGCGCATCACCCTGCGGGTGCTGCGTTACAACGCCTACCGCCGAGGGGGCTTCATGCCTCCGACCTCGTTCTGGCTCTACACCTTCCCGGAGAAGGCAGACCCACCAATGGCTGTGGTTGACACTGCTACCACTGATCTCGTATTCACCGAACGACGGGAAGTGGCACGGTATACCGGAGACTACGACCTGCTGAGGAGGATCGCCCTGTCCCCGGCGAAGAGCTTGGCCTTCCTCACTCAGGTTGCAGAGGAACTGGACGACGGGATGGAATCCCCAACATGATCGCGAAGTACCAGCACTGGCGTAAGGCCAGCCGCAGCCGTCCCAACGGAGAGTGCGTGGAGGTGGCTAGGGCCGCTGACGGGATGATCGGTGTCCGTGACTCCAAGGCGCCCGGCGGCGCCGTGCTTGAGTTGAGCCGGTCGCAGTGGGCGCGCTTCGTCGCGGCCGTTCGCGAGGCGACCGAGGCATGAGCGTGAAGTACACGCACTGGCGGAAGTCGAGCCGCAGCGTTCCTAATGGGGACTGTGTGGAGGTGGCCAGGGGCACCGATGGAACCGTCGGTGTCCGTGATTCCAAGGCGCCCGGCGGTGTCGTTCTTGAGTTGACTCGGTCGCAGTGGGCGCGCCTCATCACGGTCGTCCGGGACGTGTCCGGAGAGTCATCATGAAGTACCTCCACTGGCGCAAGTCGCGACACAGTGAGCCGAACGGTGATTGCGTCGAGGTGGCCCGCGCCAACGATGGAACCATCGGCATCCGGGACTCCAAGGCGCCCGGTGGTCCCATCCTTGAGTTGGCTCGGGGGCAGTGGGCTCGCTTTCTCGCGGTCGTCCGGGCGTCGGGAGCGTGATGCGGCCGACGGGTCGGCGGGGCTAGGTGGTCGCGGGGCGCTCGTCGGTCTCTTGCAGGTGGTTGAGGAGGGCGGCGAGTTCGGCGGTGTCCGGGTCGTCGGGGCCTTTGAGTACGAGCATGTCCTGGTGCAGCTCGCTGAGCAGCGGTAGAACCTCGTCGATCCGCTGCTCGGCCAGCATCAGCATGATGATGTCCCTGCGGATCGCCAGCACCTCGTCAGCGCCGTCGCCCAGCGCCATGCGGTAGCCGTCCAACACCTCGCGGAACTGCCGCAGCGCCGTCGTCGACTCGCCGAGCTGCGCCCGGCTGAACGCGGCCTGGCGGCGGCAGGCCAGCGCATCCTCGTCGAGCGGGCCCCGGGTGCGGGCGTACGCGGCGGCCAGCCGGTCGAACTCCGGTGCGGCCCGCCGGTAGTTCTCCCCGAGGAACAGCGCGACGGCCCGGTACTTGCGCAGCTCCAGCACGCGCGGGTTCTCCGGGCCGACGACCGGCGCGGCCCGGTCCACGGCGGCCTCCAAGACTTCGGCCGCCTGGCTGAACCGTTCGCCGTCCAGCAGCCGCTCCGCCTCGGCGAACGCCGCCTCGATCGCGTCGCGCACCCCGCTCGGGTCGGTGACCGGCATCGGCTGCGTCCGCGTCGGGGGGAGCGTCTCGGGTTCGGCGGCGCGGGTGCGTGCCAGCGGAGCCAGCGGCGTCCGGTAGGGGCGGGTCGGGTCGGGGACGTCGTCCGGCGGCAGCTCACCCGGAGCGACACCGGTCTCGCCGCGGTCGGGCAGGAACGGCAGCAGCCGCTCGTACACCTCCTGCGCGTCGGCGGGACGCTGCTCGGGGTTCTTCTGCATCAGTTGCAGGACGAGCCGTTCCAGCGGTTCGGGCACGTCCGGCCGAAGCCGGCGCACCGGCGTCGGCTTCTCGTGCAACTGCTGGTACATCTGCTGCGGCGGCGTGGCGCCCTTATTGAACGGTTCGCCGACCAGCAGCTCGTACAGGACGCAGCCCACCGCGTAAAGATCGGTCCGCGGGCTGAGCTGGGCGCTCTTGAGCTGCTCGGGAGCCATGTAGCGGAGGGTGCCGACGTACGTGCCCTCCTCGGTCAGCCGCGTGACGTCGCTGCGCAGGATCGCCGCGACACCGAAGTCCAGCAGCTTCACGGTGCCGTCGTCGGCGACCATGATGTTGCCCGGCTTGATGTCCCGGTGGACGGCCGGGATGGCGTGCGCGTACGACAGCACCGTGCACACCTGCGCGATCACCGACGCGGCCCACGCGACGGGTAGCGGATGGTCGGGCCGGACGAACGCCTTGAGCGTCGTCCCGGACACCAGCTCCATCACCAGGTACAGGTTCACCGCCGACTCGTCGTCGAGTACCGCGTCGTAGACCTGCGGGACGCCCGGATGGTTGATGCGCGCCGTGACGCGTGCCTCGCGGCGGAACCGCTCGGCGAGCATCATGGCCTGTTCGGGAGTGTCGAGCCTGTCCCTGAGGATCTGCTTCACCGCGACCGGGCGGTCCAGCACGGTGTCGTATCCGCGCCAGACCTGCCCCATTCCGCCGGGCGTGAGCTTCTCGACCAGCTCATACCGTTCGCCGATCACCGTGGGCGGCTCCGATCCCCGCGTCACTGCCTGGACGCTGCCGACTTGACTGGCCTTGTCACAAGTGTGGCAGCGTGGGTGATCTTGCGTCCATCGCAATGGGCTCCCCGGTCAGGCCGTCTTCGACAGGCCCGCGTTACGCCGGATCATGTTCCACGCCGCCCGGCGCATCTCGCTGTTGAGCCGGGACCGGAAGTCGCCGTCATTCTTGTCGAAGTACCGGCGGCCCAGCTCGGCCTGCGAGTCGAAGTGCTCGGCCATCTTGTCCTCGAACACCTCGTCGAAGACGGGCGCGAACGCTTCATCGTCCGGCGTCGCCACGGCCGCGAGCTGCACCCGCTCGTCGGCCACCGTCTCGTTGAACGGCTTGATCACATCCTGCTCGGTCCACTGGGTGCCGAACCGCTCGTTGAACCGCTGGATGATCTCCGACAGCGGGGACTTCTCCGGCTCCTTGGCGCCTCCCTGGCCGTCCCCGAAGCTCTTCAGCTCCGCCTTCTCACCGTCCGGGGACAGGCTCGCATCGTGCTCGCCGGTCTTCTCCAACCGGATGTGCGTCATATCGATCTCGCCGATGTCGACGCTTCCGTCTCGGCGGCGCTCCAGCCGGGTCAGCAGGTACCGGCCGTACCGGTACAGCCGCTCCAGATCGGCGTCGCGGTAGGGGATGATCTGCGCGAGGAAGGCGTACTTGCGGCAGAAGTCGTTCAGGTCGGCGCGGAAGTCCTCGGCACGCTGCCAGTCGTCTTCGTCGTCGCCGAACAGCAACTCGGCGTGCCGCCTCACGGCCGGCTCGATCAGCCGGTACAGCTCCGGCTGCGCCTTCTCCCAGGCGGACGGGTCGCCCTCGGCACGCAGGTAGACCTTCATGAACTCCTGCATCTCGGCGTCGAACAGGATTTCCGCGCGCATGACCCGGCTCTGCGCCTGGTAGAGCATGTTCGGGTCGGACGGCAGAGCCGCGGCGTCCTCGTAGAACGGCCGGAACGCCTCCTGGATGGCGTCGGCCTCGTTGACGAAGTCGAGAACGGCCAGGTCGGCCTGCGACTTGCGCTCCGCGGTGCGGTTCAGCCGCGACAGCGTCTGGACGGCCGCGATGCCGTGCAGCTTCTTGTTGACGTACATCGTCGTCAAAAGCGGCTGGTCGAACCCGGTCTGGTACTTCTCCGCGACGACCAGGATGCGGTACTCGGGCCTGCCCCTGCCGCCCGCCTTGACGGCGTTGTCGTCCTTGCGGGTGTAGGCGAACGCCTTCGGCAGCTCCTTCTCGGAGATGCCGTTCTCCTGAGCCTCGGTGGTCTCCTCGCCGTCCACGTCCAACGTCCCGGAGAACGCCACCAGGACGCCGATGTCATAGCGGTGGTCGGCGATGTACTGCTTGATGGCGCGGGACATCTTCACCGCCGCGAGCCGGGACGCGGTGACCACCATGGCCTTGGCGCGCCCGCCGAGACGGCCGCTCGCCTGGGAACGGAAGTGCTCCACGATGACCTGTGCGTGCTGCACCACGGTCGAGTCGTGCAGCAACGCGAACTGGGTGAGCATCGGGTTGGCCTTGGCCGGGTCCACCTCGACGTCATTGGCGTCCCTGCTGACCAGCTTCCAGAACGTCTTGTAGGTGACGTAGTTGCGCAGCGGATCGAGGATGAAGCCCTCGTCGATGGCCTGGCGCATCGAGTAGGTGTGGAACGGCCAGTACTTGCCGTCCTCGCGCAGGTCGCCGAACAGCTCCAGCGTCTTGGCCTTCGGCGTGGCGGTGAACGCGAAGTAGGACAGGTTGGCGGCCTGGCCGCGCTCGGCGGCGAGCTGCTCGAGCCTGGCGTCGGTGTCGCCCTTGGCGGCCGACGCGGCGCCCTGCTCGTCGTCGTCGGCGTCCAGGCCGAGGCCGCGCAGCACCTTGCGGACGGCGGTCGCCGCATCGCCGGACTGCGACGAGTGCGCCTCGTCCACGATGACGGCGAACCGGCGGCCCTGGATCTCGACCGGGTTGGCCTGCAGGTAGTCCACCAGCGCCGGGAAGGTCTGCAGCGTGACGGTCACGATCTTCCCGCTGGCGCTGGACAGCGCCTGCGCGAGCTGCGACGACTTCGACCCGTCGCTACCGTCGATCTTCACCACGAGCCCGTGCGTCTGCTCGAAGCTGCCCACGGTCTCGCGCAGCTGACCGTCAAGGTTCGTCCGGTCGGTGATGATAATGGTCTTGTCGAACACCGGTTCGCCCGGCTTCACCCCGCGCTCGGCCGCCCCCGGCGCCAGCTCGGCCGGATCGGTGGGCGTGTGCAGCGAGGTCAGCCGGTGCGCCAGCCACGCGATCGTGTTGGACTTGCCAGACCCGGCCGAGTGCATCACCAGGTAGTTGCGGCCGGCGCCGTGCCGCGCGGCGTGCGCGGTCAGCTTCCGGACGGCGTCCCACTGGTGGTACCGGGGGAAGACCAACCGCTTGGTGGTCCGGCCGCCGGGGACCTTCTCCCGGTGCAGGTGGACGAACCGTTCGAGCAGGTCGAGCCAGTTGTCCGACTGCCAGACCTCCTCCCACAGGTAGGAGGTCGCGTACTTGCCGGGCGCCGGCGCGGGGTTGCCCTTCCCGCCGGAGTTGCCCGGCCCCTCGGACCCCTGGTTGAACGGCAGGAAGCGGGTCGTCTTTCCGCGCAGCTCCGGCGCGACGAACACCAGGTGCGGGTCTACGGCGAAGTTCGCCACCACCCGCTTGGCGAAGATCGGCTCCGACCAGTCGCGGTCGGCGCGGTACTGCTGCTTGGCCTCTTCGACCCCCTGCCCGGTGAAGGTGTTCTTCACCTCGGCGGTCGCCACCGGGATGCCGTTGAGGAAGAGCGTCAGGTCAAGCCGATTGCCCCTCCCAGTGTGCTTGGTGGCGTACTCCAGCTCCCGCACGACGGTCAGCCGGTTGGCGTAGTAGTCGTGCAGGACGTCCTCGGAGAGCACGAGGGACGGCTTGAAGAAGGCGACCTTGAGGCGCACGCCCCGGTCCTTGACGCCCTTGCGCAGGACATCCGGCAGCCCATCGGTCTCGATCGCCTGCCCGAGCCGCTTGGCGAACCCGAGCCGGGCCGCCTCCGCGTCACCCCCGTAGTAGTTGAGCAGCTCGTCCCACTCCTGCGGCTGCGTCGCCTCGATGAAGGCGAACAGCTGGACGGGGTCCAGCGCCAGCTCGGGCCGGTAGTCCCCCGGCGACCCCAGCTCCCACCTGTCGTTCTCCGTCAGGTGGGCCACGATGTGGTCTACGAAGACCTTCTCCTGGTGCACCGCCATGATCTAGTCCTCTATTCCGCGCCCACTCGCCGTGGACACATCGAACTCCCCGGTAACCGCCGCCGTAATCAACGCCCTCCGCCGCTCTTGCAGCAACTCTTGAGCTCGCTTAAGCGAAGTATCAATCTCTTTGATATGGGTGATTTGTTTGGTGATTCTCGCTGCCAATTGATTGCCATTCGATGGGATTGGTATGCGATAGCTCCGAAGTTGTTCCCCTGTGAGGTGAGGAATGGTTGCGATGTTTCCTTCGGCTGTGAATAGTCCCACGTACTTTGCAAGTTTAAGCCAGTACATGAGCCATTCGACGGGAAGATGACTAATGCTGCGAACGCGATGGAGAGACTTTTGGTAGAAGCATTCTTGGATGCGTCCATCCCACACGGCTGCCTCGGCAATACCGGCGCCGCCTTCGCACACTAGCAAGTCCCCCGGCTGTAGAAGATACCTGTGATAATCCTCCGGCTCGAAGGTCATTGTAGCGACGTCGCTGATGTCAATCTCGTACCAGTGGATATTTGCGTTCCGTAGATAAGGCTTTTTATTTGGCCCGGAGCTCCGTTCCTTATTTAGCATCTTCCCGAGGTCGGTGGCATAGTAGGCATAGACGGGACCTACTGACCAATCTGTGGGAATGTATGGCAGCCAAGGCCATCCGGTGGACTTGCCTGTGTCTGCACTTGCCCCTCCACTTAGTACGCTTGCGATGATGGACACCTCGCGCTCGGCCAGAGCGGATCTTTGTTTGTCTCGTTCCTGGAGGAGTGAATCGATGCGGGCGGTCTCGGCGTCGAGGAAGTCGGCGATGCGTCGCTGCTCCTCCAAGGGAGGAAGTAGTATTGGGATCGCTCGAAACTCGTCAAAAGGCAAGTCCCATTGGTTTGGACGAATTCCCTTGGAGAGTGATTGATAGATGTGAATGTATGGCCAGCTTCGCAGGATGTGGTGAATATATCTAGAATAAACTTCGCCCGTTAGTTTGCATACATAATATGCAGGGCTCACTATTCCGCGATACTTTGATACGGCAAGAGATCCTTGCCATGTCTTCATTTTATTGAGAACAAGGTCTCCTGGTTCGACAAGTAGGTAGGCGCTCAGATCCTCGCTGGGTTTGTTGTAATTATCGTCGCGGGTGGACTTGGGGACTATGCCGTGGTCGCGGTATACGGAAAGAAGTTGCTCTTGGGGATGATTGGAATTTTCTCTTCTCTGAAGAATCGTCCAAAGGGGGCGCCGTTCCCAGTGGCGAGGGGCGGCATCGAGAACGCTTATATCGATGGTAAATGCCGTGGTCACTCGGTCACCTCGGAGAGGAGGGTTTGGATTTCGGCTTCGAGGGCCTTGAGCTCGGCGTCGATCTCGGCCAGGGGGCGGGGCGGCTGGTAGACGTAGAAGTGGCGGGTGAAGGGGATCTCGTAGCCGATCTTCGTCTTCGTCTCGTCGATCCAGGCGTCGGGGACGTGGGGGAGGACCTCCCGGCGCAGGTACTCGTGGATGTCCTCGTCCAGCGGGACGTTCTCGTAGTCGCGCAGGTCAGGGTCTGGCTCGGGCTCGCCTTTCTTGAGTTGGACCTCGCCTTCGGGGTCGCGGACACCGATGATGTCGCGCAGCTCTTTCAGGAACGGCTGCTTGCTGGGCCACAGGACGCCGGCCTCGGCCATGGCCGCGCGGAGCGCGTCGTAGGCGTCGAGCTTCTTGCTCCAGGTTTTGCCCACGAGCGGCTTGAGGGCGTCGGCCATCGCGTCCGTGTCCACATGCTTGGCGAGCTTGGCCGAGTCGCGGATGGCGTCGAGCGTGGCTTCGGTGATCTCAAAGCGGAGCTTCAGCGGGCGCTCCACCGTGATGCGGCGGTAGCCGAAGTCCTCATTGCGGAAGACCTTGACCTTGCCGTGCAGCGGGTGCTCGGGGTCGGCGGCGACCTGGAGGGCCTCGCCGTAGAGCTGGGTGAGCTCGGAGATCTGCTCGTCGGTGATGTACTTGCGCTTGTCGCCCAGGGACTTGCGCATCTTGGCCCAGTGCTCGCGGGCGTCCAACAGGATGACCTTGCCCCGGTGGTCGGGGTCCTTGCGGTTGGTGAGGATCCAGAAGTACGTAGAGATGCCGGTGTTGTAGAAGAGCTGGTCCGGCAGGGCGACGATCGCCTCAAGCCAGTCCTTCTCCAGGATCCAGCGGCGGATCTCCGACTCGCCCGAGCCGGCCGCGCCGGTGAACAGCGGCGAGCCGTTGAAGACGATGGCGATGCGGCAGCCGTCCCGGTCCACCGGCCGCATCTTCGAGATCATGTGCTGGAGGAACAGGAGCGAACCGTCGGAAGAGCGGGGGAGCCCGGCGCCGAAGCGGCCGTTGAACCCCAAATTCTCGTGCTCCCACTCGACCTCGCTCTTGTACTTCTTCCAATCCACTCCGAACGGCGGGTTGGCGAGCATGTAGTGGAAGGTCTTGCCCTTGTGGCCGTCGTTGGTGAACGAATTGCCGTGGACGATGTTGTCCGGGTCCTGGTCCTTGATCATCAGGTCGGAGCGGCAGATCGCCCAGGACTCGGGGTTGAGCTCCTGCCCGTACACCTTCACGTTCGCGAACTTGTTGTGCTCGCGGATGTACTCTTCGGCAATGCTGAGCATCCCGCCCGTCCCGCAGGCCGGGTCCAGGATCTCGCGGACGGTGCCCGGCTGCGACAGGACATCATGGTCGGGTGCCAGCAGGAGGTTCACCATCAGCTTGATGACCTCGCGCGGGGTGAAGTGCTCACCGGCCGTCTCGTTGGACGCTTCGGCGAACTTCCGGATCAAGTCTTCGAAGACGTAGCCCATCAGGTGGTTGTCCACCACCTCCGGCCGCAGGTCCAGGTCTGCGAAGCGTCCGACGACCAGGTAGAGCAGGTTCGCGCCGTCAAGCTTCTTGATCTGCTGGGCGAACTCGTACTTCTCCAGCACCTCGCGGGCGTTGGGGGAGAACGCTCCGATGTAGGCCTGCAGGTGCCTGGCGCACTGCGACGGGTCGCCGGCGATCTGCTTCAGCGTGTACTTGCTGATGTTGTAGAACCGGTGCCCCGAGGCCCTGCGGAGGAAGCGTTCCAGGTCGATGTTCTCGTTCTTGCGCTGCTCGTAGGTCTCTCGGACTTGCTCGCGGGTCGGCTCAAGGACGCACTCCAGACGCCGCAGCACGGTGAACGGCAGGATGACCTTGCCGTAGTCGGACTGCTTGTAGTCGCCGCGCAGCAGGTCCGCGACGGACCAGGCTCGGTTAGTCAGCTCCGAGAACTTGGCGGTGTCCAACGGGTTCCTTCCGGTTCCGTGGGGCGGGTTAATCAATGGTTGCGCTTCGCGGGGGTGTGCGCGCGGGAATTGCCAGGGTCATGACCCGGCGGGGCGAGTGCTCCGGCGGTGAGGCCGGTGGTCAGCTCGCGTGCGGTCTCCTCGGCCAGGCGGCCCGCGATCTCGGCCGCTCGCCTCAGTGCGGCGATTCGTTTGAACGCCCTCCCGTACGCGCGTTGTTCGTCCAATGGCATGAGTGGGACGCGCAACCTGCGGGGTTGGATGCGGATGATCGATGTTCCCGTGGCGGCGCCGTGCACGTTCTCCTCGGCCGACAGGAACCCGGCGAGGAACCAAGAATCCAGCCGTGACGGGTCCGGGCGGAACAGCAGCACGTGCGGGCCGAGCATGCTGCCGGCTTCCTCCGGGCCGACGACGCGGGCGCGCACCCCGCCGCCGATGGTCTCCGGAAGCAGGACGTCCCCTTCCTTCAGGAGGACCGGCGACAGGAAGTTGTAGTCGGCCTGGTTCTTGGACGGGGCGCCGCCGTTCGTGACGTCCTGTGCCGACATCACCCGCGCTCCGCTGCCGTCCGCGGGCTCGCCCGTCTTCTGCGACCCGGTCACCGCGCGTTCCATCGCCAGCGCGTTGCCGCGCAGCAGGTCGCCGACGGTCACCGTCCGCCACGTCACCGGCTCGTCCCCGGCCGCGGGCCAGTCCGCGTCGTCGCTCGCGAGCAGGGCTTCCGCGGCTCGGCGCAGCTCCGCGCGCCGCCGGTTCACCGTCGCCGCGAAGTCGCCGGGCGTGACGACCGGCGCCACCGCGCGGACATGCCGGACGGGGGTCAAATCCATCTCCGCGCGCATCAGGTCGAGCACGGGCACGGCCCGGGCGACCCCCGGCACCGGCTCGAAGTCGTCCGGGGCGGCGGCGAACGAACGCCATGCGTCAAGCACCGCGGCCCGTACGGCGTCCCAGCCGTCCGCTTGCGAAGCGTCCACGAACAGGACGGGGTCTGCCGCCGGGCGAGCCGGGTCCGGGCGCCGCAGCACCCACAGGTGCAACCCCACGTTGAATGGGGGAGCCGCACCGGGCGCCAGCGAGATGACGGCTCGTATTGCGCCGTTGCGCGCCAGTTCCGCCCGGATGCGCCGCCCGGAGGGACGCTCGGCCACTCCGGGCGGCATCAGCATCACCGCGATGCCGTCCGGCTTCAGGTGCGCGAGGCAGTGCTGCACCCACGCCAGTTCCGATTCCAGCTTCGGCGGGAGACCGTAGACCCATCGCGGGTCGTAGGAGAGCTCGTCGTGGCCCCATGACCGGTCGGCGAAGGGCGGGTTGCACAACACGGCGTCGACGGCGAGCCCCGGGAAGGCGTCGGCGCGCAGGCTGTCGCCGGCCCGGATCGTCGTGGCGGCGTCCGGGGCGAGGACGCCGAGCCGGGCCGCGGCCAGGTCCGCCCGTTCGGCCACGACGTCCTGACCGAAGAGGCGGGTTGCTCCGCGCTGTGCGGCCGCGGCCAGGAGCCCGCCTGCGCCGCACGCCGGGTCCAGCACCTGTGGCGGGACGCCGTCCGGCAGTAGATCGGTCATCAGCTCGATCACCGGCTGCGGGGTGGCGTACGAGCCCCGGACCGTCGTGTCCGGTGCGAGCCGTCCGCCGATCAGTTCGACCGTGGGCAGGGCGCCTTCCTCGCGGACGCACGTCACGACCTTCCGCAACAGCGCCGCGTCATCCGGGCGGAACTCACATTCGGCGACCGTCGGCACCGCTTCGGCGAACGGCTCGGCGACCTTGTCCAGCTCATGGATGAGTGCGGCGTCGGGCAGCTCGGCCAGCTCGCCGACCGCCTCCGGCGCCATGCGGGACAGCGCGATCACGATCGGATACAGCGCGTTGAGCGGCGTGCCCGCCTGCCGATTGCGCAGCTCGGTCGCGAGTTCGTCCTTGGCGGAGGGCTCGGGCAGCTGTCCGCGCGCCGCCAGCCACGCTTCGACCTCGGCGCGGTCATAGGTGGGGCTGCTCTCGGTGCCGCCACTCGGGCGCGGGAAGTCCGCGTGGCGGCGGCGCCAGTTGCTGACCGTCGCGCGGGTGACCCCGGCGAGCCGGGAGATCTCGGCGGCGGTGAGTTGCTCGGTCTGCTGCGGCATCGGGCTTCCTGTGGGAGCTGCTCTGGCGGGAGTGGGCCCTACTGTACACACTCCCCCCGGCCAAGTGAACCGTTTGACTGTGCTTTCGGTTCATGGTCTTATGTGTCCTGCTTTCGCTGAGGTCCACGCGAGGAGTGATGGATGACCGGTTGGGTGGCGATCGACTTCGAGACGGCGAACGCGTTCCCCGGCAGCGTGTGCGCCGTTGGGCTCGTCCGCGTGGCGGACGGAAGAATCATCGGCGAGTGGTCATCGCTGATCCGGCCGCCGCAGGGGTACGACTACTTCGACCCGTGGAACGTGGGAATCCACGGCATCACCGCCGCCGACGTCGCCGACGCCCCGGGGTGGGAGCCGACGTTGAAACAGATCATGGCGTTCGCCGACGGCGATCCGTTCGTCGCGCACTACGCACCGGCCGACACCCGGTTCCTCGCCAGAGCCTGCGAGGTGAGCGGTATTGACATCCCCGATCTGCGGTTCGCATGCAGTGCGGTGCTCGCGCGTCAGGTGTGGCCGGAGTTGCTGTCCTACAAGCTGCCGGTCGTCGCCGACCACCTCGGTATCGACCTGGACCACCACAACGTGCTGTCCGACGCCCGCGCGGCGGCACAGATCGTGCTCGCCGCGCAGTACCGGCACGGGGCGCCCACGCTGGAGGAACTGCTGGACGCCTACAAGATCCAGATGGGGGAGTTCCGGGCAGGACAGCGCACGGGGTGCCGCCACCGGGGGAGCTGGCGGCGTGCACCGTTTCCGGAGGCCGATCCCAACGCCGACCCGGACAACCCGTTCTACGGCCTGACCGTCTGCTTCACCGGAAGCCCGGGGATGACCAAGCGCCAGGCAAGCGAGCGGCTCGCAGCACTCGGCGCAAAGCCCGTCGTCAACATTAGCAAGGCCGTCGATCTGCTCGTGGTGGGCGAAGTCGATCCCAGCTGGCTCGCCCCCGGCGCCACGATGACCGGCAAGCTCGCCAAGGCCCAGGAATACCGGGAGCAGGGCTGCGACATAGAGATCATCGACGCGGAGCAGTTCCTGGAGCGCCTCTCCGCCGCCGAGGGGTGAAGGGCGAAGATCAACATGTCGTGACCGGACCTGTTCGCGCCGACGCCATTGCAGGCGGCGGTCCACTGCTCCGTCAGGAAGCGCGCGCCGAGTCCGACACGATCGACGCCCGATGGCGCCACGTGGCGCGGGAAGCGTCCGGGAATCGCATGTTCTCTCGCACCTCCTTGTCTTCCGTTGCCAGCGTATATCGCCCGTTTCGGCCGGACGCCGGTTGGAAGAAGCTCACTTCTGCGGAGGGTGGTCTCTGGTGGGGGAGTGGGCGGCGAGGTAGGCCCGGTACTGGAGTGCCAGGGTCTCCAGGGGGAGTCGGGGCCAGCGGGTCAGGGCGCCGGTGTGGTGGTCGATGACGAGGAGAAAGCCGTTCGCGTCCGGGCCGTGGGCGGGCCACGCCACGTATCCGTACTCGAACTCGCGGATCTCGATGGGGACCGGGTGGCGGTCCCGGGACAGGCAGGCGTCGGCCCTCCGCCAGGCTTCCGCGCGGTCGACGACGATGGGGCGGGAGCCGTGGACGGCCATCACCTGGGCGACGCGGTGAAGGGTCGGGCACTCGGGGGTGCGGCAGGCCCGGCAGACCTGGCGGCCGGACGGGTCGGTCTGCGGGCGGTGGGCCTCCAGGACGGCGATCAGCGCGGTTGCGCAGCCCAGCACCAGGGGGCGGGCGTTGCGCAGGAGGTGTCGGCTGTGCGGGTCCAGGTGCCCGACGAGATGGGTGACGGCCGCGTTGATGGCGTCGGGGTCGGCGCGCAGAGCGGTCGAGACGCAGGCGTGCACGCGCTGCTGTACCCATTCATGGAGGGCGTGCTGTGCGGCGGTCATGCCGGGAGCCCTCTGGTGAAGACGGCCGTCACGGTGCGGCCCTGGTCGTTGCCGTGCCAGCCCCAGCTGGTGGCGGTGAGCGCCACGGTGCGCAGGCCGCGGCCGGTCTCGTCGAGCTCGCCGGCGTCCCGCGCGGTCGGCTCGCCGGGGCCGCCCTGGTCGGAGACGGACACCGCGATGCGGTCTCCCGTGGACAGGACCTCGACGGTGAACGAGCCCCCGCACTGCCCGGACTTGGTGTGGCGGAGCGCGTTCACCACGATCTCGTCCACGGCGAGGATCACGTCGTCAAGGACTGGGCAGCCCGCCAGCAGGCAGGCCACGAACCGGCGGACGGCCCGCGCCTGCTCCAGCGCGGGGGATCGTCCGCCGCTGCTGCTGTTGAGCTTCCCTGATTAGGGGTGTCCGCTCCTGCTACAGGTCGTGTCGCCCGGCTCGGGCTCGGGCCAGAAAGGCGGCCCATGCCTGCGGACTGAAGATGAGATGACCGGAGTCGGGGGCCTTGCTGTCGCGCACTCCGATGCCGGCCGCGAGGTTGGCGACCTCGACGCAGTTACCACCGGCGCCGTTGCTTCTGGAGCTCTTGCGCCACGTGGCGCGGGAAGCGTCCGGGAATCGCATGTTCTCCCGCTCCTCCTTGCCTTCCAATGCCAGGTGGTTACGACATCTCGTCGGCTGCGCGGGCGATGAGCGCCTGGGAGTCGCTGGGGCACAGGGCCGCCGCGCGCAAGTGGTCGAATGCCAGCGTATATCGCTCGATCTCGTGTGGCTTCTCCAGATAGAGGCCGCCTGTCTGCATCTCCATGTAGACCACCTTGGAATCGGACGGCTCCGGAAAGCCGAGGATGGAGAAGGACCCGCTCATCGCGGGATGCGCCCCGGCTCCGAACGGGAGTACCTGGAGGGTGACGTTCGGCAGCTTCGCCACGTCGGATAGGTGAGCCAGCTGAGCCCGCATGACCTGGGCGCCCCCGACCTGACGGCGGATGACGGCTTCATTGAGTACGACCCAGCATTTGGGCGCGGTAGGGGCCGTGAGGCGTTCGGTGCGCGCCATGCGGACCTCGACGAGCTTATTGATCTCGTCTTCGTCATCGAGAAGGAACGCCTGGAAGATCGCGCGGGCGTAGTCGGCGGTTTGGAGCAGGCCGGGGACATGTTCCGAGTCGTATTGGTCTATGGCCACGGCTTCGGACTCCAGCCCGACATAGACCTCGAACCACGTGGGAATGACTTCCCCGTAGCTGTGCCACCAGCCCTTCTGCCTGGCTTCGCGGGCCAGCACGAGCAGGACCTCACGCGCCTCCCCTTCGACGCCGTACACGTTGAGCAGGTGCTTGACGTCGCGCGGAAGGACGCTGACACGAGCGTTCTCGATGCGGCTGACCTTAGCGGTAGACCATTCCAGCCTTTCGGCTACCTCTTCGAGGGTGAGACCTGCTGCCTCTCGGTGTTTGCGCAGCTCACCGGCCAGGCGGCGGCGCTTCACGGTGGGGGCGCTCCTCGTGACCATGGACACCAGCCTTGTGATCAGTAGTTTGCATCTGTAATTTTCCGATGCGAAGTGCGATCGGCAAGTTACAGTCTGCCACTGTCGCTGGGCGTGCGCAGCCGAAACGCAAACGGCCCCGGGCCGGTGCCAGCACCACCGCGTCCCAGGGCCTCAGCTCGACTGGAAGGAGTCGAACCTGTGAGCAATGTACCGAATCGCTCTCCATCCGATCCGGCCGGAGGCATGTGGCGGCACGGGCGAGGCGGACTGACCGGTGAGCGGCTGAGGGTGCTTACCGAACTCATGATCGACCTGCGTGGCCTGGGGCGCGGTTCGTCCCTGCTCGCACCCACCACCGGGGAAGGGCTGCTGTTCGTGCCGCTGCCGCGGACGGGTCGGCGGATGCCGGTGCTCGGGCTGCAGGACGGCCGGGGACGGTGGTCGTACCTGTGGGACGGGGGTTACTGCGCCGACGCCGACGGCACGATGCGGGCCGCGCACCAGATCGCGGCGGTGCGGTGGTGATCGAGTGGGGGCACGTGGTGACCGGCCACGTAGGCGGCACTGCGGGGGGGGGACGTGCGGGAGGTGCGCCGGTTCGTCCGCGAGGCGCTCGACACCGAGGGCGGCGCATTCGACCTCGATGACATCGACCTCATGACAGCGGAGATCGCCACCAACGCCGCCCGGCACAGCGCAAGCGGCCGGAAGGATGGCGGGGTGCGGGTGACCGTGCTGTGGACACCCGACCTTGCACGGGTGGAGATCCAGGACGACGGCGACTCCGAAACACTGCCCCAGATGAGCCACAGCGACGAGTGGGGTGAGTCCGGCCGCGGCCTTCTGCTGGTGAACGAGCTGGCCCACGCCTGGGGCGTGAGGGTTGGCGACGACGAACGGCGAAGGGTCACGGTCTGGTTCGAGGCGAAGGGGTGACCCCATCAAGAACGAGGAGAAGTGACTGACCGGGCCTGAGCGTTCGCGGTGCCCTCGTCGATCTGTTGTAGGTAGTCGAGGAGGGCACCGAACGCGAAGGCGTCCGGATAGCCGGGGCCGCTGACAGCGGATCGGTATTCGTGATTCCAAGGCGCCCGGTGGCCCCGTGCTTGAGTTGAGCCGGTCGCAGTGGGCCGCTTTCTCGTTGGTCCTCCGGGACGCGACGGGAGCGTGATTGCGGCCGACGGGTCGGCGGGGCGTTGGTGGTGGGGTGCGCCCGCCCGGGGCGGACGGGCGCACCTGATGTGGGGTTAGGAGCGGAGGACGAAGGGGTCGGCGGTCGGTTCTTCGCTGGTGTTGATCCAGACGCTCTTGAGGCGGGTGTACTCCTTGATCGCTTCGGTGCCGTGTTCGACGCCCATGCCGCTGGCGCCGAAGCCCTCACGGGGGGACATCGGCGACATGGCGCGGTAGGTGTTGACCCAGACGGTGCCCGCGTCGAGCCGCTGGGCCATGCGGTGGGCGCGGGCCAGGTCGCGCGTCCACACCCCGGCGGCCAGGCCGAAGTCGGTGTCGTTGGCCAGGCCGACGACCTCGTCCTCGGTGGCGAACGGCATCACCGTCACCACCGGGCCGAAGATCTCCTCCCGGCAGATGCGCATGTCGTTGCGGGTGTCGACGAACACGGTCGGCTCGAAGAAGAAGCCGTCGCCGGGCACGTCGGGGCGGCGGCCCCCGTACAGGACGGTGCCGCCGTCCTGCTGCCCGATCCGCACGTACTCCTCCACCTTGGCGAGCTGCCCGGCGGTGGCCAGCGGCCCCAGCTCGGTCTGCGGGTCGAGCGGGTCGCCGATCCGGATGGTCGCGGCCCGGTCCGCGACCCGCTTGAGCACCTCGTCGTAGACGTCGCGGTGCACGAAGACGCGGCTGCCCGCCACGCAGGTCTGGCCCGCCGCGGCGAAGATCCCGGCGACGATGCCCATGGACGCGCTCTCCAGGTCGGCGTCGGGGAACACGATGTTGGGCGACTTGCCGCCGAGTTCCAGGGTGGTCTTCACGAACCGGCCCGCGCAGCTGCGGGCGATGGCCGCGCCCGTGGCGCTGCTGCCGGTGAAGCTGACCTTGGCGACCAGCGGGTGCTCCACCAGCGGGACGCCGGCGCCCGGGCCGTCGCCGGTGACCACGTTGACCACGCCGGGCGGGAACCCGGCCTGCTCGAACAGCGGCACCAGGGCCAGCAGGGAAGCGGAGGTGTGCTCGGACGGCTTGATGACGATCGTGTTCCCGCTGACCAGGGCCGGGGCCAGCTTGGTCGTGGTCAGCAGCAGCGGGGAGTTCCACGGGGTGATCGCGCCGACGACGCCGACCGGCTCGCGCAGCGTGTAGTTGAGGATGGCGCGCTGGTTGGACGGGATGACATCGCCGTGGATCTTGTCGGCCAGGCCGGCGTAGTAGAAGTAGTACTCCGGCAGCGCGGTGAGCTGGGCGCGCATCTCGCGCAGCAGCTTGCCGTTGTCGAGGGTCTCCTGCCGGGCCAGGTGGTCGGCGTTGTCGGCGATGAGGTCGCCGAGCCGGCGCAGCAGCCGGCCCCGCTGGGTCTGGGTGAGGTCCCGCCAGGACGGCGCCTCGAACGCGGCGCGGGCGGCGCGCACCGCCCGGTCGACGTCGGCGGCGCCGCCGCGGGCCGCCTCGTACCAGGGCTGCCCGGTGGCGGGGTTGACGCTGGGGAAGTACTCGCCGTCCGCGGGCGGGACCCACTCGCCGGCGATGTAATGGTCATGACGCGTGAGGGATCGGACGTTCACCGTCGACGCTCCTTGTGTGTTCGAGGATGAGGGCGGCCAGTTCGCCGGGGGCCTGCAGCGGCAGCAGATGCCGGACGCCCGGGACGACGACCGCGCGGGCGCCGGGGACGGCTGCGGCGATCTTCCGGCTCATCTCCGGGGTGGAGCCCGGATCGTCGGACCCGGTGACGGCCAGGGTGGGCGCGGTGATGCCGCCCAGCCTCGGCCACAGGTCCCGGTCGGCGGTGCAGAAGATCTCGTAGCAGCGCGCGTAGGAGTCCCGGTCGGTGGCCAGCAACGTCTGCAGAACCTCCTCGGCCAGCTCCGGTTCGGCCTTCCGCCAGGCGTCGTCGAACCAGCGGTCCACGGCGGCGCGGGCGGTGGCGGCGGGGTCGCGGCGGGTCAGCTCCAGCCGGGCCCGGACCGCCGCGGCCTGCTCGGGCGTCCGGTCGGCCACGGCGCTGACCAGCGTCAGCGACCGCACCGACGCGGGGGAGCGCAGCGCCAGTTCCTGGGCGATCAGGGCGCCCAGGGAGAACCCGACGACGTGCGACGGGCCGGGCAGCGCCCCGGCGACGGCGGCGGCCAGGTCGGGCAGGCCGGTACCGGGCGCAACCGGCGCCGACCCGCCGTGACCGGGCAGGTCCAGCAGGGTGACGCGGTGCCGGGCGGCGAGCGCGGGCACGCACCGCCGCCACATGGCACGGTCCAACCCGACGCCGTGCAGCAGCACGACGTCGGTGCCGGCCCCGGTCCGCTCGGCCGCGATCACTGTTCCGTGGACAGCGGGGCCAGCCGGGCCTGCGGACGGCCCTGCGCGGCGGCCGCCAGCCCGATGACGATCTCGCCGGCGCGCGGGGCGTCCGGCACCCGCGCCTCGACCGTCTGATGGTGCGACCTGGTCGTGGCGTCGGTGACGTGCTTGAGCGGGATGTCGAACACGGTCCCGGCGGGGGCGCGCTTCTCCACGGCCGGCAGCAGCGTGGTGGCGTCGGCCGCCTTGCGGAAGTGGTCGCCGAACTTCAGCGTGTGGATCAGCGCGGAGCCGTGCTCGATCTCGCCGTCCAGGCCCACGATGGCCGCCTTGCCGTACGCCTCGACCGGCGTGCCGAGCGCCTCGACGACGCGGGGCGCGAGCAGCTCGCCGAGCCGGGGCGCGACGTCGTCGATGACCGGGGCGAGGTCGCGCACGAAGCCTTGCCCGGCCCACGGGTTGTCGATGACGGCCAGCACCACGGCGACCCGGGCGGCCGGCGAGACCGGTTCGCCGCCCTCGGTGAGGACCTCTTCCACCGTGGTGACGATCTTGCGGACGTTCAACGTGCGTACTCCACATCCTTGAGGGTGACCCGGGGATCGGTGCGGCGGTCGCCGATGCGCGCGTTGGGGCGCGGTCCGGCGGCCGCCGCGGCGACGACCACGATCTCGCCGGGCCGGGGCGCGTCGGGGACGCGCATTTGAACGGTCTGGTAGTGCGAGCGGGTGGCGCTTTCGGTCTTGTGCCACACCGGGACCGTCAGCGCGGACCCGGCCGGGGCGCGGTCGTCGGCGAACGCGATGATCGAGGTGCCGTCGACCAGCTCGCGGAAGATGTTGCCGAAGTAGGGCGTGTGGATGAGGGCGGCGCCGTGCTCGATCTCGCCGTCCAGGCCCACGATGGCGCCCTTGCCGAACGCCTCGACCCGCTCCGGGCCGCCGAGCGCGTCGGTCAGCCGGCGGGTCAGCTCGGTCGCCAGCACCGGTGCCAGCGCGGCGGCCTCGGCGGAGAGGTCGGGCAGCACACCGCGTCCGGCCCACGGGTTGGCGACGACCGCGGCGGCGGCGACCCGGCGCACCGGGACGCGCACCGGGCGGCCCACCTCGATGAGGATCTCGTCGGTGGTCGTGACGAACTTGCGGACCGGTGGCGCCGTCATGCCGGCGAACCCGAGGTGAACTGCGGCATGACCTTCTCGGCGAACAGCTCGAGGCTGCGCATGGCGTGCTCGTGCTTGAGCCCGGGATGGGTCGTCCACAGCAGCAGGTGCTCCAGGTTCAGCTCGCTGCGCAGCTCGTGGATCTTCTCCGCGACGTATTCGGGGGTGCCGACGAGCAGGTTGCGGGGGTGCAGGAAGTCGAAGGACAGCCGGTGCTCGTCGGTCAGCTCCTCGCCGGCCTCCATCAGGTTGCCCAGGCCGCGCCAGTGCGTGATCCACCGATAGGAGGTGAGCAGCGCCTCCTCGAACTCGGCGCGCGCCTGCTCCATGGTGTCGGCGACGTAGACGTCGCGGACCAGGCCGATGCCCTCGCCGAGGGCGTACTCGCGGCCGGACGCGGCGCTGGCGGTGGCCCGGTACAGCTCGAAGCGCTCCTTGAGGGCCGACACCGGCGGCAGCCAGAACAGCCCCTGGATCTGCCGGCTCGCCGCCCACTTGATGGACCGCGGGGTGTCGATGACCTGCCACAGCGGCGGGTGCGGCCGCTGCAGTGTGCGCGGCACCACCGCCATCTTGGTGATGACACCGTCAGCGGTGAAGGCGTCGGTCGCCGGTGACATCGGGTGGTTCCACCGCACCCCCGGCGCGGGGAACTCGTAGAACCGGCCCTTGTGGTGGAAGAAGTCACCCGACCACGCCTTGACCATGACATCCAGGGTCTCCTCGAACAGGGCGCGGTTGCGCTCCTGGTCGCGGGGGTCGGCGGCGTCGTTGAGGTTGAGCGCCTCCCGGCCGTACAGGCCGCGGCCGACGCCGACCTCGACCCGGCCGCCGGACAGCTGGTCGAGCATGGCCAGGTCCTCGGCGAGCCGCAGCGGATGCCAGAACGTGATGATGTTGGCGGCCTGGCCGATGCGGATGCGTTCGGTGCGGGCGGCGATGTCGACGCCCATCAGCACCGGGTTCGGGGTGATCTCGAAGCCCTCGTGGCCGAAGTGGTGCTCGGTGTACCAGATCGACCAGAATCCGGCCTGGTCGGCGGCCCGGGCGAACTCCCTGGCCTCCCGCATCGCCTGGTCGTAGGCGTCCAGCCTGCCGGGGGCGCCGAGGGCATGGAAGATCGAGAATCGCATCAAGGCTCCTTTCCGTTCTCTGCCGGGGTGCCGGACGCACCGAGCACGGGGTCCGCCATGACCTCCCGTTCGCTGGCCCGGACGTGGTCGCGCATCGCCATCTCGGCGCCGAACCCGTCCTTCTCGCAGATGCGCTCCAGGATGATCCGGTGCTCGTGCAGCGACGCGCCGAGCCGTCCCGGGTGGCGCAGGGTGCTGACGACGAGCCGGTGGTAGGCCAGCTGGTTCATCAGCAACCGGTAGTGGTTCTGCAGACGGGTGTTGTCGGCGCCGTGGACGATGACGCCGTGGAAGTCGTGCACCAGCCGCGCGTACTCGTCGGCGTCGCCGCGCGCCACGGCGAGCTCGGACTCGGCCACGTTCCGCCGCAGCTTGTCCAGCTCCGGCACCTGCCCGCGGCGCGCCAGCAGCCGGGCCGCCAGGCCCTCCAGCATCTCCTTGAGCTGGAACAGCTCGACGACCTCCCGCCGGGACGGCCGGCGCACGAAGGTGCCGACCCGGGACCGGATCTCCACCAGCCCCTCGACCTGGAGCTGCTTGAGCGCCTCGCGGATCGGGGTGCGGCTGGTCCCGTACGTCTCGGCCAGCGTCACCTCCGACAGCGGGGCGCCCGGCGGATGGTCGCCGCGGATGATGGCGTCCCGCAGCTCCGCCAGGACCCGGGCCCGGACGCCGCCGGCGCCTCCGCCGGAGTCTGAACTCGCGGATGGTGCTTGCATGGCAGAGACGCTAACCATCGATCCCGTCGGACGTCAATGGACGAGCCGATTTCCCCCTAAGAGTGCTGGTGAGCCTGAACAGCAAGTAAATGGTCCGAGAGTATTGACCTACGTCACACCCCCGGCCTACGGTCGTCTGCCATACAAGCTGCGAGGAAGGGAGCCTCTATGCAGCCACGGACGGACACCGCGCCGCACGGCAGACCGGGCGCGGTGTTCTGGATCTCGCTGGCGGTCTCCGCCGTCTTCGTCGGATGGGGTGTGGCCGCCCCCGACACGCAGATGGACGCCATGAGCACGGCGCTGAACGCCATCACCCGCAACTTCGGCTGGCTCTACCTGACCGTGCCGCTGGTGCTGCTGGTGGCGCTGCTGTTGTTGGCCTTCAGCAGGTACGGCCGCATCCGCCTGGGCGCCGACGACGAGCGCCCCGAGTTCCGCACCCACTCCTGGCTCGCCATGATCCTGTCCGCGGTCATGGGCATCGGGCTGGTGTCGTACGGCGTCGCCGAGCCGATCTCCCACTTCGGGACCCCGCCGCACCATCTCGCCGCGCCGGGCACCCCCGAAGCGGCCGTGGTGGCGCTGCAGTACTCCTACTACGACTGGGGCGTGCACGCCTGGGCCGTCTTCGCGGTGTTCGGGCTGGCCATCGCCTACTCGACGTACCGCAAGCGGCGCGGCGGGCTGGTCAGCTCGCTGTTCACACCGCTGCTGGGCGACCGGGTCAACGGCCCCATCGGCAAGTCCATCGACATCTTCGCCGTCTTCGCGACGCTGTTCGGCACCACCACCTCGCTCGGCCTCGGCGCCCTGCAGATCGACAACGGGCTGGGCCGACTGCTGGGCACCCCGTCCGGGACGGCGACCCAGGTCGTCATCATCGCCGTCACCACGGTGCTGTTCACCGCGTCGGCGGTGTCGGGCCTGGACCGCGGCATCCGGTTCCTCAGCGAGTCCAACCTCGTGCTGGCCGTGGCGCTGTTCTTCTTCGTGCTGTTCACCGGGGCCACGGCCTTCGTCATCAACCTGTTCCTGGAGTCCGTCGGCCGCTACGTCAACGACTTCTTGGCGATGAGCCTGCGCGGGCCGACGTTCGGCGACCTCGCCTGGATGCAGGGCTGGACCTACTTCATGATGGCGTGGTGGATCGCCTGGGGCGCCTTCGTCGGCGTCTTCCTGGCCCGCATCTCCCGGGGCCGGACGATCCGGCAGTTCGTGCTGGGCGTGCTCGGCGTGCCCAGCCTGGCGTTCTTCGCCTGGTTCGCGGTGTTCGGCGGTTCGGCGATCGAACTGGACATGCGGCACGGCGGCCATGTCGCCAAGGCCACCGCCGCCGACATCAACAGCGCGTTCTTCACCCTGCTCGACGCGTTCCCGCTGCCCGCCCTCACCTCGACGGTCGTCATCCTGCTCGCGGTGCTGTTCTTCATCTCCGGGGCGGACGCCAACACCTTTGTGCTCGGCATGCTGACCTCGCGCGGCAGCCTGCGCCCCCGCCGCCCGGTGCTGGTCGTCTGGGGCGCGGTGACCGGAGCGCTCGCGGTCATCCTGCTGCTGGCGGGCGGGCTGGAGGCGCTGCAGCAGACGGTCATCGTCTCCTCGGCGCCGTTCATCCTCATCATCGGCGGGCTGCTGGTGTCGCTGTGGAAGGATCTCAAGGACGATCCGGCCGCCGTCGCACCGCAGGTGCCCGCCGTGCCGGCGGCGCGGACGGAACCGGTTCTGATGGCCGAGACGGTGAAGAAGGGAGCGCGGTCGTGACCACCGGAGACGAACTGAAGCGCAAGGTCCGCGACATCTGGCACGCGGCCTGGGACCTGGGGGAGGTGTCGGCGCTGGACGATCTGCTCGCGCCCGACTACCGCCGCTACGGCCGCACCTCGCCGGACGGGCAGACGCGGGAGGAGCTCAAGGCGTCCATCACCGCCTGCCGCCGTGCCTTCCCCGACCTGACCACGGTCATCGACGACATCGTGGGGGAGCCCGGACGGCTGGCCATCCGGTGGCACAGCGGTGGCACGCACACCGGGTCGATGCTCGGCGTGCCGCCCACCGGCCGGACGGTGGCGGTGTCCGGCGCGACCTTCGCGCATGTGGCAGGCGGTCTCATCGTCACCGAGCACGTCACCTGGGATCCCCGGGAACTGCTGGAGGCGCTCGGCATCATCACCGTCGGCGCGGGAACCCCGGCCGGCGCACGGACCCTGGAGGAGGTGTGAACGCGGTGCTCACCGCCGTCGACCAGGAGCTGATCCGCAACGTGCACCGGAGGTTCGTCTCCGGGGTCACCATCGTCACCACTTGCCATGAGGGCGTCCCGCGCGGCCTGGCGGTCAACGCCTTCGCCAGCATCTCGCTGGACCCGCCGCTGATCCTGGTCTGCGTGCAGAAGACGTCCTCGACCTACCCGTCGCTGTTCGCCGAGCAGTACTTCGCCGTCAACATCCTCAGCCGGGACCAGCAGGCCCTGGTACGCAAGTTCGCCACCAAGGACCCCGACAAGTTCGCGGGCGTGGCATGGCACCCGGGGGCGACGGGCGCCCCGGTCCTCGACGGGGTCAGCGCCCACCTGGAAGCGGAGATCACCGAACGGCTCCAGGCCAGCACGCACACCGCCTTCATCGGCAGGGTGGTCGAGGCGGGCCACTCCGACCGTCCGCCCATGGTCTACAGCGCGGGCCGCTTCTACGACGGAGGTCTTCTCCACGAACTCACCTGACCCGACCGCGGGCTCCCCCTCGCCTCCGCGTGCATGGTGGTTCCGGCCCGCGCGTCGGCAGTTGGGATGAGCGGCGGCGCGCGGGCCGGGGGTCAGGGGGTGGGGCGTGTCTCGGTGAGGGTGCGGAACGTCGCCAGCAGGACGTGGGCCAGGTTGTAGACGATCAGCCCCGGCGGGGCCGCGGCGGCCTGGGGCGGCGAGTTGACGATCGTCATCATCGGGGTGCCGGACTCCTCGGCGGCGGCGCGGACCCGCGCGGTGGCCTCCTGGACGGCCGGTTCGGCGGCGCCGCCGGTCAGGCCCATCGCGACCGACAGGTCGGCGGGCCCGACCATGATCGCGTCGACGCCGTCGACGGCGAGGATGGCCGGGGCGTTGGCGCAGGCCTCGGGTGTCTCGGCCATGACCACGACGAGCGTGCGGTCCGCGGTGTCCCGCAGGTGGTCGGGGATGCTCGCCGCTCCGAACCGGCCCGCCCGGCTGTAGGTGGCGAAACCCCGTTCGCCGAGCGGCGGGTAGTGCGCGGCGGCGACGGCGCGGCGGGCGTCCTCGGCGGTGTCCACGTGCGGGACGATGATGCCCGCCGCGCCGAGGTCCAGCACGCGCAGGACCAGACCGGGGTCGTCCTGCCCCACCCTGACCAGCACCGGCAGGCCGTGCGCCTGCGCCGCGGTCAGATGGTGCTGCAGCGCGACCAGGTCCGCCGGGCCGTGCTCGCAGTCGATCACCACGTAGTCCAGCCCGGCGACCCCGGCGAGTTCGACGAGGAACTCGCCGGGCATCCGCAGCAGCCCGCCGACCAGGGTCTCCCCGGCGCGCAGCCGCCGTTTCACCGCGCCACCATCCCCGCGGACAGGTCGATGTCGGCCGCGCACAGGCCCTGCATCGACAGCATCGCCAGCAGCGCCGCCGCGACCTCCTCCTCGGTGACCATGCGGCCCAGCGCCGAGCGGGACACGAACGCCCGCTCGGCCTCCTCGTAGGACGTGCCGGTGCGTTCGGCCTCCAACCGGAAGTTGCGCTCCATCCGCGGGCCCGCGACCGGGCCGGGCGACAGCGAGTTGACGTTCACGCCCGCCGGTCCGACCTCGGTGGCCAGCGTGGTCGTCAACCCGATCACCGCCATCTTCGACGCGCAGTACGGGGTGCGCGCGGTGAGCGGGCGCTTGCCGCTGACCGACGCCACGTTCACCACGTCGCCCGCGCCCCGCTCCACCATCGGCGGCAGGAACGCCCGGCACATCAGGTAGACGCCGCGGACGTTGACGTCGAAGACCGCGTCCCACTCCTCGGGCTCGATCTCGGTCAGCCGCTTGACCGGCCCCGGCACCCCGGCGTTGTTGACCAGGATGGAGATCTCCTCGTCGGCCAGTTCGGCGGCCAGGGCCGCGACGTCGCGCGGGTCGGACACGTCGCAGGCGGCGGCCCGGCCCGGCGTCGCCAGCCCGGCCACGGCCGCCTCCGTCTTGGCCCGGTTCCGGCCCACCGCGATCACCCGGGCGCCGGCGTCGGCCAGGGCCCGGACCATCGCCAGACCGAGGCCGTTGCCGCCGCCGGTCACCAGCGCGGTGCGCCCGGCGACCCGGTGCGCGGTCACGCGTACGCCTCGTCGCGCCAGGGCAGGGACGCGTCGCCGAACCGGGCGGCGCGCACGTCGCCGGAGCGGGCGTGCCCCTCGAACAGCTCGACCCGCGAGGCGCGGCCGCACACCTCGCCGAGCCGGGCGCTCGCCGCCGGGTCGGTGACCTCCTGGTAGGTGACGGTCTTGAGGTACTTGCCGACCCACAGCCCGCCGGTGTACCGGGCCGCGCCGCGCGTCGGCAGGACGTGGTTGGTGCCGATGACCTTGTCCCCGTACGACACGCAGGTGCCCTCGCCGAGGAACAGCGCGCCGTAGTCGCGCATCGACTCCAGCGCCCGGCGGGGCTCGGCGGTGAGCACCTCGACGTGCTCGGCGGCGTAGCCGTCGGCGACCGCGAACGCCTCCTCCACCGAGTCCACGACGACCACCTCGCCGTGGTCGCGCCAGGCGGGCTCGGCGAAGTCGCGGGTCGGCATGCCCGGCAGCAGCCGCTCGATGTGCTCGATGACCTCGCGGCCGAGGTCGGCGGAGGTGGTGACCAGGATCGCGGGGGAGTCGGGGCCGTGCTCGGCCTGCGACAGCAGGTCCACCGCCACGGTGAACGGGTCGGCGGTCTCGTCGGCGATCACCAGGATCTCGGTGGGGCCGGCGAACAGGTCGATGCCGACCTCGCCGAACAGCTGCCGCTTGGCCTCGGCGACGTAGGCGTTGCCCGGCCCGGCGATCATGTTGACGCGGCCGATCGTCTCGGTGCCGACCGCCAGCGCCGCCACCGCCTGCACGCCGCCGAGCAGGTAGATCTCGTCCGCCCCGGCCAGGTGCATCGCGGCGATCGTCGCGGCCGGGATCTCGCCGCGGATCGGCGGCGTGCACGCGCTCACCCGCGGCACCCCGGCGACCTTGGCGGTGACGATCGTCATGTGCGCCGACGCCGTCAGCGGGTAGCGGCCGCCCGGCACGTACGCCCCGGCCGCGGCGACGGGGATGTGCCGCTGGCCGAGCCGCACGCCCGGCAGCGTCTCGGCCTCGAAGTCGGTCAGCGAGTCGCGCTGCAGCTGCGCGAACCCGCGCACCTGCTCCTGCACGAACGTGATGTCCTCGATCACCTGGGCCGGAACGCCCGCGATGATCCGCTCGACCTCCTCGGGGGCGAGCCGGAACGACTCCGGCGACCAGTTGTCGAAGCGTTCGGAGTACTCGCGGACGGCGGCGTCGCCGCGTTCCCGCACGTCGGCGATGATCGCCTCGACGCGTTCGCGGACCTGCCCGAGGTCGTGCGCGACGCGTTCAGAGGGGACGGGCTTCTTCAGGATCTGGGGCACGGGTCGGCTCTCCTTCGTCGTCACTTGTCGTTCAGCCACTCGTTCAGCAGGCCCGCCAGCACGCGCGGGCGTTCGATCGGCAGCAGGTGGCCGGCCCCGGGCAGGATGCGCAGCCGTGCCCGCCGGTCCGGCACGGCCTCGGCGATCCGGCGGTGGAAGGCCACCGGGCACAGGGCGTCGTCGCTGCCGCAGACCGTCAGCACCCGGCACGATGCGGACGCCAGCACGCCGAACGCGTCGGTGCGGGTCGCCTGCGCCGCCAGTTGCGCGCGGAAGGTGTCGGGGCCGATGCGGCGGGCCATGCCCCAGAACCGGTCGTCGTGGCCGGGTTCGGCGAACATCGTCGGCAGGATGTCGTCGCGGATGACCGCCTCGAACCCGCCGGTGGCGGTGCGTTCGTCCATGGACCGCCAGCCGGCGAGCTGCTGCGGGGTCGGCGCGGCCGCGTTGGTGGAGATCGCGCACAGCGCCGTGACGCGTTCGGGAGCCAGGCGCAGCACCTCGAACCCGACGATCGCGCCGAGGCTCAGGCCGATCAGCGTGAACGGCCCGTCCACCGCGGCGAGCACCTGCTCGGCCATGCCGGTGACGGTCGGCGCGGTGATCTCGGCGTGCACGGTGTCCGGCAGCTCCACGCCGGACCACAGGTCCGCGTCGCAGAGCATGCCGGGCACCAGGACGGCCGGTGTCATCGCCGCGGCACCAGCGCGGCGGGGGCCAGGTAGCCGCCGTGGTCGAGGGCGACGCCCGCGTCGGCGGCCTGCCTGACGACCTCCTCGTCCCACTCCAGGCGGACGCGGCCTTCACCGCCGGTCACCACGACCATGGACGCCTCGGCGTCGCCGGCGTTGCGGACGGCGCGCCACGCCCCCTCGGGGATCGACAGCATGTCCCACGGGCCGAGCCGCACCGACAGCTCCTCGCCGGGGCCGTTCAGCGTGACCTCCCACTCGCCGTCCTTGACGATCAGCACCTGGGACCGGCCGTGCCGGTGTCGTGACACCCCCTGCCCGGGCAGCGCGCGCAGCCACGCGATCGAGTGGCCGTGCGGGTTGCCGATGAGCGGTTCCTGGAAGCGGTCCTCGGTGATGCCGTAGCCCACCACCGCCGCGAGCCTGGCACCGCCGCCGGGCAGCCGCGAGTCGAGGAACGGCGCGTCGCTCCACACCAGGTCGTCGGGGGTGGCCACGCGCTTGCGCATCTCCTCGGCGCTGTAGGTGCGCAACGCGGCGATCTGCTCCGCCGTGATCGGCCGGACCAGCTGCGACTCGTCCGGAAGCGGGTCGCCGGCGACCGTGTCCACCAGTTCGCCCGCCGCCGTCAGGTACAGGCCGTGCTTCTCGGCCTCTTTCAGCACCGAGGGCGCCCAGATGATGCCGCCGGTGTCGTCCTCGCCGAGCGTGGTGAACAGCCAGCCGTCATCGGAACCCACGTTGGTGAAGCCGCGGAACACCCAGGTGGGGATCGAGGCGATGTCGCCCTCGCGCATCACCAGCTCCCCGTCCACCCCGTCGGTGCCCCAGCGCACCAGGAACTCGCCCCGGAAGCACAGGAACACCTCGGCGGTGAAGTGCAGGTGCATGCTGTTGGTCACGCCGTTGGGCATGGCGGCGGCGCCGACGTTGAAGCCGTGCGGCTCGCGCAGGTTGATCACCTGGCCGGGGCTCTGGCTGACCCCCGGGCCGATCATCGCGTAGTTCTCCTTGCGGTCCGAACCGGGCGTCCGGCAGTCGATGAACGCCTGGTCGCAGGAGACGAAGTCGCTTCGCCGGATGGTGCGCCGGGCCAGCTCGGCCTGCTTGACCCGGACCGTGGGCATAGTGTTCATACGTATGCACGATACGGCAGTGTGACATCGGTCTGTCAACGAGGGCGTCGGTCTTCGCCTGGGAGCGGCCGTGAAAGACGTATGCTTGCGTCGGTACGGCACAACCTGTGGAGGCAGACCGGTGGGCATCACCAGCCGAGACGTCGCCCGCCTGGCGGGCGTCTCACAGCCCACCGTGTCGCGGGCGCTGCGGGGCGACCCGCGGATCTCCGCCGAGACGCGCCGCAAGGTGAAAGAGGCCGCCGAGGCGCTCAACTACGTCCCGAGCGAGGCCGGGCGCAGCCTGTCCACCCGCTCGACCAAGCGCATCGGGGTCCTGGTCACCGACCTGACCAACCCGTTCTATCCGCATCTGGTCGCGCCCCTGCACGACGAGTTGGAGCGCCTGGGCTACCGGATGATGCTGTTCACCGAGCGGTCCGACGAGGTGATCGCCTCCGAGCGGCTGCTGGACCGCTCGATCGACGGTGTGGTGCTCACCACCACGACCCTCGACTCCGGCCTGCCCGCGGAGCTGCGCAGGCGCCGGCTGCCGTTCGTCTACCTCAACCGGGAGAGCGGGACGCCCGCCGACGCCGCCGTGGTCGACAACCGGCACGGCGCCGGGCTGGTGGCCCGGGAGCTGGCCGGGCTCGGCCACACCCGGATCGCCGGGATCTTCGGCCCGGACGAGACCAGCACGGGACGCGACCGCGAGTACGGCTTCCGGCTGGCGCTCGCCGAGGTCGGGGTCGGGCTGCCGGAGGAGCGGGTGCGCCGCGGCCCGTTCGAGTACGCCACCGGCCGCGACGCCCTGACCGAGCTGCTGACCGTCGACCCCCGCCCCACCGCCGTCTTCTGCGGCAACGACGTCATCGCGTTGGGTGCCCTGGACGCGGCGCTGCAGGCCGGCGTCCGCGTGCCCGACGAGCTGACGGTGATCGGCTTCGACGACATCCCGATGGCGTCCTGGACCGCGTTCCAGCTCACCACCGTCCGCCACGACCTGCACGGCATGGCCCGCGCCGCCGCCCGCCTCCTGGTCGCCCGCATCACCACCCCCGACGCCGACCTGGAACGCGTCGTCTACACCCCCGAACTGATCCTCCGCCGCACCCACGCCCCCGCCCCTCCTGACTGACCCCCGCCTCGCCCCCCGCCGAGGCCGACCGCGCCGGCCTGGAGACGTTCAGTCCAGATCTTCCGGGGCAGGCGTCAGCGGTGGCCCTGGCCATGTCGCTGCGAAGTCGCTGCGAAGTGGTCGTGTCGCCGCAGCGGTCGTTGCGCTGCGCGCCGGACGGCGAGAGCGCCGACCTCCGATTCTGTGTGGAACGCGGTACGCGGGCCTCTGGTCCAGGCCCTCCAGGTGTTCATGCGGCCCCGGCATGCCGCTCCGGTATCGGCGGCGTCCCTCCGGACAGGTCGGGGCGTGCTGCCTCGGTTTCATCGCCTTGCCACGTTCTGGGCCCGCTTGCCGCGCCAGGCCGGCCTGATCACGTGGGCGCGTCCTCGTCGTCCGGGGCCGCCGGGGTGGGGAGTGCGCCGGCTTTCAGGCCCTCGTGGCATCCGGTGCGGGGCGTCTGCGTCCAGCTCTTCCGGGAGTTGGCGTGAGGGTTGCCGGGGGTGGTGGGGCGGCTGGGTTTTCGGCCTGCACGGGCGTGGGGTCGAGGTGCGGGGACGGCGCGCATACGGGTTCCGGCTTGTGCCCCGCTTGTCCGGTTCACCTCTCGGTGCAGCGTGCATACGGATATTCACAGCGCATGGATCGAGCATGCCGGGTGAAGCCTAGGGTGGGGATGAACAGGCCAAAAGTTGGGATCTTGAGGAAGAAAGACCCTGGTGATGCCTTGATCCCCGGTTGTGAATACGCATACACTGCCGGACACCTCAGCCCCCCGCGCGATCTGCGCCGCAAAGGAGACCGCAGTGAAGCCGAACAGATGGAACGCGCCATGACCGCGGCCACGGCCGAGCAGCCGACGCGCCCCGAGAGGGCCCAACGGGTTTCGGCCAAGGGGACCCGGCGATCAGGCCGGCGCCGCCGGCGCAACCTGGCGGTGCCCTATGCGCACCTGGCGCCCGCACTGATCGCGATCGTGCTCACCACGGTGTACCCGCTGGTGTCGGCGCTGGTGACCAGCTTCCGGCACTGGCGGCTGAACGAGACGCGCACGCCCGGACGATTCGTCGGCTTCGATCAGTACGTCCGGGCCTTCCACGACGGGACCTTCTTCAACAGCGTCTGGGTGACGGCCTGGTTCACGCTGCTGTCGGTGACGCTGTCGGTCGGGCTCGGCCTGGCGATCGCGCTGATCCTCAACCGCCGCGGCCCGCTCACCGCGCTCACCAAGGCGCTGCTCATCCTGCCGTTCGCGGTGGCTCCGGCCCTGAAGGGCTTCTCCTGGCGGTTCATGCTCAACCCCGACCACGGCGTCTACGACAAGATGATCGGCGCGGTGCTGCCGTTCACCGCCGATGTGAACTGGCTCGGAGAGCCGTTCTGGGCGCAGGTCGTGGTCGTACTGACCGAGGTGTGGGGCTGGGCCCCGCTCATCGCGTTGATGCTGCTCGGCGGGCTCGGCTCGATCCCGCCGGAGGTGCACGAGGCGGCACGGGTGGACGGCTGCGGGGCGTGGCAGCGGTTCCGCTACGTGACCTGGCCGCTGCTGCGGCCGCTGCTGCTGATCGTGATCTTCCTCAAGGCGGTGTTCTCGCTCAAGCTGTTCGACCAGGTCGTCACGATCACCGGCGGCGGTCCCGGGCGGGCCACCGAGACCCTCAACTTCTACGCCTACGCGCAGGGGTTCAAGTTCCTCGACATCGGCTACGCCTCGGCGATCTCCTGGATCCTCGTCGTGGTCCTGGGCGTGCTCGCCGCGCTGTACCTGTTCATCATGGCCCGGCAGGAGGCGAAATGAAGCCCGGCCGCATCCTCGGCCGCGTGTGTCACGTGGTGGCGACGCTGGCGATCCTGTTCTTCGTCCTGTTCCCGATCTTCTGGTTGGCGATCACCGCGTTCCGCCCCGAGAAGGACGCGTTCTCCACCTCGCCGTGGTTCTCGCCCACGCTGGAGAACTTCCGCAAGATCATCGGCGGTGAGAACGACCTGGTCGCGGCGACCGCCAATAGCGTGACCGTCGGTGTGGCGACCACGGTGATCGCGATCCCGATGGCGCTGCTGGCGTCGTACGCGTTCTCCCGGTACCGCTTCCCCGGGCACCGGTCGATGCTGCTGGCGATGGTCGCCACGCAGTTCATCCCGGGGGTGGCGATCGCGCTGCCGTTCCTGACGCTCTTCCGCGACCTCGGTCTGCTGGACACCCGGACCGCCCTGGTCGTGGTGAACCTGTCCATCGTGGTCCCGTACATCACCTGGCTGCTCAAGGGGTTCGTGGACGGGCTGCCGCTGGAGATCGAGGAGGCGGCGCGGCTGGACGGCTGCGGGCAGATCCGGCTGCTGTGGCGGGTGGTCACCCCGCTGGCGGCCCCCGGCATCTTCGTCTGCGCGGTGTTCTCGTTCCTGCTGTCGTGGAACGAATTCCTGTTCCCGACCTTCCTGGCCAAGGAGAACGCGACCACGCTTCCGGTCGGGCTGATAACGCTGGTGCGCCCGGAGGGCGTGGCATGGGGCCAGATGGCCGCCGCCGGGCTGATGGTGATGGGCCCGATGCTGGTGCTGTCGCTGTTCGTCCGCAAGCACTTCGCCCAGGGCATGACGATGGGAGCGATCAAATGAGGCTGGCCCTGCTGCGGCGGCGCGCGACGCGGCCCGTCGCCCTCGCCCTGGCCGGTGTGCTGCTCGCCGGCGGCTGCGCCACGGCGCGGGCCGACCACGACCTCACCGAGGTCGTCCGGACCGGCGCCCTGGACGACATGGGGCTGCTCACCGGCAAGCCGTACGGCGGGCAGAAGATCAGGCTGCTGATCTGCTGCAACACCACCGCGCAGTTCCTCGGGCTGCGGGAGCGCACCGGCAAGGAGTTCACCCCGCGCACCGGGATCGAGGTCGAGTGGGCCAACATCCCCTATGAGTCGTTCCTGCAGAAGATCGTCGCCGAGAGCGCGCTCGGCACCGGCACCTACGACCTGGTCGCCTGGACCGACGCGTTCGGCGCGTCCGTCCGCGCCGGGGTGCAGCCCCTCGACGGCGTGATGAAGCAGTCCGGGATGAACCTCAACGACTTCCCGCCGCCGTTCCGCGAGGCCGCCACCGCCGGCGACCCGAAGGGCACCGTGTACGGCATCCCGTTCCGCGGCTTCGCCTACGCCTTCTACTACCGCAAGGACACCTACGACAAGCTCGGCATGAAACCGCCGGAGACGTGGGACGAGTACATCTCCCAGCTGGACAAGCTGAAGAAGAGCGACTCGCGGCACCCGCTCGCCGGCCAGTACGGGCGGGGCAGCGGCCAGAACCTGTTCACCTGGCTGTCGATGCTGTGGAGCAACGGCGGCGACCTGTTCGACAAGGACGGCCGCGTCGCCTTCGACAGGCCCGAGGGCATCGAGGCCACCGAGAAGTACATCTCCATGGTCCGCAAGCAGTACAGCCCGCCGGCGTCGACCAACTGGACCGAGACCGAGGCCACGCAGTCGATGGAGCAGGGCAACGCCAACACCGTGCTCACCTGGACCTGGCAGTACGAGGACTTCAGCAACCCGCAGAAGGTCAAGCCGGACGTGGCGGAGAACGTGCTGCCCGCGCAGCTTCCGGGGATGCCGGGCAAGGCGCGCGTGTCCTACGGGATGACCTGGCTGATGGGCGTGCTGCGCAGCTCCGAGAAGCAGGGCGCGGCCTGGGAGTACCTCAAGTGGCTCACCAACCCCAAGACCGAACGCGCCGTCGCGCTCGACAAGTCCGACCCCGAGAAGGCCACCGGCGTCGCCGTCCACGTGTCGAACATGCTGGACGAGGAGGTCAACAAGGCCAACCGCGGCGTTCCGAAGCTGCAGGAGGTGGCGCTGCGCAACGGCCGCATCATCCCCACCTCGCTCGACTGGCCGCAGATCCAGGACGCCCTGGAGGTCGCGATCAACAAGATGGCGCACGGCGCCGACGTGCGCACCGAGCTGGCCGCGGCGGCCAAGCGCATCCGGCAGATCAACGAGGGCGAGGGGAACTGACCGCGACCATGCAGCCGGAACAGATCGCCCCGGAAGGCACGGCCCTGAAGGAGGTGGCCTACGCCCCGTACCGGGATCCGGAGGAGTTCATCGTCGAGTGGACCGACCGGATCTGGGTGCGCCGCGGCATCGGCCTGATCCGCGAGAACTACGCCGCCGACGCCGTCGTGCACGGCGCCTACGGAACGGTCCGGGGCGTGGAACCGGTGGTGTCCGGGACGCTGCAGAAGATCAACGCGTTTCCGGACCGGGTCGGGCAGGCCGACGACGTGGTGTGGGAGGCACGCGGCGACGACGCGTTCGTCAGCTCGCACCGCGTGTTCAGCGCGGGCACCCACACCGGGATGTCGCACTACGGGCCGCCCACGCACCGGCCGTTCACGTCCCGCACCATCGCCACCTGCCTGTACCGGCGCGGCGTCATGCAGGAGGAATGGGTCGTCCGGGACGAACTGGCGGTCGTGCAGGCGCTCGGCCTGGACCCGGACGCGATCGCCCGCGACCTGGCCTTCGCCCCCGGCGGCGTCGTCCGCAGCGCACCCCCCGAGTCCCCGCTGACCTGCGGGGACTCGGGGCCGCGCCCGGACGGCGGGGCGGCGTTCCGAGGTGAGTGCGAGCACGTCCTCGAACTGATCGAACAGGTGTGGAACGGGCGGCGGCTCGACCGGGTCACCGACTGGATCGCCCGCGACGTCACCTGCCACACCGCCGGGCACCGCGATGTCATCCGCCCCGACGGCTACCAGCGGGCCCTGCTGGACCTGCTGGCCCCGTTCCCCGGCGCGCGGATCGAGATCCGCGACGTCGCCGCCAACCACTCCGCCCCGCACGGCGGCGTCCGCGTCGCCGTGGTGTGGGTCCTGCGCGGCGTCTACGACGGCATCCCGCGCTACGGCCGGCCCACGGGCTCGCCCGTGGACGTGCTGGGCGCCTCGCAGTTCCTCTTCCGCGACGGCCGGGTCGTCCGGGAATGGCGGATCTACGACGAGATCGCGATCCGCGCCCAGATCGCCCACGCCCGCGGCGACGAGCCGTCCCCCTGACGGCCGTTCCCTGGCAAGTTCCGACCCTGCACGTGAGGTTGTGACATGCGTTTCACCCCTGCCCGTCTCGCCGAGCTGGACGGCGCCTACAAGATCCTGAAGGCGCCCGGCTCCGACGCGCCCGCGGCTCAGACCGACCCGGGCGTCGCCGAGCGCGTCTCGGGCATGCTGGCCGACATCGAGCGCGGCGGCATCGACGCCGTCCTGCGCTACGCCCGCGAGCTGGACGGCTGGGACCGTCCCGACGTGGAGGTCTCCCGCGACGACCTGAAGCGGGCCGGCGACAACCTGTCGCCGCAGCTGCGCCAGGCGCTGGAGCTCGGCGTGGAGCGGACCTCCGCGTTCGCCCGCGAGCAGCGCGCCCGCCTGACCGACTTCGAGGTCGAACTCGCCCCCGGCCTGGTCGCCGGGCAGCGGTACGTCCCGGTCCAGCGGGTCGGCGCCTACCTGCCGGCCGGCCGCTTCCCGCTGCTGGCGGGCGCGTGCATGACCGTCGGGGTCGCCAAGGTCGCCGGGGTGGAGACGGTGCTGGCGTGCACCCCGCCGCGCCGCGACGGCAGCGCCGACCCCGCCGTGCTGTACGCGGCGTACCTGTCCGGCGCCGACCGGGTGTACGTGCTCGGCGGGGTGCAGGCGCTCGCCGCGATGGCGTTCGGCCTGCTCGGCGAGCGTCCCGTCGACATGCTCGTCGGCCCCGGCAACGCGTATGTCGCCGAGGCGAAGCGGCAGCTGTTCGGCACCGTCGCGATCGACCTGCTCGCCGGGCCGTCCGAAATCGCCGTGCTGGCCGACGAGACCGCCGACCCCGAACTGGTCGCCGCCGACCTGCTCGGCCAGGCCGAACACGGCACCGAGTCGCCCGCCGCGCTGGTCACCACCTCCGAGGCCCTCGGCGTCAAGGTCATCGAAGAGGTCGAGCGGCAGCTGGAGGGCCTTTCCACCCGCGACATCGCCGGCCCCGCCTGGCGCGACCACGGCTCGGTGACCTGGGCCGCCGACCGGGGGACCGCGGTGGCGCTGATGGACGACCTGGCCCCCGAGCACCTGGAGATCCAGACCGCCGACGATGATTACTACCTGAACGAACTGCACAACTACGGATCGGTGTTCCTCGGGCAGTGGAGCACGGTCGCCTACTCCGACAAGGGCATGGCGGGCACCAACCACGTGCTCCCCACGGCGGGCGGCGCCCGGCACAGCGCCGGGCTGTCGGTCTCGCGGTTCCTCAAGCCGCTGACCTTCCAGCGGGCCTCGCGGGAGGCGACGCCGCTGCTGGCCGAGGCCGTCGAGGTGATCTCGGAGTACGAGGGCATGGCGGCGCACGGCGCGACGGCGACGCTGCGCCTGGCCCGCTACCGCTGACCCCGACCGAACACGGAAAGGCCGAGAACATATGGAGACAGAACGGGAATCCGGGCCCGACCGCCCGGCGGGTGCGCCGATCGCCATGAACGCGCCGATCCAGCGGACGATGCCGTCCGACTTTTCCATCTCCGTCCGCCCCGGCAACGGCGCCGACCTGCCCGGCGGCCCGGTGCACGGCGCGCGGCGGCAGCCGATGCGGGGCTTCGAGGACACCTACACCGACATCGTCGACTACATCGTCCGCATCACCCACCGCATCTGGGAGGACCAGGACGTCGGCTACATCTACGACACCTACAGCCCCGGCTGCCGCCTGTACGACGACAGCGGCCTGCGGTACGGCGTCGAAGGCCTGGTGAACGGCACGATCCAGAGCATCAACGCCTTCCCCGACTGCCGCCACTACGCCGACGACGTGATCTGGGCGGGCGACGAGGACCAGGGCTTCGTCACCTCGCACCGCGCCATCAACATCGGGCACCACACCGGCCCGTGGCGCTGGGGCCCGCCCACCGGCCGCCGCCTGGAGACCTGGGTGATCGCCAACTGCGTCGTCCGGGAGAACGAGATCTACGAGGAGTGGGTCCTCTACAACACGGCCGCCAAGCTGGCGCAGCTGGGCATCGACGTGTTCGAGGCGGCGCGCGCGTTCGGCAACGAGGGCGGCGCCGTACCGTTCGCCGACCGCAACATCACCGAGGTCGAGCGGCTCACCGGCGGACGCAAGCCGCAGCCCTACCCGGCGGCCGACCCGAACGGCGGCTTCGACCTGGAGCACACGGTCCGGGCGCTGTTCCACGACACCTACAACCGGCGCGACCTCAGCGCCATCGACCGCGCCTACGCCCCGAACGTGCGGTGGCACGGAACCACCAACCGCACCGGCTACGGCCGCGCCGACGTGCGCGGCATGGCCCGCAACCTGCTCGCCACGTTCCCCGACCTCGGCATGCACGTCGACGAGGTCTACTGGATGGGCAACGACCGCGACGGCTACGCCGCGTCCGTGCGGTGGACGGCGGTCGGCACGCACCGCGGCTACGGGATGTACGGGCGGCCGACCGGACGGCGTGTCCACCTGTGGGGCATCTCGCAGCTGTACTTCTCCGGCGGCCGGATCGTGGAGGAGTGGACGCTGTTCAACGAGTTCGACGTCCTGGCCCAGATCCTGCGCGACGACCCGCCCGCCCAGTGATCCGCGTCGCCTGCCGTCAGCTCGCGCCGCGTCTGGGGGACCTGGCCGCCAACCGCGAGCTGACGGCGAGCGCGATCGGCGCCGCGGCGGCGGGCGGCGCGGACGTCGTCGTGCTGCCCGAACTGGCCACCTCGGGTTACGTCTTCGAGTCGGCGGAGGAGGCCGCGGCGGTCGCCGTGACCCCCTCCCACCCGCTGTTCGGGGAGTGGGCGTCGGCCGCCGGCCGGGCCGTGGTCGTCGGCGGGTTCTGCGAACGCGGCGACGACGGCCGCCTGTACAACAGCGCGGCCGTCGTCGACCGCGGCGGCGTCCGCGCCGTCTACCGCAAGACCCACCTGTGGGACCGGGAGAAGCTGCTGTTCACGCCCGGCGACCGGCCGCCCCCGGTGGTGGCGACCGCGGCCGGGCCGGTCGGCGTGCTGATCTGCTACGACCTGGAGTTCCCCGAGCTGACGCGGACGCTTGCGCTGGCGGGCGCCCGCTTGGTCGCCGCGCCCGTCAACTGGCCGCTCGTGGACCGCCCCTCGGGGGAGCGTCCGCCCGAGGTGGTGATCGCCATGGCGGCGGCCCGCGTCAACCGGATGGCCATCGCCTGCTGCGACCGGTCCGGCACCGAACGGGGCCAGGAGTGGACCGCGGGCACCGCGATCGTCGGTACCGACGGCTGGGTGCTCGCCGAGGGCGCCGACGCCACCGCCGATATCGATCTGGAGTGCGCCGCGTCCAAGGCCGTCTCTCCCCGCAACGACCTTTTCGGCGACCGCCGCCCCTCCCTCTACACCCTGTGAGGGAAGGGCCGTCCCGGTCTCTCGCTGGGCGTGAGGCCGGGACGCTCGCCGTTCACATGCCCTGCTGGGGCGCCGCCTGGTGCGGCTGCTGCGCGCCCTTGCCGCTCGGCTCGAGAAGCGGCACCAGGCCCTCGAGGGCCCGCCCGGTCTCGTTGCAGGACTGGGCGCACAGGCGGCAGTGGGCGTGCTGGTCGCTGTGCTCGGCGCACGAGTCACCGCAGGTCTTCACGGCCTGGATGGCCGCTTCGACCTGCGCCTTGGTCAGCCGGGCGTCGTAACCGGTGTGCCGTGACAGCACGGCGGCGGTGGCCGCGCATATGTCGGCGCAGTCGAGGTTGTCGCGGATGCAGCGGGCCAGCCGGGGCAGCTCGTCGGCGGGCTCCGACAGACACGCGTCGGCGCAGGCGGTGCATGCCTGCGTGCAGCTGGTCAGCGCGTCGATGACATGGGAAAGCCGGTCGTGCTCCAGGTTGATCTCGGCCGGATACGTGTCCAGCATCTGCGCTGTGTACGTCATGGGAATCACCTCGCTCCTCGGGTGCTGCCCTACCCTTCGGCGGCCCGGCAAACGTTCGGCGCCGCCGCCCGCCGCACCGCTTCGCTGATCACGCCGACCGGCCCGACCCGGGTGCGGTCTCCCCGCCGCACCCGGCGAACGGACGGCGCCGTCCACCTGCCGGCGGTCCAAGCCGAACCGGCAGGCGAACAGCAGGCGTCGCGACGGCTCTACCGCCCGCCGGGGACGCGGTCGCGGCCCCGGTAGGCGGCCCACGTGGCGATCACGCCGGTGATGAACGTGGTGATCACGCCGACCTGCTGCACGGCCTGCCCGACGGCCACCGCCGCCCCCCTGTCCCCCGTCAGGTTGCCCAGCCCGTCCGGGCTGATCAGGAAGCCGACGGTCACGAACAGGCCGAGGAACGCGCCCACCCCCGGCGACCAGCGCCAGCGCGTCAATCCCACGAACAGCGCGCCCGCCAGCAGGATGACGATGCCCGGCGGTATCGCGACAGGGAACTCCACCCCGGCCGCCCACAGGATGGCGATCCCCAAGGCGCCCACGAGCAGGCCCCCGATCGTCGCCCAGTGAGTCCTCGTCCTCGTACCCGGATCAGACATGAAACCGCTCCCTCGCATGGGCTCTCGCTGATCCGTTCATGGTCGTGCGCCGCGCCGTCGCCGACGTCCCCCACGAGGCGACAAACGCACTACGCGAATCCGCGTACACGCGCGCGCGGGACGTACTCCCGTGTCACTACCGTCGAGCCCGCCGACGCGGCGCCCTACGGGGCGGCATGCCGTCCGCATCCGGCCGGGCGCCCCCGCCCGGGGCGCTGCTGCGGTTTTCGCTGGTAACAGGCACAATGTCTGGGCGGTCATTTCGCCGCTTCCGCCCCGGTCGGCGAGGGAGCGCGAGACGACTTCCTCAAGCCACGGCGACACGCCCGTTCCAGGCGGCACCGGGTGCGAGGGCACACCGATCCTGACCCGTGGACGTGGAGATGGAAGCTGAGACGCAAGAGGCCCCGGCACGGCGCACGAACATTCGGCTGAGGCTGTCCAAGAGGCAGGAGCAGCCCCCGGCCTCGGTGTTCGTCGTCGGCACCCTGTTCTCCGGCTCGACACTGATCGGGCGCGATATGACCACCCGCATCAGGAGGGCCCACTACGTCGGTGAGCTGAACAACTTCACGCAGTTCCCGAAGCTCAGCCACCCGACCTCCGGGCGGCGGTGCGGCCCCTGCTCCCTGCTCGGCAGGCAGTGCCGGCACTTCACCGACGCGCTGCGGGAACGCGTGACGTACGACGACATCCTCGGCATGCACGGGCAGTTCGCGCGGTCGCTCGGCGCCTCCGTCATCATCGACGGCAGCAAGTACGTCGCATGGCTGCGGCACGCCGTCGAACAACGCAGCGCCGACCCGGGAAACCGCACCCAGGTGGCCGTGATCGCCACGGTGCGCAACCCCTTCGCCTTCGCGATCAGCCACCGGAACCGGACGGGCGAGCCGCTGTGGCGGGGAGCCGAGATCTGGCGGGACACCTACGTCGACGCCATCCGCACCGTCAACACCTTCGGGCTGCCGCTGCTGACCGTGCGCTACGAGGACTACATGGCCGACCCGGAACGCGCACTGGAACGCCTCAGCGCCTTCCTGCACCTGCCGCTCGACCCCGAACCGGACAACACCCGGCTGCACGACACCGGCGGGAACTGGAGCTCCTTCGTTCCGTACGTGGGCAAGGAGCAACTCGCCGAGTTCATCGAGAGCCTGGACGGGCCCGGGCGCGAGGAGGCGGAGAAGTTCGTCGCCCAAGCGCGGGCGTACTGGCAGGACGGAAAGCCCGTCGAGGACACCCGCTGGCATCGCAGCCTCAACCCCGGTGAGGCCAACGCGATCCTGAGCGCCCCCGGACTGGCCGACGTGGCGAGCCTCCTCGGCTACAACGTCGCCGAGATCGTCCACAAGGCCGTCCGGAGGCGCGGCTGAACGGGCCGCGGGCGATCACGGGACCGGGGGCTGCTCGTCCGGTCCGGTCGGCTTCACGGTGCACAGCCCGCCGACGGCCGGGCATGCGGCACCGATACGGTTCACACCGGCCTCCTCGCCGCGTTCGTGCCGTTCGGTGCGAACGTCTCGTCCGGAAGTCGTTACGATCGGGGGCCATCGGCTGCGTCGCGGAGGGGGATCATGTCCGATCAGTACGAGGCGGTGTTCGCTCGGTACGACACCGACGGGGACGGCCGGCTCACCGTCGAAGAGGTGACCGCGGCGATCGCGGGGATGTTCCCGGCGGCCGAGGTGAACGACCTGTCCGGGATCGTCGGGGCGCTGTTCGCCGAGTACGACACCGACAAGGACGGGCGGCTGACGGCGGACGAGTTCGTGCCGCTGGCGCAGAACCTGCCCGAACTCGGCTCCGCCAACTGAGCAACCGGCCGACACGAACGCGGTAGTCCACCGTCCGGCCTCTCTCCGGCTCCAGCCGCACCCGGTCGGCCGGTGGACATCGCGCGCCACCCGTCGGCCACCAGAAGGACAACGGCGTCTGAATGATCGGGCGGTGTGTCCCCTATGGTGGTCGGATGCAGGATCCGGGGGCCCGCCGGCTGCCTCGCGGGCGCCACGCCTTGCCACGCGCGGAGGTGCAGCGCATCCAACGGGCGCGGCTCTGCCGCGCGATGGCCGATGTGATGGCGGAGAAGGGGTACGTGGCCACGTCGGTGGCGGACGTGCTCAAGCGCGCCGTGGTGTCGCGGCAGAGCTTCTACGAGCTCTTTGAGTCCAAGCTGGACTGCTTCATGGCCGCCTTCGAGGCGGCCGGCGAACTGCTGCTGCAGCGGATCGCCGAGGCGGTGGACGACGGCGCGGGCTGGGCGCGCGGCGGCGGGCCGCCCGCCGAGCAGGCTGGGGACCGGCTGGCGCTGTTCGAGCGGGCGATCACCGCGTACCTGCGCGCGCTGGCCGAGGAGATGGCCTATGCGCGGCTCTTCCTCGTCGAGGTGCACGCGGCCGGACCCGAGGCGCTGCGGCGGCGCGCCCGGCTGCGGGAGACCCTCACCGAGGCGCTCGCCGACCTGCTGGGCGCGACGGACGAGGCGGGCCGCTTCGGCTGCCGGATGATCGTGGCGGCGACCAGCGCGATGGTGACCACGGCCGTCGCCGAGGGCGACCCGGATGCCCTGCGGGCCCTCGGGCCGCCGCTGATCGACCATGTGCGCGTCATGTGGAACGCCGGAGTCTTCACCGGGTCCGCGGGGCAGGCCGGCACCTCCTGACCCGGCCGTGAGGGCCGGCGGAGGCGCGGTGTCCCCGCGTCCCCTGCCCGCCGGCCGCCGACGCGCGCGTGCTTGTCCCCCGTGCGAGCTACACGCGAGTGTCCACTGTGCGGGGAAGATTCCGGGCCGACGAATCCCTAGCGTTTTTCCATGTCACCGCGGCGTTCCGGCCGCGCGATCCCGCTAACGCCAAGGAGTCGTCATGCGATTGTTGGGGCAACTGGTGCTGCCGTTCGCGGCCGTCGCCGCGGTCGCCTTCGTCGGCAGCATGGGCGCCGCCGCCGTCGAGGGGAACGGCCTGTTCACCATGGTCATCGGTGTCGCGACGGCCGTGCTGGCGGTCGTCGTCTACCGGTGGGTGGTGCGGCGGACCGAGCGCCGCACGCCGGAGGAGGTGGCGGGCAAGGGCGCCGTCCCCGCCTTCGGCCGCGGGCTGGTGGTCGGCGTCGCGCTGTTCTCGGCCGTCATCGGGAACATCGCCTTCAACGGCGCCTACCACGTCGACGGCCTCGGCTCGCCGGAGGGCGCGATCGGGTTCATCGGCTTCATGGCCGCCGCCGCCGCGACCGAGGAGCTGATGTTCCGCGGCGTCCTGTTCCGCCTCATCGAGCAGCGCCTCGGCACCTGGATCGCGATGGTGCTGACCGGCGCGCTGTTCGGCGCGTTCCACCTGACCAACCCGCACGCCAGCCTGTGGGGCGCCATCGCCATCATGATCGAGGCCGGCGGCATGCTCGCCGCCGCCTACGCCGCCACCCGCAACCTGTGGCTGCCGATCGGCCTGCACTTCGGCTGGAACTTCGCCGAGGCCGGCATCTTCAGCACCGAGGTCTCCGGCAACGGCGCGACGGAGGGGCTGCTGAACAGCGACATCTCGGGCCCGGCCTTCTACACCGGCGGCTCGTTCGGCCCGGAGGCCAGCCCGCCCGCGATCACGTTCTGCGTGCTGGCGACGATCGTGTTCCTCTGGCTGGCCCACCGGCGCGGCAACCTGGTTCCCCGACGGCGCTCCGCCCGAGCCGCCGCGACCGCTACCCTCTCCCAGTGACCGATCTTCGGCGCATCCCGGAACTGTGGCGGCGGTGCGACGTCACAGTCCGGGATCTACCGCTCGCGCTGCTGCTCACCGTCATGTCGCTGCTGCCGGCGCTCCAAGGCGACGGGACGCGCATCGGCGAACAGCCGGCCAGGGCCTACGACGCACTGGCCGTCGCGGCGGTCGCCCTCCAGGGCCTGCCGCTCACGGTGCGGCGGCGGTGGCCGGCGGTCTGCCTCCTGCTGGTGGCGCTCGGCTTCGCCGTCGACCAGCTCCGCGACTACCACGCGTACGCGGGCGCCGCGCTGCCGGTCGCCTTGCTGAGCGCGGGCGCCCATCTGGAGCGGCACCGGCGCCTCACCGTGATCGGGCTGTCGGCGGCGTACGTGCCGTTGGCGGTCGCGCTCGACCGGCTCGGCTCGACCGCGGGAGTGGCGGAGTACGTGATGTTCTATGTGACGCTGGCGGGCGCCTGGGGCATCGGGGCCTGGCTGCGTTCCACCCGGGCCGCCGAGGCCGAACGCCGCCGCCGCGTCGCCGAGGCGACCCGCGCGGCCGAACGCGCCCGCATCGCCCGCGACCTGCACGACGTGGTGACCCACCATGTGACGGCCATGGTGGTGCAGGCCGAGGCGGCCCGGTACCTGACCGCCGCACCCGATCGCCTCGACGCCACGTTGAGCGCCGTGACCGACACCGGGCGGCGCGCCATCACCGACCTGCGGCACCTGCTGGACGTGCTCAACCCCGACCACCAGGGCGCCGCCGACAGGACGCCGTCCACCGGCGACCTGCACGCGCTGGTGGAGCAGACGCGCCAGGCGGGGCAGCCGGTGGAGTTCACCATGGAGGGCACCCCGGCACGGGCCGGCGGCAGCGCCGAACTGGTGGCCTTCCGGGTGG
>NZ_BSTN01000028.1 GCF_030269545.1 Actinomadura sp. NBRC 104425 | reverse complement strand
CGTCTGCCTGTGGTACGGCACCTACACCGGCCACTTCTGGGCGATGATCCAGGACGCACGCGGCGACCGCTTGATCGAGGCATCGTCCTTCGCGCAATTCTCCGAGTACCTCACCGAGGCCCTTTACCCGCGCCCCAACACCCCCACCCCGCCGCCACGCCCAGCACCGCTCTGACCTGCGCACTTGCACAACCGCCGGACTGCTGCAGAATTCACCCTGTGCCGCCATGCGCAAGCGGTGCCCACCTGGGGCTTTACCCTCGGGCCGCGTCATCACCCTGGAGGTATCGCAAACTGGCCGCGATGACTGGTCCCCAACTCACTGGGGCGGGGTCGTCTAAGCGGGCGTGCGGTCGCGTCCTATACCGGGGAGGAAACGGCCGACCCTGGCGGCATAGCGGATGTAGGCCTCGCCGTGCACGCGTCGCAGGTAGGGCTCTTCAACGGCGCGAACCTGCATTTCAATCGACCCGACGGTGAGGACGAGGCCGGCGAGTGACACCAGGTTCGGGACCATGGCCGCCAGCCCCACCGCCGTTGTGATCATCGCGGTGAAGATGGGGTTGCGGGCCAGCGCGAATGCTCCGCCGGTGACCAGGGTGGTGCGCTCGTCCTCGTCCACGCCGATGCGCCAGGACGCGCCCATCGAAACCTGCGCCGCGAGGGTGGCGGCGACGCCGAGCATGGCCGTCGCCAGCCCGCCGATGTGCACGGCCTGCCGATCGAGGGCGTCGACGGGGGACAGGCCGAGGAGTTCAGCGACCGGGCCTGCGGCAACGGCGAGCAGGGCCGCGATGAACAGAATCCGGGCCCACCACTGCACGGTGCCGCGCCGGAAGCCGGTGCCACGAAACCCGGTGTCACCGGTGCGGCGCCACTGCACCCAGGTGCGCAGCCCGAATGCCAGCAAGGCCCACACCGCATAAATGACAAGCGCGGTAAGCGCCATCGGTTCTCCTTCGTCGCCGGATGACGGGTCGGAGCGCCGGTCAGCAGCATCCCTGCTGCTCGGCGTCCGGGCAGGTGCGGTCGGCAGCCACCGTCAGCACGGCGTCGAGCAGATCATCCAGGGCGTGCCCGAGTCTGGCGTCGGCCAGTTCGTAGCGGATCCGGCGGCCTTCGGGTACGGCGACCACCAGGCCGCAGTCCCGCAGGCAGGCCAGGTGGTTCGACAGCCGGGTGCGGGAGATCCCCAAGGCCTCGGCCAGGTCGGCCGGGTGGGCGGGAGCGTCGCGCAGGGCCAGCAGAATGCGGCACCGGATCGGATCGGCCAGCGCCCGCCCGAACCGTGCGAGGGCGTCCAGGTCATCGGCCAACGCGGTGGTGACGTTCGGCATGTGGCGGACGATACACGATGTCGTGGATTCATGAAACCCTGAACTCGCATTCGCGTGCTGCTCCCGCCCGCGGCCTGGGTGGCCGGCCATCACGTTCGTTGTCATGAACGCGAACGAAGGCATGGCGGCCGTCACCGGTGGCGCTGCGGCCCTTGACCGCGCCGACGTGGCAGATCAAAGGAACCGGCCGGCGGGCCTGCTGATGCGGTCAAACGTCGTCTGTGCCCCGTCGGCGCGCAGCGTGTGCAGCGGTGGGGTGCCTGCCATGCCGTCAACGAGAAATCCTGTAGGGGCCAGCCGCGTAGAACCTTCGATCGATGGCATCGTCCGGCATCTGACGCCGCATGACGGCGGCATGGTCGCGGACATGCCGCATCTGAGCGGCCGTCAGGCGCCGGACGTCCCACAGCAGCGCTGCCACGTCGGCGGCGGGGTCCTTGGGCGGAGAGTTGTCGGGCAGGCGATGCCGGTGATCGCGGAGAGACCGCCGGTAGGGAAGTCCAGCAGGGTGGCCAGGTGACCGGGGTGGGGTCGCGGTAGATCGTTGGTCAAAAAGGTCCCGTGGCGGCGTTTAGGTCTCGTTCAGGTGGTACTTCATGCCCGTATGGGACGGGCGGAAGCCGAGTTTCTGGTAGAAACGGATCGCCTCGGGACGGCGGCGGTCCGTGGTGAGCTGGACGATGCGGCAGCCGCGCGCACGGGCCTGCTCGACGGCCCAAGCGATCATTGCTTGGCCGATGCCGTGGCCGCGCTGGTCGGTGGCGACGCGGACGCCCTCGATCTGGGCGCGTTCGCCGCCCTGGCAGGTCAGGCTCGGGATGTAGGTGAGTTGCAGCGTGCCGACGATGGCGCCGTCCACTTCGGCGACGATGACGGCGTTGCGGGGGTCGTCGGCGATGGCCTCGAAGGCGCGCACGTAGTACTCGGGGAGCGCCTCGCCTGGCGATTCGCGGGTGGCGCCGAGGCCGTCGTCGGTCAGCAGGCCGACGATTTCCGGCAGGTCGTCGCGGGTGGCCTCGCGGATGGTCGGACTGGGACGCACCGTCCCAGGCTAACGGCGGGTCGATCCGGCCAGTCGGTCACCATGACTTGTAGTACTACGGCCTGTAGTACTACGTTGTGTTCGACAAGCTTTCCCACCCCACAGCCTCCGGTGCCGGCCCTCCGGACATCGGCGGGAGAGACCATGTTCAACAGCGACAACGACGAGCACTGGACCGACCACGCCATCTGCCGGGGCGCCGATCCCGACCTGTTCTTCCCGATCGGCTACGGTGCGCCCGTTCTCCAGGAGCAGATCGCGGCGGCCAAGGCGATCTGCGGCAACTGCCCGGTCACCGCCGATTGCCTGTCCTGGGCGCTGCGCGTGGGCGAGCCCGACGGGATCTGGGGCGGGACGACCCCGGAGGAGCGCCGCTACCTGCGTCGCGAGGCGGACGCCCCGGCGCGGCGCCGACTGCCGGTGATCTCGGTACGCGGCGACGTGGAGGAGCACCGCGCCGACCAGGCCGCCTGACCGGCTAGGGGATCAGGGCGATCTTGCCTGCGGTCCGGCGATGAAGGAGGTCCTCCAGGACGGCGGGAGCCGCGTCCAGAGGGTGTGTCCGCGGCGCCACCGGGTCGGTGACCAGATCGAGCGCTGCGTTCAGCAGGGCGCGCTGCTCGGCCTGATGCGTCAGCGACCAAGCGCCCCAATCGACGCCGACGACCGTGCGGTTGCGCAAAAGCACCTGGTTGAGGGGGAGTGACGGGATCTCGCCGGAGGCGAAACCGATCACCAGGTAGCGGCCGCCCTCCCGCAGGGCGCGCAGAGCCGGGTCCGCCAGGGCCCCGCCGACCGGATCGACCACCAGGTCGACGCCGCCCTGCGACCATTCCCGCGCGGACGTCTTGACGTCGTCGGGGCCGGCCGCCGCCTCGGCCCCGGCGGCCAGCGCCAGCTCCCTTTTGCCCGGAGTGGACGCGACGGCCAGCACGCGGGCGCCCAGCGCCGTCGCCACCTTGACCGTGGCGAGGCCGACGCCGCCGCCCGCGCCCAGCACCATCACCGTCTCCCCGGACGCCAGGCCGCCCCGCTCGTGCAGCGCGAACAACGCAGTGCAGTGGCTCTGCGGGAACGTCGCCGCGCGCGGCGCGTCCAGGTGGTCGGGGATCGGCACCAGCGTGGCCGCGGGAACGGCCACCTGGGACGCGAAGCCGCCTCCGAAGCAGCTGACGAGCACACGCGTGCCCACCGCCGGGCCGTCCGCGTCAGGCCCGAGCGCCGCGACGGTTCCGGCGACTTCGGTGCCCGGCACGTAGGGCAGCGGCGGTTTGATCTGGTAGCGGCCGTGGACGAGCAGCGCGTCCACGTAGTTGACCCCGGCCGCCGCCACGTCCACGAGCGCCTGTCCGGGTCCGGGCTCGGGCGGGTCCTGCTCGCGTACGACGACGGACCCGAACTCCTCACACACCACCGCGCGCATGCGCCCCACTATGACGGAAACCGAATGACGTTCGCCACAGTGGGCGGGGCACAGCGCCACCCCCTGGTTCGTTGAGAGTGGTGACGGGAACGTCTTTCACACCTACGGTGGCGCACATGAGCTATTCCCCCCAGCCGCAGGAACGGCACCGTTCCGAAGGGCTCGCCACGCACGGCGTGCGGGCCCTCGGCGCGGTCGTACTGGTCGGCGCGGTCACCGCCGTCATGTGGGTGCTGGAGATCTTCGACTACGTCGTCGGCGGACGGCTGGACGCGTTCGGCATCCAGCCGCACGACGTCGACGACCTGCCGGACATCTTCACCGCACCGTTCATGCACGGCGGCTTCGGCCACCTGATCGGCAACACCGTGCCGTTCATGATCCTGGGTTTTCTGGCGGCGGCGCGCGGGATCGCCAAGTTCCTGGCCGCCAGCCTGGTGATCATCGTGGTGGGCGGCCTCGGGGTGTGGTTCACCAGCTCGGCCAACACCCTGGGCTCCAGCATCCTGATCTTCGGCTTCTTCGGCTACCTGCTCGGCCGCGGCCTGTTCGAACGGCACCTGCTGGACCTGGCGATCGCCGCCGCGGTGGTGCTGCTGTACGGCGGGCTGATCTTCGGGGTGCTGCCCAGCGACCCGGGGATCTCCTGGCAGGGCCACCTGTTCGGGATGATCGGCGGCGTGCTCGCCTCCTGGCTGCTGCGCCGCCGCCGTCAGCCCGAGCCCGCCGCCCCCGCCTACCGGGCCGGTTACTGACCCTCAGCGGGGACGCACCGTCACCTCGGTGACGGCCGCGTCGCGCGGCGTCTCCAGGGCGGCCACCAGCACGCGTGCCACCGTGGCCGGCGCGGCGAAGTCGCCGGCGTCGTACGGCTGCCCCTCCTGCGCGCGGACGCGCCGCTGCATCCCGGTCGCGGTGCGGCCGGGGAAGACGGTCGTCACCCGCAGCAGCGGTTCCTCGGCGCGCAGCGAGTCCGCCAGCGCCCGCATGCCCCACTTGCTCGCCGCGTAGGCCGACCAGTTCGGGTTCGCCCGCAGCCCCGACGTGGAGTTGACGAACACCACCTGCCCCTCCGCGGCGCGCAGCGCGGGCAGCAGCAGCCGCGTCAGCTCCGCCGCCGACACCAGGTTGACGTTCAGGTGCTCCTGCCACTGGTCGGCGTCCAGCTCGGCCACCGTGCCCAGGTGGACGACGCCCGCGCAGTGCACCAGGCCGTCCAGCCGGTCGGGCAGCCCCGTCGCGGCCAGCGCCGCCTCCAGTCGGCGCGGTTCGGCCAGGTCGAGCGGGACCGTGCGGATCGACGCGCCCGCGGCGGTGGCGGCGCGCGCCGCGGCCCCCGTCTCCCCGTTGCGTTCGCGGACGATGACCTGCGTCGGCGCGTGCGCCCCGCCGCGCAGCGACGCCGCCAGCGCGTCCAGCCGCGCCGCCGACCGGCCGGTCAGGATCAGGTCGTGCCCGCGGTCGCGCAGCAGCTCGGCGACCGCGGTGCCGATGCCCCCGGTCGCCCCGGTGATCAGGTAAGTCCCCATGACGTCCCATTCTCGGCGATGCACGACGGCGGGGGCGCCCCCCGCCGGCGGCCGGTATGCCCGGCGGCCCGGTCAGCTGGGACGCAGCACGCGGGTCACCCCGGCGATCAGCGCGGTGGCCAGGATCCACCCCGTGGCGACCAGCGCATACGCCACCCAGCGGGACCAGCCGGACGGGTCGAACGCCTGCTGCTGCCCGAACGTGTCGATCGGGATCAGCAGGTCCAGTGTGTAGACGAGGGCGTGGTAGTCGGGCCGTTCGTCCGGAGGCTTGATCGGATGCGGCTTGTCGGCCGAGAACACCGCCGTGCCGAGCGTCACCAGGACGGCGAACCAGCCGAACGCCAGCCACGGCCGGTAGCCGTACCCGACCGTCCAATCCAGCAGGTACCCCCACGCCTTGCCGATCGGGTTGGTCAGATGGCGGCGGCGGGTGCGCAGCTTGGCCAGCTGCACCTTGCGGGCGAGGTCGTCGTGGCCGATGCCGTGGTACCAGGCGGCGAGCTGCTCGTACGGCTGCAGGTGGAACTGCTTGTCGCGGTTGACCCAGTTCAGCCGGTCGCGGAAGGTGCCGCCGCGCAGGCTGTCGTAGACGAGCCCGTTGAGGTACAGCTCGTCGGGCCAGATGGACGGGTCGTCCACGATCAGGCCGATCCGGGAGTACGACAGCGACACCCGGCCCTCGATCCGGCGCTGCGGCCACAGGATCAGCTCGTCGGCGTGCAGGTGGCTGGCGTGCAGCGCCATCCGTGTCGGGTCGCCGGAGTCCAGGACGGCCTTGGAGAACGACAGGATGCCGTTGACCCGGGCGCTGCGCAGCCGCACCGTGCCGACGGCGGTGAAGCCCCTGCTGAACTCGGCGGTGTCCTCGACGGTCATGTTCTGCGCGTCCAGGGCCAGCCGCCCCGGATTGCGCAGCGCGGTGCCCTCCATGAACAGCCCGCCGTTCATGCGCGCGCCGACCAGCCGCATCCCGCCGGTGATCTGCGCGTCCCGGATGAACGCGCCGACCTCGACCACCATGCCGCCGCTGAACACCGCCCACTTGGCCGGGTCGGTCTCGGTGATCACGGTGCGGGTCATCCGCAGCCCGCCCATGAGCTGGGCGCGCGGCAGCCGCACCTCCCCGTCGATCACCGAGCGGGACAGGCTGAGATAGCCGTCGGCGTGCAGGCCGCCGCCGTCGAACCCGGGCATCCGGCAGTCCGACAGGCGCAGCTGCCGGGTGCGAGCGTTGGAGAAGTCGGGCTGCTCGACCAGGCGGCAGTGCTCCAGCCGCAGCTCGTGCTCGACCGTGCCGCCCGACACGTCCAGCCGTCCGATGATGTACGCGCCGGTGAGCCGGACGGCGGGCACGTACCCCTCGCGCGGCTCGCACGCGCCGAGCAGCAGCTGCCTGATCACCTCGGCGCGGACGATGCGCCCGGGGTCCGGACCGGCCGGACGGTCGTCCCCGAGGACCACGCGGGCGCCCGTCGGGAACGCCGCCCAGAGCCGTTGTTCGGTTTCGCTGAGTCCGGGGGGTTGTGTCACGTGGTTCAGTCTCCTCTGGTGGGCGCCAACCCCCCGCCGGTCAGAAGAGGCCGCGGCGCCGTGCCGCCTGCTGCAGGTAGGAGTCGAGCTGCTGCTCCCAGTTGGTGTTGTTGACGGTGGCGTAGTCGACGGTGAAGCGGGCGAACGAGTCGTGTCCCTCGGTGAACAGCCCACCGCGCTTGTCCAGCTCCAGGACGACCTCCATCGACTGCGGGTACGACACGAAGGTCACTTCGAGCTGGTTGATGCCGCGGACGTACTGCGTCGGCGGGTAGAACTCGATCTCCTGGTAGAACGGCAGCTCCTGGTGGACGCCCCAGATGCGGCCCTTCTCGCAGTCGGCGTTGCGGAAGTGGAAGCCGAGGTTGGCGAAGGCGGTGAGGATCCGCTCCTGCGCGGGCAGCGGGTGCACCGCGATCGGGTCCAGGTCGGTGGCGTCGACGGCCCGCGCGACCTCCAGCTCGGTGGCGACGCCGACGGTGGTGCCGTGCAGAGGCCGCCCGTAGAAGTGCGTCAGCGGCGCCTCCCACGGGATGTTCAGCTGGAACGGGATGCTGTGCCGTGCGCCGTCGTCCAGCCGGAACGGCCCGGCGATCTGCACCTTGGCGTACTCCAGGTCGGACTGGTACTCGCTGTCGCCGGACTCGACCTCGACGCGGGTCTTCAGAGCCAGGTTGACGCCCTTGATGTCGGAGTCGTGCTCGCCGCCGATGACGGTCACCTCGCCCGTCACCACCCCGCCGGGCGTGGTGTTCGGGTTGTGCAGGACGGTTTCGACCTGCGGGCCGCCGACTCCCAGCGCCTGCATCAGCTTCTTGAAGACCACGTCGTTTCTCCCCTCCCGAGAGATCGGGACGCTATCGCGTCCTCGCCAAGTAGACGCGAACAGGGGAATGTGCGTTCCCGGCGCGGCCGCGGACGGCCACGGACAACCTCGGACGGCGACGGACGGCCGCGGGCGCAGCTCAGTGGGCGCCGCCGCCGGCCAGGTTGAGCCCGACGACCCCGGCGACGATCAGCGCCAGCGCCGCGATCCTGGCCACCGAGACCTGGTCGCCCATGAACAGCATGCCGAGCGCGGCGGTGCCGACGGCCCCGATGCCCACCCACACCGCGTAAGCGGTGCCGACGTCCAGCCTGTTCAGCGCCAGGCTGAGCAGGCCGAAACTCACGGCGGCGAACACCGCGAACCCTATGGACGGCAGCACCTGAGTGAAACCGCGGCTGGCCTTCAGCGACAACGCCATGGCCACTTCGAACAGCCCGGCGACGATGACGAGGACCCAGGCCATGTTCCCACCTTTCCGGACAAGATGAGCCGATCACTTCCACGCGTCGTCTTGTCTTGACCGGGTACGGCGCGCTCCTCGTCCGGAAGGGCATGCAGCCTCACGCCCTCACCCCTAATCCAACCAAAAGCCCACCCCAGCCCTTCCCCAGGGGCAGACCCTCCACCCAGGGATCTCGGCCTTCGAGCGCTCGGGGGCTCCTGGGGAGCAGGAGCGGCCGGGGGCGTGATGTTCCCAGCCCGCGTTGCGCCACCGGGCCGTGTCGTGGGCATGCCGCCTGTCCGCGATGTGCCGGTGTGCCCGGGAGGTTTGGCCTTTCGGGACTGGGGGCGCTCGGATGTTCAGGAGCGGTCCGGGGCGTGGTGTTCCCTGCCCGCCTCGTGCCGTTGGCGCGCGTGCTGGGCGTGCCGCCTGTCCGCGATGTGCCGGTGCGCCTGGGAGGCTCGGTCCGAGGGCTCCGGCCTCCCGGGCGCTTGGAGCGCGGCCGGAAGTGTGGGGCTTCTGGCCTTGCTCGTGCTGGTGGGCTGTGGCCTGCCGCTTGTTCGCGATGTGTGGTGGGTTAGGGAGGGGCGGCTTTTGAAACCTGGGGGTTAGGAGCGGCCCAGGGCGCGGTACTCCCAGCCCGCTTCGCGCCAGCGGGCGGCGTCCAGGGCGTGGCGGCCGTCCACGATGCGGCGGTGGGCGACGACCTCGGCCAGGGCGTCCGGGTCGATCTCGCGGAACTCCGACCACTCGGTCAGCAGCACCACGACGTCGGCGTCGCGGGCCACGTCCATGGCGTTCTCGCCGTAGCGCAGCTCGGGGAAGGCGCGGCGGGCGTTGTCGAGTGCGGCCGGGTCGTAGACCCGTACCTGCCCGCCCAGGCCGTGCATGGTACGTGCCACATCGAGCGCGGGCGCGTCGCGGATGTCGTCGGAGTTGGGCTTGAAGGCCGCGCCCCAGCAGGCGATGCGGTGCCCGGAGATCTGGCCGCCGAGCAGCTCGCGCACCAGGTCGACGGTGCGGGCGCGGCGGCGCCGGTTGATCGCGTCCACTTCGCGCAGGAACGAGACCGCCTGGCCGACGCCGATCTCCTCGGCGCGGTGGGCGAACGCGCGGATGTCCTTGGGCAGGCAGCCGCCGCCGAAGCCGAGGCCGGGCTTGAGGAACTTGCCGCCGATCCGGTCGTCCAGGGCCAGCGAGTCGGCCAGGTCCTTGACGTCGGCGCCGACCGCCTCGCACACCTCGGCCATCGCGTTGATGTAGGAGATCTTGGTGGCGAGGAACGAGTTGGCGGCCACCTTGACCAGCTCGGCCGTGGCCAGGTCGGTGCGGATCACCGGGGTGCCCTGGTCCAGGATGGGCCGGAACGCCGCCCGCAGCTGCGCGTCGGCCCAGTCGGAGGCGACCCCGAAGACCAGCCGGTCGGGGTGCATGGTGTCGTCGACGGCGTAGCCCTCGCGCAGGAACTCGGGGTTCCACGCCAGCTCGACGTCCGTGCCCGCGGGCGCCAGCCGCTGCAGCCGCTCGGTGAGCTCGGCGGCGGTGCCGACCGGGACGGTCGACTTGCCCACCACCAGGGCCCGGCGGGCCAGGTGGGGGGCGAGGGAGTCGATCGCGGCGTTGACGTAGGACAGGTCGCAGGCGTCCGAGCCGGGCTGCTGCGGGGTGCCCACGCAGATGAAGTGCACGTCGCCGAACTCCCCGGCCTCGGCGAAGGAGGTGGAGAAGCGCAGCCGGCCCGACTCCAGCGCCTTGGTGAGCAGTTCGGGCAGGCCGGGTTCGAAGAACGGCACCTCGCCGACGGCCAGTTTGGCGATCTTACGCTCGTCCACGTCGATGCCCAGGACGTCGTAGCCCAGGACGGCCATGCAGATCGCGTGGGTGGCGCCGAGGTAGCCGGTGCCGATGACGGTGAGCCTCGGGGACTCCGTCGGGTTCATGGGCGTTCTCCTTGTCGGGTACGGGGTGCGGCTGCGGGCGCCGGGTCACCGACGGAAACGACGGCCAGATAGCCGATCCTGCCTCAGCACGGCCCCGCGTTCGAACCCCTGACCCGGACGGTTAAGCGTCCGGCAGCCGATTCCGAGGCGCATTCGGTCTCCGGCGGCCGGCGGTGCAAGGGCGGCGCGGTGCCGTGAACCTCCTCGTTGTGCGCTTGCCCAGGGGCTCGGCGGTGGATCCGACAAGGGTGTACCCGGTGTCTGGCGTCCTGTTGCGGGCGTGATGAACGGTTTTCGGGCGACCTTACGGCACTGTGTGATTTGTATCACTTTTCGCCGTTGTCGCCCGATGTCTAGTGGCCTGTCGTCCGGAATCGCATTCGGAATGTGTGGTCGACACTGGTTACCAGTGGGTAGCATTGGAGGTGTTACCGACCAGTACGTTACGAACGCCATACCGTCACCCGGGAGGTCGGTCGGGGTCGTTGCCCGCCGCCGCCACCGGCCAAGGCAAGGAGCTTCGATGGGGCACTACAAGAGCAACCTCCGGGACCTGGAGTTCAACCTCTTCGAGGTCCTCGGACGCGGCGAGGTCCTCGGCACCGGACCCTTCGCCGAGGTGGACGCCGACACCGCCCGCAGCATCCTGGAGGAGGTCGAGCGGCTGGCCTCCGGCCCGCTGGCGGATTCCTTCGCCGACGCCGACCGCAACCCGCCGGTCTTCGACCCGGCCACCGGCTCGGTCACCATGCCGGAGAGCTTCAAGAAGTCCTTCCAGGCGTGGATGGACGCCGAGTGGTGGCGGCTGGAGCTGCCCGAGGAGCTCGGCGGCAGCAACGCGCCCCGCTCGCTGATCTGGTCGGTCGCCGAGATGGTTCTGGGCGCCAACCCGGCCGTCTGGATGTTCGGCAGCGGCCCCGCCTTCGCCCGGCTGCTGCACCAGATCGGCACGCCCGAGCAGAAGCGGTTCGCCGAGCTGGCCATCGAGCGGCGGTGGGGCTCCACCATGGTGCTGACCGAGCCGGACGCCGGCTCCGACGTCGGCGCGGGCCGTACCAAGGCCGTGGAGCAGCCCGACGGCACCTGGCACATCGAGGGCGTCAAGCGCTTCATCACCTCGGCCGAGCACGACATGGCCGAGAACATCTTCCACCTGGTCCTGGCCCGTCCCGAGGGCGCCGGCCCGGGCACCAAGGGCCTGTCGATGTTCCTGGTGCCCAAGTACCTGGTCGATCTGGAGACCGGAGAGCTGGGCGACCGCAACGGCGTGTACGTCACCAACGTCGAGAAGAAGATGGGCCTGAAGGTCTCCACGACCTGCGAGCTGACCTTCGGCGAGAAGCACCCCGCCATCGGCTACCTGGTCGGCGGCGTGCACGACGGCATCCGGCAGATGTTCATGGTCATCGAGCACGCCCGGATGATGGTCGGCACCAAGGCCATCTCCACCCTGTCCACCGGGTACCTGAACGCGCTGGAGTTCGCCAAGGAGCGCGTCCAGGGCGCGGACATGACCCGGATGACCGACAAGACCGCCCCGCGCGTCACCATCACCCACCACCCCGACGTGCGGCGCAGCCTGATGACGCAGAAGGCCTACGCCGAGGGCATGCGGGCGCTGGTGCTCTACACCGCCACCTACCAGGACGCGGTGCAGATCGCCGAGCACGAGGGCCGCAAGGACGAGCAGGCCGCCAAGCTCAACGACCTGCTGCTGCCGATCGTCAAGGGCTTCGGCTCCGAACGCGCCTACGCCCTGCTCGGCTCGGACTCGCTGCAGACCTTTGGCGGCTCCGGCTTCCTGCAGGACTACCCGGTCGAGCAGTACATCCGCGACTCCAAGATCGACACCCTGTACGAGGGCACCACCGCGATCCAGGGCCAGGACTTCTTCTTCCGCAAGATCCTGCGCGACCAGGGCGCCGCGCTGACCGCGCTGGCCGACCAGATCCGCCAGTTCGCCGGCGGCGACGCGGGCAACGGCCGCCTCAAGAGCGAGCGTGCCGCCCTCGGCCGGGCCCTGGAGGACTTCCAGGGCATCCTGCAGCCGATGATCGGCTGGGCGATGGCGTCCATGGAGAACCCGCGCGAGCTGTACAAGGTCGGCCTGAACACCACCCGCCTGCTGCTGGCCGCCGGTGACGTGGTGGTGGCCTGGCTGCTGTGCCGCCAGGCCGAGGTCGCGCTGGCCAAGCTGGCCGGCGACGTCTCCGACGCCGACAAGGCGTTCTACCAGGGCAAGGTGGCCGCGGCGCAGTTCTTCTGCGCCAACGTGCTGCCGCGCCTGGCCGCCGAGCGCGCCGCCGCCGAGGCCACCACGCTGGACGTCATGGAGCTCCCCGAAGAGGCCTTCTGACATCGGCCTCCGCCTCCCGGAGTGGTCGCGGGCCCCGTCACCGCCGCCGGTGACGGGGCCCGCCCGCGTCGGGAAAATCCGGACCGCCCCAGGCGATCCGCTGTCCCCCCGGCCCGGATCAAGCCGGTTCTATCGCCCGATGTACTGGCGTAGGACGCCGGTGAGTGCGCCGCTCGCCGGCTCCCCGGCCTTCAGGCCGGGGAGCGCGTCAACGGTTCACTTGTGCGGCTCGGCCTGCGGGGCCCGGTCGGCGACCGACACCTTCAGCAGGGCCGTGGACGTCAGAACCGACCCGACCGGCGCCTGGGCCTCGGCCGCGTCGGTGACGACCTCGCGTTCGCCGAGGTACCGGTAGGTGCGCCGGTCGAAGATGTACTCGTGCCGGCTGCCGCCGATGACCTTGGCGGCGGCGATGCCCCTGCGGCCGGCCGCGTCCACCGCGTCGTCGATCGTGGTGACGCCGGGGATCGCCGCGGCGGCCCGGAACAGCGCGGCCCGCTGCGCCGCGGGCATGTACGCCTCCGTCAGCAGGCCGCCGACCCGCTGCCACGCCTCGATGTCGGCCTTCGGGCCCGTGCCGAGGCGGGTGTAGAGGTGCTCGTACATCTTCTGCGGGTCGGTGGGCAGGCGGCTGGTGTAGGCGTAGTCGTTGCGCAGGTACTCCACCCGGTTGTCGAAGTCGGCGAGCTTCTCCGGGCCGTTGCTCGGTTCGGTCTGGTACGCCTCCGGCGGAATCGGCCACCCCGGGTAGGGCTTGGGCGACAGCCGCTTGCCCTCGATGACGCCCTGCGTCGCGTCGCCCTCCACCGGCAGCCACACCTTGCGGATGCTGCGTTCCAGGTAGCGCGAGTGACCCTTGGCGGTGTTCAGCTCGGCGGGGTTCATCGTCTGGGACTCGAACACCAGGTACTGGCCGGGCTTGGGGTGCAGTTCGGGGAACTTGGCGGCGTTGTCGGCGGCGCGGGTGAGCACCTCGGACGCCGCCACGGGCATGATGCGCGTGACCTGGTCCGGCTTGCGCTCGGCGAAGTCGTGGGACGCCACCACGGTCCCGGCGGCCATCGCCGCGGCGGCCAGCCCCCCGGCCAGGCCGATCGCCAGGCGGCCGCGGACGCGCCCCGGACCGCCGATGCGGCCCCGGCGGGCGGGCGCGGGCTCGGCCCCGGAGATCGCGGCCATCAGCCGCGCCTCCTCGGCGCGCAGGTCGTCCGGCCCCGGACGCGGAACCTCCGAGCGGAACCGGTCGAGCACGGTCATCTCATCCATGGACCCTCTCCTCCCTGACGATCAGCGTGGGGTTGGTCTCGCCGAGTTCGCGGCGCAGCCTCTTGCGCGCCCGGTTGATGCGGGAGCGGACCGTGCCGACCCTCACCCCCAGCGCCTGCGCGGCCTCCGGGTAGGTCAGGCCGCCCCAGGCCACCAGCAGCAGCGCGTCGCGGTGCCCCTTGGGCAGTGCCGCCAGCGCCCCGGCCAGGCGCGGCCCGTGCGCCTGCGCGCTGACCCGCTCGTCGCTGCGTTCGGTGAACGGCGCCGTGACGGGGTCGGCGCCGGTGCGCTCGGCGGCGCGCAGGTGGCGCACCTCCTCGCGGACGTACCGGCGGACCAGGTTGGTGGCGATCCCGTACAGCCACGGCCGCGCGTCGCGCCGGGCCAGGTCGTAGCGGTCGCGCTGGCGGAAGGCGGTCAGGAAGGTCTCGGCCACCACGTCCTCGGCGGCGTCGCGTCCCAGCCTGCGGGTGACGTACCGCTTGAGGTCGGGGGCGTGGCGGCGGAACACCTCCGCGAACGCCTCCGGATGGCTCCGGGACCGTTCGATTGCGGAGGCGTCATCCGCCCCCGGCGGGCTCGTTTCGCTCATCGTGGGCCTCTCGGCTTGCGATCGGTACGTCCCTTGTTGCCGAGCGGCGCCGGAACGGTTCCCGGCCAGTCTGCGCGGTCTCCGCCCGGGGCGGCGTGGAGGTGTCGCCCGGGCGGGTGGGCGTCGCTAGGGTGTCCCGCGACCGAGTCGCTGTCGGAAGCGGAAGGCCCCATGACAGTGCGCAGATCCGTCCTCGCATCGGCCGTCCCGTTGACCGCCGTAGTGATCATGACCGCGGGCTGTTCCGACTCCGGTCCCGCGGCCGCCAGGGTGGACCCGCCCCGCGCGCCGGGCGGCCCGGCGACCACGCCGGCGGCGGGCGGCGGAATGGTCAAGGAGGGCTGGTTCGGCGGCGCGGACGGGCTGCACGCCCGCGTCGAGATCAAGGGCGTCGAACGGCAGGCGGCCAGGTCGGTGCTGCGCCTGGCCCTCACGCCGCTGGCGTCCGCCACCCCCTCGGCCGGGGCCTCCGGCGGCGCGGCGTCCCCGCCGGGCGGGACGGGCGCCACCGTGCCGTTCGCCGTCTCGCTGCTCGACCCGGTGGGCCGCAGGCTCTACCGGCCGCTGACGGGCGGGCAGCCGGCGCAGCTCACCATGGGCGCCGCCCAGGAACTGAGCATCGAGTACCCGCCGCTGCCGCAGGACGTCCAGCGCGTCACGGTGATCACGCCTGGGACGGCCGGGGAGTTCACCGGGGTTCCGGTCACCACCGGCACCTCAGCCGGCACCGGCTCAAGCCCTGGCACCGGCACGACCCCCGGCGGCGGCACCGCACCCGGTACCGGTACGCCGCCCGGCGGCGGAACAGAGCCCCGCAACGGCAGGGGGCCCCGTACCGGCGGGGGACCGGGGTTCGGTGTCGCATTCGGGGACGGCGCCGGGAGGGGCTTGGGTGCCGTTCCGGTCGGGACGACCACGAGCCCGTCCGCCACGGCCACCCCGGCCCCGTCCACCCCGGCCCCGTCCACCACGGCCACGCCGTCACCGGGCACGACGTCGCCGAGCGGCGGCGCGATCGACCTCTACAGCATCACCGAGGGCGAGACCCGCGACGTGACCTCCAGCCCGTCCGACGAGACGCTCAGCCTGCGCGCGGACGTGCTGTTCGACTCCGACTCCGACAAGCTGTCCGCACGCGCCGGGCAGGTGCTCGACCAGGCGGCCGCCGACATCCGCCGCACCATCAGCGCCACCGACCGCGCCGTCGCCATCGACGGCCACACCGACGGCGCCGGGGACGCCTCGCGCAACCTCGACCTGTCGCGGCGCCGCGCCCAGACCGTGGAGAAGGAGCTGAAGAAGCGGCTCGGCGACACGTACACCTACACGGCCACCGGCAAGGGCAAGGCCGACCCCGTCGCCAAGGAGGGCGGCTCCGGCGACGCGGCGGCCCGCGCCCGCAACCGCCGCGTGGAGATCGCCTACAAGGTGCGGCAGGGGGCCACCATCGCGACCGGCACCCCGTCCGCGACGCCCGGCGCGTCTGCGTCGCCCACACCCGCGGCGTTCCGGGCCCAGGACGGAACCACCGTGGCCAGCCGCACCGCGCGGTTCGGGCAGGCCACGCGGCGGCTGAACGTCAAGCCCTTCTACCGCGACGGCGCCTACCTGGTGGCCGTGTTCGAAATCGTCAACGAGGGGCCGGGCAACACCCCGGCGGACGCCTCGTACGCCCACCAGGACTACCCGGGAGGCGCCTTCACCGCGTTCTCCGTGAGCGTGCCGGGCGGCAAGGACGTGTACCGCGCCGTACGCATCGGAGCCGCCGCCCCCGGCGCGTACGCCTCCTACGTCGACCCGGGGCGCGCCACGTTCCGCACGGGCGTCGGGCAGCCGGCGCGCGGCTTCGTCTACCTGCCCGCGCCGCCCGGCGACGTCAAGAAGGTCACCTTCGACGCGGGCCCCTTCGGCAAGATCGACAACGTTCCGGTGAGCTGACGCGCGGGGGCCGGGGCGCACGCCGCGCCCCGGCCCCCGCCGGGCACGTCAGGACCAGGCGATCATGTGCAGCGGGTCCTCCAGCATGTCGCCGACGTCCCGCAGCACCTTCGAGCCCAGCTCGCCGTCGATGATGCGGTGGTCGAACGACAGCGCCAGCGTGGCGACCTTGCGGACCGCCAGCTCGCCCCGGTGCACCCACGGCATGTCCCGCACCTGGCCGACGGCGAGGATCGCCGCCTCGCCGGGCGTCAGGATCGGGGTGCCCGCGTCGACGCCGAACACGCCGACGTTGGTGATGGTGATCGTGCCGCCGGTCAGGTCGGCCGGGGACGCCTTGCCCGCGCGGGCCGTGTCCACCAGCTCGTTCAGCGCCCGCGCCAGCTCCGGCAGCGACTTGGCGTGCGCGTCCTTGATGTTGGGCACCAGCAGGCCGCGCGGGGTGGCCGCGGCGATCCCCAGGTTCACGTACGGCTTGACGACGATCTCGGCCGAGTCGCCCTCGCCGACCCAGGAGGAGTTGGCCATCGGATGCCGCCGCACGGCGATCAGCAGCGCCTTGGCCACCAGCAGCAGCGGCGACACCTTCACCCCGGCGAACTCGGGCAGCTCCCGCAGCCGCCGCACCGCGTCCATGGTGGCGGTCATGTCCACCTGCAGCCACTCGGTGACGTGCGGCGCGGTGAACGCCGACCCGACCATCGCCGCCGCCGTGCTGCGCCGCACGCCCCGCACCGGGATCCGCTCCTCGCCGCCGCGCAGGGCGGGCGCGGGCGCCTGCGGCGCGGCCGCAACGCGCGGCCGGACGGCGGCCGCGGCGGCGGCCTGGACGTCGTCGCGGGTGATGGACCCGGCCGGACCCGTCCCCGTGATCGTCGCCAGGTCCACGCCCAGGTCCTTGGCCATCTTCCGCACGGGCGGCTTGGCCAGGACGCGCTTGTCCACAGGGTGTGGACGGCCGTTGGGGCGGGAGGCGGGAGCGGGCGCGGGGCTGCGGCGCGGACGGCGCTTGGTCGCCCCCGGCTTGACCCCGTACCCGACGAGGACCGGCTGGCGCTTGGGCTCCTCCGGCTGCACCATGCCCGGTTCGTCCGGGGCCGGCACCGGCGCCTCCTTCGACGCCTCGGGCGCGGCCTGTGCGTCCGGCGGCGAGGCCGGCGCCGAGGCCGGCGGGGCGGCCTCGCCGCCGGAGACGTCCACCGAGATGATCGGGGTGCCGACGTCCACCGTCTCGCCCTCGGCGACCAGCAGGTCCGCCACCACGCCCTCGAACGGGCAGGGCAGCTCCACGATCGCCTTGGCGGTCTCGATCTCCACGATCGTCTGGTTGACCTCGACCCGGTCGCCCGGCGCCACATGCCACGTGACGATCTCGGCCTCGGTCAGGCCCTCGCCCACGTCGGGCAGGTTGAACTGCTTGACCTCGCTCATCGCCCCTACCACGCGAACGTCCGGTCCACCGCGTCCAGCACCCGGTCCAGGTCGGGCAGGTAGTGCTCCTCCAACCGGGACGGCGGGTACGGGGTGGAGAACCCGCCCACCCGCAGCACCGGCGCCTCCAGCCGGTAGAAGCACCGCTCGGTGATCCGCGCGGCCAGCTCGGCGCCGTATCCGGAGAACACCGGCGCCTCGTGCACCACCACGCACCGGCCGGTGCGCTCCACCGACGCGACCACAAGGTCGATGTCCAGCGGGTTCAGCGAGCGCAGGTCGACGACCTCCAGCGACCGGCCCTCCTCGGCGGCCGCCGCGGCGGCCTCCAGGCAGGTCTTCACCATCGGCCCGTACGCCAGCACCGTGACGTCCTCGCCCGGCTGGACGACGCGGGCGCGGTGCAGCGGCGTCCAGCTCTCGGGGGCGGCGGCGACGTCGACGGGGGCCTTGTCCCAGTAGCGCCGCTTGGGCTCGAAGAAGATCACCGGGTCGGGGGAGGCGATCGACTGCTGGATCATCGTGTACGCATCGGCCGGGTTGGAGCAGGCCACCACCCGCAGGCCCGCGGTGTGCGTGAAGTACACCTCGGGCGACTCGCTGTGGTGCTCCACCGCGCCGATGCCGCCGCCGCACGGTATCCGCACCACCACCGGCAGGCTCACCGTGCCCAGCGACCGCATCCGCATCTTCGCCAGCTGGGTGATGATCTGGTCGGCGGCGGGGAACACGAACCCGTCGAACTGGATCTCCACGACCGGCCGGTAGCCGCGCAGCGCCAGCCCGATCGCGGTGCCGACGATGCCCGACTCGGCCAGCGGCGTGTCGATCACCCGCTCCTCGCCAAAGTCCTTCTGCAGGCCGTCGGTGACCCGGAAGACGCCGCCGAGCTTGCCGACGTCCTCGCCCATCACCAGGACCTTGGGGTCGTTCTCCATGGCCTTGCGCAGGCCCTCGTTCAGCGCCTTGGCCAGCGTCAGCGTCTCGGTGGCCGGGGGCGTCGCGGCGGCGGGGGCGGTCCCGGTCTCGGTCGTCACGACGGCACCTCCTCGAAGGACGCCAGGTAGGCGGCGAACTGCTCCTGCTCCTCGGTCATCAGCGGGTGGGCGTCGGCGTAGACGTCGGCGAAGATGTCCATCGGCCCGGGGTCGGGCATTGCCAGGCACGCCTTGCGCAGGTCCGCCGCGACCTGCTTGGCCTCGGCGTCGATCTCGTCGAAGAAGGCGGCGTCGGCCATGTCGCCGCGCACCAGGTACGCCTTGACCCGTTCGATCGGGTCCTTGAGCTTCCACGCCTCCTCCTCGGCCTTGAGGCGGTAGCGCGTGGGGTCGTCGGTGGTGGTGTGGGCGCCCATCCGGTAGGTGTAGGCCTCGATCAGCGTCGGGCCCTGGCCCGTGCGGGCCGCCTCCAGCGCCTTGCGCGTCACGGCCAGGCAGGCGAACACGTCGTTGCCGTCCACCCGCAGGCCGGGGAAGCCGTAGCCCTGCGCGCGCCGGTACAGGGGGATGCGCGACTGCTTCTCCAGCGGCTCGGAGATGGCCCACTGGTTGTTCTGGCAGAAGAACACGATGGGCGCGTTGAACACCGAGGCGAACACGAACGACTCGTTCACGTCGCCCTGGGAGGTGGCGCCGTCGCCGAAGTAGGCGATGACCGCGCCCGCGTTGGGCGTGCCCAGCACCCCGTCGCGCTGGACGCCCATGGCGTAGCCGGTCGCGTGCAGCGTCTGGCTGCCGATCACGATCGTGTAGAGGTGGAAGTTGTGCTCGGCGGGGTCCCAGCCGCCGTTGCTCACGCCGCGGAACAGTCCGATCAGCTTCAGCGGGTCGACGTCGCGGCACCAGGCCACGCCGTGCTCGCGGTAGGTGGGGAACACCATGTCGTGGTCGCCGAGCGCCCGCCCGGAGCCGATCTGCGCGGCCTCCTGGCCGAGCAGCGAGGCCCAGATGCCCAGCTCGCCCTGGCGGGTGAGGGCCACCGCCTCCAGGTCGATCCGCCGGACGATCACCAGGTCGCGGTACAGGCCGCGGACCTGCTCGGGCGTCAGGTCGAGGGGGTAGTCGGGATGCTCGACGCGCTCCCCCTCGGGGGTGAGCAGCTGGACGAGCTCGGGTTCGGCGAGCTCGCGGACGTCGGGTGCGCCGCGCGCGGAGTCGATCGCCATCGATGTCACTCCTCGATCGGGGCCGGAACGCGGGGTCGCCGCACGCCGGCCGGCGTCTGGGGCATGTCGCCCCAGGTAAGGGACGAATGCCGCAAAGCCATCGTGGCAGACATCACTCCCGGGGGCGCAAGCCCTCGTCCGACTGTTTTCTCCCCGTCGGCCGCTTCCCCGTCTGCACCGCGATTATGCGTGACCGACACTCCTACGAAGAGTGACAAAACCCGCGATGGACGACCAAAGAATTCACTCTCGAGACAGGGCGCGGGTGATCCCGGCGGCCACCGTCAGGCCCAGGATGAACCCCGCCGCGACCAGCAGATTGGCGATCCACTGGTAGATGCCCTCGGGCGCGAACACCCGCTCCTGCCCCAGGTCGCCGACCGGCAGCAGCAGGTCGAGGGTGTAGAGGAAGGCGTTGAAGTGCGGGCGGTCGTCCGCGTTGAGGATCGGCGGGCGGTGGAGCGAGAACACGATGGTGCCGAACGCCAGCAGCCCCGCCAGCCAGCTCATCGCCCGGAACGGGCGGTAGCCGTAGCCGACCAGGATGTCCTGCAGCCAACCGATGATCTTCCGGGGGAGGCCCTGCGTGTCGCGGCTGGCCCGGGCCTTGGCCAGCAGCACCGTGCGCCCGTCGGCGTCCAGGCCCAGCGTCCGGTAGGTCTGGGCGAGCCGCTCGTAGGGCTGCGGCAGGTAGCCGTCGGTGTCGCGGCGCAGCCACTCCAGGCGCTGCCGGGCGTCCAGCGGCGGGTCCAGGTTCTCGTACTGCAGGCCGTCCAGCTGCATCCGCGCGGGCCACGTCGCCGGATCGTCGCGCAGCAGGGTGATGCGCGCGTACGCCAGATCGACCACGCCCTCGACCTGCTCGGCCGGACGCAGCAGCACCTCCTCGGCCTGCAGCCGCTCCAGGTTCAGCGCGGTGCCGTTCTCGTTGCGCAGCCGTGCGCCGCTCAGGTTGAGCTGGCCCGACACCCGCGCGCCCGCGAAGCTCACCGCGCCCACCGCTGTGAAGCCGTCGGAGCAGTAGACGTCGGTCTCCACCTGCAGGTCGTCGGCGTTCAGCGCGGTCCGCTCGGGATGGGCCAGATCGGCGCCGACGAACGACAGGTAGCCGCCCACCCGCGCCCCGCGCAGCCTGATCTCGCCGCGCGCGGCGAACCCGCCGTCGCAGAACACGTTGGCGGCCACGTCCAGGCGGCTGGCGTACAGCGCGGCGCCCGACGGGTTGTGCAGCCGCGCCTGCCGGAAGATCAGCTGCCCGCCGACCCGGGCGCCCGGCAGCCGCACCTCGCCGTTGGCCGCGAACCCCTGGTCGCAGTAGACGTTGGCGTCGACGGTGAGCCGGTCGGCCAGCAGCGCGTCCCCGCCGGGGTTGGCCAGGTGCACGCCCGACATGTTGAGGATGCCGGTGATGTGCGCCCCGTCCAGCCACAGCCCGCCGGAGATCCGGCTGCCCTCCAGCCACAGGTGCCCGTCCACCCGGGCGCCGGACGCCACCAGCCCGGGCAGGCGGCAGCCCATCATGTGGACGCTGTTCATGCTCGCCCAGTACAGGTGCGGGGCCTCGTCGAACGCGCAGCGGGTCAGCACCAGCGGCACCGTCACCTCGGCGTGCCCCAGGTTGAGCGACCCGACGATGCGCGCGCCGGTCAGCCGCACCGCCGCCACCTGCCCCGGCTCCGGATCGACCGCGCCCACCAGCAGCGCCGTCAGCACGTCGGCGCGGATCACCCGGTCGCCGCCCCACCGCTCGGCCTGCCCGGGGTCGTCGTAGCCGGGGTCGCCGGTGGACAGATCGACCAGCTCTCCGCGGGGGAACGCCTGCCACACACGGCGTTCGGTGGGAGACAGCTCATCGACGTTCATTCGGGCGGCTCCGCGCTGGCTCGGGGGCGTGACTTGTCGGGAGTAATGGTGCCGTACGCTTCAACGCGACAGTGAAAGCCCAGATCAGTGAGGGGGCAGTCGTGGCGCGGGTCGTGGTCGACGTCATGCTCAAGCCGGAAATCCTCGATCCCCAGGGCCAGGCGATCGCGCGCAAGCTGCCGCAGCTCGGCTTCGACGGCGTGACCGCCGTCCGCCAGGGCAAGCGCTTCGAGGTGGAGCTGGACGGCCCCGCCGACGAGGCCGCCGTGGAGCGGGTCCGGCAGATCGCCGGCACCCTGCTGGCCAATCCCGTCATCGAGACCTACGAGGTCCGCGTCCTGCAGGAGGACTGACCGGCCCCCGCGACCGCCCCCGACCGGTTACGCTGTGTGACGACCGGGGTGTCATGCGCGGGGAATGGGGGCCCGCTATGGCCGCCTCCGGTCAGCGGGGAATGTCAACGGGAATTTCTCCGGGCAGGTGCGGTCGTGAACGCGTCCGCATTCTGGCCCGTTCCAATTGGGGGCGGTGCGGGAAAGGGGGCTCCGGAGGGGCCGGAGGGACGCCTGCGAGGCCGCCACGCTCGGCCGATGTACCGGCGCCGATGGGGCGATTCGGCCGTTCCGGCCACCTGGAGTTCATGAAAAGTCCGGCCAGTATAACGATTACGGAAGTTTCCGTTGGGGAAGCCTTAGGTCCGATTGAGTACGACGAGCGCGGTCCGGGTCCGGGGGTCGACCAGGGGGACCTGGGGATGACACGAGGTGACCGGGTGGACATGAAGCTCTCGCTCGCAATGCCCCGGGAGGCGCTGAGCATCCCGGTGATCCGCCGGGTGGTGGGGGACGCGCTGCGCGGACTGGGCGTGGCCGAGGACTGCGTCGCCGATGTGCTGGTGGCCGCCTCCGAGGCGTGCACCAACGTCGTCCAGCACGCCCGCGTGGGCGCCGAGTTCGAGGTCGCGGGCTGGGTGGACCACGGCAGCTGCGTGCTGCGGATCAAAGACTGGGGACGCGGCCCGCACCGCCCCGCGACTCGCGAGGATCTGGGCGATTTGTCCGAATCTGGGCGCGGTATTAGGATCATGCGCGCGCTGGTGGACGACCTCAGCATCGACGCCGCCCCCGACCGGGGCACCGTCGTTCACCTGCGCAAGCGGCTGACCTGGCAGGACGGAGCCCTGGTACGCCGCCTCGAACGACAGCTCGCACGCAGTGCCGGGTAGATTAGAGGCGTGCGCCGAGGCGGTTCCCCGTGCTCGCCGCCCTTCGGGGCGGCTGCGCCGGAGGCCCGCCGAGTCCACCCGGGGGGCGACCCCCGAACCGGTGCACATCGGGTGACCGGCGGAGCGGAACCGCCGGGACGGGCGGCCCGCCCGTCACCCGTCGGCGGCTGCGTCAGTGGCTAGGGCGGCGCCGCGGTGTTCACCCGGGGGGTGACCCTCGGCCCCCGGACCCCCGAGCCGGGCGGCGACGACGCCGCCCGGGTCCCCGAGAATCTTGGCCGCCCTCATTGCGGAGGAAGACGAACAGATGGACGCTGCCCGGGTGGGGGTCATCACCTTCCCTGGATCCCTGGACGACCGTGACGCGGCACGCGCCATACGGCTGGCCGGAGCCGAACCCGTCGCGCTCTGGCACGCCGACCACGACCTGCGGGGGGTGGACGCGGTCGTGCTGCCCGGCGGCTTCTCCTACGGCGACTACCTGCGCGCGGGCGCCATCGCCCGGTTCGCGCCGCTGATGACCGAGGTCGTCGACGCCGCCAAGGGCGGGCTGCCGGTCCTGGGCATCTGCAACGGCTTCCAGGTGCTGTGCGAGTCGCACCTGCTGCCGGGCGCGCTGCTGCCCAACGCGGGACTGCACTTCGTCTGCCGCGACCAGCGGCTGCGCATCGACAACGCCGACACCGCCTGGACCACCGAGTACCGGGTCGGCCAGGAGGTCGTCATCCCGGTGAAGAACCGCGACGGCCGCTACACCGCCGACGAGCGCACCCTCGCCGAGTTGGAGGACACCGGCCGCGTCGTCGCCCGCTACGTCGACCTCAACCCCAACGGCTCGCTCGGCGACATCGCCGGGATCTGCAACGAGGCGGGCAACGTGGTGGGCCTCATGCCGCACCCCGAGCACGCCGTGGAGTCGCTGACCGGGCCGTCCACCGACGGGCTCGGCTTCTTCACCTCGATCGTCAAGAGGCTGGTCAACGCGTGACGGCGGCGGCGCGCGCGAGCAGGGGCAGGACATGAGCGACGAGCGGTGGACCAACGACGACCAGCGGGCCCCGGAGGGGAGCGGCATGACCGAGCGTGACGAACGGGTTCCGGGCGGCGGGCCCGAAGACGCGGCCGGGGGCCCCGGCCCGCAGCAGGACACCGGCGAGCCGACCTTCGAGTGGTTCGCCGATCTGAAGTCCGACGCCGACGACCCCGAGCTGCAGCCCGTCAGCAACTCGGTGACGGCGGCGTTCGAGGCGATCGTGGAGGAGGACGCGCCGCGCGACGAGGCGGCCGAACCCGGCGCCGCCGGTCCCGGTACGGGGCCGCTGCCCGCCGTGGGCGCCGAGCCCGGCCCCGTCGGCCCCGGTGCGGGCCCGCTGCCCGCCGTGGGCGCCGAGCCCGGCCCGGGCGTCGCCCCGCAGCCTCCGGTACCGCAGGGGCCGCCCACGGGCCCGCAGCCGGTCGTCCCGCCGGAGGGGGCCGGCACCGGGCCGCAGCCGGTCGTCCAGGAAGGCCCCCCGACCGGGCCGCAGCCCGCGGTCACCGGCGCGTTCCCGGCAGCGCCGCAGCCGCCCGTGCCGCCGCAGCCCGCCGTGCCGCCGCAGCCGCCCGGGCCGCCGCCGGTCGTGATGTCGCCGGACGCGGCCGAGGTGTTCGCCAAGGCGCTGGCCGCCGAGCGGCAGCAGTCGCCCGAGCCGCCCGCGCCCGACCACCCCGTGCCCGACCACCCCGTGCCCGGCGAGCCCGCCGGCCCCGGCCCGTTCGCCGAGCCCGCCCCGGCGGCCGGCGCCGCCGAGCCGACCGGCCCCCAGCCCGTCCCGCAGCCCGGTCCGCAGCCGGGCCCGGCCGATCCGGCGCGGCCCAAGCTGGCCACCGAGATGACCCCGCCGGACGAGCCCGTCACCGACACCGTCGAGATCGCCGCGGCTACCCCCGACCGGCCGCAGCCGTACGCCGAGCTGGGCATGAAGGAGGAGGAGTACCGGCGGGTCCGCGAGATCCTCGGCCGCCGCCCCACCTCCGCCGAGCTGGCGATCTACTCGGTGATGTGGAGCGAGCACTGCTCCTACAAGAGCTCCAAGGTGCACCTGCGCCAGTTCGGCGAGAAGGCGCCCGAGACCGACGCGCTGCTGGTCGGCATGGGCGAGAACGCGGGCGTGGTCGACATCGGCCGGGGCTGGGCGGTCACGTTCAAGGTCGAGTCGCACAACCACCCGTCCTACGTCGAGCCGTACCAGGGCGCGGCCACCGGCGTCGGCGGCATCGTCCGCGACATCATGTCGATGGGCGCCCGCCCGGTCGCGGTCATGGACTCGCTGCGGTTCGGGCCCGCCGACGCCCCCGACACCCAGCGGGTGCTGCCCGGCGTGGTGGCCGGCATCGGCGGCTACGGCAACTCCCTCGGCCTGCCCAACATCGGCGGCGAAACCGTCTTCGACCCCTGCTACGCGCAGAACCCGCTGGTCAACGCCCTGTGCGTGGGCGTCATGCGGCACGAGGACATCAAGCGGGCCGTCGCGCCCGGCCCCGGCAACCGGGTGATCCTGTTCGGCGCGGGCACCGGCCCCGACGGCATCGGCGGCGCCTCGGTGCTGGCCTCGGCCACCTTCGACGAGGAGTCGCAGGCCAAGCGGCCCAGCGTGCAGGTCGGCGACCCGTTCATGGAGAAGCTGCTGATCGAGTGCTGCCAGGAGCTGTTCCGCGAGGACCTGGTGGTCGGCATCCAGGACCTCGGCGCGGCCGGGGTGTCGTGCGCCACCACCGAGCTGGCGGCCGCGGGCACCGGCGGCATGCACATCGAGCTCGACTCCGTCCCGCTGCGCGATGCGACCCTGCGCCCCGAGGAGATCCTCATGAGCGAGTCGCAGGAGCGCATGATGGCGGTGGTCGAGCCCGCCAAGGTCGACCGGTTCCTGGAGATCTGCGCCAAGTGGGAGATCCCCGCCACCGTAATCGGCGCGGTCACCGATACCGGCCGGCTGGTGATGACCTGGCGCGGCGAGAAGATCGTCGACATTCCGCCAGGCACCGCCGCCGACGAGGGCCCGGTCTACCACCGGCCGTACGAGCCGCCGGCGGACCTGGCCGCGCTGCAGTCCGACACCCCGGGCCGGCTGACCCGCCCGACCACCGCCGACGAGCTGCGCCGCACCGTGCTGTGGCTGGCCGGGTCGCCGAACCTGGCGAGCAAGACCTGGGTGACCTCGCAGTACGACCGGTACGTGCTGGGCAACACCGTCCTGGCCATGCCCGAGGACGCGGGCGTGCTGCGGGTGGACGACGAGTCGGGCCTGGGCATCGCGCTGTCGCTGGACGGCAACGGCCGCTACACCCGCCTCGACCCGTACTCGGGCGCGCAGCTGGCCCTGTCGGAGGCGTACCGCAACGTCGCGGCCACCGGCGCCCGCCCGCTCGCGGTCACCAACTGCCTGAACTTCGGCTCCCCCGAGGACCCGGGCGTGATGTGGCAGTTCGCCCGCGCCGTCGAGGGGCTGGCGGACGCCTGCCGCTACCTGGGCACCCCGGTCACCGGCGGCAACGTCAGCTTCTACAACCAGACCGGCACCACGCCGATCAACCCGACGCCGGTGGTGGGCGTGCTGGGCGTGCACGACGACGTGCGGCGCCGCGTCGGCATCGCGTTCAGCAGCGAGGGCGCCACGCTGGCGCTGCTGGGCCAGACCCGCGAGGAGTTCGGCGGCTCGGAGTGGGCGCATGTCGTCTACGGGCACCTGGGCGGCCTGCCGCCGAAGGTGGACCTGCCCGCCGAGGTCGCGCTGGCCTCGGTGCTGGTCGCGGCGGCCCGCGAGGGCCTGCTGGCGGCGGCGCACGACCTGTCCGACGGCGGCCTGTCCCAGGCGCTGGTGGAGTCGTGCCTGCGCGGCGGGCTGGGCGCCCAGATCACGCTGCCCGGCGACCCGTTCGTGTCGCTGTTCAGCGAGTCGGTGGCCCGCGCCGTGGTGGCGGTCCGTCCGGGCTCCGAGGGCCGCCTGGCGGCGCTGTGCGAGGCCGCCGGGGTCCCGGTCACCCAGCTCGGTGTGACGGGCGGCGATGCGCTGCACATCTCCGCGCGCGGCGCCGACGGGCAGCCGCAGGAGCTGTTCTCCATCCCGCTCGCCGAACTGCGCGAGACGCACGAGCACATCGTCCCCAGCTACGCCAACGACTGACCCGCACCACGTGAGAAGGCCGCCGGCCCGCTTGCGAAGCGGACGGCGGCCTTCGCCGTTTCCGGGCCCGGCAGCCTGTGCGGGCGTCTTCAGAACACCGAGATGTGCACGTGGTCGTAGTGGTTGGCGGTGATGCCGCCGCGGTCCTCCATGGTGCGCCAGCCGGGGCTGCGCATGTCGTAGATGCGCTGCCGCCAGATCACGTACTTGATGCCCAGACGGTTGGCGTTGGAGATGGCGTACTGGGCCGTGCGGTCGCCGAGGGCCTTGCCGCTCGCCGACGGCATCGTGCCGCCGGTGCTGACCATGAAGTCGCAGGCGCGTCCGGTGGCGTGGTCCTGCGGGTCGCCGGTCGTCCGCACGCAGCCGATGATCGGGAACGGCCCGAACTCGATGTCGATGGTGTTCTTGACCTTCAGCATGCGGGGGGTGACCCCGCCCATCCCGGAGCTGGGCGACTCGGGCTTGAACTTCTTGATCAGCGCCTGGACCTTGCGCTTTTGCGTGCGCAGTTCGGCGATGTCCTTCTCCAGCTCCTGGACCTTCTTGTCGTACTCCTCGCGCGCCTTCTGCTGCTCGGTCACCAGCTGCTGGATCTGGCGCACCTTGGCCGCCTGGTTGGACGCCACATGGCTGGCCAGGCTGGCGTTGTTGAGCACGTTGTCGGGGTCGTCGCTGGCCAGCACCGCCACGGCCGGGTCGGTGGTGCCCGTCATGTACTGGGTGGCAGCCATCTGCGCCACCAGGACGCGCGCGCTGTCGAGGTCCTGCTGGAGCAGGCGCTGCTTCTGCCGGGCCTTCTGGATGCCGTACTGGGCGTCCTTCAGCTTGGCCAGGTCGCCGCCGTACTCCTTGTCGAGCTGGGCGATCTGCTTGTTCAGCTTGGTCAGCCGGCCGGTGTCACCCGGGTCCGCATGGGCGGGCGCCGTGCCCGCCGACGTCACCAAGACGGCCGCCGCGGCGGCGGTGAGAGCCAAGGCGGGGCGCCGCATCCGCACGGCATGACGTGGGCGGGTGGAGCTCGGGCTCTCCACGTCGTCTCCTCTCCTGTGACGCCTACCGGGTTAGCTGACGGGTTCGGGCCGGGAGTCCGCCCTATCGCGGGGGGCCGCGAATTCACCCCGGTGCCGACGTGACCTGGCCGGCCGCCCGGCGCTTGGGTCTCCGGTTCCCGTGCCGTAGTACGGCCGCGGGATTCGGCTGGCTCGGCCGGCCTGCAGATCGGTTTGCGATCATGCCCACCCCCAGTGGGCGAAGGCTACTGTAAGGAACCGGTCGGGTCTTGGCCAAGATTAGACCTAAGGCAAACCTTGGATGGCCGGGACTGCGAGACAAGACGGACCGCCGCCCCGCAGCGTAGCGCGTCGGCGGCGCGCACAGCGGGACCCCTGCCCGGGGGCGGACAGGGGTCCCAAGCCGCGGTACGGCGACGGTCAAGCGGTGCCCTTGTAGAGCAGCCGGTTCGGCGTGCCCTTCGGCATGCGCTTGAGGCGGTTCTTGGTGGCGTTGTCGTTCAGCCACTTCTGCACGGTCGGGAACGTGGCGCTGCGGTGCGACTGCAGGTACAGCGCCGCCACCCCGGCGACGTGCGGGGACGCCATGGACGTGCCGCTCAGCGTCGCCGTCTTGCCGCCGGGCCAGGTGGACGTGATGCCGTAGCCGGGCGCGAAGATGTCCACGCAGCCGCCGTAGTTGGAGAAGGTGGCGCGGTTGTCGTAGATGGTGGTCGCGCCGACCGCCTGCACCCATCCGGCGCTGGCCGGGGAGGTGTTGCAGGCGTTCTGGTTCTCGTTGCCCGCGGCGACGGCCACGAAGACGCCCGACTTGGAGAGATTCGTCACGGCCGTGTTGAGCGCGGTGGACTTTCCGCCGCCGAGCGACAGGTTGGCGACCGCGGGCTTGACGGCGTTCTTGCGCAACCAGTCGACGGCGGCGATGATGTCCGACACCGTGCCGTAGCCCTCGCAGTCCAACACGCGCAGCGACCGCAGGTTGACCTTCTTGGCCACCCCGTAGGTCTTGGACCCGATCGTGCCCGCCACGTGCGTGCCGTGCCCGTTGCAGTCCCAGCCGTCGGTGAAGGACGGGGCCTTCCACACCGACTTGGCGCGGCCCTCGAACTGCGGGTGCGACCACGCGATGCCGGTGTCGATGACGTAGGCGTTCACGCCGCTGCCGGTGTTCTTGTAGTAGTACGACTTCGACAGCGGCAGCGTGCGCTGGTCGATGCGGTCCAGGCCCCACGCGGGCGACTTCTGCGTGGTGGTGGCCCGGTAGATCTGGTCCTGCTCGATCGCGACGACGTTGCGGTTGCGGCGCAGCTTGTCCAGCTGCGCGGCGCTGAGCTTGGCGGCGAAGCCGTTGAACGCGCCTTCGAACCGCTGGACCGATCCGGCCTTCACCTGCCCGGCGGTGGTCGCCGCCGAGGTGCCGGCCTTGAGCGTGACGATGTACTTGCCCGGAACGGGGGTGCCCTGCGCGGCCGTGACCTGGACCCGGACGGGGTCGGGCACGGCGGCGCGGGAGATCGGCGCGGCGACGACGACCAGACCGGCCGTGACCGCACCGGTGACGACAATTCTTCGTGGGGGGACAGGGCGCACCGGGTCTCCTTTGCCTGCGACGCGCCCGCGGCCCCCGTGGCCAAGATCCAGGGCGCGTCAACAAGGCGGTACTTTATTGGAAAACGCCCGGTAATTCACCGTAAAAACCGGAAATAGGGCAGAAAGCCGTCAGCTCGTGCGCGCGGCGATACTCCCGCCCTTCAGCCGCGGGAGAGCCGGGCGTGATAAGTCGCCTTGCCGCTCGGGCTCGTCCACACGTACTGCAGCGTGCCGTCCTGCTGCCGGGTGATCTGCACGTTCCCGCTGGTGCACGGCTTGGCGATGGTCAGCGTCATGCGCAGCGTCCGGTTGGTGCCCTGCGTCAGCGTCAGCGTCCCCGAGCAGCGCTCCTTCGGGTAGAAGGCGCGGGCGGACGTCGCCCCGGACTCGAACTCCACCTCGATCGGGAACTGCGCCCCGCGCGCCGCGTTGATCGCCGTTCCCCGCCAGGAGCCCGCGAACGCCGGCGGGATTGCGGTGACCGGGCTGTCATCGCCGACCTGCGCCGCCGGATCGGTCTGCTGCGCATCCTCCGCCGTGTCGCCGCGGAACTGCGGCCACAGCACCAGCGCGATGATCGCGATGCCCACCAGCACGCCGATGACCAGCGACGCCGCCACGCCCAGCACATGGTTGCCGGGACGCGGCAGCGAGAGCCCGCCCGGCAGCCTGGGCAGGCGCAAGGCCGGTGCCGGACGCTCCGGCTCGGGCTCCAACTGCAGGATCGCCGTGGCGTTGTGCTCCGCGCCGGGCCGGCCGCCGCCTGGCGGGTCCATGCCGGGGATCAGGTGGGGCGTGGGCGCGGTCATGTCCGTCGCGGTGTCCTCGACGGACGACGTCGCCGGCAGGGCGGCCTGCGGCGGCAGCGCCTGCGTCGCGTCCCCGCCGGCGTCGTCCCGCGCCGGCGCGTGCACGGCGGCGGCACTGCCGAGCCCCCTGAGATCGGCGGCCTCGGGCGCCGCGGACGGCGGCTGCGCGGCGGGCGCCGGCGTCTGCGCGGCGGCGGGCGGCGGGGGCTGCACGGCGGCGGGGGCCTGCGTGGGAGGCGGCAGCTGCAGCGGCAGCACTTCCGGCGTGGTGACCACGGACGGCGCCGGCGCGCTCAGCAGGCGCTGCGCCTCGGACACCAGCGGCGGCGGCGTCCGCGACGTCAGCGTCCCGCTCTCGCCCAGCAGCCGGTCCAGGATCTCCACGGCCTCGGGACGGCTTCCCGGGTCCTTGGCCAGCGCGTCGGACACCACGTCCCGCAGCACCCCGGGCAGCGCCGACAGGTCCGGGTCGTCGTAGACGATCCGCTGCATGACCTCCGACGGCGAGCCCTCCCCGAACGGCGGCGCGCCCGAGGCCGCGAACAGCAGCGTGGCGGCCCAGGCGAACACGTCCGCGGCCGGCCCGATGCCGATCCCGCTGAGCTGCTCGGGCGCCTTGTAGGCCGGATCGTCGCTGACCCGCCCGGTCGGCGTTGCGCACACCGCCTCCAGCGCGCGCACCACGCCCAGGTCCGTCACCATGGGACCGTCCCGGCCCAGCAGCACGTTGCGCGGCTTGAGGTCGTGGTGCGCCGCCCCCGCCCGGTGCGCCGCCGCGACCGCGAGGATGGTGCCCGCGGCCAGCCGCTCCATCACCGCCCCGGCGCGCGGCCCCTCCTCGTCGACCAGCTGCTGCAGCGACGGGCCGTTGACGAACTCGCCGACCACGAACGGGCGGTCGCCCTCGACATCTGCGTCCAGGATCTCCGCGACGCACGGGCCCGTCACCCGGCGCGCCGGCGCCAGCGCGCCGGTGAACCGCGCCCGGGCCGCCGGCTCCCCGCTCAACCGCAGGTGCAGCAGCTTCACCGCGACCGAGCGCCCGACCGCGTCCCGGCCGAGGAACACCGTGCCCTGCTCGCCCACGCCCAGCCGACCGAGGATGTCGTGGCCGCCGATTCGTCGCGGATCACCGGGCTGCAGGGGCAGCGCCTCGGCCATCTTGCGAACCTCCGTGTCGTCGCGCCGGGCCTCCCCCCGGCATGCCCCCCGTCTCCTGCTCCTTCCACCGGCCGGGACACCGCCCCGGACCGCGCCCCCGCATCCGCCGTGTCGTGTTCCGTACCGCCCGTCGTGCCGTGGTCTGAACCGCTTCGTACCGACAAACCGTCACATTTTTACCGGGTTGCGGGCGTCCGCGGGCCCAAGTCCGCATCGCGACTCCGGCCTGTAACCCGGTAGCGTCGGTCCCGATGGCGCGACAACAACTCACCCGGGACGTCCTCAACGCACAGCGCACCGCGCTCGGTCTGCCTCCCCATACCGGCGGCGACGACCCCGCCGACCTGCGCCGCGCCGCGCTCGACACCGCGCTGGCCGCATACGCCGCGGGCACCGAACCGGCCCGCCCGGTCCTGCGCGGCGCCGTGCGGGAACTGCTCGACCGGATCGCCGCGCTCGCCCCCGGACGCTCCGTCGAGGTCCGGGTCCCGCCCTACGCCGCCGTGCAGTGCATCGCCGGGCCGCACCATACCCGGGGAACCCCGCCGAATGTGGTCGAGATGGACGCGTCCACCTTGATCGCCCTGGCCACCGGCGAGGTGACCTGGGCGGCCGCCGTCGACTCCGGCCGCGTCCGGGCCAGCGGCCCCCGCGCCGACCTGTCCGGCCTGCTCCCGCTCCCCGGATGAGCCCTCACGACCGCTGCTCGGCGAACGGGAACTCGCGCTCGACGCACTGCCGCCGAGCCGCGTCGTCGGGGTAACGACCCTTGTCGGCGCACTCGGCGGCCTTGGTCAGCAGGAAGAAGACCGCCACCCCGCCGATCGCCAGCGTCAGCGTCGAGCACACCACGCCCGCCACGGCCGTCGCCCGCCGCGGGCCGCGTGCCGCCGCCAGGATCCCGAGCACCATCCCGGCCAGCGCCATCGGCAACCCGAGCCCGCACAGCGCCAGCGCGGGCAGCCCGGCGATGCCGAGCACCAGCGACGCGACGGCCATGCCCCCGCGCTCGGACGGCGCGGCCGGCGGCGAGAACGTCTGGTAGCCCGGCATCGTCATCTGCGCTTCCTCCCCCGGTGTCGACCACCAGATTTCCGCGCCCACCCCTCCCCACGCCGCCGGAGGGGGTAAAGGTCGCTTAAGGAGTCCCCTCCGACCGGCAGACCCGCCGCACGTGATCGACATCACCGCCGGCCTCGTCACGCGAGCCTCACACGACGCGGTTGTGACGCTGTGTCGAACAAATGTCGCCGAACGGGTATCTCACTTGTCGCTCAATGAGCTTCCAGGGCCGAACGGACAGGAGGAGCGTTGGCAGGGGCATGGCGGATCGCCGGGTTCGAGGAACTGCGCGAGCTGGGCGCCGGAGGGCAGGGCCGGGTCGTGCTGGCCCGGCACGAGGAGACGGGCACGCCCGTCGCGATCAAGTACGTGCGGGCGGACGCGAGGCAGAAAAAGCTGCTGCGGCACGAGGCCATCCTGCTCGGCCGGGTGGACGACCCCCACGTCGCGCGGCTGTACCGGCTGGTGGAGAGCGAGCACGGCGCGGCGATCGTGATGGAGGCGATCGACGGGGTCTCCCTCAAGAAGGTCCTCGAACGCCACGGCGCGCTGGAGCCGGAGGCCGCCCTGCTGGTGATGAAGGGCTCGCTGCTCGGGCTGGCCGCCGCGCACCGCGTCGGCGTGGTGCACCGCGACTACAAGCCCGCCAACGTGGTGGTGCGCGCCGACGGGCTGAGCAAGCTGATCGACTTCGGCATCGCGGTTCTGGTGGGCGAGGGCGACGCGTCCGGCACGCCCCGCTACATGGCGCCCGAGCAGTGGCGCGGCGAACCGGCCGTCCCGGCCACCGACGTCTACGCCGCCACCTGCGTGTTCTTCGAGTGCCTGACCGGACGGCGCCCGTTCCGCGGGGATACGAGGGCGGCGTTGCGAGAGGCGCACCTGAACGCGCCCCCTCCGGTGGAGGAGGCGCCCGAGCACGTCCGCGATCTGGTCGCCCGCGGCATGGCCAAGTCCGCCGAGGAACGGCCCGGTGATGCCGCCGGGTTCGTCCAGGAGCTGGAGGTCGTCGCGACCGCCGCGTACGGGCCGGATTGGGAGACCCGTGCCGTTCGTGCCCTGGCGGGTGCGGCCGCCGCCCTGGCGTCCTTGTTCCCGCTGGCCGCAGCGCTACTGCCGTCCACCGGCGGTGGGGCCGCTGCAGGTGGCGGCGTGGCCGGTGGTGCCGCAGGCAGTGGCGGTGCGGTTGGAGGTGCCGCAGGGGGCGGGGTCGCGTCTGGTAGCGCTGCGAGTGGGGCGGCTGCTTCCGGCGGCGCCGGTGGTGCTGCGCATGGGGCGGCCGCTTCCAGCGGGGTTGCCTCCGGTGGTGGTGCCGCGGGCGGCGGGGGTGCAGCTGGTGGTGCCGCAGGGGGCGGGGCGGCCTCAGGTAGCGGCGGCGTGGTCACGTCCGGTGGTGCTGCGTCCAGCGGCGGTACTGGCGGTGGGGCTGTAAGCGGGGCGACCGCGTCCGGCAGCGGGAGTGCAGGTGGGGCGGCTGCGTCTGGCGGTGGGAGCGCGGGGGGCTATTCGGTTGCTGGGAGCGCGCAGCCTGCGGGCGGTACTTCCGGTGCCGGGGTCCACGCGACGGCCAGCCACGCTTCGGGATCCGCTGGCGGGACGGCCGCGAGCGGAGGCGCGGGCGGGTCAGCGACGGGCGGCGGCATGGCGACCGCAGCCGGGGCCGCGGGGGCGAAGGGCGGCGCCGGTGTCGCGATCGCGGCGGGCGTGGCCGGAGTCGCGCTGGTGGTGGGCGGCGGAGCCGCGGTCGTCACCCTCAAGAAGGACAGCGGGACGGTGGCCGACCGGCCTCCGGCCACGGCCAGCGCTCCGGCGCGCCCCGTCGCGGCCGTGATCGCCGAACAGCGGCAGACGCTCAGCGACCGGAAGGTCGAGGTGCGCGCGCAGTACGCGCGGCTCAGCGGCCCCGTGGACCCGGCCGTCCGGCAACGCGCGGACCAGGCGCTGCGCGCCCCGCTCGACTGGACGATCCTGCGCGTCCAGCCGAACAGCACCGAAGAGCGCGCCGCGTGCACGAAGAAGTCCGTGGCGTCCATGACCGCCCGCATCGGCGTCAACGGGCCGTCGCTGGTCTCGGTGATGTACTCCAACTCCAGCACGGTCTGCTGGCCCGCGAACGGGAAGGTTCCCGGATGGGCCGTCACCGTCGACCTGAAGACGGGCCGCGCCTACACCGCCGAGGACATCCTCAAGCCGGAGACGCTCACCGGACCGGGCATCCGTACCCTCCTGAGCAGGATGACCGTTAAGCGCGAGCCTCTCAAGAGCGAGCCGTACTGGGGGCCGGATGGGTGCATGGCAGACGAGTACCCCGACCGCTCTGACTTCTTCCCCAAGCGAATGGACTTGGGCCCAGAAGAGGCCGCGTGGGCGGAGCGGTTTCCCCCGTTGATCACCGTCTTCCTGGCTGCTGACCACATCGAGGTGCACACGGACGAGGAGGGCAGTGCCTGCCCGGGCGAGACGCGCACCGCGCCGTACGCCAAGGTGCGGGACCTGCTCAACCCGGAAATCGTCGGCAAGCTGCCCGGATGACCCGCGAAACGGCCATTTTGGACACAGTTGGGCAGTCAGGCTGATGGAGCAGGGGAGCGGGGCATCTAGACTGTCTGGGTGCCTCATGGTGATGGACGTCTGAGCCACGACATCGATCCCCTCGACCGCTCCCCCCAGGACGCCTGCGGAGTGTTCGGGGTCTGGGTGCGCCCGGACTCGGCGGCCCGTGCGGAGGTGAGCAAGCTCGCCTACTACGGGCTGTACGCGTTGCAGCACCGCGGGCAGGAGTCCGCCGGCATCGCGGTCAGCGACGGGTCGCGGATCGTGGTGTTCAAGGACATGGGCCTGGTGTCGCAGGTCTTCGACGAGTCGGTGCTCAACACGCTGCGCGGCCACATCGCCGTCGGGCACTGCCGGTACTCCACCACGGGCTCGCCGACGTGGGAGAACGCCCAGCCGACGTTCCGGTCCACCGAGGCCGGGGGGCTGGCGCTGACGCACAACGGCAACCTGATCAACACCCCGGAGCTGGCCGCGCGGCTGGAGCCCGGCGTGCTGACCGCCACCACCGACACCGAGGTGCTGACGGCGCTGCTGGCCGCGCACGGCACGCTGGCCGACGGCGGCGACCCGCTCGCCGCGGCCCGGAAGATCCTGCCGGACGCCCGGGGTGCCTACTCGCTGGTCTTCATGGACGAGCAGACGCTGTACGCCGCGCGCGACCCCGAGGGCATCCGGCCGCTGGTGCTCGGCCGCCTGGAGGACCTCGGCGGCTGGGTGGTGGCGTCCGAGACCGCCGCCCTGGACATCGTCGGCGCCGCGTTCGTCCGCGAGATCGAACCCGGCGAGCTGGTCGCGATCGACGGGCAGGGGGTGCGGTCGGAGCGGTTCGCCGAGCCGCGGCCCAAGGGCTGCCTGTTCGAGTACGTCTACCTGGCGCGGCCCGACACCGCGATCGCCGGGCGCAGCGTGCAGGCCACCCGGGTCGAGGTGGGCCGCCGGCTGGCCCGCGAGCACCCCGCGGAGGCCGACCTGGTCATCCCGACGCCCGAGTCGGGCACCCCCGCGGCGATCGGGTACGCCGAGGCGTCCGGCATCCCCTACGGCCAGGGGCTGGTGAAGAACTCCTACGTCGGCCGGACGTTCATCCAGCCGTCCCAGACCATCCGCCAGCTCGGCATCCGGCTCAAGCTGAACCCGCTGCGCGAGGCCATCGCGGGCAAGCGCTTGGTGGTGGTGGACGACTCGATCGTGCGCGGCAACACCCAGCGGGCGATCGTGGCGATGCTGCGGGACGCGGGCGCCGCCGAGGTGCATGTGCGGATCTCCAGCCCGCCGGTGGCCTGGCCGTGCTTCTACGGCATCGACTTCGCCACCCGCGCCGAGCTGATCGCCGGGAACCTGTCGGTGGAGGAGATCCGCGACTCCATCGGCGCCGACAGCCTCGGCTACATCTCGCTGGACGCGCTGATCGCCGCGTCCCGGGTGCCGAAGGACCGGCTGTGCCGCGCCTGCTTCGACGGGGTCTACCCCATTCCGGTGGACGAGGACGCCCGGGGCAAGCACCTGCTGGAGCCGTCCCGCTCGTGACCTGTCCGCAGCGCGACGATCGAAGGGAAAGATGAGCACCTCCTACGAGGCGGCCGGGGTCGACATCGCGGCCGGCGAGCGGGCCGTCGAGCTGATGAAGGCGCGCGTGGCGCGGTCACGGCGGCCGGAGGTCGTGGACGACGCCAGCGGGTTCGCCGGGCTGTTCGACGCCTCGGCGCTGGCCCGCTACCGCAGGCCCCTGCTGGCCACGTCCACCGACGGCGTCGGCACCAAGGTCGATCTGGCCCGCCGCCTGGGCGTCTACGACACCGTCGGGCACGACCTGGTCGGCATGGTGGTCGACGACCTGGCGGTGTGCGGGGCCGAGCCGCTGTTCATGACCGACTACGTCGCCTGCGGCAAGGTCGTCCCGGAGCGGATCGCCGACATCGTCGGCGGCATCGCCGACGCCTGCGCGCTGGCCGGGTGCGCCCTGGTCGGCGGGGAGACCGCCGAGCATCCCGGCCTGCTGGAGCCGGACGAGTTCGACCTGGCGGGCGCCGCCACCGGCGTGGTGGAGGCCGACGAGCTGCTCGGCCCGGACCGGGTCCGGCCGGGGGACGCGGTGCTGGGCCTGGCGTCGTCCGGCATCCACGCCAACGGGTACTCGCTCGTCCGGCACATCCTCGCCACCACCGGGCTGTCGCTGGACGCGACGCCCGCCGAGCTGGACCGGCCGCTCGGCGAGGAGCTGCTCACCCCCACCCGCATCTACGCCCAGGACTGCCTGGCGCTGGCCAGGGCGGGCGGCGTACGGGCGTTCGCCCACATCACCGGCGGCGGCCTGGCGGGCAACCTGGCGCGGTCGCTGCCCGGCACGGCCGACGCGGTGCTGAGCCGCTCGTCCTGGACGGTCCCGCCGATCTTCGAGGTGCTGCGGGCGCACGGCCGGGTCCCCGACGCCGAGATGGACAAGACCTTCAACCTGGGCGTCGGCATGGTCGCGATCGTGGCGCCCGACCGGGCCGACGCCGCGCTGGAGCTGCTGGCCGGACGCGGCGTGCCCGCCTGGGTGCTCGGCGAGATCGTCCCCGGCACCGGCGCCGTCCACCTGTCCTGACGCCCACCCGTTGCGGGTCTTCGAGCGCTGGCGGGGTGCCGTCGCACCCGCCGTGATCAAGAGCCTGGTGTTCCGCTGGCGTGCGCCGCTGGCGGTGCTGGCCGGGCTGGCGGCCTACGCGGTGCTGGCGCCGCCGGCCTGGGCGTACGCGGCGACCGGCGACCGCCGCACCGGGCCCGGCGACGTGCCGCAGACGCCGGTCGCGCTGGTGCTGGGGGCGGGCATCCGGGACGGACGGCCGACGGCGCTGCTGGCCCGGCGCCTGGAACTGGCCGCCGACCTGTACCGGCGCGGCAAGGTGCGGGTGCTGCTGGTGTCGGGCGACAACCGGACCCGCGGCTACGACGAGCCGACCGTGATGCGCGACCACCTGGTGGCCCTCGGCGTGCCCGAACGCAGGATCGTCCGCGACTTCGCCGGGCTCGATACGTGGGCGTCCTGCGTCCGCGCCAAGCGGATCTTCGGGGTGGAGCGTGTGACAGTGGTCACGCAGAACTTCCACCTGCCGCGTGCCGTGGCGCTGTGCCGGGCCGCCGGCCTGGACGCGTGGGGCGTCGGCGACGGCAGCATGGCCGCCCGCCCGGGGCCGACGGCGTTCGGTTACGCGCGTGAACCGCTGGCGATGCTCAAGGCCGTGGCCACGCTGGCGATCCGCCCCGACCCGGCCGTCATGGGCCGCCCCGAGCCCGGCGTCCGGCAGGCCCTGGAGGGCTAGGGCCGGGACGGCGGGAGGCGCGGGTAAAAAACAGCGCCACCGCCCGGTGGTGCCGCGGGCGGTGGCGCAGTGTCAAAGATCAACGGGCGGAGGTGCCGTCCTTGCGGTCCTCGGTGCCGTAGTCGTCTGCGTAGTCGGCGTACTTCTCGGCGAGATCGTCGTAGTCGTAGGAGTCGTCGCCGGGGGAGTCGGACACTCCCAGCTCGCTCTTCAGGCGGTCGAGGTCCGTGTTGCCGGTCCGGTACTTGAGCTGCCGGGCAACCTTCACCTGCTTGGCCTTGGCTCGGCCGCGACCCATTGGCTCGACCCCCTCGATGGTCAGGGCTTATGTGGGCCCATCAACGCGCGCGTCCTACACACGAACCGGTGCCTGATGAGCCATGCGTCAGTCACGGGTACAACCGTACCCGTTTTGCGCCCGGCTCGGTACATCGTCGGTACGTGGCGCACGCCCCTAACGGCGAACTCCAGTGTATCCGGTGGTTGCGAGTTCACCGATCCAAGCCGACACGCCACCAACGAACCGCAACCTGCCGGTTCGCGTTGCCGGGAGCCTCCGGTCGCGCGGCGCGGCGCGGCGCCGCGGAGTCGTCAGCGAAATCCAAAGGCGACTTCAAAGCGCGACCTGCCCGGGTGGGACCGGGCAGGTCGGCCGGAGTCCGTCGGGACGCAGGGTCAGAGCAGGATTGCGCGCAGTCGGCCGATCTCGGACATGCGGCGCTCGGCGAGCCGGTCGGCCGCGGCGGCCGGGGGCACGCCCTCGTCCGCGGCCAGCGCGAAGATCCGCTTGGTGGTCTCGTAGATGCCCGAGGCGCGGGACTTGGCGCGGTCGAAGTCGAAGCCGCCGATCTCGTCGGCGACCTGGATCACACCGCCGGAGTTGACCACGTAGTCGGGGGCGTACAGCACGCCGCGGTCGGCCAGCCGCTTCTCGATCCCCGGGTGCGCCAGCTGGTTGTTGGCCGCCCCGCAGACGATCTTGGCGGTGAGCACGGGCACGGTGTCGTCGTCGAGCGACCCGCCCAGCGCGCAGGGCGCGTACACGTCCAGGTCGGTGCGGATCAGGGCGTGGCTGTCGGCGACGACCTCCACCTCGGGGTGCCGGGCCCGGACCCGCTCCACCGCCGCCTCGCTGACGTCGCAGATCACCACCTCGGCGCCGTCCTCGCGCAGGTGCTCCACCAGCCGGTGCCCCACCTTGCCGACGCCCTCGACGCCCACCCGCCGGCCGCGCAGCGTGGGGGAGCCCCACACCGTCTCGGCGGCGGCGCGCATGCCCTGGAACACCCCGTAGGCGGTCAGCACGGACGAGTCGCCGGCGCCGCCGTTGGCCGTGGTCCGTCCGGTCACAAAACGCGACTCGCGGGCGATCACGTCCATGTCCTCGCTGTAGGTGCCCACGTCGCAGGCGGTGTAGTAGCGGCCGTTCAGCGACTGCACGAACCGGCCGTAGGCGCGCAGCAGCGCCTCGGTCTTGTCGACGGCCGGGTCGCCGATGATCACGGCCTTGCCGCCGCCGTGGTCCAGCCCGGCCAGGGCGTTCTTGTACGCCATGCCCCGGGACAGGTTCAGCACGTCGGCCAGCGCCTCGTCCTCGGACCGGTACGGGTAGAAGCGGGTGCCGCCCAGCGCAGGGCCGAGCGCGGTGGAGTAGATCGCGATGATCGCGCGCAGGCCGCTGGCCTCGTCCTGGCAGAAGACGACCTGCTCGTGACGGGGTTCTGCGCCCTTGTGGGGCGTCCCGAAGACATTAGGCACGGTAGTGCCCTCCTCTCTGTCTTGAGATCAGATTAGGACTGGTCGCGGCCCTGTGGCGCCCGCCCAGCCTGCCGGGTTCGCGTAACGCGCCGATCTCGGCGGCGCGGTGGTGCCAGTGGTTCGGTGTGCCTCGTGTCACGATGCGGTGGTGCTGCCATACGCCGCGTACCTACGGGTATATGAGCCGGTGACCGCCTTCCCCGAGCCTGCGCGGACGCTGTGGACCGCCTACGCCGAGTCCAGGCGGCGCCCCAGACGGGTCCGCGCCCTGGCGGTCGAGCACCTGCAGGCGCTGCAGCGTCTGACGGCAGACCCCCCGGAGCTGGCCCCCGAGCTGGAGAGCCAGGACGCCTACGTGCGGCGGTCCGGCGACGCCATCTACGTCTGCCCCTGGGGGACGCGCCTGCGGTCGTGGCTGGCCTACGAGCGCTTCCGGGAGCGGACCCCCGCCCGGCTGGTGCCGATGTTCGCGCCGCCCGCCGAAACCGAGCGCGTGGAGCGCGACTTCGAACGCTGGAAGCGGACCGGGCGCACCCTGCGGCCGCACATCCTGACGAGCACCTGGCACGTGCCGCCCACCTGGTTCGTGCCGTTCGCCCCGGCCGAGCGGTGCCTGCTGCTCGGGGACGGCACCGCCGGCAAGGGGCACTCCGCCCCCGCGGCGCCGGAACACGCCGGGTGCGGGCCGACGACGGCGGCGACGGCGCGGACCCTCATCTACGTGACGGCGATGGCCGAGGCGCGCCGACGGGTGGAGGTGGCACTGCGGATCGTCCGCACGCGCCCCGTCGACGGCGAGCCGGTCACGCTGGGTGAGGGGCGGCTGGAGGAGCTGGGCAGGTGGCTGTCGGGGTTCCATCCTCGTTCCCTGGTGGAACTGGATTATGGCGGTCTGGTTCACCTGGTGGACGACCGGTGGCTGCACGCCGACGCGTCGGTGGCCGAGACCGCGGTGGCGCTGGCCGCCCTGGAGCGGGGGGAGGTGGAGCTCGCGGTGGCGATGTCCACCCGCCTGCTCGACCGCTGGCGCCCCGTGCGGGCCCTCGAATCGGCGAACTGAGCAGGGAAACCGCCGCGGCCGCGGGTCGTCGGGGCGGGCGCCGGTGGGCCGCCGTCCGCCCCGCTAGGCTGCTCGGAGCGGAGGGGGTCCGAGGGTGTGTCCTTCTGGTAAGGAGAGTGGCGACACACGCGCTCAGACCGGTGGATTCGGGCGCTCAGCGCCCTGCGTCCGGCCGCGTGACCGGCCTCCGACACGGCGTCGCGAGGACGAGATTGAACAAATTTCCCGAATCCGCGCGCGATACGACTATACGTGTCGCTAGAATCACGCAGCGTGACCCAGTTGCCGCCGTGCGCGCATCGCGCCCCGTCTTCGCGGGGATGTTCCCACGCAACTACCGCCAGGAACTTGCTTGTTGCGTTGAGTGGTGGCAAGGTTACACGTTGTGATGTCATAGTGGCTCTTTCGGGCCATAGGGGACATCAGTGACCGCGAGGTTCAATCGCAGGATCGCTGTCATCGGTCCACGGAGGAGAGGCCGCACACATGTCAGCACGTACGCCAGAGGCCGAGCCCCTGCTGACGCCGGCAGAGGTGGCGACGATGTTCCGCGTCGACCCCAAGACCGTCACGCGGTGGGCGAAGGCCGGGAAGTTGACCTCCATTCGCACCCTGGGGGGACACCGGCGCTACCGCGAGGCGGAGGTGCGGGCGCTGCTGGCGGGTATCCCGCAGCAGCGTTCGGAGTAGCACGTTCCGATCGGCGGGCCCCTGTGTCGACCGGGGCCGGGGCAGCGGGGGCAGGTACCCCGCGACGGTAGCGGTCGACCCGGGGATGCGGGGGTCTCCCCCGCAGCGGTGGCGGTGAGCCGACGGCGCGGGGACGCGTCTCCCGCGGCGGCCATGGCTGACCGCGGCCGTAGGGGGTTCTCACGGTCCATACCGCCCGCCGGACGCACACACGGCACCAACAGTGGGGGGCGGCCAGGAGGCCGCTGAACAGCCGAGTGGTCTGTTCAGGGGTCCCCTGGGCGAGGCCCAGGACCACAACGGCGTGGTCCTGGGCCATCTCACCATTCACGCATTTCACGTATGCGTGTTACGTGCGTGTCACGTATGCGTGCCCGCGGACGGCCGAAAGGCCGGGGGGTCAGCGGTCCGGGCCGAGTTCTTCCTGGGACATCCGGTCGAACAGCTCGGCGGTGACCGGGTCGTGCCGTCCCGCGGCGCGCAGCATGACGACCCACTGGTCCACCAGCAGCCCTTCCAGCTCGGCGCGCCCGATGTCGCGGTGCTCCAGCCAGTCCAACGCGGCCGTTTCGACGACGGCCATCCACGACCGCAGGGTGATGCGCAGCACCGGGCTGGGCTCCTCGATGCCGACCGTGTGCAGGATGCGGTCGAGCAGCAGCCGGCGCACGTTCTCCACGATCTCGCCGACCTCGCCGGAGCGGTCGGCCGGGCCGCCGCGCAGCAGCGCCGTGTAGCCCGCCGCGTGGTCCTCCACGAAGTCGAAGTAGCGTTTGAGGGAGATCCGCAGCCGGTCCAGCGGCTTGCCCTCGGTCGGCGGCTCCAGCAGCACCGACAGCCGCCGCGCCGCGCTGTTGAGCGCCGCCAGGTACAGCTCCTGCTTGCCGCCGAAGTAGTGGTACACCAGTGCCCGGGAAGCGCCCGCTGCCGCCGCGACGTCGTCGATGGACACGTCCTCGGGGGGCCGCGTGCTGAACAGCCCGAGCGCCGCCTCTATCAACTCGTCCCTGCGCTCGTCGACGCTGAGCCTGCGCCGGCTGCGCCGGGAACGTTCGGTGCGCGTCTCCGCGTCGGTCACCGCGTGTTCTGCCACCCGGGCAGCGTATCCGAGCGCGACGCCCCCTTCGGCGCCGTGCAACGGCCCCGACCTGGGCGATCGCCGTGTTGTGATGCAGAACACCACAGCCCCGAACTGCCATTGGCGGCAGCCCGTTACTCCCCGTCGCGACGATATCGGGCGAAGGCGAGGCATCATGGCATCTCCTCCCGAGTGAGGAAGGCGCACCGGCTCCCGCGCACCCACCCCCGCGGGGCTCTGGGGCGCCGTGGCGGCAGGTCCTGCAGGCCCCCCTGGACGGAGTGCCATGTCAGCTGGTGAAGGAAAATCCCCGCGCAACGAGAGGTCGGGGCCGCGGTTCGGCGAGTCCCCGGCGCCGCCCGGTGAAGAGCCTCCGGCGCCACGCGGCGCCGGGTCGCCGCGGCGGCCCGGCGGTCAGGTGCCGCCGCCGCGCGACGGCGGGCCGTCCGCCGGAGCCCGGCGGGGCCGTGCGGGCGGGGGACGCGCGGTGCCGCCCGCCCCGAACGCGCCCAAGCCCACCATCCGCAACGTCGCCGAGCGCGCGGGCGTGTCCAAATCGCTGGTGTCGCTGGTTATGCGCGGGTCGCCGCACGTCAGCGAGCGGCGCCGGCAGGCCGTGCTGCAGGCGGCGCGCGAACTCGGCTACCGGCCCAACGCCGTGGCCCGCAGCCTGGTGGAGGGCCGTACCAGGCTGATCGGCGCCATCGTGGCCGACCTGCACAACCCGTTCTTCGCCGAGTTCCTCGACGGGCTGCAGGAGACCCTGCACGGCGAGGGTTTGCGCATGCTGGTCGGCAGCGGCCGCTGGGACCCGATGTTCGAGGCCGAGGCGGTCGAGGCGTTCCTGGAGATGCGGGTGGACGGCCTGGTGCTGCTCAGCGTCGTGCCCGAGTCGCTGAAGGAGGCCGCCGCCAGCGTCCCGGTGGTGGTGGTCGGCGAACGCGACGTCAGCGGCGTCGACATCGTCGTCGACGACGACGAGCTCGGCGCCAGCTTGGCCGTCGACCACCTGGTGGAGCTGGGGCACCGGCGCATCGCCCACATCGAGGGCGCGCGCTCCACCACGGCCCGCTACCGCCGCGCCGGATACGAGAAGGCCATGCGGCGGCACGGCCTCGACGATCAGATCCTGGTGGAGCGGGGCGACTTCACCGAGGAGGGCGGCTATCTGGCCGCCCGCGCGCTGCTGACCCGCAATCCGCGCCCGACCGCCATCTTCGCGCCCAACGACCTGGTGGCCACCGGGGTGCTGTCGGCCGCCGACGAGCTGGCGATGCCGGTGCCCGAGCAGGTGTCGATCGTCGGATACGACAACACGCACCTGGCGGCGATCCGGCACATCTCGCTGACCAGCGTCGACCAGCCGCGCCGCGACATGGGCCGGGTCGCGGCCGAGCTGCTCACCGCCCGGATCGAGGACCCCACCCGGGTGGCCCGGCAGAACCTGGTCGTCCCCCATCTGGTGGTCCGCTCCACGACGGGGCCCGTTCCCGCCGGAGTGTGACCTAAGGGACGTCCGGCCCGGTGCGTCGTCGCCCCGGCGCGCCGGGCCGGGCTCGCGCACGCCGAGTGGGGCGGCGCGCGTCCCGGCAGGCCATGGGTTCGCTAGGCGTTGCTAATGCCACGGAAAAGCCTGTCGTAATCACCCGGCCGGAGGGTGACGCGAAGGGGTTAATGGGTGGCACCGTTCGGTGGGTCGGAGGCGGGGGACCGCTGCTCCGGCCGGACCCGCGGCCGGCAGGAGGGCCCGCCGAGGAACACGGGCAGAAATCGTTCACCCAGGGGGGTTCACGCCGTGCGTGATCCGGAATTGGTGTCGTGCGCGCAGCGCGCGGCGAGCGAGCTGGAACGCGCGTGGGCGCAGTGGCGGCATGCGCGCGGGCTGGCCGAGCAGGTGTCGGAGTCCGTCGCCAGCTACGTGGCCCACTCGATCGACCACCCGTGGGGGCGTCCCCGCGTGGTGCTGGGCCTGGACGCGGACGAGGCCCGCGCGCTCGCCGCGCTTCTCGGCAAGGAGAACGCGCTCCGCTGACCGATCGGGGGGACCGCGGCCGCGCGGGGTGGGAGGCCCGCGCGGCCGCGCCGCCGTTTGACGAACGGCCGTGTGCGTGCAGACTGGCAGGGTCGGTAACGAGCGCATCACGGGGAGACGGCCGTTGCTCATCCAACGAGGCGCGTCCGCGGCCGCCGGTCTGGCGCTGTGCCTGGCCGCCCTGACCGCATGCGGCACAGACGGCGGCGACAAGGAGGCGTCCGCCGGGGCGGCCGAGCCGCCCACCGCGAGCGGCGGGGGCAAGGCGACCACGGGCGCGGCCAACGCCCGGCAGGACGACGCGGCTCCGCTGCGCGGCAAGGTCGTGGTGCTCGACCCCGGGCACAACGGCGGCAACGCCAAGCACCCGGCGCAGATCAACAAGCAGGTGGCGATCGGCAACGGCCACAAGGAGTGCGACACCACCGGCACCAGCACCAACGACGGGTACGCCGAGCACGCCTTCACCTGGGACGTGTCGAACCGGCTGGCGAAGATCCTGCGGGCCGAGGGCGCCAAGGTCGTGCTGACCCGTCCCAACGACACCGGCGTGGGGCCGTGCATCACCGAGCGCGCCGCCATCGGCAACCGCGCCAAGGCCGACGCCGCGCTGTCCGTCCACGCCGACGGCGCATCCGCCTCGGGGCACGGGTTCCACGTGATCCAGCCCCTGTCGGTCAAGGGGCAGGGCGACGGCATGGTGTCCGCGTCGCGGCGGCTGGGCCGGGCGATCCGCGACGCCTACCGCGCCGGAACCGGCATCCCGTACTCCACCTACCTGGGCAAGGACGGCCTCGACTCGCGCGACGACCTCGGCGGGCTGAACCTGTCCAAGGTGCCCAAGGTGTTCATCGAGTGCGGCAACATGCGCAACAGCGGCGACGCGGCCAAGCTCAGCAGCGCCGCGTTCCGCCAGCGCATCGCCGAGGCGCTCGCCAAGGGCCTGGGCGACTACCTGACGTGATGTTCGCCCGGTCACCCGCGTTCGCCAGGTGACGGGCGCCCCGGACCGGGCAGGATTGGGCGGGTGTCCGATCAGCCTGCCGCTTCCCTGAGCCGTGTCCGCGCCGCCCTGCAGCGGGCGGACTACACCGTCGCCGCCGTCCGAGACCTGCTCGGCCCCGTCGCGGGCGGCGCCCTGGCACGTGACGAGATCGTGCCCGCGTTGCGCGCCACCGCCGGCGGGTCGCCGCTGGAGACGCTGGTCCGGCTGTTCTGGCTGCAGGTGCCGGTCCCCGGCGACGCCGCGCCGGCAAGCGAGCTGGCAGACGACCTCGTCGCCGCCGGGCTGGCGGAGCGTTCCGGCGGCGAGCTGCGGGCGCTGCTGCGGGTGGAGCCGGTGGAGTCGGTGAGCGGCGCCGGGCACGTCGGCCATGTCGTGTCCGACCTGCGGATCCGCCCCGGCACCGGTGCGCAGCCGGCGCCGGACCACGTGGTGGGGGCGGGCGGCGCCTCCGCCGGCCTGGCCCGCCTCGTCGTCCACAGGGCTGTGGACAACGCCCTCGACCTCGGCACCGGCTGCGGCGTGCAGGCGCTGCACCTCGCCGATCCCGCCGTCCGCCCGGCGCCCCGCGCGATCACCGCGACGGACGTCAACCCGCGGGCGCTGCGGCTGGCCGCGATGAGCTTCGCGCTGTCCGGCCTGGACGGCGTTGACCTGCGCAAGGGGCCGCTGCTGGAGCCCGTCCGGGGCCGCCGGTTCGACCTGGTCGTGTCCAACCCGCCGTTCGTGATCGCGCCGGACGCCGGGCCCCGGTTCACCTACCGCGAGTCGGGGCTGCCGGGGGACGAGTTCTGCCGCCGCCTGGTCGCCGAAGTGCCCGGCGTGCTGACCGAGGACGGACGCTGCCAGCTGCTCGCCAACTGGCTGCACGTCGAGGGGACGCCCTGGCAGGAGCGGGTCGGCGCGTGGGTGGAGGCGTCCGGCTGCGACGCGTGGGTCGTGCAGCGCGACGTCCAGGACCCGGCCGAGTACGTCGAGCTGTGGCTGCGCGACTCCTGCGAGGCGGGCACCCCCGAGTACCGGGCGCGCTACGACGCCTGGCTCGACCACTTCGAACGGCAGCGGGTCACCGGCATCGGCTTCGGCTGGATCACGCTGCGCAACGCGGGACGCGACAGGCCGGTCGTGCGCGTGGAGGAACTGCGGCACGCCGTCCAGGAGCCCGTGGGCGGCTACGTGGACGGCATCCTGGACGGCCTCGCCGCCGCCCGCGACTTTTCCACAGCCTGTGGACAGGAAGACGTGCGGCTGCGCACGGCCCTGGGCGTCGTCCAGGAGCAGATCGGCCCGCCCGGCGCCGAGGTCCCGGAGCGGATCGTCCTGCGGCAGACCGGCCGGCTGCGGCGCGCCGCGGGCGTCGGCACGGTGGAGGCGGGCCTGGCGGGCGTCTGCGACGGCACGCTGCCGCTCGGCCCGCTGCTGGCCGCGATCGCCCAGCTCACCGACCTGGACCCGGAGCAGGTGCGGGCGCACGCCGCCGCCGTCCTGCCGGAGCTGATCGCCGACGGCTTCTTCGAGGTCGTGCCGCCCGCCTGACCGCGCCCCCCGCCGGGGTGGGTTTCAGCGGGTGGGGGAGACGGCGGCGGCGCGCAGGCACTCGCCGAGGTCGCGGTTGCGCGCGATCAGCAGCGAGAACCCGATGGCCAGGTAGACGCCCGCCAGCACCAGGCGGATCTGCGTGCCGGGGAACACGAACTGCGCGGCGAACAGCACGAACAGCAGCGCCGCCTCGATCCGCCGGAACCACAGGTTGACCAGCAGGGCCACGCCCAGCACGGTCTGCGCGGCGGTCAGCAGCACCTCCTCGATCTGCCGGGCGTCCAACGGCAGCGACCAGGCGCCGCCGCCCGCCCGGTAGGCCAGCGGCAGCGTGCCGACCAGCAGCGTCCACTGGTTGACCTTGCTGGACAGCAGGATGCCGATGGCGTCGCCATCGCGCAGCCGCCAGGCGAACACCGCCGCGACGATCAGCTCGGGCGCCTCCGAGGCCAGCGGCGCCAGCCACTGCACCAGCAGGAACCGGTCGATGCCGAGCACGCTGCCGGTGTCGACCAGGGCCTCGGCGAACGGCTCGGCGGAGCACAGCACCACCAGCGCGCCGAACCCGAACCCGAGCCAGGTGGCCTGGCGGCGCCGCGTCCGGGGCAGCACCGCCAGCCGCGCGGGCACGCCGATCAGGTCCTCGACGCCCTCGGCGGCGCCGCGCCCGATGCCCATCATGTAGGCGACGTACACCGCGATCAGCAGCACCGTCACGTACCAGCCGATCTCGCCGGTCAGCGCGGGGATGAACGCGATCAGCGCCGCGACGGTCAAAAAGCCCAGCTCGACCCGGTGGCGTTCGCCCAGCCGCACGTCGCGCCGCTGCGCGGGCGGCTGGATCCGGCCGATGCGCCGCCGCCTGGGGCTGCGGTGCCGCACCGCCAGGGCGAACGCCAGCGCCACCAGCGGCCAGCCCACCCCGACCAGCAGCCGGTTCGCGCCCGTCATGTTGGCGGCGGCGTACGCGGTGTACTCGGGACGGCTGCCCGCCGTGAACGCGAAGTACAGGTCCACCGCGTACTCGGGCAGCACCGCGATCAGCGCCAGCAGCGCCACCGCGAGCGCGCCCGACATGTCCACCCGCGCCGTCTCGGCGGCCCACAGCAGCACCACCGCGGCGCTCACCACCCCGGCGCCGAACAGGACCATGCCGGCCACGGGCGGCGGATGGACGCCCGCCAGCCGCAGCACCACCGCGGGCAGCGCGATGACCACGGCGACGGCGATCCGCACCGCCACGGTGTCCCGCGAGAGCGTCCCCACCGACATACCTGCACGGTGCCGCCCCACGGGTCACCGCAAGGCCAGGCCGCCGCCCGGGTATGGCAAAGGCCCCCGCGAGCCCGGCCCCGGGCCCCGTCAGCGGGACGCGGCGTCGCTGAGCGCGGCGAACGCGCTGCCGCGCAGCCGCCGCGACAACGCCCGATGCACGCGGTACGCCCACAGCGGCCCGCCGTAGATCATGCCGGTGTAGCCCTGGACGAGCGTGGCGCCCGCGCGGATCCGCTCCCACACGTCGTCGGCGTCCTCCACACCGCCGACCGACACCAGCGTCAGCCGCCCGTCCGTGCGGGCCCGCAGCCGCCGCAGCACCTCCAGCGAGCGCGCCTTGAGCGGGGCGCCCGACAGGCCGCCGGTCTCCTTGGTCAGCTCGGCGGGGCTGGCCAGGCCGTCGCGCCCGACGGTGGTGTTGGTGGCGATGATGCCGTCCAGGCCCAGTTCGAGGGCGAGGTCGGCGACGGCGTCGACATCCTCGTCCGCCAGATCCGGCGCGATCTTCACCAGCAGCGGGACGCGCCGTCCGGCGGTCCGGTCGGCGGCCTCGCGCACCGCCGTCAGCAGCGGCCGCAGATGCTCCACCGCCTGCAGATTGCGCAGGCCGGGCGTGTTCGGCGAGCTGACGTTGACGACCATGTAGTCGGCGTACGGGGCGAGCCGTTCGGCGCTGGCCACGTAGTCGGCGACGGCCTCGTCCTCGGGGACCGCCTTGGTCTTGCCGATGTTGACCCCGACGATCGTGCCGGGCCGCCGCCGGCACAGCCGCCGCGCGGCCGCCGCCGATCCGGCGTTGTTGAAGCCCATCCGGTTGATGATCGCCCGGTCGGCGGGCAGCCGGAACAGCCGGGGCCGCGGGTTGCCGGGCTGCGGCCGCCCCGTCACCGTGCCGATCTCGACATGGCCGAAGCCGAACGCGCCGAGCGCCTCGTAGGCCACCGCGTCCTTGTCGAATCCGGCGGCCAGCCCGAGCGGCCCGGGGAACTCCAGCCCGAACGCCCGGACGGTCAGCGCGGGATCACGCGGGGCCAGCACGCGCCGCAGCACCGCCGGCGCGCCGGGCACCGCCTGGACGGCGCGCAGCGCCCGCAGGGTCAGATGGTGGGCGGTCTCCGCCGGAACCCGGCTGACGACCAGTGAGAACAGCAGTCGGTACATCGTGACCGATTCTTTCAGCCGGGACCGGTACCCGCCGCCGCCGGGTACCGCCGGGGCGGTCAGGCCCCGCGGAAAGCGCGGCGGATCGACAGGCGGACGTCCCGCCCGGCCTGCCGGACGGGGGCCAGCACGTTGCGTCCCACCCACCGTGCGGGCTCCCGGACGGCGACCCGCCACGTCGCGGCGACCACGGCGCCGACCGGGCGCAGGACGTTGCGGCCCACCCAGCGGCACGGCGCCACGACCAGGGTCCGCCACAGCCGGCGCAGGACGCGCCCGGCCAGGCGCCAGCTCGCGGCGACGCCGAGCCACACCGGCCGCAGCGCGTACCGCCAGACCGCCCGGCCGGGCGTGACGATGAAGACGCGTCCCAGCCAGGCCAGCCCGCGCCCGGTGGCCCGCCACGCCCATGCCAGCCCTGTGCCGATGGTGCGCAGCAGCCAGGCCAGGCCGATGAGCGGGGGCCGCAGCACGTACCGCCACAGCAGCACGGCGGGCATCACGATCAAGGTGTTGACCAGCCACGCCAGCGCACGGCCGGTGGCCCGCCACGCCCATGCCAGCCCTGTGCCGATGGTGCGCAGCAGCCAGGCCAGGCCGATGAGCGGGGGCCGCAGCACGTACCGCCACAGGAACACGGCGGGCATCACGATCAGAGTGTTGACCAGCCACGCCAGCGCGAGGGCGAGGAGGTGCAAGGGCCGGACCACGAGACGTTCCAGCAGCCACACCAGGGCGCGCCCGACCGGTGTCAGCACCGCGGCGTAGAACCACATCGCGGGCCGCACCACCAGGAAGACGAACAGCAGGCCCAGCGGACGCAGCACCGCCGCGTACAGCCCCCGTCCGATCGCCGCCAGCAGCCGCCCAAGCCCCCGGAACAGCGCGGCAATCCCACGGCACAGCCCGGCGAACGCCCGTTCCAGGGCGCGGCCGACAAGCAGCAGGCCGTCGTACAGCAGCCGGAGCGGGAGCACCACCGTCAGCGCGACGATCCGCGCCGGAACGACGATCCACGCCGGGCCGGCCGGCTGGGGCCGCTCGCGCGGCGGCGCCGGGGACGCCTTGACCAGGCTCGGAGCGGGTGCGGCGGCCGGATCCGACGCGCGGGCGTGCGGGTCGTACCGGTCGTATGGCTGCCGGGGGCGTCCGGCCGTGGTCAACGCTTCACCTCACATTTGGACGGTTCAGGTGTCCCGCCTGCCTTGCTGTGACGTATGCGAGCGTCATTCTGTTCGGTCCTCTGCGCAGGTGTCCTTGCGGGATGCCCCACCTTGAACCGGGTTGCAATGGTCCGCGTATTGCTCGCCGGGAGAACGGAGGACCAGACATGCACATCCCACGCTGGGCGACCCCCGCCGCGGCCGTCGCGGCGTCCGGGGTGCTCCTCCTCACAGGCTGCGGCAAGGTCCCCCCAGGGCAGCAGGCGAACGCGGGCGTCGGCGCCACCCAGGCCGCCCCCGACCCGGCGCAGCAGGACCCCTCGGCCTCGCCGTCCCCCACCGCCACGGCGCCCGTGCTGCAGGCCGCCAGCGTGAACCGCCTCGGCAAGGTCGTGACGGACGGCGAGGGCCGCACGCTCTACCGGTTCGACAAGGACACCGCGCGGCCGCCCGCCTCCACCTGCCTGGACTCGTGCACGAAGACCTGGCCGCCGGTCCAGGCGACCCAGGACGCCGTCCAGGTCGAAGGGGTCGATCAGAGGCTGGTGGGCAAGATCAAGCGGCCCGACGGCACCTGGCAGGTCACGCTCGGCGGCTGGCCGCTGTACCGGTACGCCAAGGACGAGAGCCCCGGCGAGGTCAAGGGGCAGGGCATCGACGGGGTCTGGTTCGCGGTGGCGCCCGACGGTGAAAAGGCCGCGGGCGGGCAGCAGGCGCAGCAGCAGGACGACGGAGACGACGATGGCGGCGACCGGAACCGCTGGGCGGGCTGGACGGTCGTCAAGGTCCGGCAGGACCCGCAGCTCGGCAGGATCGTCACCGACGGCGACGGCCGCGTGATGTACCGCTTCGACAAGGACCGGGCCAAGACCACCACCTGCTTCGGCCAGTGCAAGCGGACATGGCCGGTGGTGAAGTTCACCAACTGGAAGAAGCTCAAGGTGGAGGGCGTCGACCGGAAACTGATCGGTTTCATCGAGCGCAAGGACGACGGTTCCTGCCAGCTCACCATCAACGGCCGCCCCATGTACTACTACGCCGGGGACGAGCAGCCGGGCGACACCAAGGGCCAGGGCCTGCAGAACGCCTGGTGGGTGGTCTCCCCTCAGGGCGCCAAGATCACCAAGGCTCCGGGGTGACCGGCCCGCGACGCCACGCGCCCGCGGCGGCGGTGCGGCCGGGGCGGGGCCGCGCCGACGGGTGCGACACCGCAGCGCAGGCGGAACGGGCGCGGTCCCGTCCCCGCCGAGGACGCCGAGCCCGCCGCGATGGGCGGGGCCTGGCCGGGGCAGGGCCGCGCACCGGAAACGGAGGGTGCGGGGCGCCGCGGTCCGGTGGGGACGCACGGCGTCTTGGCGCCTTCCCCGAGCATGGCGCCGCGATTCGTGTAAGTGACGCCTTTCACGCTGCCATGTGGCGGTCGGCCACGAAGCCGTGCGCGTCTTATCGACCTGCCGGAAAGCAGCGCGATATATAGCACTTCTTTCGCAGTGCGTCAACAGACTTGCTTTACTTTCTTGCCATTCCCGTGCCAAACTGAAGGCGTCGAGCCTTGCTTTCGCGAAGGGCGTCGCTAGCGCTGTGGGGAATTGGCATGTCGCTGACTCCGACGACACCGCCGCTGCGGGCGGTGCACCCTGGCAGACCGGTCGCGGACGACACCGGCGGCGAGCCCCGGCTGGTGTCCCGGCTCGTCCTGGCGGTGGACGTGCAGGGCTACAGCTTGCGGCACGCCTTCGACCAGCTCGAAGCCCAAATGGGCCTGTGCGCGGCGCTGGAGGAGGCGGCCGCGGCCACCGGTCTGGACCGCACCGACTGGTACCGGCAGCGCTCCGGTGACGGCGAGCTCGCCGTGCTGCCCGACGGCATCGACCTCGCCCACGTCGTCGGCGCCTTTCCGCAGGCCCTGGAGCGATCCCTCGGCGAGGTGAACGGCGGGCGCGGCCGCGGCCGCCGGCTGCGCGTGCGGATGGCGATGCACCACGGCACGCTCGTGCTGGGCCCGCAGGCGTCGTTCGGCCCGGCGGGCGACGCCCCGGTCGTGGCCAGCCGCCTGCTGGACGCCCGGCCCCTGCGCCGCCTGCTCGACCAGCGGCCCGACCGCGACCTCGCCCTGGCGGTGTCCGACCTGGTCTACCGGGACGTGGTGCGCACGGGCTTTTGCGCACTCCCGCCGCACTGTTTCCGGCCCATCCGGACGACCGTGAAGAAGACCATCTACCAGGGTTATGTCTTCCACCCCGAGGCGAAGGCGAACCCGTCCGGCGGGCGCCCTGCGGACAAGGTGATCGCATTCCCTCCTGCCATTCACTAATGATCATGTGAATGGCGGAAAAGTCCCTGCTCCCGGCGCTGCCGCACCGCCGAATGGCAGGCCGGTGATCGCTGCGGGGGAGAGGGGGCCGGGCACGGTGCATCCGACACCGGCACGCACCCGGGCCTGCCGCACCGTCGCACCCAAGCGCCCGTGCCGGCTGCTGACACCTCGCGGATGCCGTCCGGCGTCGTGCGTTGTGACATCGCGGGGTGTTTATGTATGTTTACAGCCCGTAACACCGGACATGGCCGACGGCCGCCGTCCGGGCGGACCAGGTGTGGCCATCCACCCGCCGGGTGTGTGTTCTGTCGCGCAGCCGGGTGATGCATCGGACTTGGAGGGCAGCCGGCAGTCGCTTTCACATCGGTCCGCACACGGGTATCGACATTCCGTAGTCGCCGGTGCTTGAGTGGAGAGCCAGTCCCGCCGCGCCGGGCCCGCCGATGTGCCCGGACCGCGGGGGACCGTCGGGAGGTTCCGTGAGCGAAGGGGCGAGGGGCGGACGCGGTGACCACGGCGGACGCGCCCGCAACGGTCCAGCAGGACGTACCCGGCCGAGGGCGCCCGGGCGGGCGCTGCGGGGCCTGGCCGCCGCCGCGCTGCTCGCCGGAGGGCTGGCCGCCTGCGGCGGCGACGGCGGGACGCCGACGCTCCACTGGTATATCAACCCCGACAACGGCGGGCAGGCCCGGCTGGCCGAGGCGTGCACGAAGGCGGCCGGCGGCCGGTACCGCATCGTCACGTCCGTCCTGCCGAACGACGCGACGCAGCAGCGCGAGCAGCTGATCCGGCGGCTGGCCGCCGAGGACGACCAGCTCGACATCATGAGCCTGGACCCGGTGTTCGTCGCCGAGGCCGCCAACGCCGGGTTCCTGCGGCCGTTCGACACCGCCGAGGCGCAGCGGTTCACCCGGGGCGTGTTCCCCGCCGCCGTGCAGAGCTCCACCTGGAAGGGGCGGCTGTACGCGGCTCCGTTCTGGGCCAACACCCAGATCCTCTGGTACCGCAAGTCGGCCGCGCGCAAGGCGGGCGTCGACCCGGCCTCCCCCGGCTTCACCTGGGACCAGATGATCGACGCGGCGGTCCGCGCGAACTTCACGGTCGGCGCGCAGGGCAGCAAGTACGAGGGCTACATGGTGTGGATCAACGCGCTCGTCGCGTCCGCCGGCGGCCGCATCATCAGCCGGGCCGAGCGCGGCAACGACGCGTCCATCGACATCGACTCCCCGGCCGGACGCGAGGCGGCCCGGATCATCCGCAAGCTGGCCCGGTCGAAGGCGGCCGGCCCGTCGCTGTCCACCGACATCGAGGAGCAGGCCCGGTCGATGCTCAACGGGCCCCGCGGCGGTTTCATGGTGAACTGGGGTTACACCTGGCGCGCCGAGAACGACGACGCCGAGCACGGTGTCATCGACAAGGGCATCCCCGCCGACCTGGGCTGGGCGCCCTACCCGCGGGTGGCGGCGAACCGGCCGAGCAGGCCGCCGTTCGGCGGCATCGAGCTGGGCATCGGCGCGTACGGCAAGTACAAGGACACCCACGCCGTCGACGCGGTCCGCTGCATCACCACCCCCGAGAACATGAAGAAGTACATGCTCGACTCGGGGAACCCGGCGGCCCGTCCCGAGGTGTTCGACGACCCCGAGGTCCAGCGCGAATTCCCGATGGCCACGCTGATCCGCGACTCGATCAACGCGGCGGCGCCCCGGCCGATCACCCCCTACTACACCGACGTGTCCGCGGCCGTGCAGAGCAGATGGCACCCGCCCGCGTCGGTGAACCCGCAGACCACGCCGCGCCGCTCGGCCGAGTTCGTCCGTGCGGTGCTGCGCGACGAGGCGCTGCTGTGACGAAGGGGTGTGCCGTGCGGAGACGGAAGGCCCCCGCTGTGCCAGGAGGTGCGTCATGACCGCCCACGTGGAGACGGCGTCGGCCGCCGAGCCGGCCCGACGCGCGGAGATCTCCGACCGGGCCCGGGCCGAACGCCGGCTGGGCCTGCTGCTGTCGGCGCCCGCGGTGGTCGTCATGCTGCTGGTCACCGGGTACCCGCTGCTGAACGCGCTGTACCTGTCGCTGTTCAACTACCGGCTCACCGTCCCGCAGGACCGCGAGTTCGTCGGCCTGCGCAACTACGCCACCGCGCTGTCGGACGCGCTGTTCTGGCAGGACGTGTTCACCACGTTCCTGATCACCCTGATCACCGTGGCCGTCGAGCTGGTGCTCGGGTTCGGGCTGGCGATGGTGATGCACCGGGCGGTCTTCGCGCGCCGCACCGTGCGCACCGCGATCCTGGTGCCGTACGGGATCGTCACGGTGATCTCGGCGTTCGCCTGGCGATACGCCTTCGACCTGCAGTCCGGCTTCGTCAACTCCTGGTTCGGGCTGGGCGACTTCGCCTGGTTCTCCGACCGGTGGGCCGCACTGTTCGTGATCTGCCTGTCGGAGATCTGGAAGACCACGCCGTTCATCTCGCTGCTGCTACTCGCCGGGCTGGCGCAGGTGCCGCGCGACCTGGACGAGGCGGCCATGGTGGACGGCGCGACCGCCTGGCAGCGGCTGCGCCTGGTCACGATCCCGAACATCAAGGCGGCGATCCTGGTGGCGGTGCTGTTCCGCACCCTGGACGCCTGGCGGATCTTCGACAACCCGTTCGTCATGACGCGCGGCCAACAGCAGACCGCCACGCTGTCGTTCTTGACCTACGACCAGACCATCACCCGCACCTCGATCGGCATGGGCAACGCGGTCGGGGTGCTGCTGTTTCTGTCCGTGGTGCTGATCGCGGCGGTGTTCATCCGCGGCTTCCGGGTGGACCTGTCCCAGGTGAGAGGTGATCGCTGATGGAGACGGGGCGCTCGCGGGCGCTGTGGATCGTCGCGTCGCTGCTGATCCTGCTGTGGACGATCTTCCCGATCGTGTGGATCGTGATGCTGTCGTTCAAGCAGCCCGGGGAGATCGGCAACGTCCGGGGCTTCTTCCCCCGCGACTGGACGCTGGAGAACTACCGGACGGTGTTCTCCACCGGCCTGTTCACCTCCGCGCTGATCAACTCGATCGGGATCTCGCTGATCGCCACGTTCGTCGGGGTGGTGCTCGCGACGCTGGTGGCCTACGCGATCGCCCGGCTGGACTTCCCGGGCAAGCGGCTGATTTTGTCCTTTGCGCTGGCCATCGCGATGTTCCCGGTGGTGTCGCTGGTCGGGCCGCTGTTCGACCTGTGGCGCGACCTCGGGCTGTACGACACCTGGCCGGGGCTGATCATCCCCTACATCTCGTTCGCGCTGCCGCTGGCGATCTGGACGCTGTCGGCGTTCTTCCGCGAGATCCCCTGGGAGCTGGAACAGGCCGCGCAGGTGGACGGGGCCACCACCTGGCAGGCCTTCCGCAAGGTGATCGTGCCGCTGGCGGCGCCGGGGGTGTTCACCGCGGCGATCCTGACGTTCTTCTTCTGCTGGAACGACTTCGTCTTCGGCATCTCGCTCACCTCCACCGACCGGGCCCGGCCGGTGCCCGCGGCGCTGGCGTTCTTTACCGGCCAGTCGCAGTTCGAGCAGCCCACCACGGCGGTCTGCGCCGCGGCCGTGGTGGTGACGATCCCGGTCGTGGTGATCGTGCTGCTGTTCCAGCGGCGGATCGTCGCGGGACTGACATCCGGTGCGGTCAAGGGCTGACAGAGCCGACACGAGGCCCCCGCACCCATGGAGGATGCGGGGCTCACTCGCCTGCGGCGGCTCCGTCGGCGGGCCCGAGTGGACGGCGGTGTCCTGGTCTAACGCTCAAGGCTGAACGAGCGGCTCGCCCGCCGCGAGTGTCGGCGGCTGCGAGGTGGGCGTCCCGGCGGTCGGGGCTCGTGGCGGCCTTGAACGCCGACGGACGCGGCACCGTTGCGGTGGCCGCGTCCGTCGATGGAGTCGTGAAGGGGGGTCAGGTCAGTGCGCTGCCCTTCTTCCAGGTCTCGTAGGGCATCTGCCAGAACGACCAGCCGTTGTCCCACTGCAGCTTGCGCTTGGTGCCGGTGATGTCGACGACGTCGCCCGGCTGCACGGTGCGGTAGAACCAGATCGCGTCCTTGGCGGGCTGGCGGACGCAGCCGTGGCTGCAGTTGGCCCGGCCCAGGCAGTACTCCTCGCCCATCGACTGGTGCAGGTACTCGCCGCTGTTGGAGATGCGGACCGCCCAGTTGACCAGCAGGTCGTAGTAGCCGGGGTCGCCCTTCTTGCGGCCGGGCGCGGTCATCCGCACCGGGTTGCCCTTCTCCATGGTCAGGTGCGTGCCGCTGGTGGTGGTGTACTCCAAGGTCTGCCCGTTGCCGCCGCTGACCGGCACCGAGCGCACCTTCTTGCCGTCCACCCGCACCGTCATGCGGTGCTTCTTCATGTTGATCTTGGTGATCCGGGCGGCGCCGATCTCGAAGGTGCGGTTGAGGTCCTTGGTGGCGTAGACGCCCTTGGCGACCCGCACCCCCGCCAGGTGCGCCTTCAGCTTCACTGTCTGGTGCGCGGGCCAGTACGTCTTGGTGCGGTAGATGACCTTCTGGTCGCCCACCCACCGCCAGGCGCCCTCGACCGGCTTCTCCGCGGTGACCTCAAGGGCCCGCTCGACCGCCTCCTTGTTGGCCACCGGACGGCTGAAGTCGATGATGATCGGCATGCCGACGCCGTAGGTCTTGCCGCGGTTGCCCTCCAGAATCCAGTCCAGCGAGGCGGTCGCGGTCTGCGCGGCGCTCGGCTTGAGCGTGCGGAACGTGCTGCTGGCCTGCGAAACGGTGCCGATGGAGTTTTTGGCCGTGGACGTCACCGTGTACTTGGTGCCGGGACGCAGCGTCCACTTGGACCGCCATTCGGTGCGCTGGGCGTTGAAGACGCCCTCCACCTGGCTGCCGTTCGCGGTGACACTGACCGACTGCAGTGCCCCGCCGGTCGCCTTCACCACCACGCCGCGGTCGGGGCGCGCCTTCTCGGTGCCCTGGGCAGGGGTGATCGTCACCTGGGCGGCGGGCACCTTGGTGTCACCGCCCGTCGTCGTGGTCTTGTGAGCCTCGGAGGATGAGCAGGCCGCCAGCCCGAGCGTTCCGACCAGCAGAACGATTCCGGCCGCCCGACGTCGATCAGCGATGCCGCGTGTACGCAACTGTGCCACCCCAGGCCGTCCCCGACTTTCCGCCCTGTAGAAGGGGCAGAGTGACCTCGAATGATAGGTCAAAAATAGATGATGTTGGAAAAATACCTGTTGTTCGGACTGCGGGGACGGCCCGCGACATTACGATTTGCTATCGGTTGATCACGGTGGTCACTCGGTCCGGCGGCCGGACCCCGCCGGTAGGACGCGTCCGCGCACTTCACCGAAGCCCACGACGGATCCGTCGGCGCCGGGCGCGGTCGCGGAGACGGCGACCTCGTCGCCGTCCTCCAGGAAGGTGCGCTCCTCGCCGTTGACCCGCAGCGGCTCGCGGCCGCCCCAGGTCAGCTCGATGAACGCGCCGCGCTGGTCCTTCTCCGGGCCGGAGACGGTGCCCGAGGCGAACAGGTCGCCGGTGCGCGCACTGGCGCCGTTGACGGTCATGTGCGCCAGCATCTGCGCTGGCGACCAGTACATCTCCCGGTACGGCGGACGCGAGACGACCTGCCCGTTCCAGCTGACGGTCATGTCGATGTCCAGCCCCCACGGCTCCTTCTCCCGCAGGTAGGGGAGCGGCTCGGGCTGCTGCGGCGGGGTGGGGACGCGCGCGTGCTCCAGCGCCGCGAGCGGCACCACCCACGGCGACACCGACGTGGCGAAGCTCTTGCCCAGGAACGGACCGAGCGGCACGTACTCCCACGCCTGGATGTCGCGGGCCGACCAGTCGTTGACGAGCACCGCGCCGAAGACGTGCTCGGCGAACTCCTCGCACGCCATCGGCGTGCCGAGCGGCGAGCCGACGCCGACGATGAAGCCGAGTTCGGCCTCGATGTCGAGACGGCGGCTCGGCCCGAACTCGGGCGCGGCGTCGGCCGGGGTCTTGCGCTGCCCGCAGGGCCGGACGATGTCGGTGCCGGACACCACGACCGTCCCGGCGCGGCCGTGGTAGCCGACGGGAAGGTGCTTCCAGTTCGGCATGAGCGGTTCGGAGTCCGGGCGGAACAGCCGGCCAAGATTGGACGCGTGGTGCTCGGAGGCGTAGAAGTCGACGTAGTCCGCCACTTCGACCGGCAGATGCAGCCTGACCTGGGACGACTCGTGAACTGCCGCGTCCGGCACGTCCCCGTGCGCCAGTTCGGTGATCCGTTCCCGGATTTCCGCCCAGCGGCGCGGCCCCTGCGCCATGAACGCGTTGAGCGAGGGCCGGGCGAAAACGCCGTCGTCCAGCGCGACCGCCAGATCGATCACCGAATCGCCGAGGCGCACCCCGACCCGGGGCGCGGTTCCGGGAGTGGAGAAAACGCCGTAGGGGAGGTTGCCGACGCCGAAGGGCGAGCCGTCGGGAACGTCGATCCGGGTCATCGGGCTACTCCTTCGGTTTCCGCGAGGGCCGCCGGGAGCAGCCCCAGCGCCACCAGGTCGGTCAGGGGTTCGTCGATGCTGCACGTGCCGAACGACAGGAACCGGCTGCGGACGGCGGCGACCCGCGCCCCGTCCAGCCGCCGGACGCGCTCGGCGAGCACCGCGCCGTCGCGTTCGCCCAGCGTGCGCGCCAGTTCGCGTTCAGAGCGCCCGTCGAGCGCGTCGTCGACCGTCAGCAGCACGTTGAGGAAGCCGTGCTGCTCGAAGCCGGTCTCCGGGTCGGTGTTGCGCACGGCGTGGTGCAGCCCGGCGGTGGCCTTGAACGGCACGCCCGCGTCCACCACCGCCTTGATCGCGGCGGCCAGTTCGGCCTCGTCCGGATACATCTCGGCCCGCACGCCGCCGGTGCGGAACTTGGCCGTCATGTCGGTGCCGGCCAGCCCGGCGACGATCTGCGGCCGCCGCTCGTCCCGCGGCACCTCCACCACCACGGTCGCGCCCTTCACCTGCCGCAGCTCGGCGAAGAACTCGTCCACCGGCATCCCCGCCGGCACCGCGACCTCAACGGATTGCACGTCGTCGGCCCTGGCGGCCTCGGCGGCCTGGCGCGGGCCCTCGGGCGCCGTCACGATGAGCGGGAACGGCTCTCCCGGCTGGGCGCGCAGGTCGTCCAGCATGGGCGCCGCGACGACGAACGAGCCGACCAGCTCGGCGTAGTCGGCGCGCTTGTGCGCGCGGTGCGCGGGGACGGCGTTGGGCAGCGGCATCGACCCAGGGGGGAACACCGCCGCGTCGTCGAACAGTCCGCGGGCGAACGCGGGAACGGTCATCGCCGCCCTCCCGCCCAGCTCCACGCGTAGGCGGGGTCTTCGCAGGCCAGGCCGCCCTCGCCCAGCTCCAGCGGCCGGAACGTGTCCACCATGACGGCCAGCTCGTCGAAGAAGTCCACGCCGATGCCGCCTTCGTAGGCGCCGGGCTGCGGCCCGTGCGGGGTGCCGCCCGGGTGCACCGACACCGACCCCTGCGCGATGCCCGAGCCCTTGCGCGCCTCGTAGTCGCCGCCGCAGTAGAACATGACCTCGTCGGAGTCCACGTTGGAGTGGTAGTACGGCACCGGGATGGCCAGGGGGTGGTAGTCCACCTTGCGCGGGACGAAGTTGCACACCACGAACCCCGGCCCCTCGAACACCTGGTGCACGGGCGGCGGCTGGTGGACCCGCCCCGTGATCGGCTCGAAGTCGCTGACGTTGAAGGTGAACGGGTAGAGGCAGCCGTCCCACCCCACCACGTCGAACGGGTGCCGCGCGTAGGTGAGCCGGGTGCCGACGACCCCCGCCGACGTGCGGTGCTTGACCAGGACCTCCACGTCGGTGCCGTCGCGCAGGAGCGGCTCCTGGGGCCCGTGCAGGTCGCGCTCGCAGTACGGGGCGTGCTCCAGGAACTGCCCGAACCGCGACAGGTAGCGCTTGGGCGGCGCGACGTGCCCGTTGGCCTCGATGGCGTACGCGCGCAGCGGCACGTCCCCCTCGGGCAGCCACCGGTGCGTGGTGGACGTCGGGATGACGACGTAGTCGCCTTCCCTCGCCTGCAGCTCACCGAAGACGGTCTCCACGGTCGCCGTCCCCGACTCCACGTAGACGACCTCGTCGCCCAGCGCGTTGCGGTACAGCGGCGAGGGCGCGGCCGCGACCACGTAGGAGATGCGCACGTCGCCGTTGCCCAGGATGAGCCTGCGCCCGGTGACGGCGTCGGTCTCGCCCCACGTCTCCTTGGGGAACAGGTCGTGCAGCTTCAGATGCCGGGGCCGGAGCGGATGGTTGGGCGTCGTGGTCGCGTCCGGGATGTCCCACGGCTGCGAATCCACGATCGCCGAGGGGATCTCGCGGTGGTACAGCAGCGAGGAGTCGGACGAGAAGCCCTCCTCGCCCATCAGCTCCTCGAAGTAGAGCCGTCCGCCGCCGTCCCGGTGCTGGATGTGCCGCTTGGGCGGCACGTCGCCGACCTGCCGGTAGTACGCCATGATGCGTCCCTCCTCGCAGCCGCCTGGGCGAAATAGTTAATGCATTTACTATCGCATCATCCGACGTCGTCCGCCACCCCTGGTACCCCCTGGTAGGGAGCGAATCGGGCGCGGCCCGGCGAGGGCTCGGTCGGCCCGTCAGCTGCGCTCGCGCGCGTCGAACCGTTGGCGGCCCGCGATCAGCTTGTTCAGCAGCATGATCAGGATGTCCTGCTCGGTCTCGGTCAGCGCGTCCGCCCACTGCCGCTCGCGGGCGTTCTGCGCGGCGAACACCTCCAGCATCGCCTCCTGCCCCCGCTCGGTCAGCGACAGCACCACCGTCCGGCCGTCCCGCTCGCCCGGGGAGCGCACCAGCAGCCCGTCGGCCTCCAGCGACTTGGCCAGGTTGGACACCGCCGCCCTGGTCATCCCCGCCACCGCGGCGGCCCGCCCCGGCTCCAGCGGGCCCGCCAGCCAGGTGACGAACAGCAGCCGGAACCCCGCCCACGACAGCCCGCGCGGCCGGTGCACCGCCGCCTCCAGGTCGTAGGTGACGATCGCCGAGGCCCGGTTCAACGTCAGCAGCAGCCGCGTGGCCGTCCGGTGCCGGAACCCGAACTCCTCCGCCAGCCTCCGCTCGGCCAGCTCGACGAACGACCAGAAGTCCAACGCGTCCGTCCCACCCTCACCCGCCATGCCCCCAAGGCTAGCCGCAGATGGTTAATACATGTATTAACTATCTCATCGGTCATTCGCGGCGCAGGCCGGAGCCGAGAAGCCCGGCCTTGCGGCCCGTTCCTGTCCGGCGACCGCTACCCCACCGCCTCGGCGCGGGACTTCGCCGCACGCCACGGGCCGGCCATGCCGGACACCGCCGCGACGATCCGCCGCTGGGCGCGATCCGCTCACCCCCGAGGGCCAGGAACTGCTGGCCGCGCTTCCCCACGCCACCGTGACGGTCGTCGAGGACGCGGGGCGCCACCCGCACCTGACGCACCCGCAGGAGGTGGCACGGGCCGTCCGTACACACGGCACCGGGCCGAGCTCCACGTCACCGTGACGCGCCCCGAGGAAACCCGCGCCGGCGCCCCCGGCTCACCCTGACAGGGCTTTGAGAAGAGTGGGGACCTGGCTGTGCTCCACGTCCTTGGTGGCGGTCAGCAGGGTCAGGGGGCCGGACGCGGCGAGCTCCCGGAGGCGGTCCAGTGCCCGCGCGTGGGCCTCGTCGGCGAGCTCGGCTTCGTAGCGGCGGCAGAACTCCTCATAGCGCGACACGTCGTGCCCGTACCAGCGGCGCAGCTCGGTCGACGGGGCGACGTCCTTGAGCCACTCGTCGATGCGCGCGGAGTCCTTGGACAGGCCACGCGGCCACAGACGGTCCACGAGGACGCGTGTGCCGTCCTGGGGTTCGGGCTCGTCGTAGGCCCGGCGCACCCTGGGGTTGGCCGGTGTGCTCATGGTCCAGATCATGCCCGCATCCCCTGTGGCCATTCGCGTCCCACCGGTCGGCACTAGGCTGCGTGGCGGCGGGCCGTAGCGCAGAGGTCGTCGCGCCCGGGCTCAAAACCCGGGAGGACGCCGGTTCGAATCCGGTCGGCCCGCCCCTCGGCGAATTCCGGACGCGCCACCACGTTCTCTGATACCTATGCCGGATGTCCGAATTCGCCTCCCCGACCACAACCGAAAACAGCATGCACGACCCGGCCGCGTACGCCCGGCGGCTCATGGATCGAGGCGACATCGACGCGGCCCTGCCCTGGCTCGAGCGGGCCGGCCGCGCGGGCGACGCGTCCTGTGTCCGCACGCTGGCCGCGGTGCTGCGGGACCGCGGCGAGTACGAGCGGGCAGAGCAGTGGTACCGCGTCGCGGCCGACCGCGACGGCGGATGCGCGTTCGGCCTGGCCGCGCTGCTGGAGAAGTCGGGCGACACGGCGGGCGCGGCGCGGTGGTACGCCCGGGGGGCCGAGCTGGGCAGCGCGGAATGCCGGACGGCGGAGGCGCTGCTGTCGGCCGCGCAGGGGCGGCGGGACGAGGCCGAACGGCTCCTGGAGGAGGCCCTGGCGCTGGGCGACCGGACGGCCGCGCACGCCCTGGAGGAGATGGAGAGGTTCCGCGCCTTCGTCCGCCGGTGCGAGGACATGGTCGCCGAGGCCGTCGCGGGAGGGGACCACGCGACGGCGCTCGACGCCGTCGCCGAACTCGGGCGGGACGTCGCCGGTTTCCGCGCCTACGCGTACTTCCAGGACGACGCGGTGCGGCTGTTCGACAAGGTCGCCGACGCGGCGGACGACGACAGGCCGCTCGTCTGGAAGGGCCGGCTGCTGGAGCGCCTCGACCGGTGGGACGAGGCCCGCCGGGCACTGGAGGAGGCGGCACGGCGCTTCCCCGGCAGGCCCTACGCGCCGTTCACGCTGGGCGTCCTGTGCCGGGAGCGGGGGCTCGTGGGGGAGGCCGAGCACTGGCTGAGAAGGGGCGCCGCCCTCGCGGACGCGTCTTCGATGTGGGAGCTGGCCGGCCTGTGCCTGCGCCAGCGCCGCTTCGCCGAGGCCCGCGACTGGTACACCGCCTACGGCGAGCACGCCGGGGACAACGACCACCGCGACGTCGAAGGCGCCCTGGAGCGCGTGGAGGCGCAGCGGCGGGCGGCCGGGGCGGCGACGGCGGCGGACGCCGGGCGGCTGGACGGGCTCCGCGCCGCCGCCGAGGGCGGGGCCCCGGGCGCGGCCGCCGAACTGGCCGGGCTGCTCGAAGAGGCCGGACGGTTCGCCGAGGCCGCCCGCTGGTACGGCATGGCGGCCGAGACGGGCGACGTCGCGGCCGGGCTGGCCCTGGGGGAGCTGCTGTACGGGCGGTGCGAGGCCGAGCCGGACGAGGCGGACGTGGGGCTCGTCGAGCGCGCCGGACACCTGCTGCTGATCGCCAACGACGCGTTCAACGCCGAGCGGTGGCTGCGCCGCGCCGCCCGGCTCGGGCACGGCAAGGCGGCGTGGTGGTGCGGCGACCGGTCCGAGGAGTACGGCGACGTGCAGGAGGCCGAGCGCATGTGGGCGCTGGCCGCGCGGCGCGGTGTGGCGTGGTGCGGCTGGCCCGCAGGGCGCAGCATGGTGCGGCGCGGCGCGTACGCGGAGGCCGAACCGCTGCTGCGGCTGGCCTGGGACGGCCGCCACGACGAGCCTCCGCTGCACGAGGCCGCCTACTGGCTGGGCCTGTCGCTGCGCGGCCAGGACCGCCTGGAGGAGGCGGCGCGGTGGCTGCGCACCGCCGTGGAGGTCCACCACCGCGTGCGCAGCGCCATGGGCACCGCGCAGTTCGATCCGCGCGCCGCCCTGGCCGAGGTGCTGGACGAGCTGAACCGACGCGAAGAATAAATGGGAGAAGTCTCGCAGGTCGGTCGGTAGGCTCACGGCCGGTGATGGGCCGTAGTGCAGAGGTCGTCGCGCCCGCTCGGCAGGCGGGAGGACGCCGGTTCGAATCCGGCCGGCCCGTCACCCCGTTTCGCAGGTGGGGGGCCAGCGCGGTGGCGTCGATCGAATCCGAGCCGACACAGGCCGACATCGACACGTGCCTGCGGGTGCTGGGGCACGTGGCCTCGGCGAACCCCGACGATCCCCGCTGGCAGCAGGTGCGGCGCGCCGTCGGCGACGCGTACCGGGCGGACAAGAAGGCGCGCAAGGCGGCGCGGCGCGAGGAGCGGCGGCGGCACGACAGAAAGGCCCTGGCCGCGTCCGAACGCCACCGCGAGCAGGACCCTGCACCCGATCCCGCGCCCGGCCCCGAGCGTGAGCAGGCGCCGCGGCGGCTGTTCCGCGCGCGGTACTGCTACGTCTGCAAGGCGCCCTACCGGCAGGTGCACCCGCAGTACCACATGATGTGCCCGCCGTGCGCGCAGCAGAACGCCGCCCGCCGGCACGCCCGCGCCGACCTGCGCGGACGCCGCGCACTGGTGACCGGCGGACGGGTGAAGATCGGCTTCCACACGGCGCTGAAGCTGCTGCGCGACGGCGCCGAGGTGCTGGTGACGACCCGGTTCCCCCGGGACGCGGCGCGCCGGTTCGCCGCCGTCGCCGACGCCCGCGACTGGCTCGACCGCCTGCACGTCCACGGCGTCGACTTCCTCGACCTGCCCGCCGTGGCCGACCTGGTCGAGCTGGTGCACCGGCGGTTCGACCATCTCGACATCCTGGTCAACAACGCCGCCCAGACGATCCGCCGCCCGCCCGCCTACTACCGCGAGGTGCGCGCCGCCGAAGGTCGCGCACTGACCGGCGCCGCGGCGCGCGTGGCCGTGTCCGGCGCGGCCCGTCCCGCGCTCGCCCCCGGGCAGGCCCCCAAGCCCCTGCCCGACGCGGGCTGGGACGCGGGCTGGGAGGCGCTGTTCCCGGCCGGGCGCACCGACGAGACCGGCCAGCCGCTCGACCTGCGCGACCGCAACAGCTGGGTGCTGCGGCTGGAAGAGGTGCCGCCCGGGGAATGGCTGGAGGTGCACGTGGTGAACGCCTTCGTGCCGTTCCTGCTGACCTCCCGGCTGCGCGGCCTGATGGAGGCGTCCCCGCACCCCGACCGGTACGTGGTGCAGGTGTCGGCGATGGAGGGCAGCTTCTCGCGGTCGTACAAGTCCGCGATGCACCCGCACACCAACATGGCCAAGGCGGCGCTGAACATGATGACCCGGACGTCGGCCGCCGACTACGCCGCGTCCGGCATCCACATGAACAGCGTCGACACCGGCTGGGTCACCGACGAGCGGCCCCACCCCAGCCGCATGGTGCAGCGCGCGCTCGGCTTCCGCCCGCCGCTGGACGTCATCGACGGGGCCGCCCGCGTGTACGACCCGATTGTGCGGGGCGTGCGCGGCGAACCCGTGCATGGACTGTTCCTCAAGGACTACCGCCCAGTGGAGTGGTGATGACTGCCCCCGAGACACAGCCCACCCCGGTACGTTGCCCCGCCATCGAGCACCCCGACGTCCCGGCGGCCGACCCGGCCGCCCTGGAACCGCTGCTGGCGCGCCTGGGCGACGCGTCCGCGGTCGACACCGACGAGACGTTCTCCCTGGGCACGCTGCGCCCGGACGGTCGTGTGGACCTGTGCAAGCAGGGCCTGGGGCCGCAGGGCGTCGCGCGCCTCCTGCCGGTGGCCGTCGCGTCGCCCCACGCGGTGCACCTGCTGCTGGGCACCAACGCCATGGGGAACGAAGGCGTGCGCGCCATCGCGCAAGCGCTCGTCCCCGGGCACGGCGTCGAAACGCTCTACATGGGCTGCAACCGCATCGACGGCGAAGGCATCGCCGTGCTCGCCGAACGGCTGGCGGACGACGACACGGTGCGGGCCGTGTGGCTCAAGCGCAACCCCGTCCGCGACAAGGGCGTGCACGCGCTCGCGGCCATGCTCCGCCGCAACACGACGATCCGCACCCTCGACCTGGTCAACACGGGCGTCACCCTGGACGGCCTGCGCGTACTGCGGGACGCGCTGGCGGAACGCCCGCAACCGGTCGAGCGCCTCTTCCTCGGGGGCAACGGCTTCGCCGCCGACGCGGCCCCTCTGCTGGCCGCCCTCATACGCGACGCGGGCGTGCGCGAACTGTACCTCTCGTCGAACCACCTGGGGGACGCGGGCGTCGCCGCCCTGGCCGAAGCGGCGGACCCGGCCCGTCCCGTACGGCTGGGGCTGGGCGGCAACGGCATCGGCCCCGACGGCGCGCGCGCTCTGGCGGACGCCCTGGACGGCATCGAAACACTCGACCTCGGGCGTCCACGTTCACAACGCGTTCTGGGCGCACCCGCCAACGCCACCGGCGACGAAGGCGCGTCCGCCCTCGCCGACGCCATCCCCGGCAGCCCCCTGCGCACCCTCAACCTCGCCCGCTCCGGCATCACCGGACGCGGCGCCAAGAAACTGCTGGCCCGGGTGAGCGACAACGAGACGCGCCTGGAGCAGGTGCGGCTCGGCCCCAACGTCCCGCGCCGCGTCAAGCGCGCGCTGAACGCGCTGATGCGCCCCCTCACCCCGGCGCATCCCGACATCCGGCTGATCGGGAGCGTGTACCGGTGAGCGAACGCGACACCCCCGCCCAACCGAAACCGGGCACCAGCGCGTGCAAACCGTTCGACGACGAACACGCGGGCATGTGGGCGCGGACCCGCCGGTACGCGGTGCCCCGCTGGATGATCGAGGAGGCGACACAGCGGCGCCTGGCCGGGGACTGGCGGGGCGCCTGCGCCGCCGCCGGCGTCGACGTCGCCTTCGACCTCGCCGAGGTGGCCCGCTCGGCGGGCCCGGCCGTCGCCGAGGCGCTGGAGGACGACCTGCGGCACTTCGCGCCCGACCTGCTGCGCTGGCACCTGCCCCGCCACGAGCAGCAGTGGAGCCCGCAGACGATGATCACGGGCGGCCGCGTGATCGTGCTGAACGCCTACGACCGGCCGCGGCTGCGCGCCGCCCTGCAGGTCGCCACCCCCGACGGCGTCCCGGCGCAGCGGCTGACGCTGCGGTTCGGCCCGGTGACCGTCGGCACCGCGAAGACCCCGCGGCCCCAACTCGACTGGTCGGCGGCCCGCCACGTGTGGGACGCGCGGCACGCGCACGAACTCCTCGCCCGGCACGGCGGCTCGGACCGCGTCCCGTTCTTCAACGCCGACGGCTCCCCGCGCCGCCCGGACGAACTGCCCACCGAGAACCCGGGCCCGGACGACCCCGTCCGCTTCGCCGAATGGATCACGCTGCTGCACGACCGCGGCGACGTCGAACAGGAGCTCGCCGCCGCGGGCATCGCCCTGGACGGCGGCGCGGCCCTCCACCACAGGATCGATCCGCTGGCCGTGCTGCGCTCCAGCGTGCTGGCCGTCCACCGGCTGCGCCCCGAACTGCGGCGGCTCGCCCGCGCGGGCATCGTCCGCGACTGGCACATCCCGATCGGCGACCAGATCACGAACTGGGGGCTGCGCAACTTCGTCGCGGTCGTGGACCAGACCGACGCCGACGATCCGACGCGCTTCAGCGACGGCCTGCGCCTCGTCATGCGGCACGACCTGAGCCCCGGCGAGCGGCGGCGGCGGGGCCGAGCCTCCAGCGTCCCGCTGCCCGAGGTGTATTGGCGGCGCCTGCCCGACCTGGACCTGCTGCGCGCCGGACGGCTCACCCCCGAGGACCTGCACCCGCTGGTGCGTTCGGCGCTGTTCCCCGCCCGGGACGCGCCCGGCGACGGCCGCCCGATCGGCCCGCCCGACCCCGGGCCGCCCCCGGTCATCCGCGTCCGCTGCCGGGGCGCCTGGCACAAGGTGTCCTACCGGGACGGCGTCCTGCACACGCACGACCACACCGACGAGGAACGGCGGCGCGAGCAGGCGCTCAAGGCGTTCGGCGGCAAGGTCGTCGGCTGCTTCGCCGTCCGCCAGAGCTGGACGTCCGCCGGATGGATGCCGCGCGATCTGCGCGGCCAGCGCAACGAGCTGTTCCAGCGGATGCGGCACGGCGACACGCCCGGCGTGGTCCGCATGCTCGACCTGGGCCACGACCCGCACGCGCGCGACGGCACAGGAACCACGCTCCCGCACCTGCTCCACCACGTCGACCATCGGCCGCTGCTGCCGCGCCTGCTGGCGGCGGGCCTGGACCTGGAGGCGCTCGACGTACGCGGCCACACCCCGCTGTTCCGCGCCGTCTCCGAGGGCGCCTCCGCGGACCTCGTCCGGGCACTGGTGGACGCCGGGGCGCGCACCGACGTCCGCGGCTACGTCTACCCGGGCGGCTTTGTGAACCTCGCCCAGCTGATCGACATCCGCAAACGTCGCGACCTGCACTTCCTCAAGGACCTGGTCGCCGCACAGGGGGACGCATGACCGATGAAACCGCCCGCGACCACGACGCCCTCGCCCTGGCCGACGAGCTCAACCGGCGCGCCGGGGCGTGGCGCACCGAACCCGCCCAGGACCACCGGTTCGAGGCGCTGGCGCTCGCGGTCACCGCGAACCTGCCCGTCCTGCTGTGGGGCGAGCCGGGCATCGGCAAGTCCGCCGGGATGCGCCGGCTCGCCGACGGCCTCGGCGTCCCCCTGGAAACGGTGATCGCCAGCGTGCACGAGCCGTCCGACTTCGCCGGACTGCCGATCGTCGGCGACGACCCGGCGACCACCGGCGTGCCGATGGCGCCGCCGGACTGGGCGGTGCGCGTCGCCCGCGCCGGACGCGGCCTGGTGTTCTTCGACGAGCTGTCGTCCGCGCCGCCCGCCGTCCAGGCCGCCCTGCTGCGCGTGGTGCTGGAACGCCGCGTCGGCAGCCTGACCCTGCCCGAGCCGGTGCGCGTCGTCGCGGCCGCCAACCCGCCGTCCAGCGCCGCCGACGGCTGGCACCTGAGCCCGCCGCTGGCCAACCGGTTCGTCCACCTGCACTGGACGCACGACCCGCACACGGTGGCGCGCGGCATGGCGGGCACCTGGCCGCAGGTCTCCATACCCAAGATCGAACCCGCGCGGATGCCGTCCGCGGTGGCGCGGGCCCGCGGAGCGGTGTCGGGCTTCCTCACCGCGCGCCCCGGCCTGACCCACCAGCTGCCCGGCGACGCCGAGGCGCGCGGCGGCGCCTGGCCCTCGCCCCGCAGCTGGGAGATGGTGCTGCGGCTGCTCGCCACCGGGTACGCCACGGGCGCCGGACGCGAGGCGCTGTCGGCCGTCGTCGTCGGCGCCGTCGGGGAGGGCGCGGGCCTGGAACTGCTGGTCTACCTGGACAACCTCGACCTGCCCGACCCCGACCGGGTGCTGGCCGACCCGGACGCGTTCACGCTGCCCGACCGCGGCGACCGGCAGCTGGCGTTCCTCACCTCGGTGGTCGCGGCCGTCCAGGGCCGACTCACCCGCAGCCGCTGGGAGGCGGGCTGGACGGTGCTGGCCAAGGCGGTCGACGCGGGCGTCCCGGACGTCGCGGCGCGCGCGGCGGTCGACCTGGCCGCCCTGCGCGACGTCGACTGGCCCGTGCCCAGCGGAATCGATGCGTTCCTCGACCTGCTGCAGCTGTCGGGCGCGCTCACCGGCGACCGCTGATGACCGGGTCCTCCGCACCGCATCTGGACAGGACCAAGCTGCTGGCCGCCCGGTTCCGCGCCGCATCGCAACGCCCCTACCTGGCGTCCGCGCTGTACTCGCTGTCGGTCGTCCCGTCCGCCGCCGTCCCGACGATGGGCGTCGACCGGTACTGGCGCTGCTACGTGTCACCCGCGTTCGTCGACGCCACCCCCGTGGAGGAGCTGGCGGGCGTGTGGATCCACGAGGCCGCGCACCTGCTGCGCGACCACCACGGCCGCGCCGACCGGCTGGCCCCGAAGCTGCGCCGCGACCGGCTGCGCATCAACCTCGCCCAGGACTGCGAGATCAACGACGACCTGCTCGCCGACGGGCTGACCCTGCCCGCCGACTGCCTCACGCCCGCCGACTACGGCCTGCCGCCCGGACGGCTGTTCGAGGAGTACCTACCGGGCGTGCCCGCCTTCGACGGCCACGACTGCGGATCGGGCGCCCACGGCGAACCCTCCCCGTGGGACCTCGGCGCCGCCGACGGCACCGCCCCGCGCGTCACCGAGACCGAGGCCCAGGCGATCCGCAGGCACACCGCCGAGGCGATGCGCGCCCACCAACGCACCCGCGGCGACCTCCCCGACGGATGGCGCCGCTGGGCCGAACAGGTGTTGGAACCCGCCGTCGACTGGCGGCGCGTGCTGGCCGGGGCCGTCCGCGAGGCGCTGTCGTGGGCGAGCGGCGCCGTCGACTACACCTACCGCCGCCCGTCCCGCCGCGGCCCGGCCCTGCGCGGCGTCGTCCTGCCGAGCCTGCGCCGCCCGCTGCCGCGCGTCGCCGTCGTCATCGACACCTCCGGCTCGATGGGGGAGGACGAGCTGGCCGCCGCGCTGGCCGAGGTCACCGGGGTGCTGCGCGAGGTGGGCGTGCGCGGCGACCGCGTCACCGTGCTCAGCGTCGACGCCGACGTGCAGGCTGCGTCGCGGGTCACCGCGGCCGACCAGATCGAGCTGAGGGGCGGCGGCGGCACCGACATGCGCGTGGGGATCCGCCGGGCCCTGGAGACGCCGCACCCGCCCGGCGTCGTCATCGTCCTCACCGACGGCTTCACCCCCTGGCCGGACGAGCCCGCCGCCTGCCGACTGATCGCGGTACTCATCGGCGGGTCCGCTCCAGAGCCGCCACCCTGGGCCGAAACAGTCCGCATACCAACTCCCTGAGCGCCGGTCCGCTTCGTCAACGGGGCACACCGTCGCCGCCGCGCGGGCCGTCACGCCGCTGCGCAGACAGGCCGCACCATCGTGCCTCGGGGACCACCAGGCGTCCTGGTCCGCTGCCCGGTTGCCGGGCGCGCGATGCCTGCCTGGGGCAGGGAGCGTCGGGTGTTCGTGGTGTGGGCCGCTGTCGTCTCGGGGCGCATCGGTGACGGCGCGCGGGCTGTCATGCCACGCCGTGGTCACCCACTGCGCGCGCGAACCGCACCATCGTGCCTCGGGGACCACTAGGCGTCCTGGTCCGCTGCCCGGTTGCCGGGCGCGCGATGCCTGCCTGGGGCAGAGAGCGTCGGGTGTTCGTGGTGCGGGTCGCTGTCGTCTCGGGGCGCATTGGTGACGGCGTGCGGGCTGTCATGCCACGCCGTGGTCACCCACTGCGCGCGCGAACCGCACCATCGTGTTCGGCTCGGAGAGCACCGGCTGCCCTGGGCCTGCGGCCCGCGAGCTGGACGCGCGGTGCTTGGAGTGAGATGGGCGGCTTCAGGCGTGGACGACGAACCAGAGGAGCGTCTCGGTGGGGGTCTGCTCCAGGCCCCACTCCTCGGCGAGGCTGTCGATGACGAGCAGCCCGCGCCCGTGGTCGGCCGGCTGCCGGCACGCGGCACCGGCGTTCCCGGGCCGTTCCGGCCCGTCGGCCTCGTTCTCGGGCGGGTGGCCCGGGCTTCGGGCGGGGCCCTCGTCGCGGACCTCGACGCGCAGCCGCCGTCCGTCCGTGGCCACGCCGATCTGCACCACCCCGGTGCCGTGCAGGACGGCGTTGGCGACGGCCTCGGCGGTCATCAGCTCGATGTCGTCCAGCGCCACCGGATCGTCCACCACCTTGGCGGCGCGTTCCCGGACGATCCTGCGGGCGGCCCGCCCCTGCCGCGCGCCGCCGGTGAGGGCCAGCCGGTCGCCGAGGGCGTCCATCGCGGCGGTCATGGCGTCACTGCCGGTAGCGGCCGCCGCGCGGCGGAGTGCGGGAGGCCCCGCGTCCGTCGGGCCGGGGCCGGGTTCGTCCTGCCGAGCATCACGTGATCACCATTCCGCGGTCGAGTGCACACCGCAATCATTCCCCTGCGCAAAGTGATGAGCAATGTGGCACGCACACCGATGTTTGACCTGATGTGGACACGCCTGCAAACTGCACGTCCGCAACACGTCACCTGGATGTCGTAACGCCCAATCATGCCCACATATCTACGACAATCTGCGTAATCCGCGCAGAAACAATGGTCAGACGCTTGTCGGCGGCTGACTTCTTCGGGACGACCTGCTGGCATTCGCCGCGGTGATGCCGGTCGCACTGACGGTGACGGCCCTCCCCGGGTGCGGCCGACGCCGCACCCGCGTGCCGCGCCAGGCGAGTTGCCCGCGAGCGGCCGCCCGGCGCGGCCGGGCCAAGCGCGCGCGGTCAGCGCGCACGTGCCGCATGAGGGCTGAAGTCAGAAACGGGTGCACAAACGTCCGACAATCACCCGGAGTAAGGCACTCAAATCAGCCCCTCCAGTGAATGCCTTTTCGGATGGGCCGTTAGCCGCCTTTTATCAGGCCGCTGACAAGTCGCCTGCACAGTTGCCGCATTCTCTGCGTGGTGCGCGGCACCGTGACGGGCCGATAGTCGGAGACCGTGTTCTTCGGCTTCAGGGAGGGTCCCCATGGCTGCTGACCCCGAAGGCTTCGACGTCGACGTGGTCGTGATCGGATCGGGGTTCGGCGGCAGCGTCTCGGCGCTACGGCTCACCGAGAAGGGGTACCGGGTCGCCGTCCTGGAGGCCGGCCGCCGCTACGACGAGTCCAACCTGCCCAAGACCTCCTGGCGTCTGCGGCGGTACCTGTGGGCGCCGCGCCTCGGCCTGCGCGGCATCCAGCGCATGCACCTGGTGCGGGGCGAGGCCGGCGTGCTCGTGCTGGCCGGCGCCGGGGTCGGCGGCGGCTCGCTCGTCTACGCCAACACCCTCTACCAGCCGCCCCGCCCGTTCTTCACCGACCGCCAGTGGGGGCACATCACCGACTGGCAGGACGAACTCCAGCCGTTCTACGACCAGGCCCGCCGCATGCTAGGCGTCACCGTCAACCCCCTGGTCACCCCTGCGGACGAGGCGATGCGCCGCGTCGCCGAACGGATGGGCGTGGGCGACACCTACCACCCGACCCCCGTCGGGGTGTTCTTCGGTGACGAGCACACCAAGCCCGGGGAGGAGACGGACGACCCCTACTTCGGAGGCGCGGGCCCCCGGCGCACCGCATGCACGGCCTGCGGCGGCTGCATGGTCGGCTGCAAGGTGGGTGCGAAGAACACCCTCACCAAGAACTACCTCTTCCTGGCCGAACGCGCCGGCGCCGCAATCGTCCCCGACACCACCGTCACGGCCGTCGTCCCCCGCCCGGACGGCGGCTACGACATACACGCCGTCCGCTCCGGGGCGCTCTCCGGCCGCCGCCGGGTGCGGCTCTCCGCGCAACAGGTCGTCTTCGCCGCCGGAACGTACGGCACCCAACGGCTTCTCCACCGCATGCGCGCCAAGGGCGTCCTTCCCCGTCTGTCCCCGCGGCTGGGTGAGCTGACCCGCACCAACTCCGAAGCGCTCCTGGGCGTGGAACGCCTCACCCTGTGGCACCGCTCCAAGGACGTCGACCACAGCACCGGCCTGGCCATCACCTCGTCCTTCCACCCCGACGAGCACACGCACATCGAACCGACGCGCTACGGGCCGGGCCAGAACCTCATGGGGCTCATCCGGACCCTTCTCATCGACGGCGGCGGCCGCGTCCCCCGCTGGGCCAAGTTCCTTGGCCAGGCCGTACGGCGGCCCGACGTCGTACTACGCGGCCTCTCCCTGCGGGACTGGTCACGGCGCACCATCATCGCCCTCGTCATGCAGACCGCCGACAACTCCATCACCGTGACCGAACGCCGCACCCTCCTGGGCCGCCGCCTGACGGCCCGCCAAGGCATCGGCGAACCCAACCCCACCTGGATCCCCGTCGCGCACAAGGCCGTGCGGCTGCTGGCGGAAGAACTCCACGCCACCCCCGGCGGCACATGGTTCGACCTGTTCAACATCCCGACCACCGCCCACTTCATCGGAGGCTGCGTCATCGGCGACTCCCCCGAGACAGGAGTCATCGACCCCTACCACCGCGTCTACGGGCATCCGGGCCTGCACATCGTCGACGGGTCCGCCGTGACCGCGAACCTGGGCGTCAACCCGTCGCTCACCATCACCGCCCAGGCCGAACGCGCCATGAGCTTCTGGCCCAACCGCGGAGACGCCGACCCCCGCCCTCCGCTGGGCACGCCCTACCGACGCATCCGCAGCGTCCCGCCGCGCAACCCCGCCGTCCCACCCGACGCCCCGGCCGCGCTCGCCCTGCCGGAACCGCCGGCATGACGAACCGCGTGCCCTAACGGGCGACGACCAGCGAACCGTCGGCGAGCAGCTCCGCGAAAGAGCGCTCGAAGATGTACGCGGTGCCGCCCCCGGGCTGGTCGAACGACGGCAGCGTCACGCCCATCAGCACCTTCAGCGGCCGCTGCAACCGGAACATCTGGTAGGGGCGGTTCGCCCAGTCCGGCGGCAGTGACCGCTGGGGGAGGGGCGTGCCCGCGGTGAACGCCACGTTCCCGCTGTTGTCGCCGTAGCGGTCGACCGTCGTCCCCGGGGGCAGCTCGATCATCTGCCGGTTGCGGAACAGAGTGAGCGGAGGCTCCCCCGGAAGCGGCTCGATCGCCCCGTCCTTGGACTTGTGTCCAGGCTTGAACAGCAGACCACCGACAAGGTACGTCGCCGCCTGCTCAGGGGTGTCGAACATGGCGTGCCTGCGCCGCTCCCCGTGACGCGACTGGAAAACCGCCCAGCGGCCACCCTCCGGCACCATGCACCAGGCGCCGTCCACGACCTCACCGATCCGGTACGCGCCGGAGTCCACGCCCAGTTCCTTCAAGCGCCGCTGCAGCTCCGCCGCCCACTCGTCCGGCGGAGCCACCTGCGCGTGAGGCGGCGGCATCGGCGGCGCCCCAGGGGGGAACGGCGCCGGCCCACCCGGGTAGGGCTGCCCGAACCCCGGCGGCCATGCGGGCGCAGGCGGAGCTGGGGGAGGCCCACCGAAAGGCACTGCACCCGGCCCCTGGAACGGCCCCGGAAACGGCGCCGGAGGCGGCCCCGGCTGGGGCGGTCCAGGGGGAGGCAGCGGCACGGGCGGATCCGGCTCCCGCTGCCCGGTCGCGATCTCGATCGCCGCGTCCATCGCGGTGTCGCCCACCTCGGCGGGCTGGAAGTTCCGCGTCCGGATGTGATGCACCAGCTCGGGCTGCGGCGGAATGCCGTGCTCCTTGAGGTAGTAGTAGACGGCCCCCGCCCACACCCACGTCCCGTCCGTGTGGAAGATCAGCGGAACCTTGTCGCCCCGGGAAGGATCGACCTGGTCCGGCGCGAACGACCGCGCCGCCATGACCACCTTCCCGTTGCGCAGGTACTCCACCACCCGCTCGACCTCGTGCTCTGGTACGGGAGGACGCGATACCGACGGCCGCTTCCCGTGCTCCCCGCCTTCGTCGAACACCCGCGCCAGATGCATGCCCCAGAACATACACACCGAACGCACTGCGAAACGCGCGAGCCTTCCCGCCGAGTTGATCCGCCGGCGGCAGGCGCACCGTTCCACTGGTATGGGAATCCTGCTCCGCCTACTCACAGCCGCAGGACTGGCGGCCGACGCCTACGTCCACTGGCAGTTCGCACCGGAAATGGCCCCCGGCCCCGGCGGCAGCGACGGCACCATCCCCGGAGACGACCTCTTCCGGGCCCAGGCCGTCCTCGCCGCGGTATCAGGCGTCCTCGTCCTCGCGTGGGCCCGCAGATGGACCTACGCGATCGCCTTCCTCGTCGCCGGAAGCGCCGTCGGCGCCCTCCTCCTCTACTACTACGTGGACGTCGGCCGACTCGGCCCCATCCCCGCCATGCACGACCCCAGCTGGTACACCGATAAAACAATCAGCCTCGTAGGCGAAGGCATAGCCACCCTCGCCGCCGCCATAGGTTTCCTGACCACCCCCCGCCCCTCCCAGGAGCAGCCCTAGGCCACGTCCGGGGATCTTGGCATCCGGCTCTTGAGTGCGGGTGGGGGCCGGGTCGTCCGCTGCGTGCTTGCGAGTCTGCGGCTTCGCCGCCGTCATGTGCGAGCGGGCCGGTGCGGCGGCCGCCCTGCCGACGGAGCAACTGTGGTCGTCGCCCTGGTCGCCGCACTGCTGCGGGCCCATCATGATCGACCGGACACACCCTAGGACACGTTTCGAAGTTGGCCAGAGCCGTTCGTTGATGGCGGCGATGTGGACGGTGGCCTGCTAGCGGACGGCGAGCTCGTCGTGGTCGGCCGCCGCGGACGCCGGGCCGGCGCCGGTGGTCGGCCTGATTCGCAAATCGTGGCCGCGATGCCTCACTGCGTCCGGCGTACGACATGCCGCCACTCACCACACTTCGAAACAGGTCCTGCCCCTGCCCGAATAGGCCTGTGTCGTCTTTCTCTGCGGACATCGCCGTCACTCACCTTGGATATCGTGCCGACCATGGCGCCCCCCGACTGGTCGGACGTACGTGAACGGCTCGCCCGCCTGGCCGCCAATGACCCGGGCGATGACCTCGGAGCGATGAGTCACAGGTGGCACCTCGAGCCGCCGCTGAGCACCGCCGATCTCCAAGACCTCGAGGAGCAACTGCGGGTGGAACTGCCCGGTGAGTACCGATCCTTCCTCGTTGAGGCCGGCAGGGGAGGAGCAGGACCCGCGTACGGCCTCTTCCCGGTCCGCCGAGTGGACGGGCGATGGCGCTGGGCGGGCGACGGCGCCAATTTGACCGACCTCGACACGCTGGCAGAGCCCTTCCCGCACACCGAAGCGTTCAACCCGGCCGACGCGCTGCCCGACCCGCCCGACGAAGCGGACTACAGCTCACCCGAGGCCTTCAACAAGGCCGAGGACGCCTACTGGAAGAAGTACGAGGAGGTCCTCTGCCGGCCTGAGCATTCGGTCGGGCTCCTGTACCTGTGCCATCTGGGCTGTGCGCTACGCGAGGCGCTCGTCGTCAGCGGCCCGGCAAGGGGCCAGATGTGGGCGGACTACATGGCCGACGGCCGCGGTTTCCGGCCGCTCCTCGACACCGACGGAAAGCCGATGGGATTCGCCCGCTGGTACCGCCGGTGGCTGGACAACGCCGAAGCCCGACTCTCCCAGAACACCCCACCAACATAGAGAAAACAACCCTTCATGGACCCCTCTCACGTCCAGCCCGACGCAACCAGTGGCCGGAATGCGGCAACGTTCAACCCAGCAATTCGGGCGACGACCCGATGGGGCCACAACAAAGACAGCGCCGCCGTCCCACGGCCGTACAAGCCAAAGACGGCTGCGACGAGACAATCCCCGGCGGCCACGCCCCCAAAGGCGGCACGGACACCGAATCTGACCGCCCCGCTCCCCTAGACCGGTCCACCGCAAGCCAGTCCGCCGCCGAGCGATCTGAGGCGCCACCGAACCTGCCCGCCCCCACGGCCGGGCCGCGCGCGGCCAGCGCGCCGCTTGCCGCGCAACTCCGCCAGCACCCGCAGGCCATCCCACCGAGGAGACGGGCGGAAACCAACCCCACCGTCTGCGATGAACGCCAACCTACCGGCCGACGCGTCCCCCAAAAGGTGCGACGACATCACTTTTGCGACGGTGAAGGGGATAGCTGAGGCACTGGCGAAAAGACAGAAGAGACGTCCTTGAGGATTGCGTGACGCAACCCAGGAGATGATGATTCCGAGCCTGCTCTAGCTGAGAAAACTCAAGCCTATTCGTCGCTCTTATCAGTTTCCTCGCAGATCCGGAACAGGCGTGGCCAAGGCACAGAGCCGCCAGCACCGGGCCGCGGGATGGGACCGATCCCGGTTGGAGCCTGGCCTGCTCGGCCCCGCTGCGACCCACCGTGCACCTGAGACGCAGGGTACGCCCGACCTGACAGTGCCGCAGGACGGGCGGCCCGGCGACGATGTGTAGGACTATGCTGGGGCCTGGATCACAGCGAAGGTAGGCGACAGTGACGGAAGCGAACTCCAATATCTACAATCCGCAGATCATCCGCCCTCGGCGGACGATCGGAAGTCGCACCTTCGACTTCTCTCGGCAGGTCGCCGTCATGGCGATAATCAATCGAACGCCTGACTCCTTCCATGACAAAGGTCGGACGTTCGCCCTGGACGCGGCGGTTGCCGCCGTAGAGAACGCGCTCACACACGGCGCCGACTGGCTCGACATCGGGGGCGTGCCGTTCGCCCCGGGCCCTCCCGTCAGCGAGGCGGAAGAAATCGACCGTGTTGTTCCTCTGATCGAGGCTGCTCGCGAACGCACCGACGCGGTGATCTCAGTCGAGACCTTCAGGCCGGAGGTCGCCCGCGCCGCGTTCGCCGCCGGCGCCGACGTACTGAACAATACGAGCGGGCTGCATGACCCGGCCCTCGCCGACGCCGTGGCGGAAACAGGCGCCGCTCTTGTGATCACGCACAGCCTTGCCCAGCCCCGGACGCCTTACCCTCGTCCCGTTTATGACGATGTGGTGGCGGAGGTCGCCGAGTTCCTCAGGGATCGCATCGCCCTGGCGGAAAGCCGCGGCGTCCCGTCCGACAAAATCATAATCGACCCAGGGCACGACCTCAACAAAAACACGTACCACTCGCTGGAACTGACGCGACGTCTAGCGGAGATCGCCGATATCGGCCACCCACTCCTGGCGGCGGTATCTAACAAGGACTTCATCGGCGAAACGGTCAACCGCAAACAACTGGAGCGCGTAGAAGCGACAATCGCCACTGTCGCAGTCTGCATCATGCAGGGCGCCAGAATCGTGCGTGTGCATGATGTCGGCGAAATCGTCCCGGCCGTCCGGATGGTCGAAGGAATCCTGGGGTGGCGTCCTCCCGCAGTGGCCCGCCACAACATTGTCTGACAGTCGAAGTCAGTAGGTGCATTTCGCGGATCTGTGATCTGAGTGCTCACTCGCGCGAACGGCCAAGGGCGTGCCTATGACCCTCCGGAATGCGAATCCTCAGGCCCGCGGAACACCCGAAGGTGCCCACACGCTCAACCGGTCCGCAGCGGATGAGTACTCGTCGGACCCTTACTCCCTTGCATGGGCCTTCGTGCCGGGTCCGGCGTGCTCTCCTGCGTTAAGTGTCCCGATCGGGCCGTCCGCTGGCACAAGCGGCTTCGCGATGCAGGCCAAAGGACGTGGCAGCCTTCCACGTGACTGAGTGCTCCGGGACGCAAGGCCTGAGGTCAGTGGAATCCCCAGAGGGGGCGTACACTCGCCCGAAACGGGCTGCTGATGACTACTCGGCCCCTGCCCCTCGCACGGAAGACCACGCCATGCCGACGGCGCACCGGGTACCTCGATCGGGGGCCGCTGGTCGGCACGAGCGGCTTCGCGCTGCGCGTCGGCCCGCCAAGAGCCCGCAGGGCAGGGCTGGACTGTGAGCGATGATGCCTGCACGATGCGCTATGTGAATCTTGCGACGCCCGGACTTCGGATGACCGATCCGGCATGGGACCGTAGAAGTGAGAGCGGCCAGGGGGCGCTTGGTATGCCGGCCGGTGATGAAACATGCTGCTGATCGTCTGGACCGGGCTCGGCCTCCTCATCGTGCCGCTGCTGATCGGCGCCGGAATCGTCGCCGCGATGTTCCTTGGGGATATTTTCGGTCCCATCGGCACCTCGGTGGGGCTGGCGATCGGCACCGTTCTCCTCATCGTCGTGGGCCGGGCCGTGAACAGGCATCACAATGAGCACACCCTGTACGGTATCCCTGTCCAGCACTGGGCGTGGATCCAAGGCTTCTTCACCGCATTCAGCATCGTCCTCATACTGACCTCCTGATCACCACCCTGGCCACGCCCGGTGGACCCTGGCATCTCGTTGTGGTGGGGCATCCGCCGCCCGCTGCGGTCCCGCGGCACCGCCGCCCCCATCTGCTCACTCTTCGATCACCGGGCCCTAAGGGCCCGCCCCGTACCGGTATGGCGGTCGCCCGCCCGTTCTGTGTGTGAGAAATCATTTCCGCACCGTCGCCAACCTCATCACGGTCGGCACGCCCAGTACCGGGCCACTCGGAGCTGACGGTTGAGCGCAACGTTCTGAACGCGGCGAAGGGGGAACGCCTTTACACGTTCTACATCCTGAGCACCGCCGGACCTGGCTGGACGGCAAGCAGCCGCGCCCCGTCCACCGTCCAGCGAAACCGCTCGATTCTGCACCACGCCTGCGAGGATGCCGTAGAGCTGGGCTTGCTCGACGCCAATCCAGTCAAGACGACCAAGCCGAAGGCTCCCAAGGGCTCGCCCGAGGTTGACCGCCGATCGGTCGTCAACCACACTCAGGCCCGGCGCGTGCACGACCTCCGGCACGCCTGCGTGTCCACCTGGCTGAACGGTGGCGTTCCGGCGCCCCAGGTCGCCGAGTGGGCCGACCACAGCGTCGAGGTCTTGCTTCGCGTCTACGCCAAGTGCATTGACGGCCAAGACGAAACGTCCAAACGCCGCATAGAGCAGGCCCTACGGGGTTACTGATCTTCGGCACGTATTCGGCACGGCCAACCGCCGTGAACCGGTGACGGCCGGACACAGCCGGACATGACGAGAGAAGCGCCCTACCGCGTATCCGCTGGTGGGGCGCTTCTTTGTGATGCTCAGAGGCGGTGGGCAGGGGCGGGGTCGAACCGCCGACCTTCCGCTTTTCAGGTGTAGCAACTGCCGTGATCTAGGAGAAAACGCCGAGGTGGACGGTGTCTCACGGCTGTTGCTGGTGGCCTGTGTGTGGGGCTGTTGTCGTCAGCGTTGTCGTCATCCTCGGCGGTGCTGACCTCGGCTGACGGCGGGGACGACGTGAGGCCTGGCACTTGTTCACCCTGGCGTGTTGTGTCGTGCATTCCCGCTGCCGCGCCTGATCACCACGGTCCGGAGTGCTCATCCGCGCGAACGGCGAGACGGTGTGACAGACAGATTCGCGCGGATGAGTGCTCCGGCTCGCGGGGGGCTGGGGGCCGCGAGGCCCCCGCTTCGGGCATGTCCAACCCCG